>JAGPCY010000009.1 GCA_018057825.1 Kofleriaceae bacterium | reverse complement strand
GGGTCGGGGTCGGGATCGGTGTCGGCCTCGGTCTCCGCCTCGGTCTCGGCCTCGGTCTCCGCCTCCGCCTCCCGTCTCGCTGTCCACTCCGCCGACCAAGGGCCACCGGTGATCGACAGACCTCCACCACCCGCGGCGACGCAAGCCCGTCAATCCCCATCGTCGGTCGACTGGTATAGCCATTGCTCCTATGGCGGTCATGCTGGCCGTCACCTCGCTCCTGTTCCTCCTGGGTAGCGCGACCGAGCTGCCGGCGACCTCCGTCGCCGCCGCGCCCGGCGCCGTCGAACCCGAGGCCGTCTACTACGCCGACGAGCAGATCGTCGACTGGTACGGGCTCGAGACCTTCGCGGTCGACGCCGCGGCCGTGGCCCTGGTGGCGGCGGGCGCCTCGCTCGACTCCGAGGAGCTGGTCGGCGCCGGCCTCCTCACCGCCGGCCTCGGCGCGCCGCTCCTGCACGCGAGCAAGGGCCACACCGGCGCGGCGGTCGGCTCCCTCGCGCTGCGCCTCGGAGCGACGGTGATCCTCGCCAACCTCGGCGCGAGCGCGGACTGCGAAGGCGATTTCTGCTCCCTCGGCAACGCCGCGCTCGGCGCGATGGCGGGCTACGGCGCCGCGGCGCTGGTCGACGCCCTGTTCCTGTCGCGCGCCACCCGCACCGAGCGCCGGCCGCGCTACGTGCCGCGCTTCACCGCCAGCGCCGCCGGGGCCACGGTCGGCGTCGCCGGCGCGTTCTGATCGGGTCCTGCTCTACAGCGCGTCGACACCGACGTTGCCGTCGGCGTCCGTCACCCGGACCGTCACCACCTGGCCCGCGCTGCCGCCGAAGTCGATCGTCGCGCGCCCGTCGCCGTCGGTGGTCGCGGCCCGCGGCGCGCCGACCTGCGCGCCGCCGCCGTCGAGGCCGACCACCGTGATCGCCTGGCCGCGCAGCCCGGTGGGACGGTTCGAGGCCCGGGTCAGGTCGAGCAAGCGAAAGCCCTTGGGCGCGTCCCACGCCGCGGTCACGGTGATCGACGCCCCCGTCCGACTCGCCGCCACCGCCAGCGGGCCCGCGACCACCTCGAACCCGTCGCTGGCCAAGGTCCAGCCGTCGCCGGCGACGTGGAAGCGATAGTGCCCGAGCGGCACCGCGCCGCGCCGGCCGAGGTCGTCGCCGGGCGCGCCCAGCCACGGCACCACCTGCCACTCGACCGCCCACAGGTGATCTTGCGGCGCGCTGGCGCGGATGAGGGGCGACGGCGCGTAGGTGAGCAAGAGCTCGCCGTCGGTGACCGGCCGCCCACTGCGCCGGGTCACCGGCTGCCAGTTCGGCGTCGCCGGCGTGCCGAGGTTGCGCTCGAGGGTGACGACCGGGGTCTTGACCGACGAGTCGTCGCCGTACCAGACGAAGGTCGCCAGCCCGGTGACCCGCGGCACCTGCGCCGCCGGCTGGGCCTGGGTCGGCGGTCCCGCGCGCATCCACAGGTCGACCGGGATCGCCGCCGGCACCGTGCCGCGTCGGGTCGCGACCGCGTCGATCGGATAGCTGTCGGTGACCGCCGGCGGCACGACGCGATCGGTGCCACCCGCGGCGCCGTCCTGCCGCGTCGGCATCATCGCCAGCGGCAGGAGCTCGGCGAGCCGCTCGACCACGTACTCGGCCTCGAGGGGCCCCCAGAACGTGATGCTCGGCTCGTAGCCGCCGAGGAGCCAGTCCTCCGGCGTCAGCATGTAGCCGACGTGGCCCTGGCTGTAGCCGACGGTGATCGTGTGGGCGCTGTCGACCGGCGACACCGCGCGCAGCTTGTCGGACAAGAGCACCGACAGCTCGCCGGGCGTGGTCGCGACCAGGTAGTCGCCCAGCCGCAGCGCGGCGATGCTGGTGCGCGTGGTCTGGCACGGCGGGCGGTCCTCGGCGATGTCGGAGAAGTCGAGGCGCAAGATCGCGCCCAGCACCTGGCCGGCGACGTCGAGGCGCAGACACGAGCCGTAGGGCACGAGGTCCTCGGTGTTCGGCATCGCAGCGGCCGGGAACTGCGCGGTGGCGCTCTCGCACAGCGCGGCGCCGACCGGGGCATTCCACTCGTCGATCGGCGACGCCACCGCGCCGGCGCCGTCGTAGATCGTGCGGTCGGCGTTGCGCGCGACGTCGAAGGGCGCGTAGGCCAGGGCGCCATCGCGGATCGTGAACCGCGCCGGGTTCGGCCCGAGCTCGATCGAGCGAGTGACCATCGACAGCGCCAGGTCGCCGGTCATGGCCGCACCGGCCGAGGTCCACGCCGCCATGAGCGGATCGACCGCGGTCCGGCCCAGCCCCTCGGCGGCCGCGAAGTTGAAGCACGGATCGTCGGCCTCGCCGGGCGACAGCGTGCAGTCGATCGCGCCGTGGCCGACCGGAGAGGTGTCGGCGCCAGCGCTCTGCACGTGCATGACCACCACCGGGCGATCGAACTGCTCGCCGAGGGCGCGCTCGATCCCGCCGGTGGCGTCGGTCGAGGCGTAGGGGTTGTCGGAGTCGCCCAGCGTGCCGTGGATCCCGAACACCGGGATGATCGCGATCGGCGCGCCGCCGGTCTCGTCGATCCGGATCAGGTGCAGGCGATCGTCTTTGCGGTTGCCGCCGGGCAGGCTGTCGTTGTCGCCCCGGCGATCGCGGGTGAGCACATCGCCGACGTCGAAGTCGACGTCGGTGGCGAAGCCGATGCGGGCCGGGCGCAAGGCAGCGATCGCCGCCCGGGCCGCGGCCTCGGCGGCCGCCAAGGTGCGATCGCCGACCAGCTTGCGCCGCTCGCTGGCCCCGACCTTGAGCGGGGTGTGCGCGGTGTACTGCGCCCAGGCGGCGTGGCTGTGCGAGGTCGACCACAAGATCTTGCCGCGGTAGCTCTCGCCCAGCCGGTCCTCGAGGTCGAAGACGAAGCCCTCGTAGGCGAAGATCGCGTCGACCTTGAGCCAGACCACGGTGGTCCCGCCGGCTCGCAGCGCCACCGCCTTGACCATCGGCCGGGTCTCGACGCCGACCGACGGCAGGAACGCGCCGGCCAGCGGGATGTCGCGGTTGTCGACCGGCGTGGCGTCGGCCAGGGCCCGGGCCCGCCCGGTGTAACCACCGAGCGCGGTGCCGACCGGGATGTCGAGCGCGACCTCGGCGGCGCCCGCCTGCAGCGCGGCGGCGGCGGCGCTGGTCCCGGTGCCGGCGTTGGTGGCGACCGGCGCGAAGCTGCAGTGCGCGGTGGTGACGCCAGGACCGGCGTCCGGCGAAGGCTGATCGTCGCCGCCGCAGGCGACGAGCGCGGCGACGGCGAGCGCGCCGCATCCCCAGGATCGGATCATACGGGGACGTTACCGCAGGCCGCGGACCGTCGGGCGGGAAAGCCCTCCCGCTCGACCTGACCGGTCGGTCGACGTGACAGCCGCCCGGCGACCGTGGCACCGTCGGACCATGGACGTGGCCGCTGTGCTCGCCGCTCTCGCCGCCGCCGGCGCCGAGGCGACTCGCAAGACCTACCGCCGCCACGGCGCCCCCGAGCCGCTGTTCGGCGTGCCCTTCGGCGCGCTGCGCGACCTGGCCAAGCGACTCGGCACCGATCACGCGCTGGCCCAGGCGCTGTGGGACAGCGGCAACACCGACGCCCGCGCCCTGGCCGCCTTGATCGCCGACCCGCGCGCCCTCGACGCCGACCTCGCCGATCGCTGGGCCGGCGGGCTGCGCTATCACGTGGTCGTCGATCTGGTGGCGGCCGTGGTCGCGCGCTCGCCGCTGGCCCTCGAGCGCATGGCGCAGTGGATCGGCAGCGACGACGAGTTCGTCGCGCGCTGCGGCTGGTCGGTGATGGCCCACCTCGCATCGCACGATCGCGCGATCGCCGACGCCGCGTTCACGCCGTACCTGGCGGTGATCGAGCGGCGGCTGCCGACCGCCCCCAACCGCGCGCGCGAGGGCATGCACGGCGCGCTGATCGCGATCGGCGGCCGCTCCGACGAGCTGGCCGAGCCGGCGAAGGCGGTCGCGGCCCGCCTCGGGCCGGTGGTGATCGATCACGGCGACACCGCGTGCGAGACGCCCGACGCCGCCGCGTACATCGCGAAGGTCCGGGCCCGGGCCGCGAGCACGAAGCCGACGGGCGCGGCGAAGAAGCCCGCGGCCCAAGAGCCCACCGCCAAGAAGCCCACCGCCAAGAAGCCCACCGCCAAGAAGCCCGCGGCCAAGAAGCCCAGGGCCAAGAAGCCCACGGCCAAGAAGCCCGCCGCCCGCTAGCGCCTCCCCGATCGGGTTCGGCCTCGGTCTCGGCCTCGGTCTCGGCCTCGGTCTCGGTCTCCGCCTCGGTCTCGGGTTCGGGTTCGGGTTCGGGTTCGGGTTCGGTTCGGGTTCGGTCTCGGTCTCCGCCTCGGTCTCGGTCTCGGTCTCCGCCTCGGTCTCGGTCTCGGTCTCCGTCTCGGCCTCGGTCTCGGTCTCGGTCTCGGTCTCCGTCTCCGCCTCGGTCTCCGCCTCCGCCTCGGTCTCGGCCTCCTCCTCCTCCTCTACCCCACGCGCACCTCGAGCCCTCGCTCGATCGCCCCGCGCACGTCCTCGAAGCTCGCCGGCACCTCGACCGGCTGATTCCTCCAGCGCGGAGCGTCGACCGCGGCCAGCCGACCCTCGTGGTAGCCGATCTTGAAGTCGGCGAACTTGAGGCCGCTGGCGGTCGACACCACGACCACCCGACTGCCGCGCGCGATCGCGCCGCGCGCCGCCGACTGCTCGAGGGCCGCCAGCGCGACCCCGGTGTGCGGGCAGGTGAACAGGCCGTGGCGATCCGCGGCCGCGGCGGCGTCGGCCAGCTCGGCCTCGGTGGCGGCGGCGACGATGCCGTCGGTGTCTTCGAGCGCGCGCACCGCCTTCTTCCAGCTCACCGGGTTGCCGATCTGGATCGCCGAGGCCAGCGTCGGCTGGGCCACGACCGGCGCGAAGTCGGCGAACCCGCGCAGGTAGGCCTGGTACAGCGGGCTGGCGTTGGCGGCCTGGGCGACGCAGATCCGCGGCGCGCGGTCGATCATGCCGAGCGCGATCATCAACCGGAACCCGGCGGCCAGCGCCGACACGTTGCCGAGGTTGCCGCCCGGGATGACCACCCAGTCGGGCACGGTCCAACCGAGCTGCTGCACCAGCTCCATCGCCACGGTCTTCTGGCCCTCGAGGCGGAGGGAGTTCATCGAGTTGGCGAGGTACACCGCGCCGTCCTCGGCCAGCCGCGCGACGATCGCCATGCAGCCGTCGAAGTCGGTGTCGAGGGCGAGCACGAGCGCGCCGTTGGCCAGCGGCTGGACGAGCTGCGCGGTCGAGATCTTGCCGCGCGGCAGGATCACCACCGTGGGGATCTCGGCCGCGGCGCCGTAGGCCGCCAGCGCCGCCGAGGTGTCGCCGGTCGACGCGCAGGCGATCGCGCGCACCGCGCCACCGTCGGCGATGAGCTGCTTGACCGTCGACACCAGCACCGTCATCCCGAGGTCCTTGAACGACCCGGTGTGCGAGATGCCGCACTGCTTGACGAAGACCTCGCCGAGCCCGAGGGTGCGCGCGTAGCCCGGCACCGGCAAGAGCGCCGATGCGCCCTCGGCCGCCGACACGATGTGCTCGGGCCGGACGTGGGGCGCCACCACCTCGCGCTTGCCCCACACGCCCGAGGCGTCGGGCCAGGCCGGCCCGCGCCAGCGCTGATCGAACAGCGCGCGCCAGCCGGCGCCGTCGTGGGCGGCGCGCAGCGCGTCGAGATCGTGGGCGACCTCGAGGAGCTCGCCACAGGTCGGGCAGCGGTAGCGAACCTCGAGGAGCGACCACCGCCCGGGGCAGCCGGCGATGCACTGGAACCAGGCCGAGAACGTCACCGCGGCACGATCGCACGGCGGCCCGGGCGTCACCAGCCGTTGACGGTCGACCGCGAGTGTGGCGCCACGGCGACGACCCGCGGCGACGGTCCGCGTACTTGCGCGTCGTCGGCGCGGCACGTCGCTTGCTGTACCGTCGCCATCGCCGTGTCGCCTCGCCTCGCCTCGCTGTCGTCCACCCGCGCCTTCACCGCCTGCTGCCTCATCGTCGCCGCCACCGTCGCCGTCGCCCAGCCGCTGCCAGCACCCGCCGCCGCGCCCGCACCCGCCCCCACGACCTCGCCGGTCATGCCGACGCCGCTCCCCGGCGCCGCACCGTGGTCGCCGGTCGATGACGAGGGCTGGCCCAGGGGCGTCTCGCTCGAAGACCTGCGCGGCCTGCGGCCGTGCGACCTCGGCGAGCGGCTGCCCGGTCCCGGCGAGCCGATCCCCTGTCGCCCGATGGCCCGCCCCGAGCCGGTGCAGTGGCGCTGGGGTCTCGACTGGACCGTCGGCGCGGTGTTCGGCCGACCGACCACCACCGGCGCCAGCCACGCGCTCGGCGTCGAGGTCGACGTCACCCGGGCGCGCTCGCTCGCCCTCGGGGTCCGCTACGAGCTAGGCGGCTACGGCCTGCGCGGCGGCGGCGACGAGATCCAGCTCGCGCGTGGCCAGCGCTTCCTCGGCCAGGTCCGCTGGCGCGCCTTCACCGACGAGGTCGATCGCGACGCGTGGGCGGTGGTGGCCGGCGCCGGCTATCAGCTCGCCGCCGACGCTCTGGGCGGCGACGGCCCGGTCGCGCGCGTCGGGCTGGCCCGCGAGATCGGCCTGTACCTCGACGACGAGAACGCTGGCGTCGCCGCCCTCGAGCTGGCCTACAGCCGCGGCCTGACCGCCGACGCCGTCGAGGCGGTGACCGCGTCGGCGCGGTTCGGCTTCGAGCTCAACATCGTCGAGCCGCGCAACGTCCACCGGGTCGATCGGCCGTGGTCCGAGCGCGCCTGGACCGGCGCCGACGTCTACGCCTCGCCGTTCATGCTCGGCCTGGGCGTGTCGCTGGGCGCCCGCCTGTCGCCGCGGGTCCACGCGGTCGCCACCGGCAACTACGTCTTCGGCCGCGCCGAGGACTCGACCGAGCTCGAGGGCCTGCACGGCGCGCTCGCGGTCCAGGCCGGCGTGCGCCTCGGCGCCGGCTGGCCCGCCCCGGCGCCGCTGTTCGTCCAGCTCCAGGCCGGTCCCGCCGCGGTCGCCACCGACGCTGGCCTGGCCGGGCGCTGGCTGGCCGACGCCGAGCTGGCCTTCTCGTTCGGCGGCTGCGGTGGCGCGGTCGCGCCCGGGGTGCGCCTTCGCGCCGACGTCACCGACGGCGTCGACGCCCTGACCGGCGCCCTCGTCCTCAACTTCGCCCTCGGCCGCGGCGCGGGCGACGGGCGCTGCGGCCCGCGCGATCGGGGCCCGCCGGTGGTGTACATGCCGACCGAACCGCCGCCGCCGCCAGCGCCGCCGCCGCCGGCGATCGCGACCGCGCCCACGCCCCCCGGCCCACCTCCACCGGTCGCGCCGCCGGTCCTCGACGCGACGGGGTCGGGGACGATCGCGGTCGCGGTGCCGCGCCCCACGCCGATCGTCCTCGAGGTCGCGCTCGGCGCCGTCGCGCTCGGCGGCCTGGTCGAGGTGCGCCTCGATCCGCGCCTCCTGCCGCTGCCTCAGCTCGTCGGCGCCGACGTCGACGTCGTCCTCGAGGGCCCGGCTGAGCACCTCGGCCGCCTCGGCGCCGATCTGTCCGCGATGCTGGCGCGCCATCAGGTGACCGCCCGCGGCTGGGCGATCCGGCCGACCGGCGGCGCCGCCGTGCGCGCGGTGTTCACGATCTATCCGCCCGGCTCGCGGTAGCCTCGGGCGATGCCCCGGCTGCGCCAGGACTTCGCCGATCGCTACGGACCGTGGGCGCTGGTCACCGGCGCGTCGTCGGGGATCGGCGCCGAGTTCGCGCGCCAGCTCGCCGCCGCGGGCCTCGCGGTCGCGCTGGTCGCGCGCCGCCGCGAGCGCCTGACCGCGCTGGCCGAGGAGCTGCACGCCCGACACCGGGTCGCGACCCAGGTGGTGGCCGCCGATCTGGCGCGGGCCGACGCCGCGACCGAGCTAGCCGCGGCGGTCGGACAGCTCGATCTCGGGCTGGTGGTGTGCAACGCCGGCACGAGCTGGAAGGGTCGGTTCCTCGAGCAAGATCCCGCCGAGCAGCGGCGCATGATCGAGGTCAACTGCCAGGCTCCGGTGGCGTTGACGCGGGCGCTCGGTCCGCGCCTGGCGAGCCGCGGCCGCGGCGGCCTGGTGATCGTGTCGTCGACCGGTGCGTTCCAGGGCCTGCCGTGGAGCGCGGTCTACGGCGCGACCAAGGCCTTCGATCTGCTGCTCGGTGAGGCGCTGGCGATCGAGCTGGCCGCCGACGGCGTCGACGTCTTGACCCTGTGTCCCGGCGGCACCGACACCGAGGGTCCGATGAACAGCGGCGTCGATCCGACCAAGGTCCCCGGCAAGCTGATGGCGGTCGGCCCGGTGGTCACCGCGGCCCTGGCCGGCCTCGGCCGTCGTACGCTGGTCATCCCCGGCGCCACCAACCGCCTCGCCGCGGTCGCCACCCGCGCGGTGCCGCGCGCCGTCGCCGCTCGCACCGCCGGGCGGATCATGCGCCGGGTCACCGGCCGATGAGCCCGTCGCGCGCCGAGCTCGCGCTGGCCCGCTGCGCCGAGCCGACCGTCGGTCCGCGGCGATGGGGCGCGTACTTCGTGTGCGGCTTCATCGGCTACCTGGCCGGCGTGATCCTGGCGATCGCGCTGGCGCGCCACCTCGCGCTCGACCTCGCGCTGCGGCTGATCGTGACGATCGTGCCGCCGATGGCGATGCTGGTCTCGATCAAGGTCGCGCAGATCGCGTACGGCGTCGAGCGCCTCGTCTACTACGAACAGACCCTGGCCGCGGTCGGCGCGACCGCGCTCGCCGCCGCGATCGCCGGCGGTCCGGTCGGCGCCGCGATCGACGTCGCCACCCTCGGCATGGGGCTGGGCCTGACCTTCGGGCGCCTGGGCTGCTTCCGCGTCGCGTGTTGCCACGGCCGGGTCGCGCGTCGCGGCATCCGCTACCGCGAGGTCCACGCCGCCGCGGGCTTCCCGGCGCGCTGGGTCGACGTGCCCCTGGTGCCGCTCCAGCTCCTCGACGGCGGCGCCTCGGCGGCGTGGGCGAGCGCCGGCACCGCCGCGGTGCTCACCGGCGCGCCCGCCGGGCTCGGCGCGTGTCTGTACTTGTGCGGCTACGGGCTGTGCCGGTTCGTCGTCGAGTTCGGCCGCGGCGATCCGTTGCGGCCGCGGGGCCTCGGCGTCACCGAGGCGCAGTGGACCGCGCTCGTCACGTCGTCGCTGGCCGCGGTCTATCACCCGCGCTGGTGGACCCTCGCGACCGCCGCCGTCCTCGCCGTCGCCACCGCCGCGCTCGCGGTGGCCCGCCGGCGCGATCTCGCGCCCGGCCTGTGGCTGGCCGGCGCCCACCACGTCGAGGAGGTCGCCGCCGCGATCGCCGCCGGGCGCGCGACCACCACCGCCGAAGGGCTGCGGCTGTCGATGGCACCTCTGCCCGACGGCCGCCTCGACGTCGTCGTCACGCGGCCCGACCGCCGCCTCGACGCCGCGGCCCTCGAGCGCCTGGCCGGCCAGCTCGGTCGTCCGTGGACCGGACACCAGATCGTCGCCGGGCGGACGCCGGGCCTGTTCCACCTGGTGCTCCGCCGCGACGCTGCGGCGACGACCGCGAGCTCCTGACCCGGCGATCGACGAATCGGCGCATCGACGACCTGCGCGACCGGTCCACCTCCCGATTGGCTCCCCGAGATTAGGGGGGCGACGCCAGCTTGTAAAGGTCGGCGGTATGCGAACAATGGCCAGCTCCCATGCGGAGCTCTCCCAACACCCCGCGCGCCCTCGGCCTCGACTTCGGCACCACCAACAGCGCGCTCGCGGTGGTCGACGACGCCGGCGCCGCGCGCATCTTGCCGCTGGCCGGCGCCTCGTACTGGCGGACCGTCCTGTGCTTCGAGCCGGCCGACGACGGCGCGCCGATGCGGGTCACCGCCGGCGCCCCGGCGATCGCGCGCTACGCCGCCAGCGAGGGCGTCGCCCGGATGTTGCAGTCGATCAAGAGCCACCTGGCCTCGGCGTCGTTCGTCGACACCGCGATCTTCGGGCGGCGCTTCAAGGTCGAGGAGCTGATCGCCACCTACCTGCGCGCGGTGCGCGCCGCGGCGCCGATCGACCTCGGTCGCCGGGTGGTGTGCGGACGCCCGGTCCGCTACTGGGGCGCCGAGACCGCCGACGACGACGCCCGGGCGGTGGCGCGGATGCGCACCGCGCTGGCCTTGGCCGGCTTCGACGAGGTCACCTTCGCGCCCGAGCCGATCGCCGCCGCCCACGCCTACGCCGCGCGCCTCACCCGCACCGAGCGGGTCGTGATCGCCGACTTCGGCGGCGGCACCAGCGACTTCTCGGTCGTCGAGTGTGCGCCGGGCGGTGACACGACCGTGCTGGCGACCAGCGGCGTGGCCCTGGCCGGCGACGCCTTCGACGCCCGGGTGATCGACGCGGTGGTGGCGCCGGCCCTGGGCAAGGGCTCGCGCTACCGCGCCGAGTTTGGCGGCGAGGCCCCAGTGCCGAGCTGGCTCTACAACCGCCTGCGCCGCTGGCATCACCTGTCGATGCTGAAGACCAGCGACACCCTGGCGCTCCTCGAGCGGATCGCCGCCGGCGCCCTCGACCCGGTCGGGATCGCTCGCCTGCTCCGCGTGATCGAAGACGACCTCGGCCTGCCGCTCCACGGCGCGGTCGAGGCCGCCAAGGTCGCGCTGACCGGGGCCAGCGCCGCGGCGTTCCACCTGCGCCGCCCCGACGTCGCGATCGACGCCGCGATCGCCCGCGCCGACTTCGAGGCCTGGATCGCGCCCGAGCTCGAGGCGATCGACCAGGCGATCGACGACGCCCTGGCCGCCGCCGGCGTGACCACGGCCGCGATCGATCGGGTGTTCGCGACCGGTGGCTCGTCGCTGGTGCCGGCGGTGCGCGCGGTCTTGGCCCGACGCTTCGGCGCCGAGCGCGTGGTCGGCGGCGAGGAGCTGACCTCGGTCGCCGCCGGCCTGGCGGCGATGGCCGCGCGCGCGTGACACGACGGCGCGCGCCGATCGACTTCGCCGGGCCCGGGCCGTACCCTCGCGCCATGCGCATCTCCTCGCTCGCCTTCGCCTTCGCCCTCGCCCTCGCCGCCTGCGGTGGCGGCGCCAAGCCCGCCGCCCAGCCGGCCCCAGTCGCCACCGGCGACACCTGCGGCGTCGAGGCCACCGGCGGCGTCCCGGCCGACGCCAAGCAGTGCGAGTGCCTCGGCTACCAGGTGGTCGGCGACATCGGCGACGGCAACGTCGCGTGCCCCGACGGCACCAGCGAGGTCGCGCGCATCTCCTACGGCATCGAGGGCGGGATGTGCTGCAAGGGCGGCGACGCGCCCGCCGCCGCCGAGTGACAGGTCACGGCTTCGGCGCCAGCGCCTCGGCGCCGGCGATCACCGCCAG
Organism: Kofleriaceae bacterium; assembly: GCA_018057825.1. GTDB lineage: Bacteria > Myxococcota_A > Polyangia > Haliangiales > Haliangiaceae > UBA2376. Next base: position 225,007 of record JAGPCY010000009.1, on the reverse strand, counting down.
CGCGTCCTTGCGATAGCCCTCGGGGTCGGGACCGACCGCGCCCTTGGCCAGCGCCGCGACCTCGGCCCAGGTGACGGCGCCGCGATCGGGGGCGCCGCGCAGCAGCATGCCCAGGCCGGCCATGGCCGCCGACCAGCGGAAGTCGTCGCTGGTGTCGGACAGCGCGCGCGGCGCGCCGGCCACCGCGTGGCGCGACAAGGTCGAGGTCTTGGCGCCCGGTCGCTTGTAGCGAACGTTGATCGTCAAGAGCTCGCGCGAGCCGGTCGCGGCCGCGGGCGTCTGATAGGTGAGCGGCTCGACGGCCGGCCCGGGCACGGTCGCGCCCACCGGTACCAGCTCGTAGAGCGCGGTCACCGAGTGTCCAGCGCCGAGCTCGCCGGCGTCCTTGGCGTCGTCCGCGAAGTCGCGGTCGGCCAGGAGGCGATCCTCGTAGCCGATCAACCGGTAGCCCGCGACCTGAGCCGGGTTGAACTCGACCTGCAGCTTGACGTCGTCGGCCACCGTCACCAAGGTCGCGCCACCTTCGGCGATCAGCACCTTGCGGGCCTCGGCCAGCGAGTCGATGTACGCGTAGTTGCCGTTGCCGTCCCGGGCCAGGGCCTCGAGGGTCGAGTCCTTGAGGTTGCCCATGCCGAAGCCGAGCACGCTCAGGTAGACGCCGTGCTTGCGCTCGTCCTCGATCAGGCGGGTCAGCTCGCCCTCGCTGGTCGTGCCGACGTTGAAGTCGCCGTCGGTGCACAGGATGACGCGGTTGACGCCGCCGGTGAGGAACGACGCCCGCGCCAGCGCATAGGCCCGGGTGATGCCGGCGCCGCCGTTGGTCGAGCCGCCGGCCGCGAGGTTGGCGAGCGCCGCGCGGATCGCCGCCTTGTCGGCGCCCGAGGTGGTCGGAAGCGCCACGCCCTCGGCGCCGGCGTAGACCACGATCGCGACCTGATCCTGCGGCCGGAGGTTGTCGACCAGGAGGCCCATCGACTGCACGAGCAGCGGCAGCTTCTCGGGGCTCTCCATCGAGCCGGACACATCGAGGAGGAACACCAGGTTGCGCGGCAGCACCTGGTCCTTGACGATCGGCCGCGTGCGCAGGGCGACCCGCAGGAGCTGGAAGCCGGGATGCCACGGGCTGGCCGCGAGCTCGGTGGTCACCGCGAACGGCGTGGGGCCGGTCGGCTCGGGGTCGCGGTAGCGGAAGTAGTTGATGAGCTCCTCGGTGCGGATGGCGTCGGCCGGGATCGGCGTGGCCTCGCGGACGAACCGTCGCAGGTTGGCGTACGACGCGGTGTCGACGTCGATCGAGAACGTCGAGCGCGGCGCGAGCGCGACGTGGTGAAACGGGTTGTCGCGCAGGCGGGCGTAGGCCTCGGTGTGGTGCGCGACGTCGGCGCCGGGGGCGCCGCTCGGCGTGTTGATCCCTTGGGCGACGTAGGTCGACTGCGCCGAGGTCGCGCCGGAGAAGCTCACACCAAGGCTGTCGCCCTGCGTACCGGCCGCCGCCCCGAGGGCCGCGCCGAAGGTGCGCCCGACCGGAGGGTTCTTGGTGTAGTCCGCGGTCAGGGTGACGCCGGTCGTGGTCGTGGTCGGATCGATGGTCGGCGCCGACGCGGTGATCGTGATGACCTCGGAGCTGACTGCCTTGACCGACACCGCGACCTTGGTCACCCGACCCGCGGTCACGATGACCTCGCCCCGCTCGACCTGAACGTCACCGTAGAAGACGGTCACGCGGTAGCGCCCGGGCCGGAGCCCATCCACGCGGTAGCGGCCGTGCTCATCGGTGATCTCGGGTGCGATCGTGCCGGCCGCGTCGGTGATCACCACGGTCGCGCCGGCGAGCACCTCGCCGGTGTCGCGGTCGCGCACGACCCCGGCGATCGAACCAGTGGCGGCCTGGGCCTCGACCGTGGGCGGGCCTCCGCGTGGCGCGAGCGTGCCAGCCGCCAGGGCCAGGGCCGCCAGGGCGACCCGCCCAGCGCGGCCAGGTTGTCGGAACGGATGGGGACGACGGATCGGCTCGGGCTTCCACATCCTCCCTCCCACGCGCGACGCCGCGAGCGGGTGGGTCACCGCCGCTGACTTCGCCGCGACCGGCCGCGGTCGCCCCTGTCGCAGGCCCCCCTGATAAGCCCTACTTATCGCTGGCATCTCGACGATGACTTGGACATGTCACTCGGCGCACCCCACACTGACCCCACCAGACGCCGCCCGGCGTCGGTGAGGAGGCTGCCATGTCGAGCGAAGCGCCAGCGTCGAAGTGTCCATTCCACCACCCCAGCGGCGGGGCCACCGCCAACACCGACTGGTGGCCACACCAGCTCGACCTCCGGGTCCTGCACCAGCCATCGCCGGCCGCCGATCCCATGGGCCCCGGCTTCGACTACGCCGCGGCCTTCGGCGCGCTCGATCTGGCCGCGGTCAAGGGCGACCTGGCCGCGCTCATGACCAACTCGCAGCCGTGGTGGCCGGCCGACTTCGGCCACTACGGTCCGCTGTTCGTGCGGCTGGCCTGGCACAGCGCCGGCACCTACCGCATCGGCGATGGCCGCGGCGGCGCCGGCGGCGGTCAGCAGCGGTTCGCACCGCTGTCGAGCTGGCCCGACAACGCCAACCTCGACAAGGCCCGGCGCCTCCTGTGGCCGATCAAGCAGAGGTACGGCCGCAACCTGTCGTGGGCCGACCTCATGATCCTGGCCGGCAACGTCGCCCTCGAGACCATGGGGTTTCAGCCGCTCGGCTTCGCCGGCGGCCGCGCCGACACCTGGGAGCCCGACACCTCGGTCGACTGGGGCGGCGAGCGCGCCTGGCTGGCCGATCAACGCCACCGCGGCGACCGCGAGCTGGCCAACCCGCTGGCCGCCGTGCAGATGGGCCTCATCTACGTCAATCCCGAGGGCCCGGGCGGCCACCCCGATCCGCTCGCCGCCGCCCGCGACATCCGCGAGACCTTCGCGCGCATGGCGATGGACGACGAGGAGACCGTCGCGCTGATCGCCGGTGGCCACACCTTCGGCAAGGCCCACGGGGCCGGCCCGGTGACCGCGGTCGGTCCTGAGCCCGAGGCCGCCCCCCTCGAGGAGCAGGGCCTGGGCTGGCGGTCGCGCCACGGCACCGGCCACGGTGCCGACACCATCACCGGCGGCCCCGAGGTCACCTGGACCACCACCCCGACCCGGTGGAGCCACGACTTCTTCACGCACCTGTTCGCCCACGAGTGGGAGCTGACCCGCAGCCCGGCCGGGGCGCAGCAGTGGATCGCCAAGGGCGGCGCCGCCACGATCCCCGACGCCCACGCTCCCGGTAAGCGCCACCTCCCGACGATGTTGACCACCGATCTGGCGCTGCGCTTCGACCCGGCCTACGAGGCGATCTCGCGGCGGTTCCTTGCCGACCCCGACGCCTTCGCCGCGGCCTTCGCCCGGGCCTGGTTCAAGCTCACCCACCGCGACCTCGGCCCGCGCGCGCGCTACCTCGGGCCCGAGGTCCCGGCCGAGGCCTTCGTGTGGCAGGACCCGCTGCCGCCGATCGATCACCCGCTGGTCGACGACGCCGACCTGCCCGACCTCAAGCGCCGCGTCCTCGCCACCGGTCTCTCGGTGTCGGAGCTGGTCGCCACCGCCTGGGCCTCGGCCTCGACCTTCCGCGGCTCTGACAAGCGCGGCGGCGCCAACGGCGCCCGCGTCCGGCTCGCGCCGCAGCGCGACTGGCCGGTCAACCGCCCCGATCAGCTCGCCCGCGTGCTGGCGGCGCTCGAGGGCGTGGCCCGCGACTTCGCCGCCGCCCGCGCCGACGGCAAGCGCATCTCACTGGCCGATCTGATCGTCCTGGCCGGCGGGGTCGGCATCGAGGAGGCCGCCCGACGCGCCGGCCACGCGGTGACCGTGCCCTTCACCCCCGGCCGCACCGACGCCACCGCCGCCCAGACCGACGCCGCGTCGTTCGCGCCCCTCGAGCCGAAGAGCGACGGCTTTCGCAACTACCGCGGGCCCGACGACGGCCGCACCGAGGAGGCCCGCCTGCTCGATCGCGCCCAGCTCCTGACGTTGAGCGCGCCGCAGCTCACCGCGCTCATCGGTGGCCTGCGCGTCCTCGCCATCAACGCGGACGGCGGCGACCACGGCGTCTTGACCGAGCGCCCCGAGACGCTGAGCAACGACTACTTCGTCCACCTGCTCGACATGGCGACGGTGTGGCGGCCGACCGCCGACGGCACCTACCAGGGCGTCGACCGCGCCACCGGCGCGCCGCGCTGGACCGCGACGCGGGTCGACCTGTGGTTGGGCTCCCACGCCCAGCTCCGCGCGCTGGCCGAGGTCTACGCCAGCGTCGACGGCGCCGAGGCGCTCTACCGCGACTTCGTCGCCGCCTGGGTCAAGGTCATGGAGCTCGATCGCTTCGATCGGCGCTGACCACGTCGGCCGCCGTCACTCCAGGTGGGCGGCGAGGAAGGTCAGGATCGGCGCGGTCATGACCGCGTCGCCCGGCGCGCCGATGTGGTCGTTGACCTCCTCGTGGGTCAACGACGACGCGTCGATGATCGTGCTGTCGCCGCCGACCGCGAGCAGGCGATCGTGGAAGGCCTGCTCGGTCGCCGCCCGCTCGGCGTCGCCGCGGCGCACGAGCAGGAACGGCGGCGCCGGTCGACCGTCGACGAGCTGGTGATGCGGCGAGGCCTGACGCCACACCCCGGGATCGTCGCCGAACGCGTTCTCGAGGATCGTCGCCTGGCGGGGCGCTGCGGTCGCCATCGTCCGCGGGATGTCGTAGGCCTCGGTGTCGAAGGACCCGACCGCGCGGAGCAGCGCCGGCGACCGACCATGGACCGCGAGGTACTGGCCGTCGGTGGCGACCAGCGCCACCAGGTGAGCCCCGGCGCTGTGGCCGAGGATTGCCAGCCGGGACCGATCGCCGCCGTAGCTGGCGGCGTGGTCGGCGACCCAGGCGATCGCGGCGGCGACATCCTCGACGTGATCGGGGTGACGCACGCGCCCGGGCTCGAGGCGATCGTCGTCGGGCGACAGACGGTAGTTGACGCTCACCAGGAGGTAGCCGGCCTGGTTGAAGAGCGCGATCTTGTCGGTCATGCCGTTGGCCTTGTCGCCGACCGCCCAGGCCCCGCCGTGGACCCAGATCACCACCGGCGCGGCGCCACTGGCGCACGGCGGGTACAGGTCCAGGGCCTGGAGCGCCGGCGCCACGCCCGGCAGCGCCTGGTACGGCACGTCGCGCACCGGCTCCGCCGCGGCGCACGGCGCGTCAAGTCCGGGCGCGTCGACGCCGGCCCCTCCGCCACCGCCGCAGCCGAGCGCGAGGCTCACCATCGAGGTCATCGCGAGCACGCAGCGTGCGACCGAAGGCGTCATGTCGGCTCCGACCCGGCTCATGGTCGGCAGGTTAGGCCTCGGGCGTGAACAAGATCTGCCACCCGCCGTCGACGCGGCGGAGGCGCAGGTCGACCGGAAAGGCCAGGCGGGGGTCGCCGCGCTCGAGCAGCGTGCGGGCAAGGGTCGCCAGGTGAGGCCGCGCCGTCACGACCACCGGCTCGCCGTCGATGATCAGCCGCAGCTCGCGCTCGAGGTCGACCAGGTCGGGGCCCAGGCGCACGCGCAAGGTCGGCGGCGCGCCGGTGATCGCGATCGCGTTGGCGTCGCGGTCGAGGTGGGCCTCGATCACCCCGGTGGTCGGCGCGTCGCCCTCGACCGCGAGCCAGTCGAAGGTCTGGGACGGTGCCAGGAGGGCCAGGTCGCCGGCGACCGCGTTGACGACGCGCTCGACAGGCGCGCGGGTCGCCAGGTCCCAGCGCAGCGTCGCCGCGCGGCGGCTCCGCCGGTGCGTGCGCAGCCAGCGCACCGCGTTGGTATCGACCGCGCGCGACGCGCGGTCGCCGCGCGCCAGCCAGGCCGCCGGCTCAGCCAGCACCCGATACGTGGTGGCACGCGGGTCGTTGTCGGGGACGTTATGCGGCCGATCGAGGTGGACGAAGCACGCGCCGCGGTAGCCGCCAGGGTGCGCGGCGGCCAGGGCGGCGAGGCGCCCGCAGTACTCGGCGGCGACCGTATTCCGCTGGTAGGCGTCGTCGAGTTCGCCGACCGTGATCGCCAGCGGCAGGTGGTACAGGTTGTCGAGCCCGACGCCGTTGGGATGACCGGCCGACATGCTCGCGGCCGCCAGCCGTGAGGTCAGGCGCGGCGCGAGCTGATACACGCCATCGCCACCGGCCGAGTAGCCGAGCAGGTAGACGCGGTCGGGATCGACGTCGGCGAACACCAGCGCGTCCTCGATCAACCGGTCGTAGAGCGCATACGACGCCGGGCGGAAGTGCAGGTCCCAGGTGTCGCTGACGCCGCGCGGCGCGAGGTAGACCCCGGCGTCGACGCTGGCCCGGTAGTAGCGCTGCATCTGCGCCCACTGATCGTCGTTGAGCGCCGGCGGCGCGCCGCCGCCGCCGTGGAGCGCGAGGTACAGCGGGTAGCCCTCGGGCGGCCGCGCGCCGATCGTCTCCTCGCGGTAGCGCAGGACCACGTCGCCGTGAGTCAACGCCTGCTGCGCCCGGGCCGCGCGCCGCGCTGGGTCGGCCGCGACCTCGGCGCGGTAGCGAGCCCACAGCGCGGCCGTCACCTGCTCGACCTCGGCCGCAGCCACCTCGAGGTCACCTGCGGCGCCGGCCAGCTCGGCCAGCGGCGTCGTGCGGATCCGCGCGAGGACCTCCGCCGTCGACGCCGCCGTCGACGGGGAGCTCGCGGCCGGGCTGCGCGGCGCCGCGCTCGAACAGGCCACCAGGCCGAGCATCACGAGCGGCAACCATCGGCGCATCGCGCGATCATGCCACGCCCGCCGGCGGCCTGGCCGCGCCACCGCTCACCCGTCGGCGAGGCGGACCAGCTCGGCGTGGGGCGCCAGCGCGGCCAGCGCGAACAGGTCGAGCGTCGCGGCGAGGTCCCCGGCGCCGGCCGCGGTGAGCAGCGGCGCCAGGCGCGGCAACGCCAGGGTCGAGGCCGCGACCGCCGCGCGCGCCGCCAGCGGCGCGGCGGCGCGCAGGCCCTGGAGCAGCGCGGCGTCGAGGAAGTCGTGCCAGGCGCGGTGGACCGGCCCGAGCGGATGCCCGCCGGCGGCGGCGACCGGCGCCGGGGCGTCGACGACCGGCGGCGCGGGCCCCTTGGTCGGCGCCACATCGAGGACCAGCAGGCGCGTCGTGACGATCGCCAGGGGCCGCATGTGCCACCCGTCGGCGCGAGCCTCGAGCACGCCGGAGACGAACCGCGGTCCAGCGGCGAGCGCGTGGGCCAGCGCGTCGACCGCTCCCGGGCAGACCGCCTCGAAGTCGCAGCGCAGGGTCAGCGCGTTGTCGACGGCGTCGCGCACCACCGCCGTCAGCTCGAGGCGATCAGCGCTGACCGCGACCTGCTCGACCCGCGCGATCGCCACCACCGCGACGCCGTGACCGACCAGGCGTGGCGCGACCACCGCCGGCGGCGCGGCCGCGAGCCGACGCGCGTGGGCCCGCAGGTCGCGCACCAGGATCGGCTCGGGCAAGGCGTCCCAGCCGCCGCCGGCGGGAAGCAACGTCGCTTGCATGCTGCGGGACGCCGCGAGGTCGAGGGCGCCGTTGGCCTTGCGGCGCGCCGCCCGGGTCACCAGCTCGCCCTGCACGAGCTCGGCGATCGACATCCGGCTCGACGCGAACAGCTTACCGAGGTCGGCGCCGTGGCGCCGCTCACCGGCCCAGGTCTTGGCCAGGACCAGCACGGTCGCGGTGTCGGGATCGACGAAGTACAACGACGCCAGCCGGCGGTCGTCGTCCGCGACCAGGCGACAGCCCAGCGCCACCAGCCGCACCTTCTCCATCGCGACGTCGGCCGGCGCGTCGCTGCCCAGCACCCAGGCCGGGCGCAGCTCGGGCGCGTCGGCCGCCGCCGCCCGGGCCCGGACCACGAGCTCGCCAACCAGCGCGGTCAGCGACGCAGTCCGGAAGCTGGCCTTGGCCGCGGTCAGCCGATCGACCGCGCGCTCGTAGTCCTCGCAGGCGTCGGCGATCCACGCCCAGCGCTCGCGGACCGCGAGCGCGCGCAAGGCCTGGGTCCGCTCGGCGGCGCCAGGGGCGGCCACGCCGAACTGACAGATCTGCGTGGCCCACTGCTCGACCGCGGCCCGGGCGCTCGCCCCAGCGGCGGTCGCCGCGCCGCCCCCGCCGCCGAACACCGCGAGCCCGCCGTCGGGGCGCTGGCGGAACCCGCGCACCGCCAGCGCGACGTGCTCACACCCGGCGCCCTTGCTGCAATCGCACTTGGCGAAGGCCAGCGAGCCGGGCACCAGGAACATCACGGTCGCCATCGGCAGCCGGGCCACCGGCGCGGCGCCAGCCTCGATCGCGATCGTCACCCCGGCGGCGGCGAGCCGATCGGCGATCGCGACCCCGGCGCCACAGGTCGCCGCGATCTCCGCGTCGGTGAACGCGCCGGGATCCCAGGGCGTGGGCGGGACCGCGGCGGCGCCGTGCTCCTGCTGGTAGGCCAGGACCGCGGCCAGCCGGTGCCGACACACCGCGATCGCGCCGCAGGTGCACGGCGCGGCGCCCAGCGGCGCGTTGACCGGAAGCCGGGTGGTCGCGCCGTCCTTGCTCACGGCCAGCACCGTGCCGTCGGGCTCGACGGTCAACGCCGTCACGACGCCCGCGAGCACCTCCTTCTGCGCGCGCTTGACCAGGCCGACGTTGGCCAGACGGGCCAGCGCCTCCGGCGTGAGCGCCAGCAGATCGGCGCGGATCACTTGACGATCCCCTTCAGGTACTCGACGAGCTGGAACGGCGTCATCGCGCCGACCGAGGCGCCGGCCCGCACCAGGCGCTGGCCGAGGTCGCGGTCGTAGGTGGGCGCCGCGGTGGCGTCGAGGGCGGCCAAGGTCACGAACCGGACGCCCTGGGCCACCAGCCGGCGCGTGGTCCGCACCAGGTCGTCGGCGTCGCCGCCTTCGAACAGGTCGGTGATCAAGACCACCAGCGTGCGCGTCGGATGCTCGACCAGGCCTTCGACGTAGCGCACCGCGCGCGCGATGTCGGTGCCGCCACCGAGCTGCACCTTCATGAGGGTCTCGACCGGATCGGTCAGGTGGGTGCTCAGATCGATCACCTCGGTGTCGAAGGCGACCAACTGCAGCTTCACCGCCGGCAGGCCGCACAGGCACGCGGCCGTCACCGCGGCGTGGATCACCGAGCCCACCATGCTGCCCGACTGGTCGACCGCGACGATGATCTGCCACTGCTCGCCGTGGCGCCGCTGCCGGCTCCAGAACAACGGCCGCTCGATCACGAGCTGGCGACGCGCCGGGACCCAGTGGCCGAGGTTGGACCGGATCGTGCCGCGGGGATCGAAGTTGCGCATCGCGCGATGCGCCGAGCGCCGGCGCTGCCGAGCGCCGGCGAAGGTCGAGCGCACCTGGGTCGCGAGCGCCTCGACCAGCCGCGCCACCACCTTGCGCACCAACTCGCGCGCCAGGTCCAGCACCTCGGCGCTCATCAGGTGCTTGGTCAAGAGCACGGCGCGCAGGAGCGTCTCCGACGGTTCGATCCGCGCCAGCACGTCTCGGTTGGTCACGACCTCATGGAGGCCGAACTCCTCGACCGCGTCGCGCTCCAGGCGCTCGATCGTCTCGCGCGGGAACAACGTGTGGATCTGGCTTATCCACTCCGGCACGGTCAGGGCCGACGGCGACAGGTCGGCGCCGCGCTCGTCGCGTTCGCCCAGCGCGGCGTCGCGCCCGTAGAGCCAGTCGAGGGCGGCGTCGCGCGCCAGGGTCTCGCCGTCGACGCCGCCCGGGCCGTCGAGCTCGGCGGCCGCGGCCTTGCCCAGCACCAGGCGCCAGCGCCCGAGGGGATTCACGGCGCCGCTCCCAGCGCGCCGACGCGCGCGGCGATCGTCAAGAGCGTCGCCTCAAAGCCGCACGCCGCGACCACCGCGGCCGGCTCGGCGGTCGACGCCAGGACGGTCGCTTCGCCGGCGTCGCCGACCACGCGGCGGGCGATGCCACGGCGCTCCTGGGGCGTGAACTGCGCGAACGCGCGCCGGAGCTGCGGCAGCGCGATCAGGAACTCGGCCTGGCCGGCGGCGCGCAGGCGGTCGTCGACCGCGCCCAGGATGGGCGAGGTCGCGAACTCGTGGCGGGCCAGCGCGATCACGCCCCCGAGGAAGTCCCCCAGCGCCGCCAGGCCGAGCTGCGGCACCAGCGCCTCGGCCTGGGCCGCGACCGCGCCAGAGCTGGCGACGTCGGCCCTCGACCACAGCGCCCCCAGCGCGGCGCCGCGCACCGCCGGCGGCGCGTCGGCGGCCTCGACCCGACGGCGCAGCGCCGCGACGACGCGCTCGCTCACCACGGCGTGGTCCGGCAGCTCGAACTCGAGCGCCGCGCGGATCGCGACGATCCCGTCGACCACCCCCGGCTCGAGCGCCACGGTCGGGCCGGTGAGGCCTTCGAGCAGCCACAGCGCGCGCTCGAGCACCGCCTCGATCAGGCTGGCGAGCCCTCGCGTCGGCTCGGCGACGTGGAGCGCCGCCAAGCGTGCCAACGCCGCGCCGGCGATCGCGAACTGCGGCTCGCGGGCCACTGCCTCGGCCGCCCGGTCGCGCAGCGCGTCGACCACCGCGCCGAAGCCGGCGTGAAGCGCGTCCTCCATCGCCGCGGCCAGCTCGCCGACGCCGGTGAGGTCCTGCAGGTGGCGGTGCACCCGGGCCAGCGCCGCCGCCGCCAGGGTGGCCCCCCACACCGCGGCCTCGATGACCGCGCCGGCGGTGCGGTCGTCCTCGACGAGCTGCCAGACCTCGACCGGCTGCGTGCGGCCGCGGCGCAGATCGGCGCGCTGCACCCGGGCGACGCCGGGGATCCCCAGCCATCGCAGGCGATACAGCACGCGTCGGCGCGCCGCCGCCTCAGCCGCGAAGAGGTCGACGCGGATCGGCGTCGGCGTGCGAGTGAACGCGAGCCCGACCGCCGCCAATTCGGCGGCGACGTCGGCCACCAGCGGTGGCTGCGGCGTGCCGGGCGCCAGCGCGCCCTCGCGATCGCCGGAGAACGCCGCGACGATCTCCACCAGGTACGGATCGGTGCCGCGCGTCAGGACGGTGCGCGCCGACCACGGCACCGGCGCGCGGAGCGCGTCCTTGATCAGCGCCGCGGCCAGCCCGTCGAGGACGTCGCACCGGGTCGGCGCCCGATGACCGCGCAGGCGAGCGAGCCCATGGCCCAGCTCGACCGCCGCGATCGCATCGGCGGTCGAGACGCGCTGACCGCGCCCGCGCAGCCGGGTGACCGCGGCCATCGCCATCGTCTCCGGTGCCCCGACCGGATCGTCCCACAGCGCCTGGTAGAACGCCGGCGACGGCATGCCCGAGGCGTAGCCGGTGAAGCTGTCGAGGCGGAAGAACGAGAACGGCACGAGGTAGCTGCCGGTGCGGGCCAGCTCAGTCGGCGGCGCCGGGATCGCCGGCCGCGCCGAGGGCGCCACCCGCCCGATGACCAAGCGCTCGAGCGCCGCCTGGTGGAAGCCGCCGCACACCACCACGACCGTGCCACCGCCGCGGGCGTCGGCCTGGGCCAGCGCCCAGGCGATGCCGTCGGCCATGAAGTCCTCGCGGACGAGATCGGCGTCGCTCGCCTCCTGCTCGCCGCGCAGCGCGGCGAAGTACGTCCCCAGGCGCGCGCCCAGCGTCGCGTCGTCGCCCGGCTGCTCGAACAGGTGATCCCACAGCGCGTCGGTCGAGTCGAAGCCGTGGCGGTGGGCGGCGTCGCGCAGCGCCGCGCTCACCTGATGATCGCGATCGCCGTAGCGGTTCGCCATGGTGGCGAACGCCGGATGCCAGCCGGGCAGATCAATGAACGCGACCTCGGCGCCGCTCGCCCGTCCGTCGTGGAGCGCCACCCACTCTGGCGAGTAGGCACACAGCGGCGACCACCCCGCCTGGGCGACGACGCCGCCGGCCACCGTGGCTGGGTCGACGTCGTGGGCCGGTAGGCAGTAGCTGTAGATCGCGATCGGGAGCTGGTGCGCCAGCCCCAGCTCGTCGAGGCGCGGGGTCAGGTCACTCGGACCCTCGATCAACACCGCCACCGGACGCTCGGCGGCGATCACCGCGCGCACCAGCCGCGCGCAGGCCGGGCTGTGGTGGCGCACACCGACGACGCGCAGCCGGGCCATGGTCAGGCCGGCAGCGCGTGGCGCGCGGCGTAGAAGTCCTGCCAGTGCTGGCCCTTGCGCTTGGCCACGCGCTGCTCGAAGTAGCGGCGCAGCAGCGCGATGTCGTTCTTGTCCGTCTTGATCGCGGCGCCGACCAGACACTCGACGAGATCGGCGGGCGTGGCCGGCGTGCCCTGCAGGTAGTAGCTGCGCAGGCTCACCGCCTGCGCCACCGACACCGCCTCGGCGGTCGACATCGCCGTCGACAGCCGCTCGATCGTCTGGCCGTCGCTCGACCGGCCGTCGCGCAGCTCGCGGAAGGTCGTGACCAGGAGCTCGAGGATCGGTTCGCTTGGCAGGGTCGGCACGCCCGACCGCTCGAGGTGGCGCTGGGTCTCGCTGCGCACCAGGGCCAGCTCGACCGCGTAGTCGGCGATCGGGAACACCGTCTCGAAGTTGAACCGCCGCTTGAGCGCGGCGCTCATCTCGTTGACGCCCAGGTCGCGGGTGTTGGCGGTCGCGATCACGTTGAAGCCGACCTTGGCGAAGAGCTGCTTGCCGTCTTCGAGCTCAGGGATCGCCATGACCCGGTCCGACAGCGCCGCCAGGAGCAGATCCTGGACCTCGAGCGGGCACCGCGTGATCTCCTCGAAGCGCACGATCGCGCCGTCGCGCATGCCCTGGTAGAGCGGCGCCGGCACCAGCGAGCGCAGGGTCGGGCCCTCGGCCAGGAGCAAGGCGTAGTTCCACGAGTACTTGATCTGGTCCTCGCTGGTGCCGGCGCTGCCCTGGATGGTCAACGTCGACTGGCCGCAGATCGCCGCGGCCAGCAGCTCCGACAGCAGGGACTTCGCGGTGCCGGGCTCGCCGATCAGCATCAGGCCGCGGTTCGACGACAGCGCGATCATCGCCCGATCGACCAGCGACGGGTGGCCGACGAACTTCGTGCGGATGCCTCGCGCCTCGTCGCCGAGGATGAAGGTCCGCACCGCGCGCGGCGACAGCCGCCAGCCGGGCGGACGCGGGAAGCGGTCGTCGGCCCGCAGCGCCTCGAGCTCGGCGGCGTACAGCACCTCGGCCGGTGGCCGCTGGGTCTCGGTGGCGGGCCCGGGCTCGCCGGCGGGCGCTGACGTCGCGGTGGGCTTGCCCGACTTCCTCACGACGCCGCCCCCAGGCTCTCGAGGTCGCGGATGATCTCGCTCACCACCACCGCGGGCAGCGATCCGAGCGGCACCGCGTCGCTGCGGACCTCGCCCCACTCGCGCCGGCTGGCGGCGACGTCGACGGTCTCGAGGGTCTGCACCGGGTCGACGTAGTCCATGCCGCCGGCGTTGAGTCCGTCGTGCATGCTGATCGCCGCCGAGCGGCCACCCTCGAGCGGCTTGTACAGGTTGAAGATGCCGCCGGCGTCCTGGGCCGGGCCCTTGAACCAGCCGCGGCTGAGCAGGCCGAGCAGCTTCCTGGTCTCGACCCGCTTGCCCTCGTAGCGCGTCAGCGCGGTCGCCGCGGCTTCGGCCGCGGTGAGCCGGAAGACCTCGCGGCCGAGCTGCGCGAACGGCGCCTCGAGCTCGTAGTCGCCGAACACCCGGGTCCAGGCTTGCTCGTCGGCCTCGGTGAGGTGCAGGCGGTGGGCGATCCCGACCTGGGCGGCGTCGTCGAGCGTCAAGCCGTCGTCATGGCGGTCGGCGTAGCTGCGATCCTCGGCGACGCGGAAGGTGGTGACCGGCCGCTCGCCGTCGAACACCGCCCACACCAGGCGCTTGACCACGTGGAAGAGCAGCGGATGCTCGACGAAGAACGCGCGGAACTCTTCCCCCGACCATCGCCGGGCGTTGCCCATCGCCAGCTCGAGACGGGTGAGCTGGATCGACGCCACCGCGCGGGCGTCCTTCTTCATCGCCTTCCAGGTATCGGTGGCCGCGGTGGCCAGCGCGGCGTCATCCTTGCTGTTGGGCTTGGGCAGATCCTTGAGGCGCGTGCCGGCCGCGTCCATCACGAACGGCGCCAGCGCCTCGTCGAAGCCGACGCGGAAGGAGCGCGGCCCGAAGTCGAGGGTCTTCGAGCCGTCGTCCTCGAGATCGAGGTCGGGCACCAGGCGATCCGCGAGCTGCTCGGCGGTGATGCCGCGGGTCTCGGCGATCTCGCGCATCTTGTCGCGCGCGCGCTCCTGCAGCCCCTTGAACTTCAGCTTCTGGGCGATGCCGTTCAGCATCATCAGGGCGACGTCCGAGCCGATCTGCCCGAGCACGTCGAGGCCCAGCGTCGCGCGCGCGTGTTGCGACTCGCCGGGCCAGGCGCGGATGAGCGGGGTCAGCCGGCGCGCGGTCTCGTCGTTGCCCAGCGCGCCCAGCCCGGTGAAGGCCCACTTCTCCTTGGGCGGCGCGCCGGCCTGGAGCCAGAGCTGGAACAGCTCCCAGCCGAAGGTCGCCAGGGCCTTGCGATCGGCGACGTCCCGCAGCCCGCGCAGGCCGTCGGCATCGCCGTCGCGCAGCGCCACGACCAGCGCGCCCAGGTGGGCGGGCGGCACCGCCTTGCCACCGGCGAGCTCGAGCGGCGGCAAGAGCGTCGGGTTCCAGAACTCGGGGAACTTGGTCTTGGCTGGCGCCGGCGTCTGCAGGACCGGCGGCAAGTCCACCGGCTCGGCGTAGTCGACCCGGGCCGGCCCGGCGACCAGCCGCTCGAGCTGGGGCAGGAGCTCGCGCGCCCAGGCCGCGCGGCCGTGCGCCCGCACCAGCGGCAGCGCGGCGTGCGGGTCGGCGATCAAACAGTCGCGGGCGATCGGCCGCGCGTCCTCATCGCGTGCCACCTGCCGGTCGCCGACCGCGACGAACACCGCCACCGCCGTCGCCGGCACCTCGGGCCGCCCGCCGACCGAGCGCATGACCTCGAGCGCGCGGCGCAGCTCGGCGATCCGTTGGTTCACATAGTACTGGGCGGTGTCGAGGTGACGCGCCACCTGCGCAACACGCGCCGCCAGCGGCACCACTCCGTCGGCGCCGAACCGCGCGACCAGCGACGCCTCGATGCCCGGGTTGGCGTGGCCGTGCCAGCGCGCGTGGTGCTCGGGCTCGCGATCGTAGATCCGCGCGTCGTCGTCCTCGAGCCCACCGAGGTACGCAGCCACGTCGTCGGCCGAGCCGGCGACCAGGAGCGCCTGCGGCGACAGCACCGCGCGCTCGCCGGTGGCGCGCGCGTCGGCGAGGTCGCGATCGACCCACGACGGGAGGAGCAGCGCCGACGCCAGCGCCGACCGCACGATCAGCGAACCGTGCTGCCGCAGCGCCTCGGCCTGGGCCCGGACGCTGGCCTGCGCCGCTGGATCGAGGCCCAGCCAGTGGCCATGGAGGATGAGATCGCTGCGGTGGTGGAGATAGCTCGCGGCGGTGCGCCGCGGCACCGGCGACAACCGAACGACGTCGCGTTCAGCCACCACCTCGCGGTCGCCCAGGGTCGCGGCGAAGACCTCGAGAGCGAAGCCCAGGCCGCCGAGGGCGACCAGGAGATCGATCACGTCGCCATGGGCGGTCGTGGACCGGTAGTGGGGGACACCGACGAGCTGCAGGATCGCCGCCGCGGTCGCGACGTCAGGGCGGGCCATCCGGCGCTCACCCTCGAGCGCCTCGATCACCTGGTGGGCCAGCTCGCGCGACGCCGCGTCACCACCGCTGCAACCGGCGGCGATCGGCGCCTTGCGCTCCTGGTACCCGGCGCGGACGGCCGCCTGCGCCGCCGCGACCGATGGCACCGCTCGCGGCGCGACCGCCAGGCCCCGCTGCTCGAAGGCCAGGTGGCGCTTGGCGAGGTCGGTCCAGGTCACCTCGACCGAGGCCGGCCTCGACGACGCGAGCGGCGCGCCGGCCGCAGGGGCGGTGGCCCTCACCGGCGGCGCGACGACCGGCGCCGCAACGACCGGCGGCGCAGCGACCGGCGCCGCAGCGACCGGCGGCGCAGTGACCGGAGCCGCCGCAGTCGTCCGACGCGTCGCCCCGACCGGCGCCGGGGTCTCGGCGCCGCCGACCAGGACGTAGCCCTTCTTCACCTTCTCGGCGACCAGCTTGTCGTGTTCCAGGCGGGCCTTGTCGTCCGACGGGAACGACTTGGTCGTGGTCTGCCCGGCGGTGCCGATCTTCCCCCACGTGGTCGTGAAGCTCGCGCCAGCGAGCTGGATGTCCCAGAACTTGTTCGACGTCCCTTCCGAGAACTCGTAGCGCGCCATCGCCGCGACGGTATCGAACCGCCGCGCGGGCGGCAATCGCGCGGCGTCGACGTCGACGTCGCGCGGCCGGGCGCGGTCACGCGCGCGCCGGGGCCCGCCGTTCGACGCTGAAGCCGTCGGGGTGGTCGATCACCGTCAGCTCGACGGGGCGGCGCTCGGCCCGGTAGTAGTCGTCGAAGATCGCCGCCAGGCCGGGATGCGCCGCGGCCAGGGCCGCCGGCGCCAGGAAGTAGCGCTCGGTCGCCACCGCGAAGAACTCGGCCGGGTTGGTCGCGGCGTAGTCGCCGAGCACCGTCGGCACCCCGGCGGCGACCGCCTCCTGGTGGCGGGCGTAGGTCGCGCCGCACACCGCGGCCCAGCGCGCGGCCTCGTGACGGGTCGGCAAGGGCGGCGCGCCGTCGATCTGCCCGGTCGCCATGTCGAGCTTGTGGGCGAACTCGTGGAGCACGACGTTGCCGCGGGCGCCGGGGCGACCACCGGCGACGACCGCGTCCCACGCCAGCACCACCGGTCCGCGCAGCATCGCCTCGCCGATCACCGTCGCCCCGTCCTCGACCGGCGCGCGCGGCTGTTCGAACAGCCCGAGCGGCCGCGACGGCTTGCGCAGGGTCGACGGGTAGACCAGCACCGAGCTGACATCGGCGTAGAGATCGGGCTCCGGCCGCCCGAGGACCAAGAGGCTGGCCTGGGCCGCGATCGTCACCACCATCTCCTCGGTCACCTCGAGGCCACCACACCCGACCCACTCGGCCTGGGCCACGAGGTCCTGGGTCCGCGCCAGGAGCTCGGCTCGCCGGGCCGGCGTCAGCCCGCGCGCCAGGGCGACGTTGCCGTCGAGGTAGTGGTCCCAGCGCGCCGGAGGCGAACCGGTGGAGCGAGCACGTCGACGATCGCGGAGCCACGACAGCATGGCTCCAAGCTAAGGTCGCCGCCGCCGCCGTCGACTCGCCGAACGGGGAGGTCGCGCGCCGCGCGGGGCTACGCCCGCGGCTGCAGGGTCGGCCACACCGCGCGGGTCCGGGGATCGGTCAACGTCACCGAGTCGCGATAGACCCGGGCCGTGGTGTGGAGCGCGCGCAGCGCCTGCGGCAGCGGCATGGCCTGGTAGCGCTCGGGCCAGCGGGCCTTGAGCTCGGCGCGGACCCGGCGCGCGTGGCGGGTGCTCATCGCCGGGAACAGGTGGTGCTCGACGTGATAGCCGAAGCCCAAGGTCAGCCACTCGAGCGGACGCGGCAAGGTCACCGACAGCGAGTTGACCAGCGGATCGTTGACCCCGGGGGTCAGCGGCGACAGGCCGTGGTTGGTGAGGATGAACGCCATCACGATCACGTTGGCGATCACCAGCGGCACCCCGAACACGAACAGGAACGCCAGCGGGCCGACCAGGATCGCCACCGTCGTCCACATCGCCACGCCCAGCGCGGTCTCGGCGATCGCCAGCGCGTGCTCGCGCCGCGACATCCAGCCCCAGCGCCGGACCGCCGCCAGGATCTGCGCGCTCTGCACCGAGAAGCCGAACATCAGGCTGAGGACCCCGGTCCAACGCCGCGCGCCCAGCGAGAACCCGTCGGTGATGAGCCGCACCAGGCGGCTGCGCTCATAGGTCTCGAGCTCCGGGTACATGTCGGGATCGCGGCCCGGCTGGTTGGCGTAGGCGTGGTGCTCGCGGTTGTGCCAGACCGTCCACAGGCGCGGCGACACCACGAACGGCGAGAAGCCGATCCACCCGACCACGCGCTTGGCCAGGCGATGCTTGACCACGCCGCCGTGCAAGGTCTCGTGGGCGAGGAAGGTGATGCCGGCGAAGGCCACGCCGATCGCCAGCGACACCGCCGGCGCAACCGCCCACGGCAGCCAGCCTCGGGCCAGCGCCAGCGCGCCGATCACGATGATCGTCAGATGGACCGGGAGCCAGAGGAGCCGCGAGCGCGCCGGCGCGAACACCTCGGCCGGCAGGTGAGCGCGGAGCGCATGGACGTAGGAAGACGCTGGGGTCAGCTTCACCTTCCCAGGGTGGCAACCGCGCGCGTCGCGGTTGGTCACGATCGCACCAGGACGCGGCCACGGTCGCGTCGCCGACCGCCGTGACCTACCGCGTCACGAGCCACAGCACCGCCAGCGAGGCGGCCAGCGCCGGCGGCGTCACCAGGAGGCCGAGCCGCACGAATTGCCCGAACGACACCCGGACCCCGTGCTGGCGCAGGATCGCCAGCCACAGGAGCCCGGCCAGCGAGCCGATCGGCAGGAGGCGCGGGCCGAGGTCGCCACCGACCAGCGCCGCCAGCACCTCGGGATGGCCGCCGCCGGCGCGCTCGATCGCCAGGGTGTCGAGGAGCGCCATCGGATGGTTGTTGAGGACCGCCGAGCCCACCGCCGCCACCCCGGCCACCGTCGGCAGCGGCGCCGGCGACGACCGGAACCACCCCGCCAGGACCTCGACCGCGCCGACCCGGGCCAGCCCATCGGCGACGACCACCGCGCCGGCGAGGAACGGCAAGATCTCCCAGCCGACGCCGCGGGCGACGACCACCGGCGAGATCCCAGCGCGACCTGCCGCGACCGCACAGGCGGTCGCCCCGAGCACCGCCACCGCCCACAGCGGCCCGTCGAGGAACGACACGATCGGGTAGGCCACGAGCACCGCGGCCAGCGCCGCGACCACCAGCCACGCGGCGCGCGGTAGCGGCGGCGCGGGCGGCCAGGCGCCGAGCGCCGGGGCCTGATCGCCGAGGACCTCGCGGAACGACCACGCCAGCACCAGGTAGGTCGTGAGCGCACCGGCCAGCGCGACCGGGATCATGTGGAGCGCGTAGGCGTTGAAGCCGATGCCGGCGCGCTCGGCGACCACCAGGTTCATCGGGTTGCCGACCACCAGCGGCGCGACCCCGGCGGCGTAGAAGACCGCGAAGGCGAACGGCACCTCGAAGCGCGGGTGGCGGCGGGGATACACGGTGCGCAGGAGCGCGAGGATCGCCGGCGTGAGCACCAGCACCGCGGCGTCGTTCGACAGGAGCGCCGCCGCCAGCGCCGAGAGGATGAACACCACGCGGAACGCCCGCCGCACCGGGCCGCGCGTCGACGGCTCGATCCGCGCCGCCAGCCGGTCGAGGATCCCCAGGGCCCGCGCCGCCGCGGTCATCGCCATGACCGCGGTGATCGTCACCAGCGGTCGCCACAGCGTGCGCGCGACCTCCTCGAGGCCGGCCAGGTCGACCAGCCCGCCGATCACCGCCGCCACCACCGCGATCACCGCCGCCACCGCCGGGGCCGCGCGATGGGGCCAGCCCACCGCGATCCCGACCAGGAGCGCGAGAGATACGAACGCGACCGCGGTGGCCATCGCGTCGACGGTACCCCGCCGCGTCCGCGCCCGCGCCGCGGCGGTGATGACATCGAGATGACATCTCGCTGCGCGCGGCGGCCGTCGTCACTGCCCGAACTGCAGCCCGACCGACGCGGTGCGCAGCGACGCCGCGCCGCTGGTGGTCGGCATCGCGCCGGTGTAGCGCAGCTCGGTCCAGGTCACGTCGCTCACCAGGTGGACGCCGCCGAAGCCGACCTTGAGGCCCAGGCCGTAGGTCAGGCCGACGCCCCAGTGGGCGGCGCGGGCGTCGACATCGTAGAGCAGCGCGCGGACCGGACCGCCATGAAGGTAGGCCGCGGCGGGGCCCCGGCGCACCGGCGCGACCTGCAGATCGAGCGCGAGCTCGCCGGCCAGCCAGGGATCGTCGTCGAGGGAGATATCGCGCCCGCGGGCGATCAGCCCCAGGCTCGCGGCGCGGGTGCCGACGCCGAACCCGATGCTGCCGCTGGGCGCGCCATCGCGGGGTTGCCCGGTCGCGACCTCGCCCCCGGCCCGGCGGGTGACGTCGTACTGCACGGCGAGGTTGGTGTGGGTGCAGCCGACCACCAGCACGGACACGAGCACGACGCGGATCATGACGATCGACTCGGCCACTCGCGCCACGCATGAAGGGGCGCGATCGGGTAGCGCCGGTCCCACCACGCGCTCCGCCGCCGGTGTGAGCGCCGGCGCCGGCCGGTCAACGCACGACGATCTCGAACTGCCCGGTCGCGACGTGGTTCGGCAGGGTCGCGGTGACCGTCGCGACCCCGGCCGCGAGCGTCCGCAGCGACGCCTGGTGCACGCCGCCCACGGGCACCTCGACCAGGCCCGCGGGCGTCACCGCGAAGCTCGCGCGCAGCCCGGCCACCGGCACGCCGCTCGGATCGGCGCCGATCAGATCGACGAGCTGGAACCACGCGGTCGGCACCTGGGGCGCCGCGAGCCGGAGCTCGACCGTGGCCGGCGCGCCGATCACCTCGATCGGCAGGCGCCCGAGCGGTCCCTCGCCACCCTGGGCCAGGAGCTCGCCGCGCCCCAGGCCCGTGAACTCGATCGCGATGTCGTAGCCAGGGCGATCGTCGCCATCGAACAGCCCGATCGAGCCGCCGCGCCGCGCGCCGCGCTCGACCGGCGCCTCGGCCAGCGGTCCCTCGGTCGTGAACTCAACGATGTCCTCCGCGCCGACCAGCGAGCGGCCGCGGGCATCGACCGGCATCACCCGGATGCGCTCGATCGCCCCTGGCAACGCGGCCAGCGCTGGCAGCGGCGCCGCCCCCGCGGTCGCGAAGCCGAACTCGACGCGCTCGAGGGCCGCGACCTCGACCTGCATGGTCGCCAGGATCGTACCGTCGGGGCGGCGGGCCTGGATCGCGGTCGCGCCGACCGCGACGCCGCGCACGGCGTACGTCCCCGGCCCGGTCTCGGTCACGGCGGCGATCGCCGGATCGTCTGACGACAGCGCGACCTCGGTGCCGTCGAGGACCAGGACGTCGAAGTCGCCGGTGCCGCCGCGCGCCACCACCGCCGCGTCATCGTAGAAGTCGACCGGGCGCCGGGCGTCGACGCACACGTCGCTCGGTAGGATCGGCGCCTCGCAGGACAGGATCGGCCCGATCGGCTCGGAGTCGAGGCAGGCGGCGGTCAGGAGCAGGGGAAACGCGACGAGAGTGGCGCTGCGCATGCCCCGCTGCTTTGCAGCAGGCAGGCCGACGCATCGACCTCGTGACCTCAAGACCTTGCGTCCGCCTGGTTGTTTGATCCGACCAGCGCTCTGACATCTCTGTCAGGTTTTCAGCACCAGGGCCCGGCCGTGCCGACCGCGACGCCGACCACGGCCCCGATCGTCCTGCCAGGTTATGCCAGCGCCAGGTCGGCCGGCGTGAAGGCCTCGTCGTAGAGCGTGGCCCCGGTGGCGTCGACCGCGCGGATCCGCAGCCGCGGCTCGGCGGTGACCTCGAGGACGCCGACGTTGTAGGCCTGGACGCGGACCAGCACTCCGGGCGCCGGCGCCGGCGGGGTGATCACGCCGCGCGACACCGGCCCGAACTGGAACTCGCGCAGCCCGCGGGCGTGGCGGTGCGCCGCGAACCAGTGCTGGTCGGCGCTCACCACCAGGAGGCCGGTGACCCCGGCGTCGGCCAGCGCGCCGAACACCCGGCCGCGCTCGTCGGCGAAGCTCGACCAGTGATCGTCGCCGTGGCCGAAGTCGAGCGGCACCGTCGACAGCACCAGCTTGAACGGCGCGGTCGAGCCGAGCACGCCGTCGATCAACCAGCGCCGCTGAGCCTCGCCGAGCAGCGTCTTGGACGGGCCGTCGGGATCGGCGTTGGCGCTGCGGAACCCGCGGGTGTCGAGGAGGAAGCACTCGAGCGACGCGCCCCACCGCCACCGGCGATAGCGCGGTCCGTCGCCGCGGCGCGGGAACCACGCGTCCCACGCCGCCAGCGCCCGCGCTTCGTGGTCGGGGTAGGCGGCGCGCGCCGCGCCGTCCCAGTCGTTGCCGAACTCGTGGTCGTCGTAGATCGCGCGGAACGAGGTCGCGGTCAGCCACGGCTGAAACCGCGGGGCGCGCCGCGACGCCAGGTAGCGCGCCTCGATCCCGGCGCGATCGGCGGGCGCGGGCGCGTTGTCGACGTAGGGCCAGTCGCCCAGACTGACGCACAGGTCGGGCTCCAGCGCCGCAAGCGTCGTGAAGATCGGCGAGTCGTAGGCTCGATCGTCGTCGACGTCGGCGGTCACGACCAGCCGCTGCGGCCGCGGATCGTCATCGGCGGGCGCGGTCACGAAGCGGATCGGCCCGAAGCCACCGCCGCCGGCGCTGATCGTGACGAGGTAGCGCGTCGCCGGGGTCAGGCCGGCGACGTCGAGCACGGCGTGGCCGAGGTCGTCGAAGTCGACCGGCGCCGCCGCGATCATCACGCCGTCGGCGGTCGTGACCGCGACCTCGCCGCGCGCGACGCCGTCGGCCCAGGCGGCGACGAGCGCCCGGGTCGGCTCGACCTCGACGACCAGGCCGGTCACGTCGGGGGCGCCGGCGCAGCCCGGGAGCTGGCTGGCCGCCCCGAGGGCGCCGACCCCGGCGAGCCACTGGCGGCGGGTCACGGGCACGCCCGAGCATACGAGATCGCGCGCCGCGACGCCGCGCCACACCCCGACGTCGCGGTCCCCGGCATCATGCCCCCATGACCGACCTCCACTACCTCGTCTCATCGATCGTCCTCACCTGGGTGATGATCATGGTGGCCGCCGAGCTCCACACCCCGACCTGGACCCGCGACGGTCGCCGCCTGGCCTTCGGCAACCGCGGCGAGCTGCCGCCGCCGAGCCCGCTGGCCGCCCGCGCCGATCGCGCGGCCAAGAACATGGTCGAGAACCTGATCTTGTTCCTCGGCGCGTTCGTCGCCGCGCGCAGCGCCGGGGCCGACGCCACCACCGGCGCCGCGATCTTCTTCTTCGCGCGCCTGGTCTACTTCCCGGTCTACCTCGCCGGCATCGTCTACCTGCGCTCGCTGGTGTGGGGCGTGTCGCTGGTCGGCCTGGGCTGGCTCCTGGTGGCCGCCGTCCGCTGATCCTCGCCGCGTCGATCCTCACCGCGTCTGATCCTCACCGGCGCCGGATGCGGATCGGACCTCGCGCGCGATCCGGATCGACCACCTGCCCGCGCTGGGTGATCACCACCAGCCCCCGGGCCACCAGGCGCCGGGCCGCCTGGCGCACCGGCTCGAGCGACTCGCGCCACGCCTCGCCCCCGACCTGGCGCGCCACCTCCGACGGGCACAGCGTGGCGTCGACCGCGCGGGTCGCCAGCGCCGCCAGGATCGCCGCCTCGAGGTCAGCGCCGTCATCGCGCCGCTCGCGCCGACAGCGCTCGGAGCAGTAGCGCACCTCGGCCCACGACCGCGCCCAGGCCTTCCGCCAGGTCATCGTCCGGCCACAGCGCGCGCATGGCTTTGCGGCGTCCACCGCGCTCCGACGCCGCCGCGCCGCCGCGGTTACGCCGGCCCCGCCGGACCCGCCCGCCTCAGTTCACGCCGCGGCCCGCTACGATCGCGTCGGGGCTGATCCCCAGGCTGGCCACCGCCGCGCGCCACATCGCGTCGGCGTCGAGATCGAACACGATCGCCGGATCGAGGTCGGCGTGGAGCCACGAGCCCTCGGCCATCTCGCGGGCGAGCTGCCCCGGCCCCCAGCCCGAGTAGCCGAGCAAGATGCGCAGGCGCTCGGGGGGCCGCCGGGCCAACATCCGCAGCCGTTCGGGCGAGGTCGACAGGTCGATCCCGGGGCCGACCGCGGCGGTGCCCGGGCCGTCGGCGATCGCCGCCACCGGCTCGTGCAAGATCCACCCGGTGCTCGGGCTGACCGGCCCGCCCGACCACACGACGGTGTCGGCTGTGCCGCCCCACTCCATCTCCAGGCTCTCGAGCAGCTCGACCGCGGTGATCGGGCTGGGCTGGTTGATCACGAGCCCAAACGACCCGTGATCGTTGTGCTCGATCATCAGCACCACCGATCGCGCGAAGTTGGGATCGGCGAGCTGAGGCATCGCGATCAACAACCCCGGCGCGAGGGCCGTGCCGGCATCACCGAGGCGAGGAGGCGCCATCACGCGAGAGCATCCCAGATGGCGCGCCGTCGGGGAAGAGCGCCGCGCGGCGGTGCATCGCTTTGCGCGAGCTCACATCTTCTTGAAGGTGAGCTGGGCGTCGATCACCAGCTCGGGCTTGACCTTGTCCTGGACCGCGGTCATGCCGAAGTCGACGCGCGACAGGCCCTGCTTGACCTTGACGGTCACGCTGTCGGCGGTCGAAGCGACGACCTCGAAGGTGGTCGACATCTTCTTCTCGACGCCGTGGAGGTTGAGCGCCACGTCGGCGGTGTAGGTCTTGTCGCCCGACTTCTTGACGTTGTCGACCTTGGCGGTGGCCTTGGCGAACTTGGCGGTGTCGAGGAAGTCCGGGCTCTGCAGGTGGGCGTCGCGGTCGGGGATGCCGCTCGACAGCGCGGTCAGGTCGACCTCGATCTCGGCGGTGCCGCCCTCGAGGTTGGCCGGGTCGAAGGTCGCCTTGGTGACCGCCCACTTGCCCAGGGTCACGTCGACCGGGCCCTTGGCGGCGTCGACGTGGTCGGCCACGACCTTCAGGTAGTCAGCGGCGACCGCGGGGGTCGGCGCGGGGGTCGGAGCCGGCGCGGGGGTCGGAGCCGGCGCGGGGGTCGGCGCGGGGGCGGGCGCGGCGGTGCCGGCCTTGGGGGCCTCGTCCTTCTTCTCGGACTTCTTGCAGGCGGCGAGGCCGAGCGCGGTGACGGCGATGAGGAGGGCGGTGCTGAGCTTCTTCATGACGATCGTTTCTCCCTAGGGTTTCCGGATCAGAACGAGCGAGACGGTGATCGGGATGGCGTCGGCGTCGAACGACTCGGCGCTGCCGCGCAGCCCGCTGCCCTTGACGGTGATGCCGAGGTCGGCGTTGACCAGGAGCACGCTGTCCTCGGCGGCGAAGCCGAGGCGAGTGCGGGCCGCGGCGTCGGCGGCCTTGAGGTTGCCGGTGACCTCGACCGGCAGCTTCTCGCCGAGGAAATCGAGGGTGGCGGCGGCGCGGAACGCGACCAGCGCCGGGCCATCCTGGCGGGCCGCGATCAGCCGATCGATCGTCAGGCCGATGCGCGGGTGCTTGGCCACCGCGAGGTACTTCTCGCGCGCGTGATCCGAGCGCATGTCGACGCCGGTGTCGACCGCCGACGCGTCGACCGACACCGTCGCGGTGAACGGCCGGGTCAGGTCGCCGGGGTCACCGTCCCACCCGCCCTCGAGGCCGCGGCCGAACCGGGCGTCGAAGGTCTCCTTGCCGGCGCTGATCCGGGCGGTGATCGCCGAGCCGTCGTGGGCCGTGACGACGTAGCGGCCAGCGGGCGCCGCCAGCTTGCCCTCGATGCCCTCGGTCGGCGCCGCCGCGGTGGCGCCGGCCGGCAACGACTCGCGGCCGCCGGCGGGCCCGAGGCCGGTCGAGAACGCCCACGCCGGCAGCGCCAGCGGCAGGGCCGCGCCGACGCCGACCACCAGGCGCGCCCAGCGGACCGGGGTGCCGCGCTTGCGCTCCCACCGGCGCAGGAGCCACGCCACCCCGAGGGTACCGACGGTGACCGCCGCGAGGATCGCCAGGACCTCGAGGCCGAGCCACAGCGGCCCACCCTTGGCGACCCGCCAGCCGAGGTCCGGGTCCGGCGTGTAGAACCGCTTGGTGGTCGCGGTGTACAGGTTGCCCGATCCCTGGAGCAGCCAGCGCACGCCGCCGGCCGCGAGCGCGACCGCCGGGGCGATCGCGAGGAGGTAAGGGCTACGCGCCATGGCGCACGTTGTAGCCCTGATGATCGCGACAACCAACCGCACCTCGCGCGACAGACTGTTGCGTCAGACGCGACGGTGGTGATCGAGCGCAATCTCCGTGCCGTCGCTGCACCTGTCAGCGACCAGCGACAATTGCCGAGCCGACGCGGGCGCCGTCGCGACTACGAGCCGCTCGGCGCGGCCTCGGCCGCCCCCGCTGACGCCGCGGCCTCCTTGGCCGGCTTGTCGTCGAGGCCCAGCTCCTTGGACACCTTCTTGAACAGGGCGGCTCCCAGGCTGAACGCGAAGCCGGTCACCACGGCGCGGACGAAGAACTGCATACCGAAATACTAGCCCATCGCCCGCCGCCCGGCGCCGCTACTTCACCAGCCGCCCGTACAGCTCGGGCCGGCGGTCGCGGAAGAAGCCCATCGAGGCCCGGGCCCGGGTCAGCCGGTCGAGGTCGAAGGTCGCCGTGATCACGCCCTGGGCCACCCGATCGAGCTCGGCCAGCTTGTCGCCGCGCTGATCGCAGATGAACGAGCTGCCGTGAAAGGTGATGGCCGCGGTGCCATCGCCCTCGACGCCGGTCCGGTTGGACGCGATCACGCCGACCTGGTTGGCCACCGCGTGGCCGATCATCACGCGCTGCCAGCTATCGCGCGAGTCGAAGTCCGGCTCCTCGGGCTCGGTGCCGATCGCGGTCGGATAGAACAAGAGGTCGGCGCCGGCCAAGGTCATCGCCCGCGCGCACTCCGGGAACCACTGGTCCCAGCAGATGCCGACGCCGATCGTCGCGAAGCGCGTGGCGAAGGCCATGAAGCCGGTGTTGCCGGGCTTGAAGAAGAACTTCTCCTGGTAGCCCGGCCCGTCGGGGATGTGGCTCTTGCGGTACACGCCGAGCGACCGACCGTCGGCGTCGAGGATCGCCACCGAGTTGTAGTACTCGGGGCCGTCCTTCTCGAAGAACGACACCGGGAGGACCACGCCCAGCGACCGCGCCAGCTCGCTCATCGCCGCCAAGGTCGGGTGGTCGGCCACCGGGCGGGCCCGCGCGAAGTGGTCCTCGGCCTGATCGCGGCAGAAGTAGTGACCCTCGAAGAGCTCCGACGGCAGGATGATCTGCGCGCCGCGGGCCGCCGCCGCGCGGATGAGGTCGGTGACCCGCGCGACGTTGGTCGCGACGTCGTCAGTCAGGTCGCACTGCAGCGCAGCGACGGTGACGGTGTTGGTGCGATCGACGCGCGTCACGGCGCTGGCTCCTGCTGGGTCGTGCAGTGAAAGCCGCCGCCGCCGACCAGGATCGGGTAGCAGTCGACGCCGACCGTGCGCCGGCCCGGGAACAGCTTGGCGATCGCCTCGACCGCGGCGTCGTCGTTGGCCGCGCGGTAGGTCGGCACGACGACCGTCGAGTTGCCGATGTAGAAGTTCATGTAGCTGGCCGGCATGATCGCGCCGGTCGCGTCCTGGACCTCGCCCGGCGACGGCACCGTGACGACCTCGAGCCTGCGGCCGCGAGCGTCGGTCGCCGCCGCCAGGTCGGCGATGATGCCCTCGAGGGCCTCGCGGTTGGGGTCGCCGTCCACCGGCGCCATCGCCACCACCACGCCGGGGGCCACGAACCGCGCCAGCGTGTCGATGTGGCCGTCGGTGTGATCGTTTATGAGCCCGCGATCGAGCCAGATCACGCGGTCGGCGCCCAGCGACGCCTCGAGGAGCGCGGCGGCGCCAGCCTGATCGACGCCGGGGTTGCGGCTGCCGCCGAGGAGGCACTGCTTGGTCGTGAGGATCGTGCCCTCGCCGTCGACCTCGACCGCGCCGCCCTCGAGGACGAAGCCCTGGGGCCAGGCCGGCACCCCAGCCGCGCCCGCCACCCAGGTCGACACCGCGTCGTCGCCCGGCATGAGGTACTTGCCGCCCCAGCCGTTCCACCGGAAGCACGCCGCCGCGCGCTCGTGGTCGCGCGTGACGAAGATCGGCCCGGTGTCGCGTAGCCACACGTCGCCGTAATACGCGCGGTGAAAGCGCACCCCGGCCGTCGCCGGTCCGAGCCGGCTGCGGGCGTCGGCCTCGGCCGCCGCGTCGCGCACCAGGAGATCGACTCGCTCGCCGCGGGGCCCGGCCGGCCCGCGGTCGACGATCGCCGCGATCATCTGGGCCAGCGACGCCCGGGGCCCGTCGAGCCCCTCGGCCCACTCATCGGCCAGGTGCGGCCACGCCGTCCACACCGAGAGGTGGCGGGCCCACTCCGCCGGTTGCTGGAACCCGTGGTCCTTCGCGCGCATGGGGGGTGGATAGCACGGGCGCTCACCCAGGTCAGCGCGCCCGCGCCGCCGCCTCTTCGCGCCGCAGCCGCCGCTCCAGCCAGAACGCGCCCAGCGGCACCAGCGACGCGATCATCGCCACCGCGCTCTTGCTCGTCGGCCACCGCGCCGCCCGCGCCGCCGCCGCCAGCGCCACCACGTAGGCCACGAACAGGACCCCGTGGGCCATGCCCACCACCCGCACCGCCCCCGGCATCCCGGCCCCGTACTTGAGCGGCATCGCGATCCCCAGCAGCACCAGATACGACACGCCCTCGGCCAAACTCACGAAGCGAAAGCGTCGGATCGCGTCGGTCACCGCGCGACCGTAGCGCACCCCCGCCGCGCGGCGAGGCCGGGCCGCGGGGGCTGGTCCGGCCAGCGGCGATCGGGCGAGACAGACGATGTGTCCGCGCCGCGTGGGTTTCGCTTGCGACCGAGACTAGGGGCGATGTTAGGGTGCGCGACGCGGCCGGGGTGCCGCGCCGCTCTTCGCCCAACCGGAGTTCCATGCGCCAACTGGTCCGCCTCGTCCCCGCCCTCGCCTTCGCCACCCTCGCCGCCTGCGGTCCCGGCGTCAACGCCGGCGACGATGACGACGACGTCGGGCCCGATGCACGGACCGACGGAGGCGGAGGCCCTGACGCCGACGAGGGGGCCGGCGAGTGTCGCAAGATGGACCTCATCTTCGTCATCGACGACTCTGGCTCGATGGGGGAGGAGCAGACCAACCTGCGGAGCAACTTCCCGATGTTCGCGCAGCTGCTCAACAGCTACACGATCTCGACCGGCGAGACGCTCGACTACCGCGCGGCGATCACCACGACGGGCATCACCGCCAACATCACGATCCAGCCGCCGATGATCCCCGGCTTCCCGCCGTTCCCGCCGACGCCGGCACCGCAGACCGGCCTGGACGGCCGCTTCCGTCAGGCCTGCGGCATGACGCGGTCGTGGCTCGAGCGCACCGACCCGAACATGGCCACCACGTTCGCGTGCACTGCCGACGTCGGCACCGGTGGCCCGGCGATCGAGATGCCGCTGCGGGCCAGCCAGCTCGCCGCGACGCTCGCGACCAACCCCGGCTTCCTTCGCGACGACGCGCTCCTCGGCATCGTGATCTTGACCGACGAGGACGACTGCTCGCGCACCGCCACGACGTTCACCACCGCCGGCGACAACTGCGCCACCAACGGCGACACCGGCCTGCAGATGCCGGCCGAGGTCGTCGCCGCCCTCGATACGATCAAGGGCGACCGTGGCCGCTGGGCCGCCGCGATCATCGCCGGGCAGACCACCTGCGAATCGAGCTTCGGCGCCGCCGAGGAGGGCATCCGCCTGAAGCAGTTCCAGCAGCAGGCCGGCACCAACGTCGTCTTCGGCGACATCTGCGGTGGCAACCTCGCGCCGGCGCTGCAACAGGCCCTCGAGACCTTCCAGGCCGCGTGTGAGAACTTCCCGCCGATCGGCCGGACCGCGCCGCCGCTGGCCAGCGACCTCGATCGCCGATAGCGATCAGCCCGCTGTCGCCGGCGAGGGAGCGGCCAGCGCGGTACGGGCCGGCCCGGGCCGGCGCCCCGAGGGAGTACGTGTCAAACCACCCCGCTGATCACGACATCCTGGCCTTCTGGGCATGGTTCGCGTCGATCGCGGACGCGCTCGGGGCTGACCTGACGAACGCGGCCCTCCTGGAGGCGCTCGATGCCCGCGTCCGGCGGCTCGGCGACCTCGGCTGGGAGCTCGGACCGGGCTCGACCGCCGAGAACGCCCTCGCGCTCTCGCCCGACGGCGACCGCGACCTCTTGCCTCTGACTCAGCACGTCGTCGCGATGGCACCGACGGTGCCGCGCTGGGTCTTCCTCCCCGCCCGCCCCGCGAGACCAGCTCCCTTCGAGTTCACCCTCGGCGACGGCCCCGACGGGCTCGCGATCGACGCGACCTCCTGGCGGTACGTCCTCTACCGATTCCCCGACCACACGTTCGACCTCGTACTCGAGCAAGCCAACCTGGCCGACGCGACCGACGACGAGCGCTACGCCGCGGCCGTCATCCTGCTCGACGCCTTGCTCGGCGAAGAGGCGCGGCTCCGCCGCGTTCGGGAGGTCGAGCCGATGGTCTCGCTGCCTCCGGAACTGCGGATGAAGGCGAGCCCGATCACCGTCCTCGCCGAGCACCTCGCCGCGCTCTGACCATCACGAAGCTGCGAACGCCGAAACGTTGCCCCGCCCCGATGCAAGTCCCCTTCAATGATGGCCGCGCGCTCGGAGCGATCAACAAGCTCCAGACACATCAACAACTCGCCGCGGCCGCGGCGTGCTGCGAACGCCTGCTCCCGAACTATGCCGCCTTCGTAGCCCAAGCCCTGTGGGGCGATCCCACCCCGCTTCGTGCGGCCCTCGACGCCATCTGGGACGCGTGCGCTCGAGGCTCCTCGCTCGCCATCGGCGTCGAGGGTCTGGCCGACCTCCTTGCGCAGTGCGAGCGCGCCGCCCCGAACTCGGATGACTTTCCGTTGCTAGACACGACACTTGCCCAAGACGCGGTCTTCTCCATCTGTGCTCTTCTCGACTTTCTCCAGGACCACACGCCCGAGCGGATCGCCGCTGCGCTCCGATTCGCGACTGACTCTGTCGACCTGTTCGTCCAGGAACTCGAGGACATGGACGCGCTGGATCCCCTGCGCGAACAGCGAATCCATGAGCACCCCCTGATGCAGCAGGAGCTCACGCGTCAGCGACGTGACCTGCATGAGGCCGGGCAGCTCGACGCCGGCGACGAGGCTGGCCTGTGGACCTTCCGCCAGCGAGCGCTGGCCGAGCACAGCCTCACGCTGGCGTGAGTCGCCGCCTCGCAGTCGGACGAAGGCGACGCGACCGGAGGCAGCGATCGCGACGCGGTCCGCCTCCCGCCCGACTCGCTCGCTGCGCCGCCTTGGCGCACGGAGCGCGATGCGATATCGTCACTCCAGGAGGTCGTGATGCGCCGAGAGGCCCCAGAGGAACCCTTCGATCGACTGTTTCGCACCAACCGCGGAGCCGATGACGCCCCTGCGTACGGCCGGCTGCTACACGCCGCAGCGCGCGCCGGTGATCCCCGGGCGCTGTTCTCTCTCGGGACCTGGACCGTCAGCGGCAGCCGGGCCCTCGGGATCCGGCGCGATCGCGATCGCGCCGGCGCCCTGGTGCTGGCCGGCGCTCGACACTTCTGCGTGGCGGCGCTGTGGGCTGGCGACTGGTACGAGCGCGGTCATGTGCTTCCCAAGGACGCCACCCTCGCGGTCACCTGGTACCGCCGCGCCGCTCGCCTGGGTTCGATCGTCGCCCGCCACGAGCTCTTCCGCTGCTACAGCTACGGCATCGGCGTCGCCGCCGACCCGGCGGTCGCCGCGCGCTTTGCGAACGCGGCCGACCGTCTCGGCTACGAGGAGGCGGCGGACCGCCCCACGATCAGCGCAACCTATCCCGAGCCCTACGACCGTGCCTTGCTCCGGTGGCACGACGGCCACCGGGACGCCAAATGCCGTCAGCTTGTCGAACGCGGCGCGGCCGCTGGCGACGGGCGCGCACAGCACCAGCTCGGCTTGTGGCTGGCCGCCGGACACCGCGGCCTCGGCGTGGGCGCCGATCCGGCGCGCGCGCGCACGCTGCTGACCGCCGCCGCACGTCACGTAGGCGCCGCGGCCCGCGACCTCGGAACCTGGTGCGAACGAGGACAGCTCGTTCCGCGCGATCCCACCCAAGCGGTCGCCTGGTACCGCCGCGCCGCCCGCCTCGGCTCGGTCGCGGCCCGCCGGGACCTCGCCCGTTGCTACGCCGACGGCCTCGGCGTGGCCGTCGACCGGCGCCGCGCCGAACGCTACCTGACCGAGGTCGCGGACCTCGACGGCAAAGGCGAGTCGGGCAGACGAGCCCCGGGGTCGTCCAGGCCCACGCCTCCGCTTCCGAGGAAGGCGCGATGAGCCCGAGCTTGGCCGCCTCACCGACGCGGAGCGGGTCTACCGGTGGTGAGCCTCTGCGAGGCCGCGTCACCCAACGGCGAGCGAGGCACTCATGAACCTCGACATCCCACAGCGGCTCGTCGGACAACGTTGCTGGTACGTCAGCGCTGGCGGCGTCACGGCGCCATCGTTTAGCCTGGCACTGGGCGAGCAGATCCCACGGGCCCGCCCTTTGACAAACACCGCTCACCCTCCTTCCTTTCGCCACAATGAAGGCTCGTTCGGCCTGCTCGTCTGGTGCTCCTGGCGGCTTCAGACTGATTCAAACGTGCTGGCAACCAGCGACACCGACGACTTCCAGGTACATCTCGACAGCCTCACCGACGCCGTCGTAGACGCTGTGCTCTGTCGAGCGCCCGCCTGGGATCTCGAGCTTCGCTTCTCCAACGGGGAGACGCTGCTCATCTTCTGCGACAATCACGGCTCCGACCCCACAGCCTCGCAGAACTGGGAGCTCTGGGTGCCAGGCACCTATGTACAAGCCGGATTGGCCGGCGAGTGGCACGAGGAGCCCGATCCCGAAGAGTCAGACTCGTAGCACCCCAGCCCTTCTTGAAGCGCCGACCGATTCCGCATTGCGTGCGACTGTCACGGCACTCGCAGAAGACGCCGCCACGAGACGAATTCCTGAACCGCTGACCTCACGGATCGGAGCGGGCTCGCGACTGACAGAATCAGCGACCACACCATGAAGACCCTTGAAGAATCAGCCCATGCTCTGTGCGGCTCAGAGCTCCTCCCTCGTCGACTGGCACCCGCTAGCTGGGCAACGACCTTCTTTGCCGGAAGCGTGGTCTACCCACACGGCCTGTCACGACTCGGCCCTCTCTTGGGTGATGAGTGCGGACCCATCTACGAGCTGCTGCTCGTGCGCGAGGACGCCTCCTGGCAGCTCGCGGACCATGCGACCGAAGAGGACGGCTACGCCGCCAAACTGTGGCTCCCAGCGAGCGGTGCTTGGCTAGTGCGCCTTGAGCCAGACTGGGACGTCTGCCTCTATGCGTGCTCTGCGAAGCGATGCCTCCCCGCGATCGACGACATCTTCTGGCTGAGCGCCGGTGGAGCCTTGTCCCCCGGAGGATTCGAAAGTGAGTTTCCAAGCCCGGCCAGCATCGAACTGAAGAAGAACTACGATGCGTCGGCGATGAGACTCTGCGACGAGCAGTCGCCGTCCACCGAACTCCTCCTCGCCATCGCCGGCGCCGAGGAACTCGGCGGGGGCGGCGCCGCGGTACCCACCTATCGGCGACTCTGGCGTCTGCTACACCGGTGGCGCTCCCTGCCGCTACCGCCCGCCGCGGTCAACACGATCTTGGACTTCGTTCTCCGAGTGGGCTTCTGGCCGGAGGGCGATGAGCGCGACATCTGGAGCGACGAACTTCTGAGTCAACACGATGAACTCCGAGACACGATCGCCGCCGAGTGGCGGGATCGACTAGCCGCAGCCAGGTCCGCCCTACGGATCGCGTTGCGCCGTTGAACTGATCGTAGCGGGACCGGGACGATCAAGCGCCAGAAGAAGTGAGAAAACACCTCAAGGAAGCTGACTAAAGCTGACGGGCACTGCCTGCAACTGAACCCAGACAAGGAACAGCCGACTCCAATGTCCTCATACTTCGATCACATATGCGAGTCGAATCGCCTGGCCGACATTGTCGACATCTATCGCACAAGCTCGATCGGACAAGGAGGGGCTCGGACTCCTATCTACATCGATCGGCACGTCGTGGGCTACGACCTCGCGCCGCGGGCACAAGGGATGTCCGACCCCATGTTCCGCCTGGAGGCGATCACGGCTGCGATTCGCCTCGCGCGCTGCTGGCATGCCGAGGCGCGCCACTTCGGCTCTCCCCCCATCTCGTCGCCGTTCGTGATTGTCGATGACGAGTGGGTCACAGGCGAGCTCGATGACCCGCCTCCGCACGTTCTCATATGCGTCGGGCAAGCCTCCTTCGACTACGACTTTGGCCGGCCGCTGACGGACGATGAGTTCATCCGTTCACCGCTCAGCTTCCTTGATCGCCTTGACCTCGGCATCGGCACCGTCAGTCGCACCGAGGCAGGTGACATCGCCGGGAACGAGTCAGGCTACGGCCGATATGAGATTCGTCTTCGAGTAACCGAAAGAGGGTAGGTTCTGAGGCGAGGCGGGCCGCGGTGGCGCGGCGGACCGCGGTGACCGTCAGAGAGTGCCGTGTGCTGAACGTAGAGGGTAAGGCGCTCCCTATGGGCGGTGATATCGGGTAAGCTCGTCCTCGTGAAGACAGTCGTCAATCTGAACGTCGGCCGAAGCAGTTCCGGGAGTCCGGCCTTTGAGCAGGTCCTGGTGGAGGCTCGCGGCACCGACCGCTACGTCTTGCTTGCGTCTCCGGGCCTGGCACTCGGCGTGGCGGCCGGAGACGAGATCATGGTGGACGACGGCGGGCGCTACCGAGTGCTCACGCGCGGCGGAAACCTATGCGTGCAAGTTTTTCGCAACGCAAGCATCTCCGACGTTGACCGCTTCGCCACAGGACGTGTCATTCAGCTTCGAGGGTGGCTCGACGGAAAAGCTGCAAAGGAACTGGTCTACACGATTCCCGTGTCGGCCGGCTTCCCCGCGATCGAAGGTCTCTTCTCCGAAGTGAAGGTCGCATACCCCGACGTCGAGTGGTACTTCGGCAACGTCTACGATGAGCGTGACGGCGTAACGCCGCTCAACTGGTGGCTGGCTGAAACTCCAGCACAGGGCTAGTTGGGCGCGAGGTGGGCTGGACCGGGGCGAGCCGGCCCCGGCGCACGCGGAGAGATCTTGTACTGGGAGAAGAAGAAACCGGCCAGGCGGCGCGCGTTGAACACCGCAAGTGCAGCCTTTCGGCCGCAGTCGCGCCACTTGACCTGGGTGATTCGAGCTGGCAGGGTTATCTGGCTTCAACTAGAGCAGGGTCCGTTCATGACTCGACTTGCATCTGTGGGCTTGTATCTTCATGTGGATGACTACGACCAGGAACTGTCCAACCGGTTCCTCTTTCAAGGCTACTACCTTGACAACCTGCTGACGAGACACGTTCGACGCCTCAAGTTCAACACAGCAGGCTTCATTGGGCTCTTGGTGCAAGGGAGAATGAGACCAGACGATGTGCCTCGCATCAGCTCGAACAGAAACCTGATTGCGCACGTAGGCTTCGACGCATCCAGCTACCGCGGCCTCGGGCCTGGCGAACATCATGAGTTCTTCATCAGCATGATGACGGCGGGCCTGGAGAAGTGCGCTCGCCACTACGACATTCCGCTGGCGGAGTTGCTGCAAGCCATCGACCAGTTTCGCGCTGGTGGGTATAAGAACGAGTGGATTCACCAGACGAAGTTGCTGCGCGGACTCGGCCTCCGGGCTACGCTCGCGTGTCGACTGGACTCGGAGCACTTCACGCTCAACCTCGTCCTTGAACGAAAGGGCACGATCGTTTTCGACGAGACGATCCTTGACACACTTCCTGATTCAATCATCTTCCACTACAGATTCAAGGAGGTCGTCGTCGATGGCACGTCGATTGTCGTCATGGACCGACTCGGCAAGCGTCTCTATGCAATCGACGCGAACTCTCTGCGACCAGCACCCGTTCTATCGGGATGAACCAGGGTTGGCACGACGCCGTCCCACGGGGCGCGCGCATGCCCCAGCGGGCGGTCTGCTGGCGAGGGTGAGGCGGCTGGCCGCGGCCGGGTGCTACAGCACGACGACGGGTTGGTCGACCTTGCTATCCTGCTCAGCTCCTTCAGGAAGCCCGGCCCGGTACGCGACCCTTCCTTGACCTCGCCGTCCCACCAGACCTGAGAGCCCAATGCAAACCGTTGTCTCAAGCCTGCTACTCTGCGTCTTCGCCGTACTCGCCGTTACTCACCTGGTGCTCGCCTATTTTCGCATCGTAAGGCGGCGCCCCGGGTACTCGGCGGTGCCTTTGATCAATGGACTGATCGGCGCCGCGGGATTCTGGCTTTCTGCCAATTCGCATGTTTCGCTCTTGTGGTGGCTGCCGTTCGTGCTAGATTGGGGGTGTTTGCCACTGCTAGTCGAGTGGCTGGTGTGGCGATTGATGCGGCGGCAAGGTGCTGGTCATGGGCAGCAACGCGAACCCTAACTGCACGCGATCACCTATACTGAGGGGGCAGAGACGCCGCGCGGAGGTCCAGCAAGATGGTTCCAGCAAAATGACGACTCAACCCCACGAGCCCACGAAGAGCGATTTCGACGTACATCCAGTGCCGACTCGATGGTGGCCGATGCTCAAGGACGTCGTCAAGGCACTTGCTGAGGGCGACTACGCCCTTTCTCGGGAGATCCCATGCGTTCGCATGAAGCCGTCGGCACCAGCTCAGATTCGGTCGTATGTGGCAGACTACGGGGAGCGCCTCATTGAGCTCCCCGATGACACCTGGCAGAGCTCCTTCGCACTGTGGACGGGAACCCACTGGACCGTCACGGTGAGCCTCTGGACCGCTGAGTCCGGCGAGAGTGACATGGTTCTGTCGGCTAGAGTGTTCGAAGATTCCGGCGACTACCGATTCGAGATCGGCTTGGTCTATGTGCCGTAGTGGCACCAATTCGGCTCCCTTCCACGGCACGCGCGCATCCCCCAGCGAGCGGCCTGCTGGCGAGGGCGAGGCGGCCGGCCGCGGTCGCTACAGCACGACGACGGGTTGGTCGACCTTGCTCGCGATGGGGCGGCCGTCGTGGTCGCGCGCGGGGTCGTAGCGGAACTTCCAGGCGGCGTCGGCGGCTTGCTCGTCGCGGCGGCGAGGGCTGCCGCCCTTCCGCCGGACGCCGGTGACGAACCCATCGTGGTCGACGGATAGGATGAGGACTACCAGGGTGCCCTGGTCGGTCTCGGCGGTGCGCTTGGGCCAGATCAGGCGCGCCGGCCGCGCCTTCGACACGCGCGGTGGAGGGGCGGCGGACGCTCGGTCGAGACCGGTCCCGCCTCGGCCGCCCAGGCCCGAGCCGCCGGGCCCACCGGCGCCCGGACCTCCGGCGCGGCCGCGGTCACCGCCGCCGCGGCTCGTGGTGGGCGGGGTGATCCCGGTCTCGCCGGTGGCGATCCGACTGGTTTCAGCGGGTGCGGCGGTTCGCGCGGCGGCGGGCGGCACGACGGCGGGCGGCATCGCGGCAGACGGCAACGCGGCGGTCGGCGGCGGCCCCGGCGCGGGCGCCAGGCTCGGTGACGCGGCCCCGGGGTTCGGGGCGAGGGAGGCGACGCCCGCCGCGGCGATGGCGGGCGAGCGGACGACCCGAGGGCGCGCCCGCCGGGGCTGGGGACGGTGCGCCGGCGCTTGGGCGCGGGCCGGCGGCGGCGCTACGGTCGCGGTCGGCTGGGCGATCGGCGCCGGCGCACCCGTCGACAGCGCGATGACCGAGCGCGCTACGTGGTCGTCGGACGAAGGCCCCCGACCCGGCGCGCTCACGACGACCAGGACCACAGCGACCGCGCCGTGGAGGGCTAACGACGCGACGATCGAAGCTCGGCGTACGGTCGCCATGCGGTCGATCTGACGCGCGGTCCGCACCGCGGTGGAGAGATCGCGCTCACGGCTGCTGTCGCGGTGTCGCCCCGAGGCCGCGGTGCGACCGCCGCCGCGATCCTCCGGACCACCCGATCCGCCGGACCACCAGACACGACGCAGCCGCACCGCGAGGCCCCCGCGCCGCGGTAACCGCCGCCCCGGCGACTACCGGCCCCTCGACGACGCGGCCTCGGCGCCCGTGGGCCCCGGCGAGGGCGGGCCGTCGATCGCAAAGCCGAGCCCGACCTTGAGCTCGTCGTCGGCCAGCGCGGCGGCGACCACGCGCGGCTCGAGGGTGTGCGGCCCCACGGTCAGGCGCGTGTGTGCGGCGATGCGCTTCGACCGATCGATCGAACCGGTGACGAAGTACTTGGCCCACGCCGCCGCCTCGATGATCGGCGACGCGCGCCGGCGCTCGAGCTGGCGATCGAGGGCGGTGACCACGAGCTGACCGCCGCGCAGCGCGAGCGCCGCCCGCACGCCGACCCGAAAGTACGAGCAGCCCCCGCGCTCCTGAAACACGTACACCTTGAACGGATGACCTCGCTCCTCGGCGACGTAGTCGAACCGCGGCCGAAACTCGCCGTCGGCCTTCGGCTCCAGGCTGCGCGAGTACCAGCGCGGCGCCAGGCCGGCGTCGACCGCCCAGTTGGCGAGCTCAGCGACCGCGGTGCCGGACAGCTCCACTGTCACGTCTTCGGACGGCGGCCCGGGTGGTCCGAGTCGCCGGCGCACGGGCAGACCGGTGGTCAACTCGACCACCAGCGCGGCGGCCGGCGTCGACGCCGACGAGACCACGACGTCGGTCACCGGGACCTCGGGCAGCCGCACCCGCACGCGGGTCAGCTCGCCGATCCGCTCGAGCAGGGTCGCGCGCAGCCCGCGAAACCCGGCGCCGACCAGATGGCTCGCCAGGGTCGCGCCGACCTCCTCGACGAGGGCCCGCGGCGCGAGGGCCTGCGCTGACGGAGGGAGCTGCCGGAGGAGCGCGTCGCCCAGCTTGCCGCGCGCGCCCGGGCCCAGCTCGGGGGTCACCGCGACCAGGCTATCGGCGCCGATGCCGATCGCCAGCTCGACGCCGCCGTCCACGCGCTCGACTTCGGGCGCCACCTCCGCGACCAGCGCCAGCGTCGTCAGCTCGTGGGCCGCGGCGCGCTCGCGGACCTCGATCCGCAGCGCGATCCGCACGCGCCCGGGTCCCCCCGGCACCATCCGCACCTCGCGAACGCTCGCGACCAGAGCCGGCACCGCCAGCGGGAGCCCGGCCGGCAGCTCGAGCGCCGCCTCGACCGGCGTCGCTTGCAGCACCACGGCGATCAGCTCGTTGGCCCGCGCCAGCGGCACCGTCACCCGCACGTCCGCGCCGGCGATCGCGATCGGTGGACGCGCCACCACCAGGTCGCGGGCCGAGGCCACGTCCTTGCACCGCGATCCACATC
Source organism: Kofleriaceae bacterium (assembly GCA_018057825.1). GTDB lineage: Bacteria > Myxococcota_A > Polyangia > Haliangiales > Haliangiaceae > UBA2376. Next base: position 185,692 of record JAGPCY010000009.1, on the reverse strand, counting down.
CGGCGGCCAGCGCCGCGACCACGACGAACGCCAGGGCACGCATCATGCGACGAGTAGAGCACGGCTAGGTGGGCGCCCGGCCGAGAGGCTCAGGCTGAGACCGAGGCCGAGACCGAGACCGAGACCGAGGCCGAGACCGAGACCGAGACCGAGGCCGAGACCGAGACCGAGACCGAGACCGAGACCGAGACCGAGGCCGAGACCGAGACCGAGACCGAGACCGAGACCGAGGCCGACCCGCTTGCGCTGTGCTGACCGCGACGGGAGCGACCGTTGGGATGGGGTGGTGCGCGCACAGAGCCGACGGGGGCCGGCCGCCCGAGAGCACCGAACGGTTTGAATGCCGTCGCGAGACGCGGACGTGTGAGGCAGATCCGGGCGCACGCCCGAAGCGCAGCGAGGAGTGTAGTCGACTACACGACGAGCGAGCATCGGACGTACGCCCGGAGGTGCCCACACGGCCGCGTCGCAGCAGGCATCTCAAACCGTTCGGTGCTCTAAGGAAGCCCGCGCGGTGGCGCCGAACTCGTGAGCTCCCACGCTAGGACGCCAGTGATGGATCGATCCCTGGTCTCCGAGGGAGCGGCGACGTCGCGAAGTCATCGCGAGCGAACGGAGAGGCGTCCACCGCGGCGGGTGACCGACGCGGGCAGGCCCACGTCGGCGGTCCCGTGAACCCACAACTCCGGAGTCATCACCGGATCCACGCCGGGGGAGACCCAGACCGAGGCCGAGACCGAGACCGAGACCGAGACCGAGGCCGAGGCCGAGACCGAGACCGAGGCCGCGCGCTACGTGGGCAGCATCGGAGCCAATGCGTACTAGGCTGACAGGGTGCGCACTCTCGCGGTTGTCGTCGCCATCGCCGCCCTGTCCACTCCGGGCCTGGCTGGGCCACCCACCGCGGCCCGCTGCGATCAGCCACCCGCGCCGGCAGGCCGCGGGGTCCGCGCGATCGACTGGTGTCGGGCCGAGGTTGGGGTCTGGGGCGGCCCCCTCGTCGCCGGCCGCGCCGAAGTTCGCCTCGACGAGCCCGACGGACAGGGCCACGACACCACGATCACCACGCTGCGCTCGATCGACTTCGCCGACGTCGATGGCGATCGCCGCCCCGAGGCCATGCTGGTCCTGGAGCGCGCTCATTGGTCGGCCGCCGGGGTCGAGGCATCGCGCTCCTCCGATCTTGTCATCTTCACGGTCCGCGGCGGGCGCCCTCACCGTCTGACCGCGCTCCCGATCGGTACGCCGGTCGATGATCTCGTCGTCCGGCGCGGCGTGGTCACGCTGGTCTCCGGGCCCGACCGCGCAACCACGCGCTGGCGCTGGGATCGCCGCCGTCAGGCCCTGGTCGAGCGGGTCCGCTGACCGCTGTCCGTTGACAGCGGAATCGGTGTAGCGGGCGGATTGTCGCGCCCGCCCTCAAGTCGGCCGCCAGGCGGTCGAACCTGAGTCTTACGAAGGACGCGGAGGCACCGATGCACCGTATTTCGAAGTGGCTCGCGCTCGCCCTCTTGGGCAGCTCGCCGGTCGCCCAGGCCCAGCCTGCGCCGAGCGATCCCGCCCCCGAGGCGACACCCGACGAGGCGACGGCCCCCGAGGCGACGCCCCCCGAGGACCAACCCGGCGCGGCGGCGCCGACCGAACCTGCCGCTGCCGTCGACGACGCGGTGCCGGCCGAGGCCAACGGCGGCTGGGGCGATCTGGCGACCCTCACCGCCGAGACCGCGGAGCCGCTCCATCGGGCCAAGCTCTACGGCTTCATCGACTTCCACGTCGAGAAGGTCGCGCGCACGCCGAGCGGCGTCGACGGCGCGGGCGAGACGGTCTACACCCGCAACCCGATCGAGGTCGACCTGCCCAACATCCACGTGATGCTGCAGGGCGCGATCCGCGGCCGGTTTCGCTACTACCTGAACCTGGCCTCGCCCGGCGCGGGGTCGAACACCGACGACGAGGCGATCGTCTTGCGCAACGCCTGGCTCGAGTGGCCGCTGCTCGGTCGCCGCCTGGTGGCGCGGGTCGGCAAGACCTACCGGCGCTTCGGCCTGTACAACGAGCTCCTCGACGCGGTGCCTACGTTCATCGGCATCGAGTCGCCGGAGCTGTTCGACAAGGACCACCTGCTCCTGACCCGCACCACCAGCGTGATGCTGTACGGCGAGGCCGAGCTGGCCGGCGGTGCCCTGCAGTACTCGGCGACCACCGGCAACGACGAGCGCCTCGGCCACGCGATCCCGCTCGGCGCCGACCTGCGGTTCGTCCGCGACGGCCTGACGGTGGGCACCTCGCTGTACCGCTCGGGCGCGGCCGGCCCCAGCCGCGCGGTCGGCGACGGCTCCCCGCGCGGCGGCGTCGCGAGCTGGATGTCCGAGGACGCCTTCGTCGTGGTCGGCGGCTTCGTCGAGTGGGCGCGCCAGGGGTGGACGATCCAGGTCGAGGGCTGGCAGGCCCGCCACGATGGCGTTCGCGATCCGGCAGCGCTGGCCACCCTGGCAGCCGACGGCGATCTCAACGCCGCCCAGCTCGAGCGATTCTTCGTCGGCGGCGACCCGACCGCCGCGGCCCGCACCGAGGCGCGCTACGACGTGCGCACCGCGTACCTGCGGGCTGGCCGCGACGTCTCCGTGCGCGACGACCTCATGGTCACGCCGTACCTCCAGGTCGACTACTACGACAACCCCGAGACGATCGCGGCCAAGGACCTCGGCGGCGACGATGAGGCCGGCCTCGCCGACGACGGACGCTTCACCAAGTTCACGCTCGGCGCGGTGATCCAGCCCGGCCCGGCGGTCGCGCTCAAGCTCGACGGCAGCGGCCATCTCCAGACCTTCAATGGCAGCTCGGAGTTCTATCCCGAGCTGCGCCTCTCGCTCTCGTACCTCTGGGAGTACGCGCCATGATCACCCGTCGTTCGTTCACCTCCTGGTCGCGGGCCGCGGTGCTCACGATGATCGCCTTGGCCCTCGGGCCCGCGGGGCGAACCCGGCGGAGTCAGGCCCAGGTCAAGGACGGAATCGTGGTGGTGGTCAACGCGCGCAACCCGACCGCGCGCCTGGCCAAGGGCGAGGTCGCCAAGCTGTTCCTCGGGCGCCTGGGGTTCTGGCACGGCGTGGTGCCGGTGCGGCTCTACATTCGGCCAGACACCGGCGCGGCCGCCGCGGCGTTCTACCCGAAGCTCCTCGGCATGAGCCCCCAAGGCTTCCGCAGCCACTGGGACAAGCAGCAGCTCTCGGGCAAGGCGGTGGCGCCCGAGGTGATCGGGCCCGTCGACGAACTGGTGAAGAAGGTGGCGGCCACGCCGGGCGGGATCGGCTTCGCGCTGGCGTCCGAGACCTGGGACGTCGAGCTCAAGGGCGTGAAGCTCATCGAGGTGCAGTGACATGCGGCTCCGCGGTCACATGCGGGTCGGGGTCCGCGGCAAGCTGCTCGGGCTGCTGATCGGCACCGCGTCGTTTGCGCTGCTCCTGGCGTGCGTGGTGTTCGTCTACTACGACCGGACCTCGTCGGCCGCGGTCAAGCGGCGGTCCGCCGACGTCCTCGCCCACGCGCTGTCGCAGGGCGCCTACGGCCCGACCGCGTTCGGCGATCCCGACTCGGCGCGCGTCATCCTCGACGGACTCACCACCGAGCCGACGTCGCGGGCCGGCGCGATCTACGGCGCGGACGGCGCGCTCCTGGCGGCCTGGCACCGCGACCTGCACCACGCGCTGCCGCCCCACGTCACCGCGGTGCCGCTGCTCAGCGCCGGCGACCGACTGATCGCACGTCACGCGATCACCGGCGCCGACGGCCGCGTCGGCGAGCTGGTGGTGGTGCTGTCGACCCACGATCTCGCGGCCCGGACCCGCCGCTTCGTGACCCTGGCCGCCGGCGTCCTCGCGCTCGCGGTCGTGGTCGCGCTCGGCCTGGTGCTGGCGGGGCAGCGGTTCGTGACCCGCCCGGTCCGCGAGCTAGCCGCGGCCGCCGAGCGGGTCCGCGCGTCCGGTGACTTCGAGGTCCGGGCGCGCCGGATCAGCGATGACGAGCTCGGCGACCTGACCGACGCGTTCAACGAGATGCTGTCGATGATCCAGGCCCGCGACCGCGAGCTCGCCGGACACCGGGCGCACCTCGAGGACATGGTGGCGCAACGCACCGCGGATCTCGATCGTCGCAACGGCGAGATGCGCGTGGTCCTCGATCACGTCGCCCAGGGTCTCTTGACGATCGATCTCGCCGGCCGGATCGGCCGCGAGCGCTCGGCCATCGTCGACCAGTGGTTCCCGACCATCGGCCCCGACACTACGCTGCCCGAGCTCCTGGCCTCGGCGGCCAAGGACGCCGGCACCTGGCTTGGCCTGGGCCTCGAGGAGCTGGCGGCTGACATCATGCCGCCCGAGGTGGTGCTGGCGCAGATGCCGACCCGGTTCGAGCTGGGCGGCAGTTGCTATGAGCTGGCGTACTCGCTCGTTGGCGCGGCCCCCGCCGGCCGCCTGCTGGTGGTCATCACCGACGTCACGGCGCTCTTGGCCCACCAGCGCACCGAGCGCGCCCAGCGCGAACGCCTCGAGCTGTTCCAGCGGATCGCCGCCGACCGCGGCGGGGTCGAGGGCTTCTTCCGCGAAGGCGACGCGCTGATCGCCCAGCTCGAGGGCGCCCCCGACCGCGCCGAGGAGCGGCGCCTGGTCCACACCCTGAAGGGCAACGCCGCCTGCTATGGCCTCGAGTCCTTCGCGACCCTGGCCCATGAGCTCGAGTCGGCGCTGGACGATCGCAGCGACGGCCTGACCCCCGACGAGCGCGCGGGCCTGTCGGCGGCCTGGCGCCGCGTGGTCGCCGACTTCGCCGGGATGCTCGGCGGTGACAGCCGCGCGATCGAGCTCGACCGCGACGAGTACGAGGCCTTCGTCGCCGATCCGGCGTTGCCGCCCAGCCTGCGCGCGGTGTGCCAGGCCTGGCGCGACGAGCCGCTCAGCCGCCCGCTGGCGCGCCTCGGCCAGCAGGCCGAGGCGGTGGCGCGCCGCCTCGGCTATCCGCCGCCGCAGGTGACGATCGAGAGCGCCGGCCTGCGCGGGCCGACCGACGCCTGGCGCCCGCTGTGGTCGGCGCTGGTCCACGTCGTCCGCAACGCCGTCGATCATGGGCTCGAGCCTCCCGAGGCGCGGCTCGCCGCGGGCAAGCCGGCCGCTGGCCACCTGACGCTGCGGGCCCGCCGCCACGGCGGGCGGATCGAGCTCGAGCTGGCCGACGACGGCCGCGGCGTCGACTGGAGCGCCGTCGCCGCCAAGGCCGCGGCCCAGGGCCTGCCGACCGACGGGCCCCGCGCGCTACGCGACGCGCTGTTCGCCGACGGGCTGTCGACCCGCGCGGCGGTCACCGAGCTGTCGGGACGCGGCGTCGGCCTGGCCGCGGTCGAGCGCGCGGTCGCGGCGGTGGGCGGGACGATCGACGTGACCTCGACGCCGGGCCACGGCACCAGCTTCCGCATCTCCCTCGAGGCTGGCCGCCCACGCCCCGACATCGCGCCAGCGCGCAGCCATGAGGCGCCGCGCATCATCGCGGTCGGCTGAGCGCGGATTGGACTCATTGGAGAGGTTTGTCGCCAAACCTCTCCTCGCCGGGGTCACGCCCCCGGCGAGCCTCCTCTCCGAGACGCGTCCCTCCGGTCCGCCGCGACCGACCTGTTTGGAGAGGTTTGTCACCAAACCTCTCCTCGCCGGGGTCACGCCCCCGGCGAGCCTCCTCTCCGAGACGCGTCCCTCCGGTCCGCCGCGCCCGACCTGTTTGGAGAGGTTTGTCACCAAACCTCTCCTCGCCGGGGTCACGCCCCCGGCGAGCCTCCTCTCCGAGACGCGTCCCTCCGGTCCGCCGCGACCGACCTGTTTGGAGAGGTTTGTCACCGTATCTTCGGCGGCGTGTAGTTTCGGCTGGTTACGGTGTCTGACCGGCCGTTTCCGGCCGCTTCCGGCCACCGCTCGCTAGGCGGCGAGCGGTGGCGCGGTCGTTGTGGCGGTGGCCGCTGGGGTGGCGGGCGCGGTCGTCGCCGGGGTGACCGAGGCGCGAAGGGCCTCGGCGGATTCCATGGCGGCGAGCTGATGGGACTGGGTGACGTGGGTGTATCCGGCGAGGGTCGAGAGATCGCGATGGCCGAGGAGCCCGCCGACGATGCCGGGCGCGATGCCGCACTCGGTTTGAAGACGGGTCGCACAGCTATGGCGGTACCAGTGCCAGGCCAGGCCCTTCGGGCGCGCGATGCCGGCGGCGGCGAGGGCCGCGTCGAGCAGTTGCCGGACGCGAGCCTCCCGCATGCGGCGCCCATCGTGGTCGGGAAAGACCCACTCGGACGCCGGCGACCGCGCGATGTGCGCTTGCAGCGCCGACGCGAGCCGCGGGGTCATCGGCACCACGCGCGCGCGCCGACCCTTGGGCGGACCGACGACGTTTCCGACGACGGCCTCCCGCACCTCGATGACCGGCGGCGTGGAGCGCACCGCGGCGCGCCGTAGCTGCCGCAGCTCGCCGATCCGCATGCCGGTCGAGTCGGCCAGATCGATCATGGTCGCGATCCGAGGATCGGCGACATCGATCAACCGAGCGATCTGGTCGGCGGTGAGGATGACCACCTCCCGCCGCGGGGCCTTGGCGACCTCGATGCGGGGGGCCGGCCCCAGCGTCGGGAAGTACTCCCGGGCGATGGCGAGGGCCGACTTGAGACGCCAGCGGTAGAACGCGAGCGAGCCCGGGGACAGCCCCGCGCCCTGCAACTGCCGGGTCCAAGTGGTGACCTCGGGAGCCCCGATCTGGTCGAGGCGCTTCGCCCCGAAGTACGGCAGCGCCCGCGCGATGAACTTGCGAACAGCGGCGACGGTGGCCGCCGCCCGCTGATTCGCGGTGGCGTGATCGATCAAGGTCGGGGCGAACTCGCCGAACGTGGGGATGGGGGTGACCTCCTTGGTGGAGGCCGCCGGCGCGGGGCCGGTCGCGGGAAGCGACAGGACGCCGGGCCGGGCAGCCATGGGGTTGGGGCGGAACGTCGACGACGTAGAGTGAAGCGCGACCGCGATCGCGATGCGCTCGGCCTGCTCGGCGCCCTTGGCGGTGTTCGGGAAACCCCACTTGCGCGGTCGCACAGCGATCCGCTTGGTGGTGCCGTCCGCGAACGTGACGACGGGGCGCGCGAGCCAACGACCTTCCTCAACAGTGACGGGCATGAGAGAGCCTTTCCCGTCGACGAACCCTTGCACGCGGGAGAAGGTAAGGCGGTGGCCGGCGTGCGCAAGGGTAAAACGTCAACGTTGGCGAATCTGGTCGCCGATGGCGGCGAGGGATCCCTGCCAGGGCTCGGCGGCGCGCGCGGCGTCTTGCAGGTAGCGCGCGAACGGCGCGAGGAGCCGATCCCAGAGCATCGACGGGTCGGGCAACGGTCGCTTGACGTTGTCGACCTGAAGCACGACCCGCCACACCGAATCGTAGGCGCGGCGCCAGGCGCGCCAGAGGCCGGGCTTGACCTGCGCCAGATGCGCGGCGATCGGCGCGGCGATGGCCTCGAAGGCGTTGATCAGATCGAGGGCGTCATCGTGGAGCACCCGCGGCGCGCCGGCCACGTCGAGGCCCCGCCGCGACTGGTAGAGGGTGCGCACGGCGGTGAGCAAGGCCACCGCGCTCCGGGCATGCGCGTCACGCACGACCAGTTGATCGGCCGGGGTCAGGTGAACGGTGGGCAGCATGGGACCTCTAGAAGGGGGCCTCGTCGTCGTAGTCGTCGGCGGTGGTGCCCGCCCACGACGGCGCGGGGATGTCGTCGTCGTCCTGGCCCGGTTCGCGCTCGGCGGTCGCCGCGGGGTTCCCGACGACGTTGTCTTCGGGCGCAAGGCGTCGGATCAGGTCGTCTTGCAGTGGAAGCGCGGCATCGGGGTCCGTCACGACGACCGCGACCTCGGAGCCGTCGCGCGGGTACCAGACGCCGGGGTCGTTCGGGGTGTCGCGCCGGTAGCCGTTGAGCCGTCGCCACGTCTGGAAGTGCCTGGTAATCGTCGCGTACAGCCGATCGCTATGGGACTCGCCGACGTAGACGATCGCTCGGTCGCTGGCGCGCCGGATGACGTAGGCGCCGGAGGCGTCTCGGAGCTCCCGCAGCCATGCGGGGTAGCGGCCCCCCGCGCCGACCGGCCGGAAGTCGAGGACGATCACAGCTCCCCTCGGAGCCACGCGGCGAGGACATCGCGCCCGATCACGATCCGGCGCCCGAGACGCCGGCCCGGGAGCTCGCCCGCGTGAACCGCGGCGTAGACCGTGCGCCGATCGACGCCGAGCGCGATGGCCGCTTCGTCGACCGAGAGCGCGGTCCGCTCGGCGCCGGGCGGCGCCGCTGGCGGCGTCGGCGCGGACTCAGCAGGACGGGCGGCGGTTGCCGCCGCGACCGCGCCGAGGAAGGCCGCGGCGGGATCCGCTACTCGCGCCATGGGTCGATCTCCAGGCGCTTCCGCCGATCCGGCCCGGCGTTGAAGTAGACGCGTCGCCACGGACAGAACGCGCGCGCGACCGCACCGGGTTGGGCGCGCGACGTCGCCAGGTCCGCCGCGACCGCGGTCAGGCGTTGCCGGATCGAGACCGAAGCCGCCGGGGCCCGGTCCTGGCGGAACTCGACGACCGCCGCCCGCCATCGCAGGTGGATGATGTGAGCGTCGTCGTGGTCGATGCGATGGAGGTCGGTCCGGAGGGCGCGGGTGACGTAGTTCACCATCGCGCCGACGTAGGGCGCGGTCCAGTCGACTTGCCCGTTGCTCTCGACGCGCGCGGCGTGAGCGATCACGCGCTCGATCAGATCCTTCGCCGCCGCCACCGGATCCGGGAGCAATGTCGGCGACTCGGGCAGGCCCGCCAGCACCGACCGACCGGAGCGCCAGGGGGCGACCTCGGGGGTGAAGTCGTCCGCGGCGTTGCGCTGCTCCACCTCCCCAGCGCTCAAGCGCGGGTTACCGTCGAGGTTGTACGCCTTCTCGTCGTCCCATTGCGCACCGAGCGCGACGGCGCGCGTGACCAGCTCGTGCGCCCACGGCTGACGATCTTGGCCACCCCGCGCCCCAGGGACAGCGCCGATCAGCATCGACACGCCGTAGTTCACCAGGGCAGACGCGATCGGGCTCTTGTGATCGCGCTCGATCCAAGCCCCCCCGACGACGTGCAACACGCGCATGTCGTCGTCCCAGGTGACCGCGATCGCGACGGCGGCGTTGTCCGGCATCGCCAGGACGACGCGATCGGCTTCCGCGAGGGTCTTGCAGGCCATCCAGGCCTGCCCCGGCTGGCCGACGCGGATCTCGCGGATCCCGGGCGGTCGCTTGCCCTTGGGGGTCCGCGTATGGGCCCACCGGTCGACCTCGGCGGCGGTGTCGCTCCGGAGGCGCCAGAGCAGATCCTCGCCCCAGGCCCGCAGACGTGGGCGCTCGGGGTGGGCCTCGGGCAGATCGCGCCCGGTGATGAGCCAACTAGCGTCCGCGCGGAGAGCCGCGCGCAACCAACCGGCGCGGACCTCCCACGCATCGGCCCCGAGGGTGGGATCGATATCGGCCCGGGAGGCGTGCTCGGCCCCGTCTGACCACCGGACACGGAAGTACAGACGCGTCGGCGCCGGAGGCGCCTCCCGCCGCACGCGCGCAACGATGTCGTCGTCGGCATCGGCGAGGGTCGCGAACCACTGATTGCTGCTGTACACACCGGCGTCGGTGCGCACGCCGACAATGGTGGGCGACGACTCGGCGCGATCGGCGCGCGGGTATCTGATCTCGACGCGCGGCACGGCGTAGCCGTGCCTCTCGTCCCGCATGTCATACACCCGGGTCACGACGCGCTCCCGCCGGTCAGCCGTGCGAAGTAGTCGGCGGCGACCGCACGCGCGAACCTGAGCTTCGCCGGGTTCTGGAGGTGGATCGTCGCCCCCGCGTCGCGGGCGAATTGCCACACGGCTTCGAGCGTGATCGGTCGGCTGGCGCTCCGCAGGTACCGGACCACGCGACCGACGCCGGCGGTCTGGGAGTGACCGGCGTTCCACCCCGCCGTCAACAGCTCGACGAAGGTCCGGTCGCGCCAGTCCTCACGCATGCCGACGACCTGGCCATGGTGCTCGCGGTAGCTCGCGATGATCGCGAGCAGCGTATCGACCGCGACGCGCACCGCGACCACCGGATCGCGCAGCCGATCGGCGGTGACCGGCGTGGAGGGGTTGCGGCGGTTGTAGTCCGCGAGCGCGGTGTCGGTGATCTGAAGGACGCCGCGCGCGGCGTCGAGGGTCGGCCCGCTCTCGGCCTTGGCCAGCGCCAACAGGTACTCGGCGGGGATGCCACGGCCGAGGCCGGTGACGATGGCTTCCAGGTACGCCAAGGCCGCGGGCCCGGTCATCGGAACCGAAGACGACGGAACGCCCGAGGGCGCACCGACCACCGGCAGGCGGCGCAGGATCGGCTCCGGATCGATCGCGCGCTTGCGGTCGCCGCCGGGCCAAATCTCGACGTGCAGGTGATCGATCTCGGGTCCCGAGGGGTCCGAGGACACGACGCCGATCGCCTGGCCCGCGCGCACCACCTGGCCGACGCGCACGAACAGCTCCCCGAGGTGGGTGTAGTAGGTGACGACGTTGGGGGACGCGTGACGCACGAGGACGGTTCCGCCGCGCGGGGTCCGCTCCGCGCGCACGACGACGCCGGGCCCCATCGCCATGGCCGGGGTGCCCGGCGGAACGAAGTGCCACCGCGAGTAGGGCCGGCGCGGCGGGAAGGTCGCGGCCTGGTCGCCGGCGGTGCGGCGCCGGTACATGACATCGGCCCCGAGGTGACGGCGGGTTCCGTTGTCACGCGGCGAGCCGAAGCCGTCCGAGACGCGCGGGGCGTAGCCCTGCCAGCTCGGCAGCGGCCACACCCAGCCGGCCCACCGATCGGGCGCGGTCGCCGCGGGCATTGCGGCCGGCGCGGCGCCGACCGCCGCGGGGCGTCCGGCCGGAGCCGGGGCCGCCGGCGGCAGCTCGACCGGGAGCTCGGTCGCGACCGCCGGCGCGGGCGGCGCGGACGGCGCGGGCGGCGCGGGCGGCGCGGGATCGATCGGTGCCGGCGGGACGACGCGGACCGGGGGAACCGAGGCCGGCGCCGCGCCGCCGAACCGGGAGAGCGGCCACGGCAGCACGGCCGCGACCTCGGGCGGGAGCGCGAGCGGAGGCGGGGCGGCCTCAGCCTTGCCGGCCCCATCAGTCGCCGGGGCCGCTGGCGTCGCCGGCCGGTGGTCGCGGCCCGCGCGGTGCAGCGCGTAGAGCCCGACGCCCGCGACCCCGAGCCCCGCAAGCGCGACCGGCCACACCGAACCGGAGCGAGCGCTCATCGGTCCCCCCGCCCGGGCGGCAGCAGGCGCGGCACGATCACCGCCGCCCCCACCAGACCGGCGCCGATGAGGAGCGGGGTACCGATGGCGCGCCAGACGCCGCCGACCGCCTGCCCGACCCCGCGCCCGACCTTGACGGCGGTGTCGCCGATGGCCGGGAGGAACGCCGCGCCGGTGGTGACGCCGAGGAAGGTCGTCGCGCCGCGCTTGACCCGCTCGAACATCGCCTCGCTCTCACTCATGATGCCCTTGGGCATGTCGGCGATGTCGGCCGCGAGCGCAGCGGTCACGCGCCAGAACTCGCCGCTCGCGAGGTAGGTCGCCGACGCCGGCATCGCGCGGACCTCCGCGAGCCAGGTCGGCGCGTCGCGCAGCCACGCGCGCCACGCGACGCCGGGCGTGAACCAGAACGACCGCGCAAGCAGGTCGTTCCACAAGACGACCAGCCGCCGCACGTCGCCCACGGTGAGAAGCGGGACGCTCTCACCGTCCGCGGTGACCGAGGGCCGCCCCGCCGCGGTGTACGCGCGGCGCAGCCGATCCCAGAGGATCACCGGCGCCGGCTCCGCGACGAGGATCGTGATCGTCCCGTCCGGTTCGATCCGGACGACATCGAGCGCGGTCGTCACGCGTCCCCCGCGGCGGTGTGGATCGACGGACACCAGAAGGCCGCTCCGTCGGCGACCGGCGCCGTCGGCTCGCCGTCCTCGACCGCGCCGACCAGCGAGGCGCCACCGCTGGCGTCGAGCAACCGCGCGACGTGCGCGTGGTCGCCGCGGGTGCAGACCGGGAACAGGAGCGCCGAGCGCGGATCCCGCTCGGTCGGGCGCCGCAGCATGTACCAGTGCCGCAGGTCATCCCAGAGCGCCCGCGGATCGAGGTAGGAGCACGGCGGCAGCGGGGCACCATCGACGCACGCGATCGCGCGGCGCCGAGCGTCGACCGCGCCGAGCGCGAGGGCCAGGTCGAGGGCATCGCCCAGCCAGAAGCGGGCGTTCTCGGGGTAGCGGTGATGCCACCCGAGGCCACGGCTCGCGCGCTGGATGCGGTCGCCAGCCGCGCGCCACGCGGTGCGCGCGGCGCCCAGGCGGGCGTGATCGAAGCGGGGGTGCTCCAGGGCCCACGACAAGCGCACGGCGGCCCGGCGCACATCGCCGACGAGGGTGTCGGGGAAGGCGCCCGGCACGTCGGCGACCTCGACCAGCGGCCGACGGTCACTGTAGGTGGACACGAGCTGGTGCCAGAGGGGCAGGATCGGACGCGGATCGCGGGCGCCGCCATCGGCGGGAGGACGAGCAGCGGCGATCGCGGGGTGAGCGATGGACATGGCTTGGTTGACTCCGTTGGTGAGGAGGGAGGGAGGGACCAGGGGCCCAGGCCGCGCGCAGGAAGCCCGGCGCGACGGTCAGGTCAGATCGAGGTCAGGTCGGGTGCTGTCGAGCGCCTAGCCGCAGGGCGCGACGGTCGCGACGCGGAAGACCGCGCCGTCGTCGATCGCGTCGAGCACGAGCCCGGCCGCGGTCGCGTCATCGACGACCAGCGTGAGCGAGACGATCGAGCCGTCGCAGTTCACGCCACCGCCCTCGGCGGCGTCGCGCTTGACCGCGACCCCGCGGACGCGGACCACCGGGGCCGAGGTCGGCACCGGGGCCGGCGCGGGCGCCGGCGCGAGCACCGGCGCCTCGTAGCGCGGCGTGCCGCCCTTGAGCAGCCCGCCGAACCACGACAGCGCGCAGCCGATCGGGTTGGCGCCGTTGCCCGCGGCGGGGTCGTAGGCGTTCATCGTCACGCCAGCACCGCCGCGCCGATGTCGGCCAGCGCGTCGAGCTGCTGCGCCGACTTCGCGTGACCCGCGAGCGCGTTCATGAAGCGCGCGCCGTTGATCACGTTGGCCCCGACGTTCGTCTCGCCCGGGAGCTCGGGCGGCGCGGTCGGCAGGGCGCGCAGCGCGGAGATCGCGCGCACGACCAGCGGCAGCACCTCCCGCAACGACAGGTCCCGGAGCGCGCGGCGCGTCGGGTCCATGGGCGCGCCGTAGACGGGCGCGCCGTAGGTCGGGGCGGGGTACGGGTACGGGTACGCGGCGATCGGGGTCGGCACGGTCGGCGCCATCGGCGCGGCCACGGCGGCCGACGCGATCGGGGTCGCCTGCACGGGCCGGGGGCGGATGACCGGCCCGAGGATCCGCGGCGGGCGCTGGCCCGGGGCGAACGGCATGAACATGCCCGCGGCGTTGCGGGGGTCGGCCTGGTTGTCGTCGTAGTAGTGGAGCGCGTAGTCGGTCATGGGATTCCTTTCGGTGAAGGGTTGGCGTCGCGACGGTTCCCATGCGCGCGGCATGCGCCCCTGGTCCCTCGGAACAGGTGGTCAGCTCAGGTCGGGTCGATCTCGGAGGTCACCCGGCGGCGTAGACGCCGCCCGGGTACCAGTAGGCCGGCATCGGCGGCGGCGGCCCCGCCGACTCCCAGCCGTTGCGCTCGGCCAGCTCGCCGTCGATCTCGTCGGCGGCGCGGTCCACCGCGGCGTACACCTCGGTCGGCCACGCGTTGCGCGGCGCGGGCGCGGCCGGCGGGAGCGCCGGCTTGACCGTCGCCTGCGCCAGCTCCGACGCCTTGATGGCCTGCGCCACGACGGCCTGTTCGAGCTGGCGCGCCCGCGCGGCCTCGCGGTCCGCCTTGGCCGCCGCGCGCTCGGCCATGAACGAGTTGACGATCTGGTGCATGCCCGCCGCCATGAGGCCGGTCGACGCGCGGCCCCAGTGATCCGCGAGCCCGAGCGTCCCGGCCGCGCCGGCCGCCGCGATGACCGCGCCGAGCGCCTTGGGGTTCAGGTTGTCCGACAGCGAGTAGGACAACGCCGACGCGACCGCGCCCCCGGCCGCCGCGCTGGCCAGCCCGGCGATCTGCTTCCCGTCGACCGCGGTCCGCTGGGGCGCGACCCGAGCCACGGCGGCGCGGGCGCGCGACGGCCGCGGGGCCGGTCGCGGGGCCGGCCGCGGGGGCGGATACGCGCGCGGGGCAAACCGCGCGTTGTCGTCGGGGATGATGATCGTGTCACCTTCGTTGCGCCACGGACGCGGGGCGACCTTGGTCTTCTTCATGGCGCCCTCACTCGTTGTCGTTGGGCGGCCGACCGCCCAGGTGGACGACCGCCGGCCCCGGCGTGCGCAGGCTCGCGAGCAGCGCGCCGATCAAGTCGGAGTAGGACACCGCCGAGCTACGCGTCGCGGTCCGCACGCTGCGAGCGCCCGCGTTGGCGAACACCGAGGCGAGCGCCCCGGCGAGCTGCGGCGCCAACGGGATCCCGATGTCGATCGCCAGCGCGTCGATCACCGCGGCGGCGGCGATGAGCAGGTCCTCGTGCGCCAGCCGCGACGCCGAGCCGGTGCGCCCGATGAGCTGACCGCGCATCGCGATCTCCGCGCGGGTGATCGCGTCGGCATCGTCGGGCGCGCGGGTGCGCGCGACGTCGGCCGCCCACGCGATGAGCGCGGCGCAGGCCCGGCGGGCCGGACCGTAGTCAATCGTGGTGTCGGGGTTGAGGTTGTCGGCATCGGAGTCGGAGGTCACGAAACGGATGGAGAGCACGATGTAAGTTCCTTGGTTGAGGTCGGAGGTTCGACGGTGCGATCGCGCGCGGCACTGCGCCGCGGCGGTCGCGCCCGCCGTGTTCATCCACTGCCCGGAATGCGACAGCGGTGGATCTGATTCCCTGCTATCTGCGAGAGACGGTCGCGGGATCGACGCCCAGGGTGAGCCCGGCGCGCCGGAGCGTGGCCTCGAGGGACCACACCGCACCGGGCGGGAGGCCCCACGAAGCCAGCGCGAGGCCCGCCGCAGCGGGCGCCAGCTCCGGCGCCACCTTGCGCGCCGCGCGCGCGGCGACGCGGAGCACGCGATCCAGATCGGAGAGCGAAAACGACGGCCCTCCGTTCCGCGGCGCGGCGGCCCCGAGCGCCGCGAACGTCGGCGGGATGACCGGGTCGAGGACGATCCGCTGGCCGTCCTCGACCGGAAACGTGTGCAGGTTGCCCGCCGGGTTGATCTCGGTCGCAAGTTGTCGACGCGGGCGGGGGTCGAGGAGTTCGGCAACGGCGAGGTACAGCGCCGCGCGCTCGACGCAGTTCGGATCCCACGTCGGCAGGCGAAGCCGCTGAACCGGGGTGCAGATGTCGACCTTCGGGCCGTCGCTTGGCTGGCCGAGGTCATCGCGTTGCGGCAGCTCGCGGATCCACCGCACCAGGGCCGCGGTGGATCCCAGCTCGTGCGCTAGAGCCACGAGCGATCGGTCGGGATCCGGGCCGGTGACCGCGCGGACGACACGATCGGTGATCGCGCCGAGACACGTCTGATCGTTGACGGGGCGTGCGATCATGGCGTCGGGGGGCGCAGGAAGAGCGCGGCCAGGAGGACGAAGACGCAGACGAGGGCGACGTACGCAGGGAGGGCGACCCGCCGCGACGACGTGCCGAGCTGCGCCGCGATCCAGTCCGCGAGCATACGAGCCCGGCGCCGCGCCTTGCGGGCGATCGCCGTGAGCCCCGCGAACACGCGCGCGGTCGTGGTGCGGAGCCACGCCAACGAACGGTCGAACAGCGACCGAGGGACGACAGCAGACGGACGAGTGACGGTGAGGTTCACGGGATGTGCCTCTCGCTTTGGTTGAAGATGTGGAGGGAGCGGCCGGCGACGCAGTGACCCAATGACAGCCCTAAATCCCTGATGAGCAGATCCTCTTCCGCACCGCGGTGCGATTCTCTACAGGAGCCCGCCGCAGTGCCTTGCCGGCGATCGACTTGAGCGACGCAGTGACCCAATGACAGCCCTAAATCCCTGATGAGCAGATCCTCTTCCGCACCGCGGTGCGATTCTTTACGGCGCGGGAAGTCCGCGAGCACACGAGCCCGGCGCCGTGCCTTGCGGGCGATCGACGTGAGCGACGCAGTAACCTGATGACAGCCCACAACCCTTGGAGAGCAGATCCGCTTCCGCGCGGGGATGCGATTCCTACGCCGCGGCGTCGAACGGGCGCCCGGTCGCGTCGTAGTCCCGCAAGATGTCGCGGACGATAGACACGGCGCGGTCGATGGGCGCAGCGACGATCGCGGTCATGAGCTGGTTCCGCTCCGCGACCGGGATGCGCATCGCGATCGTCCGAGCGGTCGCCTGCTCGGCTGGCGACAGGTGCGGCAGGACCTCGCTCATGCGCTTCATGGCGGCGGCCATGTTCGGGACCACCGGCGCGGGCGCAGGCGCGACGGTCGGGGCCGGGGCAGCGACGGTCGGCGCGGCGGAGGTCGGGGCAGCGGCGGTCGGCGCGGTCGCCCGGGCGGCGGCGGTCGGCACCTCCCCCGGACCGAGGTAGACCACACCGCGGTGGCCCTTCGGACGCGGACCGGTGTACGGGTCCGCGAGCGAGACGCCCGCCTGGCGCGCCAACTCGTCGAAGGGCGCGGCAACCGCCGCCAACCGCTCGTTGATCAGCGGCATCGCCTCGGGCGCGATCGCCTGAAGCATCGCCTCGACCCCCGCGGCGCCGCCCGGGATGCGCTCGAGCCACGGCGACAGGAACGAGCCCTCGGCCACGAGGTTGTTGTACAGGTCGGCCAACGCCGACCCCGCCGCGGGGACCGCATCGTTCGTCGCCGCGGCCCCCGCCGCCGCGTTGCGGGTCGCGCCCGCGACCGTCGCGGCGACCTGCGCCGGCGTCGGGAGCTCAGCGGCCGTCGGCGCACCGGGGTCGTCGTCGGGCGGCGCGAACGGCAACGGCACGTCCTCGCCGCCCAGGTCGTGCGCATCCTCGGGCAGGTTCGCCAGCGCCGCCGCCGCCTGGTTCGCCCGTAGGGTCTCGGCCACGCCGAGCTGTCGGACCGCCTCGGCGCTCGCCGCAGCGAGCGACATCGTGCTCGCGTGAAGCGCCAGCCGATCCCGCGCCGTCGGCGTCATGCGCCCCAACTCGGCCTCGAACTTCGCCCGCCACGTCGGACCGATCCGACGCGCCACCGCGTTCAGGTGCGCCCACGCCGCGGGCAGGCGCGCGCGCTCCTCATCGGTGAGCGGTTCGTTCGAGATCGGCGGCCGGGCATTGCGGGCCGCGCGCGGAGCGACCGGCGGCGGCGCCACCGGGGCCGGCGCCATCGGCGGGGCAACGACGACGGGCGGCGCCATCGGCCCCGGGGCCACGCTCGCCGCCGCGCCAGCACCCGCCGCGCCGCTCGCCATATCCTCGAGCTTGGCGTTGATGAACATCTGCGCCATGGGCCACAGCTCGCCGATCAGGTCCCCGAGCTTGTCTTGCCACGCCGGCTTCGCCTCAGGTGGCGCGACCGCGAGCTCCCGATCGTCGTCGTCGTCCCCATCGTCCGCGCTCGGGTACATCGGCGTCGGGATCGGCTGGACGATCACTTGGGGCGCCGGCGCTTCCGCCACCGCCGCCGGCCGGCGCTTCGGCATGGAAGCGCCATCCGCCGCGCGCAGCAGATCGGCCGCCGAACCCATGAGGGTCGCGACCGACGCCGTCAACGTCGCGTTGCTCGCGGCCAGCGCGCGGATCGCCTCGCCCAGTAGGTACTGCTCGCCGCTCAGGTGACTCGGCACCGGTAGCGGGTACCCCGGGCCCGTCGACGGATCGATGGGCCGCGCCGTCGCGATCGTGTGCGCGAATGGCGCCGCAGCAGCCATCATGGCGGGCGCGGGGGCCACGGCGGCGCCGGCGTTGCGCAGCTCGCCGCGCTCGGGCCGCTCCGGCGGGAGCACCAAGTACGCCGACGGTCCGCGCACCGGCTGGCCCTGGTCATCGATCGGATCCAACCGGTACTTGCCCGGCGGGAGCCCCTGGCCGCGCAGGTGCGCGCGGAACTCGGACAGGTCGGCGGTGATCGGGATCGTCACCGGGCCGCCGTCGAGGCCGGGCGTGCGCTGGGGCCCGCCACGGGGCGAGTCGTGCATCCGGCGAACGAGCCAGGTCCGGGCCTCGGGCGGGACCGCGAACGGCTCGCCGTGCTGATTGATCGCGAGCTGGGACAACGTTCGATCCTTCCGCTTCCAGCGCGGTCGACACCGCGCGCACCTCGGTCCTTGAGGCAGGGAGGCGCGCCGAAATTCCGGGGCCTCTACTCCTAGAGGCGCGAGCGAAGGCGTTTCTGCGAAGCCCCTCGGTCGATTTTTCAGATTCTTGGCACGACGCTTTGCGCGACCGCCGCAACCACCAGCGCGACCACCGCGGCGCCGACCGCCGCGCGCCGTGCAAGTGGTCGGGGAACCCCGTCGGCCAACCCGATGACCCGGTCGACGACCGCGGCGACCACCGCCTAACCGGTCGGGATCCCGTCGTGTGACCCCGTCAGTGACCGACTCGATGACCGGGTCGCCCCCGGCGCAGCGTCCGAGACAGCCGGTCGCTGACCGCCGCCGCCGCGCTAGGGAGCTCGGGCGCGTGGCCCGCACTCTCCGGACGGCCGTCGATCCGCACCGCAGACGATTCGGCCCTCACGACGTCCGCGGCCGGGCCGCCGGTCGCCGCGATCATCGCGGGCGGATCTTGGGTGAGGTGACCATCACGACCGAACGGGATGAGCTGGTACCAACCCGGCCGCACGCCGGCCACGGCGATCAACTCTTCCCGGCGCACTCCCAGGGCGAAGCGCCGGCGCGCGCCCTGTCCATCCGTCACCCAACGCCAGAGCGCACCCTCGGCCGGCTCATGCATCAGGTAGAAGCCGCGTGTAGCGCGGCCGGCGCGCCATGGATCCCCCGCCGTCGTCCGCAACCAAGTCACGGTTCGAAGCTAACACACGGCGCGGTGCCTGCCGCCTACCGCTCACCTACCCCGCTGGGGTGACTCGAAGTGCCACGATGCGTCCATGGAGAAGCCGCGGGCAAGTGCTAAGTGCTGCGCCTCGTAGCTCTCGGCGTCGTTGCGTTGCTGAACAAGCCCTTCGACCTCGCCGACATCCGCGCGCTCGTCGCTGCTGTGCCTCCTAGCCCGTCCGGCCTTCTTCCAACAACATCGCGTCGACAACTTCGCGAAGGCCGTCCCGGTGCCGGCCCATGATCGCTGGGACAAGAAGCCGAACAACGAGTGTGTCGCCGCCACGCTCGATCGTCACCGCAGGCCCCGCCTCGGTAGCCCGGAGCAGGGCGCTCACGGCTTCCGCGACCTTGTGGCGCGGAATTCGGTAGTAGGTCGCGCAGCAACGCGTCGGGTTGCGCTTGGGACACGTGCCGCAGGACCCAAGCAGCTCCAGCGCCGGCTCGGCCCAGGTCTCGAAGCCGAGCTTCGTCGCGTTGAGGATGGACTTGGGGTTGTTCTCCTTGATGGACGTCGTGATCACAACCTCGGGCCCTTGGTTCAACAACACGTTCGCGAACCGAGCGGCGAACATGAGGCGCTGCAGACCAAACCCTCGATACGTTGGCGCAACCAGGCTTCCCCCGAGTTCGATGTAGGGCCACACTGGCTCGAAGCTTGAGGCGACTGCGACGACCTCGCTGCCGTGCACACCCAAGAACGTCGTACGTGCTTCTAGCGCACGGGCGATTTCTTGGATGGTGCGGGGCAGCAGGAAACCGCTCTGATCGGTCGCGTAGAAGGCCGCAACCCGATCCGCGTCGTTCTCGGAACCCAAGTACGCCTGAATCTCGCGCGTTCGAGGTTTCATGGTGCAAATGTTACATCCCGACAGTCGATGCGGCAAACGGAAATCTATCCGTTGTTTTTAAGGTGTTTGCGTGCCATCATCACCGCGTCCGATTTGCGTTTCGGATCTGCATACGCCCTCGCTACGCAAGGGCCATCAACCCCCGCATGACCCGGGGACAAGGAGACGTCAATGACCGCCAACACTGGAGCAGCGGAGCTGCTCACCGCCTGCCACACCTGGAAGAGAGGAGACCTCGATGGGTTCGCCAGCATCGTTCGCGGAGCACTTTCAGTGCTCGGAATGTTGCAGCGAGATCTCGCCGACGAGTTCGATGTCTCGATCGCTACGATCTCGCGCTGGGCCTCGGCTGAGGCGAAGCCACACGCCATTGTCCAAGAATCGGTCGTCGACTTTGTTCGTCGTCGGGCCATGCGAGCTACAGCGTCCGCTGCCCGAACTTCGACGAGGGCGGCAGGTTGACTGCGCGCGGTCCCACTTGATCCCACCCCGCTATCTGCGACCTCACCAAGTGACTCGCCCCGGCAAACGCCGCGCCTGCGCATCGTTGGGGCGGAAAGCTGTGCGGAGTAACGGCCGCGCCAAGGTCACCCGGGTCGCCGAGGCTCTGGCCACTGCCTGAGCCGCTGCCCTGGGCAGACCATCGGGGGCGAGGCGGTACGCCGAAGCCGACCCGGTCAGCCCTGGCCCCCCTGGGACGCATCCCCGGGCTTGCGCACTCTCGCGCACGCCAAGGTCGCCCGGGTCCGTGCCGAGGCCGCAGCCGCCGTCTACGCGCGCTCGCTAGCGCGCCCGGGATCGATCAGCTACCCGCGCCGACGATCCAGCCCTTGCCGAGGCCCTTGCGCGCGCCTGCGCCGAGGTGCGCAGGGCCTCGTCGAGGACGCCCCGGGCCGCCAGGACCTTGCGATCCGGCCGAAATGGCCGCCTTGCTCGCGCTCCGCGCGCGCGGCGACAAACGGCGCCGTTGCCGCGGGCCGCAGTGACCCAGCCGGCCCTACGGCCGCCAAACCCGGCCTAGGTACGTCCGGAGCTCGGCCTCGGTCAGCCACTCCGCGGCGCCGCCCAGCGACACCGCCGCATGCGCGATCAGCTCCGTCATGGGCATCGCGCCGATCCGCGCGGCGACCTCGGGCGTCAGCTCGCCGGCCGCTTCGACCCGGGCAACGTAGCGATCGACCGCATCCCCCGCCGCCGCCGCGATGGAGTCCGCGCGGTCCGGCTTCGGGGGCTCGCCGCTCATGCCGCCACCTTGCGCGGTGGTGCGAGGACACGGCGCGCACGGTAGGCGAGCCGCCGGCGGACCGCTTCCCCTTCCGCCTCCGGCACGTCGAGGACCCGCGCCAACTCGGGGCCGTTGGCCGGCGTGCCCTGGCAGAGCGCTGTCACGGCGCGCGCGCCATCGATATCGCCCGCGCCAGCCAGCTCCATCCCGAGCCGCCGCAGGGACCGCACGGCATCGAGCCGTTCGATCATCCGCGGCACCACCGCCAGCGCGGGATCGCACGCCTGGCCGCCGTCATCGCCAGCGACCGCCGCAGCACCACCGTCGCCGTCGTCGCTCCCGCCGCCATCGTCCGCGGGCAGCGCCACCACCCGGAACGCACGCCGCGCCAACGACCGGATCCGGCCTTCGGCCAGCGTCGCCAGGTGAGCGGCCAACGGCGTCCCCGGCTGCCATCCGCCGGCGCCGGCCAAGGTCGCCATGACTGCTTGCTGCACGAGGTCGTCGGCCGACTCGCCGCCGTACGTCCTGCCACGCATTCGCGCCTCGACGCGGGTCACCGCTTCCCGGATGCACGGCGCCGTCAAGGCGGCGCGCAGCGCGCGCGCCCACGGCACCGACCCGATCTCGCGCTCCTGCTCCTTGTTCTTCTCCACCTCGATCGCTTCGACTTGCATCGTTGACTCCACCGCGCGCTCAACCTCGCCCGAGGCCAGCACAGCGGGCCTCGAGCTCCCGACCTCGGCCCCGCGCGCATTCGGGCCGCCGTCGGTCGTTGGTCCTTGTCAGTTCTTCGCCGGGCGCTCCTCTGCGGACAGCACCCGCCGCGCATGACGGCGCAAGGCATCGTCGTCGAGCACATCCACGATCGGCCCGAGGATCCGTCGCAGCTCGGCCCGGGTCATCCGCGCCACCGCGGCAAGCTTCATCGGTCGAACCTGCGCATGGAGGCCGGCCGACCGCCGCACCACCGCGAACAGCTCCACCGCCGACAGCGCGCCGTCGTGGGTGAGCGGTCGCTCCTGGGACCGCTCGTGGTCGATGGCCTCAGCGAGCCGATCCCCGTCGACGTAGATCCACAGTGGGGCCCTAGACACGGCGCGCACCGCCCTTCACCTCGGCGCTCACCGTTTCCGCCGTCATCGCGATCGCCCGCCGCGCCGCAAGCACTTCGACGACGCTCAGGTCGCAGAGAGCGGCGATCTCGTCGGTCCGCGTGGTCCCATCGCATAGCGCCCGGAGCACGCGGTCGCCTGCGACGTCGAGCCGTTGCGGGACCATTCGCGCGATCACCCGGCTCTCGAGCGCCCGGAAGTCGCTCATGGCGCTGTCCGCCGGCTTCGGTCGGAAGGCCATGATGTGCTCGGCCGCGCGATCGCGTAGCGCGACCCACAGCGGCAAGCCCGCGACCAGCGGGCGCCCGTCAAACAAGAGGTCCGCCGCCGCGAGCAAGACCCACTCCTCGGCGCCCCGCCCCGCGATCGCGCAGTGCGGCCCACCCAGCATCGCGGCCACGGCCACGAGCGCCCGCCGCAGCTCATCGGCGGTCGCGAGCGCATACAGCTCCCTCGCCGCCGCGCCCCGATCGGCGGGCGGCGGTGCGCACGTCTGCCCCGGTGTCTCACGCGGGTTCATGGCGTCGTCCGCTCCCCCGCTACCGTCCCGCACGGCCGGTGACACGTCGCCCCTTCGATGAACAGCGGCGCCGACGGTGGCACCACCCCGCACGTCGCGCCGCTCGCGATGAGCGCCAGCCAATCGCGCACGTCCCTGAAGTACGGCCCTACGGCGTCGCTGAATCCTCCCGCCGAGTGACGAAAGCGGATCACCCCGGCCCCGCGCCCGGCGAAGTTCGCGATCGCCAGCACCCCGTCGAGATTGCCGATCTGTGCGTCACTCAGTCGATCGCCGCGGTCGCGGCTCCGCTGCACGATCCGGTACCGCCAATCCCAGAGGATCGCCTCGCACACGGCGGTTGCGAACCGCGGCTCCCCCTCCGGGTCCCAGGGCCGCACGCCGAGCACGATCGACTCTACGCCGCGGCGCGCGCACCAAACGGCGTCCATGCGCGGGACCAGCTCGCCGAGCACCAGCCCGCAGGCTTCAGCGTAGGCCAGCGCCCGCAGCGCCTCGTGTGGCAGCCAGGAGCGCGCCGCGAGCTGCGCCTGGGCCGCGGTCATCGCGTAGACCGTCTGGCGGTTGTGCGCGACGATCTTTGACGTTTCTTCAATCTGAAGACTCATGCACCCCCCAAGTCGTTTCGGTCGCCAGTTCACGCGTGAAGGCGGCGCGGCCCCCGCTGGCGACCAGCGACGGGGCGCGCCCACGTCGGTGGAGCCAGCGCCGCGCCGATCTCCACCATCCAGACGTTGAACAGGGTCGCCGCGCGCGCCAGCGCGGCCAGCCCACCGATCACCAAGCCCGAAAGGTCCGGGCTTCCCTCCGGAAGCGGCGCACCGGTCAGGAGCACGCTCGCCACGGTCGGCGGGGGCCTCTCGAAGGTGCAGCGGGACACCGCGATCACTCCTCATCCCGACGCAACATGCGCGCGAACAGCCCTCGCCGCCGCGGGCCTTCGCCGCCTTGCCAGGACTGCACGAGGCGGCGCAGCGCATGGCGGGAGAGCCCCACCTTCTCAGCCGTCGCTTGAACGGCTACGCCTGCATGCTGGTCCAGGATGTACGCAACGCAGACCTGGAACTCGGCGAGGCCGTCGGGCCAGCCGTAGGCCGCCAAGGTCGCTGGCCGCAGCTCCGCGCGCGCGAACAGCTCGGCGGGCTCCACCGTCGTGCCACGCTCGCGGAACGCGCGCTCAAACAGCGCCGGCAGAGCTCCCGCCCGCGCCAGCTCGGCGACCGTTGGCACGGTCACCCAGGTCAGGCGCTCGGACACGAGCCCAAGCCGGCCTCGCACCTCGCCGACGGTTCCCGCGCACCAGATGAGCTGGATCGCGCGGACGCCATCGGTCAAGTACCGCTCCAGCGCCCCGCGGTCGTCGGCGCTCAACCCGAGGTCCATCACCGCCTCTTGCTCGACGATCGCGAGCCCCGAGCTGACAGCGTCCGCGAAGTCTCGGACCGTCTCCCGGTCATGCGGGAAATGGGTCCCACCTTCCGACAAGATCTCGCCCCGCCGCCCGGTCCGTCGCGGCGTCACCTCTGCGACCGCCAGCGCGACCGCGCGCCGGATCGCAGGGTCCTCGCCGACGACACCGAACGAACCGCCCCTCGCCGCGGTGTCGATCACCGAGGTCGCGAGGGCGGTGCCGAGCAAGCTCGACAGCACGCGCCGGCCGCGCGCCTGGGCCTCGGTCAAGGCGACGACGACGGTCGACCCGAGGCGCCAGGTTTCACCGGGGGCAACTGACGCCTGTTCCCCACGGCGGAGTCGGACCCCGCGAACCTCGATCCCGTTCTTCGGCGCGAGCGCCGGCAGCCGAACCACGAGGCCCTGACCGAGTCGACTCGCCACCGCATGCACGCGGCTGATGGTCGGCCGATCGATCCTCGCCTCGCCCTCGCGCCCGATCGTGAACTCCGCGACCAGCGGGAGCTGCACCTCCAGATCCCGCCCGCCCAAGCCCGGTGGGCGCTGTACCCACAGCCAAGCGACGGGCTCAGCCACCACCATCGCCCCGAGGATGCGCTCATCCTCTGTGACGGTCGGCGGTAGGCCGCCGCCACCGGTTCCCCCTGCGCGCTGCTTCTTGCTCATCACGATCGGTTCTACGCGACTCGCGGCCCGTGTCTACCCGCATGCGCGGATAGGCTTCATTTTTGTCCGTATCCGCGCATGAAATGCCATGCTCGCAAAATCACAAGAGAAGCGAGAAATAGCGGCGCAGACTGGAGAAATAACGCGGCGCGCCATGCCGAATTCAAACACGAGCAATTCCATGCACTAAACTCATGCAATGCGCGGATGCCAACTATTTTTGGCCCTATCCGCGCGGAACGGTGATTTTCCTTTCGGACCGTCGTATTTAGAGGCAGAAAGGTAGGAGACATGTCGAATCACCGCGGGCGGCGCCCGGACGGCAGTAGCGAGATCGGTTCCCAGGAGAGCGCAAGCGGTCGAGTCGGCGGCGGGCCGACGACCCGCAACGTCCAGCGCAGGCATAGCACCCCACCGGAGGCGACGGCGACGGACAACCGCCCGGCGGATCCGTCCGCCTCGACCCTCACCATGGGCGACCTGGCCTTCGCCAGCGTCTTCGCGCTGCACCTCGATCCCGTGCAACGTGTCTCCGACACCATGGGGGAGGGAGGTGACGCCGATCAGATCCACGCCCTGGCCGCGGCAGGGGTCGCCGGCGCCACGACCGAGCTCCCGTACCGCGATCAGATACAGCGGTCCTTCGGCCCCGACCACAACCTCGGCCGGATCACCGCTGAGATCGGCGGACCGGCGGCGACCGCCACCGCTGCGATCGGCGCGACCGCCTACGCGACCGGCGATCGCGTCGCCTTCGCCTCGGCGCCCGACCTGCACACCGCCGCCCACGAGGCCGCGCACGTCGTGCAACAGCAGGCCGGCGTTCACCTCGCCGGCGGCGTCGGTCGCGCCGGCGACCCTTACGAGACCCACGCTGACGCCGTTGCCGATCGGGTCGTCTCGGGCCAGTCGGCCGCCGATCTACTCGCCCACGGCCCCGGCGGTGGGGGCCCCGCCGGCGCAGCCACCGTGCAGCGCAAGGGCAACGGCGCCGCCGACACCGACGCCGAGCCCACCCTCGCCCCGTTGGATCTCTCTGGTCGCCCCGACGATCCCCTCCGACGCGCCTGGCCCATGCTCATGCGCGCCGCCGCGCGCGCCCGCACCATGGAGCTACAGCTCGAGACGACGCCGCAGCTCCCGATCGCGCTGACCTCCGCGTTCCTGACCTTCCTCAAGGAAGGCACCGAGGCCGCCCAACTCCTGGCGTCGATCCCCGAGACGGATCCCGCGGCCAAGGCGATCTCACGGCACGAGATCCACGTTCAGCTCACCAAGCTCGCTCGGTCGAGCTTCGCCGTCGTCCGCCACCTCGGCTACCGCAAAGGCGGGGGTGCCGTCGGCAACGCGCTCGCCGAGCTTGGCGTCGCCGCCGCGCCCCTCGGGTGGACCCTGCCGACCTCAGCCGAGGAGGCGACGGCCCGCGCCCACGCCGATGAGCCGTGCGAGTCCGATCCAGCCAACGGCCTAGACCCGAGGTCGACGAGCCCTGACGAGTGTCACCTCTCCGCGCCCGAGCGATCCCGCCAGGAGCAGGATGTACTTCGGGCCGCTCTCGTTGCGCTTTCCAACCTCGAGGACGTATTAAACGCTCATCGCGAGGAACTGAAGGCCGCTATCGAGGCTGAGGAGAAGTTCGCCGAGATGGTGACCGAGTGGCTGATCGACGCACTCGTGACCATCGGCAGCGTCGGGATCTCCAAGGGCGGCGGGCCGCTGGCGAAGATGGCCACCAGCGCCAGCGCCGCCGCGACGAAGACAGCCCTGCGCGAAGCGGCTACCAAGATCGCTCAGTCGACGATGAAGACGCTGATAAAGACCGCGATCCCTCTCGCTCATGATGGTGCAACGGACAACGGACCGCGGGTTCGGGCTATCAAGGCGACCTCGGTGATTGGCGACGCGGGCGCAGCCCAGCTCGACGGCCTGATGAGCGACTTGCGTAGCCTCGACGACCATGCGCTGGCCGACATGCTCTCTGCGCTCCGGCAACTCACTCGCGAGTCGATCGATGGCCGAGTTGGCCCGATGTTGCGGGCGTTCGAGTCCCAGGTTGCGCCGATCGGTCAGTCCCGCCAGGACGACGGCGGTATCCTGCCCCCACGGCTCCCACGTCGCACAACGAAACGCGCCGTGCAGGTGGCCGGCGGCGATGATCTGGCCCGTCCCGCCTTCGCGCTCGTTGAGTACGAGGAAGACGTTAGCCCAGAAGTACGGCGCGCCGGGCGTGCTATCCTCGGCGCTGTTGCAGAGCTGCACCGACAGGTGCGAGGAGAGCGAATCGTGGATGGTCCACAAAGGATGGTCACGCAGGCGTGGATCGACGACGCGGCGGTCGAGATTCGATTCGTGAACTGGATCGACTCTCCCGCCGGCATCGACCTGGAAGGCATGGTCGCATCCGAGGCCCCTAAGGTGCCCGCCTGGCGAATCCGAGACCTTCCGCTCTTTCGACCGGACGGGAGGCCGTCTCGATGAGACCTCGGTGGGTCTTGACGCTTGTCTGGGCAGTGCTCGCGGTGAGCGCCTCGTGCTCGAATACCGGCTCGCCCGGGTGGCGAGGCGAAGCGACCACGGAGCGGCTAAGCGCCGTCGTCTCGCGTTGCATGCCTCAGGGCCTCAAGACTCTCGACGCAAACCATGAGGCGGCCTGGACATTCACGGACCAGCAATCGCCGAGCCTCAGCATGACCATCACGCTGACCTGGCGCGACGATTCGCGTCGGCGCCTCGATGGCATGCAGGTCGCGGTCGCTGGATCCGCCCAGGACCGCACGCCCGCCAACGGAGCGCGGTTTCGTGAACTCGTGAAGTGTGTCCTCAGTCCGGACCTAGCACCAGAGCGCGTTCGCGACCGCCTGCTCTCGCTTCTCGATCGCAGCAAGCCACCCGCAACTGAGACCGCGCGAGTCGACCGTTTCCAGCTCGGGCTCGTTGACACGCATCCGCGCACGCCCGGATTCACCCTCATGGTGTCGGTCATGGGCCCACGTTCGTGAGAAATCTCCGGCCATTGCTCTACCCGGTTGCAGCAGACGAACCGCGTTGGCTAGGATCAACAAGATGAAGGCTTGGCGTGTCACTTGGCTACTGTCGGTGGGTGCCTGCTTCGCGCCGACGCCGCAGTCGGCGCCGTGTCTATCGAACACCGACTGCACGCTCGCCGGCGGAGGCATGTGCTTGCCTTCGCCGCTTGGGACGAACGCGTGTGCTTACCCAACCGACGACTGCGCTAGTGGCTTCGCGTGGAGCGAGTTGGCGCCCGAGCTAGGTCTCGCTTGCGTGGCCGTACTCGGGCCCGACGGCGGTGCCAACGACGACGCGACGCCAGCGGTCGGTGAGTGGGGCCCACCCGAGTACGTCTTGAACGTGAACACAGCCGCAGACGAGTTAACCCCATCGGCAAGCGCGGACCATCTTCGGCTCTACTTCTCTCGTGGCGGCGACATCTACATGGCCTCTCGGAACGACCCGCAGGGCACATGGGGCTTTGCAGCGCGGGTTCCAGCACTTGCGACTGTGACCGAGGTCGAGACCAGCCCTGAGGAGTCACCGGACGGGCTGGAGCTGTACGTCACCATCAACAATCGACTTCATCGCGCGACGCGATCGGCCCTAGGCGACCCATGGGGCGCACCGCTGCTCTTGTTCCCTGACAGTGCTCGGTCGCCAGCCGTCGGCGGTGGCGGTCTCGCGCTCTACTACGTCGGCGGCGCCTGGACCGTGAAGCGTCGTACGCGGCCCAGCCTCGACGCCGCCTGGGGCGATCCATCCGACGTGGCGATCCCTGGGGCGCCGGCTTACGATGCGGTCTCGGTGAGTGCCGATGAGCTGAAGCTCGTGTTGTCGTCGGCGGTCAACAACGAGCAGCCGCAGGTGATCGAACTATCTCGAGCCACGACCGCCGCCCCGTGGGGCGACATCCGGGAAGCGGCAAGCCTGACCCGGCTCCAACCCACGCCGCGCGATTGTGACTTCTTCAGCGACGCCGACACGATGTACTGTGCGCTCAGCGACGGGACCGGCTACAACGTCTTCGCGGTCCATCGCCAACTTCGCTAGGAACGCCCCATGCTTCGCACTCTCCGTCACCATGCACGTCGCGTCATCGTTGCCGTCGCGCTCGCGGCGCCCCTCTCGGGCTGCGGCGAGGCCGAGGACGTAGCGCAGGAGGCACTCGCGAAGCTGCGCACGTTGAGGGACAAGGCGTGCGCATGCGCCGCCCCGACCTGTGCCGCGGACCTCGCCGCCGAGCAGCAAGCGTTTCAGCGCTGGGTCGAGGACCACCGTGCAAAGCTGTCCGCGGAGCGGACCGAGGCGTTTGAACGCGAGTGGAGTAGCCTCAGCCGCGAGGTCGCCGCTTGTACCGCGGCGAATGCGGCCGCACGCGGCAACTAGGGCGCCACGGTCGGCGCCGGGAGGGTCCCATGGTTCGTGTCCCGCTAGCGATGCTTCTGTTCAGCTTGGTGAGCGCGCCGGCTCTCGCTGCGCCATGGGAGACCCGATCGAAGCAGGCGGCGGCACAGCTCGACGAGGCTGCCGCCCGCTTCAAGGTCGGAGACTTCGCGGCGGCGGCGACGGGCTTTGAGGCGGCCAACCGGATTTCGCCATCGAACAAGGCGGTGTGGAACGCTGCGCAGTCCTACGCCGCCGCTGGCGCGTGGACGCGCGCGTTGGCGTTGTACGACCAGCTCTTGGCCGACCCCGAGCTCCCGAAGGCGCAGCTCCCGCGCATCACGGCGCGGCGCAAGCTCGCCGCCGCTTTCGTCGCCGCGTCGCGGCTCGCCGCCGACCAGAGGTTCGATGACGCACGCGTGGCGTACGAGGCGATCGCCGCTGACGCGACAGTCGGCCCGATGGACCGTGCGCAAGCCTCGCAGCAGCTCGACGCGCTCGAGAACCAGCGCCAGGCCGCGCTTGCGGCGCAAGCCGAAAAGCCGGCCCAGGTCGACCCGCCGGTCGCGGCGACGCCCCCTGCGATCCCAGCGACGGCGGAACTCCCGCCGCCGCCACCGCCACAGCAGCGCGGAACAGACTGGCTCGCGTGGTCCCTCATCGGCGGCGGCGTCGCCCTCGGCGGCGCCGGTGGACTCACCTGGTGGTCGGGCTCGAGCCTCTACGACGAAGGGCGCGCCGAGCGCGATGAACGCGTCGCCGCCGATCTGTTCTCGCGCGGCGATACGCGGCGAATCGCCGGGCAAGTCTTGGTGGGGGTCGGAGCGGTCGCGCTGGGCGTCGGGGTCACGAAGCTCATCCTCAGCTCGGGCGAGCAGGGCGACGGGGCGCGCCCCGCCGTCGCGCTCACCACGTTCCCAGGCGGCGGCGGGTTCGTCGTCGCGGGTGGATTCTAGACCGGAGACCGGCCGATGTCCGATCCGTTGTTGGGGACTAGCGTTCTCGCTGGCTACGTCCTCCGGCGCAAGCTCGGCGAGGGCGGCATGGGTGTCGTCTACGCGGCGACCAACGAGCTTGGCCACGGCGTCGCGGTCAAGGTCGTCCACCCGGGCGCTCCCGTCGAAGCGATTGCCCGGCTCGAGGCCGAGGCCCGCCTCGCGCGCCAGATCCACCACCCGAACGTCGTCGAGATCATCGCCGTCGATCGACTCCCCGACGGTCGGATGTTCGTGGCGATGGAGTTCCTACAGGGCCGGTCCCTCGCCGATCACCTGCGCACCCTTGGCCCCTTCGCCGCCGACGACGCCCTACCGCGGGCGCTCCAGCTCTGCGCCGGGGTCCATGCCGCGCACGTCAAGCGCATCCTGCACCGCGACCTCAAGCCCGACAACGTGTTCCTCTGCGAGCGGCCCGCCGGCGTGTTGAAGGTCCTGGACTTCGGGATCTCGAAGTCGCTCCTCGACCCGAGCAACCTGACCCGGACCGGCGGGATCCTCGGCACACCGCGCTATATGGCGCCGGAGGTGTGGACCCGCGGGCCCAAGGCCGTCGATCTGCGCTCCGACGTGTTCGCGCTCGGGCTCATCCTCTTCGAGATGTTGACCGGCGAGCACCCCTACGCCGCGCGCTACGTGCGCCCCGAGGCCGATCCCACCGTCGAGATCGCCGCCATGGTCCACGTCTACGGTGAGATCCTGACCCACCGGCAACCGCGGCCCACGCTCGCCGACTACGTCAGCGGAGCTCCGGCCCAACCCGCGCGCGATGGCCTCCCGGCCCGCGCCGCGCGCCCGCCACGGCCCGACATCACCCCCGCCTGGATCGAGGCCATCGACGCCGCGATCTCCATCGAGCCATCGTTTCGCCCCGCCACCCCACGCGCCCTCGCCGACATCCTCATGCGCGGCACCCCCTATGCCGAGGCCATCGCCCGCGTCGTCGCCCCGAGCCTCTTCGAGATCGCCGCCCCCGAAGACGCGACGCGCCCCGAAGAGGCCGCCCCGGCCCTCGCCGCGCCCCTGGCCCGCCCCGGCGCCGTAACCGCCACTGACGGCCACCTGGACCCCGCCGGCCTACCGACCTCGACCGGCGTCCCGACCCCGGCCGGCATCCCCACCTCGACCGGAGTCCCCCAGGCCCGGCCCACCACCCTCACCGCCAGCTCCGGCCAGCTCCGCGCCGTACCAACCCCACCATCCCGCCGTCGCGCCTTGGCCATCGCCGCCGGCGCCGCCCTCGCCACCGCCGCCACCCTCGCGATCATCCTCACCCGCGACGCCGGCGGGCACGGCGGCCAGCCCGCCGCCGCGCCCCCGTCCGCCGCCGCCACCCCGGCGCCCGCCGCACCCACGTCCCCCGCCGCCGTTCCCCCGTCAATCTCCGCGACCGTGCCGCCGCTTACCGGCGCCGTCGATCTACCGCCGCACGCGCCCCCGACGGTCGATCTGCCGCCGCTCGCCCCATCCGTTACCCAAGCGGACCCACCCGTAGACGCCGGCCTCCCCGACGCTCCGGCCACCCTCGCCCAGCCGCCCATCGATGCCGGCCGCCGCCGCGCCCCGCCCCGCAGCACGCAACCCAGCAGCAACGATCGGGTTGACGACATTGACCAATAGACGCGCGGGGTTATCGTTACCGGCCCGGAATGCGGCAACGATCGGGGCGACGTCATCGACCAATAGACGCGTGGCGTCCTCTTTGGCGATGGGGGCCACCGCCACTCGGGTTAACAACGACAAGGTTATCGTTCTTTGTACGGGTTGCGGTCGCAGCTCGATCACCCCCCCCCCCTTGACACCTTCGCGGCCGTGGCTATGCTTGACTGGTGATCGGCGCAATCGCCAGGAGGACGGTCGGCGCGCAGGGGCGCCGTCGAGCTGCCGAGCAGGCACCCTGATCGCGATCCATGGGCTCGTCACCCATGGGTGGGACGCGTGGCGAGGACGACCTGGGCGCGCGCGATATTCGTTTGGAGCGCGAATCGCGCGCGCCCGGGATGTGCGGTCGTGGTTTGTAAGCTAAGAAGAGACGGGGTGGGTGTCAACAGCGCCCTGCATTGAAGCTCGTTGTTAGCCCGCGCCGCGGTTTCGCAGGTGTTGGTCCGGCACTAGGGCACTCACCCCTTTGAGGTCATGCGGACCCAACCTTGGGGGGCGCGCCTGGTTCGCGCTCGGCTACCGCTGACATAGGGCCAACGTATAAACCGCATCGCGCGGTCGGTCGCGTGTCTCGTCGCAAGGAGAAGGTCATGTCTACGTTGTCTCTCGAGGGTCTTCGCGCTGCGGTCGCCGGTGGGGCGGTCGCCTTTCGTTCGATCAACCGGCTGATGCCCGCGGGCGGACCGGGGGACAAGGTCTTCCCGCCGACCTATCTAAAGGAGCGCGGCGCGACCACTAAGTACGCGACCGAGACGCGCGTGATCGATGGGGAGAAGAAGCCGTCTGTGCTCCTCGACTCGGTGGCCTCCCAGGCCAATCGGATGGAGGAGGCGCTCCTCGAGGCTTGGCGGCGGGAGGAGCTGGCGTTCCCGCTCGTCCGCGTGAACTTCTCGCAGGTTGCGGAGCTGGAGGATCTCGACACGATCTCCGCCCTTCAGGCGCCGCACCGGATCGCCGACGCCCTGCTCCGGGATTCGTTGCTCGACGGCGTGCCGTTCCGGGTCTCGCCGGTCGGCAAGGCGATCACCTCGGCCCGCCCCGACCATGCGACGGCGATGTTCACCTACTGCCCGACGGCGCTGGTCTTCGGGGTCTGGGACTCGACGGGCCCGCTGGGCGGGTCTGGCGCAAAGTTCGGTCGTGCGCTCGTTTCCGAGATCGTTGGGGTGGGCGCCGAGCCCGGCGTCAAGACGGCGAGCCGCATCGATCCTGCTGCGATTCAGCGCGCGGTCGAGATCAAGGTCGACCCGAAGGACCCGACGAGCTGGACCAGCGAGGAGATCGCCGGCAAGAAGGCGAAGCCCTATGACCGCGGCGGCAAGGGTGACAAGGGTCGCCCGTCGGCGATCAACCACGGCAACATCCCGCCGACCATCGATCGCGAGGGCGGAGGCGTCACGATCGAGTACGCGTTGCACACGGTGGTCCTGTCCCTCCCTGCGCTTCGTCGCATCCGCTTCACCACCCGAACCGATGGCAGCGCCTTCGCGGACCGCGCAGCCCGCGATGCCGCTGAGCTGGCGGCGCGGACGGCCCTGGCAGCCCTCGCCCTCGCCGCCGTCGTCCACCAGCACGAGGTCGGCTACGACCTGCGGTCGCGGTCCCTGCTCGTGGGCACCGGGCCGCTCGCGATCGAGCTGCTCGAGCGCGACGGCACGGCTCACCCCGTCGAGGTGACGCGCGAGAGCGTCAACGCCCTGGTCGCAGCGGCCGCGGCGGCGGCCGCCGCCGCTGGGCTGACCTGGGACGCCGCTCCTGTCGAGCTGGTGCCTGCGCCGAAGCTCGCTGACATCATCCGCGCGAGCCGACGGCTCGCCCTGTCGGGGGCCAGCTCGGACGATGGTGAGGCGGTCGACTGATGCTCACGATCGCCATCGAGTTCCTGACCGGCCGCTACGTCGCGACGCGCTACGACGACCGCCGCGCCGCGGAGTGGCCGCCGCACCCGGCCCGAGTCTACTCGGCCTTCGCAGCGACGCACTTTGAGTCCGCGCTCGATCCTGCGGCCGAGCGCGACGCCCTCGCGTGGCTCGCCGAGCAGGCACCACCCGAGATCTGCTGCACCACCGCGGAGCCGCGCGAGATCTTCGACGTTTTCGTGCCGGTGAATGACCCATCGGCGATCCCCGATGTGTCGGGGGAAGCGGAGGCCCTCGACCACGCGACCTCCGAACTGGCGGCAGCCGACACCGACAAGGCACGCGCGAAGGCTCGAACCGCCGTCGGCAAGGCAGAGCAGCGCTACCGGGCCGCACTCGTTCGTGCGACCGGCCCGGCGGATGGCAAGCTCGCAAAGGAGGCCGTGAAGGTTGGCGCTTCCCTCTTGCCGGCCGCACGCGGGAAGCAGCCGCGCACGTTTCCCTCGGTGACCCCGGTCGAGCCCCGGGTCGCCCTGCGCTGGCCCCACGCGGAGCCGCCGGCCGCCGTCGCTTCGGCGCTCGATGAGCTGGCCGCGCGAGTCGTTCGCATCGGTCATTCTTCATCGTTGGTGTCCGTGCGCGTCACGACCTCGAGCGAGGGCGGTCCGGCCGCGCTGGTCCCGGATGAGGCAGGACGGGAAATGCTGCGCTGGGTTCCACCCGGGCAGCTCGGCGAGCTCGCGGCCGATTTCGAGGTCCACCGCGGCACCGCCAGCGGACGGACGCTCCCGGCCCGGGTCGTTGCATATCGAAAGGCCGACGCTGAGAGCGCCACGGTGTCACCCGGCAGCGAGTTCAGCTCGGTCGATTGGCTGCTCTTCGCAGTCAACGATGAGCCGGACGACCGCGACGGCGCCGGGAGCCTCTTGCTCCCGGCCACCCGAGGCGTCGAGCTTTCGCGCGCGGTGCGCAAGGCGCTCCAGTCGTTTTGCCCCGTTCAGCCACCGCCGGAGCTGCTGACGGGACACACCCCAGACGGTGCGCGGTCGTCGCGAAGCCACCTCGCGATCGTTCCGCTCCCGTTCGT
Organism: Kofleriaceae bacterium; assembly: GCA_018057825.1. GTDB lineage: Bacteria > Myxococcota_A > Polyangia > Haliangiales > Haliangiaceae > UBA2376. The sequence continues at coordinate 150,750 of JAGPCY010000009.1, read as the reverse complement.
GGGCCACCCCCACGCGGACGGCTATCTGCGGGGCGTCGCTCTGGTGTTCCCTCACGACGTCGCCCCTGGCGACCGCACCGCGATCGCGCGCAGCATCGACGCGTGGGAGCGGGCGGCACGGACGCGGGACAACGTAGTGCCGGCACGGCTGCCGGGTGGTTTGGAGGTCTGGCTGCGGCGCACGCCCATCGCCCCGATGGCAACGTTGGATCCCCGCCGCTGGTCCAGCCGATCGACGACGTGGCTCTCCGTCACTCCGGTGGCCCTCGAGCGCCATCCTGGGGACCTACGCAGCCGAGATCCCGAGGAGCTACGAGCAGCGGTCGCCGCCGCGGAGGCCAGCATCGTCGCTTCGTGTCGTCACGCCGGACTGCCGGACCCTGTCTCGGTTGAGATCCTGCCGGCGGCGCCGGTCGCTGGCGCAGCCAAGGCCCGCGCCTTCCCGGCGTATCCACCGGTCGCCGGTCGGCAGCGCCGGATCCTGACCCACGTCGCCCTGCACTTCGCCGAGGCTGTCCAGGGACCGGTGATCCTCGGCGCGGGCCGATACAACGGCCTCGGACTTTGTTTCCCGGTCGATGGGAAGGATGGCGATTGATGACCAACGCGATCGGCAGCTTCGACGAGTTCTACCGCGCCCTCTACGACGGGAAGCGCGGGACCTTTCCATGGCAGCGTCGCCTGGCCGAGACAGTCGTTGCGACCGGGGTGTGGCCGAAGAACCTCGACCTCCCGACCGGGACCGGCAAGACAACTGTCCTCGAGATCGCCGTTTACGCCCTCGCCGTCGATGCGACGCGACCGGTAGAGAAGCGCCGCGCCGCGCGGCGAATCCTCTTGGTCGTCGACCGTCGAACCGTCGTCGATCAAGCGCACGAGACCGCGACGTACATCGCGAACCGCCTCGCCAAGGCCGTCGATGAGCCGGGGATCCTCGGACACGCCGCGCGCGCCCTCTGTGGGCTCCTCGCGCCGGTGCCACCCGACCTGAAGCCGGCGGGGCCCTCGCAGGCGCGCCCGATCCGCGTCGCGCACCTCCGCGGCGCGATCCCTCGCGACGACCAGTGGGTCAAGGACCCGTGCCAGCCCGTGCTTGGGATCTCGACGGTCGATCAGGTCGGATCTCGTCTGCTGTTCCGCGGCTACGGCGTGTCGACGGGCATGCGCCCCGTCCACGCCGGGATCCTGTCCCATGACACACTGGTCTTCCTCGATGAGGTTCACCTCGCGCGACCGTTTGAGCACTTGCTCGCGGCAGTGAAGCGGTTCCACGGCGAGCCGACCGGAACACCGTCTCTCGCGGTCGTATCCATGTCCGCGACGCCACGGCCCGAGGTCGAGTCGGCGTTTGGCCTTGCCGATGACGATCGCGCCGATGCCGTCCTTGGACCGCGGCTGACGGTGGCCCGCCCGGCGGTGCTCAAGGAGATCAAGGTATCGGGCGACGAGACGAAGCGCCGGACGGCTTTTGCTGATGCGGTCGCTGCGCTTGTGGCAGAGCAAGTGAAGAGCGGCGTCCAGCGAGTGGCGCTCGTGGTCAATCGAGTCGATACCGCGCTCGCGGCATTCGCGTCGCTCCGAGCATCCCTGCAACGCGCCGGCGACGGCGGGCCGCCGGTCTTCCTCATCACCGGACGGATGCGCCCCATCGACCGCGAAAAGGTCGAGCGCGCGATCAAGCCTCTCGTCGGTGCGGGGAGCGAGCGCAAAGCGCCCGGTTGCGTCGTCGTCGCCACGCAATGCATCGAGGCGGGAGCTGACCTGGACTTCGACGTGCTGGTGACGGAGTGCGCGAGCCTGGATGCGCTGGTGCAGCGCTTCGGACGTCTCGACCGACGGGGAGAGTACAAGGCCGCGCACGGCATCATCGCGGCACGCGGCGATCACCTGGGCGCCCGCGCCAACGATCTCGTCTATGGCGAGGCGCTGTCGGCGACCTGGGACTACCTTGGTTCGTTCGGGTCCTCGCTCGACGTCGGCCGCGCCGAAGCCCTGCGCAGCGGCGCCCCCCCTGCGTGTTTCACAGCCCCGGTCCCCGAGCTGACGCTCACGAGTCGGACGCTCGACCTGTTGTCTTGCACGAACGCAACACCGAACCCTGACCCGTCGGTGGCGCTGCACCTCCGGGGCGAGGTCCCTGGCACGCCGGAGGTAAGTATCGTCTGGCGGCGGGAGCTCGACCTCCCAAGCGCGCCGAATGAGCCCGACCTCGATCGCGCGCGCCGGGACGAGCTTTGGCTCGAGTCGATCGCGGTCGCGCCGCCGCTGCGACGCGAGGCCGTCACGGTGCCGATCTGGGCGGCGCTGAAGTGGCTCGGTGGCATGAACGTCGCTGGGTACAGCGACCTCTTGGCCGATCAGCCCCGCGAGGCTGACGATCGGCGCGATGCGGGGGTATGGCAGCCCGTCGTCGCCTGGGACGCGCGGGGCAAGGCATCGATCGTCGGCGGCCCTGAGGAGTTCTCCGCGGGCCTGACACTGGTCGTCCCCAGCTCCTACGGCGGGCTGCGCGACGGAACGTTCTGTCCGGAGGCCACGGACCCGGTCTCCGACTTGCATGCACGCGCCCATCTGGAGCAGCGCGGACGGCTCTACCTGCGCCTGCGCGGCGTGCTGGGGCCGCACGGCGCGCCGCCACCGCGCGATTCACCTGCGCCGGCCCCGTTCGCAGCGCTCCAGCAGCTCGCACGCGAGCTGACCAGCGAGGGAGCGGAGCTGCAACCCTCGGCACTGCGGCGGGTGATGCGCGACCTTGGCGCGGCGCGGCGACTGGCCGACGTGGTGCGGGCGAACGATCCTACCGATCCCGTCGCCAAGGTGCTTGAGGACCATGCCGATCGGCTTCGCTTGGTGTTGTCGGGGGGCGACCTGGAGGCTGATGAGACGACGGTCGTGCGGTGGTCCCGGATTGGGTTCGAGATCCCTGGGCGCCTCGGTGTGTTGACCTTCGACGACGCCGGGCTCGACACGGGGGCGGACGTGCCGTCGGATGACGACGCCGCGTCTCGGACCGGCGTCGGGCCGGCTGGGGTCTCGTTGGCGGTCCACTTGAAGCACGTCGAACACTACGCCGAGCACTTCGCGCGCTCGTTTGGGCTTCCGCCACCGCTCGCTGGGGCGATCCGCCTCGCGGCGCGGTGGCACGACGTCGGCAAGGCGGATCCGCGCTTTCAACGCTGGCTCATGGACGGTGATGCCGTTCGCGCGATGAGCCTCACGGCGCCGATCGCGAAGTCCGCGTCGAAGCGTCGGTCGCGCGCTGAGCGTCGACGAATCCGTCAGGTCGCAGGCTACCCCCGCGGCGCCCGCCACGAGATCCTATCGGTCGCGATGCTCGAGCGAGCGGACGCTCTCCCGCTCGACGGGTCCGATCGCGACCTCGTGCTCCACCTGGTCGGGGCCCACCATGGCTGGTGTCGCCCCGAGGCGCCGATCGAGGTGGTCGAAGCGAGCGAGGTCACGTCCGCGCGCGTCGATGTGGATGGCGTTGTGTTCGAGGCGCCGCTCGACCATGGCCTCGCCGCCTGGGGCGCGGGGATCCCAAGCCGGTTCTTCCGGCTCACCGATCGCTACGGTTGGTGGTCGTTGGCTTGGATGGAAGCCCTGGTGCGCCTCGCAGACTGCGCGGCGAGCGCAGCGGAAGAGGAGTGCGCACCGCGCGCGGACATGTCGGAGGACGCGCCATGAGCGAGTTCTTGTTGTCGGGCCTCGACGGCTCGAACCCGATCGGCTTCATGGCGGCGCTCGGCGCGACTCTCGCGGTCAGCGAGGTCGACGCATCGGCTCGCCTCGCGTGGCAGGACCGTGGGCGATGGCGCCCGATCTTGGCGACCGACCTGACGCGCGAGCAACTCCTGGACGCCCTCGACCGCGATCGCTCGGGTTGGCCCGAGGATCCCGCGATCGGCCTGCGCTACGCGAAGGCCGCCAAGGACGACGGCAAGGGCGAGTCGAAGGGCGGCAAGGTCGCGCACGACCTGAAGCCGCTGCCGTCGATCTTTCGCGCATACCTGGCCGCCGCGATCGATCAGGCGGGCGACTTCCGTGGCCAGCGCTTCGCCGTTGGCGCTCGGCGAACCCTCGACTACGCGGCGGCCTTCGGGACCGACCTCATCGAGGACAACAACGGCAATGTGAAGCCTACCGCGCTGCACTTCACCGCCGGCCAACAGGAGTTCCTGAAGTCGGTGAGTCAGCTTGCGCAGGAGGTGACCCGCGCCGATCTCGAGGAGGCGCTGTTCGGTCCCTGGCGCTACGCGCGCGCGTTGCCGATGCTCGGCTGGGACGCGTCCATCGCGCGCGACTACGCGCTGCGCGCCACCGATCCATCCAAGGCGTCGAAGCTTGGGGTGCCTGGCGCGGACTGGCTCGCCTTCCGCTCGCTTGTCTTCTTCCCGGTCGCTGCGGTCCGCGATGAGCTGCGCACCGCCGGCTGCGGTGGCGGGTGGAAGGATGGGCACTTCACCTGGGCCCTCTGGTCGGGCTGGTTGGACGTCGACGCGCTTCGCCACGCGTGCACCGCCCCCGACCCGACGAAGCTCACCGCCGCCGAACGACGAAGCCGGGGCGTAGCCGCCGTCCTGCGCGCCGGCATCCGACGCTCCGATCAGGGCGGCTACGGCTCGTTCATGCCCGCCGCAGCCTTGCCTCCGGCCCAGGGCTCGCGTCAGCGAGCCTAGGCCGTGCTCTCTGACAACCGAGTCGCTCTGACCCCTGCGAGCGCCGCCGTGCCGCCTCCCGGTGGGACGGCGCTCGCAGGGCCCAAGGGCACGAAATTACGGGACTCGCACCGACGCCCCGCCGTCCTTGCCCGGTCCAAGAGCATCGTTGCGCCAGGGTGCTCGCAAACGCACATCGAAGCCCACGAGAACACTCACGAATTTCCGCCCGCCGCCCCGGCCCTCGACGAGAGGGCCCTGCATTGAAGCTTCGGGCCGCGGCACCGCGCGATGGATGCGATCCGCAGCCCCGGCCCTCGACGAGAGGGCCCTGCATTGAAGCGACCGGTATTTTGCGGGCCCCGATTTCCAGCGACTGGCGCCCCGGCCCTCGACGAGAGGGCCCTGCATTGAAGCGAGGCGTACCCGAGGATCACGCCACCGATGGCGACGCGCCCCGGCCCTCGACGAGAGGGCCCTGCATTGAAGCAGACCGGCGCGAGCGCGATCGCCGCTGACGACCTGCCCGCCCCGGCCCTCGACGAGAGGGCCCTGCATTGAAGCTTCTACGTCGATACGTCCGGGTCGATGCATTCGGAGAGCCCCGGCCCTCGACGAGAGGGCCCTGCATTGAAGCCTCGGCTACTGGCCGCTGCCCGACGCCGTGGCTGAGGGCCCCGGCCCTCGACGAGAGGGCCCTGCATTGAAGCCGATCCAGCGGTTCCCCGCCGGTATCGTCCGCGTTATGCCCCGGCCCTCGACGAGAGGGCCCTGCATTGAAGCGTGTACCGCGCGTACCACGCCACCGCGGGCGGCGGTCCGCCCCGGCCCTCGACGAGAGGGCCCTGCATTGAAGCTCGACACCCTCGACCCGGACCCACACCAGGGGCACGCCGAGCCCCGGCCCTCGACGAGAGGGCCCTGCATTGAAGCGTCCGCTCCTGGTCGGTCAGGTCCATCGGGGTCACCCCGGCCCCGGCCCTCGACGAGAGGGCCCTGCATTGAAGCCATGACGCGCACGACGGCATCGAACCCGGCCGGCATCGGCCCCGGCCCTCGACGAGAGGGCCCTGCATTGAAGCGTCGTACCGACCGGGGTGGACGGCGCCGGGATCGCGGTCCCGCCCCGGCCCTCGACGAGAGGGCCCTGCATTGAAGCGTGTAGAACGTCAGCCGGCCGCCGGCGGTGCCGGTGATGCCCCGGCCCTCGACGAGAGGGCCCTGCATTGAAGCATCGCCCACAGCGCCGCCTCGGCGTTGTCGGGCGCGACGGCCCCGGCCCTCGACGAGAGGGCCCTGCATTGAAGCACTCCAAGCGGACTACGAGGCATCGTCACTCGAGCCAGGCCCCGGCCCTCGACGAGAGGGCCCTGCATTGAAGCGAGATCGAAGCGGTGTTCGCGTGGCTCTTCGCGCGCGCCCCGGCCCTCGACGAGAGGGCCCTGCATTGAAGCCCCATGCCGCTGTCGGCGAGGAACAGCGACGCCACGCCGGCCCCGGCCCTCGACGAGAGGGCCCTGCATTGAAGCGCGTCCGCGATCACCTCGGCGCACCACGCCCGGGCCCCGCCCCGGCCCTCGACGAGAGGGCCCTGCATTGAAGCTTCGCCGCCCTCGCCTTGGCCCTGGCCGCCTGCTCCGGGGCCCCGGCCCTCGACGAGAGGGCCCTGCATTGAAGCAGCACGCGCAGCACCGCCTCCATGCCGCCCTCCGAGAGCCCCGGCCCTCGACGAGATGGCCCTGCATTGAAGCGGCGTCAGCTCGGCCTCGGTGTAGCGGAGCGAGATCCCGGCCCCGGCCCTCGACGAGAGGGCCCTGCATTGAAGCGCTCGAGGGCGGTAGCGATGGCCTGGATGGTTCCGGTGTGCCCCGGCCCTCGACGAGAGGGCCCTGCATTGAAGCCGTCCGCACCTGGACCGGATCGCCGAGGCGTGCCTGCGCCCCGGCCCTCGACGAGAGGGCCCTGCATTGAAGCACGACCGAGGCCACGTCCGACAGTTCGAGCGCGTCGCCCCGGCCCTCGACGAGAGGGCCCTGCATTGAAGCACTCGGCCGCGGTCCGGCCACACGTTGGCCGGCATGGCCCCGGCCCTCGACGAGAGGGCCCTGCATTGAAGCTACAGGTGGGCCAGCGCGTCGACGTCGTCGTCCTCGGGGTGCCCCGGCCCTCGACGAGAGGGCCCTGCATTGAAGCCACGAGCGCCTGACCAACGAGCAGATCGCCGCCGTGTGCCCCGGCCCTCGACGAGAGGGCCCTGCATTGAAGCCGCGCGCAAGGTGGCGACCTCAGCGCGCAGGTTGTCGGCCCCGGCCCTCGACGAGAGGACCCTGCATTGAAGCGCGCTGTGGCGCAATGATGAGATCGCGTCCGCGTCCTCGGCCCCGGCCCTCGACGAGAGGGCCCTGCATTGAAGCACGGCCTCGGTCAGCCACGACCACACGTCGCGGGCGCGGGCCCCGGCCCTCGACGAGAGGGCCCCGCATTGAAGCGTCGTTAGTCGCCAGAAGCGCTCGGAGGCTGCCGATCTGGCCCCGGCCCTCGACGAGAGGGCCCCGCATTGAAGCCTGGAGACGTTGAAGGCGCGCGATCGCGCCGCATACGAGCCCCGGCCCTCGACGAGAGGGCCCCGCATTGAAGCGTGACGGTGGGACGGCTGACACCGCCGGCGGCGACGATGCCCCGGCCCTCGACGAGAGGGCCCCACATTGAAGCATGACGCCGAGGGTTCCGGTTCCGTACTGGCGAGAGGGCCCCGGCCCTCGACGAGAGGGCCCCGCATTGAAGCGCGGTGTCGAGCGCCGGCGTCAGGCCGGCGATCCGCGCGAGCCCCGGCCCTCGACGAGAGGGCCCCGCATTGAAGCGCCGTCCACGCCGCCAAGAGCTACGACGCGGACGCCGCGGCCCCGGCCCTCGACGAGAGGGCCCCGCATTGAAGCAGCGCGGCGGTCTCCGCGGCGACGGCGAGTCCGTTGGGCCCCGGCCCTCGACGAGAGGGCCCCGCATTGAAGCACCAGGTAGATCGTCCGCCAGCCGGCCGTGGTGCCGTGCCCCGGCCCTCGACGAGAGGGCCCTGCATTGAAGCGAGCGGTTCGCTCGGTCGGCGCGACGCCGTTCCGCGCCCCGGCCCTCGACGAGAGGGCCCTGCATTGAAGCCGGCGCTGGTCGGGGCGACCGGCGGCGGCCCACAGGATGCCCCGGCCCTCGACGAGAGGGCCCTGCATTGAAGCGCCGGCGGCGGCGGGGCGTCGCTGGGCATCGAGCTTGCGCCCCGGCCCTCGACGAGAGGGCCCTGCATTGAAGCCTGCGCCTGGCGCGCCACGCGTTGCGCGGTCTCGAGCCCCGGCCCTCGACGAGAGGGCCCTGCATTGAAGCCTGCTGCTCGTGTCACCGTGGTCGGTCTCGCGCTGGCGCTGCCCCGGCCCTCGACGAGAGGGCCCTGCATTGAAGCACGAAGATCCGGCGCGGCTTGCGCCACTTGAGCGGGTCGGCCCCGGCCCTCGACGAGAGGGCCCTGCATTGAAGCTTGACGTACGACCCGTACGAGGCCAGGGGCTTGGCGTTGCCCCGGCCCTCGACGAGAGGGCCCTGCATTGAAGCGCCTACCAGATGGCCGAGAGTCACCTGAGCGAGCCGCCCCGGCCCTCGACGAGAGGGCCCTGCATTGAAGCACGGTGCGGTCGTACTTGCCCGGCCGGAGCAGGCCGAGGCCCCGGCCCTCGACGAGAGGGCCCTGCATTGAAGCTCGGCGCCGTCGCCGGGTCCGGGTATCTCCGGGGCCGAGCCCCGGCCCTCGACGAGAGGGCCCTGCATTGAAGCCGTCTGGTGTGCGAGCCGTGGTGTGAAGTCAGGCCAGGCCCCGGCCCTCGACGAGAGGGCCCTGCATTGAAGCACGAACACCGGCACCTACTTCGTCGCGGCCGAAGCGCTCGCCCCGGCCCTCGACGAGAGGGCCCTGCATTGAAGCTACGCCGACGACGACGCGCGCCTGGTGTCGATGGCGAAGCCCCGGCCCTCGACGAGAGGGCCCTGCATTGAAGCGCCTCGCTGACGTCCCGGATCGACGGGCCGTTGAGTGCCCCGGCCCTCGACGAGAGGGCCCTGCATTGAAGCGGCATAATCGACGCGGCAGCCGACGGCAACCGCGGGGCCCCGGCCCTCGACGAGAGGGCCCTGCATTGAAACAACCGGAGCGCGCCTCCGGTCGCCGCCGAGCGCGGGGCCCCGGCCCTCGACGAGAGGGCCCTGCATTGAAGCCCTAGCAGGGCGACCGCGCGGGGCCACAGGTGGATCGCGGGCCCCGGCCCTCGACGAGAGGGCCCTGCATTGAAGCGCGCGCCACCGCGACGGGCTGCCGCTCGCCGAGATCGCTGCCCCGGCCCTCGACGAGAGGGCCCTGCATTGAAGCCGCCCGAGCGGACGGGCACCGACGTGGCCCACCTCGAGCCCCGGCCCTCGACGAGAGGGCCCTGCATTGAAGCATCACGCGCGGCATCCTCCCCTGGATCAAGCCGAGCGCGAGCCCCGGCCCTCGACGAGAGGGCCCTGCATTGAAGCGCGTGCCGGCGGACCCGAGAGACAGGGCCCCGGAGCGGCCCCGGCCCTCGACGAGAGGGCCCTGCATTGAAGCCGACCAACCGCGCCGTGCTCGCGGAGCTCGGCGGCCCGGCCCCGGCCCTCGACGAGAGGGCCCTGCATTGAAGCCGACCAACCGCGCCGTGCTCGCGGAGCTCGGCGGCCCGGCCCCGGCCCTCGACGAGAGGGCCCTGCATTGAAGCCGCAAGCTGTGGGACTCGCTCAACGCCGAGCGCGCGTCGGCCCCGGCCCTCGACGAGAGGGCCCTGCATTGAAGCCGCACGACGACGCCCGGATTCGCGGCGGCGAAGCCCGCCCCGGCCCTCGACGAGAGGGCCCTGCATTGAAGCGACCCTGCGACCGGAGCGCGCACGACGGGACTTCTCGGGCCCCGGCCCTCGACGAGAGGGCCCTGCATTGAAGCGTGCCCGTCACGATCGCTTCGCTTACCTTTTCGAGGGCCCCGGCCCTCGACGAGAGGGCCCTGCATTGAAGCGGAACCGGGCGCCGGGGTTGCGGGTGCCGGAGAAGTGGCGCCCCGGCCCTCGACGAGAGGGCCCTGCATTGAAGCACGCGCTGGTCGTGTGCGCGGTGGTCGTCGTCGCTGGGCCCCGGCCCTCGACGAGAGGGCCCTGCATTGAAGCGCCGCCACCGAGCGACCTCACCGACGGTGGTCCGTCGTCGCCCCGGCCCTCGACGAGAGGGCCCTGCATTGAAGCCCATCGTCGACGTAGACCCCGGCCACCTGCCAGCCTTGCCCCGGCCCTCGACGAGAGGGCCCTGCATTGAAGCCGTTGAACAGTCGATCGAAAGTGGGCGTCACCACCGACGCCCCGGCCCTCGACGAGAGGGCCCTGCATTGAAGCGGCCGGCTCGCGGCGAAGCGCGACGAGCTGGCCGCGGCCGGCCCCGGCCCTCGACGAGAGGGCCCTGCATTGAAGCCCTTCGGCGCGCTCCGCGATCTGGGGGTGATGCGAACGCAGCCCCGGCCCTCAACGAGAGGGCCCTGCATTGAAGCAGTGAGGCCTGGGAGCCGGTCGAGTAAGACCCAGGAGCCCCGGCCCTCGACGAGAGGGCCCTGCATTGAAGCGTCGAGGTCCGCAACGGCAACACGCGGTGTCGCGGGGCCCCGGCCCTCGACGAGAGGGCCCTGCATTGAAGCTGGGCCGCGGTCCACAGCTCCGACCCAAACGACCCGGCCGCGCCCCGGCCCTCGACGAGAGGGCCCTGCATTGAAGCGCCACGTTCCCGGGAGCCAAGATCGAGCCCCGTAGGCGGGCCCCGGCCCTCGACGAGAGGGCCCTGCATTGAAGCGCCGTCACGCGCAACGCGACGTGGCCGGGGGCGGGCCCCGGCCCTCGACGAGAGGGCCCTGCATTGAAGCAACACGCGCCGATCTGGTTCGGCCTGGTCGTGGTCGGCCCCGGCCCTCGACGAGAGGGCCCTGCATTGAAGCAGCGCCGCCGACCCGAGGAACGTTCCGCCCGACGTCCAGCCCCGGCCCTCGACGAGAGGGCCCTGCATTGAAGCGACAAGTCGGCGTGGCTGCCGGTCGTGCCGACGGCACAGGCCCCGGCCCTCGACGAGAGGGCCCTGCATTGAAGCGCCGGGTCGCGGTCGTGGTCCCGATGGCGCGACGGGTCGCCCCGGCCCTCGACGAGAGGGCCCTGCATTGAAGCTCGGACTGGCGGCAACTGGACACCTTCGGCGACGCGGTGGCCCCGGCCCTAGACGAGAGGGCCCTGCATTGAAGCGCCCACCCCGGCCACCGCTCCCGCCAACGCTCCACGGCCCCGGCCCTCGACGAGAGGGCCCTGCATTGAAGCCGGCCGTTCCGCGTGCCGTCTCTCCGCGACTCCGGCCGCCCCGGCCCTCGACGAGAGGGCCCTGCATTGAAGCCCGCGCTGGGTCAAGGACGCCCACGAGGACCTCGCGACGCCCCGGCCCTCGACGAGAGGGCCCTGCATTGAAGCCAGCCCGACGAGGCCAGGCGACTCGCCGCTCTTCCGGCCCCGGCCCTCGACGAGAGGGCCCTGCATTGAAGCGAGTTCTCGAGGATCATGTCGCCGAGGGCGGCGAGGGAAGCCCCGGCCCTCGACGAGAGGGCCCTGCATTGAAGCTCGGTGTCAGACACGCGTGAGAAGCTGTGCCGGCGTCGGTGCCCCGGCCCTCGACGAGAGGGCCTCGACGAGCCGTTCGAAGTGCCAGGTGGCGGCGGCCCCGGCCCTCGACAGAGGGCCCTGCATTGAAGCACTGCGGGCGGGACGTACACGGCGGTGGTCGCCGGCGAGCCCCGGCCCTCGACGAGAGGGCCCTGCATTGAAGCGGAGGCGAATCGTTCCGCGGCGGCCTGCATTGAAGCCCGATCCAGGCCGAGGACGTTGGCCGCCACCACCCTCGCCCCGGCCCTCGACGAGAGGGCCCTGCATTGAAGCGCGGGCAACTTGGCGGCGACGGCCTACGGCGCCCTCACGCCCCGGCCCTCGACGAGAGGGCCCTGCATTGAAGCTCGGTTGTCCGCTCCGGGCCGGCCGCATCGATCATGAGCAGCCCCGGCCCTCGACGAGAGGGCCCTGCATTGAAGCCAAGCCGCCAACGTGGGAGTCGGCGAGATCCGCGGGCCCCGGCCCTCGACGAGAGGGCCCCGCATTGAAGCTGGCCCTTCTGCCACTCGACGCTGTCGCCCGGGTTGAGCCCCGGCCCTCGACGAGAGGGCCCTGCATTGAAGCACGAAGCAGGACATGCGGCCGACGGCGCCGTCGTCGGCCCCCGACGAGAGGGCTGCATTGAAGCACGACGCGCCCGACGTGATCGTCCCGGCCACGCGATCGATGCCCCGGCCCTCGACGAGAGGGCCCTGCACTAGAGCTCGCAGTAGCCGGGGCGGCGGATGCGGTTGTGGACCTGACCGCCACCCACGCGGCTAGTCCGCCGAGCCCGACTTGTTCTTCGTCGGATCCACCAACGTGTAGGATGAACCGGGCTGGGTAGTGGGCGGCATCCGCTCACCGCGAACAACGGTGACCTCGCGGCCGGCTCCGCCACGCGGACCTCGCTCTTGGTACTGCCCCGATCGTGGGGCGATGGTTCCTGGCGTCAACTTCTTTCCCATAGCGCTCTCCTGGTTGGCCCCCTTCACGAGGGCGGGCTGCGTTGTCGTTACGTGAAACTGATATGTCCGCCCCGCGGTTGAAATACGCACACGCTCTGCTTGCTCAACTATGGCAGCGGCAACCTCATAGGGTGTCCGCGCCCGCACCACCTTGACGATCGGATCGCCAAGCGAAGACCGCTCAATGAGCGCACGGATCTTGCGTCCGCTCACGACCGATCCCCCCGAGAGGCTCGGTATACTTTCGAGTCGACGGAACGCTTGGTCACACCAAGCAGCTGAGCCACCTCCTCGTGGCTGTAACCCATCTCGATCATCGCAAGCATCTTCCTGACGTCGCTGCGGTCATGCATCGAGGCCCACACTTGCCGCAGCGCAACCACTGCTGGGGCGCGTGCTGGTCGCTGCACAGGATACTCACCACTCCCATCGGCCAAAATCGGCACGGGCACCTTCTCAAACTGCGGCTTCCACCGACGATACTCATTCGGGAACCGCAAGACACACTGCCCGACGAAAAAGGTTCTCAGGCTTGCACCCTTGCCGGGGTCCCACTTGCCCGGCACCAGGACCGAATCGCGAAAGGCGTTGAGAGCGACGGCTACGACGGCGCCCGCCAGCGACAAGACTTCGTCGTCATCGATGGGCGCCCGTCCAGCGTGAATCCCCCGTCCCTTGCTCTTGCACTCGCGGAAGATGCGACCCGTTGCGATCCAAGCTCGCATCACCTGGAGGCCGTACTCGACCAAGGCGTGGGAGAAGGCTCGCCATGCCTGACCTGTGTACCCGTTCAGCATCAGCTCGAGGACCAGTTGTTTGTCGCCCTCAAGCCGCGCGAGGTGCTGAGCCTCCCTCGACTGAGCGAACTCAGCCAACTCGTCCTCGCGCAGTTGTAGGGGCCCGGAACCATGTGGGCCGGCCTTCGCTTCGGAGGAGTTGGGTTTCAGCATCGTCGTCGGGATCCGTCGACCGTGGACCTCACGATCGACTCTCCCTCATATGTCGCCGCACTCGGAGAAATACTCGCACGCGGCAGGCCCCTTCGCTTTTTTTGTAATGGTTCGTTTTTGTTCAGTGTTTTAGGCATGCCGATGGAGGTAACGCGCCCACCCCAACGAGCGCCGGACGTTTTCCCCTTGTGCTCTTATGTAGGCAGACATATATACATGTGGGCGATGGTCGCATCCATGAGGCTGCGAGGTGTCGCACACCAACACCGGAGGGAAGCCATGACGCATCGGAAGCCTCGTCAGAGCAGCGGTTCCTGGAGCAAGAACAAGGACAAGCACCAGGGGAAGCAGCACAACAGCGCTCGGGGGTCGTCGGCCTGGGTCGACCAAGGACGACACACCAACTCCGACCGGAATCGGATGGGAGGCAAGGGGATCTTCGACTTCTTCGGCATGCTCAAGAAGAAGGGCTAGCCGGCGGCGAGGGCGCGGCCGGCCGGCAAAGCCGCTGGCCGAGCGCAACCACGCCGGAAGGGCCCTCCAGGGCCCTTCTTTCTTGGCGCGCGGCCGGTGAGCTGGGAGGTCCGTCGTGTAGATGGCTGTGGACGGCAGCCGGATCCGTCTGGGCCCTGCATAGAAGCCTCAGGGCGGACCGCATCGAGGAACAGGCGCGGGCCGTCGTGGTCTCGTCCCTCGACGAGAGGCCCTGCATTGAAGCGACTTGCCGGCGGCCCCGGGCGCCCCGGTGCCGTCGAACAGGAGGCGGTCACCGCTGACGTTGCTAGCGTTAGCCAAAGGCCCGGCCAGAACCGGCCAGTCGCAACGCCACGCGGTGCCATCCGGTGACACATCCCGCCCTGCAAGCGTTGGGAATCGTTGCAAGGGTCCGTCAACATTGGGGGCGGGAGGTTTGTCACCAAACCTCTCCTCGCCGGGGTCACGCCCCCGGCGAGCCTCCTCTCCGAGACGCGTCCCTCCGGTCCGCCGCGCCCACCTGGCGCCATCGTCAGAACGAGCGTCCGTACGTGAGCATGGCCGGCGTCGCCTCGTCGTCGACCGCCGCCAGCACGACGTAGTCGAGGATCACCCCGGTGACCACGCCGGCGGCGCCGCCGAGCGCACCGCCGAACAGGCAGCCGAAGGCCCCACCGAGGCTAGTCCTGGAGCCGCTGCCCGCGAGGACACAGCCGACCAGCGTCGCCGCGGCCGGCAGCGCGACGCGCGCTCCCAGCGCCCACCCCGCGGCGTCCCATCGCCCGTGGGCGGCGTGGACGATCGGGCTGCCGAGCGCGAAGACCGCCAGCCCCACGGCGAGCCCGGGCGCCGACTCGCCGGCCGACGCGCCCGCCAGCGCCCCCACGCTCGTCAGGTCGACGATGACCATCGTGCCGCGGTACGACTCGCCGTCCTCGGCGCGCGCGCGCCGCGCTGTGGACGCGTACGCGATGGACGAGAGCGCCGCGATCGACGCGATCGCTCGCCAGGTTGGTCGAGACGTCATCGGGCGTGATCGTCTCTCTCGCGCGCGGGCACCGCAAGCCGCGCGGCAGGCCGGCGTGGCGACGCGCACGTCGGTGGCGAAGAGGCCGAGACCGAGACCGAGACCGAGACCGAGACCGAGACCGAGGCCGAGACCGAGACCGAGGCCGAGACCGAGACCGAGGCCGAGACCGAGGCGGAGGCGGAGACCGAGACCGAGGCCGAGACCGAGACCGAGACCGAGACCGAGACCGAGGCCGAGACCGAGACCGAGACCGAGGCGGAGGCCGAGGCGGAGGCGGAGACCGAGGCCGAGGCGGAGGCGGAGACCAGACCGAGGCGGAGGTGGCGCCTGCCGCGCACCCGTCGCCGGACTTGCCAACCGCGGCCAGGTCGGTGGATCGTGTGGGATGCGCCTCGGTCTCCGCGCCTCGTTCGCGTTCGCGCTCGCCGCCTGCGGCTCGGCCCCGGCGACGCCGGCGATCGACGCGCCCTCGTCGGTGGACGCGCCAGGCTCCGATGGTGGCTGCGCGGCCTTCGCGCCGAACGCGTCGCCGCCGCCACCGCCCTACGCGGGCACCGCGTTCCTCGATCCCGGCATCATCACGTCGGCGGATCCGACCTCCTTCGTCGACCTCACCTTCACGGGCCAGGCGCCGCGCGAGATGTTCGACCGGCGCACCGGCGCCTTCGGCACCGTCAACGCGTACCTGTTCCTGGCGCGCTTCGGCGCTAGCAAGACCGTCGAGATCCAGGTCAACCCGGAGTTCAGCCGCGCCCAGGCCGAGGCCGAGGCGCGGACCTACGCCACCGTGGTCGGCCGCCTGCCCGCCTTCGCGTTTCGCGATCTCGACACGATGTGGATCCACGCCGGCCGGTTCCCGTTCGGCGGCGGCAACCGCAACCTCCTCATCCACACCGCCCAGGGCGAGGAGTACACCGCCGGCGGCTACCTCGAAGAGATCTTCGTCCACGAGGGCACCCACACCTCGATCGACGGCGACCACGGCGCGGCCGCGCGCTGGCTCGAGGCCCAGGCCGCCGACGGCACCTTCGTGTCGACTTATGCGCGCGACAACCCGACCCGCGAGGACGTCGCCGAGACCATGGTGCCGTACCTGGCCCAGCGGTTCCGCGCTGACCGCCTGGCCCCGGGCACGGTCGACACGATCCGCGCCGCGATCCCGAACCGCCTCCGCTACCTCGACTGCCTGGGCGTGACGATGGCGACGCTGCCCTGACGCGGCCCCTCAGCTCGCCTGGGACAGCCCGAACGTGCGGGCCAAGCGCACGGACAGCGGCCATGAGACGACGGCCGAGAGGACGACGGCGCCGAGGATGAACGTCCCCAGCCGGTCGCGCACCGCGGGGATCAGCAAGAGGACCATGATGAAGCAACCGGCGAGCACGGTCATGAGGAGGGTCCAGAGGACGAAGCTGGGTTTCTGCATGGGGACCTCGCGTGACGCGCCGTTGGTGGCGCACGCTCACGGTCCACCTCCGCGACCGCACGGCCAAAGCGGAGCGACGTGGCATGCGGTCGCGCGCCGGATGGCCGCGCCCCCGCTACCCGATCGACCTCCGAGGCCCCAGCGCGGCGTGATACGCTAAACGTTCTCCGGACGCAGAGGTGCGACGTCGATGCGAACCTGGGCTGGGCTGCTGATCGCGATCATGGGCTGCGGTGGCTGCGGCGCCGGTGGCACCGACGGCACGTCGGAGGCGTCGGTGCTAGCGGCCGAGACCGACGGCCTGATACCTGGCCGATCGACCGAGGACGACGTGAAGCGGGCCTGGCCCGGCGCCAAGGTCGCCCGCGACCGGAAGTTCGGCGGCGAGGGCATGGTCGCCCACGACGGTCACCCGGCGATCCAAGTCGAGCTCGGCCAACGGCGCGCGTGGCTCACCGAGCTGGACGGCACTCCTCGGCTGGCGAGCCTCGAGCTACCGCTGACCCGGGCGTGTACGGTCGCGGTGCCGGCGCTGGTGCCACGCCAACGCTACGGACCGTGTGGCAACCGCCTGGCCGACCCGAATGAGTACGCGCGCTGCACCCGCACCACGGACGGTGCGCGCAAGCTCGAGGTGTCGTGCCGCGACGGCGACGCCCTGCGCTACCGCGTGATGCTCCCGGCCGGTCGCTACGGCCTGTAGGGCGAGGGTTGATCGGTTAGCGAGACTGAGGCCGAGGCCGAGGCCGAATCCGAGACCGAGACCGAGACCGAGACCGAGACCGAGACCGAGACCGAGGCCGAGACGAGACCGAGACCGAGGCCGCTACGTCACTTGGGATCGTGGACCTCGAGGGCCTTGATCGCGAACCGCAGGAAGTCGGCCTCGGTCAACATGCCGACCAGGCGCCGGTCGGCGTCGACCACCGGCAGACACCCGAACCGGTGATCGAGCAACAGCTCGCCGGCCTTGGACGCCAGCATGTCGGACGGCACGGTCCAGACGTCGACAGTCATGATCGACGACACCGGCACGCGGGCCTCGAGGATGCGGCGGTCGGCGGCGTCGATCCCGGTGAGGTTGCTGAACTGGGCCCGCAGCAGATCGCGGTGGCTGACCAGACCGACCAGGCGGCCGTCGTCATCGACCACCGGGATGTGGCGCAGCCGCTTGAGGCTCATCAGCTCCTCGGCGATGGGCAGGGTCTGCTCGGCGAACAGGGTCAACAGGTGGGTGCTCATCAGGTGCGCGACGCGGACCGGCTCCATGCCCCGACATGGTGCAAGCGACGCGCCGCCGGCCGGCGACGCCCGCGACGCCAGGGGGCACGGGCCTCGACGGCGTCACGCAGGGGGCGCGCGCCGCGTCCGCGCGTCCTGCAAGGGTTGCAGACGCCCGT
Source organism: Kofleriaceae bacterium (assembly GCA_018057825.1). Classification (GTDB taxonomy): domain Bacteria; phylum Myxococcota_A; class Polyangia; order Haliangiales; family Haliangiaceae; genus UBA2376. The sequence continues at coordinate 133,128 of JAGPCY010000009.1, read as the reverse complement.
CGCCGCCACGCCCGCACCCGCGCGCGGTCGCTACGGGCACAGGTTGGCGTACCGCGGATCGTCGGTGCCCAGGGCCGGGGCCGGCGACCAGTACACCGCTCGTCCGGCCGCGGCCACGGCCGCGAAGGCCGCGACCTCGCCGTCGGTGAACTGGCTGGCGTGGAGCGCGAGGGTCTCGACCAGGTAGTCCCACAAGGTGCCGCCGCCAGCCCGCGCGACGTCAGCGTCGAGATGGACCACCGCCGCGTCGGCCGGCACCCACGCGCGCATGCCGGTGACCTGTCCGGGCGCTGGCAGCTCGGCCTGGGACTGCAGGAAGCGCAGCGTCGGTGCCGCCGCCCCGAGCTCGGCGATCGCGATCGCGACCACCGCGGCGATCGCGCGGTGATCGGCGTGGCACGTCGAGCCGTGGCGCGGATCGAAGGTGTAGACCTCGGTCGGCGCGCGCAGGACGATCGCTTGCTTGACCCGATCGATCAGCGCGCGGTCGCTGCCGACGCGACCGGACCAGGCGGCGGCCACCCCGGTCGGCGTCCCGGCCGGGCTGTCGCCGAGGTCCCAGTGCTCGAGGGTGGCGCCGTATCGCGCCGCCGACGCCGCCATCTCCCGATCGCGCACGCCGGCCAGGTCGTTGGCGCACAGGCTCGGGCGCTTGCAGCTCCCGCGCTCGCCGCGGGTCGCGACGACGAAGCCACAGCGCCGCCCGCGATCGACGCACTCCTGACCCAGGAGCGGCGCGAGGAAGGACTCGTCGTCGGGATGCGCGCCGATCCACAAGACGTCGACCGGCGTCGGCGCCGCGTCGAGGGCGACCGCGTCCGGTGCGGCGTCGGGCGAAGCCTCGACGACGCCGCCACCACACGCGGCGACGACCGAGGCGAAGAGCAGCGCCAGCGCGCCACGGCGCCTCACGGCTTGGGCGCCGGGCCCCAGTCGATCCCGGTGACGCTGCCGCTCAGGACCTTGACCGCCTTGCCCTGGCCATCCGCCGGGGCGATGTAGATGCCGGCGCCCCCCGGACCTCCAGTGCGCGCGAAGGCGATGGCCCGGCCGTTGGGCGACCAGCTCGGCTCTTCGTTCGAGCCCTCGGCCTGCGTCACGCGCACCATCTTGCCGCTGTCGAGGTCGAGCGTGACGATGTCGTAGGCGCCACCGTCGCGGGTGGTGTAGGCCAGGACGCGGGCGCCCTTGGCCGGCGACCACGCCGGCGTGGTGTTGTAGCTGCCGTTCTTGCTGACCCGCTTGGCCGCGCCACCGCCGGCGGGCACGACGAAGATCTGCGGCCCACCCTCGCGATCGCTGACGAACGCGATCGAGCTGCCGTCGGGCGACCACGCCGGCGAGGTGTCGATCGCCTTGCTGTCGGTCAGGCGGGTCAGGATGCTGCCGTCGCGGGCGCTGACGACGTAGATGTCGGGGTTGCCGTCCTTCGACAAGGTCACCGCCAGCTTCGAGCCGTCGGGCGACCAGCTCGCGCCGGTGTTCATGCCCTTGTAGCTGGTCAGGCGCTTGGGCCGACCACCGCCGGCGCCGACCACGTACAGGTCGGGGTTGTTGCGCATGTACGAGGTGAACGCGATCTGCCCACCACCCGGCGACCACGCCGGCAAGAGGTTGATCGAGCTGTTGCGGGTGACCGCGTAGGGGCTCGCGCCGTCGAAGTCGGCGACCATCACCGTCGACGCGCCGCGCTTCTTGGCGACGTAGGTCAGGCGCGAGCCGAAGAAGCCCCAGTCGCCGGTGTAGTACTTCACGACCTCGTTGCACCAGGCGTGGGTGAACGACCGCAGGTCGGCCTTGGCGCCGCGGTAGGTCTTGGTCAGGACCGGAGTCGCGCCCTTCGACACCTCGTAGAGCCGCGCCTCGAGCTCGACCCGATCGCCGGTCGTGACGACGCGGTACTTGATGACCCCGTAGGCGCCGACGTCCTTCCACTTCTGCGGATCGAGGCCGAGCTTCTCGGCGCCCAGATCGGCGAGGAACGACGCCGGATCGAGGACCTTGAAGTAGCCGGCGACGCCGAGATCGAAGCTGGCGACGCTCGCGACCTCGGCGGCGGTCGTGCCGTCGGAGTCGACCGCGACCGGGATCGCGATCGGGTAGCGCCCGCGCTTGGCGCCCGAGACGTCGATGATCACGCCGTCGTCGGCCGCGGCGCTGGTGGCGAGCAGCGCGATCGCGACCACGGCCACGACCACCCGGCGGATCAGACCTTCATTCGGTAGCATATCCACTTCCTGGTCTTGGGGATGAGGTGGGCCGGGACCGGCTTGGGCTCCTTGTCGCGCCGCTTCTGCAGCTCGCGCAGCGCGCGCTCGACCGAGTCGTCGAGCTCGGAGTTACCGCTCTGCTCGCGCAGCACGACCTCGGGGATCGTGCCGTCGGGCTCGAGGTGGATGCAGCCGACCGGGGTGCCGACGTCGGACAGGATCTCGGGATACTCCCAGCCCCGCAAGAGATCGCTCTTGAGCGCGCCCAGGAACGGATCGCCGCGGGTCTCGTCGCCCCAGCCGTCCTCGGAGCCGTCGAAGGCGCCGACGGTCGGCGTGGTCGCGGGGCCGGGCGGCAGGTCGTCATCGTCGCGCGAGCGGTTCTTGTCGAGCACCGCGTTGATGTCGATGTCGTCCTTGGGTTCGTCCTTGGGCTTGTCGACCGGCTTGGCGTCGGCGTCGCGCGACACGCCCTCGGGCTTGACCGGGTCGGGCTGGCGGAACTGCTTCTGCGGCTGCACGACCTCGGACGGCGCCTTCTCGGCCAGGGCGGCGTCGATGACCTCCATGTCGGCGTAGGGATCGCGCTCCGGCTTGGCGTCGGCGGCCGCGCTATCTGCCCACCACGCCACGACCGCGACGATCCCGACCACGGCCGCCGTGCCCAGCCCCGAGTAGGCCTGCATCTCGCTTTGCGACAGGCTCATGGCCCAGCCTCCAGGTCGTCGAGCTTGAGGTTCTTGGTCGGGTCGGTGAGGAGCAGGACCTTGGGCACGCCGGCCTCCTTGGCGACGGCCATCGCGGTGACCACCACGGCGTAGGGCAAGGTGCTGTCGGCTTCGACGTGGATCGCGCCCTCCTTCTTCACCTTCTCGTTGCCCGCCAGCTTGGCCTTGAGCTCGGTCCACTTGACCGCGGTGCCGCCGAGGAACAGCCGGCGGTTGGCGTCGATCGACAAGACCAGCTTGCCCTCGGGGTCCTCGACCTGCTGCGCCGTGACCTGCGGCAGGTCGACGTCGACGCCGGTGTTGAGCATCGGCGCCGTCACCATGAAGATGATGAGGAGCACCAGCATGACGTCGACCATCGGCGTCACGTTGATCTCGCTGTTGAGCTCGTCGTGGCTGCCGGCCTTCATGCCCATGGTCGGTGGTTCCTTCTGGCCGAGGTCATCGTCGCATCACATCGCTCGAGGAGCCCGCCGTCTTTCACATCGTCGGGGTCCTGGCCCCGCCTGTGGTGTTGGTACCTGCTCGAACGTTCGAGGTCTCTCAGATCGTTTCGGGTTGGAGGCTCCGCGGGGACCTGGCCCCGCGGAGGAAGGGGCTTTGCGAAAGCCCCTTCAATGAAGAAAGTGCCGCTTGATGATGTTCAGGTAGTCCTGCTCGAAGGTCTCCATCTCGGAGCGGAGCACGCGGATGCGGCGCACGAAGTAGTTGTACGCCATGACCGCCGGCACCGCCGCCACCAGGCCGATGGCGGTGGCGAACAGGGCCTCGGCGATGTGGGGGCCGACGGTGTCGAGGGTGGCGTTGCCCTTGCCGGAGATCGACTGGAACGCCGTCATGATGCCGATCACGGTGCCGAACAGGCCGATGAAGGGCGCCGCCGAGCCGGTCGTCGCGAGGAACGGCGTCATCGACTCGAGGCGGGTGGTCTCGACGGTCTGGGTGCGGCGCAGCGCGCGCTCGATGTTCTCGAGGCTGCCCTCGCGGTCGCCCTTCATGCGCTCGTCAGCGGACAGCTTGGCCAGCTCGGTGTACCCCGCGAGAAACATCTGCGAGACCGGGCTGTGGCGCAGGACCTGCGCGTGCTTGTAGATCTGCTCGATGTCGCGCGACCGCCAGAACGAGTCGTTGAACATCCCGGTCTCGCGCGACGCTCGGCGGATGTAGAGGGTCTTGTAGATGATGATGTAGACCCCGACCAGGAACATCGCGGTCAGGAGGCCCATGGTCGCCTTGACGATCCAGTGGGCCTGCTTGATGAGCGACACCATGTCGGTCTGGCCGGCGGCGTCCAAGGCGACCCCGATCAAGTTGGAAAGCGCTGGCATCTTCGGTGGTTACGGGATAGCATAGGGCCTTCCTTCGGGTCAACCGAAGGATCCGACCACCGCCGTGAATACCTCCGACCTCCACCCGGTCGAACCGCCGACCAACCGCCGCCCCCGCGCCACAGTGTGGCGATTTCTAGCGGCGACCCTGTGTCTCGGAGTTCACGGATGTTCAGACCCCACCGGAGGAGCCGTCGAGCTGTCCTGGGCCCTGCGCGATACGCAGCGGGACCCGGTCGGCGACTGCGCGGCCGGGCGCATCGCCCGCATCCGGTTGAGCTGGGACGACGGCGCCACACCCGGATCGCAGAGTTTTCGCTGCGATGCCAACCACGGGGTGACGGCGTTCGACGTGCCGACCGGCGCGGTGGCGCTGTCGATCGCCCCGGAATGCCAGGACGGTGCCCTGGCGGACCCCGGCAGCTACCTGGCGCCGCCCCCGATCGTGCGCGATGTTTCGCTCGGCCAGGCGGTCACGCTCGATGCGCTTCAGCTCATCGTGCGGGTCGCCCCCGCCGAATGTACGTCGCAGCCGTGCGTCTGTGTGCGCTGACCGCCGGCCCGACGCTTGCACTCTCTTCCGTTACGGTTTGCCCCGCGCGCCTCGCGCGGAACTCGAGCCCCGGCCGATGAGGCCACGTCCAGGAGAACGATCATGAAGAACCTAGTCTTGTCGGCAATCCTTCTCGCGGGTGCGACCGCCCTCACCGGCTGCGTGGCGGCTGGCGAAGGCGACGTCCAGGCCTCCTGGGCGCTCAAGTCCACCAACCTCAGCGCCGGTGGCGCGATCATCGCCGCGCCGTGCCCGGTCGGTGGTGACACCGTCCTCATCAACGCGATGGACAGCACCGGCTTCGTCTACACCGACGCCTACTTCTGCACCGACGGCGTCGGCATCGCCGACCGCCTCCCCGAGGACATCTACACGGTCTGGGTGCAGATCACGAGCAACAACGGCGCGACCAAGTTCGCCGAGTCGTCGGCCCAGCTCGTCGACGTCCGCGACGGGCTCTTGACCCCGGTGACCTTCGACGTCTTCACCGACCGCGCGTTCTTCCAGGCGAGCTGGCAGCTCACCGCGCCCGGCACCGGCGCGCCCACCACCTGCGCGGCCGCGGGCGCGACCAACATGTCGGTCCTCGCCACCGTCGCGGGCGGCTCGAACGGCTTCGAGGACGACCTGGTCCTGTGCTCGGCCGGCGAGGGCTCGAACATCGCCTACACCGGCACGCCGGTGCCGCTCGGCAGCGCGTACACCGTCCGCCTCGAGGCGCTCAACGGCAACGGCGAGGGCCTCGGCAACTCGGCGCCGACGACCGGCCACCAGTTCGGGTTCGGCAACGAGTACCTGAACCTCGGCCGCGTGACGATCCCGCTCGATTGATCGATTGAGGGTTTTTCGAAAAAACCCTCCCCCGGCATTCGCGAGAGCAGCGAACGGTTGGAATGCCGTCGCGAGACGCGGACGCGTGAGGCAGATCCGGGCGCACGCCCGAAGCGCAGCGAGGAGTGTAGTCAACTACACGACGAGCGAGCATCGGACGTACGTCCGGAGGTGCCCACGCGGCCGCGTCGCAGCAGGCATTCCAGCCGTTCGCTGCTCTAGGGCCCCCTCCCAAAACGTTCCGACCTGACCTCCACGCCCGCCGCCTGTGCGGGCGTTGGTGCTTTCGGCGCCGCTCGTGAGGTTCAGCGGGCGGCAGATCTTTCTGCGGAGGTCGGTGGTGTCCTCGGACAAAACCCTCCCCCGGCATTCGCGAGAGCAGCGAACGGTTGGAATGCCGTCGCGAGACCGAGACCGAGGCCGAGACCGAGACCGACCCGCGCGGCTCGCGTTGGGACGACCGCGACGGGGGGCGAGCGTGGGATGGGTGGTGCGCGCAGAGAGCCGACGGGGGCCGGCCGCCCGAGAGCACCGAACGGTTTGAATGCCGTCGCGAGACGCGGACGTGTGAGGCAGATCCGGGCGCACGCCCGAAGCGCAGCGAGGAGTGTAGTCGACTACACGACGAGCGAGCATCGGACGTACGCCCGGAGGTGCCCACACGGCCGCGTCGCAGCAGGCATCTCAAACCGTTCGGTGCTCTATGGGTAGACCGCGCGGTGGCGCCGAACTCGTGAGCTCCCACGCTAGGACGTCGGTAGTGGATCGATCCCTGGTCCCCGAGGGAGCGGCGACGTCGCGTGCTCATCGCGAGCGAACGGAGAGGCGTCCAGCGCGGCGGGTGACCGACGCGGGCAGGCCCACGTCGGCGGTCCCGTGTACCTACGACTCCGGAGTCATCACCGGATCCACGCCGAGACCGAGACCGAGACCGAGACCGAGACCGAGACCGAGACCGAGACCGAGGTCGAGGAGGAGGAGGAGAAGGAGGTCGACGCGTTCAGTGGGCGAGGCCGAGGGCGATGGCGCCGGCGAAGACGAGGCCGGCGCCGAGGAGGGCGCGGCGCGAGGGGCGTTCGCCGAGGGCGACGCCGAGGGCGACGGCGAAGACGACGGAGGTGTTGCGCAGGGTGAACACGTAGGCGGCGCCGCCGCGGGCCAGGGCGTACATGAACAGGAGGAAGCCGACGCCGCAGATCACGCCGGCGAGCAGGGTGGCGACGGGCGCGGCGCGGAGGGCGCCGACGAAGCCGGAGCGGTAGCGGACGCCGCCGAGGAGCGCGCCGACCGAGGTCGCGACGACCATCGACACCGCGAAGACCAAGATCGGGCTGGTGCCGGTGATGAGGGCGTACTTGTACGTGAAGTGGTAGCCGGTGATGAACAGCGCGCAGCTCGCGGCGTAGAGGGCGGCGGCCCGCGGGATCGCGGCGTGGGTCGACGACGCCGCCAGGCCGACGATCACCAGCGCGCTGCCGAAGGCCCCGACCGGGGTCACGCGCTCGCCGAGGGTCAGCATCGAGATCGGCCAGACGAGCAGCGCCGCGCCGCCGCGCGAGATCGTGTAGACCGGACCGAGAGGTCCGAGGGTGAGGGCGCGCCCCAGGGCGTAGAAGTAGCCGGCCTCGAGGAGCCCGGTGATCGCGGCCAGGCCGAGGGCGCGCGGCGAGCCGCCGCGACCGCCGAGCGCCCACTCGCCGACGGCGACCACCGCGGTGAGCACGCCGGCGATCGCGACGATGGCGTTGACCGCGGCGGCCGGATCGCGGCTGCGCTTGGCCAAGGCGTTCCAGCTCGCGTGGAGGAGCGCCGAGCCGAGGACCAGCGCGTAGCCGAGCACGGCGCGGGTGTACCAGGCGTGGCGCCGTGGCACTATGCCGACCGTGACCTACGACGTCGCGGCCGCCGTCGACCACCTGTGCGCGGCCGAGCCGCGGTTCGCACCGCTCCACGCCCGCCACGGCACGCCGACGATCACGCCGACCCGCGATCCGTTCGCGAGCCTGGCCAGCGCGATCATCCATCAGCAGCTCGCCGGCGCTGCGGCCAAGACGATCCACGGGCGGTTCGTCGCGCTCTACGGCCGGCGGTTTCCGCGGCCGGCGACGGTGGCGGCGACCCCGCTGCCGCGTTTGCGCTCGGCCGGGCTCTCGCAGGCCAAGGCGCTGGCCATCCTCGATCTGGCCGCGCACTTCGCCGACCGCCGCCTCACGCCGCGCGCGCTCCTGACCGGCGACGACGCCGCGGTGTCTGCGCTGCTCCTGCCGGTGCGCGGGATCGGGCCGTGGTCGGTCGACATGTTCCTCATGTTCGGCCTGGGCCGGGCCGACGTCTGGCCCGTCGGAGACCTGGGCGTGCGCCTGGGGCTCGCGCGGTTCCTGCGCCTGCGCAAGCCGGCCGAAGGCGCGCGCCTGGTCGCGCTGGCCCAGCGCTGGCGGCCGTATCGATCGCTGGCCGCCTGGTACATGTGGCGGTCGCTCGAGGATTCGCGGGCCTGAGCGACGGTCGGCGACGTGGGCGACCGACCGCACCGTCACCGGTACCTGTCCCGACACCCGGGTCGCGCGGCGCCGTGGTACTCACCCTAAAGCGATGAGCGCGCGTGGCAAGCTCCCGGACGGCGGTGGCGGTAGTGGGCCTTCGCGCACGTTCAACGCACCCGCGGGCTTCCGCAACAGTCCCGACCCCGCGCTGTCGCCGGGCGAGGTGGTGGCGTCGCAGTACAGCGCGCGGCGCGAGCTGGCGCGGACCGACAGCGGCGCGCTGTTCGAGGCCTGGGACATGGTCCTCGAGCGGACGGTGGTGCTCAAGCTGGCGTGGCGCGACCCGGGGTCGCCGTCGCTCCTGGCCGAGGGCCGACGCTGCGCCGGGGTGGCGAGCGACGCCGCGGCCGCGATCTACAGCATGGGCCACCATCGCGGCGCCGAGGTGCTGGTCGGCGAGTTCCTGCCGGCGACCTCGCTGCGCGACCAGCTCGCGGCCTACGCCGCGGCCGGGGCCCGCCTGGCCACCGACGAGCTGGTCGGCCTGCTCTTGCGCCTGGCCCGAGCGGTGGCGGACATCCACGGCGCCGGCTTCACGATCGGCGACCTGGCGGCTGAGACCATCGGGACGATCGGCGCGCGGCGGGTCGTGTTCGGGCGGTTCACGCTCGGGCAGCTCGCGGCGGTGGGCCCGACCGGGCTGTGCCTCGCCCCCGAGGTCGTGAGCGGGCGGGTCTCGCCGTCGGATCCGACGGCCGCGATCGCGATCGATCTCTACGGCCTGGGCTGCCTGTGCCTCGAGCTGGCGCTGGGCCGGGCACCGTTCGCGGGCGCGACCACCGAGGCCCTGCTGGCGGCCCACGCCCGGACCCCGGCGCCTGCGGTGACGGACGGTCCCGCCGAGCTGGCGGACCTGCTGGCCGAGCTGTGCGCCAAGCACCCCGACGCACGACCGCCGTCGGCGAGCGTGGTGGTCGATCAGCTCGAGATCATCGCCGAGCGCGTGGCCATGGCGCGACGCGCGATCCGGGTGCTGGTCGTCGATGACGACGGCGATCGCGTGCGCGGGATCTGGAGCGCGGTGCGCCGGGCCAACGCCCGCGCCCAGGTCGACGCCGCCCGCGACGGCCGCGAGGCGGCCGGCAAGCTCACGCGCGATCGCCCCGACGTGGTCCTGATCGACGCCCGCCTCGGGCTCGCGAGCACCGGCATGAACGCCCTCGAGCTGGTCATGTTCGCGCGCGGCCTCGAGGACACCGCGCAGTCGACGCTGGTCGTGTTCGGCGACGTCAGCCGCGGCGATCACGCGCTGTTCGAGCAGTTCGGCGCGCGCATGCTCGCCAGCGGCCCCCAGCTCGGTCACGCGGTCGCCGAGCTGGTCCACGCCAGCGCCGCGGCGCCGCGCCTCGCTCCGCCCCGACGCTCGGTCGTCGGCTGAGCGGCGGGCCGACGAGCGTCCGATGGTCGAGCCATTGCCCGGGTCGCCTGCGCGGCTCGTCGACGATCTCGAAAAAAGTCGTGACGCGCGGTCACAACTCGCCGTGCGAGACTCTGCCCAGGTGGAGCCATGCGCGAACACAGCGAACGCGACCTGACCAGCCTCTCCGATCTCGACTCGTCGACCGCGGCCGGCAAGGCCAGTCGGACCGGACGCCTTCAACGCAAGGCCAGCGGTGGCGCGCGCGCGTCGGCCGATGAGGCCGTCGCCAGCGTCGCCGGCTCGACCGGCCAGGCCCTCCCCGACGGCGTCCGCGGCGGCTTCGAGGCCAGCCTCGGCACCGACCTGGGCGGCGTGCGGGTTCACACCGGCGCCGACTCGGCGGCGGCGGCGGCCGACCTCGGGGCCCGCGCCTTCACGACCGGTCAGGACATCCACTTCGGCGCCGGCGAGTACCGCCCCGATGATCCCTTCGGCGTGCACCTGCTCGGCCACGAGGTCGCGCACACGGTGCAGCAAGGCAGCGGCGGCGGTGGCGCGCAGACCAAGCTCGAGGTCAGCGAGCCGGGCGACGCCCTCGAGGTCGAGGCCGATCGCGCGGCCGACGCGATGACCCGCGGCGAGCCCGCCCAGGTCACCGCCAGCGCGCCGATGGCGGCGCGGATGGTCCATCGCTTCGGCCTCGGCGAGGCCGGCACCGACATCGGCGCCGACACCGCGCCGGCTGCCCCCGCCGCCGGCGGACCGGCCCCGGCCAGCGGCCCCCGTCCGATGTTGCGCGTCGGCTCGCGCGGCGCCGCCGTCGAGGAGCTGCAGCGGCGCCTGGGCATCACCGCCGACGGCGCCTTTGGCCCGGCGACCCGCGCCGCCGTGGTCGCGTTCCAGTCGAGCCATGGCCTCACCCCTGACGGCATCGTCGGGCCCATGACCTGGGGCGCCCTCGACGGCGCGCCGGCCGCCGGCGGTGACAGCGGCGCCGCGACGCCTGCCGCGACGCCGAGCGCCCCCGCCCCGGCCGCGACCGCGCCGGCGACCAGCGGCGCGTCGAGCCCGGCCGAGGCGCCTGCCGCGACCCCGAGCTCGAACCTGGGCCCGAGCCCCGCGCCCGAGGGCGCGACCGACGCGCCGGCCCCCGCGGCCGGTGGAGACGTCGGCGGCGCGCGCTCCGCGATCGTGTCGGCGGCGCGCAGCAAGCTCGGCCTCATCTTCTCGAATCAGTCGGGCGGCGTCGACGAGACCGGCGAGAAGGTGCGCAAGGGCTGGGAGCACCTGCAAGAGATCTTCGGCGTCGCCCTACCCAACTTCCCGCCCCAGGTCGTGAAGTACCTGAAGTACGGCAAGAACAGCGACGCCTCCAACCCCAACGGTCTCCCGAGCTGGTGCGGCATCTTCGCCACCTGGGCCGTGATGACGGGCGGCGGCAACTCCGGCGGCTGGCAATCGAGCAACCGCGTCGACGCGTTCAAGAAGCTGACCAAGGATCCCAAGCCCGGCGACGTCGGCAACTTCGAGAAGAACAACCACTACTGCATCATCGCCGCCGTCAACGGCGACAGCATCGAGACTATCGACGGCAACTCCTTCGACGGCGCCTCGGGTGGCGACGGCGCCGTCGCCACCAAGACCCGCACCCGCGGCGAGTTCCGCGCGTTCTACAAGCAGGTCGACGACTGACGAACGACCACGGCCTTCGCCCTCGCGTCGCGTGGCACCGCCTCAGGCCGTTCACTACACTTCTTCCATTCAGGAACTAGAGCGCATGGAAGACAGTGACAAGGCCGAGCTGCTCGACCGTGGTGGAAACGTATCTGTCGTGCAGCTCCCACACAGGCACCATCCCGGAATCGCAATACAAGGAGATACCTTCTACTCCCTCGTATGCGCCATCAGAGAGCTCCTGGCCGCCGCCCGTTCTGGCGCCCCCGTCGAAGAAGACCTTGCATACCTAACAGAGACGGTCGAGTCGTATCGGAGGTACTTTGAAGCGGTGCTTCAGGCTCGTGGCATGACACTCCCCTATGCGAGCAGCGATTCGTAGCGGGACATCGGAAGGTCGGGGCGCTGGCGGCCCTTCGCGGCCTGTCGACGTACGACGCCAAGCGCCGCGCCGAATCACCAGCGCCCCGACGAGGGAGGCCCCGGTGGCCCGGTGGTCACCTCACCCTCGCGCAGCACGTCTCGCTGCCGACCGGAGGGAGGCGTCTCGGGTGCTCGGGTGGGGGACCCGCCGGGGACCTGGCCCCGGCGGGGAGGGCCCGGTGGTCACCTCACCCTCGCGCAGCACGTCTCGCTGCGGACCGGAGGGACGCGTCTCGGGTGGGGGACCCGCCGGGGACCTGGCCCCGGCGGGGGAGGGCCCGGTGGTCACCTCACCCTCGCGCAGCACGTCTCGCTGCGGACCGGAGGGACGCGTCTCGGGTGGGGGACCCGCCGGGGGCGTGACCCCGGCGGGGGAGGGTTTGGTGACAAACCCTCCAAAAATTGGTGGTCACCCCACCCTGCGCTGAACCTCCAACGCGCCAGAGGCGCGCGTCTCGGAGGGGAGGCTCGTCGGGGACCTGGCCCCGTGCACACACCATCAACCTCCCCCTCCAACCTTGGTGCCGGCTGTAACGTGGCGTGCCCCCCTGCCTCCACCTAGGTTTGGCGACAAACCTCCCCAAAGAAATGGCTAGTTTCCGCCAGGCTTGCGGCAGACGAGGGCCTTGAACTCGTGGGGGACCAGGCCCATGAGGCGATCTTCGATGCGATCCCAGCGCAGCTCGCCGATGGTGGTGAGATCGAGCTTGTCGCCGACGGTGGCGGCCAGGAGGTCGCGGGTGTAGCCGAGCTTGGGCAAGGTCACGCCGGCGTCGGCGCACACGGCCTGGAGCGCGCGGAAGTGCGAGCGCGTGGTGGCCAGGCCCTCGAGCGAGCGATCGAGATCGATCAGATCCATGACGAAGTCGATCTTGGCCTCGAGGCCCGACGCGATCGCGGCCTGCTGCAGGTGACCGAAGTGGGTCGACAGCTCGGGGTGATCGAGGTGCGACGACAGCTTGGGCCACATCGCGCGCTCGCCGAACTCGGTGACGACGGCGGTGCCCTCGGGGGCCAACCAGCGGGCGATGCGGATGACGAGCTCGAAGGCGCCGGTGAGCAGGTAGAACGGCTCAGTGGCGTCCTCGAGGCGGATGCCCAGGGTCTGGACCAGCTCGCCGGGGCGCCCGAGGGCGGCGACCATGGCGTCGTCGACATCGCCGCCGCCGTCGGTGGTCAGGCCGACGTCGACGCGCGAGAGCTGGACCGCGGGCAGATCGCCGACCATCTCGTTGGACAAGATCAGATCGTAGGCGTCGGCCGGGTGCTCGGCGGCGAGGACGTCGCCGACGACCACGGTGACCGGCAGCCCGGCGGTCCGGGCGCGCTGGGCCTCGGCGAGGCGCGGCGACATCTCCTGGATCGTGTACGTGACCGCGAGCCCGCGCGCGGCGAGGGCCTCGCACACCGCGCGCGCGACGTAGCCCAGGCCGCCGCCGATCTCGAGGACGCGGATGGCCCGCGACGGCAAGCGCTTGGTCGCGGCCAGGCCGTCGACCAGCGCCGCGCCGTAGGTGCGACCGGCCAGCGCCGGGTGCGGGACGCGAAACAGGTGCGACAGCGTGGTCTCGGTGTGCTCGAACTGGGCGTCGGCGTCGCCGACCTGCTGGTAGTAGGCCTCGGTGTCGACGTCCTTGGGCGCGGCCTCGAGGGGCTGCCCCGGGGCCCACGCCGGATACGGCATGGTCGAGATCAGATAGCTCGGCGTCAGGCTCGGGCGCTTGGCGTACATCGACAGCGGGAACGCCGACAGCTTGAGCGCCTGGACGTCGGAGTGGGTCAGGCGGTGGACCAGCGCGGCCAGGCGCTTGGGATCGTGCTTGGCGCGCAGCTCGTTCAACCGGATCTCGCCGTCCATCGCGTCCCACATCGCGGTGTCGATCGGGTCGAGCTCGAGGCGCTGGATCGGGCGCTCGCCCCACGCGGTGTAGATGGTCACGCGGTCGCCCTGGCGCCGCCACACGTTCCACTTGCCCTTGATGGCGATCATCGGCCAGATGCCGGCGCGCTCGTCGTCGTCGGGCTCGATCAAGCACGCCTGCTGATAGAACACGTCGACGAACTGCTGGGCCTGGCCCTCGAAGCGATCGGCGCACGCGGCGACCACGTCGGCGACCTTGCGCGGGGCCGCGAACTCGGCGAGGAACTCGACCAGGTCGGGCGACATCTGCAGGAGGTAGCCGTAGAGATCGTGGAACAGATAGACCGCGCCCTGGTGGGCGAACGTCGACAGGTGCGCGGAGCGGCGAAGGACGTCAGGCGAGGCGGCCACGGCCCGTTGGTATCACGGCGCGCGCGCGGCGACCGCGGTACCATGCGCGCGATGACGTACCTGTTCGAGACCGACGAGCACGCCGCCCTGCGCGCTCAGGCCCGGCGGTTCGCCCAGGCGACGCTGGCGCCCCACGCCCACGCCTGGGACGAGGCCGGCGAGTTCCCGCGCGCGCTGTACGGCGAGCTGGCGGCCGCGGGCCTCATGGGCGTCGGCTACCCCGAGGAGGTCGGCGGCGCCGGCGGCGACCTCGGCCACGTCCTGGCGGTGTCGGAGGAGCTGGTGGTGGCCGGGACCTCGGTCGGCGCGGTGGTCGGCCTGGGCAGCCACGGCATCGCGGCGCCGCCGATCGTCAAGTTCGGCACCGCCGAGCAACGGGCGCGCTGGGTGGCGCCGGTCCTGGCCGGGCGGCAGATCTGCGCGCTGGCGATCACCGAGCCGGGCGGTGGCTCCGACGTCGCCGGCCTCACCACGCGCGCGGTGCGAGACGGCGATCATTACGTCGTGACCGGCGCCAAGACCTTCATCACCTCGGGCGTGCGCGCCGACTGGGTGCTGGCCGCGGTGCGCACCGGCGGCCCCGGCCACGGCGGCATCTCGTTCCTCGTCATCGAGCGCGGCACCGAGGGCTTCCACGTCTCGAAGCAGCTCAAGAAGACCGGCTGGTGGGCCTCGGACACCGCCGAGCTGGCCTTCGATCATTGCCGGGTGCCGGTCGGCAATCGCATCGGCCTCGAGCACGGCGCGTTCTCGATGATCACCGCCAACTTCGCCAACGAGCGGCTGATGCTGGCCGGGCAATGCGTGGCCATCGCCGAGCTCGCCTACCGCGAGGCCCGGCGCTACGCCAAGGAGCGCATCGCCTTCGGCAAGCCGATCGCCGGCTTCCAGGTCATCCGCCACAAGCTGGCCGACATGGCGACCCAGCTCGCCGCCGCCCGCGCCCTGACCGGCGAGGCCGCGACCCGGGTGCTGCGCGGCGAGTTCGCGCCCGGGCTGTGCGCGATGGCCAAGAACGCCGCGACCGACATGGTGACCGCGGTGTGCGACGCCGCGGTCCAGATCTTCGGCGGCGCCGGCTACCTGCGCGAGACCGTCGTCGAGCGGCTGTACCGCGACGCCCGGCTGTACCCGATCGGCGGCGGCACGCGCGAGATCATGAACGAGATCATCACCAAGACGGAGGGCTACTGATGCGCGAGGCAAGCGAACCGCGAACCTGGTGGGAGACGATGCCGGCCACGGTGGTGGTCGTGATCGCGACCGGCGTCGTCGCTGTGACCGTGGCCTTCCTCCAGCTCGCTATGAACGACTTCGGCCACGGGCTTTCGCTGGCCGGGCGGGCCCGCCACAATCTCGGGTTCCTCTCCGCGTGGCTCGTCATCCCGGTGCTGCTGACCCTGGCGCTGCGTGACGTGCGAGGCCGACTGACCGGACGGGAGGCCGTGCGCGCGGCGGTGGCCGTCGGCGCGGCGCTAGCGCTGATCGTGCCAGCCCTCGCCGATCTATACCTGGCCTACGTCGACCAGCTCGGGCCGGCCAACGCCGCCACCTACTACCGCTGGTCACCGCGACTCGAGCTGTTCGGGTGGCTCACGCTGGCCACCGCCCTGGCCACGATCGCCGGCGCGCGTGGACGCCGTGGCGCGATCGCCGGCACGGCGCTGGTCGTGCTCACCGTGTTCGCCTTCCCGACGCCACTGATCCTGGAGCCGCTCACGGTGGAGGGGAGCAGCACCGCCGCGCGCGCCTGGAACCCCGTGTTCTTCACGGTCGTGCGCCTCGGGTACTTCGCGGCCCTGGCGGCGACGTTGGGGACGATCGTCCGCTCCACCGCGCCGCCGGCGCCATCGATGGAGGCCACCGCGCGCGGCCTCGAACAGACCGGCTCGGCGCTGATCGGCCAAGTGATGATCGCCGTCGGGACCGCGGCGTTGACCCTCATGGCCTTCGGCGCCAAGTCGCCGGGCCTGATGAAGGTGGTCGTCACGATCGTCCCGATCGCGCTGGTGATCGTGACGGCGATCCAGGTGTCCGGCACCTTCAGCGCGGCCCGCGGACAGCTCGCGCCGCGCCGCCTGATCGCAGCCGGCGCCCTGACCCTGTGGGTGGCGACGGCGCAGGCGATGCGGTCGATCGCCGCGTTCCGGATCGCGCGCGCGAGCTGGGATGGCGAGCGCTCGCTCGACGTCTTCGATCGCGAACGTCTCGCGGCCGCGGCCGCCGCCCTGCCCTACCTCACCCCGACCCTCGCGGTCGGCGCGATGCTCCTGCTCCTGTCGGCGACCAGCGCGATCCGCCGGCACCGGCGCCTCGACGACGGCGCGGTCGTCGGGGCCGCTGTCGGCTTTGTGGTCGCCACCGCGGTGTCCCTGGCGCTCCAGCACGGGATGCTCGCCAAGGTGCCCAGCGTCGGTGAGTTCCTGGTCCTGACCGTGGTGATCGCGGTCGCCAACGTGGTCGCGCTCCTGACCATCGCGCGGCTGTGCCACAAGACCGGCTGGGCACTGCGCCTCGAGCCCGAGATCGAGCTGCCGGCCGCGCGGGCGCTCAGCTGAACGGCGAGGGAGCGCCCGGCGACGAAAGCGCAGGTAAGCGCGTGGCCGCGCCGGGACCACCGCGGGTTCTTGCTACGATGGCGCGGCGCCGATGCCAGAGCAGCCGTACCCGATCTTGCGCTCCCACGTCGACCGCAAGGCCGACGACTTCCAGCGAAACCACGCCGCCGGCCTGGCCGCGGTGGCCAAGCTGACCGCGGCCCTGCGCGACGCGACCGCCGGTGGCGGCGACAAGTACAACAGCCGCCACGTCGCGGCCGGCAAGCTCTTGCCGCGGCAGCGGGTCGAGCTGCTCCTCGATCGCGACTCGTACTTCCTCGAGCTGTGCCCGCTGGCCGGTAAGGACGTGCCCGGCCACGCCGCCGGCGCCAGCGTGATCGGCGGAGTCGGCGTGGTCAGCGGCGTCGAGTGCCTGATCACCGCCAGCGAGGCCACCGTCAAGGGCGGCGCGATGAGCGAGGTCAGCGTGTGGAAGTCGGGCCGGCTGTCGGACATCGCCGAGCAGAACCGCCTGCCGTCGATCTCGCTGATCGAGAGCGCCGGCGCCGACCTGCCGAACCAGTCGAAGATCTTCGTCCCGGGCGGCCGCGGCTTTCGCGACCTGACCCGGCGCAGCGAGGCCGGTGTCCCGACGATCTGCCTGGTGTTCGGCAGCTCGACCGCCGGCGGCGCCTACATCCCGGGCATGAGCGACTACGTCGTGATGGTCAAGGAGCAGGCCCAGGTCTACCTGGCCGGCCCGCCGCTGGTGAAGATGGCGACCGGCGAGGAGTCGAGCCACGAGGAGCTCGGCGGCGCCGAGATGCACGCGCGGATCTCGGGCGTCGCGGACTACCTGGCCGCCGACGAACTCGACGCCCTGCGCCTGGGCCGCGAGATCGTCGCCCACCTCGACTGGCGCAAGGCGGCGACGCCGACGCCGCGGCCGATCGAGCCGCCGCGCTACGACGCCGACGAGCTGCTCGGGATCGTGCCGGCCGATCCCAAGGTGCCCTACGACGCCCGCGAGGTGATCGCGCGGATCGTCGACGGCTCGCGGTGGAGCGAGTTCAAGCCGCTGTTCGGCTCGACCCTGGTGTGCGGCTGGGCCCACGTCCACGGTTTCCCGGTCGGCATCCTGGCCAACAACGGCATCCTGTTCTCGGAGTCGTCGCAGAAGGGCGCGCAGTTCATCCAGCTCTGCAACCAGCGCAACATCCCGCTCCTGTTCCTGCAGAACATCACCGGCTTCATGGTCGGCAAGAAGTACGAGCAGGAGGGCATCATCAAGCACGGCGCCAAGCTCATCAACGCGGTGTCGAACTCGACGGTGCCGGCGATCACCATCATGACCGGCGCCAGCTTCGGCGCAGGCAACTACGCCATGAGCGGGCGGGCCTACGCGCCGCGGTTCTTGTTCACCTGGCCGAGCCACCGCATCGCGGTCATGGGCGGCAAGCAGCTCGCTGGCGTCCTCGACATCATCCAGCGCGAGGCCGCGGCCAAGCGCGGCGAGGCGGTCGACGAGCAGAAGCTCGGCTTCATGAAGGCGATGATCGAGAAGCAGATCGACAACGAGTCGGACCCGTACTTCGCGACCGCCCGCCTGTGGGACGACGGCATCATCGATCCCCGCGACACCCGCACGGTGGTGGCGATCGCGCTGTCGGCGTCGTACTCGGCGCCGGTCGCCGGCACCACGTCGTGGGGCGTGTTCCGCCACTGACCGCCTCGCCGTCGCCACCCCGCCTCGCCTCTCGAGCCCCCGAGTTCCCGATGAGCTACCACCATCCGACCACCCGCCCGATCCGCACCGTCCTGGTCGCCAACCGCGGCGAGATCGCGGCCCGGGTCATGCGCACCTGCCGGGCCATGGGCCTGGGCACGGTGGCGGTCTACTCCGACGCCGACGTCGACGCGCCCCATGTCCGGCTGGCCGATCGCGCGATCCGGCTGGGCCCGCCGCCGGCCCGCGACAGCTACCTGCTGATCGAGCGGCTGATCGCGGCGGCGGCCGAGAGCGGCGCCGACGCGGTCCACCCCGGCTACGGCTTCCTGTCGGAGAACGCCGACTTCGCCCAGGCGGTGGCGGCCGCCGGCCTGACCTTCATCGGCCCGTCGCCGCTGGTGATCGCGCTCCTCGGCTCGAAGCAGGCGGCCAAGCAGCGCGCGATCGCCGCCGGCGTGCCGGTGGTCCCCGGCTATAACGGCGACGATCAGGAGGTCGCGAGCCTGCGCCGCGAGGGCCTGGCGGTCGGCTTCCCGCTCCTGGTCAAGGCCTCGGCCGGCGGCGGCGGCAAGGGCATGCGCGTCGTCCGGACTCCGGACGAGCTGGTGCCGGCCCTCGAGGCGGCCAAGCGCGAGGCGGCCAGCGCCTTCGGCGACGACACGCTGCTCCTCGAGCGCTACCTCGAGCGGCCGCGCCACGTCGAGATCCAGATCCTCGGCGATCACCACGGCACGCTGGTCCACCTATGGGAGCGCGAGTGCTCGATCCAGCGCCGGCACCAGAAGGTGATCGAGGAGGCGCCGTCACCGGCGTTGTCGCCGGAGCAGCGGGCGGCGATGGGCGCGGCGGGGGTCGCGATCGGTCGCGCGGTCAGCTACACCAACGCCGGCACGGTCGAGTTCATCGTCGGTCCCGACGGCGCGTACTACTTTCTCGAGGTCAACACCCGGCTGCAGGTCGAGCACCCGGTGACCGAGGCGACCACCGGGCTCGATCTGGTCCGCGAGCAGATCCGGGTCGCGCGCGGCGAGGCGCTCGGCTACGACCACGCGCCGCCGCAGCGCGGCCACGCGATCGAGGTCCGGCTGTACGCCGAGGATCCGGCCCACGGCTACCTGCCGACGGTCGGGCACCTGACCCGGTTCGAGGTGCCGACCGCGCCCGGCCTGCGGCTCGACAGCGGCGTCGCCGACGGCAGCGAGATCGGCATCCACTACGATCCGATGCTGGCCAAGCTGGTGGCCCACGCGCCGACCCGGACCGAGGCCGCCGACCTCCTGGCCTGGGCCCTCGAGCGCAGCGTGATCGCCGGGGTCACAACCAACCGCGGCCACCTGGCCCGGGTGCTGCGCCACCCGGCGTTCCTGGCCGGGCAGCTCGACACCCACTTCCTCGAGCGCCACGCGGTCGCCCTGGCCGCCGGCGACCCCGACGTGCCGCGCCAGGCGGTCCTGGCCGCGACCTTGTGGCTTCACGAGCAAGGCCGCGGTCAGGGGCCGCTGCCGGGCGTCGAGCCGGGCTGGCGCAACGTGTGGTTCGCCGAGCAGCGCGACACCTGGCACGCCGGCGATCACGCGCTGGCGGTCGGCTACCGCCACCACGGCGGCCGGCGCTTCACCGTGACGATCGACGGCACCGCCGCCGAGGTCGTAGTCGACGCGGTCGGGCCCGGCCATGTGCGCTGGCGGATCGGCGATCGCGCCGACACCGCGCGGGTGGTGGCGACGGCCCACGGCTGGCACGTCGCCGGCCCGGGCTGGGCGTGCGACGTCGCCCGGGCGCCGCGCTTCCCCGATCGCACGGCCGAGGTCGCGCCCGGCAGCGTGATCGCGCCGATGCCGGGCAAGGTGATCGCGATCGGCGTGGCGGTCGGCGACGTGATCGCGGCCGGCGCCACCCTGGTGGTCCTCGAGGCCATGAAGATGGAGCAGCCGGTCAAGGCCACGGTGGCGGGCACGGTCGCCGAGCTGTTCGTCGCGCTCGGCGATCAGGTCGCGGCCGAGCAGCTCCTGGCGATCGTGACGCCGGCCGAGTAGCGACCGGCGAGCCGGCGCGGCAAGCTCGCGCCATGCGCTGTGGCCCTGCTCGACCGGCGTTCGCGCTCGCCCTCGCGCTTACGCTCGCCGCGGTCGCGAGCTGTCGTTCGCGCCCGCCCGCCCCCGAGGCCCCGACGGCGCCGGGCCCGGCCCCGACCGGCGCCGCGGTGCCCGATGCCCTGCCACCGCCGACGCCGCCGTCGGGCTGGCGCCTGCCGGCCGGGGTCGCGCCGACCGCGTACCGCCTGGCGCTCGCCGTCGACCCGGCCGCCGATCACTTCACCGGCGAGGTCGAGATCGAGCTGGCGATCGCGGCGCCGACCCGCGTGATCTGGCTCCACGCCGCGGCGTTGACGATCGCCTCGGCGTCGATCGTCGCGGGTGGCGCGACCCAACCGGCCACCATCGTCGACGACGCCGCCCACGAGCGGATCGGCGTGGTGGTGCCGACCCCGCTGGCGGCCGGGCCGGCCACCGTGTCGCTCGCCTATCGCGGCGAGGTCACCGACGACGACGCGGTCGGGGTGTTCCGCCAGGAGGTCGAGGGCCGGACCTACCTGTTCACCCAGTTCCAGGCCAACTACGCCCGCCGCGCGGCGCCGTGCTTCGACGAGCCGGGCTGGAAGACGCCGTGGCTGGTCGAGGTCACCGCGCCGGCGGGGCTGGTCGTCCTGGGCAACACCGCCGCGGTGCGCACCGAGCTCGTCGACGGGCGCCAGGTGGTCGGGTTCGCGCCGACCGCCCCGCTGCCGAGCTACCTGGTCGCGCTCGCGGTCGGCCCGTTCGAGCTGGTCGACGTCGGCCCGGTCGGGCAGGCCGCGGTGCCGACCCGGATCGCGACGCCAGTCGGCCGCGCCGCCGAGGCCGCGGCCGCGGCCCGCTTCACGCCCCGCGCGGTGGCCGCCCTCGAGGCCTACCTCGGGCGGCCGCTGCCGTTGACCAAGCTCGATCTGGTGGCGGCGCCGACCCTGTTCGGGGCGATGGAGCACCCAGGGCTCGTGACCTTCGCCGCCGAGATCCTCCTCGAGGATCCGGCCCGGCCCAGCTTCGCCGGCCGGCGTCAGCTCCGCCAGACCGTGGCCCACGAGCTGGCCCACCAGTGGTTCGGCAACCTGGTGACCCCGGCGTGGTGGGACGATCTCTGGCTGAGCGAGGCGCTGGCGTCGTGGCTGGGCGAGCGCACCGCCCGCGCGGTCGAGGGCCACGACGACGCGTTGCTCGACGCCCTGACCGCCCGCGAGCGCGCCCTGGCCGCCGACGCCCGCGCCGACGCCCAGCCGCTGCGTCGCCGGCTGGTCGGCGGGCTCGACGTCGACGCCAGCTTCGACGCCACCACCTACGACAAGGGCGCGGCGATCCTGACCATGCTCGAGCGCCACCTCGGCGCCAGCCGGTTCCAGGGCGCGCTCGGCGCGTACCTCGCGGCCCACGCCGACGGCCACGCCCGCGCCGACGATCTGGTCGCCGCGCTGACCGCGGTCGACGCCAACGCCGGCGCCACGCTGGCCGGCTTCCTCGATCGCCCGGGTGCGCCGACCGTCGCGGTCGAGCTGGCGTGCGACGACCAACCGGCGGCGGTCGCGACCGTGACCAGCGCCGACCCGACGCGCTGGACCCTGCCGCTCTGTGTCCGGTTTCCGGACGGACGGGCCGGGTGGGGCGAGGCCTGTGGCTGGCTGATCGACGGCGCGGCCCGCCTGCCGTTGCCGAGCTGTCCGGCCTGGCTGGTCGCCAACCCCGACGGCCGCGGCTACTTCCGCGTCAGCTACGCCCCGCCCCTCGACGCCGCGCTGCGGACCCACCTGACCGACGTCGCGATCGCCGACCGCCTGACCCGGGCCCTCGACCTGGCGGCCCAGGTCCGCGCCGGGGTGGCGCCGCCCGACGCGGTGGCGCCGTGGATCGACGGACTCCTGGCCCAGGGCGCGCGCCACGATCACTACGGCGCCGTCGAGCTGGCGCGGGTGCTGGCCGATCACGTCGGCCCGGCCGAGCGCAAGCGCTGGCAGCGCTGGGTGCGAGCCCGCTTCGCCGGGATCGCGATGCGCGCCGGCCTGCGCGGGCGCACCGACGACACCGCCGCGGCGCTGACGGTCCGGGCCCACCTGCTCGAGCTGGTCGGCGTCGACGGCGCCGAGCCCGGGATCGGCCGTCTGGCCCGGGCCCGGGTCGAAGCCTGGCTGCGCGACGGCGCGGCCGCGACCGACGATCGGGCGAGGCTTCTGCCGGCGGCGGTGGCCGGCGCCCCGAGCGGGTTGCAGGCCCGCCTGGCCGAGACCCTGGCGGTGACCGGCGATCGCGAGGCGCGGGCGGTCTTGCTCGACGGGCTGAGCCGGCTGCGCGGCGCCGCCGACCGGGCCGCCAACCGCGCGCTCTACCTGACCGGCGCGGTCGAGCCGGTCGACGGCCTCGGCCTGGTGACCGGCGGGCTCGGCACCGACGTCGACGCCGAGACCTGGCGCGACCTGACCGCGCACTACGACGCGATCGCCGCCCGGCTGTCGACCTTCGCGCGCGGCGAGCTGGTCGCGGCGGCCGCGGCCCGCTGCTCGTCCGAGGCCGCGGCCGAGGTCGAGGCGTTCTTCACGCCGCGCGCCGCCGCCGAGCCGCGGCTGGCGGTCGAGCTGGCCCCAACCCTGGTCGCGATCCGCGCCTGCGCCGAGGAGCGGGCCCGGATCGTCCCGGCCCTGGCGACCGTCCTCGGCCGGTGACCGAGGGCGCCGCGCGCGCCCGGCTCACTCGGCCAGGAACTTCTCGAACGCCGCGAAGTCGTAGTCGCGCCCGAGGAAGTTCTTGACCAAGACCGCGGCGTCATCGGTGCCACCGGCCGCCAGCACCGCGTCGCGATAGCGGTAGGTGAGCGCGGTGTCCATCAGGCTCTTGCCGGCGAACGCCGACAGCATGTCCTTGGCGATGACCAGCGACCACATATACGTGTAGTAGACCGCCGAGTAACCGATGAGGTGGCCGAAGCTGGCGTGGAAGCGGGTGCCTTCGACGAAGCGGAACGGCGTGTAGCGGGCCTGCAGCTCCTTGACCTTGGCGAGCTGATCGAGCGCGGCCGGATCGGCCTGGTGGAACTCGAGCGAGATCGCGGCGTAGAGCATCTGCTGCACGGTCTGGGTGCCGAGGCCGAAGGTGTCGGCCTTGCGCATGCGCGCGACCAGCTCGGCCGGGATGACCTTGCCGGTGGCGTCCTTGGCGAAGCGCGCCAGGGTCTCGTGGCTCCACGCCCACTCCTCGAACATCTGCGACGGCGCCTCGACGAAGTCGTGCTCGGTGGCGACGCCCGACTGGGTGATCCAGCGCTGCTGTCCGCCGAGGACGTGGTGCATCAGGTGGCCGAACTCGTGGAACATCGTGACGACGTCGTCGTGCTCCATCAGCTCGTCGCCGCTCGCGAAGTTGCACACCAGCACGCCCTCGGGGAGCTGGACCCCGGCGACGCCGTCCTTGAGCGTGAACTGCGCGGCGTGCTTGTACTTGTGCTCGCGTGGGTGCATGTCGAGGTAGATACGCCCGAGCTTGGTGCCGCCGCGGGTGACGTCGTAGACCACGACGTCGGCGTGCCAGACCGGCGCGTCGGTCACCGCGACGTAGGTCAGGTCGTAGACCGCGCCGGTGATGTCGAGCAGCCCGCGCAGGGTCTGGCGGTACGGGAAGTACGGGCGGACCTCCTTCGAGTCGACGTCGTAGGTCGCCTTCTTGACCCGGTTCTCGAGGTAGGCCTTCTGCCAGTCCTCGACGCGCTCGGCCTTGGGGTCGATCGTGCGGGCCTCCTTGAGGAGCTCGGCGTAGTCGGCGGCGGCTCGGCGCTTGGCGAGGGCCGCGACCCGGGCGATGAAGTCGGCGGCGGCCTGCCCCGACTTGATCATCTTGTCCTCGGTGATGTAGTCGGCCCAGTTGGCGTAGCCGAGCCGCTTGGCCTTCTCGGCGCGGAGCGTCAGGACCTGGGCCAGGAGCGCCTCGTTGGCGGCGTCGCCGCGCGCGCGGAACTTGATGTACAGCTCGCGGCGCGCGGCGTCGTCCTCGGCGTAGGTCGCGAACGGCAGGTAGTCGGGGTAGTCGGTGGTGATCTTGACCTTGCCGTCGGGGCCCGGCGGGTGGGCCGCGACGTAGTCCTCGGGCAGGCCGGCCAAGGCCGCGGGCGCGACCGCGATCGCGCGGACGTCGCCGGCGATGTTCTTCGAGAACTCCTGGCCCAGGCGGGTCAGCTCGTCGTCGATCTGCTTCAGCCGGGCCCGGGTCGCGTCATCTTGATCGACCCCCGCGCGCCGGAAGTCGCGCAGCATGATCCGGGCGAAGCGCGCGGTGTTGGGGTCGACGCCGTCGAGCTTGACCGCGGCCAGGGCGTCGTACAGCCCGCGGTCGAGCATCAGCTCGGTGCGGAAGCTCGAGCTGGCTTGCTCACACGACCGGGCCGCGGCCTGGACCGCGGTGTCGGGGTGGACCTCGGAGAACAGGCTGGCGCTGGCGGCGGCGTTGGCCAGCGAGATCAGGAGCTGGTTGAACGGCTCGAGGGTGTTGGCCACGGTGCGCTCGCCGGTGACGGCGAGCAGGGCGGGCAGCGCGGCCTGGGCGCGCGCGAGGTCGGCCTGACACGCGGTCTGGAAGGTCTGGGCGGCGGACGGCGCGACGGGAGCGGCGGCATCGGACATGGCGGGGGGCTTCTCCTTGCGGGCGCCACCACCCTTGCAGGCGGCGATCGCGCCGAGCATCGCGGCGGCAGCGGCCAGGATCCGGCGGGGGGCCATCGGGGGGCGCATCGCCGCGTCTTAGCATGGGCGCGCCGGGCCGATCACGGCTTGACCGCCGTCGACGCCGCGGCCAGGATGCGCGCGTGGACGCCCTGCCCCTGCCGCTCACGCCGACGTCGCCGACCTGGCTGGCGGTGGCGCTGGCCGACCTCGACACCGTCCACCAGGACCACCTGCACTGCGAGCGCAAGGCCGCGCAGTCGGCGCTGTCGCTGGTGCGCAGCTATCCCGAGCGCGCCGAGCTGGTGCTGGCGGTGTCGCGGCTGGCCCACGAGGAGACCGCCCACGTCGTCCAGGTCACCCAGCTCCTCGGGCGCCGCGGCGTGACGCCGACCCTCGACTTCGGCGACGAGTACGCGGCGGCGCTGCGCGAGCTGGTCCGGCGCGGCGAGCCCGGTCGGCTGCTCGATCGCCTGCTGGTGTTCGCGCTGATCGAGGCCCGCTCGGCCGAGCGTCTGGGCCTCCTGGCCGACGCCCTGACCGATCCGGCGAGCGCCGCGCTGTACCGGGCCCTCGCCGTCGCCGAGGTCCGCCACCGCGACACCTTCCTCGAGCTGGCGGCCGACGCCGCGCCCGCCGAGTGGCGCGCCCGCCTCGAGATCCTGGCCCGCGCCGAGGCCGAGATCATCGCGCGGCTGCCGGTGCGCGCCCGGATCCACTGAGCGCGGCGGCGTGACGGCGAGGTCGCCCACCGAAGGTCATCCCGGGTCACCGAGCCGGCCGCCCGCGGCGCCGCTGGTCACCCTCGTCCTCGGATGCGTCGTGGTCGTCGCATGCCAGCCGACAAAGGACGTCATGACCACCACGACTGAGGACACGTGCGCCGACGCGCTCGCCCGGCTGACCGCGATGGAACTCACCACGTGGCACGGACTCCCGCGATGCTCGGCAGATGAACTCGGTCGCGCCTGGGATGGCGGCGGGGAGGCCGGGCACGGTCGACTGTCCCATCGTCCAACGCGGTTTCGGCGCTACCAGATCCCAGGACAGGCGTACCCCGCGATGGCCTGGTTCGATGCCGAGGATCGACCACGCCTGATCTGGATCGTGGCCCCGCGCGTGGCCGACCCGGCGGCGGTCCTTGCAGCGCTCGGTCCGCCGCCGTTCAAGCTGCCACAGGGCGCTGGCCATCACGCCGACGCGACCCAGTGGGTGTACCCCGACCGCGGGCTGGCGCTGTACGTCCGCGAGCTCGATCGGTCGATCGCGCGCATCGCGGTCTTTGTGCCGACGACGGCCGAGGTGTACCGCACCGAGCTTGGCGCGGAGGACAAGCCGGAGTACCTGCCTCGGCGGTAGGCGCGCCGGGACCCGCGGCGCTCAGCGCGGGCGCGGGGTGTCGAAGTCGACGCCCCAGACCCAGACCGCGAAGACGAAGTCCTCGTCGCCGACGTTGACGAAGTCGTGCTCGGTGCCGGCGGGGGCGAAGGCCTCGGCGCCGGGGGTGAGGCGGCCGGACAGGGAGTCGTCGGCGACGCCGGCCAGGACCAGGTTCTGCTCGTCGCCGGTGTGGCGGTGCCAGGCGAAGCGCTCGCCCGGCGCCAGGCGCACGAACCCGGTGTCGGCGCCGGCGAGGGCCGGGCCGGCCGTGAAGTGGATGAGCCACGAGCCCGGGGTCGGTCCGGGCTCCCAGGCGTCCTTGCGGTCGATCAGCCGGAACAGCTCGCGCGCGCGATCGGCGGCGACGTCGAACAGCTCGGACATGCGCGCGACGAAGCGCTCGAACCGGGTGTCGACCGAGGCCAGGAGCCGGTCGCGGACCGCCGGCGACGGCGCCAGCCCCGGGGCGGCGGCCGCCAGGTCGACGCTCGCGGTGAGCAGGGTCTTTAGCTCGGCGGCCAGGGCCGGGTCGGCGGCCACCGCGCGCGCGACCTCGGCCGCCTCGGCGTCATCGAGGGCGCCCAGGGCGTACAGCGGCAGAAGTTCGGCGAGGTCCATGGCAGGCGAGGTGGGAGGTCAAGGGGCGGCGCGCGCGACCCCGAGAGTATTGCGCAGTTTGGTCAGCGCGGCAGCCAGGCGCGACTTGACGGTGCCGATCGGGATCGTGAGCCGGGTCGCGATATCCGAGCACGACAGGCCCTCGAAGTAGGCCAGCTCGAGGATGGCCCGCTGGTCGGGCGGGACCTCCGCCAGGGCGGCCCGGACCCGGCGCTGATCGGGGCTGGCGCTGGGGTCGTCGTCGCCGACCACCCGCTCGGCGACGCGCTCGTCGTCGGTCCGCCGGGAGACCCGGGCCGACTTGAGGACGTCGAGGGCGCGCGACCGCATGCGGATCACGAGCCAGGTACGAACCCGACCGCGGTTCAGATCGTAGGATTTCGCGTTGCGCCAGGCCTCGAGGAAGACGTCGTGCAGCAGATCCTCGGCCTCGCCGCGGTGCTTGACGATGCGCAGACCGAGCGCCAGGAGCGTCGGGGCGTGGCGGTCGTACAGCGCCGCCAAGGCCGCGCGATCGCCGTTCGCCATCGCGGTCATGAGCGCGATGTCGTCGTCGTCTGGGTTGGCCGTGGGCGCCGTGTCCCCCGCGGTCATGGAGGCACGCTAGCACGAGACTCGGCGGTCGGCGCGGTTGCGCGGATCGCCGCGACTCGGTAGGAAGCAGCATGGCCGCGGCCGCTCTGCGAGATACGGTGCGGGAAGCCGCGTCGGCGCGAGCGTGGTCGCAGGGCGTGACCCTGGCCCGCGAGGACCGGGTGTCGGCGCGGGCCCAGGGCGCCGACGAGATCACCGCCGAGGTGCGGGTGCCGTCGCGGCCGACCCCGTTCACCGTGGTGCTGTACCTCGCGGACGACGAGTGGGACTGCGACTGCGGCAGCCGCGAGGCCGCGTGCTCTCACGTGTGCGCGACCGCGATCGCCGCCGCCGACGCCGAGGTCCGGGGCGCGCCGTTGCCGCAGTCCAAGGTCGCCGGGGCCGCGATCGGCTACCGCCTGTCCGCCGACCCGGCCGGCCTGGCGGTGGCTCGGGTCGCGATCGAGGATGGCCGCGAGACGCCGATCACGACCTCGGTGGCGTCGAGCGCGGCCGGCCGCGGGCCGCGCCTGGCGATCCAGCCGTGGGACCTCGCGGTCGATCAGCTCCTCGGCACCCGGCCGACCGCGCCGATCGGCGCCGACCGGCTCGATCGGCTGCTGGCCGCGCTGGCCGACGCCCCCGACGTCCGGTTCGCCGGCGATCGGGTCACGACCAGCGGCGAGCCGATCGTGCCGCGGGCGATCCTGTTCGACACCGGCGACGGCGTCACCGTGCGGCTCGAGGCGCCGACCGGGGCCCGCGCGGTCAGCCTCGGCGTGGCCCGGCTCGGCGACACGCTGCGGCCGATCGGCGCGATCGATCTGAGCGGCGCCAAGCTCGAGCACCTGCCGGCCGAGCAGCGGTTCAGCCCCCGCGAGCTGGGCGCGGTCGCGACCACGATGGTGCCGGCGCTGGCCGCCCGCATCCCGATCGAGATCCGGACCCGACGCCTGCCCTCGGTCGCGCGCGGCATCCCGCCCCGGGTCGCCCTCGACGTGGTCCAGCGCGGCCAGGCGCTGTCGGTGATGGCGGTGATCGTCTACGGCGATCCGCCGGTGGCCCGGGTCGACGGCGATCGCCTGACCCACCTGGGCGGCGAGGTCCCGGTCCGCGATCTCGACGGCGAGCAGCGCCTGCGCCACCGCCTGCGCAGCGAGCTCGACCTCCTGCCCGGGCGGCGGATCGAGGCCAGCGGCCGCGACGCCTTCGAGCTGCAGGCCAAGGTGTCGCGCTGGCTGCGGGCCGACGCCGCCGCCGCCGACGTGACCCGCGCGGTGCCGCTGTCGATCGAGGTCGACGTCAGCCGCGGCCTGACCGTGGCGGTCACCGGCAGCGGCCGCACCGCCGATCCGCTGGCGGTGATCCGAGCCTGGCAGGCCGGCGCCGATCTGGTCGCCCTCGACGGCGGTGGCTGGGGCACGCTGCCGACCCACTGGCTGGCGCGCCACGGCGCCATCCTCGGCGATCTGCTGGCGGCCCGCGACGACGCCGGCGGCCTGCCGGCCTTCGCCCTGCCCGACGCCGCTCGGCTCGCCGACGAGCTCGGCATCGACGCCCCGCTCGATCTGTCGCGCCTGCGCGCGCTGGCCGACGACTTCGCCGGGATCCCGTCGGCGCCCTTGCCGGCCGGGCTGGCCGCCGAGCTGCGCGCGTACCAGCGCCGCGGCGTCGACTGGCTATCGTTCTGCCGGCTGGCCGGCCTGGGATGCGTCCTCGCCGACGACATGGGCCTCGGCAAGACCGTCCAGGCCCTGGCCGCGGTCCACGGCCGGACCCTGGTCGTGTGTCCGACGTCGGTCGCGCCCAACTGGCGCGCCGAGGCCGCGCGGTTCCGCCCCGACCTGACGGTCGCGCTGTACCACGGCAGCCGGCGCAAGCTCAGCCTCGACGCCGACCTCACGATCACGACCTACCCGCTGGTGCGCAACGACATCGACGAGCTGGCCGAGGTCACCTGGGACACCGTGATCCTCGACGAGGCCCAGGCGATCAAGAACCCCGACAGCCAGGTCGCGCGCGCCGCCTACCGCCTGCGCGGGGCCTGGCGGATGTCGCTGTCCGGCACGCCGATCGAGAACCGCCTCGACGAGCTGTGGAGCCAGCTCCACTTCACCAACCCCGGCCTCCTCGGCTCGCGCCTCGACTTCCGCGACCGCTGGGCCACCGCGATCGAGGGCGGCGACAGCGAGACCGCGGCCCGGCTGCGCGCGCGGATCCGGCCGTTCGTCATGCGCCGGCTCAAGCGCGAGGTCGCGCCCGAGCTGCCGCCGCGCACCGAGGCGGTCTTGTGGGTCGAGCTCGACGAGGAGGAGCGCCTGACCTACGACGCGGTGCGGGCCGCGACCCAGCGCGACGTGGTCGCCCTCCTCGAGGCCGGCGGTGGCGTGATGGCGGCCCTCGAGGCGCTCCTGCGGCTGCGCCAGGCGTCGTGCCACCGCGGCCTGTTGCCGGGCCAGGAGGCCGACGGGTCGACCAAGATCACGACGCTCCTCGAGGCGGTGTCGGCGGCGGTCGCGGCCGGCGGCAAGGCCCTGGTGTTCTCGCAGTGGACCTCGCTGCTCGATCGGGTCGAGCCGGCGCTGACCGCCGAGGGCCTGGCCTTCACCCGCCTCGACGGCTCGACGCGCGACCGCGCCGCGGTCGTCGCCGAGTTCCAGGACGCCGGCGGCCCGCCGGTGATGCTGTTGTCGCTCAAGGCCGGCGGCACCGGCCTCAACCTGACCGCCGCCGATCACGTCTTCCTGCTCGACCCGTGGTGGAACCCGGCCGTCGAGGACCAGGCCGCCGACCGCGCCCACCGCATCGGCCAGGACAAGCCGGTCATGATCTACCGGCTGGTGGCCCGCGACACGGTCGAGGAGCGAGTCCTCGCGCTGCAGGACAAGAAGCGCGCCCTGGCGGCCGCCGCCCTCGACGGCGGCGCCGCGACCTCGATCACGCGCGACGATCTGCTCGAGCTGTTGCGGTAGGCGAGGACGCGCTACGGCCGCAGGAGCAACCGGAGCCCGAACCCGATCCCCTGGTTGATGAGCGTGTTGAAGCCCCGGTAGTTCCCGTTCTGGTAGCCGCCAGGGAACACCGTCGCGCCCTCGGGGGAGTTCAGCATGCGGTTCCATCCGTAGGCCGCCGAACCCAGCCCCACAGTGCGACCGGCGGCGTTGACCGTCTCGACACCGAAGGGCGTGCCCGCGATCACGGAGTTGCCGTAGCCGACCGCCAGGCCCCAGCCGAACCATGCCGGCTGCGTGATCATGAAGCGGCCCATGTTGTTCGCGAACGTGCGCGTGGCGTCCCAGCCGAAGCGCGCCGGGGCGTAGAGCCAACCCGCCGCGCGTCCCCCGATCACCCCGGTGACCGCGCCCCACACACCGAGGCCCGTCGACGGGGCCAGGTCGCGACCCCCCGCCCGCGCAGCGATGAACTGCTGGCCGAACCCGAACAGGCTGTCGCGCGCGGCTGAGTTCTGGGCGATCCAGCTCACGACGCGTGGCGCGGCGGGGGTGCCCTCCAGCAGGTTGGCCGCCCACGTCGAGACCCGGCCGACCGCGGCCGGAGCCCGAACCAGCGTGTAGACGACAGGGACCGCGACCATCGCCACCGGGATCGCGGTCTCAAGCCAGTCGTGCTCACCGAAGGGGCCCGTCGCACCATGCCCTGGTCGGGGGATCGGATGGTAGTCGTCCATCGATCGGCGCGGCATAGGGAGCGTCGGACCGGCCGGCCGATCCAGCGAGAACACCATGTCGACACCCTTGCAGTTGGTGCAGTACACCTCGGGATCGAGCCCCGTCGGATCGATCATCGCCGCCGGGTTGTCGAAGTTGAACCCGTAGGCCGGATTGCCGATCACCGGATCCTGACTGGTCCACAGCTTGACCATCGGATCGTAGTCGCGCGCGCCGAAGCGCAGGAGAGGCCCACCGGTGTTCGACCGAACCCCGCCCTGGAAGCCGAGCCAGCTCGCGCCCGGCCCCGAGGCGAACACCGGCTCGCCGTAGGGCGTGAAGGCCCGCCGGGTCGCGGCGTCGCCGATCGCGCCGCGAGCCAGCGCCGCCGAGCCCTGGTAGTCGCGGTGGACGAACGACGTGGCCCCGGTGCCGACGTCGATGCGGGCGGTGCCGAGCTGGACGTGGGCGCCGACCCTCGCGAAGCCGGCGCCGCTCGGCGTGTAGCTCACCTCCCACAGGCCACCGAGGGTCGCCACCACCTCGCCCGAGGTCTTGTCGTAGGCGTGGGTGCGGGCGCCGTCGGCGCCGTAGGCGTAGTACGCGCTGGCGTCCTCGCGCACGCGATCGCCGGGGTCGAGGATGTAGGCCTCGCCGTGGCGCGTGCGCAGGGCGCCGAACCCGTTGTATCCGGCCTGGTACTGGAGACCGCCATCGGCGCGCTCGATCTTGGTGAGCTGGGCCGGATCGGCGCCGGCGTAGCGGTAGGTGAGGTTGCGGTCAGCGTGGCCGGGCACCGTCGAGTACATCCCGGCGATGCGGGTGCGGTCGTGGTCGATGCCCTCGTAGTACGAGCTGATCACCGAGCCATCCGCGAAGCTGCCGGCGGTCGACGAGATCCGCCCCAGCCCGTCGTAGCCGAAGCCGAGCATCGCCGTGCCCAAGGTCGAGAACCCGCTGTCGGTGGTGGTGACCAAGGTCGGACGACCGCTGGCGTCGCGCTCGGTCACCTCGTGCCAGACGGTGCCGCCGAGCTCGACCGTGTGCGTCCGCACCGGACCGTCGGCGTCGTAGGTGAACTCCTCCTTGCCGCCGTGGAGATCGGTGGCGCGACGGAGCGCGCCGGCGTCGTTCCATCCGAACCCGACCAGCGTGCGGGCCCGGGTCTCGTCGTAGAGTTCGGTGGCGACGCCGTCGGGATCGCGGCGCAAGGTGTAGGTCTGACCGGCGCCGCCGGGCGTCGGGTAGACCGTGAGCGCCACCGGCTGACCGGCCAGATCGTAGCGGTAGCCGACCTCGAGGGCGTCGCTCAGGACGCGACCGCCGAGGGCGACGTGGTAGCTGCGCTTCTCGCGGACCATGAGCCCGCGGCCGTCGTAGGTGAGGTCGAGATCTTCGGCCGGCGACGACACCCGAACCACCCGACCGTAGCCGTTCGAGGTCGTGACGTCGTCGTAGACGTAGGTCGTGACGCCGTGGTTGGGCAGGCCGGGCGCGGCCGGCGGCGTGACGGTCCGCAGGCGACCCTTGGTGTCGTAGCCGAGAGTGGTGGTCCGGCTGGCCTCGCCGATCGCGGTCTCGACGGTGGTGAGGACCTTGCCGTCGCTATCGTAGGTGGAGGTCTGACCGCGGAGCGGCGGCTGGCCGAGATCGAGGACGGCGCGCGCGGCGTAGCGTCGGACCGAGGTGGTGCGCCCCGCGAGGTCGTAGCTCGTCGCGATCACCGCGCCCAGGCCATCGGTCGCGACCCGGACCCGACCGGCGGCGTCGTACTCCTGCGCGGTCGTGACGGTGCCGCCGAGGCCGCTGGCCTGACGGGTCGCGACCAGCCGACCGAGCGAGTCGTAGAGCTGGGTCGTGGTCTCACCGGTCGGGGCGGTGCTGGTCGCGACCAGCCGGACCGCCGCGCCGGCGGGTTCGAAGCCGTAGCTCACCGACGAGGTCGCGCCCCCGGCGGCGCGGACCGCCAGCACCGCGCCCAGGTTGTCGCGGGCCACGACCTCGGCGCAGTCGCCGGCGTCGTCGGGCGTCGGGCCACAGGCTGTCCATGGGCGGCCGGCCAGGTCGTAGCCGAACGAGGTCGTCACGTAGCGCCCCCACGGCGCGGCGGCGGTGCGCTCGACGATGCGCGCGCGATACTGCGTCCGCCCGAGGCCGTCGACCGCGGTCTCGACCTGCGGCGCGCGCAGCTTGTCGATCACCGCGGCGTCGTCGAGGCCGACCCACTGCTGCGACAGCGTCCCGGGCTGGTTGTGCTCGGCCAGCGTGCGCTGGCCGATCGCGAACCGACCATCGGTGCCGCGACCGCGCGGGCCGTAGGTCGCGAGCAGCCGTCCCAGGCCGTCGTAGCGGTAGCGCGTGGTCGGCACCGCGGTGGTCGGCGGCGCATCGGAGAACCAGGCCGGCGGAGCGGCCCCGAGCGTGCCGCTGGCCATCGCCGCGCCGCCGACCGCGAGGCCGACGTAGGGCCGCGGGATGATCGGCTCGAGGCCGGCCACCACGCGCTCCATCGGCGCCCAGCCGGCGCTGAGCGACGCCCAGTAGCGCGACGCCGAGCCCGCGGTCGAGCTGGCGGCGTCGCTGGGCAAGAGCGCGACCGTCGGGTGGCTGGTGGTCGTCGACGGCTGGAGCGCGCGCTTGAACTTCCACGGCGGCGCCGCCGGCGTCACGCGCGACGACAGGCCGCCGCTGGACGCCGCCGCGGCGCACGACAGCGCGGTCGACGGATAGCCGATCGGCCCGGCCTGCTCGAGGACCTGACCAGTGGCGTAGGCGGTGACATGGGTCGTGACCAGGCCGGCCGGGTCTTGCTGCGCCACCGGATACAGGCCCTTGCCGTCCCAGCACGTCCGGCTGAGGAACCCGAGCGGTGAGCGTTCGGTCACGACGTGGCCGAGAGCGTCGAGGGTGAGGTCGGTGTTGACGCTGGTCGTCGCGCCGGTGAAGCGCTGCACGCGGGTCAGATTGCCGCGCGTGAACCCGCCGAAGGTCGTCGAGCCATCGTAGAAGTAGCGGGTCCGCTCGACGTCGCCGTAGGTCGGCCCCGAGGTCGCGCGCTCAGTGGTCACGACCCGATAGCTGCTGGCGCTGGTGCGCAGGTTGGCGGCATAGGACACGCGGGTCGAGATGGTCTCGGCCGGGACCTCGGGCACGCTGCGCGACACGGTCGCGGTCGCGACCCAGCGCCCGTTGACCTGGCTCCACGTGGTGACGGACTCGCGCGTGCTGGTCAGGCTCTGGCCGGGCAAGAAGGTCGTGGCGACGGTGCGACGCGGCCGGAGCTGGGTCACGACCTCGGCGCCGCCGGCCGCCGGCAGGCTCGAGCTCTCGTACTCGTAGCTGGTGCGCGCGCGGATCCGCCCGCCCGGCGACTCGTCGTCGATGAACTCGCACTTGTCGGTCGACGGATCATCGCCGAACTGGGTGACCTTGGCGACCCGACCGTCGAGGCGTCCGGCGAAGTCGTGGTGGGTCTCGGTCTGGGTCCCGTCGGGATGACAGACCGCGACCCGACGGAAGCCGTGAAACCCCGCCGCCGGCGTCAGCGGCTGGCCTCCGACCAGCTCGCTGGTCTTCTTGAGCACCGGGCCGGCGTAGCGGTACTGCGTGGTCAGGACCCGGGCCGAGCCGTCGGTGGTCTGGCTCGACGCCAGGACCCAGCGCTTGATCGGGACCGCGCGATCGCCCGGCGCGAGCGCCGCGACCTGGGTCTGGTAGCGCAGCTCGGTGCGGGCGCCGCGACCGTTGTCGACGACGCGCAGCCGTCCCGGCGCGGCGCCGGGATCGGCGTCGGTGTAGACCCGCGCAGCGCCGTCGCCGCTGTACTCGTCGTGGACGATCAGCTCGGGCCGACCGTCGCCGGTGACGTCCAGGATCACGCGCTCGGGCCGCACCACCTGGGAGCCGGCCTCGTGCCACGCGCGCTCGGTGAACGCCAGGCCGGGGCGGAAGGGATCGTCGAGGCCGATCGCCGCCGCGGCGAGCTCGAGGGGAGCGGTGAAGCCGGCGCCGGTGCCGTACTGGATCCAACCCTCGCCGACGAAGTCGGGCAGGCCATCGCCGTTGTAGTCGAAGAGCTGGTAGCGCGTGCGGCTGCGCCGCGCCTGGGTGTCGGTGGCGATCGCGTCGAGGTCGTCCTGAGAGATCGCCTGCGGCAAGGCCGCGCCCGAGCGGCCGCCGCCCCAGCCGGCCAGCCCGAGGCGGTGGTTGAGCATCCACGTCATCGGCTCGAACCGCGTCGCGACCGCGCCGGTGTGGGTCTCGACGTCG
Organism: Kofleriaceae bacterium; assembly: GCA_018057825.1. Classification (GTDB taxonomy): domain Bacteria; phylum Myxococcota_A; class Polyangia; order Haliangiales; family Haliangiaceae; genus UBA2376. The sequence continues at coordinate 97,699 of JAGPCY010000009.1, read as the reverse complement.
GGCCGCACGGTCAGCAGATCGGGCAGGCCGTCGCCGTTGACGTCGGTCACCGCGTCGGTGGTGAAGGTGCGCCGCGCCGGCAGCAGATCGCGACGCGCCGACAAGGTCATCGTGCGATGGGTGACCAGCGGGTAGCGGGCCTCGCGCGCCCGCGCCGCCGCGGTCACGCCGGGCAGCGCCCACAGCTCGGCCGGTCCGAACTGCCCGGGACCGGTGCCGCGGTACACCACGAGCGCGCCATCGGAGTTGCGGCGGAGATCGCCCGCGGCGAAGCGTTGATCGACGAAGCTGGTGGCGACCACGCGGTCGAGCAGGCCATCGCCGGTGATGTCGAGGAGCGAGCCAGCGCGGCTGTCGGTCGTGGCCTGCGAGTAGGCGACGGTGTCCTCGCCGAGCGGGCTGCCCGACGCGGTCATGCGCTGGGCGTGCTCGCTGTAGTTGCCGACCAGGACCCGGCGACCGTCGTTGACCAGGCGCTGCATCGGGCCGTCGACGTTCCAGCCGTAGCTGCCGTTGACCTCGGGGTTGCCGGGCCCGTGGCAGCCGTCGTCGTCGAACATGTTGAAGCGCCGGCCATCCATCGTGGCGGCGCCGTAGAACCCCTGCGCGGCGACCGCGGCGCCGTTGACCAGCGTCGTCGGCAGGACCCAGGGAAAGACCGGCAGGGGCTGGGCCGCGCCGTAGCCGACCACGCCGGTGTCCGCCAGCGTGTTGCGCCGCCAGGTCCAGCGCGCGCCGGTCGGCCAGCTCTGGTACGGGTGCCACAGCGGGCGGGCCGGATCGAACTCGTCGCTCGCCTCGAGCAGATCGGCGTAGCCGTCGCTGTCGAGATCGAGGTCGAGGCGATCGGCGTGGGCGTACGGGAACCCGGCGCGGTGGTCGTAGTCGACGGTACAGTGGACGGTCGCGGCCTCGAAGGTGGTCGTGCCGCAGATCTTGGCGCCGCCGCGCCGCTCGACCGGGCCGAACGGCAACGCGGCTGGCGGGTCGAGCCAGCCGCCGGCGCTGCCGCGGATCCAGGCCCCGGTGGCGAAGCTCTCGCCCGGATAGCAGGCCGCGCTGCGACCGTGGTCGACGAAGTCGGGGACGGTGTCGCCGTCGAGATCGGCGAAGGCCTGCTCGACGGCGGCGCTGGTGCGGAACAACCCGGACGCGCTGGCCCGGCCGGCGCCGCCCAGGCCGAGCTGGAGCTGGCCGCGCTGCTCGGCGGTGATGGTGGCGCCGAAGCCGCGCCACAGCCAGGTGTCGAGGTTCGGCGCGTCGTAGCGATGAACGGCCGGCATCGCCAGGTCGGTGGCGACGAACCGGCGGTCCCAGCCGTAGTAGTGGAAGGTGAGCGGTGGCGCCTCGGTGAGCGTGCCGTCTTCGGCGACGCCGTAGGTGTCGATGCGCTTGAGCGTCGGGTGCAGCTCGTCGGCGTTGCCGCAGCCGACCTCGTCGAGGTTGTAGGTCAAGCGGGTCACGCTGGCCAGCCGCGACGCGAACTCGCGCTGGGCGCCGTCGGTGGTGCCGGGCGCGACCGCCTCGACCGCGATGCCCCACACCGCCACGCCTTCGCCGGTGTCGTGGAGGGCACCGCCGGCCCGCAGCGACACCGCCTCGTAGCGACCGCCGACCACGCCGTCGTTGGTCGGGTAGCACGCCGGATCGCGGGCCGGCGGCGCGTGGGCGGCGAGCACCGCGGGCGTCGTCATGCCGTGCCGGGCCAAGGAGATCCGGAACAGGTGCGGCATCGCCGCCGCCGCGACCTGCGAGCCATCGTTGCCGCCGTACTGGATCTCGACCAGGCGCGGCGTCTCGGCGTGGCGCCCCTGGATCGGGCCGCTGGCGTTCACGTGGTTGCCGAGGCGAGTCGGGACGTCGTAGCGGTAGTCGATCGTGTTGCCGTTGGCGTCGCGGGTCCGGGTCAGGTTCCAGGCCAGGGTCTGGGCGGCGGTGCCAACCGGAGCGGTGGTCCCGGGCAGCCACGACGGCGGCGCGCCCGGGGAGTGGACGACCGCGGCCTGGAAGAACTGATCCTCGCCGGTCCGGGCGCGGATGCGCCACTGGTTGGACGCCTCGAGGAAGATGAACTGCAGATCGTCGCTGTCGTCGGCCAGGCGGTACTCGAACGCGACGCCGCTGGCCGCGAAGCCGCTCAGGGTGCCGATGCGGACCAGGGTCTGCGTCGAGGTCGGCGTGCGCAGGACGAAGCGGTCCGCCGACGACAGCTTGGGCGCGGCGACCCGGGTGTCGCGCTCGATCCAGCTAACTCCGACGAGGCTCCAACCGCGGCCGACGTCGGAGTTGCCACCGCTCGAGCGGTAGTGCAGCCCGAGGCGCGGCGTCAGCCCGTCGCGTCCCGGCGGCAGCGCCAGGTCGTGCGCGAAGGTCGCGTCGCCGGTCTGTCCGTCGCTGCTCACCAACGGCGGCGAGGCGCTACCGCCGGCGCGGTGCTGGGCGAGCTCGAGGGGCGCGGGCAGCGCGGCCCAGGCGCGGCCCGGCGGGACGACCACCGCCTCGATCAGGGCGGCGGCGACCAGGGGCAGCGACCAGCGACGGCCCGGCGAGCGCCAGGGCCGTCGGGCGCGCGACGACGAAGATAGGTGGAGAGAGGCGGCATCAGGCATGGGCGCGCGACGCACCCCTCGCCCGAGCTTCCCCGGCAGGCGACGGCGGACTCCGGCACGGATCGGCACCCGTCTCGCGATCGGGTGGTGGCCGGCGTCGCCGCGCGACCCGTCGCCGAGTGCGACGCCGAGCGCGCCGCGGGGATAGCCGCCGCGCCGTCGCCGGTGCTAGCGTCGACGCCGTGACGACCTTGATCACCGGCGCGACTGGTACGGTTGGCGCCGCCGTCGTCGCCGAGCTGCTCGCCGCAGGCCGCGCGGTGCGCGCCGTGGTGCGCGACATCGATCGCGCCCGGCCGTTGGTGCCCAGCGCGGTCGAGCTGGTGGCCGGCGACGTGACCGATGGCGCGTCGATCGCGCGGGCGATGAGGGGAGTGCGCGCGGTCTTCCACACCGCCGGCCTGCCGGAGCAGTGGCTGCGCGATCCCCGACGCTTCACCGCGGTGAACTGCGATGGCTCGCGGTTGGTCGGCGAGGCCGCGCTGGCGGCCGGCGTCGACAGCTTCGTCTATACCAGCACGATCGACGTGTTCGCGTGGCGGCGCGGCGAGCGGTTCAACGAGGACCAGCTCGCCGACGAGCCCAAGGGCTCACCCTACGAGCGCTCCAAGCAGGACGCCGATCGCGCGATCGTCGCGCTCCAGGCGCGCGGGCTGCCGGTCCGCTACACCCACCCATCCGCGGTGTTCGGTCCGGCGCCGGTCCAGAACCCAGGCCTCAACGAGCTGCTGGTGCGGCTCGTGAAGGGGCAGATCCCCATGCTCTTGCCGGGGGGCATCCCGGTGGTGTTCGCCCCGGACGTCGCGCGCGGTCACCTGCTGGCCGAGCGCGCCGCGATCGGCGCGCGCTACATCCTCCACGATCGCTTCGTGACGCTGGTGGAGCTGGCCCAGGCCGTGGTCGCCGCCGCTGGGCGCGGCCGCGTGCCGCGGGTTCTGCCGACCTGGCTCGCGCGCACCGTGAGCTGGTCCGGCGAGCGGATGGCCAAGCTGACCGGGCGGCCACCGCTCATCCCGGCCGGCCAGCTCCAGTTCCTCCTCGAGGACGTCCACCCCGACGCCACGCGCGCGGCCCAGGAGCTGGCGCTCGCGTTCACGCCGCTGCCCGACGCGCTCGCCACCACGATCGCCGCGTTCGACGCCAGCGGCTGGCTGCGATGACGCCGGCGGCCCGCGCGGGTCGCGGCGGGCGCGAATCCCGGTAACCGCCGCCACGACCTGGCGTACCGTACGCCATGGTCGCTGTGCGCTCCCTCGCTGCCGTCGCCGGCCTGCTGCTCCTCGCCGCGCGGCCCAGCGCCGCGCAATGCACGACGTGAGTGAACCCCGCGCTCCCGGGTGGAGCGAGCGACGGTAGCGCCGCGGCCGGAGGCGGCCGATGGTCGACCTCGGTCCGCCTCGGCTACGCCTTCGTGCCGTACCGCGAGCTGTGGCAGGGCCGATCCATCGCGCCCAACCCGAGCCAGCTCGCGATCGATGTCCACCTGGCCACGCTCCAGGTGATCGCGACCGCGCCCACCGCGACCTCCCTCGACGTCCAGCTCCCGGCCGGCGCGGTCGTGACCCGGTCGATCATGGGCGAGCGGACCGACGACAGCGTCGGGGACCTCGAGCTGCGGCTGCGCCAGGACGGATCGCGGTGGTGGCCGGACGCGGCGTTCGCTGGCGCGCTCGCCCTCGGCGCGGTGGTCCCGACCGGTCCCTACGTCGCCCGCAGCGGCGCCGCCAACTTGCCGCCGGAGTCGATCGCGCTGACGCTCGGCCGCGGCGTGCCGTGGTGGCTCCTCGAGGCCGACGGCCGCTGGGCGATCGCGCGGCGAGTTTCGGCCCTCGCCCAGCTCAGCGCCCGCGGGCCCCTCGGCCAGGCCGACGACGGCTTCGCCTGGGGGCCCGAGGTTCGGACCACGGTCGGCGTGCGGGTGGCGGCCAAGCCGTGGCTGGCGGCGGTCGCGATCTCCGATCTGCAGTGGCGCGGCGGGGCCAGCGAGCCCGATCCGTTCGCCGGCGGGCGCATCGCCAGCGCCAACGTCGGCGGCTGGCAGTGGACGGCGGTGCCGTCGGTGTCGGCCACGCTCGGCCGCGGCGTCAGCGCCAGCCTGGGCCTGCGGATCCCGCTGGTGGCTGACGTGGTCGGCAACCAGCTCGTCCCCAGCGTCGGCGGCTTCGTCGGGCTGACCTATGCCCCACCCGCCCCGCGTCGGCGCCCGCCGCCGCCGCTCGCGGCCCCGGCGCCCGCGGTCGGCACGATCACGGTGGTCGACTACTGGGCCTCGTGGTGCGCGCCGTGCGGCGAGATCGACGCGCGCCTCTCGGCCGCGGCGCCGCGCTGGCCCGACGTCGTGATCCGCCGCCTCGACGCCACCGAGGACGGCGCGGTCGAGCTGCCAGTCGAGGCCCGCGGGCTCCCGGTGGTCGAGGTGTTCGGGCCCGACGGCAAGCGCGTGGCCCTCTTGCTCGGTCCCGACGCCCTCGACGTGGTCGCGGTCGTCGATCGGCTCCGCGCGGCGCGCCGCGGCAGCTCCAATGGCCTCTCGCCACTGACCTCTCCCCTGGCGGCCCCCATGGGCACCCCACCGACCGCGCCGGCCGCGCCGGCTCAGGAGTCACCGTGATCGCACGCACGCCCCTCGCCCTCGCGCTCTCCCTCGCCCTGGTGGCCTGCGCCGGTGACACCGGCCCCGGCAACGCCACGGTCGACTCGGCGGTCGGCAACGACGCCACGCTCGGCGGCGACGCCAGCGACGGCGTGCGCCGGCTTCCCACCTGGCGCCTCGAGGACGTCCAGCCGGCGAGCCCCCGGGTCGGCCAGACCTACGGCGTCGACACCTTCACCAACCGGGTGATCGTGGTGTCGCTCCTGGAAGGGTTTTGAAGCGCCTGCCGGTCCCAGGCTGGGGCCCTCGCCACCCTGTCCGACGCGCTGACCGCCGAAGGGTACGACGTGCAGTTCGTCGTGCTGTCCGACGTCAACGCCACCGACTTCGCGACCCTGGTGACGGTGCCGATCTTCCGCGACCCCAGCGGCGGGCGCGTCGCCTGGGCCGAGATGGAGGCCGGCGCGGTGAAGCACGATACCTTCGTGTTCGACCGCACCGGCACGCGCACCTTGTTCTGGGACGCCAGCGCGCGCTCGTTCTCGGCCTGGTCCGCCGAGATCCGCGCCGCGGTGGTGGCGCTCGGTCGGTGAGCCCCGGAGCTCAGCACCCCGTCGGGACGAAGGCCATCACGTCGCGGTTGAAGGTCGTGCGGTAGTTGTCGAGGTTCTTCTTGCACAACCCGAAGAACGACAGCGGTCCACACGGCGCGCCGCCGCGGCTGTAGCACTGCGTCGCGCTGTTGTGGAACAGGTCGTAGTCGTGATCCATCTCGAGGGCGTTGGGGTCCACCAACGTCCGGTCGAGGCCAGGGCGACCGATGGGCTGGTTGGCGCGGGCCGCGGTCGGGTCCGGGAAGAAGTGGATCTGCCCCGAGGGATAGGCGTCGGAGTGGCCCAAGATCGGGCACGGGTTGGTGGTCGTGCCGCCGCGGTGAGTGTCGAGGCTGCCGAAGTTGGCGCCGTTGGCGAACGGGATGTGGGCGTTGGGATCGCAGCTCCCGCGCCAGGTTCCGACCCCGCTGAGCACGTCGGAGATCGTCGGCGCGTCGGCGCGCCGCTGGGCGATCTGCCGAACCGCGGTCGCCAGCGTGTCGTCCATCGAGAAGAACGCGCGATTGTACTCACTGCCACCACAGGACGAGCCGTCGCGCCCCTTGACCGCATACAGGTCGTCGAGGTGTGACAGCACGCTCCGGCCGGTGGTCGACAGCCGCGCCTGGTACAGGCGATCGGTCATGGTCGCGAACACCTCGCGTTGATCCTGGGTCCAGCTCCGCCACAGCGTGCAGTTGTTGCCTCCGTTCCCCGGCTTGTTCGCCAGCTTCTGCAAGAGCGCGTTGCGCTGCTGGTTGAGCTCGCTATTGACCGTGGGTTGGCTCTGGGGCGCGTAACAATCGGAGTCGGAGCCGTCGGACAGACCGTCGCCGTCGTCGTCGCCGCCGTCCTGACAGTTGGTCTCGATGGTCGGACAGGTGTTGCTCGCGACGTCGGCGCCGACGGTGTGCTGGTACTCGCGGTTGAACCGCACCAGCGTGCCGAGCCGCTTCTCCCACGACTTGCGCCAGAACAGGACACGGGTCGAGAAGTACGCGTCGTACGACACCTCGGAGTACAGCCGGACCGCGGCGGTGAGCTGGTTGGACGCGACCGTGCTGGCGACGTCGACCCGCCCGACGACCCGCCCCTGCAGGCCCGCCGAGGCCGAGGCGATAAACGGCACGCCGCAGCCGAAGCCGCCGCCGGCGGTGAGGCCGATCTGCAGGTGACCGGTCAGGTTGGCGAACACGTAGCGACCGTCGAAGCAGGCCCGGCTGTTCTGCATCGCGCCGTCCATGTACGAGCGGGCGTGGACCTCGAGGCCGCAGAGCCCGGCCAGGAACGGCCAGCGCTGGGTGTGCTCGAACAGCGTGTGGCGGAACTTCCAGTTGATCGGGGACAGCGACAGGAGCGGCTGGTCGTAGCCGGGGTTGGTGAAGCCCGCGCCGTTGCGCGAGTCGAGGTAGAACTGCGTCGCGCGATGGAGATCGGCGAGCACGGTGTCCGAGGTCTCGGTGCTCGTCAGGCTGTCGAGGCCGCCGGTCGCGGTGACCGCGCCGGCCTCGCTGAACGACTGGTACGGGCCGGTCTGCACGAGCTGCTCGAGGGCCGCGCCGACCGCTGGGTTGGCGCCAACCGAGAACTCGGTCTGCCCGGAGCCGGCGACCTTGACCGCCGACCCTAGCTCGACCTCCGGCAGGTAGCGGACGTCGCGCTGGGTGAAGAGCGCGCCGGGCGAGCCGAGCTGCTCGCCACTCCAGCTCTCGAGGGACTCGGCGGCGGTCTGGTCGCCTTCGGCGCCGACGCTGTCGTTGAGCTGGGCCCGGCGCGGGTTGACGGTCACGGTCCAGGTGCCGCCGCTCGGATCGTTCATCGTGACCTGGAACACCAGATCACCGGCGATCTCGAGACCGTCGCCGGCGATGCCGTAGCGGGTGTCGTAGACGACCTGCTCGGCGACGACGTTGTACGTGCGGCCGCCGACCGACACGTTGTAGGTGCGGCGCTGGTGCACGGTGTTGGGCGTGCCCGACGCGGCCTGACGCTCGAGCTGCTCCTGGCGGGTCTGGACGTAGCCGGTGTCGGCGTAGACGGTCTGGGTGCTATCCGACGGCGTCGCGTAGATCGACGACGCCGCGACGTTGTTGGCGACCGAGAAGTCGGCGCCGCTCCAGTTGACCGCGAACCACTGGCCGAGGAAGCGGATCGCGAGCTGGTCGTTGGCGACGCCGACGTCGCACACCATCTGCGAGACGCTGGGCAGGCTGGCGGCGGTCGCGGTGCCACCACCACACAGCGGCTCGGCGGCGGCGACGGCGGCGCAGGTCACGTCGCGCGGCGAGCCATAGAGGTGGTAGGTCGTGCCGTTGACGCGGACGCCGAGGTTGCGGGTGCCGGTCCGGGTCGGCAGCGCGTAGCTGAAGGCGTGCCAGCCGTTGCCCTTGCCAGCGGCGTGGACGTCGGCCCGATACTGGTTGGCCTCGGTCGTGGCGATCACTACGCCGCCCTCGAGCACCTCGACCGTGAGGGGAGTGTTGGGCAGCGACGGCGACCACACCCAGCCTGCAACTTGGCTGCAGGTGACGACGTCGAGGTAGCCCTCGTACGACAGCGGGCAGGTGTCGGTGAGGTCGGTCGGGCAGGTCATGCCTCCCCAGTTCTGGTCGTAGCAGGCGGTCACGCCGCAGGTCTGGCCAGCACACGACTGATAGCTGCCGTCCTTCAAGCACCAGGTTGCGGTCTGGCAGGTGTCGGTCAGATCCGCCGGGCAGGTCATCGCCCACCAGTTCTGGTCGTAGCAGCCGGTCACGCCGCAGGTCAGCCCGCTGCACGACTGGTAGGTGCCGTCCTTCAGGCACCAGGTCGCCGTCTGACAGGTGTCGGTCAGATCCGCGGGGCAGGTCATCCAGCTCCAGTTCTGGTCGTAACAGGCGCTCACGCCGCAGGTCAGCCCGCTGCACGACTGGTAGGTGCCATTCTTCAGGCACCAGGTCGCGGTCTGGCAGGTGTCGGTCAGATCCGCGGGGCACGTCATCCACCCCCAGTTCTGGTCGTAACAGGCGCTCACGCCGCAGGTCAGTCCGCTGCACGACTGATAGGTGCCATTCTTCAGGCACCAGGTCGCCGTCTGGCAGCTATCGGTGAGATCCGCGGGGCAGGTCATCCAGCCCCAGTTCTGGTCGTAGCAGGCGCTCACGCCGCAGGTCAGGCCGGTGCACGACTGGTAGGTGCCGTCCTTCAGGCACCAGGTCGCCGACTGGCAGCTATCGGTGAGATCCGCCGGGCAGGTCATCCAGCTCCAGTTCTGGTCGTAACAGGCGCTCACGCCGCAGGTCAGCCCGCTGCACGACTGGTAGGTGCCATTCTTCAGGCAATAGGTCGGCGCCGGACCGGCGCTACCGGTCGCGTAGATCGAGTTGCGCCAGCTACCGCCGCAGATCTGCGACGGTGCGGCGCTGCACGGGGTGTTGCACTCCGACGCAGCGGTCTGCCAGTAACCGGGGGCGCTGCCGCCGAAACACTGGCCGTACCACTGCAGGCCGGCGTAGGCGTGACCGGCGCTGCGCGCCGCGGCGATGCAGCTCTCGACGGTGTGGTTGTCGCCGAGCCAGGCGTCGAGGGCGCGACTGCCATCGTCGTAGTAGCAACCCTGATAGGACTGGGCGTGGGCGGTCCGGGTCGGGACCGCCACGACCGCTGCGACGGCGATGACGAAGAGTGCGAGATAGCGTTTCATGGAGTGCCTCCCTGGGGTTGAGCGCGCAGCACGACGGTGCGGCGCGTGCCGGCCGGCAGCGCCAGGGCCAGCCGCGGCTGACCCTCGACGGCGGCGGTGATCTGGTAGGTGAGCGCCGCCAGGCCGCCGACCCGCGCCACGCCCGCGGCGTCGGTGCGGACCGCGGCGGAGAACATCCGTCCGCCGTCGGCCTCGACGACCACCGCCTTGCCTGGCGCGGCCTCGCCGGCGGCGTCGACGACCTGGATCTCGAGGTCGCCGGCGGGGGCCAGGGCCAGCTCGAGGTCGGCGGCGGACGACAGCTCGAGGTCGCGGATGACCGGCGCGGCGGCGCTATCTGGACCGACCGCCCGCACCCGGTAGCGGCCGGGGGTCAGGCCGGCCAGGCGGAACTGGCCGCGCTCGTCGGTGCGGGTCTGGTCGCCGCTCCAGTTGTCGGGAGCGCGCCCGGGCAGGCCGTGGCTCGACTGGCCGCCGCCATCGAGGCGAAACCCCTCGACCAGCGCGCCGACCGCGGGTGAGCCGTCCGGCTTCCGGACCGTGCCCGTGACCGCGAAGCGCGCACCGAACGCCAGCTCGGCGCGAGCGCGGCCGCCGCCATCGACGGTGAGGCTGTCGGTGGTGACGAAACCATGGCCCGGAAGGTACAGGCCCGCGCGGTAGGTGCCGGGCGCGACGCCGTCGAGGGTGACCTCGCCGTCGGCCCCGAGCTGGACCTCGACGCGGTGGGGCGCGCCGCCGCGGCCAGCCGGCAGGAGCATGGCGACGCCGCGGGCCCCGGCCAGGTCGCGGTCGGCGCGGACCGCGAGCGCCAGGGCGCCGGGCCGCTCGGCGATCAGATCGTCGACAGTCTGGACCTCGCCCTCGACCACCACGACCTCGCGCAGGGCGGCGGCCAGCGGCGCATACTGCATGCGGTGGCGCGGGCGCAGCTCGACCCGGAACTCGCCCGGCGACAGGTGGGCCAGCGCCCAGCGACCGTCGGCGCCGGTGGTGGCGGTGGTGTGCTCGGCCAGGCCGACGATGGCGGCGCCATCGCGCCGGGTCCGATGGACGTAGATCTCGGCCTCGGCGACCGGCGCGCCGTCACCGTCGACGACCCGACCGGCCAGCCCGCCGCCGGCCACCAGGACCACCGCCAGGGCGTCGTCACCGGCGGCGACCTCGTCGACGAACGTCGGCGCGAACTCGGCATGGCGGACCGCGACCGTCCACGGCGTGCCGGCGCGCAGGCCCGCCACTCGGAAGCCTCCGTCGCGCCCGCTCGTGACGGTGCGCGTCGAGCCGTGGCGACCGTCGAGCGGCTCGGCGGCGATCGTGGCCCCGGCGATGGGACGACCGGCGGCGTCGGTGACCACGCCGGCGATCGCCGACGCCGGCTCGACCTCGATCCGCAGCGCGGGGCCGGCCGCGGTCGGCAAGGTCACGGCCACCGCCTCGTAGCCGCCGCGCGCGACGTAGTCGCCGCTGACCGTGACGCGGGCCGCGATCCCGGGCGGCGCGTCGTCGATCGCGAAGCGGCCGTCGCCGTCGCTGTGCACGTCCGCCCGCCACGGGCCGTCGTGCTCGACCAGGGTGAGCGCGACCTCGGGCACGGTGGCGCCGGTCTCATCGACGACCTGGCCGACCACCGGGACGCCGGGCGTGAGGACCGCGGTGAGCTCGATCGCGCCACCGCCGACCGGCTTGCCGTGGACCCCGACCGCGCGGCCGTGGCCCGGGGCGCGCGCGTGCCAGTGGATCGTCGCGGCCCCGGCGGTGATGCTCGGCGCGAGCGCGCGGCCGCTGGCGTCGGCGGTCAGCGCCAGCCACACGACGCTGTCGGCGTCGCCGTGTTCCGGCTCGACCCCGATCTCGACCTGGGCCCCGGCGACCGGTCGCCGCGCGTCGTCGACGACCACGATCCGGAGATCGGCGCCGCGGGGCTCGAGGACGAAGTCGTGGCGCGCCTGGGTCGGGTCGATGCGGCGGCCGCTGGCGGCGTGGGCGGCGTGGCGGACCTGGAGCAGGACGACGCCGTCGGCGAGGTCGGCGGCTCGGGCCAGGCGGTAGCCGCCGTCGCTGGTGGTGGTCGCGGTGGCGACGATCCGCGGCGCCTCATCGCCGGCGATCGCGATCGCGGTGACGGTGGCGGCGGCGACCGGTCCGCCGGCCGCCGAGCGGATCTCACCGACCCAGGCGAGGTCGGCAGGCGGTGGAGACGACGCGGTCGAAGTGGAGCGCGGGCTGCGGGCCTGCCACAGCCACACCACCGCGATCGCCGCGAGGGCGGCGAGGAAGACAAAGCGGCGACGTTGGAGCATGGCCACCCACCGAGCACCGCCCGTGCCAGCGCGCGTGACCGCGCTGGCGCGTCCTGACCGGGTCGCGCCGGGGCCGATGGGCAACCGGTTGCCCGAGCCATGGCAAGCGGCTTCCCAAGTGGACGGCGCGACGCGCGCGCCGGCCGGGCGCCGTCAGGGCGCGACGCGACGCAGCCAGCTCTCGACGGTGGCCACCGAGGGCGCGGACCGCGGCCAGACCGCGAGCGCGGTCGCGTAGTCGAGGATCACCCGGTCGTCGACGTGGCGGATGTCGGGGTGAACCCGGCTGGGCGGGAGCTGACCGACGAGGCGCGGCGAGCGATCCTCGGTCGCGAGGGGCCACTCGAGCAGGCGGTCGCCGACCACCGCCACCAGCGTCGCGCCGTCCGCCGACAGCCCCAGCGACCAGGCCCGGTGAGGGATCGGCAGGATCGACGGCGGCCGGCCGTCGAGGCGGTGGACCTCGAGCGTGTGCTCGGTCGCGACGACGACGGTGTCGCGGGCCAGCGCGAAGCGAGACGACACCGGCTCGGTCGGCCGCGCGCTCCACCGCGGCTGGCCCTCGGCGGTGAACCCGCGCAGGCGCTCCGGCTCGACCACGATGAGGGACCCGTCGTCCATAAACCCGGCGAAGACCGCGCGCTCCGGGATCACGCCGAGATCGATCGTCGTCCCGGCCCGCGGCGCGCAGATCACCAGGCGCCCGTCCCGACGGGCCGCCACCCGGACCCGCGCGAGATCGAGCGCGAGCGGGGTCCCAGCGCACCGCTGGCCGCCCGGCAGCGCCACCGTCCCGTCGTCGCCGACCACCACCAGGGCGCCGTCGGCGATGGCCGCCACCCGCAGCGGTCGACCGACGACCGCCCCGAGGTCCCGCCGTTTGCGACCGGTCTGACGATCGAACTCGACGACCGCACCCTCGGGATCGACCACCAGCAGGCGATCGTCGGCCAGATCGATCGCCGCGGCCGCGTGCGCCACCCGGGTCGGTGGCGCGGCGCGGTCGAGGGCGTGGATCACCACCGCGCCATCGTCGAGCCAGGCGAGCGCGGCCCCCACCTCGTCGAGGGCCGGCCGGCCGAGCGCCAGCGCGCGGGTGAGCACGCGGGGCGCGATCAGCCGCGGATAGACCACCGCGACCGCAGGGCCGGTGGCGAGGGCGACCACGGCTCCGTCGGCGGTCATCGCGACCTGATCGGCTCGCGGCAGCGCCGCGGCCCAGCCGGCGGCCGGCGCGATCACCCGAACCTCAGCCCCTGCGGCGGCGAGGAACGCGTCGCCGCCCCGCGCGATCAGGCCATCGATCGTCGCCGGCAAGACCTGGCTGCCGTGGGGCGACGGCGCCGCCGCGCCGAACCCGACGAGCTGGAGCGCCCCACCGGCGCCGGCGAAGACCACGCCGTCGACCAACGCGGTGGCCCGGGTGACGACGAACGGCAGCCGACGCCTGGTGACGTCGACGTCGCCGAGCCGCCACACCGCGGCCTCGGCGCCGCCCCAGGTCGCGAGCCCGCCGGGCCCGACGACCAGGCCGACGTGCCCCGGCACCGCGCGGACCTCGACGACCGCGCGATCGGCGAGCCGATAGACAGTGGCGGTCCCGTCGGCCAGCACGACCAGGTGGGCGCCGTCGGGGGTGAAGGCCACGGCCGGGACCTGGGACAGGGTGAGCGCGAGCGGGACCGCGCCGGTCGACGCCTCGACCACGTCGACCCCGTCGGGGCCGACGCAGGCCAGGGCGGTCAAGGACGCGGCGTGGAGCACCGCGCGGTGGTGGAGCGTGGCCGGGCACGCCACCAGCGGCCCCGGCCCTGCCCCGTCGAGCGAGGTCCGGCCGCGCGTGGTCCCGACCGCCACCCCGGTCGCGGTCACGGCCAGGTTGACGACGTCGGGGCCAGGCGCCGGCCAGCGCGTGGTCTGGCCGGTGGCGAGGACCCGCCGGTAGACGCTGGACGTGGTGGCGATCGCGAGGTGCGCCCCGGCGTCGTCGAGGGCCAGCGCGACGACGTCGCCGTCGACGGCGAACGACGGGCCCAGGCCGCGAGCCGCGGCGTCGGCGGCCCAGCGTCGGACCTCGACGTCGACGAGGGCACGGCGATCGCCGGCCAGGAGCGCCATCCGCCGCGTCGGATCGGCCTCGGCGCGCAGGGCCGCCGCCGACAGCGTCGGCCGCGTCGCCGATGGCGACTGGCGCACGACGACGGCACCGATCGCGAGGGCCACGACGAGCAACAGCAGCGCGACCACCGCGGCGCGTGCGCTTCGCCGCGGCCGCACCGCCCGCTCGACCGCGGCCAGGGCCGTCGCGAGGTCGACGTGTCGCTCGGACGGCACGCCGGCCAGCCCACGGCGCAAGGCCGAGGTCAGCGCCGCCGGCACTGCGCGCCGCGGCCGCCGCAGCTCGCCGCGGCGGGCCGCGACCGCCAGCTCGATCGCGGTGGCGCCGGCGAAGGGGCCCTCGCCGTGGAGCGCCCACCACAGGGTGGCGCACCATCCGAACTGATCGGCCGCGGGCGCGACCGCGCCATCGCTGAGCTGCTCGGGCGCCATGAACATCGGCGTGCCGGCGGCGCGCGCCGCGGCGCCGTCGTCGACCGCCAGGCCGAAGTCGGCCAGCCGAACCCGCCCGTCGCGCCCGACGTGGAGATTGGCCGGCTTGACGTCGCGATGCACGACGCCGGCGGCGTGGACCGCCGCCAGCCCCCGACCGGCGGCGACCACCGCGGCGACGATCTCGCGCCAGGTCCGGGGCGCGGCGGCCAGCCAGGCCGGCAGGTCGTGACCGTCGAGGTACTCCATCACCAGGAAGCCACGGCCGTCGGCGTAGCCGACCTCGAACACCGAGACCACGTTGGGGTGAGCGAGGCGACCCATGCGCTGGGCCTCACGCCGCAGCTCCGCCGGATCGTCGCGGTGCAAGAGCTTCACCGCGACCGCGCGCGCGACCACCGGATCGAAGGCCCGCACGACGGTGCCAGCGGCGCCGGCGCCGAGCGGCTCGTCGAGGATGTACCGACCGAGCCGGGGCTGGACCGCCGCGCCGCCGCGCGCCGCGACCGTCACCGGGGCGAGCGACGCCGTCGCCGCCGGCGCCACCTCGGCCCGCGCGTCGTCGCTGGCGGCCTCGTCGCTAGGCGCTGGCGCGAGCGCGTCGAGGTCCGGCGCCGCCTCGGGCAACGTCGCCATGACCGCCGCCAGGGCCGCGTCGAAGGCCGCCGCGTCGACGAAGCGCCGCGCCGGGTCGAAGGCCAGCGCGGTCGCGAGCACCGGCTCGAGGACCGCCAGCGACGGGGGCAACGACGGCGGCGGCGGCGCGGCGACCAGCGCCGCCACCGGATCGGCGAACCGACGCAACCCGGTGACCGCCTCGTACAGCACGACGCCGAGGGCGTAGACGTCGACCCGGCCGTCGACGTCCTGGCCGCGGGCCTGCTCGGGCGCCATGTAGCCGGGCGTGCCGAGAGCCGCGCCGCTGGCGGTCAGCCCGACGCGATCGGCCAGCTTGGCGATGCCGAAGTCGAGGATCTTGATCCGGCCAGCGGTGGTGAGCAGGAGATTGGACGGCTTGAGGTCGCGATGGATCACCCCGGCCGCGTGCATCGCCGTCACCGCCGCGAGCGCGTCCCGCACCAGCGCCACCGCGCGCGGTGGTGCCAGCGGCCCACGCGTGAGCACCGACGCCAGCGTCTCGCCGTGGACCCGCTCCATGATCAAGTACGGGCGGCCATCGGCGACGACGCCGGCGGCGAAGGCCGCGACGACGCCGTCGTGACGGACCCGATTGGCGGCGCGCGCCTCGTCGACGAAGCGCTCGGCGGCCGCCGGATCGAGGTCGGTGGTCAGGACCTTGATCGCGACCTCGGCGCCGATCGCCGGCTGCACGCCCAGGTAGACCACCCCCATGCCGCCTTGGCCGAGGCGGTCGACGAGGCGATAGCCGGCGAGCTCGGTGCCGAGCAACGGATCGGCAGCGCGCGGCGCGGACGGCGTCATCGCTTGCGCGGGCGCTCGAACCCGTAGCGGTTGAGCTTGTTGGTCAGGGTCCGACGCGACACGCCGAGCAGCTCGGCGGCGCGCCCCTGATCACCGCCGGTCTGGGCCAGGGCGTCGGCGATCGCCGCGCGCTCGGCGTCGTCGCGCTGACGGCGCACGCGGTCGAGGGCCGAGGCTGGCGCGCCGGCGAGGGGCCGTCCCATCCGGTCCTCGGGCAGGTCGGCGCAGGTGATGACGTCGTCGCACAACAGCGTCGCGCGCTCGAGGACGTTGCGCAGCTCGCGCAGGTTGCCCGGCCAGCGATAGGCCAGGAGCGCGGCCTCGGCGTCGGGCGCCAGCCCGGGGACCGGCCGGCCGAGCGCGCGCGCTGCGTCGGCGATGAACCGCGGCATCAACGTCCGCAGCTCGTCCGGGCGCTCGCGCAGCGGCGGCACCTCGATCGTCACGCCCGCGATCCGGAAGTACAGGTCCTCGCGGAACCGACCGGCGGTGACGTCGGCGATCAGATCGCGGTGGGTGGCCGAGACGAAGCGCAGGTCGACCCGACGGGGGCGCAGCCCGCCGACCCGCAAGAGCTCGCGCTGCTCGAGGACGCGCAAGAGCTTGGCCTGGAGCGCCAGCGGCAGCTCGCCGACCTCGTCGAGCAGCACCGTGCCACCGTCGGCCTGCTCGAGGAGCCCGGGCTTGGCGGCGGTCGCGCCGGTGAACGCGCCCTTCTCGTGGCCGAACAGCTCGCTCTCGAGGAGCTGCTCGGGCAGGGCCGCGCAGTTGAGCCGGACCAGCGGTCGCGTGGCGCGCCGCGACCGAGCGTGCAGGTGCTCGGCCAGCACCTCCTTGCCGACGCCGGTCTCGCCGCACACCAGCACGCTGATCTCGCCGACCGCGATCCGCTCGACCAGGGCCAGGACCGCCGCCATCGGCCCGATCGCGCGAGGCGCTGGCGCCGGGGCGATCGCCGGCGCCCGACCGAGGCGCGCCGCGACCGCCGCGCCCAAGCTCCAGGCGTCGGCGCCGTCGCCCGGGAAGCAGGCCACCGCCACCGCCGCGCCGGGCACCGCGGCGCCGAGCGCGCTGGCCAGCGTCGCCGCGCCAGCCTCGTCGAGGTCGGGGGCCAGGATCTCCCACTCGCCAGGCGCATAGCAGCCGACGATGTCGACCTCGCGGACCGCGGCGGCCAGCCGATCGGCGGCGTCGCCGGCCGGCGAGCGGACCCGGAGCAGGGCGAAGCCGGCGCGGGCCCGCTGGGCGCGCACGCACTCCTCGGCCAGCCGCAGCTCGAAGTAGCCATGGCCCCACAGCGTCCGGGTCGCCGCCACCGGCATCCGCCGCTGCACCAGCACGGTGAGCCGCCCCAGCCCGACCGCCTCGTCGATCGCGATCGCGCTCGGCGTCTCGGGGGCCAGGCGCGCGCCGCGCACGGTCGTGCCATGGCGCGAGCCGAGATCGGTGATCGTCAGCACCTCGCCGACCTCGAGGCGCGCGTGGCGGCGCGACAGCGACGGCTCGTCGACGCAGATCGCGCAGCCCGGGTCGCGCCCGATCATGACCGCGCCGGCCGTCGGCAGCGCGAACGTGGCGAGCCCACCGGCGCCGCCCAGGACGACCAGGCGCGGGCGACTCGCGACCTCGGCGAGCGACGGCGTCGGGGGCGCGGGCGTGCGCGAGCCGGGGTTCCTCACCGCGATCGAGGCTACAACACCGTGGCCCGGCCGATGATTCCGCGGACGCCGGAGCGCGCCGCCGCGAGCGCGCAGATTTCTGCAACCGGCAGCGACCGGCGATGTCGAAGGTTCGTCGCGAGCGCGCCGAGCTGCGCGGTCGACCGCGCCGCGGTCGCCGTCGGCGCGCGGCCTCGGGCGTAGGGCCCGAGCCAGGCGCGACGTGGAGTCGTCATGCGCTGGTCCGTGGCCTCGTGGTGCTCATCGCTCGTCGTTGTGCTCGTGGCCTGTGATCGCGCCGGGCCCGCCGCGCCGCTCTTGCCACGCGACCGGCCCGGGCCGGCCGCACCCCTGCCGGTGACCACCGCGCCCCTCGACGCGCTCGAGCGTGCGGCGCCGCTCGCGCTCACCGCCAGCGACGGCAGCGGCCTGACGCTCACCGGGCTCACCGGCCGCGCGACGATCGAGGGTCCCCTGGCCTTCACCGAGCTGCGCCTCGACTTCCACAACCCCGAGGACCGGGTCCGCGAGGGCACCTTCGCGATCACCTTGCCACCCGGCGCGACCATCGCGCGGTTCGCGATGGCGATCGGCGATCGCTGGCAAGAGGCCGAGGTGGTGGCGCGGCCGCTGGCGCGCCGGGCCTACGACGACTTCCTGCATCGCCGACAGGACCCGGCGCTCCTCGAGCAAGCCGCGGGCAACCAGTTCACGGCGCGGGTCTTCCCGATCCCCGCCGCGGCGACCAAGCACCTGATCGTCGCGTTCTCGCAGCCGCTCGGCGACCGACCGTACACGCTGCCGCTGCGCGGCCTGCCGGCGATCGGCGCTGTCGACGTCGCGGTCGATGTGCGCGGCGCCGATGGCGCGGTGACGCACCACCGGGTGCGCGAGCGCGCCTGGCGACCAGACCGCGACGTGGTGATCGCCGGCGGCGGCGCGGCCGCGGTCGCGGCGGGCGAGCTGGTGGTGGCCACGGTGGCGGTGCCGGCGACCGCGCTGCCCCCCGAGCCGGCCCCGCCCCAGGTGATGATCGCGATCGACACCAGCGCGTCGCGCGCCCTCGGCTTCGCCGCCCAGGTGGGCGCGGCGGCGGCGCTGATCGACGGGCTCGAGGCGCGCCACGGCGCCGCGCTGCCGCTCCGCGTGGTGGCCTTCGACCAGGAGGCGCAGACGATCTACCGCGGGCCCGCCGCCGGCTTCGGCGGCGCCCAGACGGCGGCCTTGGTCGAGCGTGGCGCGGCCGGCGCGTCGAACCTGGCGCCGCTGCTCGCGGCCCTGGCCGGCGCTTCGCCCGGCGGTCAGCTCGTGCTCGTCACCGACGGGGTGTGGACCGCTGGTCCGCCGCTGGCCGAGACGACGGCGGCGCTGGGCCGCCTCGGCCTGGGTCGGGTCGACGTCGTCCTCACCGGCGGGCTGCGCGATGCGTCGGCGGCGGCCGCGATGACCCGGGCCGGGACCCGGGCCGGCGACGTCCACGACCTCGACGACGGCATCGACGCGGTGCTGGCGGGGCTGGGCGAGCCCGTCGCGGTCGACCAGGCGGTCGCGATCGCCGGCGCGCGCTGGGTGTCGCCGGCGCGGCTGACCGTCGCGCGCCCGGGCCGCCCGGTCATGATCTACGCCCGGGTCGCCGACGCCACCCGCCCCCTCGAGATCACGATCGGCGCGGTCGGTCAGACGGTGCGCCCGATCGCCGCCCCGCCGGCCCTGGTCGAGCGCGCGGTCGCTGGCGCCGAGCTGACCGACCTCGAGGCTCGCCTCGCGACCGCCGCACCGACCGAGGCCGAGGCGCTGCGGGCCGCGGTGATCGAGCGCTCGATCGCCGCCCGGGTGCTGTCGAGCCAGACCTCGTACCTGGTCCTCGAGACCGAGGCCGACTACGCGCGCTACGGCATCGATCGCGCGCGGCGCGTGGTGCTGACCCTCGACGACGCCGGGCTGCGCGCGATCCAGCCGACCAACCCGCTGCCCGTCGTACCGCCGCGCCCCGGTCAAGAGGTCTCGCTCTTGACCCCGCTCTTGGAGGGCCATGACGACGGCGTCCCGACCGACGCGCCGCCGCCGATCGAGGTCGCGGACGACCTCGCGGTCGACGCCCCCGTCGCCGACGAGCGCGCCGAGCCGACGGTGGCGAGCCGCGCCCCCGCGCCGTCGGACGGCAGCCTCGGGCTAGGCGGCGGCGGCTCGGGCTGGGGCACGATCGGCGTCGGCGCCGCGGGGACCCTCGGCCGCGGCTCCGCAGGCGGCACCGGCTACGGCGTCGGCGCTGGGCGCGGTGGTCTACGCGGCCGGATCGCGCGCGCGCCGACGGTGCAGATCGGTCGGCCGACCGTCGTCGGCGAGCTCCATCGCGACATCATCCGCCGCTACGTGCGCCGCGCCATGCCGCAGCTCACATACTGCTACGAGCGCGCGCTCATCACCGACCAGCGCCTGCGCGACGCGGTCTCGACGCGCTTCACGATCAGCCCCGACGGTCGGGTCAGCGGCGCGACCGCGGCCGGCCTGACCCCCGACGCCGACGCGTGTCTCGTCAGCGTGCTGGTCGGGCTGCGGTTCCCGGCGGTACCGAGCGGCGGCGTCGTCCAGGTGACCTACCCGCTCGCCTTCCATCCCGCCGGCACCGCGCCGCCCGATCTCGCGACCGCGCCCGCGGCGACCGGCCCGCTCATCGCCCCACCGCCAGCGCCGCCGCCGCCCGACCCCGACCCGGTCGCCACCGCGCTGGCCGATGGTCCGCCGGCGCTCACCGGCACCTTCGCCGAGATCGATCGCGCCCTCGCCGCCGGGCAGGTGACTCAAGCCGTGGCCCGCGCCCGCGCCTGGCAGGCCCGCGCCCCCGACGACGTCCTGGCCTGGGTGGCGCTGGGCCGCGCCCTCGAGGCCCACCGCGAGCCGTCCCAGGCCGCGCGCGCCTACGGCTCGCTCATCGAGCTGTTCCCGGGTCGCGCCGATCTGCGCCGCCACGCCGCCGAGCGCCTCGGCCACCTCGCCGCTGGACGCGACCTCGCCGTCGACAGCCTGCGCCGCGCCGTCGCCGACCGTCCCGACCACCTGACCGGTCATCGCCTCCTGGCCTACGCGCTGGTCCGCACCGGCGATCTCGCCGGCGCCTTCGACGCGATCGTGGCCGGGGTCGACCAACCGCGCCGCGACGGCCGCTTCGCCGGGGGCGCCCAGGTGCTCGGCGAGGACGCCGGCCTGATCGGCGCCGCGTGGCTCGCCGCCGGCGGCCCGCGCGCTCGCGTCGTCGACGCGCTGACCCGCCGCGGCCTGACCCTGGCCGACGGCCCCTCGACCCGCTTCGTCCTGTCGTGGGAGACCGACGGCAACGACGTCGACCTCCACGTCCGCGACCGCCACGGCGACCACGCGTATTACTCGAGCCCGGCCCTGCCGTCGGGCGGCGCGCTCTACGCCGACGTCACCACCGGCTACGGCCCCGAGTGCTTCACCATCCCCGGCGCGCCAAAGGCCGGCCCGTACCACCTGGCCGCGCACTACTACGCGCGCGGCCCGATGGGCTTCGGCATGGGGGTCCTCCACGTGATCCGCTTCGACGGCCGCCGCCTGACCCTCGACGATCGCCCGTTCGTGATCATGAACGACGGCGCGATGGTCGACCTGGGCCAGGTGCAGTAGGCGTCGCGAGGCCCTGGCGTGGTGGCGGTCACGGCGGCGGTGGATCGCGGCGGCCGGACGTGGGCCCAGCGAGGCGGGCGTGCGACGATCGCCGAGTCATGATCGTCCGCATTCCCCGTCGATGGCCGCGCCGGCTCGCGCCGATCGCGGCGCTGTTTCTGGCCGCCGGCAACCTCGGCATGAGCTGCGGGCCGCCGCCGCCGACCCCCGAGACCTGCGACCTGCCGGGGCCGGTCGCCGACGGCGCGATCACCTCGGTCGAGATCGGTCAGGTCGTGAACGGCCAGTTCACGCCGTTCACCGACGGCGCGATCGCGCCCGTGGTCTACGGCGGCCAGGGCGCGCCGATGATCGTCGCCCAGCTCCGCATCCGCGGCACCGGCGTGCCCGCGTGCCTGGCCCAGGAGACCCACCTCGAGCGCCTCGAGGGACTGGACATCTCGAGCCTCGAGGCCGGGATCGAGACCACGCCGATCGGCCCCGGGGTCTGGCTCGGCGGCGAGATGTACCTCGTCTACTACGGCCCGGTCGCGAACCAGGTCCGCCTGCGCGCCCAGGTCGAAGATCAGAGCGTGAGCGTGGTGGTGTGGGCCGACGCGGTCGGGACGATCGACGCCGGGGTCGACGGCGACGTCGACGCGCCGTAACTCGACGCGCCGTCGCGCCGGCACCGCCGCCATCGGGCGTGATCGCGCCCACGATGCGACCGCCAACCGCGGCCACGCGCGGCCGACCGACCGCGCGTCCGTGCGAGCATCGTCGCGTGCGCGCCGCCTCCTTGCTCCTCGCCTCGCTCGTCGCCACCGTCACCGCCGCCTGCGACGACCCGCCGCGCTTCCAGGCCGTTGCCCGCGACCTCGACGAGGCGCTCCTCGCCGTCGGCGGCACCGCCAGCGATGACGTGTGGGCGGTCGGCGCCGATCGCGGGCGCGGCCCGCTGGTCTTGCACTACGACGGCGACGGCTGGCAGCGCCTCGCCACCGGCACCCGCGGCGATCTGTGGTGGATCGCGCCGGTGCCCGGCGGGCCGACCTACCTGGCCGGCAAGGACGCCACGATCCTCCGCTACGACGGCGCGACCTTCACCCGGATGGCCACGCCGGGTCTGGCCGCCCACACGATCTACGGCCTGTGGGCGGCGGCGGCCGACGAGGTCTGGGCGGTCGGCAGCGTCGCCGGGCGCGCCGGCTTCGTGTGGCGCTACGACGGCGTGGCCTGGCGCGACGTGCCGGTGCCGCTGACGGTGCCGGCGGTCGACGACTTCGGCGACGCCGTCGGGTTCTTCAAGGTCTGGGGCGGCCCCGACGGTCGGCCGTGGGTGGTCGGCGGCCGCGGCACGGCGCTGCGCTGGGACGGCGCCGCGCTGCAGCCGGTCCCGACGCCGGCCGACGACACCTTGTTCACGGTCCATCAGGCCGGCGAGCTGGTGGTCGCCGTCGGCGGCGGCACCAGCGGCGCGCTCGTCGAGCGCACCGGCGACGGCGCCTTCGTCGATCGCACGCCGGCCGGCGCGCGCCTCCTGCAGGGCGTGTGGGTCACCGCCGATGGCGACGGCTGGGCCAGCGGCGCCGGCGGCGCGATGTACCGCCGCGGCGACGACGGTTGGCGCCCGGCCCCTCACGACCTCGGCCTCGACGTCGAGTCGCTGCACGCGACGTGGATCGATCCCGACGGCGGCGTGTGGGCGGTCGGCGGCGACGTCGTGACCGCCGGCCTCGACAACGGCGCGATCCTCTATCGCGGCGTGCCGACGATCCCGCGCTACGCCGCGACCGCACCGCCGCCGCCGCCGACCCCGAGCTGTCCGGCCGCCGAGGTCGATCCCGTTCCGGCCGGCTCGATCGCGCGGCGCTGGAACGAGCAGCTCCTCGGCGCGATCCGTCGCGATGTGCCGCGGCCCGGGGTCCACGCGCGCAACCTGTTCCACCTGTCGGTCGCGCTGTGGGACGCGTGGGCCAGCTACGACGCCACCGCCGACGGCTACGTCTCGACGACCCGCGTCGCGCCGCCGAGCGATCTGGCCGCGGCGCGCCAGGAAGCGCTCAGCTACGCCGCCTATCGCGTGCTCAGCCACCGCTACGGTCGCGCGATCGGCGGTCCGGTCAGCCAGGCCTGCTTCGACGGCTTCATGGCCAGGCTCGGCTACCCGACCACCGACACCACCACCGCCGGCGATGGCCCGCGCGCGGTCGGCAACCGCATCGGCGCCGCGGTGATCGCCGCCTTCGCCGACGACGGCGCCAACGAGGGCGCCGACTACGCCGACACCACGGGTTGGACCTCGGTCAACCCGCCGCTGGTGGTCGATCGCCCGGGCACCGTGTGCGTCGACCCGTCGGCGTATCAGCCGCTCAACCTCGCCGCCGCGGAGACCCAAAACGGCATCGTCCTGCCATCGGGCGTGCAGGGCTACATCGGCGCGAACTGGCGCGCGGTCACGCCCTTCGCGCTGCGCCGGGTCGGCGGCGCGCCGTACTTCGACTGGGGTCCACCGCCGACCTGGGATCAGCCCGAGATGAAGGCCTGGGTCACGCAGGTGATCCGCCGCACCGCCGAGCTCGATCACGAAGACGGCGCGACCCTCGACATCTCCCCCGGCCGCTACGGCAACAACCCACTCGGCGCCGACGACAACCCCGGTCACCCGCAGAACCCGACCACCGGTCAACCGTACCCGGCCAACGTCGTGCCGCGCGGCGACTTCGGCCGCGTGCTGGCCGAGTTCTGGGCCGACGGCCCGAAGTCCGAGACCCCACCCGGCCACTGGAACGTGCTGGCCAATCAGGTCTCCGACAGCGCCGGCTTCGCCCGCCGTCTCGGCGGCGTCGGCCCCGAGCTCGATCCGCTGGCCTGGGACGTCCACCTGTACCTCGCGCTCAACGGCGCGGTCCACGACGCCGCGATCGCCGCGTGGGAGCAGAAGCGCGAACACCTCGCCGCGCGGCCGATCACGCTCATCCGCTACATGGCGGGGCGCGGCCAGTCGAGCGACCCCGGCGCGCCGTCGTACGATCCCGGCGGGCTGCCGCTGGTCCCCGACCTGATCGAGCTGATCACGCCGGCGTCGTCGGCGCCCGGCCAGCGCCACGCCCACCTGGCGCGCCACGTGGGCAAGGTCGCCGTGCGGAGCTGGCGCGGCGAGCCCGGCGAGCGCGGCGCCGAGGTCGGTGGCGTGGGATGGATCCGCGCCCTCGACTGGATCCCGTACCAGCGCCGGACCTTCGTGACGCCGGCCTTCCCCGGCTATCTGTCGGGGCACAGCACCTTCAGCCGCGCCGCCGCCGAGGTCCTGACCGAGATCACCGGCAGCCCGTACTTCCCCGGGGGCCTCGGCACGTTCACCGCGCGCGCCGGGAGCTACCTGGTGTTCGAGGACGGCCCGTCGGTCGACGTGACCCTGCAGTGGGCGACCTACTACGACGCCGCCGATCAGGCCGGGCAGTCGCGCTTGTACGGCGGCATCCACATCCTGCCGGACGACTTCGATGGTCGCCGCACCGGCCACGACGTCGGCCTGGCCGCCTACGCCCACGCCGGCCGCTACTGGGACGGCAGCGCGACGCCGTAGCCAGCGACCTACGCCTGAGGCATCCTGCCGCCATGCCTGCCGCGGTGATCGCCGAGGGCCTCCACAAGACCTACCGCGCCCGCACCGGCCCGGTCGCTGCCCTGGCCGGCCTCGATCTCGAGGTCCCCGAGGGCAGCGTGCTCGGCTTGCTCGGCCCCAACGGCGCCGGCAAGACCACGACGGTGCGGATCCTGGCCACGCTCCTGCGTCCGGATTCCGGACGCGCCACGGTGGCCGGCCTCGACGTCGTGACCCAGGCCCAGGACGTGCGTGCGGTGATCGGCCTGTCGGGGCAGTACGCCGCGGTCGACGAGCACCTGACCGGCCGCGAGAACCTGATCCTGTTCGGGCGCCTGTACCGGCTGACCGCGGCCGAGGCGCGCGGCCGGGCCGACGAGCTGCTCACCACCTTCGAGCTGGTCGACGCCGCCGATCGCATCATCAAGTCGTACTCGGGCGGCATGCGGCGCCGCCTCGACCTGGCGTGCGCGCTGATCGGCCGACCGCGGGTGCTCTTCCTCGACGAGCCGACCACCGGCCTCGACCCGCGCAGCCGGCTGGCGCTGTGGGACGCGATCCGCGCCCGGGTGCGGGCCGGCGCCACGGTCCTGCTCACGACCCAGTACCTCGAGGAGGCCGACGCCCTGGCCGACGCGATCGCGGTCGTCGATCACGGCCGGATCATCGCCCGCGGCACCTCGGATGCGCTCAAGGCCCAGATCGGCGGCGAGCGGATCGAGGTCGTGGTCCACGCCGCCGCCGACCTGGCGCGCGCCGCCGCGCTGATCGGGTCCGACGACGGCGAGCGGGTCATCGACGACCGGGCCCGCCGGATCACGATCCCGGCCCACGGCGGGACGCAGCGCCTGGTGCAGATCGTCCGCGACCTCGACGCCGCCGGGATCGCGATCGACGATCTGGCGCTGCGCCGACCGACCCTCGACGACGTCTTCCTGGCGCTGACCGGCCACGCCGCCGCGCCCGAGGCCACGCCCGAGGCCACGGCCGCGACCACGGGGGCCGCGTGACCTCGCTCGGTCAGGCGGTGGGCGACGCGCTCTTGATCGCCGGGCGCAACCTGCGCCGAGTGCCGCGCATCCCCGAGATGGCGATCTTCGCGGTGATCCAGTCGATCATCTTCGTGCTGTTGTTCGCGTTCGTCTTCGGCGGCGCGATCCCGCTGCCCGGCGGCGGCTCGTACCGCGAGTTCCTGATGCCCGGCATCTTCGTGCAGACGGTGTTCTTCGCCAGCGTGACGACCGCGATCGGCATGACCGACGACGTCAACAAGGGCATCGTCGATCGCTTCCGCTCGTTGCCGATGGCGCGCTCGGCGGTCTTGGCCGGCCGGACCGTGGCCGATCTGGTCTACAACAGCGGCATCCTGATCGTGCTCATGCTGACGGGGCTGGTGGTCGGCTGGCGGGTCCACGGCTCGCTCCTCGAGTTCCTCGGCGGCGCCGGGCTCATGCTGGTCGTGACCTTCGCGATGTCGTGGCTCGGCGTGTGGATCGGCCTGCACGTGCCGTCGGTCGAGGTCGCCAATCAGGTCGGGTTCATGGTGCTGTTCCCGGTGACCTTCCTGTCCAACATCTTCGTGCCGCCGTCGACGCTGCCGGGCTGGCTGCAGCCGGTCGCCGCGTGGAACCCGGTCAGCACGCTGACCGCAGCGCTGCGCGACCTGTGGGGCAACCCCAACCCGTTCCTGGCCGACGGCGTGCCGGCCGAGCACCCGGTCGCGGTCACCCTGGGCTGGACCGTCGTCCTGCTCGCGCTCTTCGCCCCACTGGCGGTGCGCCGCTACCGGTCTCTCAGCCGGTAACGTCAATCGGCCTCGGTCTCGGGGTCGGGTTCGGCCTCGGTCTCGGGTTCGGGTTCGGGTTCGGGGTCGGGTTCGGGTTCGGGTTCGGGTTCGGGTTCGGGTTCGGGGTCGGGGTCGGGGTCGGTCTCCGCCTCGGTCTCGGCCTCGGCCTCGGCCTCGGTCTCGGTCTCCGCCTCCGCCTCGGCCTCGGTCTCGGCCTCGGTCTCGGCCTCGGTCTCGGTCCCCGCCTCCGATCCGCCTGGTCGGTCCATTTCAGGAACTTCGTCAGCACCACGAAATCCCTGCCGCTTCCTGCCATCCCAGGGTACATTCAGAGAATGTCTGAGCGGAAGCCCTATCTGATCGACGAGCCCGGGCGCCGACGTGAGCCTGCCGCCACCGACCTCCCCGGCGTGGCCACGAACCCCGCTCTCCAGC
The DNA here is from genome assembly GCA_018057825.1 of Kofleriaceae bacterium. Taxonomy (GTDB): domain Bacteria; phylum Myxococcota_A; class Polyangia; order Haliangiales; family Haliangiaceae; genus UBA2376. Next base: position 70,816 of record JAGPCY010000009.1, on the reverse strand, counting down.
GCCGCATCCAGCGCCGCGCGCTCCAGCGCCGCGCCGACGCCGCGGCCACCCGCGACGACGATCTGACCGCCGCCGCCGAGCTCGGCACCCGCGGCCCCGGTGGACCGCTGCCCTTCGCCGACACGATCGCCCAGGCCTTCGGTCGCCACGACGTGTCCGACGTCGTCGCGCACACCGACGCCGACGCCGCGGCCGGCGCCCAGGCCATGGGCGCCGAGGCCTTCGCCACCGGGCGCGACGTCGCCTTCGCCGGGGCGCCGACGCTCCACACCGCGGCCCACGAGGCCGCCCACGTCGTCCAGCAGCGCGGCGGGGTCCAGCTCGCCGGCGGCGTCGGCGCCGAGGGCGACGTCTACGAGCGCCACGCCGACCTGGTCGCCGATCAGGTGGTCGCCGGCGGCTCGGCCGAGGCGCTCCTCGACGCCAGCCCGGGCAGCGCCGGCGGCGCCGCGGTCCAGCGCAAGATCACGGTCGGCAAGGAGCAGCTCCGGTACGACACCCCGGAGGACGCGTACCTCGCGCTGCGCTCGACCTTCTCGACCGCGCCCGAGGACGAGCTGCGCTTCCACCTGAAGCAGCTCTGCGACACCGACACCGGCTTCCACAACTTCGTCAGCCTGCGCCACGAGCTCGACCGCCGCCTGAGCTCGGGGCACATGGTCGGGACCTCCGCGCACTACGGCACCGACGTCTCGATCAATGCCTCGAAGGAGGACGCGATCGAGAACTTCAAGGCCGCCCTCAAGGCCGGCTTCCGCCACTTCGACACCGCGACCTTCTACAAGCTGGGCCTCGGCGATTGCAGCCTGATCGCGCTGGCCGAAGCCGCCCAGCAGGTCGGGGTCCGCCCCGACGAGCTGCACGTCCTCTACAAGGTCATGCCGCCGGATCACGAGCGCGGGGTCGACGACGAGATCGAGGACCAGGTCGAGCAGGCCGGCGAGACGCTCAGCCAGTTCCCCGACACGTTGGTGCTGCACGAGGTCACCGACCTCGAGGCCGGCAAGGTCGACCTCGGGAAGCTCATCACCCTGGTCAAGAACAAGAAGGGCAAGGCGGTCGGCGTCAGCAACGTCTCGCTGCCCTTCCTCGAGCCGCTGTACGAGTACTCGGTCCAGCAGGGCGTGCCGATCAAGGTGGTGCAGAACCGGTTCAATCCGTACCACCAGGACGCCGAGGTCCGGCAGTTCTGCGACACCCACGGCATCCAGTACCTGGGCTACAGCGTGCTGGGCAGCGCCCAGAAGGGCGTGTGTCACGAGGACGGCCAGGGCGATCCCCGGCAGTACCTCGTGCCGATGCAGGACCCGCGGGTGTTGGCCCTCGCCGAGCGACACAACCTGAACGCCGGCTCGATGCTCCTGTCGTGGACCCACCAGAAGGGCGTGAGCGCGGTGACCTTCACCGGCAGCGGCCAGAAGCGCTCCGAGGACAACCTCGCGGCGTCGCGGACCCCGCTGTCGCAGACCGTGATGGACGAGCTCGATGCGCTCCTGACCACGCCGCCCAAGACCTCGGACCGCGACTTCGGCGGCAAGGCCGGCCTGGCCAAGCTGTACGCGGCGCTCCTCGATCCGACCGCCTGGCACCTCATGGACGAGCTGGCCAAGGTGACCGGTGGGGCGGCGCTCCTCGACGATCTGGCCAACCAGATCGTCCTGCGCAACCCCGATCCCGGCGACCAGCGCGAGGCCCTGCGCAACTTCGCGCTTAACCTCATGCGCTTCGCGGCCGACCTGCAGTCGCCAGCCAACCGGCGCGAGAAGAAGTGGCACGAGGTGATGAAGGAGCAGTGGGCCGCGCTGGCGTTCGCCGCCGGCGGCGAGTCCGACGCGATCCGCGACCTGTGCATCGAGTGGGCGTGCAAGAACTCCGAGCTGGGCGGCCACGCGCAGAACGCGATGCAGGACATCGAGCAGATCATCAGCGAGGAGTACGTGCCGACCCGGCCGATCACGCAGACCGGCCGTGACAATCAGCCGGCGCCGATCGTTCTAGGCGGGGGCCAGCAGGTGGCGCCCCAGGTCGGACAGTCGCTGACGCTCACGGTCGCCAACGTCGGCCAGATCTGCGACATGGAGACCTACGCGCTCACCCCGCTGGCGGAGATGGTGGTCGGCAGGGTCTACAGCGTGCAGTACCTGGGGCAATCGGTCGGCGTGACCGTGACCGCGATCGACCTCGGGGCCGGCACCGTGACCGCGACGGTCGACCCCGATGACGACTAGCGCCCTCCTCGCGGCCACGTCGCCGCCCGCCGCCGAGGACGACTACCTGGTCCGCACCCGCGCGCTCCTCGAGCTGGCGATCCGCCGGCGCTGGGCCGAGGGCCTGCTCACCAAGGACGCCGACGGCGTCTTCACCGCGTACCTCGGCGCGCCCGACGTCGAGCGCCTGATGACGTCCGCGCCCGGGCCGAGCATCCGCCTCGACGACCATCCCTACGCGCCCGACCGACCGCTGGCGATCCTCGGCCGGCGCCTGGGGCTGGCCGCCAGCGAGCTCGATCTGCTCGCGGTGCTCCTGGCCTGTGACAGCGATCCGCGCGCGGCGCGCCTGGCGACCTACCTCGGCGGCAACCAGGCGCCGCTGGCGCTCACCTTCGAGTTGCTCCTCGAGATCGTCTACCGCGCGCGCCACCCGCGCCAGGGCGACGCCGCCGCCGCGATCTTCCGCGACCTGGCGCCCGATCGACCGCTGCGCCGGCTGCGCTACGTCGTCCTCGACGGCGCGGCCCAGCGGGTGGCCCTGGCCCAGGGCGTGCGCCTCGACGGCCGGGTCGCCGCGTGGCTGCTCGGCGGCGACGCGATCGATCCCGAGCTGGCGCCCTACGTGCGGCTGTTCCCGAGCGACGAGCCACCGGCGGCCGCGATCGATCCGGCCCTGATCAGCGCCGCCGTGGCGGCCTTCGCCGCGGGCGGCCGGCTGCTCGATCTGCAGGGGCCGCGGCAGAGCGGGCGCGAGCTGGTGGCGCGCCACGCCGCCCACGCCGTCGGGCGACCGCTCCTGGTCGTGACCGGCCGCGGCCTGGGCGCCGACCGCATGGTGACGGCGTTCCGCGAGGCCGGACTGTGGGGCGCGCTCCTGGCCTTCACCGACGGTGACGACGCCCTGGCCGGCGACGCCCTGGCGGCGTTTCGCGCCAGCCTGGCGGTCCACCCCGACACCGTCGCGATCATCGGTGCCCGCGACAGCATCCCGGCGCTGGCCGCCATGCGCTCGACGATCGCGGTGCGGGTGCGGGTGCCGCCGGTGCCGGACCGCCTCGACCTGTGGCGGCACCACCTGGGGCCGGCGACCGCGCTGGCCGAGGCCGAGCTGCAGCGGATCGCGGCGACCTACAACCTCGGCGTGTCGGGCGTGTGGAACGCCAGCCAGGCCGCGCGGGCGATGGCCGAGTTCGCCGGCGCGCCGATCGATCGCACCCACGTCGCCGATGCCGTGCGCCAGCTCTTCGACGCCGACCTGACGACGATCGCGCGGCGGATCGAGGTCCGGCAGACCTGGGACGATCTGGTCTTGCCCGAAGACCTCGAGCGCAGCGTCCGCGGCATCGTCGATCGCGTGCAGCACCGCGGCCAGGTCCTGGGCGACTGGGGCTTCGCGCGCAAGCTGGGCAAGGGCCTCGGGCTGACCGTGCTGTTCGCCGGCGAGCCCGGCACCGGCAAGTCGATGGTCGCCGGGCTCCTGGCCGCCGAGCTCGGGCTCGATCTCTACGTCGTCGACCTGTCGCAGGTGGCGTCGAAGTGGCTGGGCGAGACCGAGAAGAACCTGGCGCGCGCCTTCGACGCCGCCGAGGCCGGGCATGTGCTGCTGTTGTTCGACGAGGCCGACTCGCTCCTGGCCAAGCGCACCGGCGACGTGAAGTCGTCCAACGATCGCTACGCCAACATGGAGACCAACTTCATCCTGGCGCGGCTCGAGCAGTTCGAGGGGATCGCGTTCTTCACGACCAACCTGGCGGCGGCGATCGATCCGGCGATCGCCCGCCGCATGTCGGTGCACCTGCAGTTCCCGTATCCCGACGCCGAGACCCGCGAGCTGTTGTGGCAGCGGATGATCCCGACCCAGACCCCGATCGCCGACGACCTCGACTTCGCCGCGCTGGCGCGGCGCTACGATCTGTCGGGTGGCTTCATCCGCAACGTCGCGCTGCGCGCCGCCTACCTGGCCGCCGGCGCTGGGCGGCGGTTGACCATGCGCGATCTCACCGAGGCCGCCGAGGGCGAGTACCGCGACCGCGGCGCGCTGGCCAGCGGCGGCCGCCTGGCCTGAGTCGGCGGGCCCGTCAGCGCGCGGCGGCCAGGGTCACGACCGCCGGCTGGCCGCGCTCGCGACGGCGGAAGTTGACGAACGCGATCGCGTCGGCCAAGGCGGTGGCCAGCGCCTCCGGCATCGCGTCGGCGCGCGCGACCGCCAGGACGACCGTGCCGCCGAGCGGGGCGTGGAGCGTCGACATCCCGGCGGCGGGCTCATCGAGGCAGGTCAAGCAGTCGATCAACGCGTCCAGGTTGGCGCCGTACCACGGCGGCAGCCCGAGGCCGCGGGCCAGCTCGGCGTGAAACCCGGCGACGGTGGTCATGGCCGCGCCGTCGAGCTCGACCACCACCTGGGGCGCCAGCGCGACCGCCGCGACCCCGCGCGGCGCGGCCGGCGCGATCGCCAGGTGGGCCACGATCGCCCGGCCGGCGACCGCGAGCCGGATCGGCAAGGACGACGTCGCGATCAGGGTGTCCTCGTGGGCGACCTCGAGGGCGACGCCGTCGATGGTGACCTGGCCGGCCTCCAGGGCCAGGAGCACCACCGCGCCGGCCGGCCAGCTCGCGGCTATCGGCGCGGTCGCCACCGTCACGTCCCAGGCCAGGTCGTCGCCGGCGATCAGGTTCCACACCCGGGCTGGGCCGGCGAGCGCGGCGGTCACCGTCGCGCCGCCGTCGTAGCGCAGCGCCGCGCCGACGCCGAGCGCATGCTCGACGCCATCGACCGCGAGGCGTAGCCCGCCACCGTCGGCGAGGACCACCGTGCACCGGCGGCGCCCGGGCATCGAGGTGAAGGCGCCGGCGCGCGCGATCTCGGCGATGCTGACCCGGGCCAGGGGTGCGACGCCGGCGTTGTCCCAGCGAGCGATCTCGTGGCTCAGCCCCTGATCGTCGCCCCACGGCGCGCTGCGCCACTGCCCAGGCGCGATCCGTTCGATCACCGGCATAGGGCGACCGTACACCACGCCCGCCCGGTCGGACCGAGCCTCGAACTCTCCCGCACATGGTCGATTCGATCGGAGCGGTCAGCCGGTGCGACCGCGTCGACCGCCATGAGTCCGGCCACCATCGTCTGCATCGCCGCCGCCGCCCTGGAGCTAGGATTCGCGGTGGTGTTCGTGCTCCTGGCGCGCGCGCCGGGCTGGTCGCGGGCGCGGCTGTATGCGCTCCTGGCGTTCACGGCCGCCGCCTACTCGACGGTGGACATCGCGTTCACGCTGCCCGAGGTCTCGCGCCGCACGATCGAGGTGAGCTCCGGCGTCAACTTCGCCCTGGGCGCCGCCAACGCGACCCTGTGGACCGTGCTGGCGTTCTCGCGCCCCGGGCGGGCCTGGTGGCACCTCGGGCGGTTCGGCGGTGGGTTGGCCGTGACCACGGCCGGGCTGGGCGCGATCGCGGCGATCCCGGGGATGACCTCCGACGATCCGGCGGTGGCGTTCGCGGTCCCGTGGTTGGCCAGCCAGTACCAGGCGCTGACCCCGACCGGCTTCGGGACCCTGGTCGGTGGGTGGATCGTCGCGGCGCTGATCGTGGTGCTGGTCCGCCTGGTCAGGAACACCCGGCGACGCGGCGAAGCGGCCTGGCTCAACCTCGCCGCGTTCGGCGTGTTCCTAACGAGCGTGCTGGTCGAGGTGCTGGTGACGCTGCGGACGTTCGACTTCCCGTTCACCGCCAACCTCGGCTTCCTGGTCGTGGTCGTGACGATGCTGGTCCACGCGGTGCGCCGGGTCGCCGCCGATGGCCGACGCCTCGACGAGCTGAGCCACGACCTGGGGGCCCAGGTCGAGCGCCGCACCCGCGAGCGCGATCTGGCCCGCGACGCGCTGGCTCACGCCGAGCGCCTGGCCGCGCTCGGTCAGCTCTCGGCCAGCGTCGGCCACGAGATCAACAACCCGCTGACGGTAGTGCGCGCCAACCTCGAGCTCCTGCGCGCGGGGCCCGGCCACGATGGGCCGGCGCTCATCGACGAGGCCCTCGACGGTGCGGCGCGGATCGCCCGGGTGGTCGCGGACCTGCGCGCGTACGCCCTGCCCGACGCCAACCGCTCCGATCTGATCGACCTGGGCGCGGTGTTGCGGGCGGCGCGCAAGCTGGCAGCCCATCGCCTGCGCCATGTCGCCACGGTCACCGAGGACCTGGGCCCGCTGCCGCCGGTGCGCGGCGATCCGATCCGCCTGTCGCAGGTGTTCGTCAACCTGATGGTCAACGCCGGCGACGCGCTCGACGGCGTCGTCCGCGCCGACCCGGCCGTCACGATCCGCGCCCGCGCCGACGGCGGCCAGATCCGGGTCGAGATCATCGACAACGGCTGTGGCATCCCGGCGGCCGCCCTGGCGCGCCTGGCCGAGCCGTACTTCTCGACGCGGGTCGATCGCGGCGGCACCGGCCTGGGGCTGTTCGTCGCGCGCGGGCTCCTGGCCTCGGTAGGCGGCAGCCTCGACTACACCAGCGAGGTCGGGGTCGGGACGACCGCGCGGGTCACCCTCCCGGCCGCCGCGCCGGCGGAGCTGCCCGGTGACGTGCCGACGGTCGCCGCTGACGAGCCGCCCGTCGTCGCCGCAGCGCCGACCGAACCGACCGCACCGATCGCACCGATCGCACCGATCGCGCCGACCGAACCGATCGCATCGAAGGCTTCGGTCGAACCGAGCGAACCGATCGAACCGATCGCACCGATCGCGCCGACCGCCCCGACCGCCGACGCCGCAGCGGCACCCCCGCCCACCGGGACGCCATCGCCGCCCCCGGCTCGGCGACGGCTCGTGATCGTCGACGACGAGCCCGCGGTCGCGCGCGCCCTGGGCCGGATCCTGGCCAGCTCCGACGTGACCGTCTTCGCCGACGCCCGGGCCGCCTTGGCCCACCTGCGCGCGCACCGTGAGGTCGACGTCGTCCTGTGCGACCTGATGATGCCCGGCATGACGGGGATCGAGCTCTACGAGGCCCTCGCCGCCGAGGCCCCCGACGTCGCGTCGCGGTTGCTGTTCATCACCGGCGGCGCGGTCAACCCGAGCGCCGCGGCGTTCCTGTCGCGCCCCGAGGTCCGCCACCTGGCCAAGCCGGTCGACCGGCTGACCCTGCTGGCCACCGTCGACGCGATGGCGACCGGCCGGGCCTCCCAGGCCACCGCCGCGCCGTGACCGCCGCGCCGTAGACCGCCATCCGATCGGGTCGCCGCGGTCGGCGCCGAGCACGGCCCCCGGGCGGGTCGCCTCGTTGGTACACTGCTTGCTCACCGGGCAGGCGTGATCGACTTGTCCGACACCATGCCGGAGTCCCCCCCGCCGTCCGCCCCCGCGCCGCCGACCCGCACCCACCACGAGGGCGCGACCGTCGAGCTCGGCCCCGGCTATCTGCTGTGCATCGAAGACGGTAGCTCGAGCACGATCCCGTTGCCGACCCACGGCGAGCTGGCCATCGGCCGCGATCCCGAGTGCGGCGTCCGCCTGAGCGATCCCCAGGTGTCGCGCCGCCACGCGGTGATCAGCGCGCTCGCCGACGGCGTCCGGGTCACGGACCTCGACAGCCGCCACGGCACCTTCGTCAACGGCGAGCGGATCGCGCGCCCGCGGCGCCTGCTGTCGGGCGACGTCGTGACCCTGGGCGGCGCGGTCCTGGTGGTCCACCGCAGCGCCCGCGCGATCGGCGTGCGGACCGTGGTCGAGCCGGCCGAGCTGTCGACCCGGCTGGAGATCGAGCTCGACCGCACGCTGCGCTACGGCCGCACCGTCGCCGTGATCGCGATCCGCGCCGCCGCCGCCATCGATCGCGGCCGCCTGGCCGCGACCCTGGCCGCGCACCTCCGCCCGATCGACGCCGCCGCGGCCCTGGCCGATCACGAGGTGGTCGCGATCCTGCCCGAGCTCGACGGCGGCGCGGCCCAGGCCACGGCGCGCGCGCTGCTCGCGGCGGTCGCGGGCGATCGCGCTGGCGTGGCGGTGGCGCCGCGCGACGGCTGCGACCTCGACACCTTGCTCGGCGCCGCCCGGGCCGCAGCCCTGGCCGCCACGACCGGCGAGGTCACCGCCGCCGACGTCGACGTCTTGCGCTTGGGGTTCGGCGACAAGACCGTGGTGGTCGCCGACCCGGCGATGCGCCGACTGTACGAGCTCATCCGTCGTCTGGCCCGGAGCGAGCTGCCGGTCTTGATCCACGGCGAGACCGGCAGCGGCAAGGAGCTGGCGGCGGCCGCGATCCATCACGGCTCGACCCGCGCGCGCGGCCCGCTCGTGTCGATCAACTGCGCGGCGCTGCCCGACTCGCTAGCCGACGCCGAGCTGTTCGGCCACGAGCGGGGCGCCTTCACCGGCGCCAACCAGCGCCTCGGCCTCCTCGAGTCGGCCTCGGGCGGCACCGTCTTCCTCGACGAGATCGCCGACCTGTCGCCGACGATCCAGGCCAAGCTCCTGCGCGCCCTCGAGGTCGGAACGATCACGCGCCTGGGCGATCACCGCGAGCGGCCGATCGACATCCGCCTGGTCGCCGCCACTCACCGCGATCTCGCCCTCGAGGTGGCGGCCGGGCGGTTCCGCCAAGATCTGTTGTTCCGCCTGAACGCCGCCCGCGTCGTGGTGCCGCCGCTGCGCGATCGCCGGCGCGAGCTGGTGCTCCTGGCCGAGCACCTGTTGGCGGCGGCCTGCGCCCGGGCCGTGCGGGAGCCGATGACCCTGTCGACCGAGGTGGTGCGCGCGCTGTACGCCCACCGCTGGCCGGGCAACGTGCGCGAGCTGAAGAACGTGATGGCCTACGCGGTCGCGGCCGCCGGCGAGGCCTCGACGGTCGAGCTGTGGCACCTGCCCGAAGACCTCGCGGGGCTAGGCGGCGAGGCGACCGCAGCGGAGTTGGCCGCCGACGTCGACGCCGCTGCGTCTGGGCCCGCCAGCGTCGGAGCGCCGACGCGGTTCCGACCGATCGACGACGAGGTCGCCGAGCTCGAGCGGACCCGGATGATCCAGGCGCTGGCGGCGTGCGGCGGCGTGCGCAACAAGGCCGCGGCGCTGATCGGCATGCCGCTGCGCACGTTCGTGACCAAGTTCAAGCGCTTCGGGTTGCAGGCGCGCGACTGGGAGGCGAGGCCGGGGTGATCGACGACGATCAGCTCGCCGAGTACCAGCACCTGCGACCGCTCGGGCGCGGCGGCATGGGCCTGGTGATGGTCGGCGACGATCCCGTGCTGGCCCGGCCGGTCGCGATCAAGTTCATCGCGCACGGCGCGCCGACCGCGGCCACGCGGGAGCGCTTCCTCATCGAGGCACGCGCGATCGCGCGGCTCCACCACCCCAACGTGGTCGCGGTGTATCGCGCCGGTGAGACCCGCGATGGTCGACCGTTCCTGGTCCAGGAGTTCGTCCCGGGGCGCAGCCTCGACCGCGTGCCGGGGCCGCTGCCGGACGACCAGGTGCGGCGCATCGGCCTCGACGTCGCGCGCGGGCTGGCCGCCGCCCATCGCCGCGGCGTCCTCCACCGCGACCTCAAGCCGGGCAACGTGCTCCTCGCCGACGACGGCACCGCCAAGCTCCTCGACTTCGGCCTGGCCAAGCTGCGGCCGCTGGCGCGCGCGACGACCGCTCCCGCCGACGCGCCCGCGCCGGCGTCGACCGCGGCCCACGCTCCCACCCTCGCCCCGACCTTCGATCCCGACGACGCCACCGCCGACCTCGAGCCTCTCGCCGCGCCCAGGCTCGCCGCGCCCGCGGTCCCGACCCAGGCCGCCGCGGTGCAGGCCGACGTCGCGCCACCGGGCGCCCCGCTCGACGGTTCGCTGACCCGGCCCGGCGCCCTCCTCGGCACGCCGCGCTATCTCGCGCCGGAGCAATGGCGCGGCGAGCCGGCCACCGAGCGCAGCGATCTGTGGGCGGTCGGCGCGGTGCTGTTCGAGCTGGCCACCGGTCGCCCGGTCCACCCCGCCACCGACCTCGACGGACTGCGCCGAAACGCCGAGCACGATCCCCCGCCGCGCGTCCGCGAGCTGGCCCCGTCCTGCGCTCCGGCCCTGGCGGCGATCATCGAGTGGGCACTGGCTCGCGATCCCGCGGCGCGCCCGGCGAGCGCCGACGCCCTGGCCCAGGCGCTGTCGGCCTCGACGGCGGCGAGCCCGGCGCAGCTCGGCAACCCGTACCGCGGGCTGGCGGCCTTCGCCGCCGACGATCGCGCCTGGTTCTTCGGCCGCGGCGCCGACGTCGCGGCGGTGGTCGATCGCCTGCGCGCCGAGCCCGCGGTCGTCGTGGTCGGCGACTCCGGCGTCGGCAAGTCCTCGCTGCTCCACGCCGGGGTCGCGCCGGCGATCGAGGCCGGCGAGCTGGGCGGCGCGCGGCGATGGCGCGCGGTGGCGGTGCGCCCGGGGAGTGACCCCTTGGCGGCGGCCGCGCGAGCGCTGGCCGACGATCGTCCGCTGCCCGAGGCGCTGGCGGCCGCGGTGGCCGGCGAGCGCGGCCTGCTCGTCGTGCTCGATCAAGCCGAGGAGCTGATCACCCAGAGCCCTCCCGCGGGCGCGGCGGCCCTGGCGGGCGCGCTGGCCGACGCCGTGATCGCCCACCCCGGCCTGCGCGTGGTCGCGGCGGTGCGCGGCGACTTCGTCTCGCGCCTGGCCGCGGTGCCCGGGCTGGCGGCCCTGGTCGCGCGCGGCCTCCACCTCCTGGGGCCCCTCGACGACGACGCGCGCCGCGAGGCGATCGTCGGGCCGGCCCTGCGCGCCGGGGTCGGGTTCACCGCGGCGGCGGTCGACGCCCTGGTCGACGACAGCCGCGGCGCGGGTGGGCTGCCGCTCCTGCAGTTCGCGTTGACCCGGCTGTGGCAGGCGCGCCGCCCGGCGCAGGCCGAGTTCACCGACGACGACGTCGCCGCGATCGGCGGGGTCGCCGGGGCGCTGGCCCGCCACGCCGATGGCGTGATCACCGCGCTACCACCGCCGGCCCGCGTCGCCGCCCGCGCGCTCCTGACCGCGCTGATCACCGTCGACGGCACGGCGGCGAGCCGCGAAGAGGCGGCGCTGCCGCTCGGCGCGTCGATGGCCCGGCGCGCCCTCGACGCGCTGGTCGCCGGACGGCTGGTGGTGGCGCGCGACGGGGCGACCGGGCCGAGCTACGCCCTGTCCCACGACGCGCTGATCGTCCACTGGGCCACGCTGGCCGACTGGCTGGCCGACGACCGCGGCCAGCGCGCGCGCCGCCAGCGCCTGACGGCGGCCGCCGCCGAGTGGGAGCGCCTGGGCCGCGGCCAGGACGGGCTCCTGACCGGGCGTCCGCTGGCCGAAGCGACCGCGGTCGACGGCCTGGCCCCGCGCGAGCGCGCCCTGGTCGCGGCCTCGCAGCGGGCCGTGCGACGACGCCGGGCCGTCGTCGGTGGCGCCGCGACCGTGGCGATCGCCGCGATCGCCGCGGCGGCGCTCGGGACGCGCGCCCTCAACCGCCGGGCCCAGGCGCGCGCGATCGCGACGCGGATCGCCGAGGCCGATCGCGTCGCCGCCGAGCTGACGCGACGCGAGGCCGCGCTGGCCGTGGCCCGCACCACCGCGCTGGCGCACTACCAGCGCGACGAGGAGGTCGAGGGCAACGCCGTCTGGGCCGAGGTCGACGCCCACGTCGCCGCGGTCCGCGCCGGCTATCGCGCCCAGGCCACCGCCCTCGAGGCGGCGCTGCTGATCGCCCCGCGCCGCGCCGTGCGACGCCGCCTGGCCGAGGTCCTCCTGGCCCACGCCGCCCTCGCCGAGCGCTACTACGACGAGGTCGGCGCCGACGAGCTGGCGACGCGCGCCGCCGCCTACGACGCGGACCTGGCGGCGCGGTGGTCGGCCCCGGTCGGGCTCACGATCGCGACCTCGCCGCCGGCGGCGGTTGAGCTGGCGTGCACGCGGTCGCCGGCGACCGCCGCCGCCCCGATCGCGGTGGTCGAGCGCGCGCGCGGTGAGCACCGCGCCCTGGTCCCGCCCGGCACCTGCGTCGCGACCGCCCAGGCTCCCGGGCGGGTCGTGGTCCACGCGCCGATCGCGATCCCGCGCGGCGGTGCCCCGGCGCTGGCGCTGACCCTGCCCCCGCTGACCGCGCAGCCCGTCGGCTTCGCCTACGTCCCGGCCGGCACCTTCCGCTACGGCAGCACCGAGCCCGAGCCGATCCGCCTGGCCGGCTCCGCGCAGCCGGCCAACGAGGTCGAGCTGCCGGGGTTCTGGATCGCCCGCCACGAGACCACCTTCGCGCAGTGGCGCGAGTTCCTCGCCTCGCTGCCGCCGGAGGCGCAGGGCCCGCGCCGCCCCCACGGCGAGGAGGCGGTCGGCGTCTTGACCCTCGCGGTCGACCCCGATGGCGTCGACGTCTTCGTGCTGCGGCGCGGCGCGATCGAGCACCGGGCCCGGCTCGGGGCGCCGGTCACCTACCCGAGCCGCGCGCGGCGCGCGACCCAGCGATGGGAGCGCTTCCCGGTCACCGGGATCTCGGTCGACGACGCCGAGGCCTACCTGGGATGGCTGCGCGCGACCGGGCGCGTGCCCGGGGCGCGTCTATGCACCGCGCGCGAGTGGGAGCGCGCGGCCCGGGGCGCCGACGCCCGCCGCTTCCCCCACGGCGACGTCCTGGCCGTCGACGACGCCAACCACGACGCGACCTACGGCCGTGCGCCCGAGGCCTTTGGCCCCGACGAGGTCGGCAGCCATCCCGCCTCGGACAGCGTCTTCGGCGTCGCCGATCTGAGCGGCAACGTCTGGGAGATCACGACCGGCTACGACGACCCGTCGCTGGCGGTCCTGCGCGGCGGGAGCTGGTACACGAACGAGTTCACCCTGCGCGCCGACAACCGCTTCATCGTCGAGCGCGCCACCCGCAGCCCGTTGATCGGCTTCCGGGTGTGCGCCGACCTGCGCTGAAACGGCGCGGCCGACCACGCCGCGCCGACCTGGCGCGCCGATTCGGCGCGCGGCCCCGGCGCGCGGCCCCGGCGCGGCCCCGGCGCGGCCCCGGCGCGGCCCCGGGACCCAGCCCAGGCGGTGGGGCCGCACCCGACCGCCTCGGGCCGGCGCTGGCGCACCCCTTGCTCACCTCCCTGGTATGACTCCCGCGCGTATGCGTCACCGTCGCCCTGCGGCCTCGCCCGTGATCTGGGCTCTCGCCGGTCTCCTCGGATGTGCCGAACATCCGGATTCCATCGGCTTCACCGAACAACCCGCCGGGCCGGCCAACGGCGGGATGGGCGGTCTCCAGGGGCGCGCTTGGCTGGGGACGATGGACGACCTCCAGGGGGCCACCGCCGCGACCTACCCGTCGACCACCGCCGGCGCGCTGACCGTCGGCGCGCTCCTCGCCGGGTCCGACGGCGCGAGCTACCAGCTCACCCACGTCGTGACCTTCGCGACCCCGAGCGGCGCCCACACCGGGTATCGCTGGCTGCGCGACGGCGTCCCGATGTGCGCCCACGATCACCTGGCCCTGCCGATCCCCGGCGAGGTGTTCCGCAACGGCCTGCCGGCCGGCGGCCAGGCCACGCGGATCACCTGGAGCTGCTCGGAGTACCGAGTCGACGGCACCAAGGACACCGCCCAGCTCGATCGCAACGGCACCGCAGCCAAGGCCATCACCTGGGGCTTCGCCCCGTACGGGAGCTTCACCTCGCTCGGCGGCCTCGCCGTCACCGGCCGCGAGCTCCACACCGTCGCGACCCGCGTCGGCCGCGCCGACTACTGCCACGCCGGCGTCGCCCACACGATCGACGGCACCGCGGTGGCGCTGAAGGATCTGGTGCTGGGCAACGCCGTGCCCGAGGCCACCGGCCCGGTCGAGACCAGCCCGGCCGACGTCGCGACGCCGGTCGACCCGACGGGCCTGTATCTCGAGGCGGTGTGGCCCCGGCCGAGCCCGACCCTGGGCGAGCTCGACGCCGCGCGGCCGCTGTGCCTGAGCAAGCTGCGCTGGTCGACCTTGCCGCCCGGCCACCGCTGCGGCGGTACGCTGCTCGATCCGCGCCTCGCCGGCCCGGCCGGCACGGCGAGGTACTGCGAGGATCTCGCCACCAGCGCGGGCGGCGCCTACGAGGATCTGGCGGCGCTGGGTGCGGTCGTGGTGAACGCCTCGCGGTGGAACGACCTCGGCCTGCGGATCTGGAAGGCCGGCGGCGATCACTACACGACCACCCGCGGCAACCACAACGGCGCGGCCGGCGCCGACGTGCAGCCGGCCGCGATGTACACCTACCAGCAGTTCCTCGGCACGATCGTGACCTCGACCGGCCGCGACACCTGGGTCGCCGCGTACGGCGCCGCCGCCGGCACCTTCGTCGCGCTGCACTCGTACCGCAAGCTGAGCGGCGCCAACCAAGGCGAGCGCCTGACCACGACCGGCAACCCGCCGGCCGGCTACGGCGACAAGGTCCTCGAGGGCTACCTGTGGTCGACCCCGCCGAGCCAGCTCATCCTCGACGACCTCGGCGTCGAGGTCGCCCCGCTGTATCGCCACCAGCGCGCCCTGCCCTTCGACTTCAAGACCACGACCGACGCGATCGTCACCGGCTATCCGAACCGCGTCACCCTCGGCTACCTGCTCACGCCGCGCACCTGGTGACCGCGCCGTGACGGCGATCGCACGGGCGCCGTCGCGGCCGTAGCGGGCGTACGCTCGCGCCATGGCGAAGCGCGCGCTCGTGGCCCTCGGACTCCTGGCGATCACCGCGGCCTGCGGCGGCGACGACGACCCGCCTCCGTGCGCGGCGGTCGGCACTGGCGCCCGCGGCTACGACGCCCTGGGCTACCGCCTGACGGCCCGCTTCGACTGGGACGCCCAGACCTTGACCGCGCGCGAGGCGATCACCGTGGCGTGCCGAGCCCAGGCCGAGCTCACGTTCGACGCCGAGGTCGAGGTCGCGACGGTGACGGTCGCCGGGCAACCGGCGCCGTTCTCGATCGACGCCGCCGCGCACACGCTCACGGTCGACACCGGCGGCACCTCGGGGCCGGTGACGATCGAGCTCGCTTACACCGCGCCGGTGTCGGACGCGCTGCGGGTCGGCGGCCCGCGCGACGACGATCCGGTGCCGTCGCGGATCGCCTTCACCGACTCCGAGCCCGATCGCGGTCGGCGCTGGCTGATCGCCAAGCACGATCCCGCCGACCGCGCGACCTTCGCGGTCGAGCTGACGATGCCGGCCGAGCACGACGCGATCGCCAACGGCGAGCGCACCGTAGATCGCGCGGCCGGCGCCGAGCGGGTGGTGGGCTACGCCCTCGACCAGCCGATCCCGACCTACCTGATGGCGTTCGCGACCGGGCCCCTCGAGCGCGTCGAGCGCACGACTGGCCGGGTGCCGCTGGCGGTGTGGTTCCGGCGCGGGCTGCCGGTCGATGGCGAGGCGCACCTCGATCTCCTCGAGGAGCTGATGACCACCTTCGAGGTCCGGCTCGGCCCGTACCCGTGGTCCCGCTACGCGGTCGTGCTCCTGCCGCAGTTCGGCGGCGGCATGGAGAACGCGACCATCACCTTCAACAACGAGACCTCGGGGCTCGGCGCGCTCGGCGTGAACTTGAACGCCCACGAGCTGGCCCACCAGTGGTTCGGCGACTGGGTGACGATGCACACCTACGACGACGTCTGGGTCAAGGAGGGCATGGCGACGATGCTGGCGGCCGAGGCCGAGGTCGCGCGTCGCGATCGCGCCGAGGTCGGGCGCTGGTTCGGCTCCGACTTCGCGTTCAACGTCGACGATGCGGTGGTCGATACCAACCTGACCGGGCTGGCCAAGTACACCTCGGGGCCCTACCAGCGCAGCGCCTGGGTCATGACCCAGCTCCGTCGACGCATCGGCGACGACGCGTTCTGGGCCGGGGCTCGGAAGCTCCTGGCCGATCGCGCGCTGGGCACCGCCACCGGCGAGCAGTTCCTCGCCAGCTTCACTCCGGCCCTCGACGACGCCACCATGGCCCAGGCCCTGGCGTCCTTGCCGGTCCACGGCGCGCCGTCGATCGCGGTCGCGGTCAGCGCCGGCGCCGGCGGCACCACCCTCGGCTTCACCCTCGACGATCCCGATCGCCTGCTGCTGGCGCCGATCGAGGTCGGCGCGGTCGACGCCACCGGCGCCGCCGCGCCCCTGGCCGCGCTGCCGACCACCGTGGTCGTCCCCGACGGCGGCTACCTGGCCCTCGACCCCGACGGCGTCCACCCGTACTGGCCCTACGTGTTCGGGCCGTGGGCCACCTACTTCGATCAGGTCGAGCCGCGCCTGGCCCCGCGGACCGAGGCGGCCCTCGCGGCCTTCGCGAGCCGGGCCCCCGCGCAGCAGGAGCGCGGGCTGTACGCCGGTCTGCCGATCGCGACCCGCGACAGCTTCGCCGACCTGTACCCGAGCCTCGACTCGACCGAGGCCCAGGCCACCGCCGCGGTCGCCGCGTGCCGGGCGCTACCGACCCTCGGCGAACCCGAGGCCTCGCGGCTGGCCGCTGCGCTCGACCCGGTGCTGCGGACGCCGGCGATCACCCGCTTCCAGTCGAGCTACTCGGCCTGTCCGCCGGCGGTGGTCGAGCCGGTGCTCGGCGGCGAGCTCGCGGCGCTGGCGACCACGGCGAGCGCGACCAACGCCGCCCGCCTCGACTACCTGCTCAGCTTCGACTACGGCGCGGCGCCGACCCTGGCGCGCTTCGGCGTGCTCGCGACCACCGCGCCCAGCCTGCGCCTGCGCGAGCGCGCGCTCAACCGACTGATCGCCCACACCGCCGCGCCGTACAGCGCGATCGCCGACGCCGAGCTCCCGGCCTGGCGACAGTTCTTCCGCGATCGCTACGCCGCGATCACCAGCGGCGGGCGCCTGACCGGGGTGTGGCGCGCGTCGGTGCGCCTGGCCGACGCCGGCGCGGTGCCGCTGGTGGCGCCGCTGCTCACTCGGGTGCCGCTGGCCGGCGCGACCCAGCTCACGATCGTGTGCGAGGCCCACGGCCTGACCGACGCCGCGGGTTGGGCCGCGTTCGGCGACGCGCTCGAGCCGTGGTCGGCGTTCCCGGTCGACGTCCAGACGGTGCTCGCCGACCCGGCGCGATGCGCCGACCTGGCGCGGGTCGCGCCACCGCCCGCCCTCGACGACGACGGCCCGGCCGACCACGTCCGACACCTGCACCGGTCACGCCCCCGCTGACCGCGTCACTCGGGGCACGCGATCACGACGAGGTCCTTGCACTCGCCGTCGACCCAGTCCTGCGACGCCCACACCTGGCAGGTCGCGCCGTCGATCTCGACCTCGTACTCCTCCGACTGATCGCACGCGACCGCGTCGGTCACCGCCGACAGCTCGCTGCCACCGCCGCTGGTCGCCAGCTCGCTGTCGATCGCCGGCAGCTCCTCGGGCGTGAAGTCGTCGATGGCCTGCTGCCGCTGGCAGGCGTCGCGCTGCAGGATCGCGTCGGCCCGGGCGCTGGCCTCCCAGGCGTCGCTGATGCCGTAGTACGCGGTGGCGCCCAGGGCGGCGCCGGCCCCCGCCACCGCGCCGCCGGCCGCCAGGGCCGGCGCCGTGCCCGCGCCCAGGGTCGCGCCGACCCCGAACACCGCGACCGCGATGCCCGCCGCGGTGCCGGCGACCACCAGGGTGGCCGCGGCCGCGGTGCCGAACACCGCTCCGTAGAACTGGCCATCGGCCAGCGCCAGCTCGTACTGATCCGCGCACGACAGCCCGCCGCTGGCGATCTCGGTGTAGCCGTGATCGAGGACCACGGTGCCGAGCGCGTCGACGGCGCGCAGCGCGACCTCGCGATGCGAGGCGTCGGCGGTGACGGTCTGATCGAGCGTCAGGACCGGCGTGGTCGGCAGCGTGTAGGTCGTGATCCAGGTGCCGTCGAGGCGCCGGCTCTTGCGCTGCCAGCCGACCCGGAGCGTGGCCCGCTTGGCGACGGTGGTCTCGGCGCCGGCGCTGGTCCGGGTCGCGGTCAGGTCGAGGCGCCCGGCGACCACGTAGCCGCCGTAGCAGGCGGCGTTGCTCGGGTTGGCACACGCGAGGTCGGTCAAGAGATAGGTGGTGTGCGCGCGGTGCGTGCCGACCGTGAAGGCCAGACAGTGCGTCGCGAACATCGGGCCGCTGGTGCCATCGGCGTGGAGCTGCGGGCACCGGCTCCAGTCGAGCAAGGTCCGGGTGTCGCCCTGGGTGGTCATGACGGCGCGCACCAGGGTCTCGCTCGGGAGCTGACCGGCGAACCGCGGGAACCAGGTGCCCGGGTTGGTGGTGGCGTCGATCGGCATGGTGGCGATCGTGTAGCCGGTCGGCGGCGAGACATTGGTCGCGGCGGTGGCGTCAGCCGAGCCGGCGACGAGGGCCGTGACCAAGGCGGCGGCGGTGGTGAGCGTGGTGGTTGCGGCGGCGGTCGAGCGATCGATCATGGGAATCCTCCTGCCGCACCTCTCAGCAACCGATGTGCCGGTCGCGCCGCAACGCAACGCCGCGGATCGTGGCGGGTCGGCGGATCGCCGCCGCGCCGATCGAGCGCGCCGCGCCGATCCGGCGCGTCACCGCGCGTGAGCGTCGAGCCAGGCCGCGATCCGGGCGGCGATCGCCATCGGCGCCTCGGCGGCCACGAAGTGCCCGACGTCGGGCACGACCTCGCGGCGATACCCGGCGGTGAAGAAGCGCTCGGCGCCGACGCCGACCTCGGGGCCGATGCAGCCGTCGCGCGCGCCGTGCAGGTACAGGGTCGGTACCGCGATGCGATCGCGACGACGCAGGCGCGCCAGCGCCGCGCCCGGCGGCCGGGTCAACGCGCGGTAGTAGAGCAGCGGCGCCGGCCAGCTCGTGCGCAGGGTGGCGTGGAGCGCGGCGCGAAGCTCGGCGGGCAAGGTGAAGCCCGGGGACCAGTCGGCCCACAGCCGATCGATCAGCGCGAAGTCGCGGGCCGCCGCCAGTCGCTCGACGCCCGGCACCTGGAACGCCAGCATGTACCAGGATCGCGCGAGCTGACGGCGTCGCGCCAACGACCGCACGAACACCGCCGGGTGCGGCACCGCCAGGGTCACCGCGGCCGCGAACCGCGCCGGCGCGCGGGCGCACGCGACGTAGGTCACCGCCGCCCCCCAGTCGTGGCCGACCAGCGCCACCGGCTGGGTCGGCGACAGCCGATCGGCCCACGCCAGGACGTCGTCGGCCAAGCGATCGACGTCGTACGGGCCGGCCAGCGGCGACGGCGCGTAGCCGCGCAGCCACGGCGCGACCACCCGGTAGCCGCGGTCGGCCAGCGCGCCGAGGAGCGGCGCGAAGGTCGGCGGCGCGTCGGAGAAGCCGTGCAAGACCAGCGCGAGCGGTGCGTCCGCCGGGCCGGCCGCCAGCGCCGTGAACCCGCCGACCTCGACGGTCGCGACCGCCACGCTCACGCCGCCGGCTCCTCGACGAAGACCTGGTGCTCGACCAGCCGCTTGTACAACCCACCGGCCGCGATCAGCTCGGCGTGGCGGCCGGCCTCGGCGACCTTGCCGCCGTGGATCACGACGATGCGATCGGCGTCGCGCACGGTCGAGAGCCGATGCGCGACCACCAGCGTGGTCCGCCCGCGCATCAGCCGGGCCAGGGCCTCTTGCACCTGGGCCTCGCTGGCGGCGTCGAGGTTGGAGGTCGCCTCGTCGAGGATGAGCACCCGCGGATCGATCAGGAGCGCGCGCGCGATCGCGATCCGCTGCTTCTGCCCGCCCGACAGCTTGACCCCGCGCTCGCCGATCATGGTCTGGTAGCCATCGGGGAACCCGACGATGAAGTCGTGGGCGTTGGCGTCGCGCGCGGCCTGCTCGATCTCGGCGTCGGTCGCGCCGTCCTTGCCGTAGGCGATGTTGTCGCGCAGCGTGCCGGCGAACAGCACCGGCTCCTGGGCCACCATCGCGGTGGCCCGCCGCAGCTCGGCCAGGGTCAGGCGCCGCACGTCGACGCCCTCGAGGGTGACCTGGCCGCGGTCGACGTCGAAGAACCGCAGGAGGAGCTGGAGCACCGTGGTCTTGCCCGCGCCCGACGGGCCGACCAGCGCGACCACCTCGCCGGGCGCGACCGTCAGGTCGAAGCCGCGCAAGACCGGATGCTCGGGCCGCGCCGGGTACGCGAAGTCGACGGCGGTGAAGGCGATCGCGCCGCCACCGGCCGGCAGCGCGGTCGGCGCCTCGGGATCGCGGATCGCCGGCACGGTGTCGATGATCGCGTACAGCCGCTCGGTCGCGCCGGCCGCGCGCTGGAGCGCGCCCCACAGGCTGGCTAGCTCGGCCAGGGCGCCGGCGACGATGAAGGTGTAGAGGAAGAACGAGGTCAGCTCGCCGGCGCTGATCTCGCCGCGGATCATCGCTCGCCCACCCAGCCACACCACCGCGGCGATCGCGATGTACCCGGCGGTGGTCGCCGAGGCGAAGAACGACGCCCGCCAGCGCACCAGCGACAGCGAACGCTGGAACGCGTCCTCGACGCCGGCCCGGTAGCGCGCCGCCTCGTGGCGCTCGCGGACGAAGGCCTGCACGGTCTGGATCGCGCCGACCGCCTCCTGGACGTGGCCCGACACCGTGGCCAGGCCGTCCTGGACCCGCTTGCTCATCCGCCGGATCGCCCGGCCGAAGATCATCGTGCCGACCACGATCGGCGGGATCACCGCCAGCATGAGCAGGGTCAGCGTGACGTTGGTGTAGAGCAGGAGCGCCAGGCCGCCGATGAGCTGGACGGCGTTGCGCAGCGCCAGCGACAGCTCGCTGCCGACCACGCCCTCGACGACGGTGACGTCCGACGCCAGCCGACCGACCAGCTCGCCGGTCCGGCGCTCGTGGAACCAGGCCAGGGGCAGGCGCAGCACGCGCTCGAACACCAGGGCCCGCAGGTCGGCGACCACCCGCTCACCCAGCCAGCTCATCGAGTAGTGGCGGATCCACACCAGCACCGCGTGGACCACGAACACCACGCACAAGAGCATCACCACTCGATCGAGATCGTCGGCCGACTGCTCGGACAGCCCGGCGTCGACCGCGAACCGCGCCGCCGCCGGATAGACCAGCGACAGGCCCGACGCCACGAGCAACGTCGCCACCGCCACCGCCAGCCGCGCGCGGTGCGGGCGCACCAGCGCGGCGATGCGCCACAGGACCGCTAGGCGCTTGCGGGTCAGGGGCCGACGCTCGTCGGGCTCGGGCGGGGGCGCGTCGTCGTCGTCATCATCGCTCACGGGGCGGTACCTTACCGCGGCGCGGCGACCTGGCCGGCCGGCCTCCCCGATCAGGCAGGGCCGGCGCCCGGGCCGCGAGCCGAGCCCGGCGCCAGCTCGAACAGCTCGACCGCGCGCGGATCGGGCGCGCGGTGGAGCGACGGATCGATCAGGTACAGCACCGCGGCCTCGGCGTCGACGTCGTGGGCGCCCAGGCGGTAGCGGACCGCGCCGTCGGGCCCGACGCTGAGTGTCCGGCGTCCGGACAGCGACTCGGGCATCGGCGGGTCGCACCAGCGGGCCAGCTCGAGGACGCACTTGGGGTGGCCGGTGTGGCCGGCGAGCTGCGCCAGCCCCGCCGGCAGCTCGTCGGGGTGGTAGCGACGCGGTCGCCCGGGCGCGGCCTCCCACGACCGCTGGGCCGCCGGGCGCGACGGATCGGCCGGCCGGTGGTACAGGAGGCCGCCGCCCTCGGGCACCGCCGGATCGTCGGCGCCGATCGCGCCGCCCAGGTGCAGCGGCGCCAGGTCGAGGCGCGCCGGCTGTCCGGCCGCCCAGCGCGGCGCGACCGCGGCCACCGCGCGACCCAGCCAGCCGTCGAGGGCGGCCGCCAGCACCGCGGGCGGATCGGCGAGGCCGCACCCGAGGAGCGCGACCTCGCGGCCGGTGATCGCGGCGTGGGTCAGGAGCGCCGGCCGCCCGCTCGGCAGGTCGGCGGTCGCGCCCAAGGCCAGGCGTCCGGCGGACAGCTCGCGCCGGACCAACTGCTGCTGGGCCTCGGTGAAGGCCGACAGATCGCGATGGACCATGCCCGGGGCCGGCAGCTCGGGAAAGCTCGCGACGTAGTCGGCGCGCGCGGCGTCGCCGGCGCCCGGGGCGTCGCGGTCGGGGCGGGCCGCGCGCTCGGCCAGCCAGGCCGCGGCGGCCGCGAATCGGGCGTCGGTCGCGCCAGCCAGCTCGTCGACGCGGGCGAGATCGTGGTTGCCGACCAGCACGATCACCTGGGCCGGACCGTGGGCGCACAGCCAGCGCAGGACCGCCGGCCCGTCGACCTGGGCGTCGGCGATCGTGCCCTCGGCGCGGGTGCCGAAGTCGAAGTGATCGCCGATCGACACGAGCTGGACGTCGTCGCGCAGGCGACCGTCATCGGCCAGGAGGTCGTGGGCCGCGAGCACCGCGAAGATCTTGTCGGCGCGCGCCTGGGGATCGCCGATCGCGACCGTGCGCCGCCACGGCCCGCGCCGAGGCGCGAAGCGATCGCCGTCGACCAGGGACCGGGCCAGCGCGCGGGCCGCCGTCGCGGTCACGGGCTGTCGAAGAACCGGGCCAGCTCCTCCTCCTTGGCGGCGGCGTCCTTGTGGCCGAGCTCGATCAGCTCGGTGGCCCAGTTGCCGTCGAACATGAGGTACGAGAGCAGATCGTTCTCCTGCCGCGACTCGCCGGCCGCCATCCGCTCGATCAGCCGCCGGGTCACCGGGCTCGACACCAGGAGCTTGCCGGTGCGCAGGAAGTCCGAGGCCATCACGCCGATGTCGGCCGATGGCCGGATGTGCAGCGCCTCGATCGGCCGGATCGGCGCGCCGCGCAGCTTGACCAGCTCGGCGTTCATCTTCGGCACGAAGTCGGGGCCGAACACCGAGGTGCCGGCGGCCAGGAGCGCGTTCAACCGGCGCATCCGATCGAGGTCGTACTCGGTGTGATCGAGCATGAGCGCGTTGAGCGCCTTGCCGAGGAGGAACAGCGGTCGCGGATAGCCGTCGGCCAGGGCCGGCGTCGGCTGGGCCCGGGCGTCGATGTGGCGGAGCGAGATCATGAGCATCTTGTCGGCGCCCAGGCGGATCGCTGGCGACATCGGCGTGTTCTGCCGCAGGCCACCGTCGGTGTAGAAGCTATCGCCGACCTTGACCGACGGGAACAGGAGCGGGATCGCGGCCGAGGCCAGGACGTGGCGCGGCCCGATCCGCGCCTCCTGATGGCGGACGAAGGGATCCTTGCTCCAGCCGTGGGGCACGCCGGCGGCGCTGTGCACGAACACCACGGTGTGGCCGGTGCCGACGTGGGTCGCCGACACCGACAGCGCGCGGAGCGCCCCGCTGCGCAGGTTGCGGTCGATCGCGCTCCACGGGATGTGCTTGACCACGAACCGCTCGAGGCCACCGGTCTCGAGGAGCCCGCCGTAGCGGTACGCGCCGGGGGCCGGCGGCGGCGGCTCGCGGCCGAGGAGCTGGACCATCGCGCGCCAGGCGTCGCGCAGGCCCAGGCCGATCAGCTCCTCGACGCGCAGCGCGCGCCAGGCGTCGGTCAGGCGCCGGGCCTGACTGGCCGGGTCGTCCATCGTCGCGGCCAGGAACGCGGCGTTGATCGCGCCGACGCTGGTGCCGGTGACGATGTCGATCGGGACGTGGCGGCCGAGGCGGCGCGCCAGGTCGGTGCGCAGGTACTGGATGACGCCGGCCTCGTAGGCGCCGCGCGAGCCGCCGCCCGACAGCACGAAGCCGACCTTGGGTCGCGCCGGAGATCCCACCGCACCATTGTCCGGCCAAGGCCGCCGGCTTGTCCAATCGACCACCGTGAAACCGCGCGGGCGTGGCAGTGTCGAGGGTGGCATGCCCCGGTTCGTCGCCCCGCTGTCGCTGGCCCTCCTCGGGCCCCTCGCCACCGCCGCCCACGCCGAGGTCGCGACCTCGGGCCTGCGCGAGACCCGGTGCGCGCTGGCCGTGCACTTCGACGGTCCGCTGGTCACCGTCCGCGAGACCCACGACCTGGTCGGCGACGGCCCGACCCCAGCCGCCGGGCGGTACCAGTTCACCGTGCCGACCGGCGCCGCCGTGACCGACGCCACGGTCCAGCTCGGCCGGCGCACCGCGACCGCGATCCCGGTCCTGGCCGAGACCCTCGACGGCGGGGGCCCGGCGACCGACGCCCTGGCCCTGGCCCCCGACCCCGGCGTGCTCCGCTGGCTGCGCGGCGAGCACGACGGCGACGTGGTCGAGGCGATCGTGCACCCGCTGACGGCGGGCGCGACCACCCGCCTGACCGTCCGCTGGACCGCGGCCGCCCGCTACGACGACGGCCGGCTCCAGGTCGCGGTGCCGGCGCGCGGCGGCGGGCCCCTGGCGCCGTGCGCGGTCGCGGTGACCGCGGCGCCCGGCGGCGGCGTGCGGCGGTTGCGGGCCGGGTTCGTCGACGGTCAGCCGGTGGCCCTGGGCGGCCGGGCCAGCGAGCTGGCCAACCATCGCCCGCTGACGATCGAGGTCGAGCCGGAGTGGTCCGGGCCGGGGCCGATCGCCCTGGCCCGCTCCCTCGAGCTGGGCGGCGGGCAGACCCTGACCGCGGTCGCGCTGTATCAGCCGACCCGGGCGGTGGCGCCGCCGCCGAGCCGGTCCCGGCTGCTGATCGCCGTCGACGCCTCCCGCAGCATGACCGCCGACGGCCGGGCCGCCGCCGTCGCGATCGCCGACGGGCTGATCGCCTCTGTCCCGTCGACCACGCCGGTCGAGGTCATCACGTTCGATCGCCTTGCCCAGCGGCTCCTCGGCGACTGGACCGCGGCCGGCGCGGCCCGGGACCTGGTGCGCGCCCGGCTGCGCGCGCGCCCGGCTGGATCGGGCACCGACCTCGCCGCGGCCCTGAACCTGATCGCGACCACCGTCGACGGCGAGCCGACCCGGGTGGTGATCGTCACCGACGCCCTGCTCTCGACGCGGGTCACGCCGACCGAGCTCGTCGGCGCGGCGATGATGCCGGCGCAGACCACCACCGTCGACGTCGTCGTGCCCGTGATCCCCGGCGCGGCGCGGCCCGAGCGCGCCACCCTCGAACCGCTGACCGACGTCTTCCACGGCAAGGTGATCGCGATCCGGACCGCCGAGCTCGGCCGCGGCCTCGATCGGCTGTTGCGCCGGCTGTCCGCCGATCCGCCGGTCCGCGAGCTGGCGGTCACGATCGGCGACGCGGTGGTCCAGGTCGAGCTGCCCGACGAGCTGCCGCCCGGCAGCGGCGCGGTCAGCTTCGCGCTCCACCACGGCGCGGCGAGCGCCACGGTCGCCGTCACCGGGCGGCGCGGGGGCGCCGAGGTCTCGGTCGTCGCCGCGCCCTGGCTGCGCTCGGGCGACGCGCTCCTGGCCGCGGCCGCCGGGCGCCTCGCCTCCGAGGGCGCGGTCGGGCCGGCGGCGGCGCTGACGGTCGCTCGCCGCGTGCGCGCGCTCACCCCGGTCGCCGGCTTCGCGCTGATCGATCGGGCCGCGCCGGGCGGGGCCGCCCGCATCGAGCTGGCGACCACGACCGGCGCCTATCAGGCGATCGCGCCCACCCTCGAGCCCGGGCCCGCCGAGGCGCCGCGCGCCGAGGCCGAGGCCGCCGGTGAGGTCGCGGAGCTGCCCGACTCGACCTACCAGCTCCTCATCAAGTACCACCTGTGGCCGGGCGTCCGGACCTGCTACCGCGACGCCTTGCGCGGCCAGCCGCGGTTCGCCGGCACCCTCGACGTGACCCTCGAGATCGCGCGCGGCGAGGTCCACGCCGCGCGGTTCGGCGGCTCGCCGCTGCCGTCGAGCTTCGTGGCCTGCGTCGCCGCGGCCGCCTACGCGATGGAGGTGCCGATGCATCGGCTGACCGGCCACGGCGAGGTCATCGCGATCGTGCGCAAGCCGATCTACCTGCGCGTCCCCGATGGGGACATCGAGCCCGAGCTGTCCGAGGACCTCGGGTTCACCGACGCCGAGGTCGAACCGCCGCCCCTCGAGCCGACCCCGACCACCCCCGGGCCGTGACCGCGGGGCCGCCCGGCACCGCCCGGCGAGACCGCGCGGTTCGAGGTGAACCGGCGGTGGGGCCTGCGTTATCCTCGGCGGATATGTTGTACCGCCTGGCCTGCCTCGCCGTCCTCGCCGCCCTCGCCTGCGGCGGCCAGAACACCCCGGGCGGCGGCGACCCCGACGCCCCGACGCCGGTGGACGCGCTCGTCGACGCCGGTGGCCCCGACGCCGACCTGTGCACCGGCGGCACGCTGTGCGGCTCGCCCGCGACCTGCTGCGGCGCCGGCAACGAGTGCGTCGACGATCGCTGCCTGCCGGCGTGCGCCAGCGGCGTCCATTGCGGCGCCGATCTGACGACCTGCTGCGCCAGCGGCGACGTCTGCCTGGCCGCGGCCTGCGTCACGCCGGGCGCGGCGTGCGGCGACTCCTACGACTGCGAGCCCGGTCAGTTCTGCGAGCCGACCCTAGGCCAGTGCCTGCCGCAGCCGATGCCGCTCACCTGCGAGCTGGTGCCGCGGTTCTCCGATCTGATGGTGACCCAGGAGTGGGCCTACACCGCCGACCAGATCATCTCGATCCCGGTGGTCGCCAACCTCGACGGCGCCGGCGCGCCTGAGATCGTCGTCAACCTGACCCAGCAAGACGGCGCCGGGTTTCCCGGCGGTCGGATCGCGGTCCTCGACGGCCGCACCGGCGCGATCGTCGTGCCGCCGATCGCCGACAACCCACCGACCCGCTACGGCTCCCATGGCCGCTCGACGATCGCGATCGGCGACGTCTCGGGCGACGGCTTGCCCGACATCCTGTACGCGTCGCGGGTCGACGCGACCTTCAAGAGCCTGATCGTCGCGATCGATCGCACCGGCGCGGTCCTGTGGACCTCCCACGCGCCGGCCGGCGCGCCGTACCGCTTCACGATCGAAAACGCCGCGATCACCCTGGCCAACTTCGACGGCGACGCCATGGCCGAGCTGGTGATCGGCGGCGCGCTCCTCGATCACGACGGCACCGTCTTGTGGGATCAGGGCGGCAACGGCGCCGGGCCGACGCTCGGCACCAACAGCGGCTACACCGGCGGGATCGCCGCGGTCGCCGACCTCGACGGCGACGGCCGGCCCGAGATCGTGACCGGTCGCCAGGCCTGGAAGGTGGCCTGGACCGCCGGGCCACCGGCCTCGGCCGCGGTCACGCCGTACTGGAGCTACACCGGCGCCGACGGCTACCCGGCGATCGCCGACCTCGATCGCGACGGCCGCCCCGAGGTCATCCTGACCGCGGCCGCCGCGGTCCACGTCCTCGATGGACGGACCGGGCTCTTGTGGTGCGGACGCGATCCCACCGGCGCCGCCTGCACCACCGCGGCGCTGCGCACCCAGCCGCTGGCGATCCCCGGCGGCGCGACCCAGAACCGCGGCGGCCCACCGACCATCGCCGACTTCGATGGCGACGGTCGGCCCGAGATCGGCGTCGCCGGCGGCCACAGCTACTCGCTCTACGACCTGGCGCGCCCGGGCGAGGATCTGACCGGCGTCACCCCGACGCCGACCGCCGGCGCGATCTTCACCCGCTGGTCGCGCGCCACCCAGGATCTGTCGTCGAACGCCAGCGGCTCGTCGGTGTTCGACTTCCAGGGCGACGGCGCCGCCGAGGTGGTCTACAACGACGAGTGCTACATGCGCGTGTACTCCGGCACCGACGGCCGGGTCCAGCTCGCGATCCCCAACACCACCGGCACGATCCACGAGTACCCGCTGGTGGTCGACGTCGATGGTGACGGCAACTCCGAGATCGTCGTGGTCGCCAACGACTCCAACGCCGGCACCGACTGCCCGGGCGTGACCCCTCGGCGCGGGCTGTACGTCTACGGCGACGCCCGCGATCAGTGGGTGCCGACGCGCAAGGTCTGGACCCAGCACGCCTACCACGTCACCAACGCGACCTCGGCCGGCAACGTGCCGCTCACCGAGGACGACAACTGGCGGCTGCCCGGCCTCAACAACTACCGGCAGAACGTCCAGGGCGACGGCGTGTTCAACGCGCCCGACCTGGCGGTCGAGCTGGCGGTTGGCCTCGATCAGTGCGATGGCGGTCGCCTGAGCCTGCGGGCGCGGGTCACCAACCGCGGCGCGCTCGGCGTGCGGCCCGGGGTGACGGTCAACTTCCACCGCGGCACCTCGGCCGCCGATCCGGTGGTCGGCACCGCCACCACCACCGTCCCGCTCCTGCCGGGCGGGTCGACGATCTTGACCACGACCGTCGACGATCCGCCGGCGCCGACCTCGTACTTCGTCGCGGTCGATCCGCCGCCGGGCGCGGTCGCCGAGTGCGACGAGGCCAACAACGACGACGGCGCCACCGGCGTGATCTGCCCCCGGGTCGATTGAACCCCGGCCGGGACCGACTACCTTCGGCCTCGTGCTGATCGATCTCGACCACGATCTCGACGAGGCCACCCTCCGCGACCGCCTGACCCAGCAGGGCTTCGTGACCTTGACCGCGCCGACCCTGGCGGCGGTGGCCGGCACCGACGCGCTGCCGAGCCTGGCGCGGTGGTGGGACGACCTGCCGCCCGACGGTCATCTGCGCGACGGCGGCCACTACCGCTATCGGCGCCACGGCTGCGCGATCGTCCATCTGGCCGGCGGGCCGGCGCGCTACGAGGCCACGCCGCCACGGGCCCACTGGCAGTCGACCGCGTACAACGCGCTGCACGGTGGCTTCGAGCGCTGGTTCGCGCCGCTGGCCGACGAGCTGGTCCACGCCGAGCCGTGGCGCGCGGTCGTGACGCACCTGGCCCGGACCTTCGCCGCGGTCCGCCGCCCCGACGACGATCGCTTCTACGTCGAGGCCCACCCGTTCCGCATCGACACCACCGGCGGCGTCGGCCGCCCGACCCCCGAGGGCGCGCACCGCGACGGCGTCGACTTCGTCGCGGTGCTCCTGGTGGCGCGCGCCCAGGTCCGCGGCGGCGAGACCCGGGTGTTCGAGATCGACGGCCCGCGCGGCGTCCGCTTCACCCTGGCCCAGCCGTGGAGCGCGCTCCTCATCGACGACACCCGGGTGATCCACGAGTCGACGCCGATCCAGCCCGACGGCGGCCCTGGCCACCGCGACACCTTGGTCCTGACCTTCCGCAGCGGCGGCTTCCAGGCGCCGTGATCGCGCGCGCGACCGCCGCGCCTCGTCAGGGGAGCTGACAGGCCGTGCCGGTCCACGCCCCGCCGACCACGAGCGCGCACTGCTCCTCGTCGGTGAAGACCCGGTCGTAGATCACCACGTCGTCGAGCTGCGCCAGGGTGTTGAACCCGAGCTGCAGATCATCGAGGCCCGGCCCGAGGATCGGGACCGCGCCCGGGTTGGCGATCACGCCAGCCGGGGTCCCGTCGACGAACAGCTCGAGGCGGGCGCCGGCGGTCGCGTCGTAGCGATACGAGAGGTGACGCCAGGCCCCGGGTTGGTAGCTGATCGTGGCGCAGCCGCCCGCCGAGCAGGTGGTGAGCGGCGCACCGTCGCGACCATGGTAGGTCTGGAACCCGCGGTCGGTCGAGCCACTACAGCAGCGGTTGTCGATCAGGTAGTGGACGATCGGGCCGGCCGGCAGCGCGGTCTCGCGGACCCACAGCCCGATCGTGAGCTGCGGCGTCGTCGCGAGGAGGTTCGCGGTGCCGGGTAGGACCAACGTGCTCGCGGTCGACCCGGTGAACTCGATGGCCTGGCCGCGGCGGCCGGCCACCCACCCGGTCGACGACGCGACGCCGGCGTGGGCCGGGCCGAGGGTCCCGCGGTTGGCGGTGTCGCCGTCGAGGTCGTAGCGGAGGATCGGTCGTGGCGACGCCGGGTCGGCGTCGACGGCGGCGTCGGGCGCGGGGGCGTCGGGGGCGACAGCGTCGGGAACGGCGGCGTCGGCACCTGCCGCGTCAGGGCCCGGCGCGTCGGCAGGCCCTGAGCAACCGCCCCAGCTCGCGCTCGCGAGGACGATCAGGAGCAGCGGTCGGATCGGCGTCATGGACGAGCGCCGCTGCACGGCGCGTGCCGACCGCGCGCCGCCGCCGGGCGCCGCATCGCGCCGCCCCTGTCCGAATTCCGGACAGCTCGTCGTCGTCAGCGACGGCCGCCACCGGTGACAACTCGACAGCTCGGCGTGGCCCGACCACCGAGGCGCGACGATGGGACCTCGACCTCCCGCTCGGGTCGTCGCTGCGGCACCTCCCGGTCCCAGACCACGCGCGCGCGGCGCTCAAAACTTCGCGACGTAGGTCACTGCGCCGCGGACCTCCGGCGACGGCGTCCGGGTCGCGGTCGACTCGCGATCGTCGAGCCAGACGAACAGATCGGCGCGCAGGGTCAGGCTGTCCTTGGCCCGCACCCGCTGGACCAGCTCGCCGTAGGTCCACAGCGACTGCTCGAGCTGGGTGTTGTCCGAGACGTCGTCGGACAGCCAGCGGACCCGCGCCCGCAGTCGGCGGTCGGGGCTCGGTCGCCACAGCGCCTCGACCGAGGCGGTTACGTCGCTGCGGCGGCGATCCTCGTAGCGCGCGCTGTCGAGCCAGCTATAGGCGACCTGGCCGGCGATCCGCAGGCGCTTGGACGGCGTGTAGCGCAGGCGACCGGTGGCCTTCACGCGCATGCCGCGGCAGGCCACCGACTCGCCGACCTCGTCGTCCTCGAAGGTGGTCTCGTAGCACTGGCCGTAGCCGCCGGTCGTCAGGTCCTTGTCGGCGAAGGCCAGCCACGCGCCGTAGGCGACCTGGTCCGAGCCCTGGAGGTCGAGGTGGGCGTAGGCGTCGAGCTTGGGCAGGTAGCCACCCTCCTGCTTGTCGTAGCCGCGCCAGGCGTCGATCGCGGCGCGCACCGTGGCGACGCCGTGGCGGCCGGTGTACTTGGCGCGCACGCCGTGCTCGCCGCGGGTGCGGACGCCGTCGACCTCGTCGGACGCCGCGATCGAGCCGGCGTAGGGGTTGTCGTAGTCGACGTCGTAGAAGCGCGCGGTCAGCTCGAGCTCGCGGTGGCGCACCGAGCGGGTGAAGCGGGCGACCGCGGCCAGGCCGCCGCCGCCGTCGATCGCGTCGGGCCCGTCGGGCGCGCGATCGAAGCTGTGGGCGACCTCGAAGGTGGCGTCGTAGATGCCGCGGCCGATGCTGGCGTTGACACCGATCGCGCCGAAGCGACCGCCGGGCGGCGGCCGCGACCAGTCCTGGAAATCGAGGTCGACGCCGTCGGGGGTGTCGATCAACCAGCGGGTGACCGCGCCGTAGGCGGTCACGCCGACGTAGTCGCGGCGGGCGGCGTGGTAGGCGACGTGGCCGCCGACCAGGGCCTCGGCGTAGGCGTCGGGGATGGTCGAGTACGCGACCCCGGCGGCCGGCGCCAGGACGTCGCCATCGGGCCGCTCGAAGATCGCCGGCGCCGAGCAGCCGGGCGCGTGGGGATCGGGGCACGCGACCGCGTCGCGCAGCTCGTACTGGTAGAGGCCCTTGGGCTGATAGCTGCCCCAGCCGTAGGCCTTGAGGTAGCCCTGCCCGACCGGCACCTCGGTCGCGCCCGCCGCGATGCCGAGGAGCCCGGTGCTCCAGCCGAAGTCGCGCGTGAGGTACGCCCGATCGCCCGAGCACGGCGCGGTCGCCAGCTCGCCGGTGGTCTCGCGGCAGCGGAGCGCCAGATCGTCGCCGTGGGTGAGCTGATCGTCGACGTAGATGCCGTCGGGCGTGTAGTCGCTCGAGGTGTCGAAGGTCAGGCGCTCGGCGAAGCCGATGCGGTAGGTGCCGGCGATGACGTCGAAGCGATCGCCCTGGTAGCGCGCGAAGGCCTTGGGCGCGTGGAGCTCGACGCCGCGCGGATCGGCCAGGAGCGCGTCGCGGTTGGGGTCCCAGCGGACCTCGCCCAGGCGTTGCCGGGTGTCGGTCACGACCGCGCCGAGGGTGATGCGTCGGCCGAGCTTGACCCGCGCGCGCACCGCGACCGGCGGCAGGACGTCGTCGCCCTGGGCGCCGCGGAGCTGGGTCCGGACCCAACCGCGAGGCGCGTAGGCGCTGCGGCCGCGCTCGGGCAGGATGAGGAACGCGGCGATCGCCAGGAGCTTCTGCTCGGTCAAGGCGCCGGCCGCGACCAGATCGGCCGGGTCGGCGACGAAGCCCTGGACCTGTCGGTACGCGAGGATCGCGTCGACCTCGTCGTAGGTCAGGTTGGGCAGCGAGTAGAGTTCGGCGCGCGACGCCCGATCGAGATCGACGCCGCGGGACAAGAGCTCGATCAAGACCGCATGGGTGTCGGCCGAGATCGTCCCGGTCGCGAGGAGGTCGTTCAGATCCTCCTCCGACTCGACGTCGATGTAGGCCTCGTAGGGCGCGGCGGTGGCGGTGGCCACCCCGGTCACCAGGGCGGTCGCGAGGACGGCGTGGCTCAGTCGCATGTCACCACCGGGCAAGCAGACCACATCCCGCGCCCGGCGGCGCGCGCGGTGGCCTCGAGGTTCTCGAACTCCGCGCGGCGGGTCTCGCCAGCCGGCGGGATGTACAGGACACAGGCGTAGCCGCGCTCGACCAGGGTCCGGTTGACCTCGACCCCACCGACCGACACGTAGCCCAGCAAGCGATCGAAGCGATCGGTGCAGCCGGCGTCGTCGTAGGTGATCGTCACCTCGCGGCCGAGCACCAGATCGCTGTTGAGCTGCTTGGCGTTCTCGCCGTAGCAGTCGGTCGCGCCGTTGACCGACTCCGGCGTGTCGACCAGAAGGTAGCGGATGCGCTCGCCGCTATCGAGGTCGATCGTGTCGCCATCGACCACCCGCACCACCGTGGCGGTCGTCGGCCCACACGTCGCCTCGGGGCCCCCGCAGGCCGCTAGGGCCCCCAGCACGACAGCCTGAATGCCTGCTGTTGCCGAAACCGAGTTCCTCACCATCAGTGGACCCAGGAATTCCCCGTTCGACCGCTACGGGCAGTTGGGATTCGCGGCGCCGGGCGTGCCGACGTCGCTCCGGGTCGGGCCGGCTGCCGTGGCGTAGGGCGCCGCACCGGCGGCGACCGCCGTACAGATCGTGCCGGTGGGGCTGACCTGCCAGCTCGACCCCACCGAGGTCGTCGAAGCGTTGGTCGCCCACGTCGCCGTGGCGAGATTCGCCCCGCCGAAGCCGATCTGAAACGAGCCGGCGTTGTTGGCGCTGAGACCAAAGGTGAAGGTCCCGGCGATCGGGGTGCCAGCCGGTAGCCCGTTCGTCGCGTCGGTGGTGTGGGCAAACATCGCTCGTGTACCGGTTGCGAGCCGAACGCAGGGGCCGCTGGCCGGAACGATCGGGGTCGCGCCGAGGCTGGTCGCCCCGGCCTGCAGGCCATTCAGGTCCACGTCGGCGGTGGCCTGGAGTTCGAACCACTCTCCGTTCGCGTCGGTCGCGATCACGGGATCCGGCATCCACTCGCTGATCACGAGCTGGCCGGCGGTCGGAGTCACGATCGGGCGCAGGGCGCCGGTGCCGGCGTCGGTGCACATGCCGGCGGTGGTGGCGCCGCAGTCGCGGTTGGCCATGCCGGGCGAACCGAGATCGCCGGCCCCGTAGGGCGCGTTGCCCTCGCACAGGTTGGTCGCGACCTCGTTGTCGGCCGGCGCGGTGAGGCCGGCCGAGAGCTGGATCGAGCGGCCGGTCGGCGACGTGGTCCAGGTCATGGCGTCGAGCTCGGTCGCGCCGAGGAGGACGCGGACCGTACCGGGATCGTTGGACAGCGAGACGGTCTGGCCGGTCACGGTCGGCAGCCCGCCGTTCATCGCGGTGTCAGCGACGCGGGCGAACACCAGATGCGAGCCGGCGGTGACGCGCAGACAGCTCGACGAGGTCACCGTGATCGGCGTGCCGCTGGCGCCGGCGATGGCCAGGTCGTTCACGTCGATGTCGCGGTTGACCCGCACCTCGATCCACTCGCCGACCGCGTCGCCCACGGCGTTGGGATCGGGCATGACCTCGGTGATGACCACGTCGCCGACCACCGGCGGCACGGTCGGGCGCATCGTGCCGCCGTCGTCGCACTGGCCGGGCGTCACGTTCATGCAGTCCTGGTTGGGGGCGCCGGGCGTGCCGAAGTTGGCCGGCTCGTACTCGAACTCGGCGCCGTCGCCGGCCGCGCACCACGCGGCGGGCAGGTCGTTGGTCTGGTAGTCGGGGGCCTGGCTGCCGTCGAGGGTCCGGGTCCGCCCGGCCTCGACGTTGTCGTAGATCGCCTCGTCGATGACGGTGCCGCCGCAGCTCAGGCGCAGCTTGCCGCTGCCGGTGTTGAACAGATCGCCCAGGTCGGCGCCGTAGCCGTAGTCGACGTGGGCGGGGGCGGTCTCGGGCACGACGTTGCCGAGCACCAGGTACCCGCCGGCCGGGATCGTGATCGTGCCCATGGTGTGGGCGTCGTCGGTGATGGTCTCGGTCGGGCGCAGGTGCTCGACCAGCACCCCGGCCAGCTCGATGGGCGCCGACGACGGGTTGTAGATCTCGAACCACTCGTGGCCGGTGTCGGCGCCGCTGGCGCCGGCCGGGGCGTCGTAGTCGGCCTGGACCTCGGAGATCACCAGCGCGCCGGCGACCAGTCCGTCGCACGTCGCGCCGCCGCCGCTGGGTCCGCAGGCGCCGGCGCCGGCGAGAGCCGCGGCCGACAGGAGCATCGAGAGGCGGGCGAGGCGACGCATGTTCACCATCATCGCACGGAACCCGCGGCGGCGATCACCGGGACCGGGTGAGGATGACCGCGGTCACGACGGGGGACTCAAACCGGGGATCGCCGACAGGATGATCTGCCCCGGGCGGTCGACGACGATCTGAAATTGTTTCTTCTTCGTGTACTTGTTGACATACGTCGTCACGACGCCCTTGGCGACGATGAACTCGCCCTTCCACGCCGCCACGCCCGAGGCGGCGAAGACGTCCTTGTCGAAGAACACCAGGGGGAAGTCGCCGAACATCTTGCGCGACAGCATGACCTTGGTCGGCCCGCGATCCCCCAGCTTGATGTCACCGACGGTGGCCAGGATCGCGACCTCCTGGCCGACCCGATCCTCGAGCTTGCGCAGGGCGTCCCAGTGGGTGAGGACGATGAAGTTGGGATCGTTGTCGATCTGCGGCTGGTAGCGGGCGATGAAGTCGCCGCGAGCGTTCCACCACAGCGCCCGCTCCTCGTAGTCCGGGTAGTGCGGGCGGCTCGGATCCCAGATGCCGCGGCGGTTGGCCTTGGCCTCGGCCTCGGCGGCGACGAACTCGGCGTGGAAGCGCTGCGAGTAGCCGTACTTGGTGAAGTACGGCGACATCCCGGCGCGCACGCACTCGACGTTGTAGTTGACCCACTTGCCGTCCTTCTCGACGAAGGCGTAGGCCAGGTAGCGATCGTAGCGGTCGCGGATCTCGCCGGCGACGTCGCGCTCGATGCGGACCTTGGCCCGGCCGTGGAAGAACTCCATCGCGAAGTGCTTGGCGTCCTCGCCGAGCGGGCTGGCGGCCTTGACCGGGTGCTTGCTGGCGCCGCGCTTGGACTCCAGATAGGCCGCGAAGTCGCCCTCGGCGGCCCGGCGATCGGCGTCGTTCTTGAACGTCTCCTCGGCGTCGAGGCCGACCAAGCGCAGCGAGCTGTCGAGGCCGTCGACCCGGATGGTGTCGCCGTCGACCACCTTGGTGACGTGGAACTCGCCGAGGATGAGCCCGGGGGCGCCGAGCTTCTTGAGCGAGGCCTGGACCTGCGCCCGCTGGTAGCGGGCCGAGCCCGGGGGCTGACAGGCCGCGGCGATGGCCAGGGCGGCCACCACCAGGAGACGGACGGGGCGCTTCATGGACATGGCGGGTTCATCATCCCGGGGGTGCCGGCGCCGTCGGGAGCGCTGGGGTTGGCGCACCACGCGGCGGCGGGGTCGTTGCCGACCGCGTCGGGTGGCTCGAGGCCGAGCGAGTACGTGCCGACGCTCGGCAGATCGTTCCACACGACGCGATCGATCACGAGGCCACACGCGGTGACGTCGACCGCGCCGCTGTCGGGCAGGTGCTGGACCGCGCCGCCGGAGCCCAGCAGATCCGGGTGCCAGCCGTAGGAGATCTCGGCCGGGCGGGCGTCGTCGGGAAACGAGCCCAGGACCACGCGAGCCCCGGGCGCCACCGATAGCGCGCGCCGGATCACGATCAGGTTGGGGCTCGAGCCGTCGAGCTGGCGGAGGCCGACCTGCAGGCCGCGCAGCTCGACGGTGGCGGTGCCGACGTTGGCCAGCTCGATCCACTCGCCGCGCGCGTCGCTCTGGTCGCCGCGCAGCTCGGTGATCACCAGATCGCCCGGGCCGACCGAGGGGCAGATCTCATCCACGGGATCGGTGGCGCACGCAGCGCACAGGAGCACGAGCGCGGCAGATCGCGACACGATGGCGAACTGTACGTCGGCGCGCGCGCGGCTTCAACCGCGAGCGTTGCCGGCCGGCCGCGGGCGCGGTAAAGCCGGCCGGTGGACGAGCTGCCCCGACGCGCGCGCTACGCCATCGTCGGCGGCGGCTTCGCCGGCCTGGCGACGGCGTGGGCCCTGGGCGAGGCCGGCGTCGACGACGTGGTCGTCCTCGAGCGCGAGTCGCGGCTGTGCGCCCACGCGTCGAGCCACAACGCCGCGATGTGCCGGGCCCTGGCCGAGGACGACGCCTGGACCGCGCTGACCGCCGCCGGCGCGGCCTGGCTGCGCCGCCCGCCCCCGGGCTTCACCGACCGCCCGCTGGTCGACGACCGCGGCGCGCTGCTCATCACCGCCGCGCCGGGGCCGCTGGTCGCGCTGGCCGCGCGCCATGAGCTGCGGGCCGAGGTGGTCGACGGCGCCGCGGTCGCGGCCCGCTGGCCCGAGCTCGAGCTGACGGCCGGTGGGCTGTGGTGCCCCGACGACGGCTGCGTCGAGCTCGAGCTGCTCACCGCCAGCTTCGCCCGCGCGATCCGCCGCCGCGGTGGACGCTGCGTGGTCGACGCCGAGGTCGTCGGGTTCACGCCGCGCGGCGCCGAGGTCGAGGTCGCGACCCGCCGCGGGCCGGTGACCGTCGACGCGGTGGTGGCCGCCGGCGGCGCCTGGTCGGGGCCGCTCGGGAGCCTGGCCGGGCTCGCGCGCGGCTTCACGCCGCGCAAGCGCCATCTGTTCGCGCTCCACCTCGACCTCGGTGACGGCCCGATCGTGTGGCAGGTCGACGACGACGAGTGGTACCTGCGGCCGAGCCCCGAGGGCGCGCTGGCCAGCGCCTGCGATCACACGATCGCCGCGCCGGGGGACGTCGAGGTCGATCCGGCGATGCGCGCCGCGCTCCGATCCCGCTTGCCGGCCCACCTGGCCGGGGCCGCGATCGCCCGCGCCTGGGCCTGCCAGCGCACCTACGCCGACGGCGGCGTGCCGGTGATCGGCTGGGATCCCGAGCGGCCCTGGTGGTGCTGGGTGGCTGGGCTCGGCGGCCACGGGGTGACGGCGTGCGCCGAGGTGGGGCGGCGAGCGGCGGCGGCGATCGTGGCGCGATAGGCCGAGGCCGAGGCGGAGGCCGAGACCGAGACCGAGACCGAGGCCGAGACCGAGACCGAGGCCGAGACCGAGGCCGAGGCGGAGGCCGAGACCGAGGCCGAGACCGAGACCGAGGCCGAGGCCGAGGCGGAGGCCGAGACCGCTAGCGCGTCACTTGTCGCAGGCGGCGAGCTCGTCGGCGTTCTTGGCCTCGAGGCCACACGCCACGACCTTGCGCGGCGTCTTCTGGGTGCAGGTCTGGAGGAACTTCTGGCCGACGGCGTATTCCTTGATCGCCAGCTTCTGCTTGTCGAGCTCGGCCTTGAGGGCGTCGAGCTGCTCCTTGGTCGCCTTGTCGGCGCCGCCGGCGGCGCCGCCTGAGCCGGCCTCGAGGTTGATCAGGTGCTCGAGGAGCTTCTCGC
This sequence comes from Kofleriaceae bacterium, assembly GCA_018057825.1. Lineage (GTDB taxonomy): Bacteria > Myxococcota_A > Polyangia > Haliangiales > Haliangiaceae > UBA2376. The sequence continues at coordinate 32,806 of JAGPCY010000009.1, read as the reverse complement.
AATCGGCCTTGCTCGGTCCGTCACTACAGGCGGCGGTGGCGAGCGCCGAGCCGAGCACGATGCGAACCAGCCAGGGCATGGTCATGACGCGCGCAGCGTAACACGGCGCGATGGCGAGCCGGGCCAGGTGGTCACGGGCGCGGGCGTGGGCCTCGGGGCCGGCCGGCAGGTCGGTCACGCGGCTCCACAGCGCCGCTGCGCGCACCGGATCGCCGATCTCGGCCGCCACCACCGCGGCTCGCTCGACGACGATCGGCTGGTGGGGCGCGATCACCAGGGCCCGGCGCAGGGCCCGATCGGCGAGAGCGAGCTGGCCGGTGGCTCGACGGTACCAGCCCCAGGCGGCGAGGATCAGCGGGTCGCCGGGGGCGGCCTTGCGGGCGGCGCTCAGGTGCGGCGCGGCCTGCGCAGGACGTCCGGCGGCGAGCGCGACCTCCCCGGCCAGGAGCAGCGCCCCGGGATCGCGCGGGGCCGCCGCCAGGATCCGCGCCGCCAGGCGACCGGCTCGCGCGACCTCGCCGACCTCGACCTCGAACCAGGCCCAGGCGGTGGCCAGCGCGGCGTCGTGGGGGCGGACCCGGGCCGCTGTGACGAACCGCGCGCGCGCGTCGCCGATCGCCCCGCCGCGGCGCAGGCGCTCGGCGGCCGCAGCCACCAGCGCGGCGGCCTGGGGCGCGCGGACCGTCGCCGCGGCCACCGCGCCCGGGGGCGGCGCGTCGGCGTCGAGGGTCAGGGCGTCGAGGAGCGCGGCGGCGGCGGCGGCCTGGGGCGCGTCCCCCGGCACCGCGGCGGCCAGCGCGGCGGCGCGATCGGGGCGGCCGCGGGCGCGCTCGGCCTCGGCGGCGATCAGCCGACCGTCCGGCGTCATCGGCGCCACCGCGCGGGCGCGGTCGAGGGCGCCGATCGCCAGGTACAGCGCCGCGACCGCCGCTCGCACCTCGGGATCCGGCGCGTCGTCGTAGCCCGACAGGATCGCCAGGGCCCCGAGCCGATCGCCCGTCTCGAGAGACAACCACACCAGATCCTCGGCCAGGGCCAGATCGCCGCCGCTGTGGGTGAGGCTGGCCCGGGCCTCGGCCAGGGCCTCGTCCCACCGGCCGGCCCGCGCGAGGAGCGCGGCCAGGGCCCGGCGCGCGTCGAGGTGATCGCGATCGAGGGCGCGGACCTGGGCCAGCGCCGGGGCCGCCGCGGCGTCGTCGCCCCGAGCCAGGGCCAAGCGGGCGAGCTGCCAGTGGCCGACCGCGGCGGTCGGCACCCGGGCTACCAGGGTCCGGTAGGTGGCGACCGCGTCCTCGGCGCGGCCGGCCTGGGTCTGGGCCGCGGCCAGCCCGAGGTAGGCGCGCACCGCGCCGCCGTCGAGCGCGAGGGCGCGACGAAACGCGGCGATGGCGTCGACCGCGTCCCCGGCCCGGGCCCGCAGCTCCCCAGCGGTGAGCCAGGCCTCCAGGCTGTCCGGAAACCGGACGACGACGCGATCGATCGCCTGGCGCGCGTCGGCCCGCCGGCCGGCCCGGCCGACTGCCTGGGCGTGGGCGATCGCGATGCCGGCCTGATCGGGCGCGGCGACCATGGCGCGGGCCAGCTCGGGGATCGCCACCGCGTAGTCGCCGCTGTAGAACGCGGTCCGTCCGCGGAGGTAGGCCGCGGTAGCCTCCGGGGGCAGCGGCGCGAGGGGCGCCGGCCGTGGGCGCGGACAGCCGGCGAGCCCGGCGACGGCGGCGAGCGCGATGAGCGCCGAGGCCGAGACGGAGCGCGAGACGGAGCGCGAGGCCGAGGCGGAGACCGAGGCCGAGGCCGAGGCCGAGACGGAGACCGAGACCGAGACCGAGGCCGAGACCGAGACCGAGACCGAGGCCGAGTCCGAGACCGAGACCGAGGCCGAGACCGAGGCAGAGGCCGAGTCCGAGTCCGAGACCGAGGCAGAGGCCGGCACGGGCGCAGACGAAGACCTCACGGCGCGACGATAGCCGATCTCGGATCGCCCGCCGGTCAGCGCAGGACCCGCTTGCGCGCGGCGCGGGCGATCGGCTCGCGGGTCCGACCGTCCTTGGCCAGGAGCTTGGCGTCGGCCTCGCTGACGTGGCTGACCAGCTCGACCGCGATCGGCACCGGCACGGTCGGATTGCGCACCAGCGCGATCGCGATCTCGGGGCGGTGGCCCCACTCGCGGCGCTGCGCGAGCTGGGTCAGGACCTCGACCGCGACCGTCGTCATCCGCGCCATCGCGGCGACCTCGTCGAGGGTCAGGCCCGGGTTGCGCAGGACGTGGACGTGGACCGCGCGGTTGGGATCGCGCAAGGTCGCCATGCGGGCGTCGCGATCGCCGGTCAGCGCGCGCTGGATCTTGGCGAGCATCTCGGCGGCCGGTCGGGGACCGCTCGCCGTCGGAGGCGCCGTCGGACCGCTCGCCGTCGGGCCGCTCGCCGTCGGGCCGCTCGCCGTCGGAGGCGACGTCCCACGCGCCAGCGCCGCGATCGCGTCGCGCGCCGGCACCTCGAGGCCCACCGCGACCCCGATCCCGGGGAAGATCTGCAGCACCTGGGCGTCGACCACGACCTCGGCGGCGCCACAGGTCACCGCCAGCTCGACCGGCGCGAACAAGGTCAGCCCGTCGTCGGCGGCGCCGCGCACCAGGAGCCCGCCCTTGGGGAGCTGCGGCTCCGCCTCGGCGGCCAGCGCGGCCGCGGTCTCGAAGCGGGCGACGATGCGCATCACCCCAGAATAGCGCATCGCCGCGTAGCGGTTCGAGGGTCTCAGCCCTCGCGCACGCCGATGGCGTCGCCCGGCCCGACCGCGGAGCCGATCGGCGCATCGTCGCCGCCGGGCCCAGCCCCCGGGCTCGCCGCAGTCAGGACCGCGGCCGCCATCACCGCCGGCAGCGCCAGCTCGCCCGAGGTCACCGGGGCCGGCGCGATCACCCGGACCGGGGCCTTGCGCAGGCGCTCGAGCTCGACGGCGATCCGGGCCCGAACCTGCTCGCGCAGCGCCGGCACGTCGGCCAGCGTGAGCCCGACCGTCGGGATCGGCGGCAGGACCTTGGCCACCGCCTCAGCCTCGCCGAACCACCACGAGCCCTTGGGCCGGCAGCGATGCGTGCCGTGGACGACCACCGGCAAGATCGGCGCGCCGCGCCCGATCGCCAGCTCGAAGGCGCCGTCCTTGAAGCGGCCGAGCTCGCCGTCGGGCGAACGGGTGCCCTCGGGGAAGATCATGAGCGACAGCCCGCCGGCCAAGGTGGCGTCGGCCTCGGCCAGCATCGCGCGCACGCTGGCGCCCTGGCCGCGCACCACCGGCAGGTCCCCGCCCAGCTTCATCAGCCAGCCGATGACCGGGGCCCGAAACAGCGACGCCTTGGCGATCCAGCGCATGTCCCAGCGCAGGCCCGATAGGAGCCACGGATCGGCGGTCGACTGGTGGTTGGCCACGACCACGTAGGCCCGGCGATCGACGTCGGCCGGCGGCGTGCCCTCGATGCGGAACCGCCACTGCGGCGCGACCCGGGCCGAGACCCGGCCGAACCGCCGCATCCAGCGCCCCCGCCGACGCAGGTTGCCGCGATCGAGCAGCGCGACCATCCCGAGCACTGGCAGCCAGGCGACGAGGACGAGCGCGAAGCCCACGTAGGTGAACACGCCGAGGAGCGCGCGACGCATGGGCTTGCACTGTAGGCAGCTCCCTCGGCATGACCCGCCGGGATTCAGTCACGATCCGGTCATCGCCCGTGACAGGCCCGAGGACTCACCCGCCCCGGGTGGAGCCGACACCTACCTACTCGCCCTCGCCCTCGGCCTCGGACTCGGTCTCGGCCTCCGCCTCGGACTCGGACTCGGACTCGGACTCGGACTCGGACTCGGACTCGGACTCCGCCTCGGACTCGGACTCGGACTCCGCCTCGGACTCGGACTCGGACTCGGACTCGGGTTCGGACTCGGTCTCGGTCTCGGTCTCGGTCTCGGCCTCCGCCTCGTGTCGGTCTCGGCCTCCGCCTCCGCCTCGGCCTCCGCCTCCGCCTCGGCCTCGGCCTCCGTCTCCGCTTCGGCCTCCGCCTCCGCCTCGGTCCCTCCCTCCCCCATCCCTCCCCATCCCTCCCTCTCCCCTACAGCGGGATGTTGCCGTGCTTGCGCGGCGGATTCGCCTGCCGCTTGTTGCCGAGCAGCTTGAGCGAGCGGATGAGCGCGCCCCGCGTCTCCCGCGGGCGGATGATCTCGTCGATGTAGCCGAGCGACGCCGCCTTGTACGGGTTGGCGAAGTTGTCCTTGTACTCCTCGACGAACCGGGCCCGGGCCGCGGCCCGCTCGGTCTCGTCGGCGATCTTCTCGAGGGCGCCGCGGTAGATGATGTTGACCGCGCCCTCGGGCCCCATGACGGCGATCTCGGCGGCCGGGAACGCGAAGTTCATGTCGGCGCGGATGTGCTTCGACGCCATGACGTCGTAGGCGCCGCCGTAGGCCTTGCGGGTGATGACCGTGATCTTCGGGACGGTGGCCTCGGCGAAGGCGTACAGGAGCTTGGCGCCGTGCTTGATGATGCCGCCGAACTCCTGCGTCGTGCCGGGCAGGAACCCGGGCACGTCGACGAAGGTCACCAGCGGGATGTTGAAGCAGTCGCAGAACCGCACGAAGCGCGCGGCCTTGACCGAGGCGTCGATGTCGAGGCAGCCGGCGAGGTGCTTGGGCTGGTTGGCCACCACCCCGACCGGGCGACCGCCCAGCCGCGCGAAGCCGCAGATGATGTTCTTGGCGTAGTCCTTGTGGACCTCGACGAAGTGACCGTCGTCGACCACCCCGGCGACCAGCGCCTTCATGTCGTAGGGCTTGTTCGGATCGAGCGGGACCAGGCTGTCGAGGGCGACGTCGGCGCGGTCGATGGGGTCGGCGCACGGCCGGACCGGCGGATCGTCGGCGTTGTTGCCGGGCATGAAGCCGAAGAGCTCGCGGAGCCGCTGCAGGGTGGCCAGCTCGTCGGGCTCCGCGAAGTGCGCGACGCCGCTCCGCGCGGCGTGGCTCTTGGCGCCGCCCAGGGCCTCCTTCGTCACCTCCTCGTGGGTCACCGTCTTGATGACCTCGGGGCCGGTGATGAACATGTACGAGGTGCCCTCGGCCATGAGGATGAAGTCGGTGATGGCCGGCGAGTACACCGCGCCGCCGGCGCACGGCCCGAGGATCGCGGAGAGCTGCGGCACCACGCCCGAGGCCAGGACGTTGCGGGTGAAGATCTCGGCGTAGCCGGCCAGCGACTCGACGCCCTCCTGGATGCGGGCCCCGCCGGAGTCGTTCAGGCCGATGACCGGGCAGCCGATCTTCATCGCCAGGTCCATGACCTTGCAGATCTTCGCCGCGTAGGCGCCCGACAAGGAGCCGCCGAAGACGGTGAAGTCCTGGGCGAAGACGCACACCGGGCGACCGTCGATGGTGCCGTGGCCCGTGACCACGCCGTCGCCGAGGATCTTCTGCTCGGCCATGCCGAAGTCGGCCGAGCGGTGGGTCACGAAGCGGTCGAGCTCGACGAAGCTGTCGGGGTCGAGGAGCGCCGCGATGCGCTCGCGGGCGGTCAGCTTGCCGGCTTCGTGCTGCTTGTCGATGCGGGCCTGGCCGCCGCCGAGGACGGCCTGCCGCTCGAGTTGTTCCAGGCGGGCGAGGGGGTCGGTCACGGGGATCCTTTGGCGCGGCGGAGGGAGCCGCGGCCGCGCGTATACTACAGCCGGAGCGCGCCCGCGCCCGGGCGGCTGCGCTACGCTCGAGACGTGGTCGCGTCCGTCTGCCCCTGCGCCGTCCGCCCGCTGGCCCGAGGCCCGGCGTGCCGCGGGTGAAGGGCGCCGCGCTGGCGTCGCGGCTCAAGTGGCTCCAGCTCAACCACGGCCAGGCCGGCGTCGATCGGGTCGCGGCCCAGGTCTCGCCCGAGCTGGCCACCGTCCTCGGCACCGGCGTCGCGGTCGCGCAGTGGTACCCGTTCACGCACCTGACCGAGCTGTCGGAGACGATCGATCGATTGTTCGGCAGCGGCGACGGCGCGCTCGTCCACGCCCTCGGGCGGTTTGGCGCCGACGCCAACCTGACCACGATCTACCGCCTGTTCTACCGGGTCGGCACCGTGCGCTGGGTCATGGCCCGGGCCGCCCGGCTGTGGCACCTGCACTACGACGCCGGTCGCCTCGAGGTCCACGAGCGCCCCGACGCGATCGACCTCGAGATCGTCGACTTCCCGACCCCGAGCTGCACCCACTGTCACTCCGTCCGAGGCTGGGCCGAGCGCTCCGTCGAGCTGTCCGGCGGCGAAGAGGTCGCCACCGAGATCGTCGCCTGCCGGCAGCGCGGCGCCGACACCTGTTGCCTGCGCGCCCGCTGGCGCTGAGAGACCGAGGGCGAACCCGAGCCCGAGGCCGAGGCCGAGTCCGAGTCCGAGTCCGAGTCCGAGTCCGAGTCCGAGTCCGAACCCGAGTCCGAGACCGAGACCGAGACCGAGACCGAGACCGAGACCGAGACCGAGACCGATCCCGAGACCGATCCCGATCCCGAGCCCGATCCCGAGTCCGAGACCGAGTCCGAACCCGAGGCCGAGACCGAGTCCGAGGCCGAGGCCGAGGCCGAGACCGAGTCCGAGTCCGAGGGGCCCCGCGCGCCCACGCCCCCCGCCCCATTCGAGCACCCGATCCCCCGCGCCAGGTCGGATCGTTTTGGGAGGGGGCCCCGGCGGAGGGTTTTTGCGAAAAACCCTCCGGCAAGATCACGGATTGAACCAGCGCTGGTGCTCGAGATCGAGGTGGACCCAGCTCACGTTGTTCTCGCCGGCGCCCGGGTACAGGTGGCGCGACTTGACGGCGCGCCGGACCTGCTCGGCGGTCATGCCCGGGCAGTGGAAGTCGGTGGCGGTGCCGCGCAGGTGCGCCGAGTTGGACGCGCCGCCGATGCGGCGGTTGTAGGCCGGCGGCCGCACCCAGCAGTGGACGACGATCGAGGTGCCGAGGGCCGAGGCCACCGCGGTCAGCGCCGCGGCCTGGCGCGCGACGTTGGCCAGCAGATCGTCCATGCCGATGTTGGTGACGTCGCTCGGCCGGACGTGGCGAGAGAACGACGGCAGCCACAGCGCCTGATGCCAGGTCAGGTTCGAGCCGGGGATCGTCCCGCGGAAGTTGCTCTGGGCGATCGCCTGGTAGCTCGGCGGGTCCGGGGTGTCGTCGCCCTGGCGATCGCGGCCGTCGCGATCCTCGTCGCCGTCGGGCGCGTGACGCCCGGTGGTCTCGACGTCGCCGCTGGCGTCGGGGCGCCGGGCCGGACGCCGGGTCGCGCCCGCGCTGGCACCGCCGCGACCACCACCACCGCGACCACCACCGCCGCGGCCGCCGGCCGGGGACGGATCCTCGCCGAACAGCGCGTCGAAGGTGTTGCGGCCGACCTCGATCAGGCCGTCGACGAAGCCGAGCACGGCCTCCTGGAAGTCCTCGATGGCCCCGCGGGTCTTGGGCCCGACCACGCCGTCGACCCGACCGACCTGGTGGTAGCCGTGGCGGCGCAGGTTGCTCTGGACGATGCGGACATCGGCGCGGCGGTTGCGGCCGCCGCGACCCACCGACCCGCCGATCCGCGCGCCGCTCGCCCCGCCCTCGTCGTCGCGATCGTCGTCGCGCCCGCCGCGGCGCTCACCGCCACCGACGGCCACACCACCACCACCACCACCGGCGTCGGCGTCCCCGGCGTCGTCGTCGCGATCCGCGGTCGGCGTCCGACCGCCGCCCTCGCCACCGAAGGGATCATGGGACTCGACCCAGTCCATCTTCTCGGCGATCTCGGCGGTGTAGTCGTGGCTGACCCGCTGACCGCGCGGGTTGGTGTACGTGCTGATCATGCGCGCGTTGGGACCGCCGCGGCGCAGGGCGCTGATCGCCGAGCCCTCGCCCGCGTTGTAGGCGAAGAGCACCGCGCGCCACTTGTGCTCCTCGTCCATCTGCTCCCACACCCGCGGCAGCGCGCGCTTGATCGCGCGGGCCTTGGTCAACATCGTGTAGGCGCCGGCGAGGAGGTTGGCGCGGGCGCTGCGCCAATTGGACGACGCGATGTTGGCGGCCAGGCCGCGCGAGTTGTCCCAGCCGATCGCGCGCGCGACCTGCGGATCGAGGCGGCCGCGGTACGGCGTGATCTGCATGAGGCCCAGGCCGTTGTCGAAGGACCGCGCGGTCAGCGCGTTCGACGGCGCGGCCTCCTGCATCGCGGTGGCGAGCAAGATCTGCGGGCGGAAGGTGAGGCCCAGGGGCCGGAACTCGCCCGCGACCTGACGCGCGACCTCGACCATCTCGCGCCGCCACTGCAGGAGCATCTGCGCCTTGCCGGCCAGGCCGCCGCCGCCGCCGCGCCGGCGCCGGAGCTGGACCGGGCCCTCGGCGTCGAGCTCGGCCTCGAGCTCAGCGTCCTCGGCGGCCTCGTCGGCCGCCCCGCCCTCGCCGGCCCCCGTGCCGCCACCACCGCCGCCGCCCCCCGCGCGCGGGCCGTCCTCGAGGAGCGCCTCGGCCGACTGCCCGGCCACCACGCGATCGGCGACCTGATCGGCGTGCTGCTCGTAGGCGTCGCCGGCGGCGCCGACCCCGCCGTAGAGGTTGACGCCGTGGGCCTGCTGGACGACGTGGGCGGCCTCGTGGGCCGCGGTGTGGAGGTCCGGGCTCGACGCGAAGGCCACGCGATCGCCGGTGGCGTAGGCGCTGGCGTCCATCGCCTCGCAGGCGTCGGCCGCCGGCCCACCGACGTGGGCCTGGATCTGGCTCACGTCCGCGGCGCGCCCGAAGGAGGCCTGAATCTCAGCGGCGAAGGGCATCGGCCCCCCGGCGCCGCGGACCCCCTCGGCGGCCGCCGACCGGACCAGGCCGGGATCGCCGCCGCCGCCGCCGTCTTGCTGGACCTCGGGCGAATCGAGGGACGCCTCGGGCAAATGGAGCGCGAAGGGATCGTCCCCGGCGGAGGTGGCCGCGGCCTCCTCCGGTGCGGTCGCGGTCGGGTCGGGGGCGCCGAGCGCAGCGCCGCGAACCTTGCGCTGGACCAGGCGCTCGGTGAGGGACTGCTTGCCCGGGGCGCGCTGCGCCTCGGGGCCAGGGCCCGTCAGGTCGGTGGACGTTGAGAAGGCGTCGTACTTCAAGACTGGCTCCACGCGAGGCGATGGCACACGTCCGACCCGGCGTTCGATACTACGAAGCTAGTCGCGGCGAGGTTCCCATCCGGTTGCACAATTCCGCGGCGAAAGTGTCGCAACCCTCGACGATCCCTAGGCCGATCGCTTAGACACGCCGCGTCGAGCCGCCGGCGCGGCGACAGACGAGGTCACTTGTCAGCGGCCAGTGAGCGGCCCAGTCAGCCGCCGCGCCGCCGCGCCGCCGCGCCAGCGCGGCAGATCGCGTAGAGTCGGTCGATGCGCGCTCTCGCCCTGGCCGCCTTCGGCCTCGCCGCGCTCGGCCAGCCCGCGACCGCCGACGCTCCGCCGCCGGCGCAGTTCGTCGACCCCTGCGTGCGCGGCGCCGGCCCGACCTGCACCCGCGCCCTCGACGGGTTCTTCGCCGCCCTGGCCGCCACCGAGGCCGGCCGGGCCGGCCGCGCGGTCCGCGTCACCTGGCTCGGCGACTCGCTGTCGGCCGACGACAAGCTGGCGCAACACGTCCGCGATGCGTTGACCCCGCGGTTCGGCGACGGTGGACCGGGCTTCGTCCACGTCGTGCCGCCGCACAAGTGGTGCCGGGCCCGCACGGTCAAGCGCTCGGCGAGCGCGTCGTGGAAGCTGTGGGGCGTCGCGACCCCGTTCCCCGGCGATCGCCTGCTCGGCTTCGGCGGCGGCTCGGTCGAGGGCCACGGCGCGACCGCGCGGTTCGCCCCCCGCGCCCCCGGGGTCACCCGCGCCGAGGTCTACTACCTGTCGCAGCCAGGCGGCGGCGCCCTCGAGGTCGCGGTCGACGGCGCCACAGCGACGACCGTCGACACCGGCGCTCCGGCCAAGCGCGCCGGGTTCGCGACCGTGCCGGTGTCCGGCGCCCTCGAGCGCCTCGAGCTGCGCGCCGCCGGCAAGGTCCGGCTGTTCGGCGTCGTCCTCGAGGCCGAGCGCGGCGTCGTCGTCGACAACCTCGGCGTGGTGAACGCCACCGCCCGGGCCTGGGCCAAGAACCGCCGCGATCACTGGACCGCCCAGCTCGCCCACCGCGCCCCCGATCTGTTCGTCCTGATGATCGGCGCGAACGAGGCGGGCTGGCTGGCCGGGGACGATCTCGCCGGCTACGCGACCGTGCTGACCGAGCTTCTGGCCCCGGTGCGCAAGGCCAACCCGACCGGTTCGTGCCTCGTGATCTCGCCGCTCGATCAGCTCGAGTGGGATCGACCTGGCACCCCGCCGCGGGCCTCGATCGCGAAGATGGTCGAGGCCAACCGCGCCGCCGCGGCCGCGGCCGGCTGCGCGTTCTGGGACGCGTACGCCTGGATGGGCGGCGCCGGCGCGTCGCGGGCCTGGCGCAAGGCCGGCTGGCTCACCAACGACTTCGTCCACCCGACCGCGGCTGGCGACGCCCGCCTGGGCGCGGCGCTGACCCGCGGCCTCCTCGACGCCTACGCCGCGTTCCGCGCGCGGTGATCGCCCCTCACGTCGGCGCTCGCGCTGACGGTGGCGCCAGCGGTTGCGTCGGCGGGCGCGCTGACTATCCTCCGCCCATGGCCGAACCCGACTGCGTGGTGCGCGCGATGACGATGGACGGCGCGTTCCGCCTGATCGCGGCGGTGGTGACCGACACCGCCCAGGCGGCGCTCGGGGCCCAGGCCACCGGCGACGACCTCGGGCTGCGCCTGGCCGAGCTCCTGGCCGCCGCGGTCCTGGTGCGCGAGACCACCCAGCCGTCGCGCCGGGTCCAGCTCGTGTGGCGCGACGCCCGCGGCGGCTCGCTGGTCGCCGACTCGATGCCCGACGGCCTGTGCCGCGGCCTGGTCAACCCGGGCGAGTCGACCGCGGTCATGGCCGCGGGCGACCATCGGCTCCAGGTCAACTACACGCTCTTGAACGGTTCGCTCCACCAGGGCGTGGTCGCGGTCCCCGACGGCGACGACATCTCGACCGCGATCATGCGCTACTTCAAGCAGTCGGAGCAGATCGTGGCGATGGTGGCGATCGCCGCCCTGCCCGGCCCCGGCGGCGTGCGCGCGGTCGGCGGCTACGTCGTGCAGCTCCTGCCCGAGGCCACCCGCGAGGTCATCGACGCCATGACCGACCACCTCGGCAACCTCGAGCCGATCGCGATCCTCCTCGAAGGACGCGGCCGGACCGCGGCCGAGCTGGGCAAGGTGGTGTTCGCCGGCTTTCCCTCGGCCGACCTGGCCAGCTCGGAGGTGCGCTTCGGCTGCACCTGCAGCGAGGGCCGGGTCATGACCAGCATCCTGACCCTGCCGACCGACGAGGTCGACGCGATGTTGACCGGCGACCCGCTCGAGGTGCGGTGCGACGGCTGCGGCAAGCAGTACCGGATCACGACCGACGCCCTGCGCGACTTCCGCGCGGTCGCGACCGCCCGCGGATGAGATCGCTGGTCCTGGCCCTGGTCGTGGTCGCGGCCGCGGTCGGCCCGGCGACGGCCCACCAGGCGTCGATCACCCACGCCGAGGCCACCGTCGACGGCGCCGAGGTCGCCTACACGATCCGCGTCGCCGGCGGCGATCTCGCCGAGGCCGCCGGCCGACCGGCCGACGCCACCGTCGACGTGGCCGCGCTCGACGCCGCGACCTGGGCCCGGATCGCGATCTACGTCAGCGAGCGCGTCACGATCGCCAGCGAGGCCGGACCGTGCCCGCCGACCGCGCTGACCGCCAGCGCCGCTGGCCGCGACGCTCGCATCTCGTGGCGCGCCCGGTGCGCCGCGCCGGTCGGGACCTTGACCCTCGACTACCGGCTGTTCTTCGATCTCGATCCGACCCACGACGCGGCGCTCCGGGTGATCGCCCCCGGCCACCCGCCGGCCGACACGATCCTGGTCGCCGACGCGGCGCGGTTCGTGTGGGACCTCGCTCAGGCGCCGCCCTCGACCGCCTGGGCCTTCGTACGGGCCGGGATCGATCACGTGGTCGGGGGCCTCGACCACGTCGCGTTCGTGATCGCCCTCCTGCTCGCGATCGCGATCGTCCGCGCCGGCGACGGCTGGCAGCGCCGCGCCCTGGGGCCCGCCCTGCGCACCGCCGGGGTCCGGGTGTCGGCCTTCACCCTCGCGCACTCGCTCACGCTGATCGCGGCGGCCCTGGGGTGGGTCGAGCTGCCCGCCCAGGCGGTCGAGGTCGCGATCGCGGCGTCGATCGTGTGGACCGCGCTGGCGGCCTGGCTGCGCCCCGACGCCGGCGGCGCCTTCGCGATCACCTTCGCCTTCGGGCTGATGCACGGCCTGGGCTTCGCCCGGATGTTGACGCCGCTTTTGCCCGCCGGCGACGTGGTCGTGCCGCTCCTGTGCTTCAACCTCGGCGTCGAGCTGGCCCAGCTCGCGATCGTAGTGGTGGTCCTGCCGACGGCGGCGCTGGCGGCGCGGGCCCTGGGCGCCGAGCGCTACCGCCGCTGGGTGTTGCCGCCGCTGGCCCTGGCCCTCGCGACCCTGGGCGCGCTCTGGATGATCGAGCGCCTGGCCGAGGTCTCGCTCCTCGGATTCTGACCCGGCCGCGCCCCGACGTCGGCCGCGGACGAACCGCCAGGCGCCGGCATTCATCGTCGGCGCGGCGGGCGTGATCGCCGTCGACCGCGGGGCCGTAAGCCGGCCCAGGCCGGGGCCGTTCTGCTATCACCCCATCATGTCCCGCCTCGCCTCCCTCCTCCCCTGTGCCGCGGCCGCGCTCACCCTCGGGGCGTGCAGCGGCGGCGCCAAGGTCCGCCCCTACCCCGAGCCGACCGTCGAGGTGCTCCTGGCCCGCATCACCGCGACCACCGAGCAGGTGACGTCGTTCTACGCCGACGACACGCTCATGGACTACTGGATGAACGACGAGCGAGTGAAGGGCACGGTCGCGATCATGGGCACGACCGGCGCCAAGGTCCGGGTCAACGCCCTGTCGCCGGCCGGCGGCGACGTCTTGTCGGACCTGGCGTGCGACGGCGAGCGCTTCGTCTTCGTCGACAACACCCGCAACTGCTACCAGACCGGGCCGTGCAGCCGCGACACGGTGGCGGCGATGTTCCGCATCGCCCTGGCCCCCGACGAGCTGATGCGCCTGGCCATCGGCGGCACGCCGATCATCGCCGGCGCCACCGGCACCGTGACCTGGGACGGCAAGGCCGGCCGCGAGACCCTGGCGCTCACCGGCGACGGCGGCCGGACCCAGACCATCGTGCTCGACGCCAAGGACGGCCGGGCCGACGTGATCATGAGCGAGGTCAAGGACGGGGCCGGCGCCCTCGAGTGGCGCATCGACAACACCGGGTTCTCGACCATGAAAGACGCCTCCGGGATGGCGCGCCGGGTCCCCGACAAGTCGCGGTTCCGCTCGGCCGGTGGGGACAAGGCCGACCTCCTGGTCGAGTGGAACGAGCGGCAGCTCGGCCTGGCCCTGGAGGACGACAAGTTCCAGCGCGAGGTGCCGGCCAACCTGCCGGTTTGCCAATAACGCCACCCCCCTCACGATCCCACTTGCGGGGCCCGCCGAGCCGGGTTAAAAGCTCCTCGCCACGGTTTTTCCGGTCGATTCTTCTCGGGTCACGGGTCTTTGTGCCTAACGGACACGCGAGCGACGGTTCGGCAAGCTAGTGGAAGCGGCTCTGACCGCGGACCGCCAGCGAGTGGGCCCCTCCAGCGCGGTGTCTTGAGACGACCAGGCCAAGATAGCGAGATCGAGATGAGCACCCGTCTGTACGTTGGCAACCTTTCCTTCAACACGTCGACCGAGAGCGTGCGCGCTGCGTTCGAGGACTTCGGCTCGGTGTCGGACGTTCACCTGGTGAGCGACCGTGAGACCGGCCGGCCGCGCGGCTTCGGCTTCGTCACCATGGGCACTCCCGAGGAGGCCCAGAAGGCCATCGAGGGCATGGACGGGCAGATGCTCGACGGCCGCCCGCTGCGCGTGAACCAGGCCGAGGAGCGGCCCGCTCGCGGTGGTGGCGGCGGTGGCGGTGGCTTCCGCGGCGGTGGCGGCGGTGGCTTCCGCGGCGGTGGCGGCGGTGGCTACGGCGGCGGTGGTGGCGGCGGTGGCTACGGCGGTGGTGGTGGCGGCCGCGGCGGCTACGGCGGCGGCGGCGGTGGTGACTTCGGCGGTGGTGGTGGTGGTGGCGGTGGTGACTACGGCGATCGCGGCGGTGGCCGCGGCGGTCGCGGTGGTCGCGGCGGTGGTGGCGGCTACCGCGGTTGATTTTTTTTCTCAGAACCCGGTGCGTAGCGCGCGGGGATAGGGGTCTCTACCGGGCGGGTATCCGGAACCCCGTGCGTGTTGTTTCCCTGAACCCGGTGCGTAGCGCGCGGGGATAGGGGTTTCTACCGGGCGGGGGTCCGGAACCCCGTGCGTTGCGAATTCTGAAGGTGGACACGAAGCGGCGGCCGAAGGGTCGCCGGTTTCGTTTTCGGGCCGCGTGGCCGGAGGCCGAGACCGAGGCCGACCCCGAACCCGAACCCGAACCCGTACCCGAACCCGAACCCGAACCCGAGGCCGAACCCGAACCCGAACCCGACCCCGACCCCGACCCCGAACCCGAACCCGAGACCAAACCCGAGGCCGAGAGCGAGACCGAGGCCGAGACCGAGGCCGAGGCCGAGAGCGAGGCCGAGACCGAGGCCGAGGCGGTGGCCGAGACGGTGGCGGAGGCGGGGGGTGGGCGGCTTTTTGGCTGCGTGGGGAGGCGGTGAGGGGCGGGGGGTGCGTTATCGTCGGAGGGATGGCGGAGCCCCTGCTGGAGATCCGTGACCTGGTCACGGAGTTCCGCACCGACCGGGGCACGGTGCGCGCGGTGGACGGCGTATCGTTCGCGATCGGGCGCGGGCAGACGGTGGGCGTGGTGGGCGAGTCGGGGTGTGGCAAGTCGGTGACCGCGCTGTCGGTGATGCGGCTGGTCGCCGACCCGCCCGGCCGGATCGCCGGGGGCTCGATCCGCTACGACGGCACCGAGCTCCTGGGGCTGTCGGAGCCGGCGATGCGGGCCCTGCGCGGCAACCGCATCGGCATGATCTTCCAGGAGCCGATGACCTCGCTCAACCCGGTGTTCACCGTCGGCGATCAGATCGCCGAGGCGATCCGGCTGCACCAGGGCGCGTCGCGGGCCCAAGCGCGGGCCAAGGCCATCGAGATGTTGACCAAGGTCGGCATCCCGGCGCCGTCCGAGCGGGTCGACGACTACCCGCACCAGCTCTCGGGCGGCATGCGCCAGCGGGTGATGATCGCGATCGCGCTGTCGTGCAACCCCGGCCTCTTGATCGCCGACGAGCCGACCACCGCCCTCGACGTCACGATCCAGGCCCAGATCCTCGAGCTCCTGCGCGCGCTCCAGGCGGCGTCGGGCATGAGCATCTTGCTCATCACCCACGATCTGGGCGTGGTGGCCGAGGTCTGCGACGAGGTGGTCGTGATGTACGCCGGGCGCGTGGTCGAGCAGGCCACCACCGAGGCGCTGTTCGCGGCGCCGCGCCATCACTACACCGCCGGGCTCCTGCGCTCGATCCCGAGCTACACCGCGGTTGGCCTCGACCGCGCCGACGCGCCGCGCACCCGCCTGGCCGAGATCCCGGGCATGGTGCCGCCGCTCCACGCCTTGCCGCCGGGCTGCACCTTCGCCGACCGCTGCCCGGCCGCGATCGATCGCTGCCGCACCGAGGCGCCGGCCCTGGTCGAGCTGGCGCCGCGCCATCGGGTCCGCTGCCATCTGCCGCGGGAGGCCGCGTGACCGCGCCGCTCGTCGAGCTGACCGACCTGCGCAAGCACTTCGCGACCAAGATCGCGTGGCCGCGCGAGCCGGTGCCGCCGCTGACCCGGGCCTGGCGGACCTTCACCCGCAAGCCGGCCCTGGTCCGCGCCGTCGACGGCGTGTCGTTCACGATCGCCCGCGGCACCACGCTCGGCCTGGTCGGCGAGTCGGGCTGCGGCAAGTCGACCCTGGGCCGGGTCGTGCTCAAGCTCCTGGCGCCGACCGGCGGCACGATTCGCTTCGACGGCCAGGACCTGACCGGGTTGTCGGAGCGGGCGATGCGGCCGCTGCGCCGCCGCATGCAGATGATCTTCCAGGACCCCTACGCCTCGCTCAACCCGCGGATGAGCGTCGGCACCGCGGTCGGCGAGCCGCTGGCGATCCACGAGCCTGGCCTGGCGCGCAGCGAGCGCCGCGAGCGCGTCGCCGCCCTCCTCCACCGGGTCGGCCTGCCGGCCGACGCCGCGGCGCGCTACCCCCACGAGTTCTCCGGCGGCCAACGTCAGCGCATCGGCATCGCCCGCGCCCTCGCGGTGCGGCCGAGCTTCCTGGTGTGCGACGAGCCGATCAGCGCCCTCGACGTCTCGATCCAGGCCCAGATCGTCAACCTCCTCGAGGAGCTGCAGGAGGCCGACGGCCTGACCTACCTGTTCATCAGCCACGACCTCAAGATCGTGCAGCACCTGTGCGACGAGGTCGCGGTCATGTACCTCGGCCGGGTGGTCGAGCACGCGCCGGCCGACGAGCTGTACCGGTCGCCCCGCCACCCCTACACCCGCGCGCTCCTGTCGGCGGTGCCGGTCGCCGATCCGCGGGCCGCGCGGACCCGCCAGCGCATCGTGCTCACCGGCGACGTGCCCAGCCCGCTGGCGCCGCCGCCCGGCTGCGCGTTCCACCCGCGGTGCCCGGTGCCCGACAAGCCGGCCGCGTGCTCCACCGTGATCCCGCCGACCCGGCTCCTCGGCGGCGCCCGGGTCGCCTGCCACGTGGCCGAGGCATGAGCGACGGCACCAACCCCGGTCCGCTCCCGCCGCCGCGCCACGCCGGCGATCTCGAGCTGCGGCCGCTGCCGGCGGTGCTGCTCGATCTCCACGAGGCCCACGCGACCGGCCGGTTCCTGGTCCGGCGCGATCGGGTGGTGAAGAACGTCGATCTCCTCGACGGCGCGATCGTCGTCGGCTCGGTCCGCGATCCGGCGATCGGCCACTTCCTGGTCGCCAGCGGGGTGATCACCCACGAGCAGCACCAGGAGGCGCTGGCCGCGGTCGGCGCCGGCACGATCGGCGAGGCGCTGATCGCCGCTGGCCTCCTGACCCCCGACGGCCTGCGCGAGCAGCTCGCGGCCCAGACCCGCTATCGGCTGCTGTCGCCGCTGCGCTGGTCGGTCGGGGCCTGGCGGTTCGAGGCTCGGCCGCTGACCGTCGACGGCGACACCCTGCCGATCCCGGAGACCGTCCTGACCGGGCTGCGCGACACCGCCGCCGAGGGCTCGCCGCCGAGCCAGCTCTTGGCCGATCTCTTCCTCGAGCTGACCGCCCGCGGTCAGCGCCTGGTGCCGAAGTTCCGCGCGATCTACGGCGCTCGCCTGCCCGATCGTCTGCCCGAGGGCGTGACCGCCAAGGGCATGATCGAGCAAGGCGTGCCGGCGGCGGTGGTCGACGCGCTGCTCCTGACCGACGCGGTGGTCCCGGCCATCCCCCGGGTCGGCCCGGCGCTGTCGCTGCGCAGCGGCGAGACCGGCGAGCGCTCGCCGCTCTACACCGAGCTGTTCGACGGGCTGTCGACGGTCGCGCCGCTGCCGACCGGCGGCGATCCCCTCGAGCTGGGCGAGGCGCCCCTCGACGAAGATCTGCTCGACGACGACGCCACCCGCGCCGCCCGCACCGCGCTGACCTCGGAGGCGCTGCGGATCCGCGACCTCGACCACTACGCGGTGCTCCTGGTCGATCCGCGGGCCACCGATCTCGAGATCAGCGCCGCCCTGGCCGAGCGCCAGAGCAGCTTCGCTCGCGACTACTACGCCCGCTACAGCCTCGGCTCCGACGCCGCGCTCCTCGACGACGTCCACGCCGCCTACCAGGACGCCCACGACACCCTCCTGTCCGACGAGCGCCGCGCCGCCTACGACCGCGAGCTGGCCGGCGGCGACCTGACCGATCGCGGCGTCGAGAGCGAGCGCCAGCGCGCGGCCGGCTTCGAGCTCCTGCGCCGCGGCGACGCCGCCGGTGCCGCCAGCAAGTTCGAGGCGGTGCTGGCGCTGCGCCCCGACGATCCCGAGGCCCTGGCGGGCCTGGGCTGGGCGCTGTGGCACCGCGAGGAGCGCACCCCCGAGGCGGCCGACGCCGCCCGCGCCTACCTGACGCGAGCGCTGCGCCTGGCGCCCCAGCTCGGCCACGCCCACCAGCACCTCGGCCTGATCGAGCTGGCCATGGGCGTCGACGATCAGGCCGCCCTCGAGCACCTCGAGCGGGCGGCCCGCGCGATCCCCGGCGACCTGGTCGTCCTCGACGCGATCGCCACGCTGTACCTGCGGCGCAACGCCCCCCGCGCCCTCGAGCGCTGCCTGCGCCGCTTGCTGCGGGCGGGCGCCGGCACGCCCCACGATCAGGCGGTCCTGTGGCAGCGCCTGGGCACTCTGTACAGCGATCACCTCGACGACGCCGCCGCGGCGCGGACCGCGTTCGCCCAGGCCGCGCGGCTGGGCGGGGCGTCGCGCCCGGTCAAGCGCATCCCGACCCCGCTGCCGGCGGCGACCAGCGACGCCGACTTCATCGCCGCGTCGCTCGCGGTGGCGGCCGGCACCGCCACCGAGCTCGAGACCCGGACCTACGAGGAGCTGCGGCCGCGCACCGTGCCGCGGGCCCGCACGACGATGTCGCGCGAGCTGTGGGCGCTCCTGCGCCACCCCGACGACGAATCCGATCTGGGCGCCCTGGCCGAGCTCCTGGCCCCGGCCCTCGACGCCCTCCACCCGATCACGCTGGCCGATCTCGCGGTCGATCCCGCGGCCCGCTGCCCCGACGACGAGCTGCCGCCGGCTTTCGCCGGGCTGCGCGGCTACCTGGCCGACCTGCTCGACCTGCCGCGGGCCCCGGTGTACGCCCACCCCGACTTCGGGGCCGACGTCCACGTCGGCGCGCTGGCGCCGCCGGTGCTCCTGGCCGGCGACGACGCCCTGACCGCCCCCGACCGGGCCGCCCTCGGGTTCCGGCTGGCCCGGGCCACGACCTACCTGTGGCCGGGGCGCGCCGCCGGGGCGTCGCGGCCGGCCCGAGCCCTGCGCGCGCTCTTGATGGCCCTGCACCGCGAGGCCACCTCCGAGGTCGTGCGCGACGACGCTCGCGAGGCGCTGGCGGTGTTGCCCGAGGAGGTCCGGCGCCAGGCCGCCGGCCTGGTCGGCCGGATGTTGGCGCGCTCGCCCGAGCACAACGTGTCGCGCTGGGCCCAGGCCCTGGGCCGGACCGCGGATCGGTTCGGGCTCCTGGTGTGCGGCGATCTCCCGGTGGCGCTGTCGCTGGCCGGCAACGCCGACGGATCGCTGGTCGAGTTCGCGCGATCGTCGGCGTTCGCTACCCTGCGCGCCGAGCTCGGCCTGACGATCGACGGGGCGCGCTGACCCGGCCGGTCGTGGCCGGGCCCGTCGATCCACTGTACGCTGCCGCCATGGCCGAACCCGACCTGCCGCTCCGGCCGGCGTCCACGCCGACCTACGAAGACCCGCCGGCGGTCTGGCTCGGCAAGAACTGGGCGGGCCTGTCCGCCCTGGTGATCGGCGCGATCGGGTTCATGGTCGCGTTCATGATCCAGGACCCGCTGTGGTCGACGCCGGATCGCCGCCTGACCGTGCCGGTCCTGGTCGTGACCCTGGTCTTCGCGGTGCTGTCCCTGGCGCGGCGCGAGGGCTCGAAGATCTTGCCGGTGGCCGGGCTGGCGTTGGCGGCGTGCGCGTTGGTGCTCGGCTGGTTCCTGGTGATGGCGACGATCGTCGGCATCACCGCCATCGTCATCCTGATCATCTCGTTGGTGATGTGATGTCCACCTCGACCGAACCGACCGAGCAAGACCTGATCTACGACTGGAACGCCCTCGACAAGGTCGGCTCACTGTCGCCCAAGCGCGCGGTGACCTTCCTCGACGAGACCCTGCGCGACGGCATCCAGTCGCCGTCGGTGGTCGACCCGACGATCGACGACAAGCTGCGCCTGATCGAGCTGGCCTCGGACCTGGGCATCCACTACATCGACATCGGCCTGCCCGGGGCCGGGCGGCGCGCCGTCGAGGACTGCACGACGATCGCCACCCACGCCCGCGACGCCCGCCTGCCGATCAAGCTGGCGTGCGCGGCCCGGACCCACCTGAACGACGTCCAGGCGGTGGTCGACATCTCGCAGCAGGTCGGCGTGCCGATCGAGGTCCTGACCTTCATCGGCAGCTCGCCGATCCGGCAGTACGCCGAGGACTGGGACCTGGCGCGGATGCTCAAGCTGTCGGCCGACGCGATCGATCTCGGCCAGCGCTACGACCTGCCGGTGGCCTACGTCACCGAGGACACCACCCGGTCGCGCCCCGAGGTGCTGTCGAAGCTGTTCACCAACGCGGTCGAGCACGGCGCCCACCGCCTGATCGTGTGCGACACCGTCGGCCACGCCACCCCCGACGGCATCAAGCACCTGCTCCGCTTCACCCGCAACCTCCTCGACGGGATGGGCCGCCCCGACGTCGGCATCGACTGGCACGGCCACAACGATCGCGGCCTGGGCGTGGTCAACTCGATCTTCGCGATCGAGTACGGCGCCGATCGCATCCACGGCACCGCGCTCGGGATCGGCGAGCGGGTCGGCAACGCCGCCCTCGATCAGATCCTGCTCAACCTGGCGCTCCTCGGCGAGCTGCCGACCCAGGATCTGTCGAAGCTGCTCCTGTGGTGCCGGACCGCGAGCAAGGCCACCCACGTACCGATCCACGTCCAGTACCCGCTGGCCGGGTCGGACGCGTTCCGGACCGCGACCGGGGTCCACGCCGCCGCGATCATCAAGGCCGAGAAGAAGGGGCATGCCTGGCTGGCCGATCGCATCTACTCCGGCGTCCCGGCTGGCCGCTTCGGCCGCGAGCAGGAGATCGAGGTCGGCCACTACTCGGGCGAGTCGAACGTGATCTACTGGCTGCGCAAGCGTGGGTTCGACCCGACGCCGGGGCTGGTCGCGGCAGTTTTTTCGGCGGCGAAGCGGGGGAATCGCGTCCTGACCGACGACGAGATCCATCAGATCATCAAAGAACACCGCCCCTGAGGGGCCCCGAGGGCCCGGGGAACTGGCCCGACCAAGTCACGGTGCAGATCCGCGAATCTTTTGCCGAGGCCTGGCCGACTGGCCCGCGCACTGTTAAGGTGGCTCACGAACATGGCTGCGAATTCGACTGGCATCTTGACCGTCCGCAAGGACGTGAAGTTCAACGGGCTGAAGATCTTCTCGGCGACGATGGTCGCCGACCGGGAGCAGCTCGGCGAGAAGGTCACCAAGTGGATGGCCGAGCACCCGACCTGCAAGCCGGTGGAGTTCGTCGTGACGCAGTCGTCCGACGAGGCCTTCCACTGCCTCGCGATCACGCTGTTCTACTTCGACGACACCCGGAAGTAACCGGGCCGCGCGATGACCGCGCGAGTCTGGAACTTCTCGGCGGGCCCCGCGGCCTTGCCGGCGGAGGTGGTGGCGCGGACCCAGGCCGCCGTCGTTGACCTCGACGGCAGCGGCATCGGCCTGCTCGAGCACAGCCACCGCGGGCGCGAGTTCATGGCCGTGCTGGCACGCGCCGAGGCGTCGGTGCGCGCCCTGGCCGACGTGCCCGACGACTACGCCGTCTTGTTCCTGACCGGCGGCGCGTCGAGCCAGTTCTTCATGGTGCCGATGAACTTCGCCGGCGGCGCCACGGTCGACTACTGCGCGACCGGCGTGTGGGCCGACAAGGCGATCGCCGAGGCCCGGCGCTTCGGTTCGGTGCACGTCGCCTGCTCGAGCGCCGACGCCGACCACACGTACATCCCGGGGCCCGAGGCCACGCGCTGGTCGAGCGCGCCGGCCTACGTCCACTTCACCAGCAACAACACGATCTACGGCACGCAGTGGCGCGGCCCGGCCGGGGAGACCCGCGAGCCCGAGGTGCCGGCCGGGGTGCCGCTGGTGTGTGACGCCTCGAGCGATCTGTTCAGCCGGCCGATCGACGTCCGCCGCTACGCGCTGATCTACGCCGGCGCGCAGAAGAACCTCGGCCCGGCCGGGGTCACGCTGGTGATCGCGCGCAAGGACTTCCTGGCGCGTGGGGCGCGCGACCTGCCGACGATGCTGAGCTACCGGACCCACCTCGAGCACGGCAGCATGTACAACACGCCGCCGACCTTCGCGATCTACGTGCTGGCCGAGGTGCTGGCGTGGATCGCCGAGCGCGGTGGGCTGGCGGCGATGGCGGCGCGCAACCGCGCCAAGGCCGCGCGCTTGTACGACGCGCTCGAGCGCTCGCCGCGCTTCCACCCGGTGGTGCGGCCCGACGCGCGCTCCGACATGAACGTCGTGTTCCGCGCCGACAGTCCGGCCCTCGAGGCGGCGTTCCTCGCGGGCGCCACCGCGCGCGGCCTGGTCGGCCTGGCCGGCCATCGCTCGGTCGGCGGCATGCGCGCCAGCCTGTACAACGCGATGGAGCCGGCCGGCGTCGAGGCGCTGGTCGACTACGTGCGCGAATTCTCGGCCTGAGACGCGGTCAGCGCCGACGCCGCGGCCCGGTGGTCAAGGTCAGCTCGGCGACCTCGCTGGCGGTCTGCCGTCCGGCGCCGTCGGTGGCGATCGCGGCCAGCGCGCGGCGACCAGTGCCGACGTGGAGGAAGAACTGGAAGGTGTCGCCGGCGCGGAAGCACAGGACCGGCGCGTCGGTCGGCGGGGTCGCGCACGACCACTGGTGCTGGCCGTCGGCCGAGGCCCAGGCCAGGGCGACGTCGGCGATCCCGGTCGGCGCGGTGGCGGTGACGGTGATCGCGATCCAGCGATCGCCGGCGACCGTGGGGCCCCCGGTGTCGAGGGCGATCGACGCGGCGACGGGCGGATCGGCGGCGGGCGGGTCGGCGACGGGCGGATCGGCGACGGGCGGATCGCGATGGGCGCCGGCCGGGCAGCCGTCGTAGCCGGACTCGGTGGGCGGCGCGGCCTCGACCGGCAGCGCGTCGTCTGGGCGGGTCGGGTCGGCGTCCTCGCCGTCCTCGCCGTCCTCGGCGTCCTCGGCGTCCTCGGCGTCCTCCGCCGCGGCGTCCTCGGCGTCCTCGCGCGTGTCGTCACCGTCCTCGCGCGCGGCGTCCTCGGGCTCGACCACCGCCGGCGCGCCATCCACGGGCGCGCGCCGCGGCCCGAGCGCGGCCAGGAGGTGCGCGTGGGAGTTCTGGGTGTCGCCGCCGCTGCCATCGCAGGTCCGGTCTTCGTACTCGCCACACGCCATCGCGCGATCGACGAACCGCTTCTCGCCGCACCACGCGTAGCTCATCACGTCGTCGCAGCCGCGGGCATGATCGAGGCCCAGCGTGTGGCCGGCCTCGTGGGCGATGGTCTGGCAGGTCGCCGCCGGATCGTCGTCGAGCGCCTCGGAGAACGCGAAGCCGATCGCGCGCCGCAGCACCTTGCCGTCGGACGGCGCGATGCCCGACACCCCGCGGCCCAGGCCGAGGAGCTCGGGCCGGCCGCCGACCACGATCATCGAGTACGGGCCGCTGGTCGGCCGGCGATCGACGATCTCGATCGCGTAGGGCGCGAACTGCTGCCGCACGCAGGCCACCACCGCGCGCCACGCGCGATCGCCGCCGGTGAACGCCGGGACGTCGACCTCGCCGCCGGCGCCGGCGACGATCAGCGAGCGGTTCTGGGCTGGGTCATCCCAGCCGCCGGTCAGGTGCAGGCCGCTCGGGTGCAGGTAGAGCCGGACCGGCTCGGCGGCGTGAGCGGCCGCCGGCGCCGCCAGGACGGCGAGGAGTACGAGCAAGCGCATGTGGGACCCCGGGCGGACGCCATACCTATCTATACGGTGGCGCCCCGGCGGATATTCCACGCCGCGCAGCGGCTCACACCAGCGCGGCCTGGACCCGGGCGATCCGGTCGCGCATCGCCAACCGCGCCTCGTCGGGGCCGACGATCCAGGCGTGGCGCCCCAGGCCCAGGACCCAGCCGGTCACCCACTCGAAGCCCTCGCAGTCGATGAGGATCTCGGCCGAGCCGTCGTCGGCGGTCGAGACCTCGCCGACCGGCCAGTTGGCGCCGATCCGCGTGACCGCCAGGGGCTCGAGGTGGACCCGGACCGTGACCGCGTCGGCCGACGGCACGTACAGGCGCTCGCGCCGGTAGGCCGCCAGATCGAAGTCGGCCGGCGGCCGGAACCGCTCGCTGGTCTCGGCCAGGGCCGCGATCCGATCGATGCGGAAGGTGCGGACGTCGCCGCGGGCGTGGCAGTGGCCGACCACGTACCACTCGCCGGCGTGGTGGACGATGCCGTAGGGATCGATCTGCCGCTGCGCCGCCTGGTGGCGCGACGCGCTGACGTAGTTGATCTCGACGGTGGCGTGGCGACGGGCCGCGGTCACCAGCCGACGCAGATGACTGGCGACGAGCTTGTCGGGCTCGGCCACCACCGTGCCGGTGGCCAGGGTCTCGGCCTCTCCGGCGTCGCGGCCCAGGGCGCCCAGGAGCTTGCGCTCGGCCGACTCCATCGACGCGTCGAACGGCGCGATGCCGCTGCCGCGCAGGGCGCGGATGCCGAGGAGCAGCGAGCAGCCCTCGGCCGGGGTCAGGCGGAGCGGCCGGGTCAGGCGGTGGGCGAGATCGATGAACACCCGGCCGTCCTCGACCGACACCAGGAGGTACTCGCCAGGATCGCCGTCGGGCGGACCGACCTGGGTCAGGAGCTCGAGATCGGCCAGCATCTCATCGCGATCGACGCCGAGCAGCCGGGCCAGCTCCTCGACCGCGACCCCGTCGGGGTGCTTGGCCACGTAGGGCACGACGAACAGGAGCCGACGCAGCTTGCCGGCGACGTCGCGGGCGCTCACGGCGCGTACCTCGCGGCGACGGCGGCCAGCTCGTCGGCCAGCCGGCGGCGCAGGCGCTCGCCGGCCTGGACCGCGATCGCGCCCTTGGCCGCCAGGATCCGCGACACCGCGAACTCCGGGTTGCCACACGGGAAGCTGATCGTCACGACCTCGCCGTCGATCGAGCGCTCGGCGTCGGGGCCGAAGTCATCGTTGGCGGCGTCGGCGGCCTCGGGCGAGAACGTCAAGGTCACGGGCTCGACCGGCTCGGTGGTGAAGGTCCACGGCGAGCGGTTGACGAAGGTGCGGACGTCGAAGGCCTCGGGCCGATCGAAGTCCGGGCTCTTGGGCTTGGGCGCCATCACCGCCTCGTGGATGCGATCGACCCGGAAGCTGCGGATCTCGCGGCGCAGGTGACACCAGCCGACCAGGTACCAGGCGCCCTCGCGGTAGACCAGGCCGTAGGGATCGACGTCGCGACGCGAGGTCGAGCCGGTGCCGGCGGCCTGGTAAGTCATGGTCACCCGCTTGCGGAAGCGGGTGGCGGCCTCGAGGGTCGCGAAGATCTCGCCCAGTTCGGCGGCCGCCCCGGCCCGGGTCGGCGGGAAGTGGACCAAGACCGGCGACGGCGCCGCGCCGGTCTCGAACAGCTCGGTCGGCGTGTCAGGGCGCTCGGGCAGGTCGAAGGCCAGCTTGCGCAGCGCCAGATCGACGACCTTGGGATAGGCGCCGCCGGGGATGGCTCGCGCGACGCTGGCGGCCAGGACCAGCGCCGAGACCTCGTCGGCGGTGAGCCGGACCTCGGGCAGTCGGAACCGCTTGAGGTCGATCACGTAGCCGCCATCTTCGAGGGAGTCGTCCTCCTCGGGAGTGATGTAACGGATCGGCACGCCGAGCTCGAGCAGATCGGCCTTGTCGCGCTCGAAGGCCCGCAGCCCGGCCTCGGCGTTGGCGGTCTGGTAGCCGGGGAACTGGTCGCGGATCTCGCGGTAGGTGACCGGGGTCCGGGCCCGCAGGAGCAGCATCACCAGATCGAGCAGGCGCTTGCTGCGATCGCCGCGGGTCGCGCCGTCGTCGTCGTCGCGCCGCGCCGCGCGCGCGGGCTTCTTGCGCTTGCCTGCCGGCCTGGCCACGCGATCCTTGTACAACAGATCGACGAGGAATTGCCGTCCACGGCGGGCGCGCGCTACGGTGGCGCCATGTCGCCGTCGTGGCACGTCACCGCCGCGCTCCTCGCCACCGCGCTCGTCCCGACCGCGCTCGTCGCAACCACCCGCGCGGCCCAGGCCGAGGGGGTCGAGAAGGGCTCGCTCGGCCTCGGCCTCATCATCGGCGAGCCGACCGGGGTGTCGGGCAAGCTGTACCTGCAAGACGACCGCGCGGTGCAGGGCGCCCTGGGCTTCACCTTCGTGACCGGCGGGTTCCACGCCCACGCCGACTACGTCTTCCACCCGTGGATCCTCGAGGAGCGCGACGCCTTCACCCTGCCGGCCTACGTCGGGCCAGGCGTGCGCTTCCTCCAGCACCAGGCCGGCCGCGGCGCGTCCGACGACTTCCGCGTCGGAGCCCGGGCGGTGGCCGGGCTCCTGTTCGACTTCAAGGAGATCCCCCTCGACGTCTTCGTCGAGGTCGCCGGCATCCTCGAGTACCGGTTCGGCTCCGACGACGCGGACGTGAACGGCGCCGGCCTCGCGCTCAACGGCGGCCTGGGTGCGCGCTACTACTTCTGAGCCGCGGGTCGCGACCGCCCGCACCGCCGACGGCGTGACCCTCGGGCTGCGACGCTGGCCGGCCGCCGGCAGCGGACGCGGCGCCGCGCTCCTCACCCACGCGATGATGGTCGACGGGCGCTACCTCGGGCGCCTGGCCGCGGCCCTAGCGGCCGCCGGCGTCGACGCCACCGTCGTCGACTGGCGTGGCCACGGCGCTAGCCGGCCGCCCGATCCCCGCCGCCATCGGATCGGCTTCGACGACTACGTGGCCTTCGATCTGCCGTGCGCCCAGGCCGCGGTGGCGAGCGCGGTCGGCGTCGCGCCCGCTGAGGTCGCGGTGGTCGGCCACTCGCTAGGCGGGCTGGTCGCGCTGGCCGCCCTGGGCACCGGCGTGATCCAGACCCGCCGGCTGGCCCTGATCGCGACCAGCGTGTGGCTGCCCGGGCCCACCGGGCCGCTCGCCCGGCGCTGGCTGATGGCGACCTACGCCGCCGTCACCGGGGCGGTCGGCTACGCGCCGATCCGCGCGCTCCGCCTGGGCAACGCCGACGAGTCGGCCGGCTACGTCGAGGACCTCACCGGCTGGGCGGCGACCGGGCGCTGGACCAGCCGGCTGGGGATCGACTACCTGGCCGCGCTGCCGACGATCGCCGCGCCGACCACGGCCTGGGTCGGGACCGGCGATCGGCTGTGCCGACCGGCCGACGCCGCGGCGCTGACCGATCGGATCCCGGGCGCGATCCTGCGGCCGATCGGGCGCGCCCACGGCGACCTCCTCGATCCCGATCACTTCGCGCTCTGTACCCGTGCCGAACTGGCACCGCGCTGGGCCGAGCTGGCGGACGTCCTGGCAGCGGGCTGACCGCGGGCGCGGCGGGCGCGGCGGCAGGGCCACCGTCGAGGTCGGCACGGCGGATGCTACGCTCGACGCCATGGCCGCGATCGACTCGCTCCTGCGCGTGATGTCCCTGCGCGGCGCCGAGGCCATGATCATCTCGACCGGTCAGGTGCCGACCTTGCGTCGCGGCGGCGCCGCGGAGCCGATGGCGATGCCGCCGATCGACCCGCTGATGGTGCGCGGCTTCATCGACGAGCTGGCTGTCGGGCCGGCGCGCGACGCCCTCGAGGAGCGCGGCAGCCTCGAGGTCACCTGCGCGGTCGGCGCCGATCACTTCGCGATCGCGATCGAGCGCACGACCCAGGGCTACCGGCTCCTGGTGCGCCCGACCCGCGCGCCGCGGCCGAGCCCGACCAGCGCCCCGCCAGCGACCGCGGCCCCGGCCACCACCTCGCCCCCCGCTGTCCCGACCGCGGCGCGCCCGACTCCGCCGTCCCCGCCACCGCCCGCCGCGCCGGCCCCCGTCGTCGCGCCGCGCGCACCGCTCGAGGATGGACCGGCCGCGGCCTCGACCGCCGCCTTCGACGCGCTGATCGAGCACGCCGGCGCGCGCCAGGCCTCGGATCTACTCCTGACCGCGGGGCTCGCGCCGCGCGTGCGGATCGACGGCGAGCTGGTCGAGCTCGACGAGCGCGCGCCGACCGACGCCGACCTCGCCGCCTGGGTCGCCGCCCACGGCGGCGCGGCCGCGACCGCCGAGCTCGAGGGCGACGGCGCCACCGACTTCGCGTTCACGGTCGGCGAGCTCCGCCTACGCGCCCACGCCTTCCACCACGAGCGCGGCCTGGCCCTGGCGCTCAGGCTCCTGCGCACCGCGGTGCCGACCGTGACCAGCCTCGGGCTGCCCGAGGATCTGACCAGCCTCATCAGCGCGCGCGCCGGCCTGGTGCTGATCGCCGGGCCGACCGGCGCCGGCAAGTCGACCACCCTGGTCGCCCTGGTCGGTCACCTGAACCGCACCCGGGCCCGCCACGTCATCACCCTCGAGGATCCCATCGAGTTCTTGCACGCGCCCGACCGCGCGCTGATCCACCAGCGCGAGATCGGACGCCACGCCACCAGCTTCGCCGCCGGCCTGCGCGCCGCCCTGCGCGAGAGCCCCGACGTGCTGGTGGTCGGCGAGCTGCGCGATCCCGAGACCATCGCGATCGCCCTGACCGCGGCCGAGACCGGGCACCTCGTCCTCGGCACCGTCCACGCCGCCGGCGCCGGCGGCGCGATCGAGCGCCTGATCGACGCCTACCCGGCGCACCAGCAGCGCCAGGCGCGGTCGCAGCTCGCCGCGGTCTTGCGCGCGGTGGTCACCCAGCACCTCGTGCCGACCCGCTCCGGCGGACGCGCGGTCGCCGTCGAGCGCGTGCCGACCACCGCGGCGGTCGCGGCGCTCATCCGCAACGACGAGCTTCAGATGCTCGCGACCCACGTCCAGACCGGGCGCGACGCCGGCATGATCCCCCTCGAGCGCAGCCTGGCGCGCCTGGTCCGCTCCGGCGTCGTCGACCTGGCGGTGGCCCGCGCCGCCGCCGCGGACCTCGACTACTTCGACCGCGCCGTCCGCGCCGGGTGACCGCGGTGAACGGCGCTCGTCATCGACGGGCTGTCGACCTCGTCGTCGTCGGGCTACCGTCGCCCCATGTCGTCGCCGTTCCCGTTCCCGCCGCGCCCTGACCTGCCGCCCGAGCGGATCGCGACCGCGGCCTTCGCCCTGCGCTACGAGGACGTCGCCCAGGACGGACGGATGACCGCGATCGCGTTCCCGCCGGCCCTGGGCTGGACGGTGTGGCAGCAGCTCCTCGACGGCCACCCGGCGGAGCGCGCCCTGGCCGCCGCCGGCGTGGTGCCGATCTTGTCGCGCCTGACCATCGTCGGCACCGACGCCACGATCCGCGTCGACGCGCCGGCCACCGCCACCGGCGGCTACCAGCTCGCGCGCAAGGACGTCGACGGCGCGGTCGACAAGCTGTTCTTGAACATGTGGGTCGACGTCACCGGGGCCGCCGGTCGGATGATGCCGCCCCAGGGGCCGGGCCCACAGGTGACGGCCGGGACCATGTTCGCCGAGCACACCTTCACCCGGCTGTTCGCGCCGCCCGACGCCCGCAAGGTCACGCGCCTCGACGGCCCGGGCCTGCCCGGCGTCCCCGACGCGATCTACGACGCGCCAGCCTCGACCACCGCGATGGATCCCCCCGACGGCGCCGACCTCCTCGACGCCGAGTACCACCCCGATCCGGTCGTGACCGCGTTCGGCCTCGACCACACCGACTCCAACCAGCACGTCAACTCGCTGGTCTACCCGCGCCTGTTCGCCGAGGCCGCGCTGCGCCGGCTGGCCGAGCTCGAGCGCCCGCGCCGGCTGCTGATCCGCGCCCTCGACATCGCCTACCGCAAGCCCAGCTTCGCCGGCGACCGGGTGCGCATCCACACCCGGCTGTTCCGCCAGGGCGATCGCCTCGGCGCCGCCGGGTTCGTGGCCGACGTCGCCGATCCGGCGGCCCGGCCGCGGGCGTGCGCGCGCTTCGTCTTCGGCTGATCTCGCGACGCGTAGTCATCGCCGGCTCGCACGTCAAGCCGTTGCGCGCGCGACGCGGGTGCTTATCTCAAGGCATGCCCGACGACGGGCTGGCGCTGGGCCAGCCGCCGCGCGGGCGCCGACGCGCCCGGCCGTGGGCGCAACGACCTCCCTCTACAGGAGCGCGCCATGTCACTCGTCCGCCGTGAGACTGCCCCCGTCCGCTACCGTGATCCCTTCGCCCTGGCCCGGGACCTGTTCGCCTGGGATCCATTCGGCGCCAACCGCCCGACCCAGGTCTTCGCCCCCGACTTCGAGGTCAAGGAGACCGCCGACAGCTACGTCGTCCGCGCCGACCTCCCCGGCATCAAGGAAGAGAACGTCGACGTGTCGCTGCACAACGGCGTCCTGTCGGTGACCGGCGCCCGCGTCGCCGAGGAGCGCAAGGAAGGCGAGTCGTACTTCGTCTACGAGCGGCAGTACGGCTCGTTCTCGCGCAGCTTCTCGCTGCCCGAGACCGCCGACGCCGAGAAGGTCGAGGCCAAGCTCGAGCACGGCGTCCTCACCGTCGTGATCGGCAAGCGCGCCGAGGCCAAGCCCAAGAAGATCTCGTTCAAGAAGTAGCGCCCGCGCCGGCGGCGTCGTGCCGTGCTCCTGCCGCGGCGCCGCCGGTCTGCGGGTCCGCGTACCATGCGCCCATGCCGCGCATGACCGCCGATCAGATCTCCGACCTCATGGCCGCGCACTTTCCGCAGGCCCGCGGGTTCTGCGAGATCACCGCGCTGTCCGATGAGCACGTCGAGTGCGTCGTCCGGTATCGCGACGACTTCCTGCGCCCGGGCGGGACGCTGTCGGGGCCGACGCTCATGACCCTGGCCGACACCGCGATGTACTTCTTGGTGCTCGCGAACATCGGGCCGCAGCCGCTGGCGGTGACCTCGAGCCTGCAGATCAACTTCCTGCGCAAGCCGCCGCCCGCTGATCTCCACGCCACCGCGCGGATGCTCAAGCTGGGCAGCCGGCTCGCGGTCGGCGAGGTCCACCTGCGCGGCGGCCAGCCGGCGGTGCTGGTGGCCCAGGCCACCGTGACCTACGCCCTGCCAGACCCCCGGTAGATCCTCACCACCCGCGACGCGCAAGGCCGCGACCTGCGGCCGCCCCCGCGGTGGTCCAACCGTTGCTACCCTGGGTCCGCAATGCGCCTCGCTCTCGCCGTCGCCCTCGCCGGATCGCTCGTGGCCGCGGCCCCCGCCCGCGCCGATCAGCCACCCTGCGAGCTGAACGCCCTCGACTGCCTGGCGGTGACCCAGTTCTCGGCCACCGCCGACGGCACCAGCGACGCGCTGTTCGTGACCACCCTGGCCCTGCCGATCGGCCTCGAGCTGGGCCGCGGCCTCGACGACGACGCCGCGCGCCGCGGCCTGGCCTACGGCGCGTCGGTGGGAGCGACTGCGCTGACCGCGGGGCTGGCCAAGCTCGGCGCCCGGCGCGCCCGACCGTACACGTACAATCGCCATCCCGCGGTCGTCGAGTTCACCCGGACCGCGTCGGGCAACCACTTCTCGTTCTTCTCCGGCCACACCAGCATGGCCTTCGCGGCCGCGACCTCGGGGGCGCTCCTCTACAGCCCGACCACCGAGAGCGAGCGAGCCCGCCTCGGGGTGTGGGTCGGCGCCGGCGCCCTGGCCTCGGCCACCGGGGTCCTGCGCATCCGCGCCGGCCAGCACTTCCCGACCGACGTCCTGGTCGGCGCCGCCGTCGGCACCGCCTTCGGCATCGGCCTGACCTACGCGATCGCTCCCGACGTCGCCCTGCGCGGCCGCGATCTCGCGGCGCTCGGCGCCGGGGTCGCGGTCGGCACTCTCGCCGCCACCTTCGTGCCGCTGCCGCGCGACGTCCGGCTTCCGCTCGGACTGCGCGACCTCGCGATCGCACCGACCGCGTCGCCCACCGGCGCCGGCCTGGTCCTGTCCGGCGCACTGCGCTAGGTCGGGATCGGGGTCGGGGTCAGGGTCAGGGTCGGGGTCGGGTTCCGGTTCCGGTTCCGGTTCCCGTTCCGGTTCCGGTTCCCGTTCCGGTTCCGGTTCCGGTTCCGGTTCCGGTCTCGGTCTCGGTCTCGGTCTCGGTCTCGGTCTCGGCCTCGGTCTCCGTCTCGGTCTCGGTCTCGGTCTCGGTCTCGGTCTCGGGTTCGGTCTCGGGTTCGGTCTCGGTCTCCGTCTCGGTCTCCGTCTCGGTCTCGGTCTCCGTCTCGGACTCGGACTCGGTCTCGGACTCGGTCTCGGGTTCGGGTTCGGTCTCGGTCTCCGCCTCCGTCTCGGTCTCGTCTCGGTCTCGGTCTCGGGGTCGGGGTCGGGTTCCGGGTCGGGGTCGGGTTCCGGGTCGGGGTCGGGTTCCGGGTCGGGGTCGGGTTCCGGGTCGGGATCCGGATCCGGCACGATGGCCGGATCCGGCACGGACTCCGGATCCGGCACGGTGGCCGGATCCGGCGACGGGCGCCGTCACGGCCGCGGGTGCGTCAGGCGCCAGAGCATGGCGCCGAGCCGATCGCCGAGGCCGAGCGCGTCGGCGATCGCGCCGTCGGCGACGTAGCCGAAGCCGACCGCGAGCCGCAGCGCGTCGACGGCCTCGCCGCACTCGCCGGAGGCGATGCGGAAGCGCGCGACGCGATCGCGGCCCGCGCGGCGGTTGCCCTCAGCGAGGTTGAGCGAGGCGCTGGTCGACGCGCGCTTGAGCTGGTCGGCGAGGTTGCCGTCTTGCGGCTTGAC
>JAGPCY010000066.1 GCA_018057825.1 Kofleriaceae bacterium | reverse complement strand
AGCTGTTTTACAATCCGCGCCGCCGCCATTCGCACAACCGCTACCTCAGCCCCGTTGACTTCGAGCGCGAAGTCGTCCACCACAGAAGCACGTAACTGGGCTGTCCAGAAAATCGGGGCAACCTCAATCCCGAACCCGATCCCGATCCCGATCCCGATCCCGATCCTGATTCCCGAACCCGAACCCGATCCCGAGTCCGAACCCGATCCCGAGTCCGAGACCGAGACCGAGTCCGAGTCCGAGTCCGAGACCGAGTCCGAGACCGAGTCCGAGTCGAGTCCGAGACCGAGACCGAGTCCGAGGCCGAGACCGGAACCGAGACCGAGGCCGAGTCCGAGTCCGAGACCGAGGCCGAGTCCGAGTCCGAGTCCGAGACCGAGTCCGAGGCCGAGTCCGAGACCGAAACCGGAACCGGAACCGGAACCCGATCCCGAACCCGAACCCGAGTCCGAGTCCGAGTCCGAGTCCGCTAGCCCTCGTCGGGAGGGATGGGGGCCTCGGCCAGCGGCGGCGCGGGCAGGGGGCCGGAGACCGGCTTGGGCGGCAAGAGCTCGTCCTCGGTGTCGACGGAGGCGGCCAGGAAGATCGCGGCGTCGAGCTTGCGGAAGTTGCGCTTGCGGTACCAGGCCAGCGCGTGCTCGTTGTTCTCCGCGACCTCGAGCACCAGGTGCGACAGGCCGCGGACCTTGGCCAGGTGGTGGAGCTGCTCGAGCACGAACCCGCCGACGCCGCGGCCGTTCCAGTCGGGGTGGACGGCCAGCTCCTCGACGAACAGCGGCCGCATCTTGCGGCGCTCGAAGTAGCTCTCGTTGATCCAGTTGTCGGTGCCGACCACCTCGTGGGCGCACTCGGCGTAGGCGACGATCTGATCGCCGACCTCGAACACGAGCTGATCGACGCCCTCCTCGTCGTAGGTCTTGACGAAGCGCTTCTTGGTCCGCGGTCGCTGGTACTCGACGGTCTCGAGGTTGACGTGGTGGAAGCTGATCTTCAGGAACTCCCACACCCGGTTGAGGTCGCGGCGGTGGATGCGGCGGACCTCGATCATCGGCGCCGGCTCCGCGCCGGCCTTGCCCCGGGGCTTGCCTGGGCCCTTGCTCTTGCGCGGGCTGGCGGTCGGCGTGGGGGGCGAGCGCCGCGACGCGCGCGTCGGGTGGGTCGGCTCGGCGGCGCGCGCCGGCCGCCCGGTTCGTCCGGTTCCCGGACGCTTGGGTGCTGCCATGGCGGCAGTGTCCTACGGGCCGCCCGCCGCCGCTACGGGGGCCGGCGCGGGAACTGCCTCGGACTCCGCCTCGGCCTCCGCCTCGGCCTCCGCCTCGCCTCGCCTCCGCCTCGCCTCCGCCTCGTCTCTGCCTCCGCCTCGCGCGCGCGACGCGTCGACGCGTCGGCTCGCTACTCGCGGGCGGCCTCGGCCTTGTCCTCGGCGGCCTTCTGCTCCGGGCTCGCCAGCGGATCGGCGTTCCAGTTCCGCGTGTTGGTCGCGGTCACCCACGCGTCGAAGGTGCCGGCCTGGTGCTTGCCGTCGATCGCGAGCTTCACGCCCTCGACGTCGCCCTTGAAGTACGCCGTGGCCACCAGATCGTGGGAGCTGTGCTCGATCAGGCGCGCCACCGCGCCGACCTGGACCTCGTATTCGCCGTTGGGCTTCACGCCGGCCTCGGCCGCGACCTGGCGGGTGAAGTACTCGGTGCCGCCTTCGCTCACGCGCCAACCGAGCTTGCTCCACGCCGGGCTGCAATAGGAGTGCATCACCTCGTGCATCGTCGCGGCCGCCTGGGCCTTGGACTCGTCGACGACGATGCGGTTGCGGCTCTTGTCGTTGAACGCGCTGGTGTCGTTGGCTTTCCGCTCGACGTCCGCGTCCGACAGTCCTTGAAACTCGGGATCGTTGTCGCGGCCGTACTTCATCGCGTGCGCGATGTACTCGTTGTGCTTGTAGTACTCGAGCTTCATCGGCAGCCCGCCCTCGAACCGGCCGGCGACGTAGCTGCCGATCGCGGGGCTGGCGTCGATGTACCACTTGAGGTCGTCGAGGCTGGGGGTCTTGCCGAGGTTCGGCTTCATGCCGCCGCAGCGCTGGACCGCCAGGCCCGAGCGCAGCGACGGTCCTAGGCGCGAGGCGACGCTGTCGAGCGCCCGACGCGCACCGCCCCACAGCCGCGCCACGACCCCGGTCGCCACCTGATCGGCGTCGTCCTCGAGGGCGGTGGCGCCCTCGGCACCCGGATCGGTCGCGGTGGCGCCGTCTTGCTGCGCGACGTGGGCCAGCTCGTGGGCCAAGATCGCGTCACCCTCGACGGTCCCCGGGGCGTAGTGGCCAGGCGCGAACGCGATGTGCGGTCCCCGCGCCACCGCCACCGCGCCGTGGTCGGCGGCCAGGCGCGCCGCCGCGGCGTCGGTGTGGACGCGCACGCGCGACAGGTCCTGGCCGAGCGCGCCCATCATGCGCGAGGCGGTGGCGCCGTCGAGCGGAGCGCCGACCCCGAGGCCGCGGGGCGCTGCGGCGGCCGCTGGGCCACGCACGTCGGCGGGGAGATCGGGGGGCGCCTCGCCGGTCGCGCGCCAGTGCTGGATGCCGGCGCGGGCGCGGGCCACCACCGGTGCGATCATGCCCTCAGCGGTGGAGGCGCCGGTCACCGCGGGGGCCCAGCGCCGCAGGAACGCCTCGGCCTCGGTGGCCGGCCGTTGGACGTAGTGCCCGAAGTAGTAGTCCAGGTACGGACAGCCGACCGCCGAGTGCTCGGGACCAAGCTCGGCGTCGACGGCCTCGGTCACCGCGGCGCGCAAGGCGTCGAGAAACGTGCTCTTCAACATCTGCCCCGGGGCGGCAGGTCCGTCGTCGACCAAGAGCACCGCGGGGCGCGCCGCGCCCGTGATGGCTTCGGCCACCGCGTCGGCTTCGCGTTCGGCTGGTGCGTCGGCGGCGCCTACGGTGACCTTGCGCTGCGCCGCCGCGGCCGCCCCATCCTGCTGCGCGACGTGGGTGAGCTCGTGGGCCATGAGGCCCAGATCGCGATCGCTCTCGCCCGGGCCGAGAAACACGTCGGCGCCGTGCGCGAAGGCCCGCGCGCCCATCGCGGCGCTGGCCTCGCGGGCCAGCGCGTCATCATGGATCCGCGCGTGAGCCAGCCCGTGGCCGAGGTGCGCCTCGACCGGGCCCCGGACCTCGGCCGCGACCGGCCGGCCCGCGTCCTTGCCCTCGACCGCGGCGGTCGCGACCTCGTCGATCGTCGGCGCCAGGGGTCGCGCGGCGGGCGCGCGGCGCACCAGCGGCTGGCGGCGCACCGGCGCGGCCAGCGGAGCGGGGTGATCGATAGGGGGGAGCCCGCGGACCTGGCGCATGTGCTTCCCGACCATCCAAGCACGGATGAGACCACTCACGGGCGACTGATTTTAATTGGTTGCGCTTCTCCGCGGTGGCACAGCGTCTGGCCGGCCTGGCACCGTGCCAGGTTGTGCCAGTCCCCGGGGGCTCACCCCGGGTCGGTCATGCCCGAGCGACGTCCGCTCCCGCGCTCGTTCGACGACCCCAAGTGCCCCGCGCTGTGGACCGTGGTCGAGAAACGGGCTGGGACTTGACGTAAGACAATTTCCTAGGCAAAATCACGATAAGTCGGCCCCACCCCAACCCAGAGCAGGTACTCGCATGCGCTCTCACCGAGCTACGCCCAGCCCGAGCAACCTCGCGCAGCGGACCGGCGGCGGAGTTCCAGGGCGGCGCACGTTGACCGACTCTCTCCAGCGCAAGACCGCGCCGGCGCCGGTCGCGAGCGCTGGCCCGCTGGCGCCGGCCGCGAGCGCCCTCGAGGACCCCTTCGCGCTGCACCTGGTCGCCGAGCACGGCACGGCCTCGGGCGGCGCCGCGCTGCCTCACCGCGACGCGATTCAGGCCTCGTTCGGTCACCACCCGGTGAGCCAGGTCGCGGCCCACGTCGGCGGCGACGCAGCTGCGGCGTGCGAGGTCCTGGGCGCGCAGGCCTTCGCGACCGGTGAGCGGGTCGGGTTCGCGAGCGCCCCCGATCTGCACACCGCGGCCCACGAAGCCGCCCATGTGGTGCAGCAGCGCAGCGGCGTCCAACTGAAGGGTGGCGTCGGCGAGGCCGACGATCCCTACGAGCGTCACGCCGACGCGGTCGCCGATCGGGTGGTGCGCGGCGAGTCGGCCGAGGCGCTCCTCGATCAACACGCGGGTGGTGGCGGTGGGCCCGCGATCCAGCGCAAGCCGTCCGAGCTCCGGCGCGAGTACGGCGAGCACCCGCTGGTGACGCTTTCGCTCGGCAAGCGGGTGACCCACCCGGGTTGGAACGCGTACCTCATCGAGCTGCTGCAGTATCTCGGCATCGACGACAAGGACCTTCTGCGTCGCCAGGGCGTGTTCGGGACGCTCTACGTGCGCGCCAAGTCACTCGTGCATGAGCGCAAGGATGGGCGCGACTTCACCGACGAGCAACATCAGCTCGCCACGGAGATCAACGATCGTCTTGAGACCGAGAAGCTCGAGGTATTCGGCTCGACCGTCGGCATGCTGCGACCGGACGCCGACGTCCCGACCGTCACCGGCGTCGAACCGGTGATCGGCGGCCAGGAGCAGTATCAGTCGCAGGTCGACCCCAGGTTCTTCCCGCTCTTCGAAAGACAGCCGTCGATGGCAGATGTGCAACAGGGTGGCCTCGGCGACTGCTACCTGCTAGCCGCCGCCGCCAGCGTCGTCCATCGCGCGCCGATGCACTTCGTCGAGCACATGACCGACAACCTCGACGGCACCGTCACGGTCCGGCTCTACGAAGATGTCGGCCGACCGATCCAGGTCGTGGTCGAGAAGTCGGTGCCGGGCAATCGCTACGCGAAGAACGTCCTGTGGGTAAAGATCCTCGAGAAGGCCTACGCCGCCTCGGGGTTGGCGCTCAAGCCGACGCAGAAAGACAAGGTCAAGGCGTACAAGGACATCGAAAGCGGCAGCAGCTCGACCGCCCTCCTGCACCTGACCGGTACGGCCGCTGGCACCATGGGAGTCGGGAGGACGCGCAACGGCATCAATACAGCGATGGTGGATGGGCTGGAGCACGAGGAGAAGGCGGTGAAGAAGCGAGCGGACAGCATCCGCGACGAGATGGAGAAGCTCGAGAAGGCGATACGCGAGAAGACCAACCAAGACGAGAAGGCCGACGTCAGCGGCGAGCAGTCCGCCCTCAAAGAGCTCGAGCTTCAGTTCAGGGAAGCCATGGTTGAGTGGAGTCGGATGCAAGATCCGGTGTTCGATCTCACGTCGCGGCTGTCGATGATGCTGGTCACCCAGGGCAGCTTTCAGCAGTTCGTCGACACCCACAGCGGAAACCCGGTCGTGCAGCGGATCCTCGACGAGGTGGTGCCGGTCGAGAGACGAGAAGGGTTGTTCCCGGGGGACATCGGCACGGGGCTCTACGGCCGCGACGAGCAGCAGGCCTTCGCGGTCATCAAACGACACATCGATGATGGCAAGCCGATGACCGCTGGCACCAAGAACTCGATCAACGACCGCGACAACCAGGTCGAGGGCCGCGGTGCGTCGGGCGAGCCCAAGGTGAAGGGGCTGGCTGGCAAGCACGCGTATAGCCTCCTCGACTACAAGCCCAAGGGCGAACGTGCGAGCGGCGAGCCCATCTTTCTCAAGCTACGCAACCCCTGGGGCGAGTACGGGCGCGACTACGAGAAGCAGGAGAACGGGCGGCTCAAGGCCTTCGGGTTCCAGGGCGACGGGACGTTCTGGATCGATCTGGCGGACTTCGTCGCCAACTTCCAGGACATCAACTGGCTGGGGTAAGTCCGACAGTCGGTGCGCGACCTCAGCGCAGCGGCAGGAGCAACCCGAAGGCGTCGTCGTTGTTGGTCTCGGTCGGGGTGGCGCCGCCGCCCTGGTAGCCGACGAGGAGGGCGTGGTCGCCGCTCACCGCCGCGCCCCAGAACTGATCGTTGCCGTTGGCGCCCAGCGGCGTGGTGTGGGCGCCGTCGCCGTAGCGGGTGTCGAGGCGGCCGGTGGCGTCGAGGATGGCGTAGGCGGCGTCCTGGGCGGGCAGGTTGGCCGGGCCGGCCGAGCCGACGAGCAGCGTGGCGCCGCCGGGCAGGGCCACGCCGGTTCGACAGTTGTCGGCGACCATCTGGCCGGTTGGATCGATCAGCACGGCGCCGTTGGTGGCGCCGCCCCAGGTGAGGTCGCGGGCGCCGGTCGCGATGTCGAAGCGCAAGGACACCCAGTCGTTGGTGTCGCCGCTGGGCCGGCCGTAGCCAGCGGTGACGACGTGGGTGCCGTGGAGCGCGAGCCCGTAGATCTCGGTCTGGGCGGCGAGGACGAGGTCGTGGAAGACCCCGCCGGTGGCGAACCCGGGCACCAGGGCGCCGGTCGCCGACAGCTTGAACAGCACGACCTGGACCGAGCCGAGGCCCGGGGTGTTGGCGTAGCCACCCGCGAGCAGGCTGCCGTCGGGCAGGACCACCAGGGCGTGGGGCGTGGCGTTGACCTGCTGGAGATCGAGGGCGAACCGGCCATCGGTGCCGAAGCTCGACACCACCGCGCCGTCGGCGGTCAGCTTGCCGACGATGAAGTCGGTGTCGGTGCGCGGGGCGCCGCCGCTGGTGGTGCCGGCGGCGCGGGCGAAGCCGTGCAGATAGATCGCGTCGTCGGCGCCGATCGCGACCGCGCGCACGCCGTCGAACCCGACCAAGGTGCCGGCGTTGTCGTGGGCGGTGCTCCAGTCGAGGATCCGCACGCCGTTGTCGCCGAAGCTGGCGTCGAGGGTGCCGTTGGCGTTGAGGCGCGCGATCGCGACGTCGCGATCGTTGGGGTTGGCCGCGTTGGCGACCGTGGCGGTGACGATCACCTTGCCGGTCGACTGCACGGCGACGTCGATCTCGCTGGCGCCGCCGCGGAAGGTGAGCGGCAAGGTCGCGACGCCGCCGGTGCCGAAGCCCGCGACGGGGCCGGTGGTCGAGGTGTGGATCACGGTGACCATGCGCGGGCCGGTCAGGGTCGCGGCGGCGTAGCCGGCGGCGAAGAACGTACCGCCCGGTCCGGCGGCGGCGCTCTGGAGCTGATCCGGGCCGGCGGCCGACAGCGGGACCGCGAACGGGGTCGGCGGCACGAACGGCGCGGGACCGTCGGGCGGCGGTGCGTCGGGGATCGCGGCGTCGGGGCTGGTGGCGTCGGGGCTGGTGGCGTCGACGTCGGTGGGCTGGGCTTGATCGCCGCAGCCGACGAGCGCCAGGGTCAGCGCGAAGGTGGTGGTGGTGATGGACTTCATCGGGGCTCCGGTTGTTGTGACTTTGAAAATCGAAATCATCATGAGCGCAGACCGCGGCCGGCCGCCGCGCCGCGCGGTCTGGCTACAGGTGGCCCTTCACGCCGAGGACGACCTGGCGCGGCGGGTTGGCGCGCGCGCCGTAGGGCCGACGCGACGCCACCACCTGGCGGTCGAGCAGGTTGTCGCCGTCGAGGTACAGCTCGAGCGCGCGCCACCGCACCCGGGCGCCGGCGGCGACGGTGAGCACGTCGTCGAGACGGGCTTCGGGCGGTACCGGGCCCTGGCCGGCCTGATCGCGCGCCGCGGCCTGCCAGCGCCCGCGCAGGTTCACATCCCAGCGCGCGCCGCCGAGCTCGGCGGTGAGCGCGAGCTGGTGCGGCGGCAGGTACGGCAGCTCGTCGCCGACCTCGACCTCGCCCCAGGCCGCGAACTCCGACGTGAACGCGGTCGCGAAGCGCGAGTCCGTGAAGGTGTAGGCGAGATGCCCGCGCGCGGTCAGGCTGGCGCCCAGGCCGCGCTCGACCTCGGCCTCGATCTCGGCGCCCCAGATCTGCGCGCGGCCGCCGTCGAACTGCTCGCCCTCGGTGGCGACGTCGCAGCCGCTGGCGAAGGTGCAGTCGCCCTTGAGGTTGCGGTAGTCGCTGACGAAGCCGAGGGCGGTGGCGCGCACCGTCGGGCGCTCGACGCGGACGCCGGCCTCGAGGTTGACGCTGGCCTCCGGGCGCGGCGGCGTCGCGCTGGGGCCAGGCGCCGGCGGCGCGAAGCCGCGGTGCAGCCCGGCGAGGACCGCGATCGACGGGGTGGCGTGCACGACCACGCCGCCGCCGGGGACCACGGCGGTCAGCGGATGGCCGGCGCGCGCGTCGCCCTGCTGATCGGCGAAGCGCAGCTCGAGGGTCTCGATCCGCAGGCCGCCGCTGGCCTCGAGGCGGCCCCAGCGCACGCGATCGTGGGCGTACAGCGCCAGGGCCAGGACGTCGGCACGAGTGTCGCTGACGGTGGCAGTCGGCCGCGCGGTGGCGACCAGCGCGCCGCCGCGCATCGCCTGCACGGTCTCACGACGGACGCGGTGGGCGCGGTCGTAATGCAGGCGCACGCCGAGGTCGAGCTGATGGGCGGTCGGCCCCCAGCGCTCGTCGAGCTGAAGCGCGGTCTGCACGCCCTGGGACACGAACGTGCGATCGTTTTCGCCGACGATCAGCTCGTCCTCGGGGCTGGTCGAGTCGGCGGCCCCGGTCAGGACCGCGTAGTAGATCGCGTTGGCGCCGCGCTCGGGGCGAGCCAGGATCGCGTTCAGGTCGCGCTCGCCGACGAACCCATCGACCTTGCTCCACACCCGCGCGAAGTCGTGTCGGTACGCGGTGGTCTCGATCCGCCGCGTCGCGCTCCACTCGTAGCGGTGGCGCAGCCGGCCGCGCCAATGGGTCCAGCGCATCAGGTCGTCGGCGCTGGCGCGATAGCGGCGCGCTGGATCGGCGGCCAGGTCGGCGTCGGTCAGGCCGAGGTAGGACTCGTGGGAGCGCTCGCGCGCGAACCCGACCCGCAGGTCGAGGCGGTGGGGCTCGGCCTCGGTCTCGTCGCGGCGCAGCCACAGCTCGACGTCGTCCTTGCGGAACCCGGTGGCGCCGCCGCCATCGAGGCGCTTCCAGCCGTCGCTGCGCAGACCGACGTACTCGGCCTGCACGCCGAAGCGGCGCCAGCGCTCGGTGGCGCGCAGGTGCAGCTTACCGTAGCCGTCGCTGCCGCCGGCCAGATCGAGGTAGCCGGCCCGCGCGTCGGCCATCGCCGCGGTGCGCAAGTCGACCGCGCCGCCGATCGTGGCCGGGCCGTGGACGATCGCCGCCGGGCCCTTGATCACGTCGACCGCAGCGAGCCTGGTGACCAGCGGGAAGTAGTACGCGGCCGGCGCGGCGTAGGGCGCCGGCGCGATCAACACGCCGTCCTCCATGAGCGTGATCTTGGCGCTGCG
This sequence comes from Kofleriaceae bacterium, assembly GCA_018057825.1. GTDB lineage: Bacteria > Myxococcota_A > Polyangia > Haliangiales > Haliangiaceae > UBA2376. Next base: position 17,860 of record JAGPCY010000066.1, on the reverse strand, counting down.
CTCGGCGGCGGCGCCGCGCATGCCGATGTTGGGCCGGAGCCCATAGCCATCCTCGTCGCGGACGTAGACCCCGGGGACGTGGCCGAGCACGGCGTGGATGTCGTCGGGCTCGTCGCGCTCGAGGGTGGCGGCGTCGACGCTCGACTGGGCGCCGGGTGGGGCGGCGTCGACCACGTCGATGATCTCGCTGTCGGCCAGGAGCGCGGCGAGCTCGGCGTCGGTGAGCTCCACGTCGTCGATCGCCGCCGGGGCCGGCGGGGGAACGGGCGCCGACGCCGGCTCGGCCTGAGCGGCCGCGGCGGCGATCGCGGTGGCCAGGAGCGCGCGCCCGGTCATCGCAGCGCTCGCAGGTGGATCGGCGCGCTGGTCGGCGCCGGCAGGACCCAGGTGCGCGGGCCGAGGTCGGCGACCCGCGCCAGATCGACCGCGGGATCGATCATCGGCGCCGGCGGCCGACCGTTGAGCGACACCGCCGACTCGACGTGGACCGCGACCGGGCCGTGGCCGGCGCGGTCGAAGTCGGCGGCGATCCGGCGGGCGAGCTGGGCGACCAGATCCGGCTGGCCTGCCATCTCGCGCTCCTGGCGCGCGGTCAGGTAGCGGCGCGGCGGGACCTCGAGGCGCCGACCGTCCGGAAGCCGGACGACGTAGGTGATCGCGCCGTGCTTCTCGCGCACCATGACCTGCCACGCGAAGCGCATGCCGTCCTCGTTCCACGCCAGGGTCCCGGGGTAGAGCCAGTGGCGCAGCGGCAGCGCGACCTGCATCGCCAGGTGGAGCGCCAGCGCCCCGATCAGCAGTCGGCTGGGCTCGGCCCGGCGCGGCGCCGGCGCGCGCGCGCTCGTCGTCGACCGGCGCGACCACCGCGCCAGCCACCGCCGCGGCCACGACGGCGGGAAGTAGATCGCGACCGCGGTGGTCATGATGAGCGGGAACATCCCGATGTTGAAGAAGTAGCCCGTGATCGCGTGGAAGCCGACGACGGCGACCAGCGCGAAGCGCCGGGTCCGGGCCCACGACAGCCAGCCGACGATCGTCAGGTCGTACAGGCACCCGGCCCAGCTCGCGGCGAAGGCGACCCAGCGCTCGTCGAGCCAGGGCCCGATGAGCGGCGTGTCGGTGCGGGCCGACAGCCAGATGTTGAGGGGCTGGGCGTGGAGCAACCAGTCGGCCTGGACCTTGGCCAGCCCGGCGTAGACGTAGACGCAGGCGACCTGGACCCGAATGGCCCACACCATCCACGCTGGGATCTCGTCGAGCCGCGCCGCCGGCTGGCGCCAGGCGTCGACCGACAGCGCACGTCCACTCGGCAACACCGCCAGGAGCGCGCCGAGCATGACCACCAGGTAGTGGTGGTTCAGGTAGTTCGTGACGTCGATGAGCTGGGTGTAGGCGAAGCCGAGGGTGAACAGCGCGGCGCTGGTCCGGGTCCACGCCCCGACCGCGATCGCCAGCGCCAGCGCGGCCAGCACCGCGTAGTGGACGTACATGCCGGTGACCGACCACGGTCGCACCCAGTCGAAGCCGGGATAGGTGAAGAAGAAGCTCGGGTCGCCGTACATCGGCTGGATCCACCCCGAGGCCAGAAACCGAACCAGGCCCGCGAACATCACCAGGCCGAACACCGCGCGGAACGCCGCCAGCGAGGCGATGTCGACCGGGCGGCGCGCGGCGGTGACCACCCGCGCCAGCCCCCGCGCGCGCGCGGCGGCGATCGTCGTGACGGTCGTCGTCGTCGCTTCAGTCATTGTCGCCGGCGACGTCGTCAGGGATGTCGAGGCCCAAGACGGTGAGGAACTGGCTCTTGAGATCGTCGGTCACCGCGCGGGTCGCGCTGTGGAGCTCGACGACCGCCGCGCGATCGCTGGCCAGGGTGGTGAGGAAGCTCGGCGGCAGCGCGTCGGCCAGGGCGATCGCGCGATCGAAGTTGGCGACCATGCGCGCGGCCAGCTCGGGGGCGCCGGCCGCGGTCAGGTAGTCGTCGAAGCCCAGGCCGTCAGCGCCGGTGAACACCGCGCGGGCCGCGCGCAGGTTGGCGCGCAGCGCCGCGGTGGCGTGGTCGGCGAACCGGTGCTCGACCTCGCGCAGGCACGGCTCCTCGATCGTGCCGCAGGCGTTGACCACGATCCCCGCGGTCTCACCGAGCTTCATGTCCTTGACCATGTCGTCGAGGTAGAAGAGCCCGTCGGAGACCATGTTCACCGCGTCGCGCTCGCTGGCGATCGTCGACCCCGCGGTGCCGGCCCGGGCCAGCGCGCCGCCGTAGTCGCCGCCGGTCGGCGCCCACGCGGTGGCCAGGGCCGCGGTCTGGGCCGCGACATCGGCGGCGATCGCCGCGGCCAGGCACGAGCGGGCCCGCGGGAGCTCGGCGGCCAGGGCGTCCCAGCCGGCCGGCGCCAGCGGGCAGCTCGTCGCGGCGTCGCGGTAGAACAACAGGTACTCGATCGCCGCCAGGGAGCGCGCGTTGTCGAGGCGGGTCGCGACGTCGTAGCCGCCCGGGTTGGTCCAGCGCGCGATCACGTCTTGATCGATCGCGCACGGCGCGACCAGCGGCCAGGCGTAGATCCGGTTGCGGACGGCGGCGTCGTCGGCGGCGGCCGGGCCGACCAGGACCGCGTCGACGGTCTGCCAGGCCTCGGCGGCGGCGCGCCAGGCGGCGGCGGCGGCGGCGTCCTCCGCCGGTGCTGGGCCGTCGGCCAGGGCGCTGCACAGCGCGTCGACCGCGGCGGTCAGCTCGGCGGTCCGGGCCGCGGCCTCGGCGTGGGCCGGGACGTAGACCGCGGTGGCCAGGTTGGCCAGCATGGCCCGGCGATCGAAGGCGATCGCGGCGTCCGGCGGCGGGCCACTGTCGCCGCTACAGGCGGCCGCGAGGAGGAGCGCGGCGGCGAGCGAGGTCGGAAGCGAGCGAAGCGCAGGTGCCACGGCTCGGCGTGTACCATGAAATGACTTTCATGTTCAATTTCGATCGGGGTCGATCGCGCACGGCCCGGAGAGACCGAGGCTGAGGCCGAGGCTGAGACGAGGCTGAGACCGAGGCGGAGACCGAGGCGGAGACCGAGGCGGAGACCGATCCCGACCCCGACCCCGAACCCGAACCCGAACCCGAGTCCGAGTCCGAGACCGAGGCCGAGTCCGAGGCCGAGTCCGAGACCGAGTCCGAGACCGAGGCCGAGGCCGAGACCGAGTCCGAGGCCGAGGCCGAGGCCGAGTCCGAGGCCGATCTACGGGCAGGCCAGGGCTTCGAAGGCCAGATCGTCGACGACGAACCGGGTCAGGAACGCCAGGTTGGTGCGGCCGCGCAGCTTGAGCACGACGCTCTGGCCGGGATGGGCGGCGGTCGCGGTCCAGGTGAAGGACTGCCACAGGCAGATCGGCGCGACGTCCGAGTTGGTGATCTCGCGCAGGACCTCGAGCACCACGCCGGCCGGGGTCTCGACCGTGACCGTGAACTCGTCGGCGTCGGTGATCACGTCCTCGGTGACGTGGCACTCGTAGCCGCGCAGGCGCAGGCCGGTCGCGGTCGCTGGCACGGTGACGGTCTGGACCAGCACGTCGTTGGCGTTGTTGCCGGCGCCGAAGCGCGCGGCGTTGGGCGCGGTGCGCGGCGCGAACGGCGGCGACGCCGTGATGATCGCCGAGGTCTGGGTCCACGGCGGCACGGTGGCGCTGTCGAAGTTGCCGTTGACCAGCAGGTTCTGCCAGGTCGGGGTACACGGCGCGTCGATCGGGGTGGCGTCGATCGGGCGGGCGTCGATCGGCGGCGGGGCGTCGATCGGGCGGGCGTCGATCGGCGGCGGGGCGTCGATCGGGCGGGCGTCGATCGCGGCGGCGTCGATCACCGCGCCGTCGATCACCGCGCCGTCGATCACCGCGCCGTCGATCACCGCGGCGTCGATCACCGCGCCGTCGATCACCGCGCCGTCGACCTCGGCCGCGGCGTCGAGCTCGCCGGGCTGACGCGCGGACGCGCAGCCGACCGCGGCGACGGCCCCGAGCGTGAGCAGGGCGTGGGCGGCCCGCATCACAGCCCCATCTGCTTGGCGATGATGATCTTCATGATCTCGTTGGTGCCGGCGTAGATGCGCTGGACCCGGGCGTCCATGAACGCGCGCGCGACCGGGTACTCGAGCATGTAGCCGTAGCCGCCGAAGAACTGCAGGCAGGTGTCGATCACCTCCTGGCTCACGTCGCTCATCCACCACTTGGCCATCGAGCACTCGCTCACCAGGTGCTTGCCGGCGACGTGCTGGCGGACCAGCTCGTCGAGGAAGACCCGGCCGATCTGCAGCTTGGTCGCGCACTCGACCAGCTTGAACTGGGTGTTCTGGAACTTCGAGATCGGCTTGCCGAAGGCGGTGCGCTCCTTGGTGTACGCGATCGTGTCCTTGAGCACCTGCTCGGCGGCGGCCTGGCAGCCGATCCCCACGCACAGCCGCTCCTGCTGGAGCTTCTGCATGAGCATGAGGAAGCCGCCGCCCTCGGGGCCGAGGCGGTTGGCCGCCGGCACTCGGCAGTCCTCGAAGAACAGCTCGCTGGTGTCCTGGGCGGCCATGCCCATCTTCTCGAGCTGCTTGCCCTTCACGAAGCCGGCGCGACCGGCCTCGACGACGAACAGCGAGATGCCCTTGTGGGCGTTGGCGGGATCGGGATCGGTCTTGGCCGCGACGATCACCAGGTCGCAGAGCTGGCCGTTGGAGATGAAGGTCTTGGCGCCGCTCAGCACATAGTCGTCGCCGTCGCGCACCGCGGTGGTCTTGAGCGCTGCCAGGTCGCTGCCGGTGCCGGGCTCGGTCATCGCGATCGCGAGGATCAGCTCGCCGCTGGCGCAGCCCGGCAACCAGCGCCGCTTCTGCTCGGGGGTGGCAAAGGTGTCGAGGTACGGCGCGCACACGTCGGAGTGCAGCGCCATCGCGAAGCCGCTCTCGTAGGCGAAGGCCAGCTCCTCCATGATGATCGTCGAGTGCAGGAAGTCGCCGCCGGCGCCGCCCAGGTCTTCCGACAGCCACGGGCACAGGAAGCCCGCGGCCCCGGCCTTGCGCCACACCTCGCGATCGACCCGCCCGGCCTCGGCCCACCGCTTCTGGTGCGGCTTGACCTCGTGCTCGAGGAACTGCCGGAAGGCCTGCCGAAACAGGCCGTGGTCGGACGAGAACAGCGTGCGCTCCATCGCCATCGCGGATGAGTATCACGGCGCTCGCCGCCCTCGGTCCAACACGATCTGTCGCGGCCGGCGTCCACCGGAGCGGTCGGGCCGGCCGCGCGACGGTGGTACCCTCGCGCGGTGTCGCCGCCATCCGTCCTCGAGGCCGCCGCTGCCGCCTGGCGCGCCGAGGGTGTGGCCCGCGTCGACGGCGTGCTGCCAGCCGGGCTGGCCGCGGAGCTCTTGGTCGGGCTGCGGCGCTTGCCGCTGACCGCGGTCGAGGAGGTCGGCGAGGTGGTGTGGGTCTACGACGTCGGCGTGCCGCCGGAACGCGATCCGCAGCTGTTCGAGCCGCTGTTTCGCCTGGTGCCGGTGCTCGACCAGGTCGTGCCGGGTCTGGCGGCGGAGGTCGTCGGCCGGCCGCTCGCGCCCCAGGCGCCAGCGAGCTTCCGCGTCGTCGCGTACCGCAAGGGTTCGTGGAGCCGCGGCCCGCGCGCGTGCGCACCCGGCTTGATCGGCTGCACGCTCGGGCTGGGCGACGACGCCTGGCCGACGGCCTGGGGCGGGCAGTCGAGCCCGCCGGTGCGAGGCGACCAGCTCACGCTCTACGATCCGGGCCGCGCCCCCGAGGTGCCGGTGTTGCTCCGCCACGTCGAGCGGTTCGAGCTGCGCACGTTCCTCACCCCGGTGGCGCCGTGAGGCTACCCGCATGAGGCTGTCCGACCGGTGGCGCGATCCCGCGGTGGTCGCCGAGGCCGCGGCGGCCTGGCGCGCGCGGCCCAACCTGCGCCTCACCGACCTCCTCGCCGACGACGCGATCGCGGCGCTGCACGACGCGGTCGCCGCCTTGCCGCACCCGCTCGAGGCGCGCGCGGCGCCCGACTTCGCCTACCAGTACGGCGCGGTCGCCAGCCCACCCGAGGACGCCTGCGATCACGTGTGGTGCCAGTTCGCGCGCTGGTGGTGGACCGAGGGCGTCGCGCTGGCGTCGGCGATCACCGGGCGCGCGCTGGCGCCGCCCGCCGATCGCGCGCTCATGTCGACGCGGTTTCGCCGCGGCTCGTACCTCGATCCGCACAACGATCACGACGGCGCCCGCGTGATCGCCTACGTCGTCGGCCTGACCCGCGCGTCGTGGCCCGCCGAGCACGGCGGCCAGCTCGAGTTCCTGGCGGTCGAGGACGGCCAGGTGGTGGTCACCGAGCGCCGCGCGCCCGGCTGGAACACCCTCGATCTGTTCGACGTCACCGGCACCGCCCACCTGCACCAGGTCTCCATCGTCACCGCCGACGTCGAGCGGCGCGCGCTGCCCGGCTGGTTCTACGGGCCGTAGGGAGGCCGAGAACGAGACCGAGACCGAGACGGAGGCCGAGACCGAGGCGGCCACCCGAACCCGAACCCGAACCCGAACCCGAACCCGAACCCGAACCCGAACCCGAACCCGAACCCGAACCCGAGACCGAGACCGAGACCGAGACCGAGACCGCGGGGGGAGGCGGAGGCGGAGACCGTCTAGCCGATGATCGAGCCGCGGGGCGGCACGATGATCACGACCTGGCGGGTCGACAGCACGGTGATGCCGTCGCCGAGGACCTCGATCTGCAGGGTGAAGACCTGCGCGTCGCGGGCCTGCATCAGCACGGTGTTGCGGGCCTGGACGTCGAAGGTCGCGGTCGTCCCCGGGAGCACGTCGAGGAAGATCCGGCCGGTCGGATCGAGGCGGATGCCGCCCGACGGCACCGGCGTCAGGTTCACCGGGATGATGTCGGTGATGAACACCGACGGGTCGGTGGTGCCGCCGAAGGCGTTGGGCTGCGGCGTCGAGTTCTTGCGAGTCGAGACGTCGAGCACCGCGAAGTTGGCGAGTGCCTTGATCGCGGTGACGATCGAGGTCCCGAGGCCGCCGCCGTTCGAGTCGACGTCGAAGACCAGGGGGCACAGGCCGCCGACCGGGGCCTGGCCGGCGCCGTTGATGCCGGTGCAGCACTGACCGGCGCCGCAGCCAGCCGGGCGGGAAGCGTCCCACGCGGTCGGTGGCACCTGGGCCCCGGTAGCGGTGGCGGCCTCGACCAGGTCGGGCCGCGGATTACAGCCGCCGGTGAACGCGGTCGACGAAACCCCGACCACGCGGATGCCGCGGGCCTGGAGCGCCGCGATCGCCGCCGCCTTGCTGTGGGCGCTCACCGTGCCGCCGTAGACGTCGCTCGACTGGCAGCTCCCGCCGGGCAACGCGGTCGTGTCGTGGGACCGCGCATCGGTGATGTGGACCAGGACCGGCAGCGCGCCGGCGCGGAAGCCGACGCCGCCGAGGAGGCCGTGGGTCGCCGGGTTGTAGGCCTGCGCCGCCTGGGGACCACCGGTGTTGGGATCGAACGCGGCGACGCTGCCGCCGGACCATGACAGGGCGCCGCCGGTCGCCACGCGGTACATCGACTCCCAGCCCGACTCCGGCACGTCGGCGCCGCTGCGCAGGGACAGGGCGTTGACGCCGGCCTGAACGTCGGCGACCACGGTGGTGACCCGCTGGTGGAGCTGGAACGGCAGGTCGGTGGAGCCGCCGTAGCTGCCGACCGGGAAGTCCTCGTAGCGCGACACGCCGAAGGCCGTGTTGGGGATGCCGTTGACCGGGTCGGTGATGCCGGGGATGACGGTGCCCGACAGGCTGTTGCGCAGCGCGTTGATCTCGCCGCCCATCGACGCCGTGGTGTCCATCGCGAAGTGGACGTCGGCGATCGACACGTCGGTGCCGAAGTCGAGGGGGCGGTTCTGCTGCGGGTCCTCGTACGGCAGGATGAACACGTAGTCGAGGGGCGACACCCCGACGCCGGGGTTGAGCGGATCGGGGTCGCCGTTGCACGTCGACGGGCTCCGCACGCACAGCTCGTGGATCGTGACCTCGACCAGATCGGAGTCGCCGTCGCCGTCGGTGTCGGGGTTGGTCGGATCGGTCCCGGCGGCGGTCTCCTGATCGTCGCGCAGACCGTCGTTGTCGCTGTCCTGATCGACGAAGTCGGGGTCGCCGTCGCCGTCCGAGTCGCGGGGCGGCGTGGTCGGGTTGGTGTCGCCGGCCTCGGTCGCGTCGGAGATGCCGTCGCCGTCGGAGTCGGTGTCCTGGGCGTTGGGCGTGCCGTCGCTGTCGGTGTCGACGGTCGGGCCGCCCTCGTTGCAGTCGTTGATGGTGTCGCCGTCGGTGTCGACCTGGCACTCCGGGCCGGTGCCCGAGTCGGGGTCACCGGGACCGCCGCCGTCAGGCGTGGCGGAGCCGGAAGGGCCACAGCCGATGGCGAACCCCAGGAGCACGGCGGCGAGAGGCGAAAGTCCCTTCATGGGCCCGACGATACGCCGATCGGGGGTGCGGGAGCGAGAGGTTCGTGGGCCCCGGTCACCGGCGGCGGAGGCCGGACCAGATGCCGGCGCGGTGGCGGCCCGCGCACCGACGAGCCCCGGGACTGCGCACCGACGGGGAACCCACGGCGGAGCCACGGTGGACCTACGGCGGACCCACGGCGAGACGGCCGGCCGGGGTCTATGCTCCGTGACGACCGAGCTTGACCGACGATCCGTCGCACGAATCTGGGCTGGGGTGACCGCGGCGAATGGCATCGCCCTCCTGATCGCGATTGGGGCCTGCGCGGGGACGCCGCGGCGCCCGGACCCGGCCGCGGGGCTGCCGCCGGCCGACCGCTCGATCTCGATGAAGGTGCCGGTGCGCGGCGTCCTCGCCGAGGGCGGGCTCCGCGTCCTGGTCGCACCCGATCCGTCGGTCGACCTGGTCGAGCTGGCGGTGCGGATCCCGATCGGCGCAGCGGCCGATCCGCCGGGCAAGGAGGGGCTGGCGCATCTGGTCGAGCATCTGGCGCTTCAGGCGCGGACCGCGCCGGGTGCCGACACCATCGAGCGCCGCTTGGCGGCCATCGCGACCTCGTTCAACGCCAGCGCGCGCACCGACGCTACTCACTACGTCGCGACGGCGACCGTCGCTGAGGCCGACCGGGTGGCCGAGGTCCTCGCCGACCTGGCCACCGGCGTGCGCTGCGCGCAGATCGAGCGGTCGGCCCTCGAGCTCGAGCGCGCCGTCGTGCAGGCCGAGCGGCGCCTGCGCCAGGATGGCGACGACGAGCGCCTGGCTGGGGCGCTGCACGCGGTCGGGTATCCGGCCGGGCACCCATACCGGCGGCCACTAGCGACCGCGGCGTCCCTGGCGGCCATCACCTGGGACGACGTGTGTGGGTTCCTGGCCGAGCACTACCGACCTGAGCGGTCGTTCGCGGTGGTGGTCGGCGGCGGCTCGTTCGAGCGCGAGCGCGCGATCCTCGCGCCGTTCGATCGGGTGGCCGCGGGCGCGGCGCCGCCGATGGCCGCGGTCGCGCCGGCCAAGGTCGATCCGACACCGGTCGAGGTCGCGCTGTCGTCGGGCGTCGATCGCCTGTACCTGGTGTGGGCGGCGCCGGCCCGGCACGATGAGGCCGGCTTGATCGCGCGGATGGTCGCGACCCGCTTGGGCTCGGAGCTGGCGGCCGAGCATCGCGCCGGGCGCCTCGGCGAGGTCGCGATCACCTTCGTCGGCGGCACGGCGGCGCCGCTGTTCGTGGTCGGGGTCGAGCTCGACGGCTCGTCTCCGGCGGCGGTCCGCGCGGTGGTCGGCGACGCCCTCGGGCGGTTGTGGCGGGAGGGTGGCGACGACGAGGCGTTCGTCCTGCGGGTGATCGCGCTGCGTGGGCTGTTCGGCGCGCTCACCGACTTCCACGACCGGACCACGATCTGGGGTGACTACCTGCAACACGACGCGTCGATGGGGCTGTTCTCGAGCGACACCGAGCGCCTGGGCGGCTTCACGCGGGCGGCGCTTGCGCAGACGACCGCCGAGGTGTTCGCGATCGAGCGCGCGGGCGAGGTGCGGGTGCGCGCCGGCGTGGCGCCGGGACCGACCGAGGCGACCGCGGTGGGCGCCGCGCTCACCGAGCCCCGCGTGGTCGCGCCGCCGCCCAGCGTGGCGCCGGGGTTGCCCCGCGACCGCGGCCAGGTCCGCACCTCCGTCCTCCCTGGTGGCGTCACCGTCGTGATGGTCCCGTCGGGGCAAGTCCCCACCGTGACCGCGCGGCTCATGGTACCGGCGGGCTCCCGAGATGATCAGCTCGGCGGCGAGGCCTGGCTGGCAGCCCACACCGTGACCGCGGTCGAGAGCCATGGTCGCTACCGCTATGCCAGCCAGATGGTGGGCTCGCACGTGATGGGGCTCGAGGTTGCGGTCGAGCCGACCACCACGACGTTCACCGCGACCACCCTCACCCCGCTCCAGGACTATCTGGTGTGGGGTCTCCTCGCCCTGGTCCGCGACGGGATCTCCGATGACGAAGCCATCGCTCGTCAAGTCGAGCGCTGGCGCGAGCGGGTCCGGTCGACCGAGCGCGAGCAGCTCGCGGCGGCGATCGCCACGGCCAAGCACGGCAGCGCGACCGCCCTCGGGCCGCCGGTCACCACCGCGTCGCTGGCGCGGCTCGATCGCCGAGCGATCGATGGTTGGCGCGCCGAACACTACGCGCGCGCCGGCGCGATCCTGGTCCTGACCGGAGACTTCTCGTGGTCGCTCATGGAGCGCCACCTGCCGACGGTGTTCGCGGGCTGGGGCGGCACCAGGCGGCCGGCGCCGCTGCCCGGACCGACGCGCTCGACCTGGATCACCTTCACGCGCGATGATCCGCAGGTCGCGGTCGAGCTGCGCCTGCCGGTGTCCCGCGGCGACGCCAGGGGCGAGGCGGCGGCTCGGCTGACCGCCGCCCTCCTCGAGGAGCAGATCGCCGCGGTGCGCAGCTCGCTGGGCGCGGCCTACGCCCTGCACGCGGTCTTCGACGATGATCCCGAGGGCCTCGCGGTGGTGATCGGCGGGGAGATCGACGGCGCCCAGGCCGGGCCGGCCGCGGCGATCGTCGCCCGCGCGGTGGCCGCGGTGCGCGCCGGGACGGCGACGCCAGCGCAGCTCGAGCGAGCTCGAGCCCGCGCGATCCGACAGCTCGCGGACCGGCTGGGCGCCGGCGACGCCACCGCCGCCGACCTGATCAGCTGGACCCGGCGCGACCTGACGCCTGGGCATGGTGTCGAGGTGGCGGCGGCCCTCGCGGCCGTGCCGGCCGACCAGCTCGCGGCGGCGGTCGCAGGCGCGGTCGGGCCGCACACGATCGCGATCGTCGGTGGCCGGGCCCCCGCGGTCGCGGCGACCCTGGCGGCCTTCGGGGCGCGACCCGACGTCGCGATCGGCGGCGACGATCCCGAGTGACTCACCCCGGGCGGGTGGGTTACGCTGGTCCGATGCTGGATCTCGCTCGCCGCCATGGCCCGCCCGACCACGAGGTCGATGAACTCCTCGCCGAGGCGGAGCCCACGCGCTCGACCAAGCCGGCCGCCGCCGACGCCCGCCTCGCGGTCCAGGGCAAGGGCGACCTCGGCGGCGACGTCCACGGCGCCGCGGCCCGCGGCGTCGACGGTGGCGGTGGCGCGTTGCCTCACCTCGACACGATCCAGGCGGCCTTCGGCGAGTACGACGTCTCGGGGGTGTCGGCCCACGTCGGCGGCGCCGCCAGCGAGGCGTGCGACGCGATGGGCGCTCAGGCCTACGCCACGGGCGATCAGGTCGCGTTCCGCGGCGCACCCGACTTGCACACCGCGGCCCATGAGGCTGCCCACGTCGTCCAGCAGCGCGCCGGCGTCCACCTCGCGGGTGGGGTCGGCCGCGACGGCGATCCCTACGAGCAACACGCCGATCGCGTGGCCGACGCGGTGGTCGCCGGTGAGCCTGCCGAGTACCTGCTCGGGCAGATGGCCGGGCCGACCGCGGCTGGCGGCGGCGGCGCGGTGCAGATGAAGAAGGAGCTGCCCAAGGGCGAGGAGGCGTTCCAGCAGATGTGGGACGCCCATCCTCACAACGACGGCTACGGTCCGGCCGAGGACACCTCGAGCGAGGACGTCCGCGGCGAGCACGGCCTGCCGGCGTACATCGACAACACCTGCGCGGTCCGGCTGTCGATCATGCTGAACGGCATCGGCGAGACCATCACGCCCGCCAAGACCAAGGCCGCCGGCATCGAGCGCAAGCCGCACTACAGCTCGAAGACCAAGCAGTACTACATCCTCGCGGCCCGCGAGATGTGGACCTACCTGAGCAAGTACTACCGCGCGCCCGACGTGACCTTCCCGCCCAACGGCAAGCGCTACGCCGATCGCGAGGAGTTCATGACCGCCTTCGAGGCCGAGGTGAAGCCGCTCCTGGCCGGCAAGAAGGGCATCGTCGCCTTCGACAAGATCTTCGGCTACGGCGGCACCGGCCACGTCGACCTGTTCGACAACGAGGCCCTGTCCGACTCCGCCGACTGGTACGCGTCGCAGCGCCTGATGCTGTGGTACGTGTCCGTGCCGACATGAGCCGCCCCGATCTGAGCTGCTGGGTCGCCCTCGCGCTTTCGTTCGCGCTCATCGCCTGTAGCAAGGCGCCGTCGTCGCCGCCCCAGGCCAGCGCCCCGCCGACCTCGCCCTCGACGGCGGTCAGCTCCGACGCCGCGCCGACGATCGCGGTCGCACCCGACGCCGCGATCGACGCGCCGCCGGCGCCCAACCGCTGGGTGATCGCCGCCGGGCGCGTCGGGGCGATCGAGCTCGGCAAGCCGCTGCCGGCCGAGCTGGTGACTGGCGACCTGGGTGCGCGCTACGCCGCTGACTACGTCGCCGACGCCCAGCCGGTCGACGCCTTCCGCTTCGACGAGCCGCCGGTCACGATCTACATCGCCGGCGGGCCCTTCGTGCGCGCGGTCAAGGGTGGCTACAACGGCCCGCCCAAGACCGACGAGCTGCGCGCCAAGGCGGTGGCGGCGGTGCGGGCCGGCGCGGCCGTGACCCGGGTGATGATCCACGGCCCGGGCCCGGCCACCGCCGAGGGCTTCGGCGTCGGCGCGCTGTACCCCGAGCTCAAGGCCACCTACCCCAAGACCTTCGCCTACCCGCGGCCGCCGAGCGACGAGCGCAAGAACGACGACGGCTGCGTCGTCGAGTCGAGCGCGCTGCGCGGCGTCGGCTGGGTCTACAAGTGGTGCAAGGGCGCCGAGAAGGGCGAGCCGGCCAACCGGATCGACCTGTGGATCCCGGAGTGACGGCGCCGATCGCGCGGCGCGAGTACGACCTCCATCTCCACCGCGCCTATCTGCGGGCGATGCGCGCCGTGATCCGGCGCGAGACCACGCCGCAGCTCGACGTCCGCGAGCGCCTCGAGCGAGAGCTGGCCGAGGTCGAGGCCGCGCTGGCGGCGCTGCCCGACGATCCGGCGCGACCGATGTTGGCCCTGGCGCGGACCCTGGGACTCGACGACGATCAGGTCGAGCTGGTGTGGACCGCGGTGGCCCTGGCCGCCAACCCGCCGATGCGGGTCCACGCCCTCGAGCTCGACGATCGCGCGAGCTGGGGCGCGACGCTCACCTTGTTCACGCGCATGGTCGAGCTGCCCCCCGACCGGGCCCGGGCCCTGGGCCTGGCCCTGGTCGGCGATCATCCGCTCGTCCGGCGCGGCGTCCTGGTGATCGGCCACGGCGATCGCGTGACCAGCGCGTGGACCTTGGCCCCGGCTCGCGAGCTGATCGCGCACCTGGCCGGGGCGCCGCGCCGCGATCCTGACTGCGCCCTCCTGACCGTGCCCGCGACCGTGCTCCACGACGATGCCCAGCGGGCCGCGGTGCGGGCGATCGCCGAGCCGCTCGCCACCGGCGAACACTTGGCCCTGTTCGTCGAGGGGCCGGCGTTGACCGGGCGGCGCACCGCGATCGCGGTGGCCAGCGCGCACCCGGCCCTGGCGGTCGAGCTGGGGCGGGCGCCGACCGCGACGGTCCTCGGGGCCCAGCTCCGGGCCCTGGCCCGCGAGACCCTGCTGACTGGGGCGATCCCGGTGGTGGTCGGCCTCGAGGAGCTGGCCACCGACGGCGCCGCCGACGAGCGCCTGCTGATGCTGCGGCAGTTCGTCGACGACCTCGACGGCCCGGTGGTGCTGGTGTCGGCCCGGGCCGGGGTCGATCTCGGCGCTCGCGCCCCGGCGGTGCGCGTGACCTGGCCGGTGCCCGACGTCGCGACTCGCGTCGAGCTGTGGCAGCGCCACGGCGCCGAGGTCGGCTCGGCCCAGGCCTTGGCCACCCGCTTTCCCCTCGGGGCCGGCGCGATCCAGCGCGCGGTCGACAGCGCCCGCCTGCTCCACGTCGGACGCGCGCAGCTCGATGCCAGTGAGCTCCTGGCCGGGGTCCGCCACAACATCGCCGAGAAGCTGGGCACCCTGGCCGATCGCATCGCGGTCCGGCAGTCGTGGGACGATCTGGTCCTGGCCGACGACGTCCTGGCCCAGGTCCGCGGCCTGATCGCCCGGGTCCGCCACGCCCACGTGGTCTACGAGCAATGGGGCTACCGGGCCAAGATGCCGCGCGGGGTCGGGGTCGCGGCGCTGTTCTCGGGTCCGCCCGGCACCGGCAAGACCATGGTCGCGGGGCTGATCGCCGCCGAGCTCGAGCTCGACCTGTACCAGGTCGACCTGTCGAAGGTGGTGAGCAAGTGGGTCGGCGAGACCGAGAAGCAGCTCGCGACGATCTTCGACGCCGCCGAGGCCGGCCACGCCCTGCTCCTGTTCGACGAGGCCGACGCGCTGTTCGGCCAGCGCACCGCCGACGTCAAGGGCGCCAACGATCGCTACGCCAACCTCGAGGTCAACTTCCTGCTCCAGCGCATCGAGCGCTTCGGCGGGGTCGTGATCCTCACGACCAACCTCGACACCGCGATCGACAAGGCGCTCAAGCGCCGGCTCGCCGCCCACATCGTCTTCCCCCAGCCCGACGACGACGAGCGCGCGCTCCTGTGGCGTCGGCTCCTGGCCACCGACGGCGCGCCGCTCGGCGACGACCTCGACTACGACGCGCTGTCGCGGGTCTACCCGAAGATGTCGGGCGCCAACATCCGAAACGCCGCGCTGGCGGCCGCGTTCCTCGCGGCCGCCAACGGTCGGGCGACGATCGATCAGGACACCGTGATGACCGCCGGTCGCGGCGAGTACCTGTCGATGGGGCAGGTGCTGTCGTCGCGGTGAGCGAGCTCAGGCCGCGGCGCGCTCGGGCTTGACCAGGCCGACGATGCTGGCGACGAAGCCGAGGAGGCCGCCGAACAGCAGGATCTTGGCGCCCAGGCCGGCGACCTTGCCGAACGGCATCTCGGCCTCGAACTGGATGATCGTGATGACCGCGATGATGAGCGCCAGCGCCGCGGCGCCGCCGGCCATGCCGCGGGTGAAGCGCTGCTTGGCGACGCCCAGGCCGCCCAGGGCGACCAGGCCGAGGGAGCCCAGGAGCGCGATGAAGGTCGGGGCGGCCTTGGCCTCGCGCAGCTCCCAGAACGACGCCTTGATCGGGCCGACGTCGACGAAGGGCAGGAACACGGCGATCAGGCAGAGGAGGCCGAGACCGAGGAGGACGAACTTGATGGGCTTCATGGCGATGGCTCCGTTAGCTAGTTGCGGTTGCGGGTTTTCGTTGGTCGAGCCCTAGTGCACCCGCGATGCCAGGCCCAGGTGCGCGAAACCTGGTCGTCGCGGCGACCGTGGTGGGTCCGGGTGCGCCCAGGTCGGCTGCGGCGCTGGGTCGGTTGCGACCCGCGGCCGTCCGGCGGTACACCGCCGCCGTGCCCGTACCCGCCCCCTGGACCGCGGCCGCGACAGCCGCCGGCTCGACCCTGGCTGCCGAGGTCCGCGCGGCCAGCGGTGAGCCCTGGTCGGTGGTGAAGAAGTGGATCGCGACCGGCAAGGTCTGGGTCGGCGGGGCGGTGGTGACCGCGATCGACCTGCGCCTGCGCGGTGGCGAGGCCCTCGAGGTTCGACTGGCGGCGCCGCGACCGCGCGATCCGCTGCGCGAGGCCGACCTGGTGCACGACGATCCCCACGTCGTCGTGATCGACAAGCCAGCCGGGGTGTCGTCGGTGCCCTACGACGAGCGCGAGCTGGGCACCGCGATGGATCTGATCCGCGCGGCCTGGCGGCGCATGGGGCGGGCCGCGACCGTGACGCCGCTGCACGTCGTCCACCGCATCGACAAGGCGACCTCGGGCCTCTTGATGTTCGCCAAGAGCAAGCGCGCCGAGGTCGGCCTGGCCGCGCAGCTCCGCGATCATTCGTGCGAGCGCACGTACCGCTGCGTGGCCCACGGCGTCGTCACCAACCGCACGATCACCTCGTGGCTGGTGGCCGACCGCGGCGATGGGCTCCGCGGCTCGACCTCCCATGCCAATCAAGGCAAGCGCGCGGTCACCCACGTCACAGCGCTCGAGCGCCTGCGCGGCGCGACCGTGTGCGAGGTCCGCCTCGAGACCGGCAAGACCCACCAGATCCGCATCCACCTGGCTGAGGCCGGCCACCCGCTGGTCGGCGAGGAGGTCTACGGCAAGGACTTCGAGCAAGGCGGCGGCACGCTGGTGAGCGCGCCGCGGCTCATGCTGCACGCGATGACCCTGGGGTTCGTCCATCCGATCACCGGCGAGCGCTTGCGCTTCGAGCGGCCGCCGCCGGCGGAGATGGCTGGGTGGATCGCTGGGAGGCGGTGAAGGAGGAGGAGGAGGAGGAGATGGAGGAGGCCGAGGCGGAGGCCGAGGCGGAGGCCGAGACCGAGACCGAGACCGAGGCGGAGACCGGAACCGGAACCGGAACCGGAACCGGAACCGGAACCGGAACCCGATCCCGATCCCGAGCCCGAGACCGAGCCCGAGTCCGAGTCCGAGTCCGAGTCCGAGTCCGAGTCCGAGTCCGAGGAGGAGACCGAGGAGGAGGAGGAATGCGGGCGCGAGGGCCCGCGGAGGTGGCTAGCGCGCGAGGGCGTAGGTCACGGCACCGACGCGGTCGGCGAGGATGCGGACGGTGGCGAGGGACGGTTCGTCGAGCCAGCGCCAGGCGAGGGCGACCTCGAGGGCGAACTTGGTCTCCTGGGCCTCGGCGGCGGCGATGCGGTAGGAGTGCTTCTTGTCGCGGCCGGTGCGGCGCACGCCCTCGGAGAGGTTGAGGCCGATCGAGGTGGCCGCGCGCCGGAGCTGATCGGCGAGCGCGGGGGACCGCGTTTGCAGGTGCACGCACAGCGGCTCCAGCGCGCGGAGGAGATCGAGGACGAGAAACTGGGCATCGAGCATGTCGTGGGCTCCGTGGTTGGGGTTCGCCCGTCCGAGACCGACGCGCACGGCCCGACCTCGGCCGCCGATCGCGCAGTAGGTCGTCGCCGCGTGCGGCCAGCGGCCGATGGCGCGGGACGGCGCGCGGGAGGTCGCGAGGGCACCCCGACCACGGAGCCCCGGCGGGCGATGGCCAGCTCGGCGACGCGGCTCGTCGGCGCGGTGCGCCGGGCGGTGGCGTGCGCGGCGGCGCGGCTCGGCGACGCCGCGGTGCGCCGGGCGAGGGCCAGCTCGGCGAGGCAGCTCGTCGACGCTGCGCTGCGCCGGCTCGGCGAGGCAGCTCGGCGACGCTGCGCAGCGCCGGCTCGGCGACGCAGATCGCCGCAGCGCTGCGCCGGGCGGTGGCCAGCTCGGCGGCGCGGCTCGTCGACGCCGCGCTGCGCTGGGCGGCGCTGCGGCTCGCTGCCGCGCTGCGCCGGGCGACGGCGGCGCGATGACCTCGCGCGAGGGCGGCGTGGACGACGGCTCCTCGGGGGTGGCTCACCCTGCGCGCCCTGCGCG
>JAGPCY010000065.1 GCA_018057825.1 Kofleriaceae bacterium | reverse complement strand
CCCCTGGAGTCCTCATGTCCCCCACCCGCTCGTTTCTCACCATCGATCGCGAGGCCCTGTCGGCCGTGACCGGCGGCCTGTCCTCGACGATCCGGGCGCGACCGCGCTCGAAGCCCGCCGAGCCCGCCGGGGCCAGCAGCGGCGTCGAGACCAAGCTGGCCGGCCTGATGAGCTCGCTGCAGGGGGTCGGTCAACCCCAGGCCCAGGCCCAGGCGCCGGCCCCCGCACCGTCGCCCTTCGGCGGCCTGCCCCTCGGGCAGCTCCTCGGCGGCGGCGCCGCCGGCTAGCGCACGCGGGCCCTAACCCACGCCGCGCCGACCGGCGTCGACCGCGGCCAGGGCCGCCGCGACCGCGGGATCGGCGAGGACCTCGTCGAGGGTCCGCGACCACGGCCGCCGCCAGTTGGGCCGCTCGTCGGTCGTGCCCGGCACGTTCTGGGTCCGGGCCTCGAGCCACAGGTCCTCGAGGGTCACGAGCACCAAGGGCGCCGCGCTCGCCGCCAGCGCCGCCGTGCACGTGGTCATCGCCCGCGCCGCGCCGGTCTGGCTCGGGTCGTCGACGCCGCCCAGGAGCGCGGCCCGGGTGACCGCGCGGGCCGCCAGGCCGCGGGTGTGGCTCGCGACGTCGATCAGGCCGAGGTCGCGCTGATCGTCGAGGTCGCCGCCGCCCCACCAGCCGGCGAAGGTCGGGGTGTCGTGGGTGTTGAGGCTCGCGACCTGATCGCCGGCCGGGGCCGCCATCGTCTGACCGACCCGCGCGGGCATCGCGAACTGCCCGACGTAGAGTCGGGAGATGCCGTGTCGGCGCAGCGCCGGCCGGACCTCGTCGGGCACCGTCCCCAGGTCCTCGCCGGCGACCGCGCAGCGGTGGCGATGCGACTCGAGGGTGACGATCGCGTAGAGCTCCTCGGCCCGGTAGCGCAGGTAGACGCCGTCGGTGGCCGCGAACCCGCGCGGCACGCAGTAGAGGCGGTACAGCCCCATGACGTGATCGATCCGCAGCATCGCCGCGTGGCGCATGTGGGTCGCGATCGACGCCCGGACGTAGGCGTAGCCCGCGGCGCGCTCGCGCGCGGGATCGAGCGGCGGCAGGCCCCAGTCCTGGCCGCCCAGGAACAGCGCGTCGGGCGGCGCGCCGGCCGCCAGGCCGGTGAGGAAGCGATCGCGGAGGCGCCAGACCTCGTAGGCATCGCCGTTCACGCCCACCGGCAGGTCGAGGTACAGCCCGGCGTCTGGGCCGTGGGCCCGCTTGATCGCCAGGAGCTCGTCCGACACCTCGTGCTGGGCCCAGACGTGGAACTCGACGCGGGCCCGATCCTCGACCGGGATCGACGCCAGGGAGGTCGGCGCCGGCGCGTCGCGCAGCGCCGCCGGCCACTGGGCCCACGGCGTCCGCAAGCGCTCGCCGATCGCGCGGAACCACGCGTAGTCGAGGAGTCGGCCGGTCGCGCTGGCCGCGAGCCCAGGCGCGGTCGCCGGCGCCGACCAGGCCGCCGCGGCCCGGGCCTCGAGGATCGCGCGCTTGGCGGCGTACTGGGCGCGGTAGTCGACCAGGTCGCCGGCCGGCGGCAGGCCGCCCTCGACCGTCGCGTAGAGCTCGTTCCAGAACAGGCGGCTGGCCGGCGAGTACGGGCTAACCTGGCACGGCTCGTCGAAGAACCCAGCCAGGAGCGGCAGGGTCGCGACGTAGTGACCGCCGGCGGCCCGGACCGCGGCCAAGAGCCGCGCCAAGAGGCCGAAGTCGCCGGTGTGCCCACGCCCCTCGGTCCGCAGGGCGTAGAGCGGCGCGAACACGCCCCAGCGCCGGGTCGCGCCGTCGGGAGCGCCGTAGGCCACGGTCGGCGCCGCGATCACCAGGGCCTCGCCGCGATCGTCGCCGACCTGCCAGCGCAAGGTGTGATAGCCGAGCGCGCGATCGGGGATCGCCACCCGCACCTCGCGCACGCAGTGGACCCGCCCGCCCAGCGCCGCCGGCCACGCGTGATCGCGCGCCGGGGCGGCGAACAGGTGCCCGTGGGCCCGCGCCACCGCGCCGGCCTCGGTCGTCAGCTCGAGCTCCCACGGCAGATCGCGATCGGCCGGGACCCGCACCGGCACCACCGCCGCGTGCCCATCCCACGCCACCACCACCGGCGGCACGCGGGTGGTCCAGGCCGCGGCCTCCAGCGCCGCGACCGCATCGTCCGGCTTCCGGACGTCGTGGCCCAGCGCGGTCAGCGCCGCCGCCAGGGCCTCGGGGCCGGCCTCGACCGGCTGGCCGCGCCAGCCCAGGTAGCGATCGTCGACGCCGGCCGCACGCGCCAGCGCCGCCAGGGCACCTGCGCCCACGTCAGCCGCCGAAGCCCAGCCAGGTCGACGGGAACAGGCCCATCGCCACGATGGTCGCCGTACACAGGACCATCGTGAAGGTGAGGCCCGCCGACCGCGTCGGGGCGATCTCGCCGGGCGCGTCCTTGAAGTACATCGTGGTCACCAGGCGCAGGTAGTAGAAGATGCTGATCGCCGAGTTGACCACGCCGATCAGCGTCACCCACAGGAGCTGCTGATCCTGGGCGTCCATCGCGCTCTTGAAGACGTAGAACTTGGCGAAGAAGCCACCGGTCGGGGGCATGCCCCCCAGCGACAGGAGACACACCGTCATCGCCAGCGCCGCGCCCGGGTGCTTGCTCGCCAGGCCGGCCCAGTCGTCGATCGCCAGGCGCTCCTTGTCCTTGTTGCCGACGTAGGTGACGACCGCGAAGGCGCCCATCGTCGTGAGCGCATAGGCGATCAGGTAGTAGACCAGCGCGCTCTGGCCGCTCGGCGAGCCCAGGCCCATCGCAGCCAGCCCGACCAGGAGCACGCCGCCGTGCGAGATCGACGAGTACGCCAGCATCCGCTTGATGTTGTCCTGGCGGATCGCCGCGATGTTTCCGACGGTGATCGTGATCGCGGCCAGCACGACCAGCGGCGACGCCCAGCCGAGGGTGCCGTAGGGCAGCGTGTCGCCGCCCATGAACTGACCGAACACCCGGATCATCGCCGCCACCGCCGCGACCTTGACCGCCGCCGCCATGAACGCGGTGACCGGGGTCGGCGCGCCTTCGTAGGCATCCGGGGCCCACATGTGGAACGGCACCGCCGCGACCTTGAACGCGAAGGCCGCGACCAGGAGGAACGTGCCGATCGTCAGGAGGCCCAGGTTGCCCGACTCCAGGCGCTCGCGGATCACCACCAGGCTGGTCGACCCGGTCGCGCCGTAGATGAGGGCCATGCCGTAGAGCAAGAAGCCCGTCGCGAAGGCGCCCATGAGGAAGTACTTCATCGCCGCCTCGTTGCCGCGCCGCGACCGCCGCCGCAGCGCGGTCATGACGTAGACGCCGACCGACATCGTCTCGATGCCGAGGAACACCGTGGCGAGATTCGCGGCGTGGGCCAGCATCAACATGCCGGTGCCCGCCAGGAGCAGCACGCCGAAGTACTCGCCGATCGCCCAGTCGTGGGCCTTCATGTGGGCCGGCGCGACCAGGGCCGCCAGGGCGATCACCACTGACAAGAGCGCCGACAGCGCGTAGCCGGTGCGGTCGGCGATCAACATGTTGGTGAACAGGATCCGGCTCTCGCCCGGCTCGAGGTGGCGGTACAGGACCACCGAGGCGACCGCGGCGGCGACGCCTCCAGCGACCGCGAGCCCGGCCAGCGCCGTGCGATCGCGGCCGGTGTAGAAGGCCTCGGCCAGGACCAAGAGGATGCCCGCGACCGCCAGGATGATGAGCGGCGCGATGTAGAGCGTGTCACCGGTATTGAAGTTCACGGCTGACCTCCCTGGGCGCCGGGCGCTCGACGCGCATCTTCGAGGCGCGCCGCGGCGGCGTCGGCCTTGGCGGCGGCCGCGTCGAGGGCGCCGGTGGGCGACGGCGCGTCACCCATGAGGTGAGTCGGGCCGACCGACGACGCCAGCTTGGCGTGGTAGTCGGTGAGGAAGGCCTTCACCGACGGCTCCATCTTGGCCAGGAACGGCCGCGGGAACAGGCCCATCACGACGATCAAGATGACCAGCGGGATGAACACGACCTTCTCGCGCACCGTCAGGTCCGGCAGGTGGCCGTTCTTGGCCTTGTCGAGGGGCCCGAAGAACACCTTCTGGAACATGAACAGGAGGTAGATCGCGCCGAGGATGACGCCGGTCGTGGCGATCGCCGCCAGGAGCCGCGGCGCCGGCAGGTAGTGCGGCCAGCCGTCCGGGAAGGTCTCGGCGGCGTTGAACGTGCCGAACAGCGACAGGAACTCGCCGACGAAGCCCGACAAGGCCGGCAGGCCGGCCGAGCCCATGACCACGATCAGGTACAGGGCGCTAAACAGCGGCATCTGCTTCCACAGACCGCCGTACTCGGCCAGCCGGCGGGTGTGGCGGCGCTCGTAGAGGACGCCGATGCCGAGGAACAGGCCGCCGGTGGTGAGGCCGTGGGACAGCATCGCGTAGATCGAACCCTCGATGCCGGCCACGGTCAGCGAGAACAGGCCGAGCGCGCAGAACCCGAGGTGCGAGACCGACGAGTAGGCCACCAGCTTCTTCACGTCGTCCTGGGCGAAGGCCACGACCGCGCCGTAGACGATGCCGATCACCGCCAGGATCGCGATGTACGGCGCCAGCACCGCCGCGCCGTAGGGGAACAGCGGCATCGCCAGGCGGATGAAGCCGTAGATGCCGAGCTTGAGCAGGACGCCGGCCAGGATCACCGAGCCCGGGGTCGGCGCCTCGACGTGGGCGTCGGGCAACCAGGTGTGGAGCGGGAACAGCGGGATCTTGATCGCGAAGGCCAGGGCGAAGGCGGCGAAGCACCAGACCTGGGCGTCGCGGGCCAGCACGAGCTGCATGAGGCCGCCGCGGCTACCGTCGGCGTTCACCACGTCGAGGACGGTGGTGTAGACCCCGGTGGCCTGGCCGTGCTGGACGTACAGGTAGAAGATCGCCACCAGCATGAGCAGCGAGCCGACCATCGTGTAGATGACGAACTTGATCGACGCGTAGAGCCGCCGCTGCCCACCCCAGATGCCGATCATCAGGTACATCGGGATGAGCATCACCTCCCAGAACACGTAGAACACGAACAGGTCGAGGGAGATGAAGGCGCCGAGCATGCCGGTCTCGAGGACCAGGAACGCGGCGATGAACTCGCGCACGTGCTTGTCGATCGAGTTGGTGGCCGCCAGGATCGTGACCGGGGTGAGGAACGTGGTCAGGAGCACCAGCCACAGCGAGATGCCGTCGATGCCCAGCTTGAAGTGGACCCCGAGGCTCTTGATCCAGACCGCGTCGGTGACGAGCTGGTAGCCCGCCTGCTTGTCGTCGAAGTAGCTGAGCGTCAGGAGCGACAGGACGAAGGTCACCGTCGACACCGCCAGGCCGGTGCCGCGGGCGATCGCGCCCTCGCCGCGCGGGGTCAACATCACGAACAGCGCGCCCAGGAGCGGCAGCGCCAGGATCACGGGCAGGACGTAAGCGCCGGCGGTGCTCATCGCGCACCTCCCGGAGCCGCGGCCGAGGTCGGCAACACCACCTTGCGGGTCACGCGCAGGCGCTCCTTGGGCTCGCCGCGCTGGACGTTCGCGCCGAACACCTCATCGTAGACGAACAGGGTCACGCGGCTGGCGACGTCGCCGGGCCGCTTGACCACCACCGGCGAGGTCTCGCCCGGATCGGGCTTGCCGTCGCCGTCGAAGTCCCACTGGACCTTGGCGTCCTTGCGGATGCCGTGGCCGGGCTCGGCCCGGAACTCGATGCCGCCCGGGACCGCCTGGTAGGAGAACCGCGGGTGATCCTCGCGGGCGGTCCACAGGAAGATCGCGGCGGCGCCGAAGACGATGCCGACCATGTAGCGCTGGACCTGGCCGTTTTGTACCCACTGGGCGATGCGCGAGAAGGTCTGGGTCGCGAAGCCGACGCCGTTCACGACCACGGTGTCGATCATGAAGCGGTCGACGATCTCGAAGGTGCCCTTGGCCAGCGCGCGGAACGGCCGGACGAAGACCACGTCGTAGGCCTCGTCGACCCACAGCTTGTTCTTCGACGCCTCGTAGGCGCCGCGCAGCGGACCGGCGGTCCAGCGCTCGACCTTCTCCGACGGGCCGCGGCCGTACAGCCACCAGGCCAGCGCGATGCCGGCCAGGCCGACCGCCGACGCCACGCCCAGGAGCGCGTAGGTCGTGCCGCTCGACAGGTGCAGATCCATCGGCTTGGTCGACAGGCCGACCCAGTTGGGCAGGAAGTGCAGGATGTCGCCGAGCGTGCCGCCGACGTGGATCACGTGGGGGATGCCGACGAAGCCGGCGATCAGCGCCAGGCCGGCCAGGACCACCAGCGGGCCGGTCATGTTGGACGGCGACTCGTGGGGGTGCTCGACGTGCTCGGCGCCGCGGTACGGCCCCTCGAACACCAGGAAGTACAGCCGCCACATGTAGAAGGCCGTGCCGAGGGCGGCGACGGTCAACATGCCCCAGAGCAGCTTGCCGTAGAACGCCGGCCAGCCGTCGTGGTGCGAGGCCCAGGCCCCGGCCAGGATCTCGTCCTTCGAGAAGAAGCCCGAGGTCAGCGGCACGCCGGCGATCGCCAGGCAGTAGATGAGGAACGTCCACCGCGTCACCGGCATGTACTTCTTGAGCCCGCCCATGATGCGGATGTCGCCCGAGCCGTTCATGCCGTGCATGACCGAGCCGGCGCCGAGGAACAGGCCGGCCTTGAAGAACGCGTGGGTCATCAGGTGGAAGATGCCCGCGCCCCAGTTGCCGGTGCCGACGCCGACGAACATGAAGCCGAGCTGGCTCACCGTCGAGTAGGCCAGCACCTTCTTGAGGTCGGTCTGGGCGAAGGCCATGAAGGCCGCCGCCAGGGCGGTGAGGGCTCCGACCGTGGCGACCACCGCCATCGCGGTCGTCGAGGCGGCGAACAGGTACGACAGCCGGGCGACCATGTAGACGCCGGCGGTGACCATCGTGGCGGCGTGGATGAGGGCCGAGACCGGGGTCGGGCCGGCCATCGCGTCGGGGAGCCACACGTACAGCGGGAGCTGCGCGCTCTTGCCGGCGGCGCCGATGAACAGGAGGATGCCGGCCGCGGCCGCGAGGTGCTCGCGGGCCCAGAAGGTCTGCTCGTAGAGCGGCTTGCCCGCGACCTGGACGCCGGCGACCTCGCGCAGCATCGTGAAGTCGAGGCTGCGGCCGCCGTCGTGCTCGTGGGTGGCCCACCACAGGAGGAACATCCCGAGGAGGAACGCGAAGTCACCGATGCGGTTGACGACGAAGGCCTTGCGACCGGCGTTGGCGTAGGCCTCGTTCTCGAACCAGAAGCCGATGAGCAGGAACGAGCACAGACCGACGCCCTCCCAGCCGATGAACATGACCGGCATGTTGGCGCCCAGGACCAGGACCAACATCGCGCCGGTGAACAGGTTCAGGTAGCCGAAGTACGCGGCGTAGCGCGGCTCGTGCTCCATGTACCCGGTCGAGTAGATGTGGATGAGCGTCGAGCAGCCGGTGACGATGAGGATCATCACCGCCGACAGCGGATCGAGGCGGAGCGCCATGTCGATCCGGAAGTCGCCGGCGGCCATCCACGTCCACAGGTGCTCGTAGGTCTCGAAGACCCCGGTGCGCCCGGCCTTGGCCCACAACCCGTGGGCCTCGCGCAGCGGGCCGATGACCAGATAGAGCGCCGTGAAGAACGAGGCCGCGACCGCGGCCACGGCGATGAAGTGCACCGACTGCCGCGACAGCCGGCGGCCCAGAACCAGGTTGAGGAACGCTCCTACCAGCGGCAGGAACGGAACCACCCAGAGGAACTTGATCGTATCCCTCGCGTCCATGGTGTGAGGTCCGTCCGTTAGTGCTTGAGGAGGTTCAGGCGGTCGACGTCGACGTGACGGCGGCCGCGGAAGATCGCGACGACGATGGCCAGGCCGACCGCGACCTCAGCCGCGGCGACCGCCATCACGATCATCGCGAACGAGTGCCCACCGATGTCGCCCCACATACGGGCGAAGGTCAGGATGGTCAGGTTGGCGGCGTTGAGCATCAGCTCGATGCTCATCATGATGATGAGGGTGTTGCGCCGGAGCAGCACCCCGGCCACCCCGATCGCGAACAGGATCGCGGCCAGGACGAGGAAGTGGGCGAACCCGACGTTCGAGATGATCGAGCCCATCAGTGGCCTCCTCCGCCGGCGGCCGGCGCGGCCGCGTCGTCGTCGTCCTTGAGCGGCCGGGCGATCGCGATCGACCCGACCACGGCGATGAGGAGCAGGATCGACACCGCCTCGAACGGGAACAGGTACTCGTTGAACAGGTTCCAGCCGACCGCGGCGGTCGAGCCCCAGTCGTAGCCCTCGGCGGTCTTGCCCGGGGCCAGGTTCTTCGCCGCTTCGATGTTGGACGGCACGTCGATCAAGACCGCGCCGATCCGGAACACCAGGTACGCCATGGCCAGGCCGGCCAGGACCTTGCCGATCCGCCCGGTGACGGCGTAGGGCTCGTCCTCGGGTCGGTTCAAGATCATGATGACGAAGACGAAGAGCACCATGATCGCGCCGGCGTAGACCAGCATCTGGATCACGGCCAGGAAGTGGGCGTAGAGCAGCATGTAGAGCGCCGCCAGCCCGAAGAACGTGCCGACCATGCCCATCACGGCGACGATCAGGTTCTTGCGGGTGATGACGAAGAGCGAGCCCAGCACGGTCAGGGCCGCGAAGCCCCAGAACGCCGCGGCCAGGCCGCCCTTGGTGCGCTTGGCGGCGGCGCTGACCGGCGCGCCCGGCTGACCGTCCGGCGGCGACTGCAGGAGGTCGCGCTTGCCGACGGTCTTTCCGGCCGGGGTCGCCGACCGCGGCGGATCGATCAGCGGCTTGGCGGCGCGGGCCTCGGCGTCGACGGGCTGCGGCTGTTGGGCGGCGGCGCGGCCGCCCAGGGCGACCAGGACCACGAGCGCCAGGCACAGGGTCAAGAGGGTGGTCAGGCGGGGCGCGATCATGCGGCGGCTCCGGTCTTGGCCAGCTTGGCCTCGAAGTCGGCCCGGAACTTGGTGAGGAAGCCGAGCATCGGCCAGGCCGCGGCGTCCCCCAGGGCGCAGATGGTGTTGCCGGCGATGCCGTGGGCGATCGAGGCCAGGAGGTCGAGGTCGCCGGGCTTGCCGTGGCCGAAGGCGACCCGGCGGGCGACCTTCTCGAGCCAGCCGGTGCCCTCGCGGCACGGCGTGCACTGGCCACACGACTCGTGGGCGTAGAACTTCATGATCCGCCACACCGCCATCGGGATGTCGGTGGCGTCGTCCATCACGACCACGCCGCCCGAGCCGGCCATGGTCCGCAGCACGCGGCCGCCGCCCAGGTCGAAGTTCTTGCCCGGCGCGACCTCGACCGGCTTGATCCGCTCGTCGGTCATGAGGGCGTCGAACTCGCACAGGACGTCGAGCTCGTCCTCGGCCAAGGGCGGCATCGAGGTGCCGCCGGGGATGACGGCCTTGACCTTGCGGCCCTTCCACACGCCGCCCGCGACCTCGTCGATGAGCTGGCGCATCGTGATCGTCATCGGCAGCTCGTAGACGCCGGGCTTCTCGACGTGGCCCGACACGCACACCGTGCGGGTGCCGCCCGAGCGCCCGGTGCCCAGACCGGCGAACCACGGCCCGCCCTTGTCGACGATGAACGGCACGTTCATCAGGGTCTCGACGTTGTTGACGATCGTCGGCTCGTCGAACAGGCCCTTGATCGCCGGGAACGGCGGCTTGAGCCGGGGCTGGCCGCGCCGACCCTCGAGGGAGTTGAGGAGCGCGGTCTCCTCGCCGCAGATGTACGCGCCGGCGCCGCGGTGGACCGTCAGGTGGCACTCGAAGCCCGAGCCGAGGATGTTCTTGCCCAGGTAGCCGCGGGCGTAGGCCTCGGCGACGGCCTTGTCGAGGACCGCGAACTCCCGCATCATCTCGCCGCGGATGTAGATGTAGTTGTGCGTGGCCTTGAGGGCGTAGGCCGAGATGATCATGCCCTCGATGAGCAGGTGCGGGTCCCAGTACACCAGCTCGCGGTCCTTGCACGTGCCGGGCTCGGACTCGTCGCAGTTGCACACCAGGTGGACGGCCTTGGCGTCCTTGGGCACGAAGCCCCACTTGACCCCGGTGGCGAAGCCGGCGCCGCCGCGGCCGCGCAGGTTCGAGGCCTTGACCTCGTTGACCAGATCGTCGGGCTTCATGCCCAGGGCCTTGCGCAGCACCTGGTACCCGCCCAGCTTCTCGTAGCCGGCGAGGGACTTGGCGTCCTCGTTGCCGAACTTGGCGGTGACCAGCTTGGTCACGTCCTTCCACTGGCTCATAGGATCTCGCCTTCGGGCCGCGGCCGCTTGCGGAGGTCGTCGAGGATGGTGTCGACGTCCTCGGGCTTGACGTCGAGGTAGTACTTGGAGCCGCACACGATGGCCGGCGCGTTGGCGCAGGCCGCGATGCACTCCTCCTCGACGATCGTGAAGTCGCCCGCGGTGCCGCCCTTCTTCACGCCCAGCTTCTTCTCGAAGGCCGCGAGGACGTCGTAGCCGCCGCGCAACATGCACGAGATGTTGGTGCAGATGCGCAGGATGTTCTTGGCCGCCGGTTCGCGACGGAACATCGTGTAGAAGGTGGCGACCCCGTAGACGTGGGCGATCGGGAGGTCGAGCGTGCGCGCGACCAGCCCGAGGGCCTCGTCGGAGAGGTGGCCGTGTTCCTTCTGCGCCAGGTGCAGCGCGGCGAGGACCACCGGTTTGGACGTCGGGTACCGCTCGCGCAGGGCGGCGATCTTCTTCTGGGCGTCGGCGGAGAATTCGAGTGACATCGGCCAGTTGCCCTCTGCCCGGGGCTCGGGCGGGCGCGAACATACGGACCCGCCCTACCCCAGTCAAGAGAGGCCCCCGGCCAAGTCGCGGCGGCGCCACGAGATCGCGCCCCAGGAGCCGGCAGAAATGGCCGCGCCATGACCGGCGCCGCCGACGCCTGTGATACCCAGACCACGCCATGGCCGACGAAGACGACGCCAAGACCCCGGCCGACCTGACCCGCATCGAGAAGCTGGCGATGCGCCTGGCCGCGGTGACCAACGAGCACCCGATCGGCAAGCGCCTCCAGGATCACTTCCTCCGCGGGGTCACCTACCCGTGGGTCCGCCTGGGCATGGCCCAGCGCTGCCTGTTCGAGGGCATCGACGGCGTGGTCGACCTGAAGCCCGACCGCGGGCTCCTGATCGCGTCCAACCACCGCAGCTTCTTCGATCAATACGCCATCCTGCTCGGCCTGTACCTGGCCCGGACGCCGTGGATCCGGTCGATCAACTTCCCGGTGCGGTCGAACTTCTTCTACGAGCAGCCCCTCGGCATGCTGGTCAACTGGGGCGTGGCCGCCGGAGCGATGTACCCGCCGGTGTTCCGCCAGCGCCAGCGCGCCGCCGCCAACAAGGTCACGGTCGACAAGCTGGTCGAGATGCTGGCCAACCCCGGCGCGGTGGTCGGCGTCCACCCCGAAGGCACGCGCAACAAGGGCAGCGACCCGTACGAGATGCTGCCGGCGATGCCGGGCATCGGCCAGATCGCGCTCCAGGCCAAGCCGATCGCGATCCCGGTGTGGATCGGCGGGCTCGAGAACGACTTCGTGAGCGAGTTCGCGACGAACTACAAGAAGGACATCCGGCGCATCCGTCCGGTGATCGCGGTCTTCGGCAAGCCGATCGACTACGCGCGGTTCACCGAGCAGAAGCCTCGGCCGGCGCTCTACAAGAAGTGCGCCGATCTGTTCCGCGACGAGATCCTCGCGCTGTCGGCCCGCGAGAAGGTCCTGCGCGCGCAGTGCCTGGCCGGCGAGATCGCCGACGACGACCCCCGCTGGATCGTCAACCGCGATCACGACCGCCTGTACGCCCAGCGCGGCGCCCGCTGATTCGACCTCGACCTCGGTCTCGGCCTCGGCCTCGGCCCCGGTCTCGGTCTCGGTCTCGGTCTCCGTCTCGGCCTCGGTCCCGGCCTCGGTCTCGGCCTCGGTCTTGACCTCGGTCTCGGTCTCGGCCTCGGTCTCGGTCTCCCCTATTCCCGCCGCGGCGGGGTCACCCTCGCGGCCGGCAGCGCCGCCGAGGCCGCCGGGCGCGACGTCCGGGCGACCTCGACGAGCGCACCGATCACGTCGGTGACCACCGCGCCCACCACCATGACCGCGCCGGTGATCGCGTTGCCCGCGAACAGGTGCCGCCAGCCGACGATCTGCACCGCCGCCAGCGAGATGCCCCGCTTCCACGCCCGGGTGCTCAGGTGGGCAGTGCCGTGCTGCAGCATCAGGCCGGCGACGACCGCGGCGACCGATCGCTTGGTGCGCCCCATCCGCAGGAGCGTGTCCCCGCCGGTCTGCACCACCGCGCCGCCGGACGGGACCTCGTCGAGGCGGGGCGCGGTGTCGTCGGCCGGGATCTCGTCGTCGGCGAGCGCGGCCGCGCCGCCCTCGCGCAGCTCGCGGATGAGCGCGGTCGCCTGCTCGGCGTCGTCGCGATCGACCCAGACGTCGAGGCTGATGGTCTCGAGCGCCAGGCCGGCGACCAGCGCGCGGTGCTCGCCGGCGACGAACACCGAGATGCCGTGGGCGTCGAGCGCCGAGCGGACCAGGGCCGCCTCGGCGGCGTCGACACAGCGGGCGACTACGATCCGGCGGTCGCCGGCGGTCATGGCACCAGCTTGTAGCCGAGGCCGTAGACCGTCAGGATGTGGCGCGGGTTCTTCTGATCCTCTTCGAGCTTGCGGCGCAGCTTGACGATGAAGTTGTCGACCGTGCGGTTGGTCGACGCCACCGACACGCCCCAGACCTTGTCGAGCAGCTCCTCGCGCGACACCGCCTCGTCGGCCCGCTCGCGCAGGAGCTTCAGGACCTCGAGCTCGTAGAACGTCAGGCGCTTGCTGACCCGGCCGCGGGTCAGGGTGTGCTTGCGCGGGTTGACCGACCACGGCCCGATCGCGAAGGACTCGTCGGTCGAGGCCAGGCGGTTCTGCCGGCGGAAGATCGCGTTGATCCGGGCGATCAGCTCGGCGACCGAGAACGGCTTGGTGACGTAGTCATCGGCGCCGGCGTCGAGGCCGCGGACCTTGTCGGCCTCCTGGGCCTTGGCGGTGAGGATGATGATCGGCACCGCGGGATCGCGGGCCCGCAGGGCCTCGCACACCCGGTAGCCGTTGTCATCGGGGAGCATGAGGTCGAGGAGCACGAGATCGGGCTGCCAGTCGGCGGCCGCGACCAGGCCGTCGGCGCCGGTGCCGCGGGCCTCGACCGTGAAGCCCTCGAAGGAGAGCGCGTCGCGCAGGCCCCGCACGATGTCGGGCTCGTCCTCGACGATCAGGATCCGCCTGGGGGTGTCGGTGGCCACGCCGCCGAGTGATACCACGCCTCGGGCCCCACGATCGGGGTGTGGCTAGCCGCGGTCGGGCCGGTCGTCGACCGGGATCGCGAGGGTGAAGGTGGCGCCGCGACCCAGCTCCGAGGTCACGGTCACCCGACCGCCGTGGGCGTGGGCGATGTGGGCGACCAGGGCCAGGCCGATGCCGGAGCCCCGGATCGGCTTGAGCCGCACCGCCCGGGCCCGGTAGAAGCGCTCGAAGATGCGGTCGTGCTCGGTCGGGTCGATGCCCGGGCCGTGGTCGCGCACCGCGATCGTGATGGTCTTGGCGGTGGCCGCGACCTCGATCTCGATGCGCTGGCCGTCGGCGGCGTACTTGATGGCGTTGTCGATCAGGTTCAAGACCGCCAGGGTCAGGGCGTTGGAGTCGATGCGGGCCGACGGTAGGTCGGGGGCGATCTCGGTGGTGGCGGTGAGGTGAGCGTTGGCCAGGCGGTGCGTCGACAGCTCGACCGCCCGGGCGACGACCTCGCCGACGTCGCCGGAGGCGAACTCGTAGACGTTGACGCCGCGCTCGATCTTGGCGAAGTCGAGGACGTTGTCGATCAGGCGGGCCAGGCGCACGCTCTCGCGCCAGATGACGTCGGCGTACTCGGTGGCCTGCTCGGGGCCGCGGACCCGCCCCGAGGCCAGCATCTCGCCGAACATGCTGATGATCGACAGCGGGGTCTTGAGCTCGTGGGACACGTTCGAGATGAACTCGCTCTTCAGCTCGTTGGCCCGGCGCTCGCGGCGGACCGCGACCAGGAGCACGACCAGGCCAGCGGTGATGACCGCCAGGGCCAGGCCGATGAGGACGAAGTCGATGATCTTGCGGCGGCCGCGGGCGACCTGGGCCGGGGCGTCGCGCTGGGTCACGCGCAGCCGCCACTGCGACACGGTCTCGACGAAGGGCAGCTCGACCACCGCCGAGGCGTCGCGAAACGGCACGCCGTAGACCAGCTCGCCCCGGTCGTCGACGACCTGGTAGAGCCGCGGCGAGGTCACGCCGAAGAACTGCGGGAAGACCGAGGCGACCAGGTGGTTGAGGTCGGCCTCGATCACGACCACGTAGGCGCGGCCGACCCCACGGCCGCGCATGAACGAGAACAGATACGGTCGGTTGCCGATGATCTGGTGGACGTGGCCGCGCTGGCCCTCGGGGGTCGCCGCCAGGGGCAGGGCCGGGACCACCTCGCGCTCGAAGAACGCCAAGAACGCCAGGCCCTCCTCGTTGGGGCGGCTCGACACGTAGCCCGACGGCAGGACCTTGCCGTCCGGGCCCAGGACGAAGACCGAGGCCACCGGCGCCCGCAGGGTGCGGACGATGCCGGCCAGCTCGGGCAGCCGCTCGGGCGAGATCGAGGCGAAGAGCTTGGTGTCGGCCTCGACGATCGGGCTCTCGATGCCGATGATCTTCTCCTCGGCCAGCTCCCGGAGGGTATCGGCGATGAGGGCGCGCTCCCGGGACGCGGCCTCGGCCGTGTAGCTGTAGCCGTAGTACGCCAGGGCCAAGGCGGAGGCCAACACCGCGAAAATCAAGGCGTTGATCGCGACCAGGCGGCGCATCCGGGGGCCTCTATATAACGTGCGCGCGATCTTTTGGGGTGATCTTGTAAGTGGGGTTGGTTGCTCGCGATCGCCCAACCGTGTTAGGACGCTTATGGCTACGCGAAGTCCATCCGGAGTGGGGCTCGGATGGAAGTCGTTTCAATAATTTAGCTCAGATGAACGACCCAATTGGTCGGATCACTCGCCCTCACGCTCAAGCCAAGGAAGGCTGGGATGGACTCCATCTTCGACGAAGACGTGGACGAAGTCGGTGGCGAGATCGAGGCGTACTGTCCATCCCCGCGCTGCAAGGCGGACACGACCCACACCATCATCAGCATGTACGAGGACGAGGTTCGCCGCGTCCAGTGCGTGGTGTGTGGTGAGGTCCACGCCTATCGCAAGCCGCGCGGTGACGCCCCGGAAGAGGGCAGCGCCGAGCCGTCGGGCAAGCGCCCGGTCGCCTCGCCGCGGATTAGCTGGAAGGACGCGATCGGCCGGGCCACCGAGCCCGACCTCGCGAACTGCCGGTCGTACTCGATCCGTGACACCTACGAGATCGGCGACGTCGTCGCGCACCCGAAGTTCGACATCGGGTTCGTGATCGAGCTGTTGCCGGACAACAAGGTGGCGATGGTGTTCCGCAACGAAGCGGAGCCTCGCATCCTGGTGCACAACCGGGTCGACTTGGCCCAGCAGATGCCCGGGATCTCGGAGATCCCGGCGCCGCGGGACGCCAAGAAGAAGAAGCGGCCCAAGAAGAAGGACGACGACGCCCGGCCGATCACGATCCGCTCCGACGCCGACATCGAGGCGGCGCTGACCAAGGCGCGCTCCGCGGCCCACGCCCGGACCGAGGAGGGCCAGCGCGCGGTCACCACGCGCCTGGTCGAGGAGAAGAAGAAGGCCAAGGCGGTGAAGCCGGCCAAGGGTGCCGCGAAGGCGGCAGCGCCGGTCCCCGCGGCTCCCGCCAAGGGCGCCAAGCCCGCGGCGGCGCCGGCCAAGGGCGGCAAGGCAGCCCCCGCCCCCGCTCCGGCCAAGGGCGCCAAGCCCGCGGCGGCGCCGGCTCCCGCCAAGGGCAAGGCCGCGCCGGCCCCGGCTCCCGCGAAGGGCAAGGCCCCGGCCCCGGCCAAGGGCAAGGCCGCGGCGCCCGCCCCGGCCAAGAAGCCCGCCCCGGCCCCGGCCAAGAAGCCCGCCCCGGCTCCGGCCAAGAAGCCCGCCCCGGCTAAGAAGCCCGCTCCGGCCCCGGCCAAGAAGCCCGGCAAGAAGCGCGTTTGATCTAAGGGCGCTGTTTTTCAGAACCCGGTGCGTGGCGCGCGAGGGCGGTCGTTTCTACCGGGCGGGTATCCGGGCGTGAACTTTCAGAACCCGGTGCGTGGCGCGCGAGCGCGGTGGTTTCTACCGGGCGGGTATCCGGAACCCCGAGCGCGCGTTTGATTTCAGAACCCGGTGCGTGGCGCGCGAGGGCGGTCGTTTCTACCGGGCGGGTGTCCGGAACCCCGGGCGCACGTTTGATTTCAGAACCCGGTGCGTGGCGCGCGAGCGCGGTCGGACTCGGGTTCGGACTCGGACTCGGACTCGGACTCGGACTCGGCCTCGGACTCGGACTCGGGCTCGGACTCGGACTCGGACTCGGGTTCGGGTCCGGGTTCGGACTCGGCCTCGGTCTCGGTCTCGGTCTCGGTCTCGGTCTCGGTCTCGGTCTCGGTCTCGGTCTCGGCCTCGGTCTCTGCCCCTAGAAGACCTGCTTGCGCTGCCCCGACGACAGGATGCCCATCTGCTCGCGGTACTTCGCGACCGTGCGGCGCGCGATCTTGATCCCGCCCTTGGCCAGGAGCTCGACGATCTTCTGATCGCTGTGGGGGCGCTTGACGTCCTCGGCGTCCACCAGCTCCTTGATCTTCGACTTGACCGCCTGAGACGCCAGGTCGTCACCGCTCGAGCTCGAGATGCCCGAGTTGAAGAAGAACTTCAGCTCGAAGATGCCCTGCGGGGTGTGGACGTACTTGTTGGTCGTCACCCGCGACACCGTCGACTCGTGCATGCCGATGTCCTCGGCGATGTCGCGGAGGATGAGCGGCTTCAGGTGGGCGATGCCCTTCTCGAAGAACTCGCGCTGGAACTTCAGGATCGACTCGGCGACCTTGATGATCGTGCGCTGACGCTGCTGGATCGACCGGATCAACCACTGCGCCGAGCGCAGCTTGTCCTGGACGTACTCCTTGGACTTGTCGCCGGTGCCCATGGCCGCCTTGTAGAAGTTGGCGATCTTGAGCTTGGGTAGGCCGTCGTCGTTCGGCACGACGAAGAACTTGTCGCCGACCTTGTGGATGTGGACGTCGGGGGTGATGTAGTGCGGATCGTCGGACGAGTACTGCCGACCCGGGTGCGGGTCGAAGTCCATGATGACCTTGGCCGCCTCGTAGACCTCCTCGACGTCGAGGGGCGGGGCCGGCGGCGGCTTCTTCAGGTCGCGCAGGATCGCCGACCAGTTCTTCTTCATCAGGTTCGGCAGGTGGCTCTTGATGATCTTCACCACCAAGTCGTCGTCCTGGCCGACCGCGATCGCCTGGATCAACATGCACTCGGCCAGGTTGCGCGCGCCGACGCCGGTCGGATCGAAGGACTGGATCTTCTCGAGGACCTTCTCGACCTCCTCCTCGGAGAGCCCCTCGTCCGCCGCCAGCTCGGCCACCGACGGCTCCTTGAAGTAGCCGTCGGCGTCGATGTTGCCGATGATCGTGAGCCCGATCTCCTTCTCGCGATCGGTCAGATCCGACAGCTTGAGCTGCCAGGCCAAGTGATCGTGGAGCGACGGCGGCCGGGTCAGGGTCGCTTCGAGGGACGGCAGGTCCTCGGAGTCGCCCCGGTAGGCCGGCATCGGCGACGCCATCGAGTAGTTGTCGAGGTAGTTCTCCCAGTCGATCTCGTTGACCGCGGTGCCGTCGGCCTTGACCTCGACCTGGTTGGGGTTCTCGACGGCCTGGGCCTCGAGGGGGGTCTCGGTGTTGCCGGCGCGCTCGAGCTGGAGGTTGACCTGGTCGTCGCCGCCGAGGAGCTCGCGCTCCTTGTTCTGCTCCGCCGAGACCTCGAAGTCGTCCTCGAGGATCGGGTTCTCGAGCATCTCCTCGTGGACCATGTCCACGAGCTCCATGCGCGAGAGCTGGAGCAGCTTGATCGCCTGCTGGAGCTGCGGCGTCATGACGAGCTGCTGGCTCAGGCGCAGCTCTTGGCGCATCTCCATGCCCATAGGCGATCCTCCTTTGGTTCCGTAAGGTTGGCAGCTTTGAACGGACCTGGCGTCCCCTGGCCCGAAGTTGGCATGGCTCCGGGGGAGCGCCGACTTTCCCTGAGGATACTGCCAGGCCGCGGCGCTTGTCTACCCCGGCGCGCACCTCATGGCACCGATGTTGCTAAACGATCGCTACACGATCGCTAGACCTTCGCGAAACGCTCTTGTCAACCCCTCGCAGAGCCCACGTTCCTTCGGGACCGTGCCCTGCCCCGCGCCCACCGCCTCTCGATCTAGCGCGCGGTCTTGCGCCGGTCCTGGAACTCCAGGGCGGCCCGGACGAAGCGCGCGAACAGCGGGTGCGGCGCGCTCGGCCGCGACTTGAACTCGGGGTGGAACTGGCAGGCCACGAAGTACGGGTGCCAGGGGAGCTCGATCATCTCGACCAGGCGACCATCGGGCGACAGCCCCGACAGCACCATGCCGGCCCGCTCGAGCTGCTCGCGGTAGGCGTTGTTGACCTCCCAGCGGTGGCGGTGGCGCTCGTCGATCCGGCTGGCGGCGTAGGCCTCGGCGGCCTTGGTGCCGGCCTTCAACTCGCACGGATAGGTGCCGAGCCGCATCGTCGCGCCCTTGTCAGTGACGCCGCGCTGATCGGGCATGAGATCGACCACCGGGTGCGGCGTGCTCGGATCGACCTCGGTCGAGTTGGCCTTGCCCAGCCCACAGACGCTGCGGGCGAACTCGATCACCGCCATCTGCATGCCGAAGCAGATGCCGAAGTACGGCACCTGACCCTCGCGGGCGAACTTGACCGCCGCGATCTTGCCCTCGGTGCCGCGGGCGCCGAAGCCGGGGGCGACCAGGACCCCGTCGACGTCGGCCAGGTGGGCGGCCGCGCCCTGGGCCTCGATGTGCTCGCTGTCGAGGTGGCGGATCTCGACCTTGCAGTCGTTGGCGATGCCGCCGTGGAGGAGCGCCTCATTCAGGCTCTTGTAGCTCTCGACGAGCTGCATGTACTTGCCGACGAAGCCGACGACGATCTTGCGCTTGGGCTGGGTGACCTTCTCGCAGATCTGCTCCCAGGCGTCGAGCCGGGCGCCGCGCGACCAGATGTTCAAGAGCTTGCCGAGCTTGTCGTCGAGCCCCTGCTCGGCCAGCACCAGGGGCAGGCGGTAGACCGTGTCGACGTCGACCGACTGAAACACCGCGTCGGCCGGCAGCGAGCAGAACATCGCGGTCTTCTTGATCAGGTCGGGCTCGAGGCGCTGCTCGCAGCGGACCACCAGGACGTCGGCGGTGATGCCGATCTCGCGCAGCTTCTGGACCGAGTGCTGGGTCGGCTTGGTCTTGTACTCGCCGGCGGCGCCGATGTACGGCACCAGCGTCAGGTGGACCGCGACCGCTTGATCGCGATCGAGCTCGGTGCGGAGCTGCCGGACCGCCTCGAGGAACGGCAGGCTCTCGATGTCGCCCACCGTGCCGCCGACCTCGACGATCAGGAGGTCGAGGCCCTCGGCGCAGGCCCGGATGCGAGCCTTGATCTCATCGGTGATGTGGGGGATGACCTGGACCGTCGAGCCCAGGTACTCGCCGCGCCGCTCCTTGCCGATCACCGCCGAGTAGATCTGGCCGGTGGTGATGTTGTTCAACCGCGACATCTTGGTCGAGACGAAGCGCTCGTAGTGCCCGAGATCGAGATCGGTCTCGGCGCCGTCGTCGGTGACGAACACCTCGCCGTGCTGGGTCGGGTTCATCGTGCCCGGGTCGACGTTGATGTACGGGTCGAGCTTCATGTTGGCGACCTTGAGGCCGCGGTTCTCCATGAGCGCGCCGATCGACGCCGACACCATGCCCTTGCCGAGGGACGACACCACGCCGCCGGTCACAAACACGAACTTGGTCTGGTTGGCCATCGTCAGTCGTCCTGTCGCAGTGGGTCACGCCGCCCGAAATTCGGCGCCGTTCTACCGAGCGCGACCCCACTTGGCAATCGCCGACGACCACGACCGGCACGATCGTCACGCGGGCTCATTCGCCGCGCGTCACCACGTTCCCAGCCGCCGCCGCTCGCGGTATGTTCGATCCTCCCGCCGTCGCCTGGCCGAGGCGCTACAGCCCGCCGCGCCAGCCGGTGCGGCCCGTGCGCCACGGCGACGGGCCGGCCGCGGTCGCGGCGGTCGGCGCGGTCACTGGCGGCGCGGTCTTGCCGGCGGCGTCGAGGGCGGCGGCGATCAGCGCGGCCTCGAGGGCCGGGCCGTCGGCGCGCGGGGTCAGCGCGGCGTGCTCGCGGCCGATGAAGCCGGTGTCGAACTCGCCGGCGAGGAACAGCGGGTGGCGCAGGGCCCGGCGATGGAACGGCAGGTTGGTCTCGATGCCGCGGACCTGATACTCGTCGAGGGCGCGGCGCATCCGACCGACCGCGGCGTCGCGATCCTCGCCCCACACGACCAGCTTCGAGATCATCGGATCGTAGTGGACCGGGATGTCGGCGCCCTCGTAGCAGCCGCTGTCGTTGCGCACGTAGGGGCCGTCGGGGACGCGCAGGTGCGTGATGCGGCCGGGCGACGGCAGGAACTTGACCGGGTCCTCGGCGTAGATCCGGCACTCGAGGGCGTGGCCGCGGCGGCGGGCGTCGAGCTCGGCCTGGGTGAGCGGCAGCGGCCGGCCCTCGGCGACCGCGAGCTGCCAGGCCACCAGATCGAGGCCGTAGATGAGCTCGGTCACCGGGTGCTCGACCTGGAGCCGGGTGTTCATCTCGAGGAAGTAGAAGCCGCCGTCGGCGCCGAGGAGGAACTCGCAGGTGCCGGCGCCCAGGTAGTCGACCGCCTTGGCGGCGGCGATCGCGGCCGCGCCCATGCGCGCGCGCAGCTCGGCGCTGACCGCGGGGCTGGGCGCCTCCTCGATGACCTTCTGGTGGCGGCGCTGGATCGAGCAGTCGCGCTCGCCGAGGTGGACGACGTTGCCGTGGGCGTCGCCGAACACCTGGATCTCGATGTGGCGCGGCCGGAGGATCGCCTTCTCGAGGTAGACGGTGTCGTCGCCGAAAGCGCCGCCGGCCTCGCGCTTGGCGCCCTCGAAGGCGGCCGCGAACTCGCCGGCCGACGCCACCAGGCGCATGCCCTTGCCGCCGCCGCCGGCCGCCGCCTTGATGAGGACCGGGAAGCCGATCCGCTCGGCCGCCGCGGCCGCGAGCGCCAGGTCGGGGAAGCCATTGCCGTCGGGGCCGTTGTCGCCGGGCACCACCGGGGTGCCGGCGGCCGACACGGTCTTGCGGGCCTCGGTCTTCGAGCCCATGAGCCGCATCGCGTGGGCCCGCGGGCCGATGAAGGTGAGCCCCGCGGCCTCGCAGGCCTCGGCGAAGTCCTCGTTCTCGGACAGGAAGCCGTAGCCGGGGTGGACCGCGTCGGCGCCGCTGGCGCGACACGCGGCCAGGATCTTGTCGATCACCAGGTAGCTGTCCTTGGCCGGCGCCGGTCCGATCGCGATCGCGCGATCGGCGAGCTGGACGTGGGGCGCGGCGCGATCGACGTCGCTGTAGACCGCGACGGTCTCCTTGCCGAGCTCGTGGCAGGTGCGCATGACGCGGACGGCGATCTCGCCGCGGTTGGCGACCAGGACGCGGCGGATCGGACGGACCGGGCGGACGGACGACATGGGCGCGGAATCTACACCGCCGGCCGCGGCGCGCGGTACCGGCGCGCGGTACAGTGCCGGCCGAACATGCACTGGCGCATCAAGGGCGCGATCCAGAAGGTCCTCGGGGTCGTGCCCCGGGGCGACGACCTGCACTACCAGCTCCAGCGCAGGGCCGGCGGCCTGCGCGACGTCACCCGCGAGATGACGATCAAGGTCGACGACTGGCGGGTCATGGTCGACATGCTCGCCCGCTGCGACGTGCGGGTGCCGGGCGCGCGCATGCTCGAGATCGGCACCGGCTGGTACACGCTGTTTCCGTTCGCCCTGTACGCGGCCGGCGCGGCCCGTGTGGTCACGGTCGATCTCAACCGCTACCTGCGGCGCGAGCTGACCCGGCAGTGCGTCGAGGTGCTGGCGCGGCCCGAGCACATCGAGAGCCTGGCGACGACCGCCGGCGTGTCGGCCGGCGACGTCGAACATCGCCTGGCCCGGGTCGGGCGCGCGCTGGCCGGCGGCGCCGACGTCACCGCCGCCACCGACGGCGTCGTCGAGTACCACGCCCCAGCCGACGCCAGCGCCACCACGCTGGCCGACGGCTCGATCGACATCGTGTTCTCCAACAGCGTCCTCGAGCACGTCCCGGCCGAGGTCATCGCCGCGATCTTCGCCGAGAGCAAGCGGCTCTTGCCGCCGCGCGGCGTGATGATCCACGGCGTCAACTGCGGCGACCACTACGCCTACAGCGACAAGTCGATAAACCAGCTCCACTACCTGACCTACTCGTCGGCGCGCTTCGCCAAGTGGCAGAACCGGTTCCTGTACCAGAACCGCCTGCGCGCGCCCGACTTCACCCGCCTGGCGCGCGAGGCCGGGTTCGCGATCGACCTCGACACCTCCAAGGCCCGGCCCGAGCGCCTGGCCCAGCTCGACGAGCTCACGGTCCACCCCGAGTTCGCGCGCTACACCCGCGAGGAGCTCGCGATCACCTCGATCGACTTCGTCGCCCGCCGACCGTAGACCTCCTCGGTCTCGGTCTCGGTCTCGGTCTCGGCCTCGGTCTCGGTCTCGGTCTCGGCCTCGGTCTCGGCCTCGGTCTCGGTCTCGGCCTCGGTCTCGGCCTCGGCCTCGGACTCGGCCTCGGTCTCGGCGTGGATCCGGTGATGACTCCGGAGTTGTGGGTTCACGGGACCGCCGACGTGGGCCTGCCCGCGTCGGTCACCCGCCGCGCTGGACGCCTCTCCGTTCGCTCGCGATGAGCACGCGACAACACAATCTCGCTCGGGGACCAGGGATCGATCCACTACCGACGTCCTAGCGTGGGAGCTCACGAGTTCGGCGCCACCGCGCGGGTGACCTAGCGGGCGGCCGGCCCCCGTCGGCTCTCTGCGCGCACCACCCCATCCCAAACGATCGCTTCCCGTCACAGTGATCCCCGCGCGAGCTGCGCGGGTCGACCTCGGACTCGGACTCGGTCTCGGCCTCGGTCTCGGTCTCGGACTCGGTCTCGGCCTCGGACTCGGTCTCGGCCTCGACTCGGCCTCGGTCTCGGTCTCGGCCTCGGTCTCGGTCTCGGTCTCCGTCTCCGTCTCTCTCTAGTCCTCGACCGGCCGACGCCAACCAGCGCCGACCGCCCCCAGGATCGCGCCGGCGATCGCGAACGCGAAGCCGCGCCCGGCCTCGAGCTGCGACAGCGCGCACGGCGTGAAGTAGTAGACGCCGCCCACCAGCGGCAGGATCGCCAGGCTGGCCCGCAGCACGATGCTCGGCAACGGCACGCTGCCGCGCAGCTCGACGCCGGCCAGGGCCAGGCCGGCGACCGCGACCAAGCCCAGCGCGGTGGCGACGCACAGGATGAAGGTCAGGCGCGCGAGCCAGGTCCAGGTGCCGGCTGCGCTGGTGCCCGGGATGTCGCGCCACTCGGCCTTCTCGCAGGCCGCCGCCTCGGTGGTCGACGCGCACACCCGCAGCTCGTTCAGGCCGACCTTGACGTCGGCGTTGACGGTCTCGGTGCGCAGCTCGAGGACCAGCCAGCGCGACGACCACGCCGCGGCGATCAGCGCCACGGCCGCTACCAGCGCGAGGATCGGTCCGGTGAAGCGCGACGACATGGAACCCGAGTCTACTGCGCGGGCGCCGCCGGCGCGCCGTTCTTGCGCGGATCGCTGGCGGCCTCGACCACGCCGTCGGCGCGGACCTTGAGCGCCTGGACCGCGGTCACCGGCTGGCCGACCACGACGGTGTGCCCGCGGGCGGTCAGGCCGGCACGGACGTCGGCCGGGATCTCGGCCTCGACCGACAGCTCGTCGGGCGACCACTGGTGGTGGATCCGGGGCGCCCCGACCGCGGCCCGCGGATCGTGGTCGAAGCCGAACATCGCGACCACGACCTGGAGGACGTTCGAGATGATGCGTGGGCCACCCGACCCGCCGACGCAGCCGATCACCTTGCCGCCGGCGAACACCAGGACCGGGGTCATCGACGACAGCGGCCGCTTGCCAGGGCCGACCAGGTTCTCGGCGCCGTGACGCAGGCCGTACATGTTGGTGGCGTCGACGGCCAGCGCGAAGTCGTCGATCTGGTTGTTGAGGACCACCCCGCCGGGCGTCACCAGCTTGGCGCCGAAGTAGCCGTTGACGGTGGTGGTCAGGGACACCGCGTTGCCGTCGCGATCGATCGTGCAGACGTGGCTGGTGCCGCCCGGGCCGGGGCTCGTCACCACCGGCGCCGGCTCGCCGTAGCGAGGCAGCGGCAGGGCGCGATCGAGCCGGAGTGTGCGGGCCAGCGCGTCGAGGCGATCGGGCGCGAGCATCGCCGCGGCCGCAGCCCGACCGGCCGGCGTGTCGCCCAGGGCCCGGGCGCGATCGGCGAAGCCGTGCTTGGCGGCCTCGACCACGACGTGGTGGGCGGCCGCCGAACCGAAGCCGAGCGCCGGCAGATCGATGCCGGACCGCTCGAGGATCGCCAGGGCCTCGAGGAGGACCACCCCGCCCGACGACGGG
Organism: Kofleriaceae bacterium; assembly: GCA_018057825.1. GTDB lineage: Bacteria > Myxococcota_A > Polyangia > Haliangiales > Haliangiaceae > UBA2376. The sequence continues at coordinate 2,855 of JAGPCY010000065.1, read as the reverse complement.
ATCGGCATGGTCGCCAGATCGTAGCCGCGCCATCGCCCCCACAGCGGCGCGCGCTCGGCGACCTGGTAGCCGGCGAGATCGGCGGCGGTGAGGACCCCGCCGGCGGCGGTCGCGGTGGCGACGATCGCCTGGGCCGGCGCGCCGGTGCGCAGGGCGTCGCGATCGCGGGCCAGCGCGGCCAGGGTCGCCGCCAGGTCGGGGCGCGCCCGCGGCTGGCCCCAGCGCAGAGGCGCGCCGTCGACGGTGAGCAAGGCCCGCAGCGGATCGTAGGCCGGCTCGGGGGGGAGCTTGGGCGCGACCTCGGCAGCGGCCCGGGCCAGGAACCACGAGGTCGGCGCGCCGTCGCGGGCCAGGCGGTGGGCCGGCGCGACCAGGCGTCGCCACGGCAGGCGACCGTGGCGTTCCGACAAGAGCGCCAGGCCGGCGGCCTCGCCGGGCACGCCGACCGCGAGCCCGCCGCGGCGGGCGAGCTGCGGATCGATCGCTCCATCTCGGACGAAGTCCTCGGGGTCGAGGGCGGCCGGCGCGACCTCGCGGAAGTCGTAGGCCCGGGTCTCGCCGGTGGCGGCGTCGAACACGATCGCGAACCCGCCACCGCCCAGCCCCGAGGACGTCGGGTTGACGACGCCGAGGGCCAGCGCGGCCGCGACCGCCGCGTCGGCGGCGCTACCACCGGCGGCCAGGACCTCGGCGCCGGCGGCGCTGGCCAGCGCGTCATCGGCGGCGACCGCGCCCAGGCTCGAAGCCAACGGCGGGCCGTGGGCCGAGTGGGCCGGCGCGACCGCGACCGACATCGCGAGCGCGGCGCGCACGATGTTCGCGCGGAGGCCGGCGACCGCACGCGTTGCATTCCCTCGCGTCATGCACCTAAGATTGAAACATATCGGCCCGTTGCGATCGAAGCGCGGCGCGCGCTTTCGGTCGATGCGCAGAGGCTCGATAGCTCGGAGAACCCGGTGGATCCCAACACCCGTCAAGGCAAGCGTGCCCCCGTCACGCTGAAGATCAAGTTCAAGAGCGCGACCATCGATCAGTTCATCGAGCGTTACGCCGCCGATGTCAGCCCGGGCGGCATCTTCATCCGCACCAAGGAGCCGCTCGCGGTCGGCACCCAGATGCGGTTCGAGTTCCAGCTCCGCGACGCCACGCCGCTCATCACCGGCGATGGCACCGTGGTGTGGACCCGCGAGAACGATCCGACCCGGCCCAACGCCGCCCCGGGCATGGGCGTGCGCTTCGATCGGCTAGGCGACGGCAGCCAGGCGATCCTCGACCGGATCCTGGCCGAGAAGGGCAAGCATCCCGCGGCGCCCGCGGCGGCGCCGGCCGCCGAGACCGCGGCGAGTAAGACCTTCATGGACGCGCCGACCCGGGTCGCGCCGTCGCCGCTGGTGAACGCCCTGGCCGGCGAGAGCAAGCCCAAGATGGGCGGCCTGGCGCCGCCCAAGACCGGGTTCGCCGACGAGCGCACCGACACCACGCCGCTGCCGCGGCCGATGCCGTTCCACTCCGACGCCGACGAGTTCCCCGAGGAGACCTTCGAGGAGGCGACCAAGGTCCGCGCCCTCGACGAGCTGGTCGCGGCGACCGCGACCCTGGCGCCCGAGCCGACCGCGGCCGCCCAGCGCAAGGTCACCTCGCCGGCGATCCCGGTGCTCGATATCCCGACGCCGCCGGTCGCGGCGGCGCCGCCGGTCGCGGCGGCACCGCCATTCGTGGCCGCACCATCGGCCTACGAGCCCGCCCCCGAGCCGGTGCGGGCGGTGCCGATCCCGGCTGAACCGCCGGCGGTCGAGCCGAGCCGCCCGCGCCCGCCGACGCCGGCGCCGCTGGTCCCGCCGCGCCTGCCGGCCACGGCCGCGCCGGCCCGCGCGGCCGCTGCCGCTGCCCCTGCCGACGAGCCCAAGGCCATGCCGGGGACGTCGTCGAAGGGCGTGACCGCGGTCGTGATCGGTCTGCTCCTGGCCGCGATCGTCGCCGCGGCGGTGTGGTTCGTGTTCCTCCGCGACCGCGCCAAGCCCGACGCCGGCGGCGGCGCCGGGACCGCCTCGGGCTCGACGGTGGCCGCGGTGACCGTCGACGCCGCGCCGCCACCGCCGGCCATCGACGCGGCCGGCGCAGCGGTCGACGCCGCGCCGACGGCCGCGGTCGTCACGGCCCCGGTCACGATCAAGGCCAACGTCGACGGCGCGACGGTCACGATCGTCGAGACCGGCGCCAGCGGCGCCGCGCCCTTCGCGACCGAGCTCGAGGTCGGCAAGGCGTTCACCGCCCGGATCGAGGCGCCGGGGTACCAGCCGGTCGAGGTCGCGGTGACCGGCGGCGACAAGACCGCGGCCGGCAAGCTGGAGGCGCTGCCCAAGGTGGTCCGGATCGAGTCGACGCCCGACGGCGCCGCGATCGCCCTCGACGGCGTCGCCACCGGCAAGGTGACGCCGGCCGAGATCGCGCTGTCGCGCGCCCAGGCCGGCAAGGCGTCGCTCCGGGTCAGCCTGCGCAAGCGCGGCTTCGCCGGCTGGGTCGGCGCGATCAAGACCGCAGACTTCACGGCCGAGGAGGCCCGGATGTTCGGCACGGTGACGGCGACCCTCGTCGCGCAGCGCACCGATGGCGGCGACCCGGGCCCCGGATCGGACACCGGCACGGGCTCGGGCTCGGGTTCGGGGACCGGTTCGGGCACGGGCACCGGGACGGGGACGGGGACGGGGACGGGGACGGGGACGGGGACGGGGACGGGGACGGGGACGGGGACGGGCGCGGGGACGGGTGCGGGCACCGGGTCAGGCGCGGGCACCGGGTCGGGCGCGGGCACGGGGTCAGGCGCGGGCACCGGCTCGGGTGGCACCGGGTCGGGT
>JAGPCY010000008.1:199595-253532 GCA_018057825.1 Kofleriaceae bacterium | reverse complement strand
CCTTGAACTCTGGCTTGAAGGTTCGCCGCCGACGCGGCAGCTTGGAAGGAGACGAAGTACTCATGGATGCCTCGCTCATCTTGACGGTGGTCGGATGGCGGGTGTCCAGAAAATCGGGGCAGGCTCATCTGACCGCGCGCACCGAGCTGTGATGATCCACGCTCGCGAATCGAACAGCACGCCGGCGCCAGTCTCGTGGGCCGCGAGGACCTCACGCACGCGGCCCACCGCGCGCTGTGCAGTAAGCGAGTCCGCCTGCGCGAGCCAGTCCCGTACCGTCTTCATGTCCCACACCAGCTCCAGCGCGGAGGCTGCATCGGGACCGAAGTACACCGGCTCGCGCACCTCGGTGAAGGCCACGTCGGCGAACCCCGCGCCGCCGAGGAGCGCCCGCACGATATCAGGCTCGGCGAGTGAGAACGCGTCCAGTCGGCTCGGCGGGGGCGCGGCGCCCAGGGCGTCCTGGATCGCGGTGGCCCACTCGTTATCCTTCCGATGCTGCCACACGATCATGGCCAAGCGCCCGCCTGGGCGGGCGGCCCGCGCGAGGTTGCAGAAGGCCGCCCGCGGATCAGCGAAGAACATCGTGCCGAACCGGCTGATGATGACGTCGAAGCTCGCTGGTGGAAACGAGAACACCTCGGCGTCTCCGCGCTGGTAGGCTGCGTTCTCGATGCCTTCCTGCGCGGTGCGATGGCGGGCGCGCGCGAGCTGCTCATCGGAGATGTCGACCCCGAGCACATGTCCGTCGGCGGCCAGACGCGCTGCGGCGCGCGTAGCGTGCCCGCCGCCGCAACCAACATCGAGCACGCGTTGACCGGGCCCCACACCGGCGGCAGCTAGAAACCTCTCGTGGTGATGGCGGAGCTCGGCATCGTAGTGATCCACGAGCCGCAGCCGAGGTCGCTGGCGACGCCCGGCGTCCTCGAGGATGCGGGCGAGCTCGGCCGGGCGGGCGAGGGCCACGCAGTGACCACCTTCGATCTCCGATGGCGCGATGCCGAGACGCTCGGTCACGACCCGGCGCATGAAGGCAGCGGGAAAGAACCGATCCTTCGTGCACAGCACGAAGCGCGTCGGAACGTCAGGGAGCGCGTCGAGAGGCCACGGTGAGTTCGACGCACGGCTCGACGGATGCGCTCGCTCCATGCCCAGCGCTCGCGCGGCGAGTTCGCGCGGGACCTCGTTGTAGTAGGTGACGTACGGGTCGTCGTTGCCGGTGATCCCGCCATCGCGCGCGGCCTGTTCCTCGACAGCGCGGCGCAACCCCGTTCGCTCCCACCACTCACCCGGCGCTTCGCCCGGAGCTGGGATCATCGCGCTCACGAACACCAGCGCGTCTACCGGGAGCCGCGCCGCGACGAGCGGCGCCGTGAACCCGCCAAACGAGTGGCCGACGACGACGAGATCGCGGCGGTCGCCGACGGCAGCGACCACCGCGTCGGCATAGTCCTCAAGCTCAAGCTCCTCGTCGTCACCCGGAAGGTCGGGGGCGACGACGTCGTGCCCCCGCCCGCGCAGCTCGGCCTCGACCAAGTGCCAGGCCCAGCCACCATCCCCCGCACCGTGGATCAGAACGAAGGTGCTCATAGCGGCTCGAGACGATACCCCCGACGGTCTCCCTAGGTCGACGGCGCCCGAACTGGGCGCTGGACGGGAGGAGGAACCACGCGCAGCTCTCGCGCAACGCACAAGCCTGGGTAGCGGCCGTCCTTGGGGATCCCGAATATGCGCGAATGAAGGCGATCCGGAACCCCATGACGCACGCGCACTGGAAGAGTCGCGTGATGTGGGTGGCGACGCCCGCGGGACCGCGCACGGGATTCGTCGCAGGGACCGAGGAGCTGATCCCGGCCGCGATCATCGACCGCGCGATCGCGATGGCCGAGCAACACGTCGATGCCTTCCTCGAGGGCGTCGTGGCTGGCTCACTGCTGTAGACGCTCGGTCGAGCCGGCCGTTCCCGTGCTCCTCGCAATCCCTCACGCCAAGGCGAGCCAGTGCCTCTGCCGTAGCTCGTAGTAACAGGCGACGCAGACGACGGCGAAGTCGCAGAACGCCCCGAAGGCTTCGGTCAGCTCGCCCTCGGAGGTGAAGAACCGCTCGCACGCGTGGCACCACGCCTGCAGATCGTCGGGATCCGACGAGTTTTCGACGAACCCAGCGGGCTGCCCCCGCTCCTGGACGTGATGCCTGCACACGATCGCGCACCGACCACGACCATGACGGCCGCAGTTGATCCAGTCAGCGTCGTCGGCCGCCACACGCCCACCGCCTCAATCCCGCCGGTACATCGTCACGACGCACGCGCCGCCGAGCCCGAGGTTGTGCTGCAGGGCCACCCGCGCGCCCTCGACCTGGCGCTCGCCAGCGGTGCCGCGCAGGTGCCAGACCAGCTCCGTACATTGAGCGAGCCCCGTCGCGCCCAGCGGGTGCCCCTTGCTGAGCAACCCGCCGCTCGGGTTGGTGACGAACCGTCCGCCGTAGGTGTTGTCGCCGTCCCAGATGAACTTCTCGGCCTGGCCCTCCTCGCACAGGCCCAGCGCCTCGTAGGTCAGAAGCTCGTTCGCCGTGAAGCAGTCGTGTAGCTCGACGACCTGCACGTCCTGGGGCCCGATCCCGGTCTGCTCATAGACCTTCTTCGCGGCGGCCTTCGCCATGTCGTATCCGACCATCTTGATCATCGACTTCTCCTCGAAGCTCGACGGGAAGTCGGTCGTCATGGCCTGCCCGGCGATGTACACGCTTCCCGAGATCCCGTGCTTCCGGGCGAAGTCCTCGGAGCACAAGACGGCCGCCGCCGCCCCACACGTCGGCGGGCAGCACTGGTACCGGGTCAGCGGATCGAAGACCTCGGGCGAGGCCATCACCTCTTCCACCGACAGCACGTTCTTGAACAGCGCGTACGGGTTCTTCGACGCGTGCTGCCGCGCCTTCGCCGAGATCTTCGCGAAGGTCTCCCGCTTCGTGCCGTGCTTCCACCGGTACTCGCGGCCGGCGCCGCCGAACATCTGGGCCGCCGGCGGCGCCTGATTGAAGCCCTGGACCTCGCTCATCAGGTTGGCGTGCTTGTCGAGCGGGTTCGTGCGATCCGTCCACTTGGCCGACAGCGCGCCCTTCTCCATCTGCTCGAAGCCAACCGCCAGGACGCACTCGGCGATGCCGCCGGCGACGGCCTGCGCGGCCAGCATGAGCGCGCTCGAGCCCGTCGAGCAGTTGTTGTTGACGTTGAAGACCGGGATGCCGGTCAGGCCGATCTCGTAGACCGCGCGCTGACCGCAGGTCGAATCGCCGAAGACGTACCCGGCGAAGGCCTGCTGGACCTCGCCGAACGGGATCTTGGCGTCCTCGAGCGCGGCCCGCCCGGCCTTGGAGGCCATGACGTTGTACTCCTCGGACTCGCCGGGCTTGGCGAACGGGACCATGCCGACGCCGATGACGTTCACTTTGCGGGTCATGATTGCGCTCCTTGGATCGAGACGTCGCTGCCTAGGGCTGGACGGTGGTGGATTCGCGTCTTGGTAGGGCCTGGCGACAGGCCCTCAGTGGTGGATTCGCGTCTTGGGAGGGCCTGGCGACAGGCCCTCAGTGGTGGATTCGCGTCTTGGGAGGGGGCCCCGCCGGGGGCGTGACCCCGGCGGGGGAGGGCCTGGCGACAGGCCCTCAGCAGTTCACAGGAGGCCCTTCAGCAGCCCCAGGCGATGCGCGACGGAGACATCCCCGTCGACGCGCAGCTTGCCGTGCTGGTAGAGGCCGTACACGTCGCCGGCCGACACCGCGGCCAGGTCCTCGTCCCTGAGCGTGAACGTGGCGGTCGCCGTGCCGAAGTCGGCGGGCGACACGGCGGTGCCGTCGACGGTCCACTCCGAGGCCGGGTCGACGAGCTTCCACAACACGATGGCGCCGAGCTCCTTGGCGAGCGCCGGGTTCTCGGCCAGGCGCTTGCCCAGCGCAGCGAAGAACGCCGGGGCCTTGGCGGCCGGGCCTGCCGCCGCCGCCGCGCTGGCCTTGCCGGGACCGCCGCCGGCGGCGCGGGCCTTGATCACCGCGGCCTTGGCCTGCTCGGGGTCCATCTTCTGCAGGAACGACAGCTTCTGCGACGCCATGACGTTGCCGCTGATCTTCAGCTTGCCGGTCGTGAACAGCTTCATCGGGTCGGCCTTGCCGGTGGTCATGTCGATGAAGTCGGCCTCGCTGATCTCGAGCGTGCAGTCGGCGGCGCCGGCGCCCTCGGTGACCGCGCCCTTGCCGGTCTTGAGATCGACGACCCAGGCCGAGTCGGGGCTGGTGATCTTGAACAGGTAGCTGGCGGCGACCTTGCCGACCAGCTCGGGGTTGCGCTCGACGTGATCGCGGATCGCGATGAACACGTCCCAGGTGGTCGGCACCATGTCGCCGCCGCCGCCGCCCGCCGCGCCCGCCGCACCGCCCGCCGGGGCCGCACCCGCCGCACCGCCGCCTGCCCCGACGCGCTTCTTCATCTCGGCGATCACCATCTCGGGCGTGATCTTCTTCAGGAACCCGAGCTTCTGCGACGCCATCACATCCCCGCTGATCTTCAGCTTGCCCGTCGAGAACAGCTTCATCGGGTCGGCCTGACCGGTGGCCATGGCCATGAAGTCGGCGTCCGACAGCTCGAGGGTGCACTTGGGCGCCGTGCCCGCGCCGGCGGTGACCGAGCCCGGCGGCGACGCCAGATCGATCGTCCACACGCTGTCGGGGCCGCTCAGCTTGAACTGGAAGACGGTCTTCACCTTCTCGGCGACGTCGGCGTTGGCCTTCACGAACCCGTCCATCGCGCGGAAGATGTCGGCCGAGATCGGCAGCGCGCTCGGCGCCGCGCCGCCACCGGCCGCGGCCTTGGGCTTGGCCGCCGGCTTGGGGATCTCCTTCCACAGCTCGATGGCGGCGTTGGAGATGACGACCTCGCTGCGCTCCTTGACCTTGGTCTGGAAGACGATCTTCTGATCGCTCTCCTTCCACATCTCGGTGACCAGGGTGTCGCCGGGCAGGACGCTCTTGGCGAACCGCACGCGGATCGACTTCATGTAGTCGGGGTCGCCGCCGGGGGCGAAGGCGGCCAGGACGTGGCGGCCGGCGTAGCCGAAGGAGCACAGGCCGTGGAGGATGGGGCGATCGAAGCCGAAGGCCTTGGCGAAGCCGGGGTCGGCGTGGAGCGGATTCCAGTCGCCCGACAGGCGGTACAGGAGCGCCTGGTGCGCCGGGACCTTCTCCTCGATGACCTTGTCGGGGGCGCGATCGGGCGGGACGTTGACGTCGGCCGACGGGCCGCGGTCGCCGCCCCAGCCGCCGGCGCCGCGGACGAAGGTGGTGATCTCGTTTCGCACGAGCTGGTTGCCGTGCTCGTCGTAGGAGATGACCTCGTTCACGACCAGGGCGTTCTTGCCCTTGTCGAAGATGTCCTTCACCCGCATGCGGTGGGTCAGCTTGGCGGCGCGCGGCAGCGGCCGCGACAGTTCGGTGTACTGCTCGCCGTGGAGCACGCGGTCGAGGCTGAAGTGCAGGCCGGGGGCCTGCTTGCCCTCCTTGCCGAGCTTCAGGATGACGTTGATGGCCGGGATGACGCCGTAGGTCGGCAGGGCCTTCATACCCTTGCCGTGGAGCTCGTAGACGAGCTGGAGGTCCTTGTCGTCGCCGGGGTCGGTGGCGGCGCCGACGCCGAGTGCGTAGATCGCCAGGTCGCGCTCGTCGTAGCTCGACTCGACGTCGGGGAAGCGGTAGCCGAGGGCGGCGTCGACGTCGATCAGGTCGTTGCCGCCCTTCGACGGGCCGGCCTCGAGGTTGGCCATGATCGGGCCCATCGACTCGGTGATCGTGGCCGGGTGCTCGGTCTTGTCGAACTGCGTGATGTCCTTCCACGCGGCGTCGACGCCCTCGGGCGTGATCGGCCGGCCGAGGCGGAAGGTCTTGCCGCTCGAGCGCTCCCACCGCAGCTTGCCCATGAAGCCGCCGCCGACCTCGAACAGGCCGCCGGTCTCCTCGGAGGACTCGTGGCACAGCCGGGCGACCAGGGGCGACACGAACTCGGGGCGCAGGGCCTCGATCAGGTTGGGCGGCAGGACGGTCTCGGTCATGCGCGACCCGGCGATGGGCGCGATGGTGTTGACCAGGACGTTCTTCTTCTTGCCCTCGAGGGCCAGGGTCTGGGCGAAGCCGTGGATGCCGAGCTTGGCCATCGAGTAGTTGGCCTGGCCGAAGTTGCCGTAGATGCCGGCGGCCGAGGCGGTCATGACGATGCGGCCGTAGCCCTGGTCGCGCATGTAGCCCCAGGCGGCGGCGGTGCACTTGTAGCTGCCGAAGACGTGGACCTTGTAGATGAGGTCCCAGTCGGCCTGGCTCATCTTCTGGAACGAGACGTCGCGCAGGATGCCGGCGTTGTTGATGAGGATGTCGATGCGGCCGAAGGCCTCGATCGCGGTCTTGACGATCGCGTCGCCGTTCTCGACCGAGTCGTAGTTGGCGACCGCGGTGCCGCCGGCGGCCTTGATCTCGTCGACGACCTTGTCGGCGGCCGACGACGACTTGCCCTCGCCGGTGAAGCTGCCGCCGAGGTCGTTGACGACGACCTGGGCGCCGCGCGACGCCAGGAGCAGCGCGTGGGAGCGGCCCAAGCCGCCGCCGGCGCCCGTGACGATCGCGACCTTGCCATCGAACCGTAGTTCCTTGCTCATCGTTTGCTCTCCCGTGCGCGTTGGTCGGTGCCTCTTGCGGGTGGCTTCGTCGCCGGAGCCGCGGCCGCGGCGACGATGGCGGGAAACATGCGGCGCCAGTGGGCGACCAGCTCGTCGGCGCGGCCCTGCTCGCCGTGCAGGCACGCGGTGGTGGCGGCGCCGATCATGAGGTGCAGCGTCAGATCGAGGGCGGTGGCGTAGCCGTCTTGACCGGCGAAGGCCGGGCCGAGCATGACGCCGGTCTGGTGGATGATGCGCTCGCGCACCAGCTTCTCGATGGGCGTCAAGGCGGCGCGCAGCTCACGGTCGGTGCGGGCGGCGGCGCGCAGCTCGATCGCGACCTGGAACATCGGGCCGGCGAAGGACTCCCACAGCAGATCGAGGACGGCGTCGACGCGGGCCGGGCCGGTCGGCAACGACAGCGAGCGCTGCTTGAGGTCGCGGCCGCGGCGCTCGGCCAGGTGCGCGATGGTGGCGACCAGGAGCTCGGCCTTGCTCGGGAAGTGGTGCAGGAGCGCGCCGCGCGACACCGCGGCCCGGCGCTGGACCTCGAGGGTCGTGGTGCGCGCGAAGCCGAGCTCGACCAGGGAGTCGACCGCGGCCTCGAGGAGCGCGTGGCGCATCTCGTCCCGGCGCTGGGCCTGGGTGCGAGGGGCGCGCGCCGCCTGCGGGGTCATGCCCGAGGCGTAGCGCGGGGGAAACAGTCAGTCAAGACTGTTTGTTTATCATCGCCGCGCTGCGGAGGATCGCCGAGCTGGCGGCCAGCGGCGACGACGAGGCCGCCGCCAGGGCCGACGGCGGGACGGCGATGATCGCCGAGGCCGCGCCGAGGGTCCCGATCGGGGCACCGACCGGGATCGCGGCGACGATGGCGTGCTCGAGCAGGGTGCCGGCGCGCAGGCGGTCGGCGATCACGACGACGTGGAGCTCGGGGTAGGCGTCGGCGATGAAGCCGCGCAGGAGGACGCCGTCGCGGGCGTCCTCGCCGATCGCGGTCAGGACCAGCCGGCCGTGGGACGCGGCCAGGTGGGCGATGGCGTCGAGCGGGGTCCACGCGGTCAGGACCCGGTAGCCGGCCAGGGCGGCGGCGGCGGCCAGGCGGTGGCGCCGCGGCGACACGCTGTCGACGATGAGCACGGTCGGCTTGGCGGCGGCGCGGGGCGGCCGCCGCGGCCAGTGCAGGGCCAGGGTGTCGCAGCGGTGGGCCGAGGTCTGGGCGAAGGACACGGCGCGGTCGTGGGCGACCTGGCGGGCGTGGGCGCGGCGCTCGGAGTGCACCGTCACGCAACCCCGGTGGCGGCGCCGGCCTCGGCGTCGGCCGTGGCCGTGGCCTTGGCGGCCGGCAGCGCGGTGAGCGGCTTCCAGCACGAGCCGCAGCGCAGAGCGTCGGTCCGGCACGGCCCGCCACACGACGGGCACGCGCGCATGGCCGGCTCGGGGCCGAGGGCGAGGGCGTCGACCAGGGCGGCGAAGGCGGCGCGGACCGGCGCGGCGGCGTCGGACGAGGTGAGCTGGTGGTCGACCGCGCCGATCAGGGTGCGGAGGCGGGTGCGAGGGTCGGGGAGCGCGGTGGGCATGCGCCCAGGTACCGCGCAGGCCAATCTTCGACAACGAGGAATAGTGGAGGCGAGACCTCGAGAATCTCGAGGTATGGTGCGACGTGGCGCGCTGGCTGAACTACCACCACCTGCAGTACTTCTGGACGGTCGCGCGGCGCGGCAGCGTGGCCGCGGCGGCCCGCGAGCTGCGCCTGGCGCCGCAGACCTTGAGCACGCAGATCCACCAGCTCGAGGCCGCCCTCGGGCTCGAGCTCCTGGTCCGGCGCGGCCGCGGGCTAGTGCTGACCGACGTCGGTCGGACGACCCTGCGCTACGCCGAGGAGATCTTCGCGCTCGGCGCCGGGCTCCTCGATCGACTCGAGGGCCGCGAGCCCGAGCCGCCGCGGACCTTGACGATCGGCATCGACGACGCGGTGCCGCGCGGGCTGGTCTACCGGATGTTGGCGCCGGCCCTCGAGCAAGTGCCGCCGATCCGGATCATCGGCCGCGACGATCGGCCGGCCGCCGGGTTCCTCGCCGACCTCGCCGAGCAGACCGTCGAGCTGGTGCTGGCCGACGCGCCGGCGCCGACGACGTCCGCGGTCCGGGTATGGAGCCACGCGCTCGGCGAGTGCGGGACGGTGCTCCTGGCGGCGCCGGCCCTGGCGCGGCGGCTGCGCGGTCGGGCGCCAGGGCGCCTGCGCGGCGCGCCGTTCTTGTTGCCGGGGGCGCGGAGCGCGGTGCGCGGCAGCCTCGACCGCTGGCTGGCGAGCCACGAGCTGCGGCCGCAGGTGGTGGCCGAGCTCGATGACCTGGCGCTGATCGATGCGCTGGGGGCGCGGGGCCTGGGCGTGTTCGCGGCGCCGACCGTGCTGGCGGCCGAGCTGTGTCGGCGCCACCGGGTGGTCGCGGTCGGGCAGCTCCCGCGGGTGCGGCAGCGCTTCTATGCGCTGTCGATCGAGCGGACGATCCGGCACCCGGCGATCGCGGCGATCTGCTCGGCGGCGCGGCGCGACGTGTTCGGGCGATAGGGGCGAGGGCGGTGGGGCGGCGGCGGTGCGCCTATATATAGGTGTGCGGCGGGTGGATGGGGAGGGTGCTTTTTCGACTTGCGCGGGGAGGTCGGACCTGCTAGCTAGGGAGGTATGAGGAGAGCGTGGGAGACGCGGTGGGCGTCGGGGTTGTGCGTGGCGATGGCGGCGATCGTGGCGATGATCCTCCTGGGGTTCCCGAGCGGATTCCCGGGCGGGGTCGGATACCCCGCGACCGCGTGGGCCTCTGGCCCCGAGGGGCCCGAGGAGCCCGAGGAGCCCGAGGAGCCAGGGCCCCAGCCAGGGCCCCAGCCAGGGCCAGAGCCAGGGGCCCCCGGGGGACCGGAGGATTCGGCGGCGTTCGCCGCCGGGGCGACAGGTCGCGAGGCCGGGGAGGCCACGCTACCAGAGGGGCTCACGGTGGGACCAGCGATCGTGGAACTCGGCGAGGGCGTCGTGATCGCGCTGCCGGAGGGGTTCGTGCTGGGGGACCGAGAGTACGCCCGGGAGGTCGCGGTCAAGCAGGGGGACGACCCGGCCGACGTGATCGGCATGATCGTCCCGCTCGAGGGGGGACTCTGGGCGCTGTGGATCCACTTTGAGGGTGTCGGCTACGTGTCGGATGCGGACGCCGGGGACCTCGACCCGACGAACCTCCTCGAGCTGCTGCGACAGGGCGACGCCCGCCAGAACGAGATCCGTCGCGCCAAGGGGCTCTCGACCCTCACGGTCGACGGTTGGTCGACCCCGCCGAGCTACCAGCGGGACGGCCACACCTTGCGCTGGGGCCTGCGCCTGACCTCCTCCGATGGCGACACCTTTGGCAACGACGTCGTCAAGCGCCTGGGCCGGCGCGGCATGGTGAATCTGGTGCTGGTGGCCAGCGCCGACCAGCGCGAGGCGGCGCTCGCCGCGGCGGCGCCGGTGATCGCCGCGGTGTCGTTCCTCGACGGGCACCGCTACGAGGACTTCGATCCGGATACCGATGCGCATTCAGGGATGTCCCTGACCAACCTGATCGTCGGCGGTGGCGCGGTCGCCACGGCGTCCAAGCTCGGGCTGTTCGGGAAGCTCCTGGTGGCCGGCAAGAAGCTGATCCTGGTGATCGCCCTGGCGATCGCCGGCCTGTGGCGCTGGCTGCTCGCACGGGTCGGGCGAGGCGGGCGGAGCGAGCGACGGGACCCGGGCGTCGGGTGAGGCGGTGACGGCGATGCGGCGTCGAGGTGTCGGGGTGCCAGCGCGCGTGATGGCCGTCGCGGTGCGCGGCCGTGGGCTGGTCGTAGGATGGGCCATGCGAAAGACGTTCTGGACCTCCGCGGGGGCGGTCGCGGCGATGCTCGTGTTCGGCTGCGGTGACAACAGCGAGGTCCCGGCGGAGCCCGATGCTGCTGCCCCGGTGTGTACGCCGCCCGCCACCGCGCTGCCGGCTAGCGGTCCGCTGCGCGCGCTCGAGGACTACGGCTTGCCGGCCGACTGCGTGGCCGGCGGTCTGCGCGACATGCCGGGGCGGTGGTTCGCCGCGGATCTGACCCAGGCCTTCTCGTTCTCGTATCCGCGCTTCGCCGGCGACTGCGCGACGGGCTTCCGCAACGCGGCGGCGCCTCCCGACGATCTCGACGACAGCGATGGCCGCGCCTTCCAGACCTGGAGCGATGGCACGCGGTTCCTGCAGCGCAGCTACTTTCGCTTCGGCAGCGGCCCCAACGTCTTCGAGTTCGCCCGCGGCACCGCCGCCTGCATGAAGCCCGACGGCACGCTGGCGATGGTGTCGGCGCGCTACGACAGCGACAACGGCGCGAGCTTCTCGACCATGACCACCGAGCGGTTCGGGTTGCTCGACAGTCCCGCGACGGGCCTCGCGCGGGTCGGCGGCCTGGCCAGCTTCGGCGCCGAAGAGACGCCGATCGAAGGGCTGAACGTCTGGGTCGATGGTGGCGTGGCCTACGTGGCGGGCCTGGGAGGCCTCGACGTGGTCGATGTGTCGGACCCCGCCAACCCGGTCCACCGGAGCCGGCTGGTCGGCGACGGCGGCGACGGCTTCAACGACGTGCGCGTCGTGCGCGGCGGCGGTCGGGTGATCGCCTTTGCATCACCGGTGCAGGCCGATCGCACCGCCGTGATCGACGTGACCGATCCGGCCAACCCGATCCGGCTGACCGACATCTCGGAGTACTCGCACTCGGTGCAGCTCCAGACGGTCGGCGCGCGGACCTTCCTGTACCTGGCGACCTACACCAACGCGATCCCGGTCTACGATGTGACGGTGCCGGCTCAGCCGATCCGCGTCGGGGCGCCGGTGGTCCCGGGTGACGAGCACGGGATCCACGATCTGTTCGTCGATGGCACGACGATCTTCGCCAACAACACCACCGGCGGGATGAGCGCGATCGACGTGTCGGCCGGGTTCGAGCAGCCGGCGGTAGGGCGCGGCCAGATCCCGACGACCTACAGCCACGCGAGCTGGGCGGCGACCATCGGTGGCCGCAAGATCGTGATCCACGGCGACGAAGGGATGACCCCGACCGGCGGCGCGTTCATGCGCGTGCTCGATGGTGATCCGGCCTCGCCGACCTTCTTGCGCGAGCTGTCGCGGTGGAGCACTCGGCCCCAGGTCGGCATCCACAACATGGAGATCGTCGGGACCCGGGCCTACATCGCGCACTATCAGGACGGCGTTCGCATCGTCGAGCTGGCGGATCCAACCCGGCCGCGCGAGGTGGCGCACTACAACACCTGGGATCCTGAGACCGCGCCGGGCTCGTCGTTCGAGGGCGCGGTCGGGTTTCGGCCGGGGGCCGGTGGGCTGAGCTACGTGGCTGACCTCGGGCAGGGCCTGATCATCCTGCGCGAGACGCCCTAGCGCCTGCCGGTCTCGTAGCGCGGCCTCGGCCTCGGCCTCGGTCTCGGCCTCGGTCTCGGTCTCCGCCTCGGTCTCGGTCTCGGTCTCGGACTCGACCTCGGTCTCGGCCTCGGCCTCGGTCTCGGCCTCGGTCTCGGTTTCGGCCTCGGTCTCGGTCTCGGCCTCGGTCTCGGTCTCGGCCTCGGTCTCGGCCTCCGTCTCGGCCTCGGCCTCCGTCTCGGCCTCGGCCTCCGTCTCGGCCTCGGCCTCCGTCTCGGCCTCAGACGCGGCCTCGGCCTCGGTCTCGGCCTCGGCCTCGGTCTCGGCCTCGGTCTCGGTCTCGGCCTCGGTCTCGGCCTCGGTCTCGGTCTCCGCCTCGGTCTCGGTCTCGGTCTCGGACTCGACCTCGGTCTCCGCCTCGGTCTCCGTCTCAGCCGTCGAACCGGACGATCAGAAGATCTGCCACCACTTCTTCTTCTTCGCGGGCGGCGGCGCGTCGGGCGACGGTGCGTCGGGAGGTGACGGTGCGTCCGGAGGTCCGGGCTGGGCTGGCTGGGCTGGCTCGGTGCTAGGCGTGGGCCCTGTCGAGGTCGCCGTCCGCTCCGCCTCCCCAGGGCGGCTGCCGCTGCCGCCGGGACCGCTGCCGCCGGGACCACCACCACCGCCGCCGCTTCCACCGCGGGTCTTGGGCGGCGGTCGACGCGCAGGACGCCAGCCGTGGCGGGCGGCCAGGGCCTTGGCCTGGGCGACGAGGGCGGCGCCCTTGGTGGCGTCGACCATGTGGACGAAGTGGGCGTAGCCGATGATGGCCGCGAACAGATCGGGCGCGTCGTTCCAGGTCTTGCCGGCGGGGCCGTCCTTGTCGATCTGAAACAACAGCGCGCGGAACCGCCGCAGGGTGGCGCGATCGACGGCGAGGCGCTGGTTGACGACGACGCCGGTGACCTCCTGCTGCCGGCCGCGGCGCAGGACCCGGGTCTTGTCGGGGTGCTCGGCGAAGCCCTCGGCGGTGGCGATCATCCGCACCGCAGACAGGAGCGCGCCGGCGTCGGCGGTGCGCGGACCGCTGAAGGTCAGATCGTCGGCGTAGCGGGTGTACGTGAACCCGAGCTTCCGGGCGGCGCCGGCCAGGCGCGCGTCGAAGCGCCGGCACACGATGTTGGTGATCATCGGGCTGGTCGGCGCGCCCTGGGGCAGCTTGCGCTCGCCGCTCGCGACGTGGAAGGTCTGGCCGTCGAGCTCGACGGTGTCGATGTCGGGCTCGCTGGTGAGGAGCGCGAGGATCGTGGCGACCGCGGGGCCGTAGCCGAGGCCGCGGAACACGCCGCGGATGCGCGGATACGTGAGCGTCGGGAAGAAGTCCTTGAGATCGAGGTTCACGACCACGTCGCGGCCGACGTGGGGCGCGGCGTTGGTGACGATCGATCGCGCGGGGCGGAAGCCGTGGGCGGCGTCGTGCAGCGCGACGCCGGCCAGGACGTGATCGAGGATCCAGCGCTGGGCGGCCTTGAGCCGCGGCATGGGCGCCGAGATCCGACGCAGGCCGCCGGTCTTCTTGGGGATGGCGAAGCGCTGGTAGTGGTTGACGGTCGAGGTCGCGCGGGCGAAGGCGAGGAAGCGCAGCTGGGGGATGGTGAGGCCCATCGCGGCGGCCAGCTCGGCGGCGGTCTCGAGGACCGGCGCGCCGTGGCGGGTCAGCGCGGCGCGATCGGCGGCGGTCTGGTTGAGGCCGCCCGACACGCCGCGCCCGAGGTAGCCGATCGCGCGCTGGTTGTGCTCGCGCCAGGCCGCGGCCCGAGCGACCCGCTCGCGCTCGCGCCGCTCCTTGGTCTCGCGCTGCTTGGCCTTCGAGGCCTCGAGGCGCTGCTTGCGCAGGGCCTTCTTGAGCGCCTCGATGTTGTGCAGGCGGGCCTGCTCGGTGCGCAGGGCGGCGAGCTGCTGCTCGAGCGCGGCGCGCTGCCGGATCTCGTCGGCGGGGTCATCGGGCAGGTGACCCTGGGCCGGCCAGAAGCCGAGCCGGATCATCTCCTCGAGGATGACCTCGTCCTTCGAGGAGGCGCGGATGCGCTCGTACAGCTCTTGGCGCTTGTCGGGCATCGCTACGAAAAGCTCACGCGCGGAGCGTCAGGCGGTCCTTCGAACACTCTTCCGACTGGCTCGGTCAACTCAAGCGACGTCGCCACCCCTGCGGGTATGGAATACGCGGGATTGACACCGGTATCCCGCAGGGGTGGCAGACGTCGCACAGTCAAGAACGGGCCAGTGATGCGTGCCAGGCCAGGTTGCAGGGACGGCGATCCACCGTCCGGGTTGCAAGATGTGCCGCCTGATCGCTCCGCGCGTGAAAAACTCCTGGTGGGTGGTTGGGTCGAACCGAGAGCGTGAACGAACTCAGCGCCCGGCGCCGGCCCGCGGGGCCTGGCCGCGCTGGGCCTGCTGGGCGTGGTGGAACCGCAGAGCCAACAGGTGCTCGCACGGGCCCTTGAACAGCTTGTTCTGCTGGAAGAAGTTGCAGTCGCACTGGCCGCGCGTCATCCGCTGATCGGCGTCGATCGTGAGCGACACCTCGTGGCGGTGCCGGCCGTCCTCGACGGTGCCGGACAGCTCCAGGCCGCCGTCGCTGGTCGGGCGCGCGCTCGACGTCATGCGCCCCGAGCGTAGACGATCGGCGGCCTCCTCGCGCGGGTTGGCGAAGCGAAGTTGCGCCATCGGCAGCGGCTCGCGGGTCAGCTCGCGGACCCGGTACACGCCCTTGGCCAGATCGAACATGGCCCGGCCGGCCTGGCTCCACGCGCCGAGCGCGCCCAGGACCGCGGCGCGCGACACACCGAGCCGGGTGGCCAGCCGATCGGGGGTGTCGAACCAGGTCTCCTTGAGGCCGGCGAAGACCCGGCGCTTGGTGAAGTCGTCGACCTCGGCGCGCGGCGCCAGCAGATCGAAGTTGCCGGCGCTGGCCCAGTCGTTGGCGGTCCAGCCCGACAGCCCGAGGGTGAAGCTGAGATCGCCCAGGTCGGCCACGTAGAACGACGGCAGGCCCTGGCCGAGTAAGTGGACGGTGAAGCGGTTGGCCACCGGGATCAGCCGCTCGAGGATGTGCAGGCGGCGCCGCCCCCAGACCCGGATCTCCTCGGGCTCGGGGCCGCGGTACTCGGTGCGTCGGCACACCACCTCGAGGCCCCACGGGTCGAACACCACCTTGACCGGCTGGCCCGGCGTCAGGCAGTAGCGCATCGATCGCGGGCCGCGCTTCTCCTTGTGGCGGCGCAGGACGAAGCACAGGTTGTGCACGTCCATCGGGTGCAGATCGAAGGTCCGCGCCGGCAGGCCCATCGCGCTGTTGACCTGGAGGAAGCCGCGGACCCACGAGTCGGGGAGATCGATCTTCTTCTCGGTGAAGCTGGCCTCGCCCGTGGTCTGAACGTCGAAGCCCGAGGGATCGACCTCGAGCTTGGTGGTCTTGTAGCTGCGGATCTTCTGGAACTCGTCGTAGAGCGCCGACGAGTAGTCGATGTTAGTCGTGCCGCAGGCGTGGGTGCCGAGCTTGGTGAACACCTCGTAGCTGGCGCCCAGGCGACCGTAGGACGACTCGTCCTGGCTGAAGCACTCGAAGAAGATCTCGTCGGGGTGGACGGTGATCACCGGATCGAGGACGAACCAGGCGTCGCGGTCCTTCTGGTACAGGTAGTCGAAGTAGGTGCGCTTGGCGCGGTCGAAGGGCGCGCGGCGGGTGGTGGAGGCGCGGTAGAGCGCGGCGAGCTGGTCTTGCAGCGCGCGGAGCTGACTGGCGACCGCGCCGCGCTGCGCGGTGATCGTGGTCCAGTCGAGATCCTCCTGCTTGGCCGCCCACGCCTTGTACGCGGTCTTGTCCTTGGGCTTCCACCGCAGGTCGGACACCACGACGTCGTGGAGCGCGCTGATCGCCTCGCGAAACGCGATGCCCTGGCGCAGCTCGCCCGAGAAGTAGGTCGGCTCGCGCTTGGTGTCGGGCGAGAACGACATCTCGGTGGCGTCGGCGCGGTTGGTCACCGCCGAGCTCTGCTTGAACGCGTACTGGAACTCCACTACCGGCCTCCGGCGGCGAGCACCCGGATCGGGCGGACCTGGATCGGCAGCGCGACCTGGGGGCGGGCGCGATGGATCGTCATCATGGCCTCGACGGCGCCGGCCCGGTACTCGACCGAGACAGTGGCGGCCAGGCGGAACAGGAGCGGCATGACCACGGCGGCGGCGCGATCGTCGCGGCTGCCCTCGGCGGCCAAGAAGGCCAGGACCCGCTGCTTGGCGATGCGCCCGTGGTTGACCCGGGACAGGACGCTGGCGAAGTACGGCACCAGCGCCGGCAGGCGGTCGGGGCGGCCGGTGGCGAAGCGCTCGAGGTAGTTGGTGGTGAAGAGCTGGACCGCCGAGGTCGGGTGCTCGGCCAGGCGGGCCAGGAGCGTCGGCCCGTCGGCGTCGTCGAAGTGGCGGCTCAGGAGCTCGCGGCCGAAGGCCATGACGTCGGGGCGCACGCTGTCGATCACGCCGACCAGGACCTCGGCGGTCAGGTGGGCGCGCGTGAAGGCCGGGCCGCGGAAGAACGCGAAGCCCCACTGCCGCGAGTCCTCCCACCGGGCGTCGAGGATGCGGATCGCGGCCGGCAGCTCGGCCAGCACGCGCTCGAGGTCGCGCTCGTACAGGGCCCACGCGGCCTGGCGCACGCTCAGGATCTCGTGGCTGGCCAGGGGGATGATCTCGTCGATCGTCAGATCGCGCGGGCCGAGGTTGGTGGCCAAGAGGCGCCCGCCCAGCTCCTGGGCGTGGGGCGAGCCCGAGCCGAGCAGCCGCAAGATCGTGTCGCGATCGATCGTCGGATGGGTCGCGCGCAGGTCGTCGCGCACGATCCGCAGCACGTCGCTGGGCACGTCCTCGGCGAGGCGCCGGCGGATCAGCGCCTCGATCAGACCGGCGGCGATGGCCGGCCCGGCCTCGGGATGGGCGGCGACCACCCGCGCGATCAGCGGTCGCGCGGCGTGGCGGATGTCGGCGTTGCCGTCGCAGCCCAGCCGCACCAGCAGGTCGGGCATCGCCGCCAGCGCGTCGTCGGGCTGCTCGCTGATGAGGCGCATGCCGAGCGCGCGCACGTCGGCGTGGGCCGAGTGCAGGACCGCGAGGATGAGCTCGGCCGGCAGGAGGCCGGTGCGACCGTCGTGGCGGAGCAGGAGCTCGGCGCCCAGGCCCTGCACGCCGGCCAGCGGGTGGGCCAGCAGATCGCGGATGACCGCGACGCCGGCGGTGGCCAGGTGCGCGGTCAGGGTGGAGGTGATCGTGCGGGTGGCGTCGGCGGCGATCGCGTCGTCGGCCGGGCCCAGGGCGAGGAGGGCGGCGATCAACCGGCCGAGCACGGCCTGGCCGATCGCCGGGGCCAGCGGTGTGGCCACCAGGAGCTGACGGGCGAAGCCGCGGGTGTCGGCGTGGGGCGCCAGCACCAGCGCCGCGAGGAGCCGGCTGTCGGCGAGGGCGACGGCGCGGTGACGATCGATCCACGCGCGGCCTTGCTCGCGGGCCGGACCGTGGAGCGAGCACGCGGCCGCGGCGAGGAGCGCGAGGTCGGGGTGGGCCTCGTCGTAGCGCTTGCGCGCGACCACCAGGCCGACGGCGGCGGTGGGATCGTAGGGGCGGCCGAGCAAGAGCGCGGCGTCGTCGACGTCGAGCTGATCGAGGAAGGCCGGGCAGGCCAGGAGGGCCTTGGCCGCGAACTGATGGACCGGCAGGCACGCGCTCTCGGCGCACAGTTGCATGAGCGCGGCCGGGCGCTGCTCCCACAAGGTCGCGAAGGCCTCCTCGCGGGTGCTCGGCGGCGGCGCGTCGGGGCGGTGGGGCGCGCGCAGGCGCCAGGCCTTGCCGTTCTTGGGCAGGTGGTAGCGCGCGCTGGCGCCGTACAGGATGTGGTTCCACGCCAGGAAGCGCGCGAAGCGATCGTAGTGGAAGGGTCGGCCGCGGCCGTCGGTGGCGCTGCGCGGCTCGCGACCGTCGGCGTCGGTGACCGCGAGGAGCACGCCGGCGGCGAGCGTGGTGTAGTCGAGATCGCCGAGCTGGCCCAGGCGGCGCAGCGTGCGCCACACGCGCCGGCGCAGGTAGCGACGCGTGCGGTGGTTGAACGGGTAGCGCGGGCCGCGACCGGCCTGGCTCGGCGTGGTCTCGATCCGGTAGGCCAGGAGGCCGAGCACGCGGGCGTCGGCGCGCAGCTCGGCGGCCTTCCACAGGTGGCGCACCGCGCGGAACAGCGGGCCGGTCAGCGGCACCTGCGCCAGCGCGGCGAGGAGCGCCGGTCGCACCACCGGGCTGTCGATCAGGTAGAGCTGATCGAGGGCGTCGGGGTGGCGCTCGAAGTCGAAGCCCGCGGTCGCGCGCAGCATGGCCTCGGGATCGTCGCCGCTGGCGGCGGCGCGCAGCGGCTCGGGGAGCTGGCTGACGACGTGGGCGCGGAACTCGGCGGTCGAGGCGGCGTCGCCCAGCCGCATGAGCGCCTCGGCGGCGATCCGCCGGACGTGCTCGGGCGAGCGCGGGTTGCCGTACAGCGTGGTCAGGGCCGGCAGGGCCGCGCTCGAGCCGCAGCGAGCCAGGGCCCAGGCGATACAGTAGTCGCGGAGGCCCTTGCCGCCGCCGGCCAGCTCGGTCGAGGTCGCGGTGCCGACCAGCGCCAGGAGGAGCGGCTCGGCGGCGCGCAGGCGCAGCTCACCGGCGCGCCAGATCGCGCGCTCGAGCGGCCAGGTCTTGGCCTCGCCGCTGCGGAACCATCGGCGCGCGGTGCCGGTGGCGGCCAGGCGCTCGAGGAGGCGCGCGACCCGCGGGTGATCGCCGGCGGCCGGCGCGGTCGGCGCCGCGACGCGCGCGGGCACCGCCGGGGCCGGACGGGGCGCGGCCTCGTCGAGGTAGCCGGAGTCGAGCTTGGACTGCACCAGCTTGGCGAACACCCGGTCGGCCTCGTCGCGCTTGACCGGGGCCACGGTCTTCGAGCCATCCTTGAGCGTCGCCCCGCGCTTGCCGTAGCGGAAGTTGACGACGTACTGGTTGGCGCCGACCTCGCACAGGTCGACCTCGTAGACCTTCTCGGAGCGTCCCTCGACGAAGACCAGCCGGGTCTGGCGGATGAGCTTCATGCGCCGGTCAGCTTCCGGATGGTCCCGTGGGCGCGGTAGAAGCCGCCGGCGCCGCTCTCGCGCAGCTCGTCGACGACGTAGCGGGCGCCGACCTCACGCAGCTCCTTGGGGAACTGCACGTTCCAGGTCGCGTGGTAGCCCGGCGACACCGGGCGGATGCGCGGCTTGCCGCCGTCGGCGTAGCACTCGACGATCACGCCGGTGCCGGCGTCGCGGGTCGACTCGACCTCGGCGGTCGGGGCGACCGCGGTGACCTTGGGCGCCTTGATGGCCTTGGCCTCGGGCACGGTGCCGGCCTGGGCCGCGGCGATCGCGGCCTCGCTGGCGTCGATGACGGCGAAGGTGCCGTCGGTGGTGACGATGTAGAGTCGGCCGCGAAAGAACTGCATCGAGAACGCCGAGCCGCAGCCGGTGTTGAGCTTCCACAGCCGGGTGCCGTCCTCGGCGAAGCAGTACACCGACGAGCAGTTGTCGCCGGCGAACACGTACTTGCCGTCCTCGGCGGCGGCGCACGAGAACACCGCGGCGTCGCACCGGTAGCTCATGGGATCGGTGCCGCGCTTCGAGAAGCGCTGGACCACGTTGCCCGAGGTGGCGGCGAACACCGTCGACTCTTCCTGCCAGCCGAACATGACCGAGCCGTTGGTGGCCTGGTGCCACAGCGGCGTGCCGTCCTCCCAGTCGTACTTCGTGATGCCGGCGGCGTGGCCGTGATAGACGCCGGTCTCGTCGCACCGGACCATCCAGCCCGAGCCGCCCGACGACTTGGCCTTCCACTGCGACTCGTCCTCGTGGTTGAACACCGCGACGTGGCCGGCGGCGTCGGACACGCCGAGGACGCCGTCCTTGATGTCGAGCCAGAAGATGTCGATGTCGGCCGCGATCTCGTAGGCCACTCGCGGCGCCTTGCCGCCGAGGTCGTAGATCTTGCCGTCGTCGCAGCCGGCGTAGAGCCAGTCGTCGTCGGCGACGATGCACTTCACGCCGTCGGGCAGCTTGAACTTGTCGAGGACCCGGCCGTCGTGATCGAGGGAGTAGATCTCGCCGGCCTCGTTGCCCATCCAGCAGCGGGCCTCGTCGACGAAGATGCCGAAGGCCCGGCTCGAGGTCGGCGTGAACTTCCACACCACCGGGGCCAGCGTGGTGTTGCGCGCGGCGGGCTTGGAGGTGATCTCGCGGCGGGTGATCGAGCGCTTCTGCCGCTCGCCCATGACCGCCTCGGCGTAGCCCTTCTTGCGCTTCTCGTTGAGCTTCTTGGTGGCCTCGGCGACTGCCTTGTCGTGGCTGGGGAACTCCGAGACCTTGGTCTGGCCCTGGTCGCCGATGCGGCCGAAGCGGATGGTCAGGGTCGCGCCGGCGACGATGACCTCGTAGAACTTGTGCGATCCGCCGTCGGCTTCCGACAGCTCGAGGTAGGTGCGTCCGTCAGCCACGACCCGAGCCTATCTCAACTCGGTGAACCCGTGGCCGAGCTGGGCCGCGATCAGTCGCTCGGCGTCGCGCCACGCGGCGGCCGCGGTGTCCGAGCGGCGAACGGTGATGACGCCGTCGGCGTCGACGGTGACGGCGCGGCCGGCCAGCTCGACCGACCAGCGCTCGGCGCCGCGGGTGAAGGTGCGGAGGAGGCGGTCGCCGTCGAAGCGCGGGGCGGGTGCGGGCGCGGGTGCAGTTGCGGTCGGGCTCGGGCTGGGCGCGCTCGAGGCGCCGGCCGGCGGCCACGCGACGTCGTCGCGCACGCCGACGTAGGACGGGAACCGCGGCACGCCGTCGTTGGACAGCTCCTGGTAGCGGTAGGTGATGATCGCGCCGATCGGCGGTGGCGCGGCGCGCTCGGCGTCCGACAGGCCGGTGCCGACGTTGAACGTGGTGCCGTCGGGGAGCTGGCACACCAGCGCGCCCAGGCGGCCGCGGTGCTTGCCGGCGCCGCGCTCGTGGCCGATCACCCGGGCCTCGGCGTCGTGGAAGGTCTTGACCTTGCGCAGGGTCCACGACCGACCGACCTCGTAGCGCGAGCCGGGCTGGCGCAGCATCAGGCCCTCGCCGCCCAGGGCCTCGACCCGGGCCAGCTCGGCGCGCAGGTGGTCGAGGTCGCGGCAGCGATCGTGGGGGTGCCAGCGGGCGTGGGGCGGGCGGACGCCTTCGACGTGGGCCCGCACGTAGGCCAGGCGCTCCTCGAAGGTGGCGTCGTGGCCGGGGGCGTCGAAGACGACGTAGGTCAGCTCGCGCCAGGCGTCGCTGCCGTCCTGGCGCCGCGCGATCGACACCGCGCGCTGGAACTGCTTGCGGCCGGCCCACAGCTCGCCGTCGAGGGGCGTCGACGGCAGACCGGCGGCGAACCACGCCGGGGCGGCGAAGCGGTTGCCCAGGCGCGAGATGAAGCTCTCGCCGTCCCAGTAGGCGCGCACGCCGTCGAGCTTCTCGCTCATCCACCAGCCCGAGAGATCGGTCGTGTGATCCCAGGCGTGGGCCAGGAGGATCGGCGGGGCGACCGCGGCGGTGGGCGCGCCGGCGCTCGCGGAGGGCGCGGTGGAGGAGGTGCCGGACGCGCGGCGCGGCGGTGGCGGACCCCCGGTGCGGGCGGTCTCGGCGGCGTCGCCGCGCAGCGCGCGGAGGTGCTTGCAGGTGCGGCGCTCGATCGCCGCGCCTTGGTTGCGCCAGGCCGGACACGAGCACGAGTAAACGCCGCCGACGTTGCGCAGGACGTAGGGCGCGGCGCCCGACCCGGCCATCGTGGTGGTCTCGCCGTCGGCGAGATCGCGGAGCGCGGCGGGCGCCGAGGCCAGGGCCGGGCCCGCGGCGGCCGGGGCGTCGCCGTCGTCAGCGTCGCCGTCGCCGCCGTCATCACCTTCTTCTTCTTCGGTCGCCGTCGGGGGCGTCGCCGTCGGCGGCGTAGACAGCGGGGGCGTAGACGGTGGGGCGGCGACCGGGTCGGCGGCGCGCTTCCACCACGGCTTCTCCTTCGGCACGGCCCGAAGGTAGCGCACCGCGCACCGGGCGGGACCCGGGCGCTGCCTCGCGATCGGTCTTGACATGAAATTGAAAATAGTTTTCATTATCACTCCATGACGCCCCCGCACCGCACGGCCGCCCTGGTCGCCTGCACGCTGCTCGGGGTGGCGCGTGCCGAGGGGCAGAGCGCGCCCGCCGAGGCTCCCGAGCCGCCGATCGAGCGAGCCCCCGACGAGGTGATCATCATCGAGGACGAACGCCCTGCAGGGCGGCTGGCGCCGGGCCCGGTCGCGACCGAGCAGATCGATCGCGAGGCCCTCCGCGCCACCGGGGCGACGACGGCGACCGCGGCCCTCGCGGGTCGCCCCGGGGTGTGGATCGACCGCGGACGTGGTGGTGCGGCGCCATCGTTGCAAGGGCTCGGGCCGGAGTACGTCGTGATCTTGATCGACGGACGGCGGCAAGTCGGCCGGGTCGACGGCGCGATCGATCTCGATCGCTTCGCGACCTCGGAGCTCGACGCCATCGAGGTCGTGCGTGGACCGGGCGCGGTGACCTACGGCGCCGATGCGATCGCCGGGGTGATCAACCTGCGGACCCGCGCGGTCGACGCCGAGCGCGTCACGCTCGCCGCGCGCGCCGATCATCGCGGCGGCAGCGAGGCCCGGGGCGCGATCGCAGGTGGCACAGCCGCGGTCGCGGGATCGCTGGCGGTGCGCTGGGCCCAGGCCCCAGCGATCGATCGCGGCGTCGCCGATCCCGCGACGACGATCGCCGCCTTCGACGACGCCCAGGTCGATGGCCGCGCCCGGGTGGGGCTGGCGGCGGATTGGCGCCTCGAGCTCGACGCTGGGTACCAGTACCGCGACCTGCGCAGCGTTGAAGCGGCGGCCGGCGGCGCGGTCCTGGATCGCCACAATCGGGTCGAGGTCGCGGGCGGTCAGCTCACCGCGGCCCGCGCTGGCCTGGGCACGCGGGTGGCGGCGACGCTGGCGGTCAGCACCTACCGCGATCAGTTCGCCCACGATCAGCGCGGCGGCGCCAGCCTCGATCAGTACCAGGACACCCGCGAGCACCTGATCGACGGGATGGTCCAGCTCGAGCGGCGGATCGCGGCTCGTCACCTGGTGAGCGGCGGCGCGGCGCTGGCCCGCGAGGGCTTGACCACCGAGCGGCTGACCGGCGCCGGGCGCAATCACCGCGCGGCGCTGTGGCTGCAAGACGAGTGGCGGCTCGGCGACGGGGGCGCGGTCCTGTTGGCGCCAGCGGCGCGCGTCGACGTGGATCAGCAGTTCGGCTGGCACGCGACGCCGCGGCTCGCCGCGCGCTGGGACGTGACCCCGGCGATGATCGCGCGCGGCAGCGTCGGCCTGGGCTACCGCGCGCCGTCGTTCAAGGAGCAGCTCCTGCGCTTCGAGAACCCGGGCGCCGGCTACGTCGTCCTGGGCAACCCGGGGCTGCGGCCCGAGCTCGCGCGCTCGCTGCAGGTCGCGCTCGAGTGGCGGACCGGAGCTTGGGCCGCGATGGCCAGCGGCTACGCGACCGCGCTGACCGACCTGATCACTGCGCGCGCCGAGCCGGCGATGCCCGGCGCCGCAACCGAGTTTCGCTACGCCAACGTCGGGCGCGCCTACACCGCGGGTGGCGAGCTCGCGGTCGGCTGGGGCCGCGGCCGGTTCGGCCTCGAGGTCGGCTACGCCTACGGTTGGTCGCGGGACCCCGAGACCGGCGCGGCCCTCGAGGGCCAGCCGCGGCATCGCGGTCAGCTCGCGGCGCGCTGGCACGATCCCGCCGACGGCCTGAGCGCGGCGATCGAGGCGGTCGCGACTGGCTCCCGGCGCTACGGCGTCGACGCGGCCGCCCCGGTCGCGGCGGCGCGGGTCGAGCTGCGGGCGCGGGTGGCGCGACGGTTCGCGGCCGGCTTCGAGCTGGCGGTCGGCGGCGACAACCTGCTCGGGGCCGGCGACGCCGACCTCGATCGCCTGGCGCCGGCGACCTACTACCTCGCCCTCGAGGTCGAGCGATGAGCGCGCTCCGCTTCGCCGCGCTCGGCGCGCTCGGTGTCGGGCTCGCCGCCTGCGCGCCGTCGATCGAGCCGGCGGTCGAGGTCGACGCGGGCGCCACCGGTCCCGTGGTGACCGTGATCGGCGCCGACGGCGTAGCCACCACGCGGATCGACGCGACCGACGTCGAGCGCTGGACGTATCTGGCGCTGGCGACCGGCACGGCCACCCCCAGCGACGGCCCGTGGGACCTGGCCTTTCGGCGCTTTCACATCAAGACCAACGGCGGGGTCAGCGGCGACCGCGGCGTCGAGGTGTCAGCCCGCCCCGGCGCCCTGGCCACGCTCGACGCGCCGCCGGCCGACGGCTGGACCCGCGATCGCGCCGACGGTGACGACGCAGACGCCGAGCCCGACTACGCGTTCCACCAAGGCGACGGCTGGTACGCCTACGACGTCGCGACGCATCTGCTCGCGCCCCGCCCGAGGGTGTGGGCGCTCCGTGTCGACGCCACGGTCTGGAAGCTGGTGATCGACGACTACTACGACGCCGCCGGCACCAGCGGCGTCCTCACGCTGCGCTGGCAGCAGATCGGACCATGACATGACCTTCTTCGCCACCGCCGTCGACGATCCGCGGCGCCACGATCCCTCGACCCTGGCCCGGCGCTGGGCCGACCTGCGCGCCGCGCAGCCGAGCCTACGCGTCCGCGACGCCGCGGATGCTCTCGGGGTCAGTGAGCTGGAGCTCGCGGCCACCCAGGTCGGCGCGACCGCGCGCTGGCTCGATGGCGATCTCGCGGCCCTGCTTCACGGCCTGCCGGCGGTCGGGCGGTGCATGGCGCTCACGCGCAACCCGGCCGCGGTGAGTGAGGTGCGCGGGCGCTACGGCGGGGTCGAGCTGGCGCCCGGGGCCGGCCTGGTCCACGGCGAGGCGATCGATCTGCGGGTGTTCCTGACGCACTGGCGCTACGCGCTGGCGATCGCCGAGGGGGACCCGCGCCGACCCGATGGCGTGCGCCGCAGCATCCAGGTGTTCGACGGCGCCGGCACCGCGATCCACAAGGTCTACCTCGAGCCCGACGGTGATCGGTCGGCCTGGGAGGCGCTGATCGCGGCGCGTGCCGCGGCCACCGCGCCGACCTTGGACCTGGCGCCGGCGGTGAGCGCCGAGGCTCGCCCCGACGCCGAGGTCGACACGGCCGCGCTCGCTCGCGACTGGGACGCGCTGACCGACACCCACGAGTTCTTCCCGATGTTGCGCCGCCACGGCGTGACCCGGACCCAGGCGCTTCGCCTGGCCGGCGGCCGGCGCGCCCGGCAGGTGTCGGCGCAGGCGCTGGCCATCGTCCTCGGGGACGCCAGTGAGACCGCGCGGCCCATCATGATCTTCGTCGGCAACCGCGGCTGCATCCAGATCCACAGCGGTCCGGTGGTGCGGATCCGGCGGATCGACCGCTGGCTGAACGTGCTCGACCCGGCCTTCAACCTGCACCTGCGCGAGGAGTTGATCGCCCATGCCTGGGTGGTCACCAAGCCGACCTCGGCCGGGCCGGTGACGTCGCTCGAGCTGTTCGATGCCGCCGGTGAGGTCATCGCGCTGGTGTTCTCGCAACGCGACGACCGCGGGGCGACCGAGGATCCGGGCTGGGCGTCCTTGCTCGGTCACCTGGCGGAGGTCCGCCATGGTCAGGGGTGACCGCGGTCGGCCGATGCTGCCGACGTCGGCGACCCCTGGCATCGCCGCGGCGGTCAGCCTGGCCGTGCTCGGCGCGTTCGCGTGCGCGCGGGCCAGCGACGAGGCGCGGCACGGTGCGGGCGCGCGGCCGGCGCGGATCGTCACGATCGGCGGGCCGGTGACCGAGGCGGTGTTCGCCCTCGGCGCGGGTGGGCGGGTGATCGCGGTCGATGTCACCAGCACGTATCCAGCCGCGGTCGCTGCGCTCCCGAAGGTGGGCTATCAGCGCGCGCTGTCGGCCGAGGGCCTGCTGGCGCTCGATCCCGAGCTGGTGGTGGCCAGCGCCGACGCTGGCCCACCGGCAACCATCGAAGCCTTGCGCGCGGCCGGCGTTCGGGTCGAGCTGTTGCCGCCGGCCGACACGGTGGTCAGCGCCGCCGATCGGATCCGCGCGATCGGTCGCGCGATCGGCGAGCCCGGTCCGGCCGACGCGCTCGCCGAGCGAGTCGCGGCCGACAGCGCGGCAGCGGCGGCGGCGGCGGCGGCGCCCTCGGGGCGCGTGCTGTTCCTGTACGCGCGCGGTGCCGGCGCACCGATGGTCGCTGGGCGCGACACCGCGGCGGTGGCGATGCTCGGCCTGGTCGGTGCGACCTCGGCGATCACGGCCTGGTCGGGCTATCGGCCGCTCACTGCCGAGGCCATCGTCGCCGCTCGCCCCGACGCGATCGTCGTACCGGCGCGGGTCCACGCGCTCCTCGGCGGCACCGCCGGTGTGCTGGCGTTGCCCGGCATGGCCGAGACCCCGGCCGGTCAGGCGCAGCGCGTGGTGGCCGTCGACGACCAGCTGCTCCTGGGCTTCGGCCCCCGGCTGCCCGAGGCGATCGCGACCCTCGACGGTGCGCTGGCGGGCGCGCCGTGATCGCGGCGCGGCGGATCGCCCCGACCCGCTTGACCGCCGGTCTGGCGGCGGCGGTGGTGGCGCTGGCGCTGGTCGCGTGTCTCGTCGGCGCGGTGACGCTGACCCCCGGCCAGGTCGTCGCGGCGCTCGGGCGTGGGCTGGGCCTCGACCTCGACGGCGCGCGCCGCGACGACGTGATCGTGTGGACGCTGCGCCTGCCGCGCATCGCGCTGGCGTTGACCGCAGGCGCGGCGCTGGCGGTCGCCGGCGCGCTGATGCAGGCGTTGACCCGCAACCCGCTGGCCGAGCCGGGGCTGCTCGGCGTCAGCAACGGCGCCGCGGTGGCCGCGGTCGGGTTCATCGTCCTGGGCGATCCGCTGGTGGCGCGCGCGCCGGCGGCGGTGGTGCCGTTCCTGGTCCCGGTCGCGGCGTTCCTCGGCGCGCTGGCCACCACGGCGCTCATCCTGGCCCTCGCGCGGCGGAGCGCTGGCAGCGCGACCCTGGTCTTGATCGGCGTCGGGGTAGCCGCGGTGTCGGGCGCGGCCACTGGCCTGCTCTTGTTCGTCGCCGACGACGCCCAGCTTCGCTCCGTGACCTTCTGGTCGATGGGCAGCCTGGGCGGCGCGCGCTGGGTCCTGGTGGTCCCGGTGGCGGTGGCGGCCGCCGTGACCCTGGCGGTCGCGTGGCGTCAGGCTGCGGCCCTCGATCGCTTGCTGCTTGGCGAGGCCGAAGCGCGGCACACCGGGGTCGACGTCGAACGGCTGCGCCGCCAGGCCGCGCTGGCGATCGCGCTGGCGACCGGCGCGGTGGTCGCGGCGTGTGGCGCGATCGGGTTCGTCGGCCTGCTCGTGCCGCACGTCGTCCGGGGGCTGATCGGTCCACGCCACCGCGCGCTGGTGATCGTCAGCGCCGTGGCCGGCGGTGGTCTCCTGGTCGCGGCCGATCTGGTCTCGCGCACGGTGGTGGCACCGGCGGAGCTGCCGATCGGCATTGTGACCGCGCTGGTCGGGGCGCCGGTCCTGATCGCGATCGCCCGCGCGCGAGGGGCCGCGTGATCGCCGCCCGCGAGGTGTCCGTCGCGATCGGCGACCGTCGCTTGCTCGACCAGGTGTCGCTGACCGTCGAGGCCGGCGAGTTGGTCGTGCTGGCCGGGCCCAACGGCGCCGGCAAGTCGACGCTCCTGGCGGTGCTGGGCGGGGATCGCCGACCGACCTCGGGGGTCGCGTCCCTGGCCGGGACCTCGCCGCACGACCTCGGGCCGGCGCGCTTGGCGGCGCGCCGCGCCTTCTTGCCCCAGCGGCCGCGGCTCACGGCGGCCTTCACGGTCGCCGAGGTGATCGCCCTCGGCGGCGCGGTCGACGCAGCGGCGCGCGCGCGGGCGCTGGCCGCGGTCGGGCTCGACGGGCTGGGCGAGCGCCTGTATCCGACCTTGTCGGGCGGCGAGCAGCGCCGGGTCCAGCTCGCGCGGGTCCTGGCGCAGCTCGGCGACGGCGGTGACCGCGCGCTGTTTCTCGACGAGCCCACCGCCGCCCTCGATCCGCGGCAGCAGCACCGGGTCATGGCGCTGGCGCGCCGCGCCGCCGACCTCGGCCACGCGGTGGTGGTGGTGCTGCACGAGCTGACCCTCGCCCTGGCCTACGCCGATCGCATCGCGCTCCTCGCCCACGGCCGCCTGATCGCGTGCGTGCCGCCGCGGCGAGTGACCGAGGGCCACCTGGCCCTGACCTACGACACCGAGTTCGAGCTGGTCGCGCTGCCGTCGGGCGCGCGCGCGGCCATCGCCCGTGCTGACGCGCCCCCCCGATCTAGAGGACACCTATGATCCGCTCTCGCTCCTCGCTCCTCGCGCTCACGCTGGTCGCGTGCGCGTCCGCCTGTGATGACGCCGCCTCGTCCGAGCTCTCGCCTGACGCTGCGGTCGCGGTCGACGCCGCGCCGCCCGACAGCGATGGCTGCGACGAG
Organism: Kofleriaceae bacterium; assembly: GCA_018057825.1. Classification (GTDB taxonomy): domain Bacteria; phylum Myxococcota_A; class Polyangia; order Haliangiales; family Haliangiaceae; genus UBA2376. The sequence continues at coordinate 224,804 of JAGPCY010000008.1, read as the reverse complement.
GCCGCGCTCCTGCCGTCGAACTATCGGCCGATCCCGATGCGCTCGACCGGCGCGGTGACCACCACCCTCGCCGGCGCGGTCACCACCGCGACCCTCGACGCCACCGCCGGCGGCACCGCGGCCGCGCCCGACAACCCGTACCTCTACCTCGATCTGCTCGCTGGCGCGCGCGTCGAGGTGTCGGACCTCGAGGCGGCGACCTCGACCGCGTGGCACGTCGCGCTCAAGCGCGCCAGCGTGAAGCTCAACGGTGGGGACTCGGGCCCGGGGGCGGTCGCGGCGGCGCGGGTCGCCGCGGCGAGCCTCGCGGAGGTCACGGCCGCGCCCACGACCTTCGCCAGCGACGACTGGGCCAGCGCCGACTGCGCCCTGGTCACGACCCCCGGCGGCGAGCCGGCGACGGCGATGGGCGACTGGTACGACTACGATCCTGCGACCCACCGCCTGACCCCGAAGGCCGAGGTGTGGGTCGTGCGGCTCGGCGCCGACGGCCCGCTGCGCAAGCTGCGGATCGTCACCTACTACGGCGACGCCGCGAACCCGATGCGCGGCGCGATGTACCGCGTCGAGTGGGCGCCGCTGTGAGCCCGGCGATGGTCGGCGCGCCCGCGCTGCCTCCCGCGCGTGACCCCGGCTCCCGGCGACGATCGCGCCCCGCCATCGCCGCGCCGCGCCGGCGCGTGGCGGCGTAGAATGCCGCCGTGACGTCGTCGCTCCCGCGCGAGCACCCGGTCGCGGCCGCGCTGGCCGACGCGGCGGCGATCTCGCGCGCGCACATCCTCGCGATCGGCGCGGTGGCGGCGGTGGTGTTCGGCTGGATCCTGGGCGGCCGGTACCTGTGGGCGGTGGGGGCGATCGCCGGGCTCGACTGGTTCCTCATCAACCTCATGAACCGCGTCACCGATCTGGCGGAGGACGCCAAGAACGGCATCCGCGGTACCGCCCGGGTCGCGCGTCACGCCCGCGCGATCACGGTCGGCGCGTGGGCGCTGCTCGTCGGGTCGATCGCCCTCGGTCATCTGGTGTGGCCGGCGCTGACGCCGTGGCGGATCGCGGTCCAGGGGATCGGCCTCGGCTACAACTATCCGATCGTCCCGACGCTCCGCGGCCTGACCCGCTTCAAGGAGATGTACTTCTGGAAGAACTTCGGCTCGGCGCTCCTGTTCGTCCTGACCGGGTTCGTCTACCCGCTGGCGATCCTCCACGCCGACGGTACGCCGCGCCTGGTCAGCGACGCGGCGATCGTCGCGCTCATCTTGTTCTTCATCCCCTTCGAGCTGACCTACGAGATCCTCTACGACCTGCGCGACCTCGAGGGCGATCGCGCCGAGGGCGTGCCGACCTACCCGGTGGTCCACGGCCCGACGGTGGCCCGGCGGATCATCGACGGCCTGTTGCTCGGGGCCAGCGCGGTGCTGATGGCGGCGGTGGCGCTCGGCGAGCTCGGGCTACGCGAGCTCTTGATGCTGGTGGCGCCGGCCGTGCAGTTCGTCCTGTACCGCCGGTGGTGGGCCCGCGGCCTGACGCCGCGCGACTGCATCGTGCTGACCCACGTCGGCACCGCCCAGCTCGTGTTGTTCTTGGTCGGCACGGCGCTGTGGCAGCGCGCGGGCCTGCCGGTCAACGTCTATCTGTGAACGCGGTGACCGCGAGGTACGGCGTCGCCAGACACGCGGTGTGGAGCCATAGCCGCAGGTCGGTGGGCGCCACCGCGATCAAGGTCACGACGAACAGGCTGGCCGCGATCATCCGCGGCGCCGCGACCGACAGCGCCAGCGCTCGACCGCGGCGGCGCAGCGCGACCGCCCCGACGGTCAGGCCGACCGCCAGGGCGCCGAGCCCGACGAGCGCGCCGTCGCCCAGGTCGCCGCGCAAGGTCCAGCGGAACAGGCCCCACCAGCTCCCGACGATGAGCGCGTGGGTGATCGCCAGCGCGCCGAGGAGCGTCAGCGGTCGCCACCGCGGCGGACGCGCCAGCGCGACATCGGCGGCGCCGGCGAAGAAGCCCCAGCCGAGGATGCCGATGAGCGGGACCCCGAGGTGGCCGGGCTCGGCCCAGGCCCACAGCTCGGCGGCGACCGCGATCACCTCGACCAGCGAGGCGTCGAACACCACCAGCGCGCCGACCGCCACCGGCCGCCACCGGCCCAGACCGGGGCCCAGGGCGTCGACCACCGCGCGCGCCGACAAGATCACCAGCGGCCAGATGACCGGGATCATCGGCGGGACGTGGCCGACGCGGCCGGTCCAGTTCGGCGCGTAGCCGTAGTGCTGGTACCAGGCGATGCAGGTGTGCTCGCCGAGCCAGCCGGCGATCGCCAGCGCGCCGTAGTCGGCGAGGAGGCCAGGCCACGGCCGGGTCCGGGCCAAGGCCGCCAACGCCAGGGCGACGATCGCCAGGCACGCGACCTCGAAGCCGGGGAACGGCACGCGCTACTGGACGACGATCGTGCCGGTGAAGCCGTGGGGCCCGCAGTGGAACGGGTAGGTGCGGGCGGCGTCGAACCGGTAGCAGACGGTGGCGTTGAAGTCGGCGGTGAACAGGCCCTCGTCGGAGATCGCGTTGTGCGTCGCCGGCATCATGAACTGCACGACCTGGCCGACCGAGATCGTGGTGGCCATCGGGGTGAACGCGAAGCCGGGGGCGGTCACGGTGCCGGCGATCGTGGCGCCGCCGCACTGGACGCGCGCGACGGTGCTGGATGGGGCGTCGACCGCCGTACCGCCGCCGTCGTCGCCGCCGCAGGCGGTGGTCGCGAGGAGGACACTCAAGGCCAAGGGGAGGCGCATCGGCGGAATCTAGCGCGAAACCCTCGGCCGCGGTCGCGGGGCGAGGGCGGCCGGGCCGGTCGGGCACGGCGCGCTGCGTTGCCGCCCTGCCGCACCGCGTGATACCTGTAGGAGAGAGGGCCCGCCCTCGAGGAGTCCCCCATGGCCGAGGCGCGAGTCATCAAGCGATACGCCAACCGTAAGCTCTACGACACGCAGCACAGCCGCTACGTCACGCTCGATCAGATCTCCGAGATGATCCGCGCAGGCGACGAGGTGAAGATCGTCGACAACAAGACCAAGGAAGACCTGACCTCGGTCACCCTGGCGCAGATCATCTTCGAGGAAGAGAAGAAGCAGCGCAGCTTCATGCCGCTGGGCGCGATGCGCAACATCATCCAGCACGGCGGCGAGTGGTTCGCCGAGGCGCAGCGCCGGGTGTCGAGCGTGTTGCCGTTCAAGCGCGACCACGATGAGCCGATGCCCGAGGACGACGACGCCGACCTGGGTGACGCCGACAGCGACGGGCCGCGCCGGCGCGAGCTGGTGGTCCTGCGCGAGTTCCGCCACTGGGTCAATGAGCAGCAGCGCGCCCTCGACGAGTGGCAGAAGCGCGTCGACGGCAAGATCCGCACGGCGATCGGTGGGATCTCGCCCTTCGCCGGCATCCACAAGGACGTCCGGGCGCTGGCCGAGCGGATCGCCGAACTCGAGGCCAAGCTCGAGTCGATGGGCGACGCCGACAAGGTCGAGTAACCGCCGGCCGTGGCCGACCGCGGCGACTGGCTGGTGGCTCGGCTACGCCGGTTCGTCGACCGGCCGCTGCGGGTCCGTCAGCTCGTCGCGGTGCTGGGGGAGGAGCCGGTCCGCGCCGCTGCGGCGGTGGAGGCGCTGATCGCGCGCGCGACCAGCGGCGACGACGATCCCGAGGTCGCGGCGGTGGTCGGCTGCCTGGTGCCGGCGCTGGGCGAGCTCGGGTACGCGGCGCGCCAGGCCTTGTACCTGGCGGCCCGCGAGCTGACCGATCCGGCGCTGGCCCGGTTGGTCCTCGACGCGGCGCCGCCGACCGCGACCGCCGACGAGGTCGCCCGCGGCCTGGCCCCCGAGCGGCCGCTGCGCAACCGCGGTCGCCCCTTGACGCTGGGGGAGCGCAAGGCCCTGGCCCGGCGGCCGCGCGGCGACGCCCTGGCCGAGCTGCTCCGCGATCCCCATCCCGACGTGATCCGGATCCTCCTCGACAATCCCCAGCTCACCGAGCGTGAGGCGGTGCGGATCGCGGCGGCCCGCCCGGCGGTGCCGGCGGCGCTGGCGCTCGTGGCCGAGCACCCGCGGTGGTCGGTGCGCCCGATGGTGCGGCGCGCGTTGGTGCTCAACCGCTACACGCCGATCCCGATCGCGCTGCGGCTGGTGGTGACCCTGGGCCCGGCCGACTGGGCGGAGGTGATCGCCGCGGCCGAGCTGCCGGCCCCGGTGCGCGCGGCGGCGGCGGCGCGGCTGGAGGCGCGGGGAGGGAAGACGGCGGGGAGAGAGCCGACGGAGCGGTAGAGGATCGGCGCGGCGCGGAGGAAGAGGCGGAGGCCGAGGCCGAGGCCGAGGCCGAACCCGAGGCGGAGACCGATCCCGAACCCGAACCCGAACCCGAACCCGATCCCGAACCCGAGTCCGAGGAGGCGGAGAGGACCCTAGCTCTCCTTCTTGACCCGCCGCCGCACCACGACCTCCTCGATGTCTTCGTCGGCGGTCGCCGGCAGCTCCTTGGCGGCCTTGCCGTCGAGGGCGGCCTTCTTCGAGACCTCGATCTCGTCGTCGCCCGAGGCGGCGCGCTTGAAGTTCTTGATCGCCGAGCCGAGGCCATGGCCGATCTGGGGCAGCTTGCTGGCGCCGAAGACCACCAGCACGATGAGCAAGATGATGAGTAGTTCGGGAATGCCCGGCATGACGGCTCCTATCTCGGCGACCCTACCACGCGCCGTCGTCGGATGGCGACCGGCGGCTCGCGCGGTCGCGTGGCCGGCCGGGTGACGCAGCGAACCCCCTGTGATCGTTGGCCTCGGGCGCAAAAGTGGATCGAGGGCGCCGCCCCGCCTAGAGTCGAGCCCATGGCCTGGGCTCGCTCGTTCGCCGCCATCGTCAGCCTAGGCCTCGGCGTGGCTCACGCCCGCGCCGAGGTGCCGCCGCCCGCGCCGATGGTGGCCGGGCCTCAGGATCAGCAGCCGACCGCGCCGCCGACGGTGCGTGCGCCGCTGGTCGCCAACCCGGCCGAGCGCCAGGCGGTGCGCGGCTGTCCGGTCGGCGCGACCTGTCGGCCCTGGCGCGACGAGCTGCGCGAGTTCGAGCGCGAGGTCTTCACCCGCGGCGCCGGTCCGTGGGTCGACGCGCCGGGCCCGAAGCGGGCCGCGACCCCGGCCGAGCTTCGGCCCGACCTGCCGTGGCTGGCCGACCTGCGCATGCCCGACCTGCCGGTCACCTGGGACCGCCGGGTCATCGACTACCTGGTCTTCTACAAGGACGACCCGCGCGGTCGCCGCATCATGCGCGGCTGGCTCGAGCGCTCGGGGCGGTACCGCGACCTGATCATCGGCGCGCTGCGCAAGGCCCACCTGCCCGAGGATCTGTTCTACGTGTGCATGATCGAGTCGAGCTTCGACTCGAGCGAGGTGTCGCGGGTCGGCGCCAGCGGGCTGTGGCAGTTCATGCCCGACGGCGGCCGGATCTACGGCCTGGCGATCGATCGCTGGGTCGACGAGCGCAACGACCCGGTGCGCGCGACCGAGGCGGCGATGGGGTTCTGGACCGATCTGCACCATCGCTTCGGCGACTGGGACCTGGCGATGGCGGCGTACAACGCGGGCTACGGCGCGGTGCTGAAGGGCATCGCGCGGTTCAACACCAACGACTTCTGGGCGCTCCTCGACTACGAGAACGCGCTGCCGTGGGAGTCGGGCATCTACGTGCCCAAGGCGCTGGCGGCCGCGATCGTCGGCCACAACCTCGAGGTCTTCGGGTTCGCCGACGTCGAGCGGGGCGCGCCCGAGGTGTGGGACGACGTCACGGTGCCGTCGTCGGTGCCGCTCACCAGCGTGGCCAAGGCGGCCGGCGCCACCGTCGACCAGATCAAGCGGCTGAACCCACACCTGCGCCGCAACCGCACGCCGGCCGGCAAGAGCTTCGTGGTCCGCGTGCCGGCCGGCGCCGGCCCGACCTTCGCGGCGCGGCTCGGGCAAGAGCGCGGCAACTGGGACAACGTCGACACCTACGTCGCGCGCTACGGCGAGCGCTTCGAGGACATCGCGACCTTGTTCGGCGTGTCGCGGGCCAAGCTGCGGGCGCTCAATGATCTCGATCGCGACAGCGACGTGACCGGGGGCACCGTGCTCCTGGTGCCGCGCATCACCGCGGCCGAGCGGGCCAAGAACCTGGCTGCGGCCGAGGCCGATCTGTACGGCTCGGGCGTCGACCACCGTCCGGGGGAGCCGCTGATCGTGGCGGTGCCCGACAAGGACGCCGAGGTCGCGGATCGCCGCCGAGTGTTCTACCGGGTGGTGGCCGGCGACGAGCTCGGGCCGATCGCGCGCGCGCTGGGCGTGCCGGTGGCCGAGCTCGCGACCTGGAACGGCCTCGCCGTCGACGCCACCCTGCACCCGCGGATGGTGCTCCAGGCCTTCGTCGCGCCCGCCTGGTCGGCCGACGCCAACCACGTCGCGCTCCTCGACGACCGCCGCCTGGTGATCGTGACCCGGGGCTCGAAGGAGCACCTCGAGCTGTCCGAGGGGCGGTCGGGCCGCGAGCGGGTCGAGTACGTCGCGACCCGGCGCGAGAGCTACGAGCAGCTCGGCAAGCGCTTCGGCCTGGGCAAGCGCGACCTGGCGCGCATCAACCGCAAGCCGCCCGACACAGTCGTCGACAAGGGCGACGTCGTGGTGGTGTATCGCGTGGTCGACAAGACTCGCTCGGAGCGGGCCGAGAAGCAGTGGAAGCAGCTCCCCAAGAGCCAGCGCAAGGGCAAGGGCCAGCGGCCGGCTGCGGGCGGGCGCAAGGTCAGCGACGGTGGCGACGCGGTCGAGGCTGATGACGCGGCAGGAGAGGAGGAGGCGGTGGTGGTCGTGGAGAAGGACGTGAAGGACGCGCCGAAGACGGCGGCGAAGGATGCGCCGAAGACGGACGTGAAGGACGCGCCGAAGACGGCGGCGAAGGATGCGAAGGACGTGAAGGACGCGCCGAAGACGGCGGCGAAGGACGCGAAGGACGCGAAGGACGCGCCGAAGACGGCGGCGAAGGATGCGAAGGACGCGCCGAAGACGGCGGCGAAGGATGCGAAGGACGCGAAGGACGCGCCGAAGGCGACGGAGAGGGACGCGAAGCCTGCGCCGAAGGCGGCCGCGAAGGATGACAAGGACACGAGCTCGCCTGGTGGTGGCGGTGGCGCGCCGCCGCCGCCGGCGCCCGGACCGACCGCGGTGGTCGAGGCCCAGGACGGCCCGGCGACGATGCCCGAGTAGCCCGAACCCGAACCCGAGACCGAGACCGAGGCCGAGACCGAACCCGAACCCGAGACCGAGGCCGAACCCGAGACCGAGACCGAGGCCGAGACCGAGACCGAGTCCGAGACCGAGACCGAGTCCGAGACCGAGGCCGAGGCCGAGTCCGAGGCCGAGGCCGAGACCGAGGCCGAGTCCGAGGCCGAGTCCGAGTCGAGTCCGAGTCCGAGACCGAGGCCGAGGTGGACGGGAACTACAGGCTCGAGCAGACCAGCTCGCCGCTGGCGGCGCGGACCTGCGCCTTGATCTTCTGGCCGTCGGTGCGCTTGCGCCACGTCCCCTCGGACACCGCGCAGGTGCGGGTGCGCTTGCCGTCGGTCAGCTCGAGCACGTAGGTGCCGCGGCGCTCGCCAGCCCGGCGGGCGCCGGGCGCGGACAGCGGCGCCGGCGGCGGCGGTGTCGGCCACGACACCTCGAGGCCGCGGCCCTCGAGCTTCTGCTCCTCGACCTTGACCCAGCGATCGACGTGGTAGTCGCACCAGTCCGACTGCCCGTTCTTGTAGCGCGGCGTGCACTGGCGGACCTCCTCGAAGGTGCCGTCGCCCTTGTCGCGCTTGACCTGCTTGCAGTCCTCGCCGTCGGGCTCGCGCTTGGACGGATCGTCCTTCAGCCGGCAGCTCACCGCGCGGGCGTCGCTGGGCAGCTCGCGGCGCCAGCCGCTCTCGGTCACGTCGCGGTACTCCTCGATGTCGATGACCGTGGTCCAGCGGTGGCCGGTGACGGTGAGATCAATGTCGGCCTTGCGGCACCGCCACCAGATCACGATGCCGAGGAGGAGCACGATCGCGCCGATGATCCAGCCCCACGGCCGGCGCTTGCGCTTGGCCGGGCCCTTCTCGACGACGAACGGCACCTGCATCATGCCGGCCAGGGGCGCGCCGCACCGGCCGCAGTTGTTGGCCTTGGCCGACTGCGCGGTCTGACACGAGGCGCACACCCGATCGGCGCCGGTGTACGCGTGGTCAGCGACCGCGACCCGCTCGGCGTCCGGCGGGAAGTACCGCTTGCTGGCGTCCTGCGGCGCCCCGCAGTTGGGACAGTGGCGGTGGGTGACGCCCAGGTTCTTCTTGGTGTCACAGTGGCCGCAGTCCCACAGCATCTCGTAGGTGCCGAGGGTCTCCTCGCGCGGGGCCGATGGCGTGGTCATCGCCGCATCTTCCCACGATCCGCGGCGGGCTCGCGCTCACCGGCGCCGCGGCCGGACCGCGCGCGGGCGTGACGCGCGGGCGGCCGGGGGCCGTCCGAGGAGGCTCACGAGCAGCTCGCGGACGACGGCCAGGCCGCGGTCGAGGGCCTCGCGCGGCTCCGCGGCCTCGTCCATCCACTGCGCGACGCCGATCAGCGCGCCGTTGATCACGTGGGCGACCGCCTCGGGGTCGGCGAGCCGTGCGGTCGCTGGTCCGCTGCGCAGCGCGGCCACCAGCGGGGTCACGGTTCGATCGCGATCGAGCGCGCGAGCGCGGGCCGGCCCCAGCGCGGCCGGGCCGTCGACCAGCAGCAGCCGGCGGACCCCAGGCGCGAGCAGGCCCTCGAGGAAGCCGCGGCACGCCGCCAGGAGCTCGCGCCACGGCGCGGGCGCGGTGGGATCGAGCGGCGCCGGCCGGGCCTCGAGGTCGCGGTACAGCTCGTCGACCACCGCCTCGAACAACCCGAGCTTGCTCCCGAAGTGATGGTAGAGGGCGCCTTTGGTGAGCCCGGCGCGCGCGACCACCTCGTCGATCGGCGCGCCGGCGTAGCCGTGGGCGAGGAACGCGGTCCGGGCCTCGGCCAGGAGCGCGGCGCGGGTGGTCGCGGTCATCTCGGCGTGGGTGCGGCGAGGCATCGCCCTTGACTAGCATACCTGGAGTACGTATATGCGTACCATGGGTATGCAAATCCGGGAGCCGGTCGATGTTCGCTGATCCGGTCGTCGTCACCCTGGCTGGCCTCGGCGTGGTCCTCGAGCTGGCCTTCGTCGTGCTGTTGCCCCTCGAGCTGGTCGGGCTGTGGCGACGACGCGCGCTGACCCGGGCGCGGGCCAAGGAGATGCTCGGCAACCTCGGGCCCTTCGCCCTGTTGGCCTTGACCGAGGGCGCGGCGGTGGCCTGGGTGACCCTGGTCTACGTCGCCGTCGCCGCCGCGATCCCGTGGTCGATCCCGACCGACGTCGGCACGGCCGTGGCCGCGGTGGTGCTGGTCGACTTCGTCTACTACTGGGATCACCGGCTCGGCCACCGGGTGCGCGCGCTGTGGGCGGCGTCGCACGCGGTCCACCATGGCTCGCCGGTCTACGATCAGACCGTCGGCTTCCGGATCTCGTTCGTGGACGGGTTCCTGACGCCGCTGTGGTATCTGCCCTTGGTCCTGGCCGGCTTCGCGCCGGGGCTGGTCGCGGCCGCGCTCCTGGTGGTGATCGGCTACCAGCAGTGGATCCACACCGAGCTGGTCGGCCGCCTGCGCTGGCTCGATCCGTGGCTCAACACGCCGTCGAACCACCGCGTCCACCACGCCAGTCAGGGGCCGTACCTCGACCGCAACTACGGCGGGATCTTGATCGTGTGGGATCGGTTGTTCGGGACCTACGCGCCGGAGGTCGAGGCGCCACGCTACGGGCTGACCGTGCCGGTGGGCTCGGTGCACCCGTGGCCGGTGCACGTCGCCGAGCTGCGACGGCTGGTCCGCGCGCTCCGCGCGACGCCGCGATGGCGCGAGCGCTGGGCGATCCTGTGGCGCGGCCCGGAGTGGATCGCGCCGTCGACGACCGCGGTCGATCGCTGACCGGCCGCTCGGTCAGCGTCGGCGCGGGGCGCCGAAGGTGCCCCTATCGTCTCGATCGATCCGGTGAGCGCGGTGGCCACCATGGCGCAGGTCTGGCGCCTGGAGGCGAAGGAGACCCTGTTCGGCCTCGGCTACCAGCACGCCTTCAAGCCGGCGACCCTGTCGCTCGATCTGGTCGGTACCGCGAGTACGGTCGAGACCGACATGCGATCGGCGAGCGGCAGGGCACCTACCCGGACGGGTGTTCCGCGAGGACCTTCTGGTTTGCCCCCGTTGCACCGGCCGCATGCGGGTCCTGGCCGCGATCACGGACCCTGTCGTCGTCGACGCCATCCTCGCCCAACTCGGCCTCCCCACCGAGCCGCCCACGGTCGCCCCCGCCCGCGCCTCGCCCCAGGTCCCCTCTGGCCCGGCGCCCTCGACCCGCCCGCCGACCTCGACGCCTACGACTCCGCGTAGGGGGGCCGTTCTTCGTCTCGGTTCCTACGTGCGCGAGTTCGTGGCCAGCCACTGGCTCGCCCGCTGCCTCGCCGGCGGTCCGAAGTACGCGCGCACCCTCACGTTTCCGCCCGGCCCGATGCGACCCGCCGGCCCCACACAGAACCAGCGGCCCCACCCGACGGCGACCAAACCGCGTTCATGCGCCTTATGCACCGACCAAACCGCGTTCATGCGCCTTATGATCATTCCGCGCGCGATGAGGAACTACACAACCAGCGACTTGATCCGGGTTCGTGCGGTGCTCGTCGATGTGGCAAGCCGCGGGCACAAGATCACGTACACGGATCTAGCTCAGCGTGCCGCACTTGCGTGGAAGCACCAGATCACTCGTGACCGGAACCTACTCGGCCAACTGCTGGGAGAGGTATCGAAGCAGGAGTACGAGCGCGGTCGGCCGCTGATCACTGCGGTCGTCGTCTACAAAGGAAGCGGTGTTCCGGGGCCAGGCTTCTACGTGATGACGGGCGGCCTTGCGCTACCGAAGACGCGCGCGTTTTGGACATCGGAGTTGCGGCGCGTGCATGACTTCTGGGCTTGGCGCTGACCTTTCCAACAACCTACGCGCTGCGCACGTCGCCGCGGGCCTTGGATCGGCTGCGCTTGCGCACCTTCGTGCGTCAAGGGTCGCGCAAGATGCGCGTCCGGGAGACCGTGATGCGTGCCGTGTGCGCAAGGGCCGCGTCTACCCCTTGCCTGCGAGCACAAGGCCCAACTCGGTCAGCAGTCCGACCGAGATCCCGTCGGTATTGCCGCGCTCGATCCAGCCGATCTCTACGCCGTCCAGCGCGACGATCATGTTGTCGTCGACCTTTCGGGAGAGCGCGCTCATTGCCTCGACCAGTGCGCCGACGTCCGCGAGTTGGGCGCGATCTACATGGGGCGGGACAAGGTCACCCCACGGAGGGAGGCGCGAGTACACCTCGGCCGAGACCCCAAGAGTATGGATGATATCGCCCACTCCAAGGAGCAGGTACTCTTCGTCGTCTTCTTGGTGCTCGTCGATCAGTTCGGGTGCTGAGACTGTCCACGCGCGCGCCGCTCGAAGGTGATCAACCGTCGTGCGCGTGGGGGCGACGTACCCAGAAGGTGGATCGCTCTCGAACTCGAAGAGCAGGCGCCGCCCGGGATGGTTTGGCGTTAGGGTTGTCATCGGGTCCGGGGGGACGCTATCCGGCTAGCAGTCTTCCTAGATATGCTGCGGGCCGGCTGCGGCCGTAGGCCAGCTGCCGTCACGCCAGCGCGACTTCGAGGAGGTGTGGCCGACCCTGGCCGACGCGCCTCGGCCGAGCCCGACGATGCTCGAGCGCCTCAGCAGCTCCAAGCTCGTGGGCGGTGCTCGCGACGCTCCGCATTGCCTGTGTCTGTCTGGGAGCAATGGACCAGCGCCCACGGCAAACTATCCGCAACAGAACTTGTACTTCTCGCCGAGCCCACAAGGACAGGCATCGTACAGGCCTGGTTCCTTGCCGAAGTGGGCGACAATGCGCTTTCTTCTTTTCTCGCGTTGATAACTCGCTTGCCGACCAAGCGCCGCTTGGCCGTTGTCTGTCCGACGCGAGAAGCCGAGCGCGCCAGGTACGGGTGTTTCATTGATTGTTATCGGGCCGCCTAGACCCGACAGATACGATGTGCGTACGAATGCCTCGAAGGCCAATGCTCGACGGTCAATTCGAAGGATCGCGGAAGCGCCTGCGACGAACTGATGAGAGATCGCGGTCCCCGCATGTGCGTGGGGCGCAAACTCTTCCCAGTACCAGTCCCGAAACTCCTGCCCGGCGGAGGACATTGCAAGTTCTACTATTCGGGGCGCGCCCAGCTGGCCCACAAGCGCGCCGATGTCAGGCAGTTTGCAGGCGCCCAAGGCGGCATTGAGCGAGAACAGTGTCTCATGCTTTCTCGTGAATTCTGACACGGATAGCTTTAGAGTGGACAGCCAAGACATGCCACTCTCGAAGTCAATGACGTCGATGGCATGTTCCTGTGCGACAGCGCGCGCTAGGTTTACGGTCAATATGCGGTTGAATATCTCACGGTCCCAGTACGGAAGCTGCAGGCGCTCGCGCGGGCGTCGCAGTCCCATTTCTTGGCAGATTCGCTCTTGTCGCAGATCATGCTCCGCGCCCGCAATTCCGCGAGTCAGTATGCTTGGCGACTGGACCTTTAGTGCTCGGTTGAGCATGCCTGCCAGACCGGGGTGGCCGCTGTTCCTCTCAATCTGGGCAGTCCACTGTAGAGCATCCTCTAGCGGCGTTATTGCGCCCGCAAGTGTCAGCAGGCCACCTAGGATCTGTCCGCGACCATGGCATAGACCCACCCTGCGCGCCGGCGCCATGAAGACCAATCGGCCTGAGTCGGCCAGGGCTGCGAACGCGCGCGGCCCCAGTAGATGGTGCGCGGCGCCGATGACCGGCAGCGGCAACCAGACCTGCTCGTATAGCATGAGCGCCGCCAATAGTATCCGGTGGCCATCGGTATCGGCTTTGTCCAATTCCGGTCCATCCCACCCATCGCCTACGTAGATGGTGCCCCCGCTGGTACCGTCAGCCGACTCGAACTGCACTGTATGCAGTGTGGCCATCTTGTCGAGAACGATGTGAGTAAGCAGAATGCGTCGGACGCTGCGGTGAAACCGGCGCTGGCCGCCCGCTTTGTCAAGTTCGTCGATTAAAATGCGAAGCATGGAAGCATGCGTGCGCCTGTCGAGCTTCCAGACGTGCGCGGTTGAAAACCGCACAGTCACTTCGTTCTTGGAGTGCCAGTCGGGCGATGAGATCTCGATCTCGCTTAGTACTTCTCGCGCGGTTCTCACCCTCAGCTCGCGCGTCGTCCTCGACCATAGCATGATCAGCGTTGGTTCCGACAGCTCGTCGGCCCAAAGGGCGACGTGCCTTGTTTCGAGGACCACGGGATGGGATTGGCGAAGAGTCTTGTCCGTAGCCTTGGCCTGGAGTACACACGTGATAGCGAGAGCGCGCGCCTTTCCGCCAGGCGACTCCTCGGCTGTCTGCACAAATCCGTCGCGACCGACGTCTGACCGGCCATCTATCCACGTAATCCGCCAGGGTTCGAGAGCCTCTTCGATCGCTCGCAGGCTGGCGCCCTCGACCCGATTCTCGCGGGAGAAGTAGATGGGATCATCAGCAGACATTGCCAGGCCTTCGGCTCGTTTGTGGTTGACGGACAAAGGGCTCACAGCAGGACAGCTGCGGCACCAGGGGGAGAGGAGTATAAGACAGATGGCCGCGGCTTGGTCGCCCGGGTGGTGCGTGCGTGTCGGATGGTTCCCACTCGTAGCATCGGCCGGAGGTGATGCGAGGCTCCATCCCGTTATCGCAGTGCGACAGTTCAACGGCCTTCACGATCTCGGTGGGGTCCGCGCCAGAATCAGACGAGGTATCACGGAGTCCTCGCCGCGCACGCGAAGCTGCGTGCCGCCGTCACAGCCCTGCCCCGGGCACCCGCGGCCGGACGCTGCCTGTCACCACGACGCGGCCACCAAGCGCGCGCGCCCGAGCCCCTCCCGCCTGCCTTGGTCCGAACTCTACCGCAGGGTGTTCCGCGAGGACCTTCTGGTTTGCCCCCGTGCACCGGCCGCATGCGGGTCCTGGCTGCGATCACCGACCCCGCCGCCGCCGACGCCTCTTCGCCCACGTCGGTCTCCCCACCGAGCCGCCCACGGTCGCCCCCGCGCGCCCCGCCCCAGGTCCCCCTCTGGAGCGGCGCCCTCGACCCTCCCGCCGACCTCGACGCCCTACGACCCCGCGTAGGCGGCCGCACTTTGTCTCGGTTCCTGCGTGCGCGAGCTCGTGGACAGCCACCGGCTCGCCGCCGGCGACCAACGCGCGTTCATGCACCTTTTGCTCCGATCGCCTCGGCACCAGCGTGCAGACCATCAAGCTGGCGACCGGGTCGGCCTGCTCGGCAGCGCGCGCTCCGACCTTGACCCAGCGATTGACGGTGGCGTGGCATGTACTCGCGGACCTCGTCGAAGGTGCCGTCGCCCTTGTCGCGCTTGATCTGCTTACAGTCCTCGCCGTCGGGCTCGCGCTTGGACGGATCGTCCTTCAGCCGGCAGCTCACGGCGCGTCGCCGCTGGGCAGCTCGCGCCGCCAGCCGCTCGCGGTCACGTCGCGGTACTCATCGATGTAGATCACCGTGGTCCAGCGGTGGCCGGTGACGGTGAGATCGATGTCGCAGTGCCACCAGGCCACGATCGCGCGCCGGATCCCGACGCGCCTGCGCTGACTCGATTTCGCGGTCGATCGCTGACCGAGCGGGCGGTCAGCGCCGGCGCGGGGCGCCGAAGGTCGCCTGCACGCTCTGCTTGGCGCCGCCGCGCAGGAACACGATCGTCGTGGTCTGGCCGGGCGCGGCGCCGCCCAGCACCAGCATCAGGTCCTCGACGTTGCGGATGTCGGTCGGGCCGATCTTGATGATGCGATCGCCCTTCTGCAGGCCGGCCTTGGCGGCGGCGCCGTCGGGGACGACGTCGGACAGGAGCACGCCCGGGGTCTTCGAGGTGTCGCCGTAGGCCGGGATCGTGCCGAGGGATGCGCCCGGCATCGGCAGGTCGCCGCCGCTGGGCGGCGGCGCGACCTTGACGTAGGTCAGCTTGGGGCTGGCGTCGAGGGCGCGGGCGGTCTCGGCGACGATGCCGGCGACCGCGACCAGGCCGGCGGCGTTGATGGTGTGGGCGTCGTCGGTGACCCGGTGGTAGTCGAGGTGGCCGCCGGTGAAGAAGTGCAGGACCGGCGCGCCCTCGGAGTAGAACGCCATGTGATCGGACGGGCCGTAGCCCGAGCCCGAGAGCTGGCAGTTGACCCGGGCGGCGGCGCACAGCGGCGGCACCACGGTCGCCCACTCGGGCGCGGACTCGGCGCCGAGCACCTGCACGGTGTTGTCGCGCAGGCGGCCGATCATGTCCATGTTGAGCATCGCCAGCGGCGCCCCGCGGTACGGCGCGTGCTTGACGAAGTGCAGCGCGCCGAGCAGGCCCATCTCCTCGGCCGAGAAGCCGATCAGGTAGACGTCGCGGTTCAAGGTCTTGGCCTGGGGCGCCAGGCGGCGCGCGACCTCGATCAGGCCGGCGATCCCCGAGGCGTTGTCGTCGGCGCCGTTGTGGACCGCGAGCTCGGCGTCGAGCGCGCCGGTGCCCGGGCCGCCCAGGCCGAGGTGGTCGAGGTGGGCGCCGATCACCAGCGGCGGCGCGTCGGGCTTGGCGGCGCCGCCGCGCAGCACGCCGACGACGTTGTGGGTCGTGGCCTTGACCGACTCGAGCGCCACGGTCAGCGCGACGGTGTGCTTGCCCTTGGTGAGCGGCTGGCCGAGGCTGGTCTTCACCACCACGATCGGCAGGCCGGCGTCGGCGCCGCCGCTGCGGTTGCCGAGCTTGGGCAGCGGGGCCTCGGGCTTGCCGGCGGCCGGCAGGTCGACGACGATCATGCCGATCGCGCCGCGCTTGCGGGCCTCCTGGGCCTTGTAGTTGAGGTCGCCGAAGCGGCCGGCGGCGCGGTTGTCGAAGCCGGCCGGGGTGAAGCGCTGGACGACGACGATCTTGCCCTTGACCGACTTGCCCTTGTAGTCGTCGTAGCTCTTGCCGTCGACCTTGCCGACGATGCCGTAGCCGACGAACACCGTGGCGCCGGTGACCGCGGTCGAGGCCGACACCGGCGAGGGCTCGAAGCCGTCGGCCGGCGCGGCGACGCCGTCGATCGTGACCGCGGTGGTCGCGCCGCGCACGGTGGCGACCGTGACCTCGAAGGGCTGGAGGAACTCGCCGTCGGCCAGGCCACCGACCGCGCCCAGGTCGCGCAGCGCGCCGATCAGGAACTTCTGCGAGTCGGCGAGCCCGTCGGTGCCGACGCCGCGGCCGTCCTGGGCGTCGTCGGCCAGGTAGCTGACCGCGCGCAGGGCGTCGTCGACCGCGGTCGCGGTGAGGTCGCGCGGCGGGTGATCGATCCACGGCGCGACGAACACGTTGGTGTCGCTGCCGTGCTGGCCGGGCTTGGGCGGCGGCGCGCCGCGGTTCGACGAGAACGCCAGGGTCTTGCCGTCGGGCGAGAACATCGGGAAGCCGTCGAAGCCCGGGCTGTGGGTGATGCGCTCGAGGTTGGCGCCCGAGACGTCGATGGCCCAGATGTCGAACTCGCGGCCCTTGGGGTCGCCGTAGTTGCTCGAGAACAGGATGCGCTTGCCCGACGGGTGGAAGTACGGCGCGAAGGTCGCGGCGTCGAGGTAGGTGAGCTGGCGGGCGTCGCTGCCGTCGGCGTTGGCGACCCACAGCTCGAGCTTGCTCGGCCGCACCAGGTGCTCGGCCAGGAGCGCGCGGTACTCGTCGAGGGCGGCGCCGGTCGGGCGCGACGCCCGCCACACGATCTGCGAGCAGTCGGGCGAGAAGAACGCGCCGCCGTCGTAGCCCGGGGTCTCGGTCAGGCGCACGACGTTGCCGCCGTCCTTGTCCATCCGGTACAGCTCGAGGTCGCCGTCCTTGTCGGAGGTGAAGATGATCGCGCCGTCCTTGGCGCACACCGTGGCCTCGGCGTCGTACTTGCCGGGCGTGCCGAACAGCTTGCGCGGCGCCTTGGGGTCGCCGTCGACCGTGTTGACGTACAGGTCGTAGTCGTAGAGCGCCCAGACGTAGCCCTTGCTGCGATCGGGCGGCGGCGGGCAGGCCGGGCCCAGGGTCTCGTGGGTCGACGCGAAGACGTAGTCGCGATCGCCGGGGAAGAAGTACGAGCAGGTCGTGCGGCCGGTGCCGGTCGACAACAGGCGTGGCTCGCCCGGGGCGTCGGCCGGCATCTCCATGATCTGATCGCACTCGACGCCGGGCCGGGTGGTCTGGAAGATCAAGCGATCGCCAGCGAAGGCCCAGTAGGCCTCGGCGTTCTCGCCGCCGGCGGTGAGCTGGGTCAGCGCGCCCAGGTGGGTCTCGCGCGGATCGCGCAGGTCGGGCGGGCCGGCCGGCTCGTCGGGGGGCGGCGGCGGCCGGGTGGTGGTCTGGGTCGCCGGCGCGGGCGGGCAGCAGGCGGCGAGCGCGAGCGCCAGGCCGCTGGACAGGGCGGGACGGAGCATGGCGGCGACTATAGCCGTCAGCCGGCGGAATAGCCGCGTGCGACCACGCGTTCGCGGGGGATGCCAGTCATCGATAAGCCCCGCGGGTTCGGCGGCAAGAAGCTCCTGGCCCTGGCGCTGGTGGCGCTGGCGGCCGCGCCGCCGCTGTCGACCTACATCGCCACCCGGTCCTACGAACGGATCAAGGTGCGCCCGGTCGAGCGCTCGATCCGGATCACCGGCTCGGCCAAGCAGCGGATCGTGTCGGACCTGATCGAGTGGAGCGCCACGGTCGCGGCCGCCGCGCCGGACAAGCTGGCGGCCTACCGTCAGCTCCACGCCGACGTCGACGCCACGGTCGCCTACCTGAAGGCCCAGGGCGTGCCCGACGGTGAGATCTTCCCCGACTCCGCGGTGGTCGAGGAGGTCTTCACGACGGTCTACGAGGGCGCCGGCGACGATCGCATCGCCCGCCAGGTCTTGACCGGCTACCGAGCCCGGCAGTTCGTGACCGTGCGCTCGAACGACGTCCAGCGCATCGAGCGGGTGTCGCGCGAGATCACCCAGCTCCTCGAGAAGAACATCGCGGTGACCTCGAACCAGCCGTCGTACTACTACACCAAGCTCGGCGATCTGAAGATCGAGATGCTGTCGGCGGCGTCGAAGGACGCCCGGACCCGGGCCGAGAGCATCGTCAAGAGCGCGGGCGGGGCCTCGATCGCGTCGCTGCGGACCGCCGACATGGGCGTCATCAACGTCAACCCGGCGAACTCGACCGAGACGAGCTGGGAGGGCAACAACGACACCAGCTCGCTCGAGAAGGACATCATCGCGATCGTCCACGTCACCTACGCCTTGCGGTAGGCGCGCGCGGTGGGGCCGGTCAGCGATCGGTCAGCGATCGGCCAGGTCGAGCTCGGCGTCGAGGCGGGCGTCGAGGGCGGTGGGCGGCGCGGCCGACGCGGAGGACGACGGCGGCGTCGGCGGCGTCGAGCCCTGGGCGGGCTGGCCGCGGACCGCCCGCGCCACGTCGGCCAGCACCGCGGCCCGCAGCGACGGCTCGATGAGGAGCGTCGACAGCCGGGTGGTGCGCGCGCCGCTGCCGATCGCGATCATCTGGCCGCGGTCGAGATCGGCGATCGGGATGAGGGCCGCGGTGACCTGGACGGTGACCTGGGCGATCGTCGCCTGGACGCCGTCGGCCCGACGGAGCACGAGCGGTCGCCGCCCGCGGCGCACGATCACCTCGTCGTCGGTGAAGGCCAGGTGGCCGCCCGGCCAGGCCCAGTACGGCGCGGTCGCCGCCAGCATCGCCGCCGGGACCGCGACGGCGAAGGCGAGGAGCGCCAGGGCCCGGCCGCCGCCGACGGTGGCGGCGAGGACCACGAGGTAGCCACACGGCGCGAGCAAGAGCGCCGCTCCCAGCCAGTAGCTCACCGGCGTGCGCAGGCGGTAGCGGACGGTCGGCATGGCCGGCCGAGTGTAGACCCGACCTAGGCTTGGCCGCATAGTGCGGCCATGTTGTCGATCGCCGCGGCCGCGGCGCGCATCCTGGACACCGTCGAGCGCACCGGCGACGAGGTGGTGGCGCTGGCCGACGCCGCGGGGCGGATCGCGGCGGCGCCGATCGTCGCCGGGCGACCGCTGCCCGGCTTCACCAACGCGGCGATGGACGGGTTCGCGGCGCGCGCCGCCGAGCTGCCGGCGGTCTTGCCGGTGGTCGGGTTGGTGGCGGCCGGGCCGGGGACGCCGGCGCCGCTGGCGCCCGGGACCGCGGTGCGGATCATGACCGGCGCGCCGGTGCCGGCCGGCGCGGATTGCGTGGTGATGTTCGAGGACGCCGACGATCGCGGGGCGACGGTCGGGTTGCCGGCGGCGCGCGCGGGGGCCCATGTCCGGCGGGCCGGCGAGGATCTCGAGGTCGGCGCCCCGGCGATCGCCGCCGGGACCCGCCTCGGCCCGGGCGAGCTGACGGTGGCGGCGGCGCTGGGCCACGCGACCGTACGGGTGGCGCGACGGCCGCGGGTGGCGATCCTGGCGACCGGCGATGAGCTGCGCCCGATCGACGCCGAGCTGGGACCGGGAGAGCTGGTCGACTCGAGCGCCTACGGCCTGGCGGCGGCGGTGCGCGCGGCCGGCGGCGAGCCGGAGTACCTGGGCGTGGTGGCCGATGAGCCCGAGGCGGTGACGGCGGCGATCGCGCGGGCCCTGGCGGCCGACGTCGTGGTCACGACCGGCGGGGTGTCGGCCGGCGATCGCGATCACGTGCGGGCGGCGCTGGCGGCGTGTGGCGTGACCCTGGACTTCTGGAAGGTGGCGATGAAGCCGGGCAAGCCGCTGGCGGTCGGTCGGGCCGGCGCGACCACGGTGTTCGCGCTGCCCGGCAACCCGGTGTCGTCGTGGACCAGCTTCGAGCTGTTCGTGCGACCGGCGCTCCTGGCGATGCTGGGCGCGCGCGCGATGACCCGGCCGCGGGCGCCGGTGGTGTTGCCCGACGGGTATCGCAAGCCGGCCGGGCGGGCCCACATCGTGCGGGCCGCGGTCGAGCGCGACGGCGCGCGCTTGATCGCGCACCCGCATCCGCGCCAGGGTTCGGGGATGATGTCGTCATTGCTCGGCGTCGACGCCCTGGTCGAGATCGCGGCCGAGATCACCGAGGTCGCGCCCGGCGAGGCCGCGCCGGCCTGGCTCCTGGAGGCGCGATGACCACGCCGCCGGTGCTCGCGTTCGAGGTCGGCGTCGACGACGGCGATCGGCTCGATCGGGTGGTGGCGCGGCGGTTCCCGGCCGCGAGTCGTCGTCGGGTGATGGCCCTGTTCGAGGCGGGCGCGGTCCGCGTCGACGGTCGACGGGCCAAGAAGGGCGAGCGGGTCGGGCCCGGGGCGCGGGTCGAGGTCGCGACCGCGCCGGTCGATGACGCGGCTCTGGTCGTGGTCGGCGATCCGGCGGCGGCGGCGGCGGTGGCCTGGCTGGCGATCGATGACGAGGTCGTGGCGCTGGGCAAGCCGGCCGGTATGGCGAGCCAGCCGCTGGCGGCCGGCGAGCCGGGCACCGCGGCCAACGCGGTGGTCGCGCGCTTCCCCGAGTGCGCCGCGGTCGCCGACGATCCGCGCGACGGCGGGCTGGTCCATCGCCTCGACGCCGGCACGTCGGGGATCTTGCTGGCGGCCCGGACCCGGGCGGCCTGGCAGCGCCTGCGCGCGGCGTTCGCCGACGGCGCGGTGACGAAGACCTACCTGGCCTTGACCGAGGCGCCGCCGGTGACCCGCGAGTGCGACGCGCCCCTGGTCCAGCGCGGGGCCCGCGCCGCGGTCGATCACACCGACGGCCTGGCGGCCCACACCGCGTGGGAGGTGATCGAGCGCCTCGGGCCGCGGGCCCTGGTGCGCTGCACCGCGACCACCGGCCGCACCCACCAGGTGCGCGTGCACCTGGCGACCTGCGGGGCGCCGATCGTCGGTGACGTCGCCTACGGCGGCGCGCCGTTGCCCGAGCTGGCGACGTTCTTCCTGCACGCCGAGTCGATCGCGATCGCCGGGCGGCGCTTCGTCGCGCCGCTGCCCGACGATCGCGTCGCGGTGCTGGCGCGACTCCGCGACGCCGGCTGACGCACGCGGTCGCAGGCGTCGCACGGCGCGGCGGTCAGCGTCGGTCAGGAGCGGCGCGCCGCGATCGTGGTACGCCACCGGCGTGAAGCACACGATCCTCGCAGCCCTCCTCTTCGCGGCGGCGTGTGGTGGTCGGGCGCCGGCGCGGCCCGCGCCGCCGGCCCCCGGCCCCGACGTCGTTCGCCCCGACGGCGACGGCCCGACCGCGCCGCTCCTCGATCCGGCGCTGGCCGCGCGTCAGCAGTACGCCAACCCCGGCGGGATGTGGATGCCGCGGCAGATGAGCCTGCCGGTCCACGCCGCGGCGCTGTCCGAGATGGGCGTGCCGCTGGCCGCCGGCGAGCTGGCCGATCCGACCAAGGCGCCGCTGGCGGCGGTGGTGTCGCTCGGCGGTTGCACCGGCTCGTTCGTGTCGCCCGACGGCCTCATCATCACCAACCACCACTGCGTGCAGCAGGTGCTGCAGGTCAACGCCACGCCCGAGCGCAACCTGGTCGAGCAGGGCTACCTGGCCAAGACCCGCGCCGACGAGCTGCCGGCCGGCCCGACCCAGAAGGTCTACATCACGCAGCGGGCCAGCGACGTCACCAAGGCGATGACCGACGGCCTGGCCGCGATCGCCGATCCGGTGGCGCGCACCAAGGACGTCGAGCGGCGCGAGAAGGAGCTGGTAGCGGCGTGCGAGCGCGATCGCCCCGGCCTGCGGTGCGAGGTGGTCAGCTTCTACCGCGGCGCCGAGTGGCAGCTCATCGAGCAGCTCGAGCTGCGCGACGTGCGGCTGGTCCATGCTCCGCACCGCGCGGTCGGCAACTACGGTGGCGAGATCGACAACTGGGCCTGGCCGCGCCACACCGGCGACTACTCGTTTCTGCGCGCGTACGTCGGGCCCGACGGCAAGCCGGCCGATCCCGGCCCCAAGAACGTCCCGTACCGGCCGAGCCACTGGCTCAAGGTCGCGTCCTCGCCGCTGTCGACCCACGACTTCGTCATGGTGGCCGGCTATCCGGGCTCGACCACCCGGGTCACGACCTACTCCGAGGTCAAGTTCGACGTCGACTGGGGCTACCCGCAGCGCATCGAGCAGATCCAGGAGTTCTACGACGTGCTCGGCGAGCTGGCCGCCAAGGGCGGGATGACCGCGATCAAGGCCAACATGTTCAAGCAGTTCGTGCAGAACGCGCTCGAGAACCAGCAGTCGGTGCTCGAGGGCCTCAAGCGCGGCGACACGCTCGAGAACAAGCGCAAGCTCGACGAGCGGGTCCGGGCCTGGGCCGCGGCGCCGGGTCGCGAGGCCTACGCCAAGGCGATCGACGACCTCGAGGCGACCTTCGTCGAGGCGCGCCGGACGGTCAAGGTCGACGGCGTGTTCGCCCGGGCGTCGAGCGGCTCGACCATGCTATCGGTGGCCAACCTACTGGTGCGGATGGCCGAAGAGCGGGTCAAGAAGGACGCCGATCGCAAGGCCGGGTTCCAGGACCGCGACCTGCCCGATCTGATCGCGCAGCAGCAGCAGCTCGCGCAGCAGTTCGATCCCGAGATCGATCGCGCGTTGCTCCGGCTGGCGCTGCTGCGGGCGCTCAAGCTGCCCGAGGCCGACCGGCCGTGGCTGGCGACCATGTTGACCCCGGCCAAGGGCGAGGCGCTCGACGCCGCGCTGATCGATCGCCGGATCGACTCCTGGTACGCGCAGACCAAGCTGGCCGACGAGGCCCTGCGGATGAAGCTCCTGACCAAGGGCACGACCAAGGAGCTGATGAAGTCGAAGGATCCGATGATCAAGCTGGCGCTGGCGCTGCGGCCCCTGGTCAAGCGCTTCGAGGAGCAGGCCGAGGCGCGGGCCGGCGCCCGGGTGCTCCTGGCGCCGATGTACGCCAAGGCGATGCTGGGCGCCCTCGACGGCGCGCTGGCCCCCGACGCCAACTCGACCCTGCGCGTGACCTACGGGACGGTGCGGCCGCGCGGCGGTCCGGCCTTCACCCGGGCCACTGAGATCGTCGGCAAGGACAAGGGCGAGGAGCCCTTCGACGCGCCGGCGCCGCTCCTGGCCGCGGTCAAGGCCAAGACCTGGGGCCCGTACGCCGATCCGACGCTCGGCGAGGTGCCGGTCAACTTCCTGTCGGACGTCGACACCACGGGCGGCAACTCGGGGTCGCCGACCCTGAACGCGCGGGGCGAGCTGATCGGGCTCCTGTTCGACGGCACCAACGAGAGCGTGGCGTCGGATGTGGTGTTCGATCCGGTCGTGACCCGGTCGATCCACCTGGACCTCCGCTATGCGCTGTGGGTGATGGACGCGATCGATGGCGCCGATCACCTGCTGACCGAGATGGGCGTCACGCCGAGCCTGTAGGGGCGGCGGTGGGGCGGCGGCGCGATGGGGGAAGACGGCAACCGGGCCGGGGTGGCGGTGTCGATCGGAGGAGCGTCGCAATAGCCGACCGCGGTCGCGCGTTGTGACGCCGGAGGTCCCCATGCGCTCTGTTCGGCCGTCCATGTGGTTGCTCGTGCTCGCGTTCGGGTTCGCGCTGGTCGGCGGCGGCGGCGCGGCGGTGGCCGATGATCGGTTCCACCCGGTGCCGGGCGGCGAGGGCCTGGAGCTCCGGGTGGTCAGCTACGGCCACGGTGCCCACGGCGAGATGGTGGTCGAGGTGCGCAACGCCGGGGCGGCCGAGGCGCGGTTCGTCGCGAGCGGCCTGTACTTCCTGCCGGATGACAACGACGCGGCGCAGCGGGTCGGGATGGTCGGGGCGATGCGCGTCGGCAGCGAGGCGGCGCGGGCGTCGGCGATCGCGGTGGCCAGCGGGCAGACCCGGCGGGTCCGGTTCGACGTGTTCTGCATCGACGAGCATCGCCACGCGCCCGGGCACGATCAGGCGTTCACCCTGGCCGCGAGCCGCATGCCGCCGGCGCTGATCGTCGCGATCGACGACGCGACCGCGTCCGTGCGGTCGCGGATCAAGGTGGCGCCGACCGCCGACCAGCTCGCGGACCTGCAGGGCGATGTGTGGCAGGCCCGACGCGACGTGCGGGTGCGGCTCCTGGGCGAGCAGCGGCGGCGGTGATCCGGCGCGCGGTGAATGCGGGAAAATGGCAGGGGCGTCGAACGTGGGGAAGGTGGGAGGTCAGCGCGGGCCGTGGATGGCGACGACGCTCTTGCCGCCGCCGATCGGGCGGACCTCGACGGTGGCGCCGACCCGTTCGTCGAAGCCGGGGACGTGGGACACGATGCCGACCTGGCGGCCGGTGGCGCGTAGGGCGTCGAGGGCAGCCAGGGCGGTGTCGAGGGTGTGAGGGTCGAGGGTGCCGAAGCCCTCGTCGACGAGCAGGGTGCGGACGGTGGCGCCGCCGGCCGACAGCGACGACAGCCCGAGGGCCAGGGCCAACGACGCCAGGAAGGTCTCGCCGCCCGACAGGCTGGCCAGCGAGCGGACCTCGTCGCCCATGTCGCGGTCGATGACCTGGAGCTCGAGGTCGTGGCGCGGCACGCGGGCGAGCTGGTAGCGCGGGGCCAGCTCGTCGAGGTGCTGGTTGGCGGCGCGCAGGAGCGCGGCCAGGGTCAGGCTCTGCGCGAACTGCCGTAGACGCTTGCCGTCGGCCGAGCCGATCACCGCGTCGAGGGCCTCGAAGGGCGCGGCGCGCTCGTCGAGGGCGGCCAGGCGGGCGTCGGCCTCGGCGCGCTGGCGGCGGGCGTCGCGATCGGCGGCCAGCCGGGCCTCGGCGTCGGCGGCCGCGCGGCTGGCCTCGGCGGTGGTGAGGGCGGCCGCGGCCAGGAGCGCGGCCCAGGTGTCGTCATCGTCGTCGGTCGCGGCCGGCGGACGTTCGCCATCGACGGCGGCGAGCTGCGCGGCCAGCGCGGCCTCGGCGGTCGTGGCGGTCAGGGCCGCGTCGGCCAGCGCGCGCAGCGCGGCGCGCTCGCGGTCCACCTCGGCGCGGGGCACGGCGAGGGCGGCCTCGACCTCCGCGGCGGTCAGGCCGGCCTCGGCGGC
>JAGPCY010000008.1:0-199495 GCA_018057825.1 Kofleriaceae bacterium | reverse complement strand
GGCCTCGGCGGCCGAGGCCGTCTCGATCGCCGCGGTCGTCGCGGCGTCGGCGGTCGCCGCCGCCGCCGCGGCCTCGCGCTCGGCGGCGGTCGCGGTCGCCGCGCGGGCCTCGGCGTCGGCGGTGGCGGCGGCCACCGCCGACGCCAGGCGGTCGCGGGCCACGTCGGTGGCCAGGCCGTCGAGCAGGCCGGCCCGATCGCGGCGGGCGGTCGCCAGGGTGGCCTCGTCGGCGGCGGCCGCCGCCGCGGCGGCCGCCGCCGACGCGCGCAGGTCGGCGCCGAGCGGGGCCAGGGCGGCGAGGGCGGCGTCGGCCTCGGCGGCGAGCCGCTCGTCGGCCTCGGCGCGGGCGACCGCGGCGCGCCAGGCGTCGACGGCGGCGCCGAGGGTGCGGGCCAGCTCGGCGGGGGCGGCGAGGGCGGGCTCGCTGCCGGGCGGGAGGATCGCGCGGGCCGCGCCCTCGGCGCGGGCCCGCGCGGCGCCGGCGGCGTCGCGGGCCCGCGCGAGGGCGGCCTGGTCGGCGGCCAGCGCGGCGGCGCGGGCGGCCGCCGTGTCGGCGGCCGTCCGCGCGAGGTCGAGGGCGTGCAAGGCGGCCAGGACGGCGGCGTGGGTGTCCTGCGCGGCGCGGGCTCGGGCCAGGGCCTCGTCGCGGGCGCTCGCGGCGGCGGCGTGGGCGGCGCGGGCGGCGGCCAGGCCGGCGCCACTCCACGCTGCGGCGTCGGCGCTCTCGGGGGCGCGGTGCAGGGCGAGCTGACCGAGCTCGGCGACGGCGCCGCGCCACGCGGCGGCGTCGGCGGCGAGGGCGTCGGTCAAGCGCGCGGCCTCGCGGGCGTCGGCGGCGGCGCGGCCGCGGGCCTCGGCGGCCGCGACGGCGGCGGCCTGGCCAGCCCGTTCCTCGTCGGCGACGGCGGCGACCAGGGTCGCGACCCGCGCGGCCTGATCGGCGACCAGGCGATCGAGGCGGGCATCGTGGCGCCACGGGTGCTCGGTGGCGCCGCACAGCGGACAGGCCTCGCCCTCGCGCAGCTCGGCGCGCAGCCCGTCGAGGCCCAGGGCGGTGCGCAGTCGGGTCAGGGCGTCTTGGGCCTCGGCCAGCGCGGTGGCGGCGGTGGCGGCGCGGCCGCGGGCGGCGGCGGCGGTGGCCTCCGCGGCCTCGGCCTCGTCGACGGCGCGGGCGGCGTCGGCGGCGCGGGCCGTCCGAGCGGCGGCGCGGCCGCGAGCGGCGGCGGCGAGCTGATCGACGGCGAGCCAGGCCTGGAGCTGGCGATCGCGCAGGTCGAGCGTGGCCTGGGCCGGGCCCAGGGGCGCGGCGGCGGTGGCGGCCTGGGCGGCGTCGTCGCGCTGGCGCGCGACCTCGACCGCGTCGGCGGCGACGGTCCGCGCGTCGGCGGCCCGCGTCGCGTCGGCCTCGGCGGCGATCAGCGCCGGCACCAGGTGATCGAGCTGCGCGCGGGCCCGGGCGAGCTCGTCGCCGCGGGCGGCCAGCTCGTCGAGCGCCTCGGCGAGGGCTGGCCACCGCGCGGCCACGGCGGCGGCTCGGGGCTCGCGGGCGGCCTCGCCGCGGGCGGTCGCGGCCCGGGCCGCGGCGTCGGCCCGGGTGGCGGCGAGCGTCGCGGCTCGGCGCTCGTGATCGGCGGCCTGGGTCGCGGCCTCGTCGGCGCGGCGCCGGGCGCCGACCGCCGTCCGGGTCAGCTCCGCGATCCGCGCGTCGGCCAGGGCGGCGGCGGCGATCGCGGCGCTGGCGCGCTCGGCGGCGGCGCGCGCGGTGGCCAGCGCAGCGGCGGCGGTCGCGGCCGCGGTGCGCTCGGCGGCGGCGCGCGCGGTGGCCCGCGTCGCGGCGGTGCGAGTCTGGAGCTCCGCGCTCGCTGCCGCGGCCTGCCGCTGGCGCGCGGTGGCGGCGGCGGTCCACGGCGCCTGCAAGGGCGCGGCGCGCTCGACGGCCGCGAGGCGCTCGGCCCGCGGGCGCGCGGCGGCCACCGCGGCGTCGGCGTCACGCCGGCGTCGGCGCGCCGTCCCCAGCTCGTCGGCCAGCCGGGTCCGCTGGGCCCGCCAGCGGCTGGCGTCGATCAGCGCGGCCTCGCGGGCGCGGGCCTCGTCGAGGGCGGCGCGGGCGGCGCCGGCGGCGGTGGTCGCGACCGCCCGGGCGTCGTCGGTCCAGCACGCCGCGGCGTCGCGCACCGCGGTCAGGGTCCGGCGCTCGTTGGCCAGCTCACCGGCGCGGCGGTGGGCGGCGATCGACAGCGCGCCGTACAGCGCGGTCCCGGTGACCCGCTCGAGGAGCTCCGCGCGATCGCCGGGATCGGCGCGCAGGAACGCCGCGAACTCGCCCTGGGCCAGGAGCGCCGAGCGACGGAACTGCTCGAAGGTCAGCCCGAGGGCGTCGTCGATCGCGGCCTGGATCTCGCGTCGGGTCCCGCCGAGCCGAGCGCCGTCGCTGAGCCGCACCAGGCTGCGCGCCTGATCGCGCAGCGCCCCGTCGGTGCGATCGCGCGCGCGCCGGATCTCCCAGCGGGCTCGGTAGCGGTGGTGGTCGCGACCCTCGAAGTCGACCTCGGCCCAGCCGCTGGCCGCGGTCCGGCGCAACAGCGTGCGGACGTCGAACGCGCCGACCTCCTTGCCGCCGCGGTCGTCGAGCTTGTGGCGGCTGTGGCCCTCGAGGCGCGGCGTGCGATCGAACAGCGCGGCGCACATCGCGTCGAGCAGCGTGCTCTTGCCGGCCCCGGTCGCGCCGGTGATCGCGAACAGCCCGGCCGACGCCAACGGCTCGGCCGCGAGGTCGAGCTCGAACTCGTCGGCCAGGCTGGCCAGGTTGGCGCCGCGGATCGCCAGGATCCTCACGACGGCGCCTCGTTGACCTCGCGCAGGAGCTGGGCGAAGGCCGCCGCCACCGGCGCCGGCACCTCGCCGCCGTGGACGCTGTGCCAGCGTCGGCGCAGGACCTCGCGCGGATCGAGCTGGGCCAGGGCCTCGGGCGGCGGCGTCGCCGCCAGCGGCTGCCGATCGCCCACCGGCTCCGCGCCGAGCTTGACCAGGCGGACGTGGCGATCGCGCACCGCGGCCTCGACCTGGGCGTGGAGCCGCGGCGCCGGCGCGTCGAGGGCGACCGCCACCTCGAGGAACGGCCGCAGCTCCGGTGGCACGGTGGGATCGAGCGGCGGCAGGGACGCCAGCGCCGCCAGCACCTCGGCCGGTGGCGCGGCGCCGCGCGGCGGCACCCGCACCAGCTCGACCGCGCGCGGCACCTCGAGCGTCCGGATCTCGGACACGCGGGGCCCGGCCAGGTCGACGACCACGACCTGGTGGCGGTAGCCGGCCTCGCCCATCGCCAGCGGGATCGGCGAGCCGGCGTAGCGCACGTGGTCGGCGCCGATCCGCTGGGCGCGGTGGAGGTGACCGAGCGCGACGTAGGCCACCTGCTCGCCGAGGTCGCCAGCGGCCAGGGCCTCGACCCCGCCGATCGCGCGCTCGGAGCCGACCAGCGCGCCCGCCGTCAGGTGGAGATGGCCGAGGACGACGATGGCCTGCTCGGGGGTGCGCCGCGCCTGGGCGGCGGCCACCGCCGCGGCGAAGACCGCGCGGGTCGCCTCGCCGGGGCCGCCGAGGTCGAGCTCCCCCGGGCGCAGGAACGGCACCGCCGCCGCCCACGCGCGCACGACCCCGGCGTCGTCGGTCAGCGGCACCAGCAGGCGGTCGGCGTCCAGCCCACCGTCGGCGCCGCGCGGCAGGGTCCCGACGACGTGGGCGCGGACCCCGGCCAGGACCGCCGCCGGCGCGGTCAGCCGGGCCGGCGAGTCGTGGTTGCCGGCGATCGCCACCACGGTCGCGGTCGGTCGCCGGCGATGGACCTCGGCGAGGAAGCCGAACCACGCGGCCAGGGCGCCCGCGGGCGGGTTGCCGGCGTCGAACACGTCGCCGGTCACCAGCACCGCGTCGATCGCCTCGGCCTCGATCACGTCCAGGAGCCAGGCCACGAAGGCCGCGTGCTCGCGATCCCGCGGCAGCTCGTGCAGCGCGTGGCCCAGGTGCCAGTCCGACGTGTGCAGGACCCGCATGGTCGGTAGCTAGCACGGCGATCTGACCCGGCGCGGCGAACCGGAAATCTGGCTGGACCGGTCTCGCCCGCCGCAGTTTCCTGACGGCCGACGTGCGACGGGCCACAGCGCGGCGCGGTGTGCGGCGTCGCACCTCGTGGCCCGCGACCGTCCCGCGGCGCTGGCGTCGATGGCCTGGCGCTTGCTCTACTCAGGCCACTCCAGCGCTGCTCCTCTGTCGGAGCCCGAACCCGCGATGCGATCCCTCGCCGCTCACCTCGCCCTCGCCCTCGCCCTCGCCCTCGCCGCGTCGTCGGCCGGGTGCTTCCTCGATTTCGGTGGCGACGACACCTGCGACGACGGTCGACCGCGGACGCCGCTGCTCATCAACCCGGCGTCGCTCGCCTGCGAGTCGCACCCCGGGGTCGACCCGTGCAGCAGTAACCCCAGCCTCACCTGGGGAGCGTGCGAGAGCGCGTGTCGCGAGCTCGACGAGGCCACCTGCGTCGCCACGTTGCAGTGTCGGGTGGCCTACGATCACGACTGCTTCTTCGGCGGGCCGTGCGCCGGCTCGACCTTCCTCGGCTGCTACCCGACCGACGCCAACCTCGACAACGCCACCGGCTGCGCCGGCCTCGACGCCTGGAGCTGCTCGCGCCACGAGGCCTGCGCTGGCACCTATCGCCCGAGCCCGTCGTGCACCGACGGCGTCGATCAGGATGACGACGGCGCGATCGATGAGGCCGACGAGTGCGGCTGGGCCTACGTCCGCTGCGTCCCCGAGCTGGTCGCTGCGCCGCCGTAGCGGTCGGCGGTCACGACAACCGCGGTCGACGGTCGAGGTGGAGCTCGGTCGGCGCGACCTGCGCGATCTGGGCCTCGGTCCCCGGCAGCGCGGCCCGCAGCGCGCTCCAGGTCGCGGTCGGCGCGTGGGTGATGAGGACCGCCAGGCCGGGGTGAAGCTCGGTGGCCCAGCTCACCGTGTCGATCACGCGCTGCGCGAAGTCCTCGGCCGCGCCGGCGGCGGCGGCGATCGTGCGCCGCTCGAGGGTCCGCCCGTCGGCGCCGATGAGCGCCAGGCGCGCGACCAGCTCGATCTCGAACACCCGGGCGTCGAGTCGTGGCACGGGGGCGCGGTGATCTTCCACCACCAGGCTCGCGACCCGCTCGAGATGGACGTGCAGACGAGCAGCGACAGCCGCGCGGCGCCAGGGGGTGGCGAGCGGCTGGGTGACGGCGGCGGGGTGCATGGGACGATCGACAGCAAGCCGCGGGCCAGCCGGCGCGGTACTGTCGCCCGGTGGCAGACACTCCCCCGGCGCGGCTCGAGGTCCGCGGCCTGCGCGTCGAGCTCCCCGATGGCCGGGTCCTGATCGACGACCTGTCGCTGTCGCTGGCGCCCGGCGAGGTCGCGGTCCTCCTCGGCGGCTCGGGCGCCGGCAAGTCGACCTTCGCCCGCGTCTTATTCGAGCGCGCCGAGCTCGACGCCGCCGGTTTCCACGTCGAGGCCGAGGCGGTCGAGCTCGATCGCGCCCAGCTCGGCCTGGTGCCGCAGCGCGGCGCGCTGTTCGATCACCTCGACGTCGCCGGCAACATCGCCCTGGCGCTGCGCTACGCCGAGCGCCCCGAGGGCGACGCCACGAGCTGGCTGGCGCGGGTCGGCCTCGGCGACGAGGTCGCCCGGCCCGGGGTCGCGGTCGGCTCGCTGTCGGGAGGCCAGGCCCAGCGGGTCGCGGTCGCGCGGGTCTTGGCCTCGGGCCGCCGCCTGCTGTTCCTCGACGAGCCCTCGGTCGGCCTCGATCCGCACCGCGTGCGTCAGCTCGCGCGGCTCATCCGCGAGCAGGTCGAGGCCCTGGGCGCCGCCGCGATCGTCGTCACCCACGACGTCGCGCTGGCCGCCGGCGTCGCCGACGCGCTGTATCTCCTGTCCCTCGAGGATCGCCAGCTCGAGCGGATGTTCCCCGACACCTGGCCGGGGCCCCTCGAGCGCGCCGGCGTCGACGACGCCACCCGCGGGCGCTGGCTCTTGGCCCTCGAGGACGCGCTGGTCGCGCACCTGGCCGAGCACGGCGATCGCGCACCCCCGCGTCGCCCGGCCCGCGGCCGCGCGCTGGCCCATCGTCTGGCCGCCGCCGCCGCGCCGCTGACCCGGCCGTTCGCGGTCGCCGCCTACGCGCTCCGCCACCTGCCAGGGCAGGTCGTCGGTCGCCCGCGCGACGCCGCCACCGTCGCCGGCCGGGTCGGCGCCCAGGCCCTGGTGCGACCGCTCATCTTCTACGCGATCGTCGCCACCCTCATCGGCTACACCGTGCTCTACGTGATCAGCCGCATCGGCGGCGCCGGGGTGCGCCCCGACGCGCTGATCCGACAGATCGGCGGCAGCTACGTGATCGCGCTGGCGCCGGCGCTGTCGGCGATCCTGTTCGTCGCCGCGTCGGGCAGCGCCACCAACGCCTGGCTCGGCTCGATGGGGCTGGGGCGCCAGACCTTGGCCCTCGAGGCCCTGGGCATCGATCAGAAGGCGTACCTGTGGGCGCCGGCGTGGGCCGCCCTCGGCCTGGCCTATCTCGCGATCGCCGCGGTGTTCGCGCTCGGCATGATCCTCGGCGGCTACCTGGTGTGCCGCGGCCTCGGCATGCCCGACGCCTGGGCGCTGCTCACCGCCGAGCTGGTCGATCCGCGCCCCGAGCGCGCCGCGTACAGCGCGCGCGCCGGGTTCCTGGTGTGGATGTACGCCTGGGGCATCGCCAGCGACGTCGTCGCCAAGGGCACCGCGCCCAAGGCCGACGCTGACGCGGTGACGCGCGGCATGACCGCCAGCGTGGTCGCGTGCACCTTGTGGGTCGTCGCCCTCGAGCTCGCCACCGTGGTCTGGGTGCTGGGGCGATGACCGCGCGGGTCGGCGGCCTGGCGGCCCTCATCGGCGTCGCGCTCGTCGCCGGCCACGCCGCGCTGGTGCCGAGCTGGGTCGCGGCCACGTCTCGCCCAGCCCTGTTCGTCGACGACGCCCCGCCGCTCGTGGCCGAGGTCGCGCCGACCCCACGGCCGGCCGCCGGCGCCGAGGTCCACCAGGACGGCGCCGGGCCGGGCCTGGTGGTGACCCGCTGGCAGGCGCGCTATCGCGGCGGCGTCACCCGCACGATCGCGGCGCCGACGTTGGTCGGGCCGTTCCAGGACGTCGCGACGCCGCCGTGCGCCGGCCGGCTGGCGGTCGGTCAGCGCCTGCTCGACGACGGTGACGGCACGATCGCGCCGATCGTGCGCCGCGAGCTGACCGCGGCCCTGGCCGACCTCGACGTCGTCGGCCTGGGCCGGTTCCGCCGCCTCGAGACCCTGGCCCTGCGCTGGGTCGGGTTGCGCGATCATCCCTTCGACCGCGCGATGTTCCCGGCCGCCGCGCTGCGCGCGCCGCAGCCCGGCGGCTACCTGCGCGCCAAGGCCACGGTCGTCTTCGAGCGCGCGAAGCTGGTCGTGATCCTGGGCGCGGTGCCGCGCACCGACGGCGGCACGCTAGGCTTCACGATCGGCCTCGCCGTCCACGTCGACGTCGACAACCGCGCCCTGCAGTGGATCGCCGATCGGATCGGCGTCGATCGCCTGGCCACCAAGTTCGCGCGCGGCCAGCTCGACACCGCGCTCCTGGCCGCGCTGGCGCCGCCGCCGCCGTTGCCGCTGCCCGGTGGCGGCGAGCTGATCATCGAGCCGTGTCCGGATCGCCCGGTCGAGGTGGTGGCCGATCGCTACGCCGCCCTGGCCTTGCGCTGGCGCCTGACCGCGCCGGTCGCCACCGAGGACGGCGTCGCGATCCGCCCGCCGCGGCGCGGCCCGGTGGCGCTGCCGCCGCCGCGCCCCGAGGCCGCGATCACGTTCGATCTCGATCTCGACGGCCTGAACGGCCTCCTGTACCAGCTCTGGCGCACCGGCTATCTCGATCGCGAGCTCGATCGCCTCGATCTGGCCGGCCGCTTCAACCGCCACCCGGTGGTCGCGAGCCTCCTGACCCTGCGGCTGTCGCCGGTGCGCCTGGCGCTGCCGCCGGTGGTCGCGCCCGCGCCGCCCGATCGCGTGCGCCTCGATCTGGTCACCGCCCTCGCGATCGCCGACGGCGCCGGCGCGCCCACGGAGGCGCTCGCGCTGGCCGGCGTGGCCCTCGGCCTGACCGGGACCGCCGGGATCACGACCGAGGTCGCGCTGGCCGGCCTCGAGCTGACCTGTCGACCGGCGCCCGGGCGGTTGGCCCCGTGCTACGGCGACGTCGTCGACACGGTGCGCGCCGAGTCGGGCGAGGCCCCGGCGGCGCTCGGCGCCGCGCTGTCGACCGCGCTGACCGAGCTGTTCGTCGGGCAGCGCCTGGTGACCGACCAGGCGCCGGCCGAGCTCGCGATCGTCGGGGCGCGCGCCGCCACCGTCGCCGCTGGCGCCGGGGTCCGCCTCGAGCTCGACGCCCGGATCGCGCCGTCGCGGTGAGCGCGTCGGTGCGGCCAGCGCTACGCGCCGCAGCTCACGGTCGCCCCGAACACCAGCTTGCCGTCGACCACCGCCGCGGCGCCCATCGTCGTGCCCTCGTAGTACGCCGCGGTGAAGACGAACTCGCGCCGACCGTCGCCGTCGAGATCGTAGTGGGCGTCGATCCAGAAGGTCTCGAGGTCGCTCTGCCACAAGGTCGTCGCGGCGGCGAGGTCGCCGTCGGGGATCAGCACCAGCCCGGACCACACGTAGCCCGGGCCGTCCGCGTCGGGCAGCGGCAGGTTGGCGGCGATCAGGAGGTCCACCTTCGGACCGCCGGTGAGGTTGCCTTCGAGCACCTGATCGACGACCAGCTCACCCGCGGTGATGGTCCGCGCCCGGTCGCTGCCCGCGAGATCAGCGGTGGCCCGGGCCGCGACCCGCGCGCGCAGGTCGTCGCTGACGCTTGGACGCACCGGCTCGTCTTCGCCCCAGCTCCGCGGCGTGCGCACCAGGTCGATCGCGGCGTCGACCGGAAACGCGGCGATGCCGACCGCGCTGTCCTCGGGGCCGGCCACGCGCTGGTAGCCGATGACGTCGGCGACGTCGCCCGACGCGCCGCACTCTTCCTTGCGCGGTCCGATCAGCTTGAACCGGCCGTCGCCGCTGGCCAGCTCGCCGCCGGCCACCGCCTGCGCGCGGATCGCGTCGCAGCTCCCGCTGGGATCGTAGCAGTCGACCTCGAACACCGAGTCGACGCCCCAGCCGATGTAGACGAGCGCCGGGGCGCGCGCGGCGTCGCCACGATTCCCGACGGTGTCGGGCTTCGAACTCCCGCCGCAGGCCGCGGTCAGCGCGGCGGTGGCCGCCACGGTGGAGAGCAGGGTGAAGGGCACAGTGCGCATGTGCCGACGGTAACGCATCGCCGCGCGCGGCTGTTCCCGCCGGCCCCGTCGCGCGACACTCGCCCCATGGCCACGCACCCGCGCTACCGCGTCGAGGACGGCGCGCACTGCGTCGACGTCCGTCTGACCGCGGTCGAGCAGCTCTTCGACAACCGCGATCCCGCGCCGTTCCGCGAGCGCGACCTCGACCCCGATCTCCTCGAGTACCTGACCGCCGCCGGCGACGATCTGGTCAGCCACGGTCCGTTCCGCGTCGTGTTCTGGTTCCCGGCCGCGGTCGACGACGATCGCATCGTGCCGGCGTTCCGCGCCCACCTGGCCTACGAGCGCGAGCGCGTGGTGCGGCGGCGCCGGCGCGAGCGGCGGACCGGCCTGGCCCAGCTCGCGATCGGCGCGGTGCTCCTGGTCGCGCTGGTGTCGCTGGCGTCGGTCGTCCGCGCGCTGCCCACGATCGGTCCGATCGCCAGCGAGGGGCTCACGATCTCGGCCTGGGTGATCATGTGGCGGCCGCTGCAGGTCTTGCTCTACGACTGGCTGCCGGCCGCCCGCGAGCGCCGGGTCCTCGAGCGCCTGCACGCCGCGCCGGTCGCGATCCGCGTCGGGTGACCGCGTCGGGCGCGCTACTGACCCGAGCCGAAGCACCGCCGCTTTGGCGGCTTGGCCTTGGCCGGCGTCGCCGCGACCACCCGGATCAGCGTCCCGCCGTTACAGACCCCGGTCAGGCGCAGCTCGTAGAGCACCGGGCCACCAGCCACCGCGTGGACCGCGACCACCTCAGCCTTCCACGTCGTCCACGCCTCGTCGCGCAGGCACGAGCCGACGCACCACACCGGCAGCGGCAGCGTCACGGTGGTCGCGCCGTCGGTGATCGCCAGGTCGTGGACCGCGTAGCGCTTGGCGCCGGTGAACCGCGCGGTCGGCAGCGCCGTCGGCAGCGCGGTCGGCGCCGGCCCGGCGTCGGTGCTGAACTTCATCGCCGCGACGGTCTTCAGGTCGCGCAGCATCGCCTCGGTGAGCTTGCCGCGCCGCCGCTCGATCACCGCGCCGTCGTCGTCGCCGAAGTCGGCGCAGGTGCCGACCTTGACCTTGGTCACGACCACCGCGTCGTCTTGCGGCGCGACGACGTAGACCGAGCCGCGGTACGCGGTCGGCACGATCTCGGCGTGCTCGAGGGCGCCGTCGCGATCGAACCGCCCGAGGAGCGCGTAGGCGCCGTCGGCCGACCAGCCCAGCAGGCGGTTGGCCTCGGCCGCGCGGACGCAGGCCTCGGCTGGCGTCGCAGCCCCGCTCACCACCACCCAGGCCAGGCCGATCGCGATCAGGAGGGCGCGCATGGGTCGAAGGTAGGCCCCCGACCCCGCCGGCGCCAGCCGCCGCGGCCAACCGCCGCGCCGCCGCCGCGCGCTACTTGATCGACTTGGTGAGCTGGACCTTGTTGCCGGCGTCGACCATCGCGTTGTACGTGCGGATGACCTCGTCGTGGGCCTTGCCCAGGCGCTCCGGCTTGGCCTTGGGATCGGCCAGGAGCTTGGCGAGCTCCGCGACCGCGTCACGATACCAGCCGGCGTGGGTCACGAACTGGGTGTAGCCGCCCTGGTAGAGCACGTCGTAGACCTTGCGGTTGTTGCGCTGGGCCTCGGCCAACGCGGCGGTGGCGTCGAGGATCGCCACGAACGCGGTCAGCTTCTCGGTCACCGCCGCGGTGTCGTAGGGCTGCTTCTCGGTGGCGGCGTCGATCGTGCGGATCAAGAGCTTGGCGTCGTGGGAGGTCTGCAGGAAGTGGAAGCGCAGCTTCTTGCCGTACTTCTTGGCGGTGGTGGCCAGCTCGGCCACCTGCCGCTCGTCGTTGTAGGCGACGACGAAGGCCCGGACCTCGCGGTCGGCGGCGGCGTACTCGTCCCACAGGGCGGTCAGGGTCTCGTGCAGCGCCTTGCCCTTCTGACAGTCGTCGTCCTTCCACTGGCGCTTGAAGTAGTACTCGCTGGCGTCGGCGGTCGGCTGCCACAGCGCCTGCAGGGTCGTCACCATCTTCATCGCGGCCTCGTCGGCCGGCAGCTTGGGCCCCTTCTTGAGCGCCTTCAGGTAGCCGGGGAAGGTCTGATCGCGGGCGGTGTCGCCGATCGCGCTTGGGCCGCGGGCCTTGCTGGCCTTGCAGTCGGGGCCCTTGGCGCGATCGACCCACGCGAAGTAGTCGTCGCGTTGCTTGTAGACGTAGCCCGACCAGGCGTTCAGGACGTCGATGTAGACGTTGACCTTGGCCTGCTTGGGGTCGGGCTTGGCGTGGGCGACGCGCGCGCCGCTCACCAGCGCCAGCGCCAGGATCAGGGACCACAGGGGACGGACGGAGTTCATCGCGCCGATGGTCGCCGAGTCGGCCGGTCCTGTCACCCCGACGCGGTGAGCCGACCGAGGTTTGCCACCTGATCTCCCCCAGGCCCGCCCTTGCTCGGCCGGGCGACCCGGGGCAAGGTCGCCCCATGTCCTCCGAGCGCGCGGCGCTGGTGGCCGCGGTCGTGGCCGTCCTCGACGACACCGAGCGCGAGTACGCGCAGATGCCGTTCTTCGTGCGGCCCATGGTGCGGCGCGGCCTGGCCAAGCGCACCGGTCGCGACCTCGCCGAGTGGCGCGCGGCCCTGACGGGGCTGGGCGCGCGCCCGGCCCCCGAGCTGGTCGCGCCCCTGGCCGACCTGGCCGAGCACTACCGCGGCGCTCCCGAACGCGCCCGCCGCGGCATGGGGGCGCGCCCCGACGAGCTGCGCGCCATCGAGGAGCGCTCGGCGGCCCGCGCGGCCGCGGTCCTCGCCCTGCGCGCGGCCCTGCTCGCCGGATAGTCGTCACGACAGCGCGGCCGATACGACCGAGCGCAGCGGGGGGGCGGGGCCAACGGCCGGGAGGTCATCGGGGACCGTGGCCGTACGCTTCCGATCCTCGCCATGGCGATGACGCGACCGAGATTCGGGTTCGCGCCGTTGCATTCAGCGCCCCTCGGGCGGCTCACGAGATGTGCCAGGGGACGGGGAAGGGGGCCTTGGGGTCGCGGGCGCGCTCGGCGAGGAGGAGGGGGGAGTGCTCCTCGGTATGCACCCGCCACTTCTTCCCGTTTTCGATCGACGTGCGCACGTAGGAGCGCTCGTTGGCGCGCGGCTTCTTGTCGGGGGCGTCGATGAAGCGCTCGGCGGGGACGTGGAGCATCGTGGCGAGTTCGGGCACGGTGAGGGCGGGGCCGCCAGGGACGAGGGCGCAGCGGAGGAGGTGGATGTTCTGGAAGCCGTGGGCGGTCCCGTGGGCGCCGGCGAACAGGCAGTCGACGAAGACGGTGTCGTAGAACCAGCGGCCGGTCCAGTCGATGTCGCGGAGGTCGCAGCGGATGAACCACGCGCGGGCGGCGCCGCCGTGGATCGGATCGAAGACGGTGGCGAAGGACGCGCCGCGGAACGACGAGTCGACGATCACGGCGTGATCGAAGCGAGCGTCGGCGATCTGGGCGCCGTCGAAGCGGCAGCGGGCCAGGTCGGCGCGGAACCAGGTCGAGCGCGGGAGCGCGGCGCGGGAGAAGTCACAGTCCTCGAGGATCGAGTCGCCGACCGAGGCCAGGGCCAGGCCGGCCTCGACGAAGCGGCAGCGGACCCACTTCGAGCTGTGGAGCAGCGCGCTGCCGAGGCGGGCCCGGGACAGATCGACGTCGGTCCAGCGGACGGCGTGGACGTCGGCCGACGACAGGTCGGCGCCGGTCAGGTCGGCGCGGGTGACGACGCTGCCGCTCAGGTCCTGGGCCCCCAGGCGGGCGCTCGGCTGGGCGACGTCCTCGGCCACGAGCTGCTGTCCGGCCGGTGGGCCGTCGGCCGGCGAGCGCGCCCAGGTCCGGTGGGCGTCGAGGGACTCCTTCGAGAAGGCCGGCGGGCGCGGCGGCGGGTTGGCGGCGTCCCAGGCGGCCTTCATGGCCTTGAAGCGCGGGCCCTCGGCCCTGTAGGCGTCGAGCTGCTGATGAACGGCGGCGTGGAGGGCCTCGAGCTGTGGGCGGCGATAGTCATCAGGTGCGGCATCGCGAGCGGCGCGCGCGGTAGCGGTCCGAAAGTGCTCCTCGGCGATCGCGTCGGCGCCGTCGTGGAGGAATCGAAGCAGCTCGTTCGCGCACAAGGTCATGCGGTAGACGCGCCGCCGATCCCGCAGGTACTCGTCATGCGTGACGTGGGTGGGCGTGGCCGGCACCAACGCCGCAAGCCGGTGAAGCTCCGCCAGGAACTGTGGTGGGGAGATCAGCCGGGAGGGCCCTTCTCGGCCGAGGATGGCAGGATCAGCCAACCAGCCGACACGATCGCCATCGGGGAACGTCACCCGTCGCTCGTGCCCGCAGGCGCTACAGGCGGCCGTCACCAGATCCCGCTCAGGCTCCGATGGTTCGCCCACCAGGCGAGCCGAACGGATCGCGTCGACATCGGACAGCTCGCCGCACTGCGGGCAGGCGCGCAGCGAAAGCAAGAATGCCGCCTCATGGTTGGAGCGCGGTGCCTCGGACAACTCAAGTTCGATCATGGCGTCTTCGCCTCCCCAGGAGCGTACTTGGCATCCACTTCAGCGTTCGAACGCTGAGCTGAGCCGATGATGCCGAGGTAGACCTCGTCGAGGGACTTGCCCTTCCGTAGGCCGCGGTTGATGAGCTCCTCGAAGGACGGACCCTCCGGGTTGCCGTGAACCGCGAGGTCCCGGACCTCGAGGACCGCGGCGTCGCCGGCGTCGACGGCCTGGTCGCGGGCCCAGAAGCGGGCGCGGCGGCGGTACGCATGGGCGCGGCGCGCGCGCTCCTCGAGCGACAGCCCCTCGGCCAACCACTGCGCATCGAGGGACCCAAGCTCGGCGAGCTTCGCCTTGTACGCGGCGCGCACGTCGTTGCGCTCCTGATCGCGGGGCGGGTACGGATCGAGCGGCATGGCGCGAAAACCCTCGGTGTCGGGAATGTACCGCAGCTCGAGCTCGACGTCGCCGCCGCCCGAGCGGACGGTCGCGATGAGGCGCCCGTCGCTCTCGAACTGCATCCACACGAGGTAGCCCTGGCGGCGGTAGGCGGCCGCGGCGGCCTGGACCTGGGCCTCGTCGCCCTCGAACACGCGCTCGCCGTGGCGGGCCGCGAGGCCGTGCTCGACGGCCAGATCGATGGCGTGGCGACCTCCCTTGGGCGAGGCCTCCGTCCGGGGGTTGTCGCGGCCCAACGGCGTCGCGCCGGGGCGGCGCTGGTAGTAGCCCTCGGCGTCGGCGTAGAGCTGCTCGTAGGCGTGGAGGAACCGGCCGCGCTCCTCGGCGGTCAGCTCGTGGATCGCCAGCGCGCGCTCGCCGGCCTGGCCCGGGACCTCGGCGCCGCGGTTGCCGGCGTCGGCGGCCTTGACCCGGATGCGCCGCGCGCCCGACAGCACCTCGTCGATGACGCGCTGGGCGCGGACGTACTCGGCCCGCAGGTCGGTCGACATGACCGAGTGGGCGTCGGTCGACAGGATCACGCGCGTGCCGTAGTAGAAGAAGCTCGGCAGCGCGTGGTCCTGGAGCTGCTCGACGGCGGTTGGCCTGCCATCGGCGCCCGGGGCCTGGTCGAGGGAGCCGGTCGCGACGTTGCTGCCCAGGTTGACCTCGGCGGTGACGCCCAGCTCCTGCATGCGCGCCGCCTGATCGGCGGTGGCGTGGGTGGCGTGGCCGAACCGCAGCTCGACCTTGGTGCCGTCGAAGATCGGATCGACGCGGAGCTGGTCGACCACGTCGAGCATGACCTCGAGGTTGTGCTGGGCGCGCTCGTAGTGGCTTGGCCGGCCGTCGTCGGCGACCGCGCGGTCGCCGTCGCGGCGGTAGGGCTTGCCGTCGAGCGTGTCGACCGCGCCTTCGCCGACGTGGGGCCGCAGCACCAGGCGCTGCCCGCGCGCGGTCGCGGCCGCGACCAGCTCCGCGTAGAGCGCGCGGATGCGCGGCGCCGCGACCTTGGGCTCGAAGCGGAACAGCTCCTGGCCGGCGATGTCGACGCCAGCGACGTGGCCCTCGCGGAGCTGCAGCACCACCTGGTCGTACTGGGCCTTCCAGGACTCCTCCGTCCCCGGCCGGATCGCGACGCTCGGCAGCTCCGCCGGGCGGTCGCCGAAGTGGTTGGTCGTGACCATCGCGAGGAACCGCACGTCGACCTGGCCGGGGGCCAGCTTGCCAAGGGCGATCAGCTCGTCCATCGCCCGCTCGACGCGATCGCGCTGGAACCGCTCCCCCATCTTCTTGCCGCTATTGGACGGCTCGGTGTAGCCGACGCCGTCGCCGGCCAGGGCCAGGAGCGCCTCCCGCGTGTACAGGTCGTAGCCGGCGTTGGCGTGGCGCGCGGCGTCGGCCTTGTCCTGCTCCCCGTCGGGGCGTCGGGTGCGCTGGCCGGCGAAGGTCTCCTTCACCAGCTCGTCGCGGATCTCGTAGGCGCTATTGAAATCGGTGTCGGGCGACGCGACCAGCGCCTGGCGCGCCGCGTTCTCGGCGATCGTCTCGATCGCCCGCGCCGTCACCGTATCGCTCTGGCTGTCGTCCTGGCTCTCTCGCATTCGGCGGACCTGATCGAGTGCGTCTCCGGCGATCGCGATCGCATCGCCGGCCGCCGAACGCGTGCTGACCTGACCGTCGGGGGCTTCACCATGGCGCATCGAGCGGTACGACGCGATTCGCTCCAGCAACGGCAGCCACGAGCCGTCGTCCTTGCCGTTCGCGGCGATCGCCGCCTTGGCCCGGAACACCTCGACATCGACGATGCCCATCCAGTGGGTGTGAACCTCGACCCCGGCGTGGCCACGGTCGCCATCGAGGCGACGGCGCTCGCTGTCGCGCCGCAGCGCATCGGTCTCGACCTCGAGCTGCGCCGCCACCAACCGTCGACGCGCTTGGCCGACCTCGGTCTGATCGAGCCCCATGCGGCGCTCGACGTCGGCGATCTTGTGCTCGATGGGGGCGAGCCGCTCTCGGCCAGCCTCGCCTTGCGCCTCGGCGTCGGTGCGCTGGCGCTGGAGGGTGCGCAGCTCGGCGACCAGGGCGTAGTCGGCCGGGCTGAACTCGATACCCTTGCCCTCGGGGCCCAGGGCGTCGGTGGTCGCCTCGGCGCGGCCGGTGGCGCGCCGCAGCTCGATGTGGGCCACCTTGGCGAGCTGGCCCGCCAGGGCGATCTCGACATCCGTTGACCGAAGCCCCCCAGGCAGAACGATGACGTGCTGGCCGCCGTCCTCCTTCGTCAGTGCTCGGTCCATCGTTCCATCCCCCACCACCACCTCGACCGGCACCGGCCCGTCCTTCCCGCGCACCGTGAAGGCGCTGCCGCCCTCGTGCCGAGCCCCGGCGACCAGCACGGTCGTCCGCTGGCCGACCTCGGCCACCTCGCGCAGGATCGCGCGCTCGGCGCGCCCACCACCGGCCGCTCCGTCGTCGCCGTGCCCGGCCCCGCCCCGTCCGCCCCCGCGCCCGCCCACGTCGCTGGCCTCCGCCGCAGCGCCGTCGGCCATCCGCTCGAGGGCGTCGGTCGCCCTGTTGTTGGCGCGGATCATGCCGACGAGCTGCTTGCGCGCGCCGGCGTCGCCGCGGTCGACGGCGTCGGTCAACGCGCGGTCGAGGATCCGCGCTTCGGCGTCGAGCACCGCGGCGTACTCGTCGAGCAGATCGCCGGCAGCCTCGGGATCGCCGGATTCGGCCAAGCTCCGCGCGCGAATCGCCAGGCCATCGGCGCGGTCGTCGAGGAGCGCCACCTCCTCGACCGCACGCACCTCGACCGCGTCGAGCCGGGTGCGAAGGCTCTCGAGGTGCAAGGAAAGGCGCTTGCCCAGGTACATCGACGCGCCTTGCACCAGGAGCTCGCTCAGCTCCATCTCGGACACCGACGCCACATCGCGCCCGACCAGCTTGCTGAGCGCGTAGTCGGTCGCCCCCGCCAGCACCGCCTCGCGGCCCAGCTCGAACCCGGCCCGGGCCACGTGCTTGGCCTTCTGCAGGACGCGGGCGCCGCGGGTCGCGGCGGCGGCGCGAGCGGCCTCGGCGCGAGCCAGCTTGCCGAGGATCTTCGCGATCGCGACGTTCGTGCCGAGGTTCACGAAGATGAGCGACGTGAGCGAGGTCTGATCGCCCTGCAGGTACTTCTGCCCCAGGGCCGCGACCACGCTCTCGGTCGCGAGACCGGCCACCGCCCCGACCCGCTGCGCGGTCTGGCCGGCGCGCAGGAGCGTCGCGGCGCGCTCGGCGGCGACCGCGGCCTCGCCGACGCCGGTAGCGCGCGCGGCCTGGGCGCTGGACTGAGCCACGCGCACGGCCCGCCCCACCATCGCACCTTGCACCGCGCCGCGGGCCGCCGCGCCGGCGACGTTGCCCACCAGCGTCATCGCGATGGTCTCGACCAGCACCGCCAGGAGCTCGACCATGGCGGCGTCCTCGAGGCGATCGCGGGCGTCCTCGAAGACCTCCTTGAAGTTCTCGCTGCGCACGGCGTCTTGAAACCGCTGGCTCATGCCGTCGATCGCGTCGCGGCGCCGGGCGCGGTGCGCAGCCGGGGTCAGGTCGGTCGCGTGGTTCTGCGCCCAGGCGTCGTAGCTCAGGCGGATCTCGGTGGTCACCTCGCGCAGCCGATCGAGCTTGCCCGCCAGTCCGGCGAGGATGTGCCGCTGCCACAACAGGAGCGGCGTCGGCTTGAGCGACCACGGCTTAACGTCGGTGAGCTGGTTCACCGCCTGACGGGTCTGCCGCACCTGGGCGTCGAGGGTCTTCACCCAGTTCAGAAACTCGCGCTCGCGCGCATCGAGCTCCAGCTCCTCGAGGGCACCGGCGTCGACCCGCTCCCCGCGATCGAGCTGCGCCTCGAAGGCGCGCTTGCGACCGGACAGCGCACGCTGGGCGTAGAGCGCTTGCTCGCCGGCGTCCTCGTCGACCTCCAAGAGCGCGCCCGTCCGGGCGTTGCCCTCGCCCAGCGCCGTCTCGATCCGGTCGATCGGCAGGCGACGCCGCAGGCGACGCGCGCGCTCGAGGGCGGCCTGGGCCTTGGCCGGCCGCTGGGTCGACTGGCCGAGGGCCTGGACGTAGGCGTTCACGGTGTCGGCCCAGGTCGCGCTCATCGGCTGCGCGATCACCTCGCGCAGCTCGGCGGCCGCCACGGTCACGACCTCGGCCTGATCGCGGACCGCGCGCGCCAGCTCGCGCGCAGCGGCGCCGCCCCGGTCGTCGCGCAGCCGCGCGACCCAGCCCGCGGTGGTGCCGATCGCGCGGTCGACGTCGGCACCGAGCACGTCCGGGGCCTGGGGCTGGACTTGATCGACGAGCCGACGAACGCCCGAGAGCTGCGACAGGCTGTCCTCGGCGGCCTGGAGCACGTCGCGGGGCGGCACCTCTGCCGCGGCGACCTGGCCCTCCCCGAGGTTTCGGCGCACCGCGGCCACCTGCTTGAGCAGCGCGACCTCGATCCGGTTGTGCGGCCGGGCGTCGCGCGCGAACGTGTGGGCCACGTCGGTCGTCGCGTCGAGGGCGCGCTCGATCGCCGCGGCGTCGGCCTTCGCCGGTCGAGCGCCGTGGCGGTGGAGGAGATCGTCGAGGTCCCCGAGCGCCTCGTGCAGCGCCGCGACTGGGCCCGAGGTGTGCTGGTGGAGCGCCAGCGCCAGTCGCACCGCCTCGGCGCGCGCGCGCACGCGCTCGGCCGCCGCTCGCACGGCCTCCGGGTCAACGTCCTTCGCCGCCGCGCGAGCGCTCGCCAGGAACGTGTCGCCGTCGCCCGTGATGAAGTCGAAGAACCCGGCCAGGTTCTTGTCGACCGCGGCCGCGTCGTCGGGCGAGGCCGCGCCATCGGGCGCGGCCGTTGCGGTAGCGTGGCCATCCGCCTCGCCGGCCGACGCGTCACCCGTCGCCGCCGCCCGTGGCCGCCGTGCCAGGGCCTGCGTCCGCGTCCGCTTGCCCGCGCCGGTCGCCGATCCCGACGCTGGATCGCGCGGCGCAGCCCCCGAGGCCCGCGGTCCCGCTACGCTGCGATCGTCATCGTCGAAGTCGCTCATCGCGTGCCACCTTCAGGGCGCTCCGCCTCCCGCCGACCCCAACGCCGGCGAGCGCGTGCGCTCGATCGTCTCGTTCTACGAAGGCGGCCGGTCCGACCTTCCCCGGCCCCTGCCGGATTCCTGATCATCTCGGCTCCTGACCGAGGCCACGCACGTGGGTCACCGGGTGTCATGGGCGAGGTATCGGGCCCACCCCTCGCTGGTTGCGTGCCCGCGACCGATTTCTCGCCACAGCCATCGAAGCCGTTGTTATTGCTGCTTTTTCTCTCCCGCCGACCCACAACGCCCCGTAACGACGGGGCCTTCCGGCCGACCTCGCCGGCCTTTGCACCTATATATGTGGGCCCGGGCGC
This sequence comes from Kofleriaceae bacterium, assembly GCA_018057825.1. GTDB lineage: Bacteria > Myxococcota_A > Polyangia > Haliangiales > Haliangiaceae > UBA2376. The sequence continues at coordinate 179,744 of JAGPCY010000008.1, read as the reverse complement.
CCTCTCCGGATCACTGCGCAGGGACGAGGCAGATCGCTTCGGCCGTGCCGGTGTTCGCCATCGTTGCGTTGACCGCTGACCACCGACACCGGTAGCCCTGCTGTGCATTGCGCACGAACGCCGACTTCTGCACCTGGACCTCGGGATCGTCGGTCGTGACGTCGCACGCCCCGCCGAGGACAACCGCACCAGCCGGGCAGAAAACCGTCTGTTGGCCACCGGTGCCGACCTGAATCGGGTTTGACGCCTGCACGACCATGATTCGACCGGCGATCGGCGGCTCGGCGGCCGGACAGTCGCAGACCGCGGCATCGGCATCACCCGGTGAGTCGTCGCTGCATGCAAGAATGAGGGTGAGGCTCAGAACGGCTCCGGATGCGGCTCCAATAAGCCAAGTCGACTTGTTGCTCATCGTCTTCTCCGATTGGCTAGGACGGAGGACAGTCATGACCCTCATGACCCACTAGCGGGCCGCCGGGACGTCGACCGGGTCCTAGCGTGTCCTAGCGCCATCACCCGGTCACCGATTCACGCCAGCCCGCCGTCTTACTGCGCCGGGACGAGGCAGATCGCTTCGGCTGTGCCGGTGTTGGCGACCGTCGCGTCTCGCGCGGACCACTCGCAGACATACGCGTGGTTGGCCGAGCGGTCCACGCGGCTGCTGGACACTTGAATAGCGCGGTCAGGGGTCATGACCTCGCAGGCACCGCCAAGAACGATGGCACCCGCCGGACAGGACGCACCTTGACCGCCCCCGGTACCGGGCTGGATCGGGTTCGATGCACGGACAGCAACGATGCGCCCGTTCAGCGGTGGCTCCGCAGCCGGGCAATCGCAGGCGGCCGCGTCGGCATCACCAGGTGAGTCGTCGCTGCACGACACGACGAGAACCACGCCCGCCAAGAGTCCACAGGCTGCGATCGCAAGCTTCGAAATGTTGGTGCTAGTCATGGTTCTCTCTATTCCTACGGGGTGGGAAGCGCTTCGGGATCGCTCGTCGTCAAGGCAGGAGCGGGTACGAATATGCTTCTGGCGTTTGCGGAGTCGAGGTTCTCCGGTGGGAGCGGAACACCGGTGGAAGTGGGAGCCGTAAAGACTGTCGCGGTACGTAGGCCCACGTTGGTCACCGAGATCGACTTCAGGTAGTTCATCTTCCAGTACTCGCGGCGGGTGTCGCAGAAGACGCCGGTTGCGCCGCGCTGATCGAAGTGGGTGCAGCCGGTGCGGCTCTCCATGACGTTGCCCGTCAGGTACTGACCGGCGACCTGGTGCTCGCCTGCCACACCGGCGGCCGGGGCCATGGCGGAGTTCGGCCGGAGGACCGGCATGATCCAGTAGCGCACTGGCGGGACGTCTCCGGAGCCGCGCGGGGGCAAGGCGACGCTGACGCGGCGCACACCGCTCGACGGGGTCGTGGAGCAACCGGCGCATTGGGTCAACTCGGTGAGTGTGCCGGTCACAGGATCCTGCCGCCAGATCCGCACGTCGAAGAAGCTGGCAGCAAGGTCGACGGGGCCACGCGACTGCAAACCGTTGTTCGAAGGACCGAGGGGCCCGATCTGCTCACAGCCCGGGCGGCTGTAGTCGATCTCGCAGATGATAACGCCGACGTCGGGATCGAAGGCACACGACCCGGCGAGGGTGCAGTTGGTGTTCACGGTGGTCTGGCGGTAGACCCACTTGCCCGCGTAGTAGGAGTTCGACCACTTGGCTGCGGCCGTCCCGGTCGACGGCGGGGCGTCGACGTCGACCGAAAGGTACACGGTCTCGTTCGTGGGGTTCCAGACCGAGAACTCGTAGAGGCCGGCGCCAGCCGGGCCGGCGACGTCATTGAGCATCATCGACACCGGATCGATCGGCGAGGTGGCGTCGGCGAGGTTGAGGAGGCCGAGGCCCCACTTGCCGGAGCCGGCGGGGCCGTTGGTGGCGGCGACGGCGGCGGGCTCGCCCATCTCGATGGGCGCGGCGTAGAGGGTCTGGTTCCAGCACCGCGACGAGACGGGGCCGGTGCGGCCGAGGGCGTCGACGGCGCGGGCCTCGAAGCGCACGAGGCCGGTGGTGGTGCCCAGCGCGGGGATCGAGGGCGCGGTGACGCTGGCGCGGTAGAGCGGCACGAGCTGGGCGGTGGGCGAGGCCAGGGTGGTCCAGTCGAGGAGCGGCGTGCCGGTGACGCCGTTGACGACGCGGTACTGCACGGTGGTGAGGCCGACCCCGTCGTCGGTGGGCGCGACGGCGATGCGCAGCGGGTTCGAGCCGCCGGGGCCGTCGCCGTTGGACTCGGCGACATGGGGCCGCACCTCGTCGAGGAGGTAGGCGTACTTCTTCACGACCGGCGCGGTCGAGCAGCTATCGGCGGCGCCGAGGGTGACGGCCGGGCCGACGTGGTTGTGGTTGGGATCGCGGGTCGGACCGCCGTAGGCCGCGCTGGTTCCCGTCGAGAACGTCACGGTGTCGGCGCTCTCGTCGCGCACCGTGGTCGTCGTGAAGTCGACGACTGGCGGCGTGACATCGGACCGCACGGTCCGGGTCGCTTCGACGAAGTTGCCGGCCAGATCGGTGGCGCGCACGGCGACCGCGTGGCCCGCGGTGGGCGCCGGAACCCCGGCGATCGTCCAGCTCGCGCCCGCCAGGGTCGCGGTCGCCGAGCCCCCGGGCCAGCTCGCGCTCACGCCGGCCAGGTTGGTGTCGGTCGCGGTGCCGGTGAGGGTGACGGTGGCGGCGCTGGTCCAGTAGGTACCGCCGACGAGCGTGAGGCCGGCGGTCGACCAGGTCAGGGTCGGGTTGGTCTGGTCGACGGTGAGGGTGACGGTGCGCGGGGTGGCGGCGTTGCCCGCGCGATCGGCGATCGTGAAGGTCGCGGCGAGGGGACCGTCGGCGGCGGTGGCGTAGGTGAGCGCGAGGGTGCGGCTGCCGTCGGCGGGGGCGCCCGGGATGCCGGCGGGCGGCGGCGGGGTGCCGGTGACGGCGAGGGCGCTGCCGAGGGAGCCCTGGGCCATCAGGTTGTCGGTGGCGGTGGCGGTGATCGTGATCGGCGGGCGGACGACGGCGGGACCGCGGGTCACTGGCCGTTCTCGTCGTGGGTGAGGACGCCGGTGTGGAGGCCGGTGGCGGCGAGGAGCTCACGGACGGCGCGGGTGGCGTCGGCGGGGTTGGTCTGGCCGAGGCCGTCGGCCACGGTGTGGACGAGGTTCTCGTGGTCGCTGTCGGGGACCTCGCCGCGACCCAGGCTCGCGAGATCGAAGAGATCCGTGTTGTGGCCGAAGTCGATGGCGCCGTCGGGGCTCAGCTGCACGAGACCGGCGCGGAGCGTAGCGCCCGACTCGCGGTCGGTGAAGGTGATCTCGATCTCGCGGTGGACCTCGGCGTCGAGCAGCGGGATCTTCGCGCGCCGCAGCTCGGCCAGGAGCGAGCCGCCCAGGCCGGTGATCCGCGGCGGCTCGGTGACGATAGGGCGGGGCATCTGGCTGCCGAAGGGGCCGCGCCCGACCGCGACGTGGAGCTTGAGGGTGACGACGCCGGGGCGATGCTTCACGTCGCCGAACTCGACGCCGGCCGGCGACGCGACGGTGCCGTCGTCCTCGAGGCCGTGGTGCGCCGCGGCGATGGCGGTGGTCCAGCGCTGCGCGAGGTCGACGCGCAGCGCGGCCTGGACCCCAGGCTGGGCGGCGGCGATCTGCTCGAGGAACGCCTGGAGGGCGGCCGGTGGCAGGAGCTGGAGCTGATCGCGCAGCACCGGCAGGCCGCTAGTGATGCTGTCCGCGTAGGCGGCGATGCGCTCGGCCATGGCGCTGACGAACGTCGGCACGATCGTGCCCTGGACTGCGCTCGGCCGCGCCGCGCCGACCGCGCCAACGACGGCCTTGGTGGCCGGCGCGAACAGCTTGATCTCGTCGTCCTTGCTGTGGGTGTAGGACAAGATCTGCTGCCCCACCGCGGTGAGCTGCTGAACGACCTCGGGCGCGACGTCGAACTGCGCGCCCACCGCACGCACGCCCTTGGTCGCGGCGCGACCGGCCCGCTTGGCGCCGCGTCCCACAGCGCGCCCCGTGGCGCGGACACCACGGGCGACGGGTCGGGGGAGCTGGCTCACCATCGCGTCGGCCCCGTCGGACAGCGCGCTGCCGGCGTCGGTGGCCATCGCGCCGGCGGCGGCGGCCGTCGCGACCGGCCGAGCCGCGATCGCGCGCACCGCGGACGAGAAGATCGAGGACAGATGGTTCGCGATGGCGCTCATGCCGAGCTTCGCTACGTCGCTCAGGACCCGCTCGAAGGCCGAGACATCGCGGGGGGGCGGCGGCTCCTTCAGCATCTCCGCGACGCTGGTGAGCGCGAGGTGCTGTTGCATCGCGCGGCCCTGGTAGTGCGCGACGATCTGCTCGATCAGCGCGCCGCCGGTCATCTGCGAGTCGTCGTCGTCGTTGGTCGGGTCGTCGTCGAGCTGGGCGGCGGTACGGTCGCCGTAGTACTTCGCCTTGTGGTTGGCGGCGCTGAGCGAATGTGTGGTCAGAAAGTGGTCCTCGGCGTCGAATAGCTCGTCGAGGTGGCTCGCCGCCAGGTCGAGGTGGTGGTCGCGGCCGAACGTGTGGAGGTCGTGGAAGAGTGACCGTCGAGAATCGAGGTGACGCGAGATGTCTTTCGACGACGGCCGACGTGTACGCGTCCGCATCAGCGCGCGAAGGCGCGGCACGGCGTGCGCGATGCGTTCCTCCATCTCGCTGGGATCGTCAAGTGCGCTGAGATCTGCCAGCAGGTTCCGTGTCTCGCGCTCGATCGCGAGGGCGGCCGTGTCCATGCGCGCCTGATCATCGCCACTCGTTGTGATCATGTTGCTGTCGGGCAGGTCTGATGCCAGCGCGACCCCTCGCGTGGTCGCGGCGTGGGCGAGGTTGGCGCCCAGGGCATTCAACACGGCAGCGTCTCCATCGTCAGCGTCCCGACCGGCCCGCGCCGCCGCGAAGACCGCCATCTCGACCTGGTACGCCGTGTGGTTCGACAGCGTCCCGCGATCGGAGCGGAGGATCACGGTCAGCCGCTCGATCAGCGCGATCACGGTGTCGACCGGCAGGGCGCCCGTGAGCGGCAGTCCGGGGATCTCGTGGAGCCGGACGGTGTCCTCGAGCTTCTTGGCGACCGCGTACACCTGCATCTCCTCGGTGAACTGGTCCCCGCCGGGAAGGGCCGACATCAGCCCGGCCGGTTCGGCTTCGTCACTGTCGTTGCCGTGGTTCGCGGTCGGGTTGTTCGTCGCTCCGGGGCTGTGGTCTCGGTGGCCGCCCATGGTCAGTTTCCCTTGTCGTTGAGGGTCGACGCCGCGAGCCGGGCATCGACGGTGGATGGAGCCCGTCTGCGCCGCAGAGCCGGGCCCGTGGGTGGGCCAGGCACACAGGAGCGACCGGGTTTCATGCCCGCGGATATCGGGCGCCCTCGGCCGCGGTTGCGTCCCGCCGTGCGATTCCCGTCGTGAACTTCGCAAGCGCCTGACATCACACGGGAACGTTTCGGCCGGCGACCGCGTGTCGCTGACCGCTACGCCCGCCCGCTTCCGCGCGTCAGCGGCCGGTCGTAGGGGCGGTCGCTGGCGCTAGCGGGACGTCGACGACCACCGGGTCGTAGCCGAGGGTCAGGCCAGCCTCGATGATCCCGTCACAGGACGTGTCCTTCGGATCTCGGGGCCCGAGATCGATCGAGGCGTACAAGACGCGATCTTCGATTCGGATCCGCGCGTAGGCCTCCGGCGGCTCGATCTTGTCTACCTGGCGCAGCGTCGCCGCCAGGCGCGCGGTGGCCTCATCGGAGATGCCCGCCGTGTGCTGATAGATCTGCGCGAGCTCCTCGGGGATCGACTGGCAGATCGCCAGGTTCAGCGGTGGGGGCTTCTGGTACGCGAGGTGGATCTCGTCGACGTTGCCCACGACCCGCCGATAGCCCTCTTCCTTCCCGAGCTTGTCCATCGCGTAGTGCGCGTCGTCTCCTGCGGTGTAGCCTACGCTGAAGAACGCGAAGTAGCCGCGCTTGCGGACGTTGCAACCCCGACCCGTTGGACCAAAGCCGATGCGCTCCTGGAACTGAAGGCTGCCCGGCTCGGTGTTTTCGGGTAGCGTGATCGGACAGCGCGCCACGAAGTCGGCGTGGAGGTTGGCGTACGGGCCCAGGCCGAGGGGCGGTGGCGCGTCTGGCGGCGGGGGCGGCGGGACGTAGCCGTCCGGCGGCAATGCCGCCGCATCGGCCGGCGTGGGTGGAGGTGCCGCCGACGGCGCGGGCTGATCGCGACAGCCTGCCGCGCTGAGCGCCAGGCCAAGGCCAACCAGACCCATACCTGCCAGGCCGGGGCGTCTCATGCAGACGAGCGGCCGGCTGGACTTCGATCCTACGTCGCGCTTGGTCATGTTCATGCGTTCTTCCACCGGGCACCGGAGGGGCCGTGACAAGGTGCTGGCGATCTTCCCACTTCGCCGGCCTTGCGGCGCCCGGCCGCGTGCCTTTCCCCCACGAGTTGCCAAGTCGCGGTGATCGCTGGCGATTCCTCGTCCGTACCCGCAACACCCCGCGACGACGAGGCGTTCCTCCCGACCTCCGCCGGCCACTTCACCTATCTATGAGCGCCCGGGCGCGCCCCACTCGCCTCACTGCGCCGGGACGAGGCAGATCGCTTCGGCTGTGCCGGTGTTGGCGACCGTCGCGTCTCGCGCGGACCACGTCGCAGACGTAGCCGTGGCTGGCCGTTCGGTCGATGCGGCTGCTGGCAACTTGGATCGACCGATCCGAGATCATCACCTCGCAGGCCCCACCGAGGATGGTTGCTCCTTGTGGACACGACGCGACTTGGCCACCCCCGGTACCGGGCTGGATCGGGTTCGATGCGCGGACAGCGACGATGCGCCCGTTCAGCGGTGGCTCTGCAGCCGGGCAATCGCAGGAGGCCGCGTCGGCATCACCAGGGGAGTCGTCGCCGCACGACACGACGAGAACCACGCCCGCCAAGAGTCCACAGGCTGCGATCGCAAGCTTCGAAATGTTGGTGCTCGTCATCAGCGTCATCGGGGCACAGTTCGCGTCAGACGACCACTCATTGAGCGGGGACGAGGCAGGTCACCTCGACGGTCCCCGTGTTGTTGACGGTAGCGTTCAGCGCCGACCACCGACATAGGTAGCCGTCCTGTGAGCCACGCAGATACTGAGTCTCTTGCACCTGGATGTTCGGGTCATCCGTCATCACATCACACGCTCCACCCAGAACGGTGCCGCCAACGGGGCACGCGGCCGACGCGACGCCGACCGAGCCGGCCGCGATCGCATTGCTCGCTGTGAACGATACGATTCGACCGGCCAGGGGCGGCTCGGCGGCCGGACAGTCGCAGACCGCGGCATCGGCATCACCCGGTGAGTCATCGCTGCAGGCCAGGACGAGGGTGAGGCTCAGAACGGCTCCGGATGCGGCTCCAATAAGCCAAGTCGACTTGTTGCTCATCGTCTTCTCCGATTTGGCACTACGGGGTGGGCAGAGTCTCGAGATCAGAGGTCGCCCACACTGACCCCACGGTACTGAACTGCCGTGTATGGGCCGGGGCTGTCATGTGGGCGGGCACGATCGGCGCGCCGCCGGCTGTAGGTGCACTGAAGACGGTCGCCGTTCTGGAACCAACGTCCCGCACCGTGATCGACTTCAGGTAGTTCATGTGCCAGTACTCGCGGCGGGTATCGCAGAAGACGCCCGCGGAGCCGCGCTGATCGAAGTGGGTGCAGCCGGCGCGGGTGGAGATGATGTTGCCGGTGAGGTACTGGCCGGAGACGAGGGGCTCACCTGACGTGCTGCCCGGTGACGGGCTCATGTTGTCGTTGGGACGCAGGACCGGCATGATCCAGTAGCGAACCGGCGGGACGTCGCCAGCCCCACGGGGCGGCAGCGCGACGGTCAGGCGCTTCTGCCCACCGATCGCTGGCGTGACCGAGCAGCCGGGGCACTGGGACAGCTCGGTGAAGGTGCCGGTGACCGGGTCCTGGCGCCAGATGCGGATCGCGAAGTCGTCGGTCGGGATCGCGGTGTTGGTCTGGGTCTTGAGCGCGTTGTCGGAGCCCGTCGGCGTACTCACCGTGGCGCATCCCGGGAGGCTGTTGTCGATCTCGCAGATGATGACGCCGACGTCGGGATCGAAGGCGCAGGAGCCGGCGAGGGTGCAGTTGGTGTTCACGGTGGTCTGGCGGTAGACCCACTTGTTGGTGAAGTAGGTCTTGTCGAACCGCGCGGCGGCCGGGGCGTCGACGTCGACCGAAAGGTACACGGTCTCGTTGGTCGGGTTCCACACCGAGAACTCGAACAGACCGGCACCTGCGGGAGTACCCGACGGCACCGCGTTGAGCATCATGGACACCGGATCGATCGGCGAGGTGGCGTCGGCGAGGTTGAGGAGGCCGAGGCCCCACTTGCCGGAGCCGGTGGGGCCGTTGGTGGCGGCGACGGCGGCGGGCTCGCCCATCTCGATGGGCGCGGCGTAGAGGGTCTGGTTCCAGCACCGCGACGAGACGGGGCCGGTGCGACCGAGGGCGTCGACGGCGCGGGCCTCGAAGCGCACGAGGCCGGTGGTGGTGCCCAGCGCGGGGATCGAGGGCGCGGTGACGCCGGCGCGGTAGAGCGGCACGAGCTGGGCGGTGGGCGAGGCCAGGGTGGTCCAGTCGAGGAGCGGCGTGCCGGTGACGCCGTTGACGACGCGGTACTGCACGGTGGTGAGGCCGACCCCGTCGTCGGTGGGCGCGACGGCGATGCGCAGCGGGTTCGAGCCGCCGGGGCCGTCGCCGTTGGACTCGGCGACATGGGGCCGCACCTCGTCGAGGAGGTAGGCGTACTTCTTCACGACCGGCGCGGTCGCGCAGCTATCGGCGGCGCCGAGGGTGACGGCCGGGCCGACGTGGTTGTGGTTGGGATCGCGGGTCGGACCGCTGTAGGCCACGCTGGTTCCTGTCGAGAACGTCACGGTGTCGGCGCTCTCGTCGCGCACCGTGGTCGTGGTGAAGTCGACGACCGGCGGCGTGACATCGGACCGCACGGTCCGGATCTGCTCGATGAAGTTGCCGGCGAGATCGGTGGCGCGCACGGCGACCGCATGGCCCGCGCTGGGCGCCGGAACCCCGGCGATCGTCCAGCTCGCGCCCGCCAGGGTCGCGGTCGCCGAGCCCCCGGGCCAGCTCGCGCTCACGCCGGCCAGGTTCGAGTCGGTCGCGGTGCCGGTGAGGGTGACGGTGGCGGCGCTGGTCCAGTAGGTGCCGCCGACGAGCGTGAGGCTGGCGGTCGACCAGGTCAGGATCGGGTTGGTCTGGTCGACGGTGAGGTTGACGGTGCGCGGGGTGGCGGCGTTGCCCGCGCGATCGGCGATCGTGAAGGTCGCGGCGAGGGGGCCGTCGGCGGCGGTGGCGTAGGTGAGCGCGAGGGTGCGGCTGCCGTCGGCGGGGGCGCCCGGGGTGCCGGCGGGCGGCGGCGGGGTGCCGGTGACCGCGAGGGCGCTGCCGAGGGAACCCTGGGCCATCAGGTTGTCGGTGGCGGTGGCGGTGATCGTGATCGGCGGGCGGACGACGGCGCCGGTCGGCGCGACGACGGTGGTGATGACCGGCGGCGTGTTGTCGATGAAGAACGCGCGCGTCGCGGTGGCGGTCGCGCCGGTGCGATCGGTGGCGGTGACGACCAGCGTGTGGGCGCCGGCGTTCGCGACCTGGGAGCCGGGCGAGACCGGAGCGCCGTCGAGGGTAGCCGTGACGCCCTGCGGGTTGGCCTCGGTGACGGTCCAGCCGAGCGAGACCACGCCGGCGTAGAAGCCGCCGTCGGTGGCCGGGCCGGTGATCGTGACGCTCGGGGCGGTGTTGTCGATCGTGACCGTGCGCGTCGCCGTCGCGGCGTTGCCGCTGTCGTCGACGGCGCGGACCTCCATCGCGAAGGGCCCGTCGGGCAGCGCGGTCGACACCACGTCGTCGTGGACCTCGTGGCCGTCGGTGTCGTCGTCGATCAGCGCGGGGCTGACGAAGGTCACGGTGGGCGTCCCGTCGAGGTTGTCGACCGCGCTGGCGAACACCTCGAAGGTGCCGCGCAGGTAGGCGGCCTCGGCCGGCGTCGCGAAGGTGATGACCGGCGGCTCGCGATCGAAGGGCCGCCCCGGCGTCGCGAACAAGGCACCGCCGGCGCACGCGCCGGGGGCCGAGGTCGCGGCCAGCGCCACGGTGTCGAGGAGCGGCAAGACGTCGGCGGCGGTGGTGAAGGTGGTCTGGTTGCGCGCGCCGTCGCCGAGGTAGTCGACGATGGCCTGGGCCAGGTGCAGGCGCGCGGCCTCGGCGGTGAGCGGCGTGACGCCGCCGTAGGTGAGCGTCGTCGTCCCGGCGCGCCCGTCCCAGCAGCCGTCGCCGAGATCCCTCGCCCAGGCCCGGGTCACCGCGTAGCCGTTGACCGCCGAGCCGAAGGCGCCGGCGTCGCCACCGCCGGCCGCCGCCGCCCGCCACGCGGCGCGCGAGATGCCCAGGAGGACGAGGCCGTAGCGATCGTTAGCGGCGAGGGTGTCGACCTGCGCCGGCGTAGACGGCGTGACGTCGCGGACGTTACTGACGCCGAAGTGGGCCTCGATCGCGCCGTGGGCGGTGGCCCAGCGCGCGGCCAGGTCGGCGCCACCGGTGCTCGTGCTGGTCAGGTACTCGAGGTACGCGACCGCGAGCTCGGTGAGCGGCGTGAGCTGCACCGCCGCCAGCGCGGCGCCGTCGGTGTAGGCCGGGATCACGGTGCGCAGGCGATCGGCGACGTCGAGGGTGACGCTGGTCGCCGGCTGCGCGTCCTCGGCGTAGCTGCCGCCGGTGGCCTCGAGGAGGATCGGCCCCGCGGTGCCGTCGGCGACCAGCAGGTTGGTCAGGTTGCCCATGGCGTCGGTGGTCCCGGTGCCGACGGCGGCGCCGCGCGCGCCGTTGCCATACCGGTACGCGGTCACCGTCGCGCCGGCGACGCGGCCCTTGGTCACGGTGCCCGAGATCGTGCCGCCGCTCACCTGATCGATCACCACGCCGCGGCTCGCCGACGCGAGGTTGTCGTCGAGATCGCGGGCGGTCGCCGTCAACGTCAGCGGCCCCTCGGGGAGCCCGGCCACCGGCACCATCGCCACGAACCGCTCGGGGCTCGGGTCGGTGTCGGTCACCGTCGCGGTCGCGCCGACCACCTCGACGGTCACGCTCGCCACGCCGTTGGCGTCGGCGGCGGACACGTCGATCGCGATCGACTGGCCGGCGGTGAAGGTCATGCCCTCGCTCGGCGCGGCCCAGCTCACCGTCGGCGCCAGCGGATCGAAGGGCCCCACCGCGGCGGCGCCGAAGAGCTGTGGCTCGGCGTTGGTGCGCAGCCGCTCGAGCCAGGTCAGCAGATCGTCGCGCCCCAGGCCGGTGCCATTGGCCGGCGTCCGCGCGAAGGCCAAGATCGCGCCACCGAGATACCCGCGCAGCGAGTCGGCGCCGACCTCGCACAGAAACAGCCCGTCGGCGCAGGTGCCCAGGCGCAGCGCGCCGCCCTCGCCGTCGAAGACCTCGCCCGGCGCCGCCACGTCCTGGCGCAGGAGCGCGAGGAGCTGAAGCTGGGTGAGCGACCCGGCGGCGACGCCTTGCTCGACGGCGGCCTGGGCCGCGAGCTGGGCCAGGCCGTGGATCGCCAACGTCAGCTTCGCGCCGTCGTCGAGGCTCGACGGCGCGCTCAGGTCCTTCACGTCAGCGTCGAAGGGGTCGGTGTCCCAGTGGGCGTCGAACAGCGCGACCGCCGTGTGATATGCGGCGATCCGATCGGGGTCCTTGCCGGCCGCGACCCGCGCGTCGGCCAGGGCCACCGCGAGGTCCGACACTGGGCTGACCGTGATCGTGCGCTCCTCGAGGGGCACGACGTCGAGGACGCCGCCGCGCAAGGTCGTCCCGGCCGGCAGCCCGGCCCCGCCCTCGGCGACGACGTACCAGTTGCCGTCGTCGCCAGCGAGGATCGGGCAGACGAAGCTGCCGTCGCTGCTGGTCTGAACATCCGAGCAGTACACGAAGTCATTGAAAAGACTGCGCACCGTCACCCGAGCGCCCACGACCGGCTCGGTCGTGTAGACCACGCCGCGCAGCACCCGGTCGCCGCCCGTCCCGTCGTCGCTACAGGTCAAGCTCGCGCAGGCCGCGAGCACCGCCACGGCGCCCAGGACCCTCGAACCGCGCGCTGACTCGCGCTGCAAACCACGCTGCGAACCACGCTTTCCTCGGGACATCATGCACACCCTGCCGCTTGTCGTAGATGCGTCGCCGGGCCGTCGGGAAAGCCGCCCCTGCCCGGATTCATCGAACCTACCCCAGCCCCCGGTCCGACCGCAAGGCCGACGTGTTGCCCCGCGACCGGGATCACGCTCACCGCAAGCGGCTGCTTCGCGAGTTCGGCACCTCCACGCGATGGGCGAGCGGCGAACGGTGCCGCGGGGCCTCCCATCGGGTTTGTGCGGGGCCTGGTTCCATCCGCCGCGCCCCGGAGGAAAGATAGATCACCTCATGGCTCGCACCCTGATCGCCGACGGCACCGTCGTCACCGCCAGCGACACCTTCCGCGCCGACGTGTGGATCGACGGCGAGCGCGTGGTCGCGCTGACCGAGCCCAGCCAGCGCGCCGCCCTGGGCGTCGCCGATCGCACGATCGACGCCGCTGGCCGCTACGTCTTGCCCGGCGGCGTCGACGTCCACACCCACCTCGAGCTGCCGTTCCCCGGCGGGTTCACCTCCGACGACTTCGCCACCGGCACGGTCGCGGCGGCCCACGGCGGGACCACGACGATCATCGACTTCGCGATCCAGGATCGCGCGCGGTCGCTGGCCGCCAGCCTCGACACCTGGCACGCCAAGGCCGAGCCCAAGGTCGCGATCGACTACGGCCTGCACATGATCTTGACCCAAGCCGACGCCGCCACCCTCGACGGCATGGCGGCGATGGTCGGCGAAGGCGTGACCAGCTTCAAGATGTTCATGGCCTACCCCGGCGTGTACCTGGCCGACGACCAGCAGATCTTCCGCGCGCTCCTGCGCGCCGGCGAGCTGGGCGCGCTCATCACGATGCACGCCGAGATCGGGCTGCCGATCGACGTGTTGATCGAGCGGGCGCGGGCCGCCGGCCACACCGCGCCGATCCATCACGCCTTGACCCGACCCGAGGTCGCCGAGGCCACTGGCACCGAGCGCGCCCTGGCGCTGGCCGAGCTGGCCGGCGTGCCGATCTACATCGTCCACCTGTCGGCCCAGCGCGCGCTGGCCCGGGTCGCCGAGGCGCGCGATCGCGGTCAGCCGGCCTTCGCCGAGACCTGTCCGCAGTACCTCGTGCTCACCGAGGACGCGCTGCGCGGCGCCGCCGACGATCCGCAGGGCGGTGCTGGCTTCGTGTGCACGCCGCCGCTGCGACCGGCGCATCACCGCGATCACCTGTGGCGCGGGCTGCGCAACTACGATCTGCAGTGCGTCGCCACCGATCACTGTCCGTTCTGCGTGAAGGACAAGGCGGTCGGGCGCGATGACTTCGCGAAGATCCCCAACGGCCTGCCCGGCATCGAGACGCGCCTGTACCTCCTGTGGGAGGGCGTGGCCAACGGTCAGCTCTCGCTCAACCGCCTGGTCGAGGTCAGCGCCACCGCGCCGGCCAAGATCTTCGGGCTGTACCCGAAGAAGGGCACGATCGCCGTCGGCTCCGACGCCGATCTGGTGGTGTGGGATCCGACCCGGGTGAAGACCCTCGATCACGATCAGCTCCACATGCGGGTCGACTACTCGCCCTACGCCGGCCGCACGATCGTCGGCGGCCCGTCCCACGTCCTGTCCCGCGGCGAGCTGATCGTCGCCGACGATCGCTGGGTCGCGCCGAGGCAGGCCGGCCGCGGCCGCTTCATGCGGCGCGGGACGTTCGGGCTGTAGCGGGGGCGGGGGCGGAGACGGAGGCGGAGACCGAGACGGAGACCGAGACCGAGACCGAGACCGAGACCGAGGCGGAGGCGGAGACCGAGACCGAGACCGAGGCGGAGGCGGAGACCGAGACCGATCGCGGCGGGGCCGCGGATTAGACCGGGGGCCCGCGTCGCCGCTCGACGCCGTCGCTCGCCGCTCAGCGTTCGAAAATCTAGAATATAGTATGACGAGGTCAACAGAAAGATGCGCGAACGCGTATAGTCCTTCCAGGCGTCCATCCTCGCGAAGCGATCTAAGTTCGAGAATGTAGAACGCACGAGAAGTTCCCATGGTCGAACTCAAGCCCCTCGACGTCGTCCTCGCCGCGATGGCCGCCACCCTAGAGCCCGCGCCGTGGACCATCGCTGCAATGGCCGACGCCCTGGGCGTCAGCGGCTCCCAGGTGTTCCTGGCGGCCCAGCGCGCCGGCGCGGTCGGCTTCCTCTTCAGCGAGCGCGCCGGCCGTCGCGTCCTCTACCGCGTCCACCGCGCCGCGCTGGTCGAGTTCCTGACCCACGGGATCCGCTACGTCTTCGTCCCCGAGCGCGGCCGCCTGACCCGCGGCGTGGCCACCTCCCACGCCGCGCCGATCCTCGCCGACCACTTCCGCGCCGCCGACGCGGCGTTGGTCTGGCCACATCCGCACGGCACCGCCCGCGGCGAGAGCTTCGAGCCGCTCCACCGCTGCGTGCCCGCCGCCGCCTTGCGCCACGCACGGTTCTACGATGTGATGGCGCTGATCGACGCGCTGCGAGCGGGACGGGCCCGCGACCGAGCGATCGCCGCCGATCTGTTGCCGAGGAGCCTGGGTGACGACGCAAGCTGAAGAGTGGATGGTCACCGTCGCCGAGCGCCTCGGCGAGCTGCGCGAGCGGGTCATGTTCCTCGGCGGCGCCGTGCTCGGTCTCCTGGTCGACAGCCCGAGCGACGTCCGCGCGACCATGGACGTCGACGTCGTCATCGACCTCCGGTCGCAGGTCGACCGGGCCGCCCTCGATTCCCAGCTCCTGGCCCTCGGCTTTCAACCCGACCGGTCGGAGGGCGCGCCGATCTGCCGCTGGCGCGTGGGGCCTCTCACGGTCGACATCATGCCGACCGACGGCGCGATCCTCTGCTTCAGCAACCGGTGGTACCCCGAGGCGATGGCGATGGCGACCCGGCGCGAGGTCTCTCCCGGGGTGACCGTCAAGGTGATCAGCGCGCCGTACTTCATCGCGACCAAGCTCGAGGCCTTCCTCGGCCGCGGCGGCGGCGACTTCATGGCCAGCCACGATCTCGAGGACATCATCGCGATCATCGACGGTCGCGACGCGCTGATCGATGAGGTGCGGGCCGCCAGCGCCGAGCTGCGCAGCTACCTCGCGAGCACCTTCGCCGGCTTCCTCGCGACCCCGGCCTTCGTCGACGCGGTGTCCGGTCACCTGCGCGGCGACCCGGCCAGCCAGGCGCGCTTGCCCCTGGTGCAACAACGGCTCCGGGCCCTGGCCGCGACCGAGCGCTACGCGCCGCGGCGCTCGGCGCGCTCGACGGTCTTCCACGCCGCCTACTGGGCCCACTCGCTCCGCTTGGCTCATCCCCGCGATCAGGTCGCCTCGCTGGCGCGGTCGCTGGGCAACGCCCGCGTCGATCTCAACCCCCACCAGATCGGCGCCGCGCTGTTCGCGCTGCGATCGCCCTACAGCCGCGGCGTGCTCCTGGCTGACGAGGTCGGCCTAGGTAAGACCATCGAGGCGGCGCTGGTGATGGCGCAGAAGTGGGCCGAGCGCCGCCGGCGCATCTTGCTCATCGCCCCGGCCACGCTGCGCCGGCAATGGCAGCTCGAGCTGCAGCAGAAGTTCTTCCTGCCGTCGATCCTCCTCGAGGCCAAGTCGTGGAACGACCGGGTGCGCGCCGGCGCGGCCAACCCGTTCGCGGGCGATGGCGATCCCGCGGTGGTCATCTGCTCGTACCAGTTCGCCTACGCCAAGCGCGCCGAACTCGCGGCGACGCCGTGGGATCTGGTCGTGATCGACGAGGCCCACCGCCTGCGCAACGTCTACAAGGGCGACAAGGCCAAGACCGCGGTCGGCATCGCCGAGGCCATCGCCGACCGGCGCAAGGTGCTACTCACCGCGACGCCGCTACAGAACTCGCTCCTCGAGCTGTACGGGCTGGTGTCGATCCTCGACCCTGGCGTGTTCGGTGACGTCGAGCAGTTCCAGGACCAGTTCGTCAAGAAGGCCGGCTTCGCCAACGACGCTGAGCGCGACCTCGCGCTGCGCGATCGCCTCGCGGCGGTGTGCCGCCGCACCCTGCGCCGCGACGTAGTCGGGTTCGTGAACTTCACCAGACGCGAGGCCGTGACAGCGGAGTTCACCAACTCGCGCGCCGAGCAAGAACTCTACGATCAGGTGTCGGCGTTCTTGCAGCGCGACGAGCTCCTGGTCTTGCCGGACGCGCAGCGCCCGCTCCTGACCTTGGTGTTGCGCAAGCTCCTGGCGTCGTCGACCCGCGCGATCGGCGCGACCTTGGCCAAGTTCGCGGCGCGCATCGAAGGCGACGAGCTGCTCGAGGACTACGAGGTGCCCGACGACCCGGCCTCCGACGATCCGTCCCAGGAGGTGGAGGACGATCGCGCGACCGCGACCGACCCCACTCCGACGGGCCCCGATCGCGCGGCGGCCAGCGCCGGCGAACTCAGCGATCTTCGGCGGTTCATCGCCATGGCCGAGGGCGTCGCCCGCGACTCCAAGGCCGAGACCCTCCTGGAGAAGCTCCCGGCGGTGCTCGACAGCGCCACCGCGCGCGGCGCAAGGCGCAAGGCGGTGATCTTCACCGAGTCCCGCAAGACCCAGGCCTACCTGGCTGATCTCCTGGGCGAGCACGGCTTCCGCGGCCAGATCGTGCTCTTGAACGGCACCAACACCGACGCCGCGTCGCGCCAGCTCTACGCCTCGTACAAGGCGCGCCACCAGGCCCGCTGGGACCAGGTCTCGTCAGGGTCCAAGACCGCCGACATGAAGGCCGCGATCGTCGAGGAGTTCGAGAGCGATCGCGCGACCATCCTCCTGGCCACCGAGTCGGCGGCCGAGGGCGTGAACCTACAGTTCTGCTCGGTGGTGGTGAACTACGATCTGCCGTGGAACCCGCAGCGCATCGAGCAGCGCATCGGCCGGTGCCACCGCTACGGCCAGAAGTCCGACGTGGTCGTGGTGAACTTCCTCAACACCTCGAACCAGGCTGACGTCCGGGTCTACGAGCTGCTCGCGAAGAAGCTGCAGTTGTTCGAGGGGGTGTTCGGCGCCAGCGACGACGTGTTGGGCGCGACCGCCGCCGCCGGCATCGACTTCGAGCGCGCCATCGCCGAGATCTACCAGCGCTGCCGGACCACCGACGAGATCAACGCCGCGTTCGACGCCCTGCAGGCCGAGCTCGACCACGTCATCACCGGCGGGCGCCGGCAGGCCCGGCAGGCGGTCATCGAGAACCTCGACGCCTCGATCCACGCCAGCCTGGCGCTCCATCGCGATCAGGCCAAGGCGGCCCTCGACGAGCAGCAGCAGACGCTCCTCGACCTGGCCCGGTTCGCCTGGGCCGGTCGCGCCACCTTCGCCGCCGACTCGCCGCGCTTCACCCTCGACGATGGCGGCGTGCCCCGCGGCTTCAACCTCGACTGGAAAGACGCCGCGGCCCGCGACGAAGAGTTCTTCCGCGTCGACCACGAGCGCGCGATCGACCTGATCGATCACCAGGCCCGCACCGAGCTGGCGCCGGCGGAGGTCGAGTTCACGTACGGCTCCCACGCCAGCGCCCTGGGCGACTACGTCGGCGCCGCCGGTTGGCTCGAGCTGGTCCTCCTGACCGTCACCACGATCGAGAGCCCGGAGCAGTTCTTGCTGGTCGTGGCGTGCGACGACGCCGGGGCCGAGGTCCCGGCCGAGGTCGCGCTGCGGCTGTTCACCCTCGACGGTCGGGTCGTGGGCGAAGGCGGCGCCGACGGCGGGCCGCCGGAGGTCCTGGCGAGCCTGCGCGGGCAGGCGGTGGCGGCGCGGGTCGCCGAGGCCGCGGTCCGCAGCCAGGCCTGGCTGGCCGCCGAGGCCGAGAAGATCGAGCGCCGGACCGAGGACGAGAAGCAGGCGGTCGCCCGCCGGCTCACGGCCCTCGAGGCCGAGGTCAAGGTCGCCCAGAAGGCGGTGCGCGTGGCCCTCACCTTCGACGAGCAGGTCGCGGCCAAGCGCCGCTACGAGGCGCTCAAGCGCCAGCGCGACGCCGCTCGCCGCGACCAGTACGACGAGCTCGGGCGCCTCGAGGACGCGGCGGATGAGCTGACCGCCAAGATGCAGCGGGCGCTGCGCGAGCGCACGGTGAACGAGACGACCATCGCCGCGATCCGCTGGCGCCTGGTCTCCCCCACGACCCTGGAAGCCTGAGCATGGCCACGAAGAACCGCCTCGAACTCACCTGGATCGGCAAGGACGACCGCCCGCGCCTCGAGCCGCGCATCTTGCTCGAGGAGCCGGAGCGGGGACACCACCGCCCGGGCCCGGGGCTCCACGACAACCGCCTCATCTTCGGGGACAACCTGCTGGCCCTGAAGGCCCTCGAGCAAGAGTTCACCGGCAAGGTGAAGTGCATCTACATCGATCCGCCGTTCAACACGGGGCAGGCTTTCGAGCACTACGATGACGGCGTCGAGCACTCGTTGTGGCTCTCTCTCATGCGCGATCGGTGTGAACTCCTTTGGCGGCTGCTTGCGGTCGATGGTTCTCTCTGGTTCCACTGCGACGACAGCGAGCAGGCGTACGCGAAGGTGATGCTCGATGAGGTCTGCGGCCGCGAGCGATTCGTTTCAACTGTGGTCTGGCAGGGCCGATACTCGCGGTCGAACGACGCTTCGCTGTCGCTCTCTCACAACTACGTCATGATCTACGCGCGCGAACCGGAGCGCTGGAAGATCATCCGCAACCGACTCGAGCGGTCTGCGGAGCAGGCCGGGCAGTACAAGAACCCAGATGGTGATCCCAAGGGACCATGGCGAGCGATCCCGTGGGATGCCCCGAACGTCAGGCCGAACCTCTCGTACAAGATCGTGACGCCGACGGGCAAGGTCAGGTTGCCACCCCCGGGGCGCCACTGGTCGCGCACCGAGGCGCAATGGAAGGAAGACATCGTCGCAAAGGGGCTCGACTACTACGGCAAGAGCGGAGACGGAGCCCCGTCTTTCAAGCAGTACCTTTCCGAAGCCGCCGCGATCGTCCCCAATACGTGGTGGCCTCACGAAGAGGTTGGACATACGGACGAGGCGAAGAAAGAGGGCGTCGCGATCTTCGGTTCGTCACCGTTCGCGACCCCCAAGCCAGAGCGTCTGCTGCAACGGATTATCCATATCGCCACCAACCCCGGCGATCTCGTCCTCGACTCCTTCGCCGGCTCCGGCACGACCGGCGCGGTGGCCCACAAGATGGGGCGGCGCTGGATCATGGTCGAGCTCGGCGAGCACTGCCACACGCACATCATCCCGCGGCTGCGGAAGGTCGTCGACGGCGAGGATCCCGGCGGCGTGACCGAGGCGACCGGCTGGCAGGGCGGCGGTGGCTTCCGGTACTTCCGGCTGGCGCCGTCGCTTCTCGAGAAGGACCCGTGGGGCGAGTGGGTCGTCAGCAAGCAGTACAACGCCGCGATGCTGGCCGAGGCGGTGTGCAAGCACGAGGGCTTCCGCTACGAGCCGAGCCAGGAGGTGTACTGGCAGCATGGCCGCTCGACTGAGCGCGACTACCTCTTCGTCACCACCCAGACCCTCACCCGCCCGCAGCTCACGGTGTTGTCCGAGCAGGTCGGCCCCAACCGCTCGCTCCTCATCTGCTGCGGCGCCTTCCGGGCCGGCAGGGACGAGTTCGCCAACCTGACCCTGAAGAAGATCCCCCAGGCGGTCCTGCATCGCTGCGAGTGGGGCAAGGACGACTACAGCCTCCACATCACCGAGGCGCTTGCCGACCGCGACGACGACGAGCCGGTGGCGCCGGCCCCTGGCAAAGCCAAGCCCGGTCGGCCCAAGGTCACCGACACCGCGACGCTGTCGCTGTTCGACGGCCCGGGCGCCCCGCCGGCGCCGGCGGCCCCGCGCGGTCGCGGCGGCAAGAAGAAGTCGTGACCTCCGCCTCGCCAGCGGCCTACGCCGCCTTGGATCGCCTGCCACTCTCCGACAAGGACGACCGATGAATCGCGACGCGACCCACATCGCCCACCGGCTGAGCCTGCGCGCGCCCCAGCGCCAGGCGCTGGAGATCCTGGCCATGGCCGCAGAGGTCATCCCGATGCGCAAGGGCGCGCCCGAGGATCTGGCGGCGATCCAGGCCGCGGTCGCCGCGGTGTTGCCAGAGCTGGCGGACTTCGAGCGCGACTTCCCGTCGCTGTGCTTCGCGCTCGCCACCGGGGTCGGCAAGACTCGGCTTATGGGGGCGTTCATCGCGTACCTGCGGGCGACCAAGGGCATCCGGCACTTCTTCGTGCTCGCGCCGGGCCGGACGATCTACGAGAAGCTCATGACCGACTTCAGCCCGGGCACGCCGAAGTACGTGCTCCAGGGACTATCGGACTTCGCGGTCACGCCGCCGCGGGTCATCACCGGCGACAACTACGAGCAGGTCGCGGCCGCCGGTCACGTCGGGCGGGCCGGCGCGCAGCAGGCCTTCGCGATCGATCAGGTCGAGATCAACGTCTTCAACATCGACAAGCTCAACAAGGACAGCTCGGAGCGCAAGGGCGCGCCGCGGATCAAGCGCATGCGCGAGGTCCTGGGCGAGAGCTACTTCGACTACCTGGCCAGCCTCGACGATCTGGTGCTGCTCATGGACGAGTCGCACCACTACCGGGCCGCCGCCGGGTTGAAGGTGCTAAACGAGCTGCGGCCGGTCCTGGGGCTGGAGCTGACCGCGACGCCGTTCCTCGAGAAAGCTGGTGGCCGGGAGCGGTTCAAGAACGTGGTGTACAGCTACCCGCTCCACCGCGCGCTGGCCGACGGCTTCATCAAGGAGCCGGCGGTGGCGACCCGCAAGGACTTCGTCGCGACCGGGCTGGCCGAGGAGGAGCTCGAGCGGGTGAAGCTCGAGGACGCGATCCACGTCCACGAGTCGACCAAGGTGGAGCTCGACGTCTACGCGCGCCAGACTGGGGCGCGGCGGGTCAAGCCGTTCGTCCTGGTCATCGCCCAGACCATCGAGCACGCCGAGGGCTTGAAGGCGCTGATCGCGGGCGCCGGCTTCTACGGCGGGCGCTACCGCGACAAGGTGCTCGTCGTCCACGGCAGCCAGACCGGCGAGGAGAAGGACGAGGTGGTGACGCGGCTCCTCAAGGTCGAGGACGCCGACGAGCCGACCGAGATCGTCATCCACGTCAACAAGCTGAAGGAGGGCTGGGACGTCACCAACCTGTACACGATCGTTCCGCTGCGCGCGGCCAGCTCGAAGAACCTGATCGAGCAGTCGATCGGGCGCGGCCTACGCCTGCCGTTTGGTGAGCGCACCGGGGTCGAGGCGCTCGATCGCCTGACCATCATCGCGCACGATCGGTTCCAGGAGCTGCTCGACGAGTCGGGCAAGGCCGAGTCGATCATCCGCGCCGGCTACACCATCGGCGTCGACGGGCCGGCGATCGGTCAGCAGCTCCTGACCGTGCCGCCGCGGTTCGAGGCCGACCTGTTTGGCGCCACCGCGACGGTGACCGACGCGACGGGCGAGAGCCGCCCGGTCGGTGGCGCCGCGGCGCCGGCGGCAGCCCCTGCGACCCCAGCTGAGATCGCGGCGCGGCCGCTAGCCGCTCAGGCCGTCGCGGCCGTGGCCCAGGATCCGAAACTGGTCCGGGTCGCCGGCGATGTGTCGTCCGCAGGTGAAGCGGCGACCGCGTGGGTGTATCGCCACGCGACCCCCGAGCAGGTCGCGCTGCCGGGCTTCGCGACAGCGGTCGAGGCGCAGATCGCGAAGGTGACCGCCGCCTACACCGCCGGGACCCTCGGCATCCCCGAGATCGTGATCCAGCCGGTCGGCGACGACGTCAGGGTCCGGTATCGGCCCTTCGAGCTCGACCTCAGCGTGGTGAACTACCCGCCGGTGGCGCAGGCGGTGCTGGTCAATCACCTGCGCGATCAGAGCGTCCGCATCGAGCTGGGCATCGACGAGGACGGCTTTCGCGAGCCGCGCCTCGAGAACTACATCTTGCGCGGCCTGGGTGCCAAGGACGACATCTGCTACGAGGACCACGCCGAGCTGTTGAACGCCCTGGCCTCCCGGGTCATCGACCACCTGCGCAGCTACCTGCCCGACGACGACGCGGTCGGCAACGTCGTCCGCTACTACCAGCGCGACCTGGTGCGCATCGTCCACCAGCAGCTCGAGGCGCACCACGAGATCTCCGCGACGGCCTTCGTGGCCACCGCGATCAAGGGCGTGCAGTCCTTCGGGGCGCTGCACTTCAAGATCCCGGCGGGCACAGAGATCCTGCCGTACCGGTCGCCGGTGGCCGATTTGGCGTCGGTCCGGTCGTCGTTCTTCGACGGGTTCCGCAAGTGCCTGTACGCCATCCAGCAGTTCGATTCGGACTCCGAGCGGCGGCTGGCGGTGATCCTGGAGGACGATCCGACGGTCTTGCGCTGGCTTAAGCCGGAGCGCGGGCGGCGCATCTTCCACATGTACTTGCCGTCGGGCGAGGCCTACTATCCCGACTTTGCGGTCGAGACCACCGACGAAAAGCTGGTGGTCGAGGTCAAGCGCGCCGATCAGCTCGACCATCCGCTGGTGGAAGAGAAGGCGCGCGCGGCGATCACCTGGTGTGGCCACGCCACCACCCACGAGCGCGCGTACGGCGGCAAGCCGTGGCGCTACGTGCTCATCCCCCACGACGCCATCACCAGCCAGATGACGATGGCGGCGCTGGTCGCGCGCTACGCCGCGCCGCGCTGACCGCGGGTTCGGGCGCTGGGCTGGCGACGGCGGCCCCGGGGTCGGCGTATGCTCGGGCGCCGCCGGCGGCGCGGTCCGCCCGGCGGCGGTCCTGCCGTCGTCACCGGTGATCCGCCCAGCCGTCAGCCCGAGGAGAGCTCCGTGTCCATCACCTTCACGCTCAACGGCCAACCGACCGAGGTCGAGCCCCGCAGCGACGAGACGCTGCTCGAGACCTTGCGCGAGCGCTGCGGCGTGCGCTCGGTGAAGGACGGCTGCGCGCCGCAGGGGCAGTGCGGCTGCTGTCTGGCGCTGGTCGGCGGGCGCGCGGTCACGACCTGCGCGATGCCGGTGGCCAAGGCCGCGGGCAAGGACATCGTCACCCTCGAGGGCGTGACCGAGGCCGAGCGCCAGCAGATGGCCGACGCCTTCGTGGCCGCGGCCGGCCTGCAGTGTGGCTTCTGCATCCCCGGCATCATGGTCCGGGCCAAGCACCTGCTCGATCAGACGCCGGATCCGTCGCGCGACGAGATCGCCAAGGCCATCGACGTCCACCTGTGCCGGTGCACCGGCTACACCAAGATCATCGACGCGGTCCAGCTCCTGGCCCGAGCTCGGCGCGGCGAGCCGGTGCCCAAGCCCGAGCCCGACGGCGGCGTCGGCGCGCGCGCGGCCCGCTTCCGCGGCCCGGAGCTGGCCCTGGGCGCGCGGCCCTACGTCGCCGACCTGCGCCGCGACGGCATGTTGTTCGGCGCGCTGCACCTGTCGGCGCACCCGCGGGCCAAGGTCGTGCGCGTCGACACCACCCGCGCCGCCGCGCACCCGGGCGTGATCGCGGTGGCGACCGCGCGCGACGTCCCTGGCCAGCGCTGGTACGGCCTCATCAAGCAGGACTGGCCGGGCTTCGTCGCCGAGGGCGAAGAGGTCCGCTACGTCGGCGACGTGCTGGCGGCGGTGGCCGCGGTCGACGCCGCGACCGCGCGGGCGGCGGCGGCGCTGGTCGAGGTCGAGTACGAGGTCCTGCCGGCGGTGACCTCGCCCGAGGCGGCCCTGGCCCCCGGCGCGCCCCAGGTCAACCCGATCTACGGCAACGTCCTGTCGCACACCAAGATCCGGCGCGGCGACGTCGACGGCGCGCTGGCGGCCAGCGCCCACGTCGTCACCGGCACCTGGTCGACCCAGCGCATCGAGCACCTGTTCCTCGAGCCCGAGGCGGCGCTGGTCGAGCCCGGCGAGCGGCCCGGCACCTTCAAGCTCTACAGCCAGGGCCAGGGCGTGTTCGACGATCGCCGGCAGTGCGCGGCGTTCCTCGGTGTCCCCGAGGACGACGTCGCGGTCGAGCTGGTGCCCAACGGCGGCGCCTTCGGCGGCAAAGAGGACATGTCGGTCCAGGCCCAGACCGCGCTCCTCGCGTACCTGACCGGGCGCCCGGTGCTGACGGTCTTGACCCGCGAGCAGTCGATCCGCATGCACCCGAAGCGGCACCCGATCACGATGACCTACACCGTCGGCTGCGACGCCGACGGGCGATTGACCGCGGTCAAGGCCGACATGATCGGCGACACCGGCTGCTACGCCTCGGTCGGCGCCAAGGTGCTCGAGCGCGCCGCCGGTCACGGCTGCGGTCCGTACCGCGTGACCAACGTCCACATCGACGCGATCGCCGCGGTGACCAACAACCCGCCCAACGGCGCGATGCGCGGCTTCGGCGCCAACCAGGCGCACTTCGCGATGGAGGGATGTATGGATCTCCTCGCCGAGAAGTGTGGCCTCGACGGCTGGGAGATCCGGTGGCGCAACGCCGTCGAGATCGGCGACACCTTCGCCTCGGGCCAGGTGTTCGAGAAGTCGGTCGGCATCAAGCAGACCTTGCTCGCGGTCAAGGACGCCTACTACGCGGCGCGGGCCGCCGGGCGCGCGGTCGGCATCGGCTGCGGCTTGAAGAACAGCGGCATCGGCAACGGCGCGGTCGAGTGGGGCAAGGCCCGCCTCGTGCCCGAGGCCGACGGCACGGTGTCGCTGTACAACGGCTACACCGAGATGGGGCAGGGCCTCTTGACCGTGCTGGCGCAGTTCGCCTCCGAGGTCACCGGGCTGCCGACCTCGATCTTCCGGCCCAAGGTCGACTCGACCTTCGCCCTCGGCTGCGCCCAGACCACCGGCTCGCGGGCCACGTTGTTCGGCGGCAACGCCGTGGTCAGCGCGGCGACCAAGCTGCGGGCCGCCCTCGACGCCGGGCGCACGCTGCCCGAGCTGGTCGGCCAGGTGTTCGGCGCCGACGTGAAGGTCGACGACACCACCGCGCCGGGCGCGGTCAACGCCGCCGGCAAGGTCAAGACCCACACCGCCTTCGGCTACGCCACCCAGGTGTGCATCCTCGACGGC
This sequence comes from Kofleriaceae bacterium, assembly GCA_018057825.1. GTDB lineage: Bacteria > Myxococcota_A > Polyangia > Haliangiales > Haliangiaceae > UBA2376. The sequence goes on along the minus strand of JAGPCY010000008.1, from coordinate 154,491 downwards.
GACGGTCGGGTCGAGAAGTTCATCGCCGCCCACGACGTCGGGCGCGCGGTCAATCCGTCGTTGTGCGAGGGCCAGCTCCAGGGCTCGGTCCACATGGGCCTGGGCTACGCGCTGACCGAAGATCTGCCGGTCGAGGGCGGCTGGCCGACCACCTACAAGCTGCGCGAGCTCGGCGTCCTGCGGGCCCGCGACATGCCCGAGGTCGAGGTCATCCTCGTCGAGGATCACGAGCCCGAGGGGCCGTTCGGCGCCAAGGGCGTGGGCGAGATCGGCCTGGTGCCGACCGCCGGCGCGGTGGCCGGCGCGCTGGCCGCCTTCGACGGCGTGCGCCGCTACGCCTTGCCGATGACCGACTCGCCGGCGGCCCGGGCGATGAGCGTCGGCAAGCGCAAGCGCAAGGACGCGGCGCCATGACCGGCCTGGTCAACGCCCACACCCACCTGTACAGCGGCCTGGCGCCCTACGGGTTGCCGGCGCCGGCGGTGGCGCCGACCAACTTCGTCGAGATCCTCGAGCGGATCTGGTGGCGGCTCGATCTCGCCCTCGACGCCGACAGCCTCGCGGCGTCGGCCGAGCTGTACGTCGCCGAGGCGGTGGCGGCCGGCTGCGTCGGGCTCATCGATCACCACGAGTCGCCGGCGTTCATCGACGGGTCGCTGGACGTCCTGGCCGACGCCTGCGCGCGCTTCGGGATGCCGGCGGTCCTCTGTTACGGCGCGACCGAGCGCAACGGCGGTCGCGCGGAGGCCCAGGCCGGCTTGGCCGAGTGCGCGCGCCTGGCCCGCGCCCGGCGCCCCGGGATCGCGGTCGCGGTTGGGCTCCACGCGTCGTTCACCGTGTCCGATGACACGATCGTGGAGGCCGCTGGCCTGGCCCGCGACCTGGGCGTGGTGCTCCACGTCCACGTCGCCGAGGACGGCGCCGACGTCGCCGACGCGCGGGCCCGCGGCTACGCTGGCGTGATCGATCGCCTGACGCGGCTGGGCGCGATGATCCCCGGCTCGATCTTCGCCCACGGCGTCCACCTGACCGCCGACGAGGTCGCCGCGTGCGCCGCCGCCGGAGTGTGGCTGGTGCAGAACCCGCGCTCGAACCGCGGCAACCGGGTCGGCTATCCGCGGGCGCTGGCCGACGCCGCCAAGGTCGCGCTCGGCACCGACGGCTATCCCGCGGCGATGGCCGACGAGGTCGCCGCGCTCACCGAGGAGGCCACGGCCCACGGCGACGATCCGCGCGCGGTCGCGGCGCGGCCGGCCGCGGGCGCGGCGCTCCTGGCCGAGCGGTTCGGCGGCGCGGTGGCCGCCCCCGACGCCGCCGCGGTGGCGCGAGCGACCGACGCCCTCGACGAGGTCCGGGCCCGCGCGCGCGCGGTCGCGCCGGCCTTGTGGGCGCGGATGAACGCGCTGTAGCCCTTCTCACCTGATCGTTACTCTTCACCTCTTTCCGAGTCCACTCACCGAGTTCACCCACCGAGTCCATCCATGAGCCGTCCTGCATTCGAGACTGAGATCGTCGACCGCGCGACCCGCGATCGCACCGTGGCCCTGTTCCGCGAGCGCAAGATCATCTTGCCGACGATCGCCGAGCTGGCCGATCCGTCGACGATCCCGGCGGCCCACGACGCGGCGCTGGCGGCGGCCGGGCCCGACGACGCGGCGCCGGCCAACCTGTTTCGCGTCCACTGGCACAACGGCGGCGATCGCACGTCGCGGGTGAAGGTCCCCGCGCACGTGGTCCTGCCGTCGACCTTGACCGGGGTCGCGAGCCCGATCGTGGTCGCGTTCGGCGATCACTTCCCGATGATCACGGCCCACAAGGTGCTGGCGGCCTACGGCTGCCTGGTGCCGCGCCTCATGACCGGGCAGTTCGATCCGACCCGCCACCGCGCGGTGTGGCCGTCGACCGGCAACTACTGCCGCGGCGGTGTGGCGATCTCGCGCATCCTCGGCTGCCGCGGCGTCGCGGTCCTGCCCGAGGGCATGAGCGCCGAGCGGTTCCGCTGGCTCGAGCGCTGGGTGGTCGAGCCCGGCGACATCGTCCGCACCGTCGGCACCGAGAGCAACGTGAAGGAGATCTACGACGCCTGCGCGGCGCTCGATCGCGACCCCGACAACGTCATCTTCAACCAGTTCTCGGAGTTCGCGAACCACCTGATCCACGTGTCGGTGACCGGACCGGCCCTGGCGCGGGTGTTCGCGGCCGCGGCGGCGACGCGGCCCGGGCTGCGCCTGGCGGCCTTCGTGTCGGCCACCGGCTCGGCCGGCACGATCGGCGCTGGCGACTACCTGAAGGATCATCACGGCGCGCGCATCGTCGCGGTCGAGGCCGCCGAGTGCCCGACCATGCTCTACAACGGCTTCGGCGAGCACAACATCCAGGGCATCGGCGACAAGCACATCCCGTTCATCCACAACGTCACCAACACCGACGTGGCGTGCGCGGTCAGCGACCGGGCCACCGATGAGCTGAACGTGGTGTTCAACACCGAGGCCGGGCGCGCCGCGCTGGCCGATCGCGGCGTGCCGGCGCCGGTGATCGCGGCCCTCGCGCACTTCGGGCTGTCGGCGATCTGTAACGTCCTGGCGGCGATCAAGACCGCGCGGCGCCTGAACCTCGGCCCCGACGACGCCCTGGTCACGGTCGCCACCGACGGCGCGGCCCTGTACGCCTCCGAGATCGACAAGGCCCTGGCCAAGCGGTTCGGCGGACACTTCGATCGCGCGGTCGCCGAGCGCACCCTCGACACCCACCTGGCGGGCGCCACCACCGAGCACACCCAGGTGCTGTCGGCGACCGATCGCGATCGCATCTTCAACCTCGGCTACTTCACCTGGGTCGAGCAGCAGGGCGTGACGGTGCCGGAGTTCGAGCGCCGCCGCGACCAGGCGTTCTGGCGCGGGCTGCGGGCCGCGGTCCCGGTGTGGGACGAGCTCATCCGCGGCTTCAACGCCGACGTCGGCGTGGCCGCCGCCTCGTGACCGCGCTGGCGTGCGCCGGCTGCGGCCGGGCGGTCGCCGACGACGCGCCGTGGCCGTTCACCTGCCCCGACGCCGGTGACGGTCGCGACCATGTGGTGGCGCGCGCCGCGGCCCCGGCCTGGCCGGTCCTCGACGGCGCGCCGGCCGGCAACCCGTTCGTCCGGTATCGCGCGCTCACGTATCCGTGGCAGCTCGCGCGGGCCCGCGGGCTCGGCGACGACGGCTATCTCGCCCTGGTCGCCGAGCTCGATCGCGCGGTCGCCCAGGTCGACGGCCGCGGCTTCGCGATCACGCCGTACCGGTCGGTCATCGCCGCCGACGGTCGCGCGATCCACGCCAAGGACGAGACCGGCCACGTCGCCGGCTCGCACAAGGCGCGCCACCTGTTCGGCCTCGCGCTGTGGCTGACCGTCGCCGAGCGCACCGGCCTGGTCGGCGCGCCCGATCGCCGTCGACCCCTGGCGATCGCGAGCTGCGGCAACGCCGCGCTGGCCGCCGCGGTGGTGGCCCGCGCCCTCGACTGGCCGCTCACGGTGTTCGTGCCGCCGTCGGCTGACCCGCCGGTGATCGCGCGCCTGACCGCGCTGGGCGCGACGCTGGTGGTGTGCCCGCGGCGCGCCGAGGATCCGCCCGGCGACCCGTGCTTCCACCGCTTCACCGAGGCCATCGCCGCCGGCGCGGTGCCGTTCTCCTGTCAGGGCAGCGCCAACGGCCTGACCATCGACGGTGGCGTGACCCTGGGCCTCGAGCTGGCCGAGCAAGACGCTGCCCTCGGCCTCGGTCGTCTCGACCACGTGGCGATCCAGGTCGGCGGCGGCGCGCTGGCCAGCGCGGTGGCCCTCGGGCTCACCTGGGCGGCGCGGGCCCGCGGCGGCGCCCCGCCGGCGGTGCATCCGGTCCAGACCGCGGCGTGCTTCCCGCTGGTGCGCGCGTGGCGCCGGATCGCCCGGGCGCTGGCCGCGCAGCTCGAGGCGCCGGTCGCGCCCGCCGCCGATGACGCCGGCCCGGGCGTCGACGGCGACGCCGACGCCGCGACCGCCCGCTGGCTCGCCGCGCACGCGCCTGCCGCCGCGATCGCCGCCGCGCTGACCGAGGCCGCGACCCGCCGCGCCGCGTACATGTGGCCGTGGGAGACCGCGCCGCACAGCGTCGCGTCGGGCATCCTCGACGACGAGACCTACGACTGGCTGGCGATCGTCCGCGCGACGCTCGCCACCGGAGGCTGGCCGATCGTCGTCGACGAGGCCGCCTTGCTCGCGGCGCGCGGCGCCGCCCACGTCGCCGGGGTCCAGGCCAGCGCGACCGGCGCCGCCGGCCTGGCCGGGGTCGCCGCGCTGTCCGCCCTCACCGACCCGCCGCCCGCCACCGCGCGGATCGCGGCCCTGCTCACCGGAGTCGAGCGATGACCCGCACCGTCCGCGTCGCCCTGACCGAGACCCGCAACGCCTATCCCGCGATGCCGGCCACCGTCGCCGAGCTGCCGCAGCTCGCCGATCGGCTCGACGCGATCCGCGCCGCCAACGTCGACCACCACGCCGCGCTGATCCGGACCGCGGTCGGCCTGGGCGCCGGCGTGGTCGGCCTGGGCGAGCTGTTCACCGGGCCGTACTTCGCGCTCGGCCGCGATCCGATGTGGCTGGGCCTGGCCGAGGACGCGCTCACCGGCCCGACGGTGTCGACCCTGCGCCAGGTCGCGCGCGACGGCGACGTCGTGGTGGTCGCGCCGATCTTCGAGCGCGACGACCGCACCGGCCGGCGGTTCAACACCGCGGTGGTGATCGGCGCCGACGGCGAGGTCCTGGGCAAGTACCGCAAGACCCACATCCCGGTCGGCACCAACGAGCAGGCGTCGTTCTGCGAGACCTTCTACTACGACGCCTCCGACGGCGACCTCGGGCTGTGGCCGGCCAACCGCGCCGTCAACCCGTACTTCCCGGTGTTCGACACCGGCCGCGTCCGCCTCGGCGTCGCGATCTGCTACGACCGCCACTTCGAGGGCGTCATGGCCGCGCTGGCCGCCGGCGGCGCCGAGCTCGTGCTGTCGCCCGCGGTCACCTTCGGCGCCAAGTCGCGGCGGATGTGGGATCTCGAGTTCGCCGTCGACGCCGCGCGCCACAACCTGTACATCGGCGGCTCCAACCGCGCCGGCGCCGAGCCGCCGTGGAACCAGCCGTACTTCGGTGCCAGCCACTTCGCCGGCCCCGGCGGCGTCCTCCCCACCATCGCCGCCCCGCCCGAGCTCGTCATCGCCGACCTCGATCTCGACGCCCTGGCCGGCCCCGATCCCTCGGGCTGGGACCTGGCCCGCGATCGCCGCCCGGCGATCTACTGATCGGGCCACTAGGCGTTGGTCGTGTCTCGTCGGATGAAAGAATGGCCAGGGTCTCGCCCAGAGGAGCGGCCGAATGATTGCCTGGTGTGCGCCTCGCGAGCTTCGAACCCAGTTGGCGCCGTTGCTTCCATGCATACACGGGCGCTCGACCTGCCCGCCACGTGAGTGGTTCGAGCGACAGCCCTGTATCGAGCAGGAGGAGGGACTCGGAGAGGTTCTCGTATGGGCAGGTCGCGTTGGACCGGTCCCTTTTGAGATCGCCGCGTCATCTATGGATGCCCATTGGGGGCTTGAGGTGCGGCTCCCTGCAGAGGTCTCGGTGGCGACCATGCTGGACGTCTTCTGTGCAGTCTGGAGTCGCCGCTTTGGTGATGTGTATTTCGAGAAGACAGGCGAGGGTGTCTGTCGTGTCGTTGGATCGCGGGATGCGAGCGCGATCTTCGTCGGCGCGAGGTCTGAATGCGTGGCCGTGGTTGGCGCTCTCCGTGCGATCTACGGCGGCGAGGGCGTGTTCTCTCGATGTCAGGTTGACTGTGGGGGGACGTCGACGCAGGCGTCCTGACGGAGCCAGTCGCGGGCGATGCGGTGGACTACAGCTCGATGGACGCGCCGAGGGCGTCGAGCATGGCGCGGGTGCGGGCGGCGGCCGCGAGGTGCGGCGCGGTCGGATCGGCGCCGTCGGCGAGGGCGATGAGGGCCTCGCCGAGCGGGGTCTCGGAGGCCTCGATGGTGTGCAGGTCGGTCAAGGTCGCGAAGGTCTCGGGCAGCTCGCGCACCGAGGTCCAGTTGAAGCGCAGGCTGCGCAGCCGCGTGGCCTGCGCCAGCTCGGCGGGGAACTCGCGCAGATCGCCCCACGACACGTTGAGCAGTAACAGGCGCGGCAGCGCGGCGCCCAGCTCGGCTGGCAGCGTCGCGTGCTTGTAGGCGATCAGGTGGACACCTTCGAAGGCGGCCAGCGCCGCGAGCGCGGCGCCGTCGAGGGCGGTCAGCGGGTTGTAGCCCAGGTTGATCTCACGGTACGGCACTGGCTGATCGTCGGAGCCGATGTTGGCCGGCGTCACGACGACGTCGGCGCACTCGGGCGGCACGTGGTCGAGCTCTTGCCGGCTGAGATCGAGCACCGGGTAGTGCTGGTCGTCCTCGGGGCGCACGAAGGCCTGGAGCACGAGGACGCGCTCGGCGCGCGTGAGCGGCAGCGCCGCGAACAGCGGGCCGACCAGCGGACGCCACGGTGCGGCGAGCGCGAACCGGAGCGCGTCCTGACGCGGGAGGCCAGCAGCGGCGAGGGCGTGGAGGGTCGCGACCTGCTGGTCGTGGACGTCGCGCGGCGTCTTGCGCTCGTCGTTGTGCGGCGTGCCGAGGGCGGCGAGCTGGTCGAGCAGGGCCGTGGCGCCAGGCGACGCCTGGGACCGGATGGTGGCGCGGAGATCGTCAGTCACGCGGTACTCCTGTCAGGGGCGCGCGGGGCGCGGGGCTCAGCCGGCGACGTCGCGGACGACCTCGAGGAGGACGTCGGCGCCGGCGATCAGGTCGGCGGGGGCGGTGTGCTCGCGGACGTTGTGGCTGATGCCGCCGACCGACGGCACGAAGATCATGCCGGTCGGACAGTGGGGCGCGAACATCTGGGCGTCGTGGCCGGCGCCGCTGGGCATGCGACGCACGGTGTGACCGTGGGCCTGGGCGACGGCGTCGACGCGATCGACCATGGCGCGGTCGAAGGCGACCGGGGCGAACCGCGCCAGGGTGCGGCGGCTGACCGTGACGCCCTCGGCGGCGGCGGCGCGCTCGACGAACGCGAAGGTCTCGCTCTCGGCCCGGCCGAGGATGTTGTCGTCGGTGTTCCGCAGGTCGACGGTCATCACGACCTGGTTGGGGATGACGTTCACCAGGTTGGGCCGGACGGTCAGGTGGCCGACGGTGGCGACCTGGGTGTCGCCGTAGATCCGGGTCAGGCGGCGGACGAAGCAGGTGATCTCGGCGGCGACGAACCCGGCGTCGCTGCGCATCGACATCGGCGTCGTGCCGGCGTGGTTCGACACCCCGGTCAGGGTCAGCTCGGTCCACGAGATGCCCTGGACACCGGTGACCGCGCCGATCGTCAGGCCCTCGCGCTCGAGGACCGGGCCCTGCTCGACGTGGAGCTCGAGGAAGGCGGCGGCGCGCAGGGTCCCGACCGGGGCGTCGCCGGCGTAGCCGATGCGCGCCAGCTCGTCGCCTAGCCGCGCGCCGTCGATCGCGACGGTGGCCAGCGCGGTGTCGAGGTCGAGGGCGCCCTGGTGGACGGCGCTGCCCAACATGTCGGGCTGGAACCGCGCGCCCTCCTCGTTGGTGAAGAACCCGACCGCGATCGGGTGGCGGGTGGTGACCCCGGCCTCGGCCAGGCGCTCGATCACCTCGAGGCCGGCCAGGACGCCGTAGTTGCCGTCGTACTTGCCGCCGGTCCGCACGGTGTCGATGTGTGAGCCGATGATCACCGGCGGCAGGTCCTCGCGCCCGGCGCGGGTGCCCAGCACGTTGCCGATGCGATCGACCGTGACGGTCAGGCCGAGGTCGCGCATCCAGCCGACGACCAGGTCGCGGCCGGCGCGGTCGGCGTCGGTGAGCGCCAGCCGGCACACGCCGCCGCCGTCGATCGCGCCGACCTCGGCCAGGGCCATGAGCCGCCGCAGCAGGCGGTCACCGTCGACGCGCAGCGCCGGCGCGGTCACGACGCACCGCCGGGGCGATCGGCGTTCAGGTAGTTGACGGTCGACGCCGAGAACACCGCGGCGTCGAGCCAGCGCAGGATGTAGAGCGGCGTCAGATCGACCTCGCCGTCGGCGCTGCCCGCGACCGTCGCTGCCGGGTCGGCGGGATCGAGGGTCAGATCGAAGCCGGGGCCGGTGAAGCGGACGCGCGCGCCGTCGGGCTCGAGGGCGACCTCGCGCCCGGCGATCCGGCCGAGCAGTCGGCGCACGCCGTCGACGGTCTCGGTGGCGAAGCCGTCGTGGCTGGCCAGGTGGCGCCAGTCGCCGGCGGTGCCGAAGAACCGCGGCTTGATCGCGTAGGGGCCACCGTCCTCGGGGCAGAAGATGTCGCAGTTGCCGCACTCGTTGCAGAAGTCGGCGAAGTTCGCGAACTGCAGCTCGCGGCCGATCGCGATCGTCCCGTCGGTGCGCGCCGCCCAGCCGGCGCCGTCGGGGCGGACCTTGACGACGGCCTGCGTGGTCGGCGGCACCGCGAAGGTGAAGTTGGCGTCGTTGGGGCACACCGGCACGCACTTCTTGCAAGTCACGCAGTCGAACAGCGCCAGGTGGGTGCCGAGCTTGCGCGGCGGCTTCTTGTTGGCGGCGTAGGCGAAGCGCGGATCGGCGGTGAGCTTGGGCACGTGAGCGCGGGTGTTGTGGAGCGCGGTCGCCGCCGCCCACCGGGCCAGGAGGTCCGGCGCCACGCTGGCCTCGAGGTCGCCGCCGGCCAGGGCCGCGGCGCACGCCGCGCGGGTCGGCTCGTCGAGGTCGGTCAGGTCGGCCAGGCCGGCGGCGCCCTGGCCGAAGGCCCGGATCACGTAGCCGTCGAGGGTGTGGACCCCGAGCTCGGTCATGCGCGCCAGGAGCGGCTCGGCGTAGCGGCCGGCCCGGGCGTAGCCGCCGGGCTGGAGCAGGTCGCTGCACACCGTGACCGGCACCAGGCCGAGGCCAACCGCGTCGGCGAAGTTGCCGCGGTCGATGCCGGCCGAGAACGAGATCGCGAAGCGCGCGCCGAAGACCTCGCGGAACGCCGCCACCAGGTTCATCGCCAGGACGTGGAGCGGCGGGCCCGACAGGTACATCTCCTTCTCGGAGGCCGGGAAGAAGGTCTTGTGGTTCTCGACGATCAGCGTGTTGGTGAACTTCACGCCGAACGAGCGGCCGAGCGCGGTCGCGCGATCGCCGAGGCGCCCGACGAAGCCCTCCATCTGCGCCCACGACGCGTCGCGGGTGAACGCGCTGTCGGGCACGATCACGTCGCGGTAGCCGAGGACGTCGTGGAGCAGCTCGCGCAGCCGGGTCGGGCCGAGCAGCATCGGGTTCAGCTTGACGTTGCAGTCGAGCTCGTGGTGCTCGAGGAGAAACGCCAGGATCCGCTCGATCTCGTCGGGCGGACAGCCGTGGAAGGTGGACAAGGTCAGGGTGTCGGACAGCCGGGTCGGGTAGTCGAGGTCGCGGTAGGCGGCCAGCTCGCCGGTCAGCTCACCGCGCAGGCGCTCGACGATCGGTCGGGCGTCCTTCAGGCCGGCGATGAACGCGGTGATCGCCGGGCTCTGGATGCCGGCCAGGTCGTAGCCGACGCTCATGTCGTAGATCGTCCGCTCGAACCCGGCGGCGAGCGGCAGCTTGCCGGTGGCGCGCAGGATCTCGATCAGCATCGCGCCCTTGACGTACTCGTCGAGCGATTGCGGCAGTCGCAGCTCCTGGCTCCACTCGACGTTGTAGCCGACCGTCGCCATGTCGATGCACGGCCGCGGGATCTGGAGGTCGTCCTTGATCTGGACGGTCTTCAGCTCCATGACCCGGCAGCCGGCCAGCCACGACAGCACCAGGTTCTGGGCCATCTGGGTCTGGGGCCCGGCGGCCGGGCCCAGCGGCGACGACGGCGCGTGGCGATGGAAGCGCGCGGTCAGGTCGTGTCTCGGGCTGCCGTAGAAGCCCTTGTCGACAGGGAGATCGAAGATCGATCCGCGCTCGTCGAGCTCGCGGAGGGCGCGGCGGACCAGCGCGGCGAAGGGATAGGGGCGGAGCTCGGCCATCGCCGCGATGCTACCGCGGTCACCGGGCGATCGCGGCCTCGAGGACCGCGAACCCGGCGACGCCCCAACGCGGCGCGGCGTCGAGGTTCACGACGTCGGCGGCGTAGAACGACCGCGCGACCTCGAGGCGGGTGGTGGCGGTCAGGTGGGGCGTCAAGCGGCGGGTCACGGCGAGGGCGCCGCCGCCGGTCATGGCCCGCAGCGGCCCGGGGGCGCCCGGGACGTGGACCTCGGTCCGGGCGGCGTTGCCGTCGAGGCTCACGCGGGTGGCCTCGCCGGTCACCTCGAGGCTGGCGTCGACGCGCGCGTCGACGGTGACGTAGCCGTCGGCGGCCAGGGCGACGTCGTAGCTGCCGCGGGCGCCGACGTGGACGTGCTCCCCGGGGACGGCCAGCCCGACCGCGATGCGCGGCACGGTGACCGCGATCTCGCGCTCGAGGTCGGACACGAACGGTCCGGCGTTGCCCGAGGCCATGCCGAAGCCGGCGGTGGCGTCGATCGGGCCGAGGCCCAGGTTCTCCAGCTTGAGCAGCCAGACGTGGACCAGCGAGGCGTCGTCGGTGAACTCGCCGCCACCGGCGCCGATGTCGAGGACGAAGCGCTCGCGCAGGTAGCGAAACGGCGCCGCCTCGATCCGGTTGTGGACCGCGATCTCGCCGTCGCCGCCGCCCTCCCACAGGAAGCTGTACGCCGCGTCGACGTCGAAGATCACGATCTCGCCCTGGGGAAGGCGCGCCTCTTCGGCCGGGGTGCGCGGGCGCGGCGGGGGCAGGCCCTGCTTCTTCGACTCGCCGCGCTCGACCGCCGCGAGCACGGTCCCCAGCCGGCCGCGCAAGGGCTCCCAGTGGAAGCGCAGCGTCTCCCGGCGAAACCGTCCGGCGCGCAGGCCGAGGGGCGCCAGGAGCGAAGGTCGAACATCCCACTCCAGATGGTGTCCGAATTCCATCGTCACGAACGGGATGCACACGCTGGCCCACTGCTCGGCCGCCAGGCGTCGGTCCTCGCCCACGCCCAGCCGGAGCTGGCCGCCGGCCCGCAGGTAGTCGCAGCGGCGGCCGGCGTAGCGGGCCTCGGCGCCGACCGCGGCGGTGGCCTCGACCAGGTCGGCGCCGAGCTGGGCCCAGGCCCGGGCCTCGAGCGAGCCCGGCTCGACCGACCACAGCGCGTCGTCGCGCGCGGCCTCCTCGAGGGTCGCCGGCGGCGTCGGCTCGGCGCGGGCCGGCGTCGAGGTCGACGTCGAGGTCAGCCCGAGGGCGAGGGTCACCAGCAGCAGGCTGCGCATCGCCCGCGATGGACAGCAAGTCGCTTGCCAGCGCGATCGCGTCGAAAACCGGACGCCGCGCGCTCAGACCCGCTCGAGGCGGGCCGCGACGTGCTTGTGCCACGGCGTGCCGACGAAGGGGTCGCGATCGCCCGATGACGTCAGCTCGTTGGGTGAGACGCCGGCCGCGCCGCGGTCGGGGTAGTCGAGGCCCAGGCCGTTGGGCAGGGCGACGTGGCCGCGCTGCATGGTGTCGGTGGCCTCCCAGGCCACGACCACCGCGCCGCGCCGGGTCACCACCCGCACCGGCGCGTCGGCGACCAGGCCGAGGTCGACGGCGTCGTCGGGATGGAGGCGCAGCGCGCCGGCGCCGTCCTTCTTGCGCCAGGCCGGATCGCGGATGATCGTGTTGGCGGTGAAGCTGCGGCGCTCGCCGGCCGACAGCACGAACGGGAAGTCCGGATCGCGCGGTGGCGGGGTCATGGTCGCCCAGGCCTCGAGCAGATCCGGCAGCGCCAGATGGAGCTGGCGACCGGGCGCCGTGAAGCGCGCGCGTTGCTCCTCCCAGTCGCCGACCGCGAACACCACGCCCGACGGCGACGCGACGATGGCGTCGAACAGCGCGCTGGCCGCGGCCAGGGGCGGCCCGGCGAACCCGGCGCGCGCCAGCGCCGGTCCGTCGGTCATCGCCGCGCGCAGCGCCAGGCCCAGCATCACCGCGCCTTCGCGGGCGTCGTCGGGGAGGTCGAGGGTGCGGTACAGGAGGATCGGCGCCTGGGCGCTCAGGCGCGGGTCGGACATGACCCGGGTCGCGAAGGCCTGGAGGTAGGCGGCCCGCCCAGCCGCGGCCGCGGCCCGTAGCGGCGCGAGGTCGTCCTCGCGCACCGCGCCCAGGGCCTCGACCAGGCGCGCGTGGATCTCGGCCTCGGGCAGGGTGTCGCCGAGCGGCGGCATGAGCCGGCGCCGCAGGTGAAACGTGTTGTGCGGGAACTCGAAGTTGAAGAACGTGGCCTCGGCCTTCTCGAACTGGCTGGCCGCCGGCAGGACGTAGTGGGCCAGGCGCGCGGTCTCGGTCATCGCGACGTCGATCACCACCAGGGTGTCGAGGGCGGCCAGGGCCTCGCGCATCCGCGGGCCGTCGGCCAGCGAGTGGGCCGGGTTGGCGGCCTCGACCAACATCGCGCGGTAGCGGGCCGGGTGATCGGTCAAGATCTCGTCGGCGATCTGGTTGCACGGCACCAGGCCGCCGACCAGCCGCGCGCCGACCACCGGGCTCGTGCGCCGGGCCTCGCCGTTGACGAAGTCGACCATCGCGTTCGGGATGTAGTGCGTGCCGGGGCGGCCGAAGCTGCCGGTCAAGAGGATGATCAGCCGGTGCAGGTAGCTCACCACGGTCGAGTGGTGGTTCTGCTGCACCCCGAGGTCCTCGAAGCTGGCCAGGCGCTGGGCCCGGCCGATCGCGTGGGCGGCGCGCCGCACCAACGCCTCGTCGAGCCCGGTGCGCGCGCACGCCAGGGCGATGGGATGCCGCGCCACCACCGCGCGGACCTGCTCGAGCTCGCCGGCGGCGGCGTGGGCGGCCAGGAACGCGTGGTCGATGAGGTCGTCCTCGAGGAGGATGCCGAGGATCGCGGTCAGGAGCCAGGCGTCGGTGCCGGGGCGCACCTGCAGGTGGAGGTCGGCCAGGGCCGCGGTCTCGGTGCGCCGCGGATCGATCACGATGAGCGTGCGCGCGGGATCGCGCGACAGCTCCTGCAGCGTGACCCGGGCCCGCGCGATCGAGTGCGAGTGCCAGGGGTTCTTGCCCAGGAACAGCGCGACGTCGCAGTGCTCGAAGTCGGCGCGGGTGGTCGAGCCCATCATGCGGTGCCCGACCCAGAAGTCGCCGGTCTTCTCCTGGGCCAGGGCGCTCGAGCGCAGGCGCGAGCCGAGGGCGCGGCGGGTCGCGGTGGCGTAGGCGCCGGGCAGGTGGTTCCCCTGACCGCCGCCGCCGTAATAGAAGATCGTCTCGCCGCCGTGGGTGTCGCGGACCGCGGCCAGGCGGTCCGCGACCTCGCGGATCGCGACGTCCCAGCCGATCTCCTCGAAGGTTCCGTCGGCGCGACGGCGCAGCGGCCGGGTCACGCGATCGCGCCCGTGCTGGTAGTGGTCGAGGCGGTGCGGCTTCTCGCACGCGTAGCCGCGCGACGACGGGTGGCGGCGATCGCCGCGCAGCCGCACGAGGTGGCGGCCGTCCTCGCCGCCGAGCCGGACCTCGAGGCCGCAGTTGCACTCGCACAGGATGCAGGCGGTGGGACGCCAGTCTTCGGTGGTCGCCATCGCGACAGTGTGGCCCAGGTCGTCGCTGGCGTCTCGGACGGACTCCGCCTCGGCCTCGGCCTCGGCCTCGGCCTCGGTCTCGGTCTCGGCCTCGGTCTCGGCCTCGGTCTCGTCTCGGCCTCGGTCTCGGACTCGGACTCGGTCTCGGCCTCGGTCTCGGTCTCGGTCTCGGTCTCGGTCTCGGCCTCGGTCTCGGCCTCGGCCTCGGTCCCGGCCTCTGGGCTGGGCCGCGACCGCCCGGCTCAGCGCGCCGGGCCGTGGGCCGCGATGCGCGCTATCCTCCACCGGCGCCCCCGCGCGCGCTCATGACCGATCGCCGCGCCGATGACGACGCCCCTCTGGCCAGCGAGGTGCTGGCCGCGGCGGCGGTCGAGGCGGTCGATCCTCTGGCCCGCGAGGTCGCGCGGGCGACAGCGGCGGCGGCCTTGTTCGGGCGCGCCCCGGCGGTGCGGGTCGGGCGCTATCAGGTGCGCGAGCGGATCGGCGCCGGCGGCATGGGTGCGGTGTGGACCGCCGACGATGACGAGCTCGGGCGCACGGTCGCGCTCAAGCTGGCGACGACGGCGTCCGACGCCACCCGGGCCCGGGCTCTGCGCGAGGGGCGCGCGTTGGCGGCGCTGTCGCACCCCAACGTCGTGCCGATCTACGACGTGGTCGACAGCCCGCTCGGCGTGTTCCTGGTCATGGAGTGGGTGCGCGGCGAGACCCTGCGAGCGTTCGCGGCGCGGACCGCGGACCCGCGCGCGATCGTCCGCGCCTACCGCCAGGCCGCCGACGGGCTGGCCGCGGCCCACGCCGCCGGGCTGGTCCACCGCGACTTCAAGCCTGACAACGCGGTGGTCGGCGGCGACGGCCGCGTGCGGGTCCTCGACTTCGGGCTGGCGGTGGCCGGCGACGACGACCGCACCGCCGCCGGGACCCCGCGCTACATGGCGCCCGAGCAGCGCACCGGCCAGGCGACGCCAGCGGTCGATCAATACGCGCTGTGCGCGTCCTTGCGCGAGGCCCTGGGCCGGCGGGCGCCGCGCTGGCTGGCGCCGATCCTCGAGCGCGGCACCGCCGACGAGCCGGCGGCGCGCTATCCGTCGATGGCGGCGCTGGCCGCCGCGCTCGGCCGCGATCCGCGCTCGATCTGGCGCCGCCGCGGCGTGGTCGCCGCGCTGGCCGCGACCGGGGTCGCCGGGGTCTTGATCGGCCGCGATCAGGTGGCCGACCCGGCCGCCCGCTGCGACGGCGGCGCGGCCCTGGTGGCGACCGCGTGGACCGAGCGCCGCGCCGAGATCCTCGCTCGCCTCGGGGGGCTGGCCGGCGACTACCCGGCCCAGGTCGCGCCGAGGCTCGTGGCCCGCCTCGACGAGCTGGCCACGGCCTGGACCGTGGCCCATCGCGACGCCTGTCGGGCCCACGCCCGCGGCGAGCTGGCGGCCGCGGCCTTCGATCGCCGCGGCGCCTGTCTGTCCGAGGTCCGGACGTCGCTCGCGACCACGGCGCGCCTCCTGGCCGCGGTCGAGGCGCCGGGCCTGCCCGACCTGGTGACCGCGGTCGCGGCCCTGCCGACGGTCGCGCGGTGCGGCGATGACGCCGCCCTGGCCAGCCCGGTGGCGCCGCCGGCGCTGACCCAGCGCGCCGCGGTCGCGGCCGTCGACGCGCTCCTGGCCGAGGCCGCGGTCTTGCGCGACGCCGCGGTCATCGACGGCGCGCGCGCGCTCGCCGACCAGGCGGTCACCGCCGCGGCCGCGACCGGTTACCCGCCGGCGATCGCCCGGGCCCACCTCGGCCGCGGTCGGATCGATCTGGCGGCCCTGGCCGACGCGCGCGGCGCGCCCGATTTCGCGATCGCGATCGCCCAGGCCCTGACCGCCGGGGACGATCGCCTGGCGGTCGAGGCCTTCGCCCGCCACGCCTTCGCGATCGCGACCGGGCGCGACCCGGCCGCGGTCGACGGGCTGTCGCTGATCGAGCCGCTGGCGGCGCGGCTGGGGCCGACCGCCGCGGCGACCCGCGCGCTCCTGTACGGCAACCTCGGCGCGATCGCCCTGGCCCGCGACGATCGCCCGGCGGCCCGCGCCCGCTTCGCCCAGGCCGCGCCTGAGGTCGATCGCGTCACTGGCCCCGAGGCAGTGGAGCTGGCCTTCGTGCGCTACGGCGCGCTGGTCTCCTCCGACGACGCCGCGGCGATCGCCGACGGCGGCGCGGCGCTGATCGCCGAGCTCACTCAGCGTCTCGGGGCCGAGCACCCTGAGACCTTGCGCTACCAGACCTACGTCGCCACCCTGGCCGCGACCGACGACGAGCTGCGCCGCTTGCTCGAGCCGGCGTGTCGCGCGCTGGCGACGCTCCACCCCCAGTTGACCGGACTGATCGCCGAGTGCAGCGCCGAGGCCGCGTTGGTCGCGCTGATCGTTGGTGATCGCGCGGCCGCCGGGACCTGGGCCGGCCTCCACGCCCGCGCCACCGCAGGTACGAAGCGCAAGCTCTCGACCAGCCGCGCGGCGGCGCTGGCGGCGTTGGCGCGGGGAGATGCGGCGGCCGCGCGCGCGGCGCTCGAGCCGGGCGACGCCTGGCTACGGCAGCAAGGCGAGGTTTCGTCGTGGCTGCGGATCTACGCCTACGAGCTGGCGCTCCTCCGGGCCCTGGCGGCGCGGGCCAGCGACGACCCCGTCGCGCTGGTGCGCGCGCTAGCCGTCGCGGGCGGGCACCTCAGCCAGCTCGCGAACTCCGACCCGGCGACGATCCTGGCGCGCCGCCGCGCCAACCTGGCCGCGCTGGCGCCATGAGCGCTGGGTCACGGGACGGCGGACAGCACCGTCCCGCGGGTCTGCCAGCTCCCGAGCAGGGCCTGCGAGCACGGCGGCAGCTCGCCGCACTCGAGCTTCATCTGCTCGCGCAGCTCCGGGTGCGTCGCGTCGAGGCGCCACGACGACATGCACACCGCGCGGCCGCCGCCCCACACCGCCTCGTAGGTCGCGAAGGCGCCCATCTGATGGTAGCCGTTGCGGCTGGCCCAGCGGATCTGGGTATCGGGGATGGTGTAGGCCGTGCCGGTGCCGCAGACGTTGCCGGTGTACATCGCCAGAACGTCCTGGCGCTCGGCCCGGCTGGTGGCGGGCTGCGCCGGGCGCTTGCCAGCGGCGGTGAAGCGATTCAGGTGCAGTTTGGCGAGGGCGCTGCCCGCGCAGCCGATGTTGAACCAATCGCCGGCCTCGGTCGGGGTCGACGCGATGATGCGCTTGTTCGGGTCGTAGCGGTCGCCGCTGAACAAGATCGCCTCGCCGGGCGCGGCCCACATGTGGCCATCGCCGGTGGTCGGTGGCGGCGGGTTCGGGCACAGCGGCGTCCGCTTAGCCACGTCCGGCCCGGTGTAGGTGAGCTCGTAGGTCTCGATCGTCGTATAGGGCGCGGTCCAGAACGTCACTAGGTTGTTGACCTTGTGGATCTGGATCGCGAACTCGCCGGGCGTGCCGTCGCGGCTGAGGACCAACTCGGCGTGCTCGAGCGCTGGGCCAGCGAGGGCGATTGCGCCGCCCGCGCCGAGACCGTAGAGGCGATCGCCGCGGACATCGGGATGGTAGACGATGCCCTCCTTGCGCAGATGATGCAGCCGGAACCCGACGTCGTTCGCGACCTGATTCTCGTGCAGCTCGATGAAGCCATACCCGCTCATCACCGGGGAGTTGCCGGTGCA
This sequence comes from Kofleriaceae bacterium, assembly GCA_018057825.1. Classification (GTDB taxonomy): domain Bacteria; phylum Myxococcota_A; class Polyangia; order Haliangiales; family Haliangiaceae; genus UBA2376. Next base: position 137,151 of record JAGPCY010000008.1, on the reverse strand, counting down.
CTTCCAGCCTTGGCAGCCGGGGTCTTCCTCCGGGTCGGGCAGGTTCCAGCTCGGCGCGGTCGCCGGGTCGTCGCGGTCGAGCGGCTCCGCGCACGCGGCCAAGAGGGACAGGGCGGTGATCGTGGCGGGGAGGACGTAGTGGCGCATGGAGGGCTCCAGGGGTGGTTCGCCCTGGTAGACCTCGGACCGCTGCCAGCGTTACGGCGCGGCGCGATCTCTGTCACCGCTGGTTTCCGGTTCGGTCGGGCGTCACTGCCCGTGGCGCCGGGCCCAGGCGTCCAGCTCGTCGAGCGAGGCCTCGCCGCCGTCGCCGCCGTCGGCGTCGAGCTGAGCCTTGAGCGCCAGGCGGGCCCGGTGCAGCCGGACCCGGATGGTCGCCGGCTGGGCGTCGAAGACCTCGGCCAGCCCGGCGGCGTCGAGGCCCTCCCAGTAGTGCAGCTCGAGCAAGGTCTGCTGTTCGACGGGCAGGGTGCGCAGCGCGTCGCACAGCCGTCGATGATCGCGGCCTCGGTCGACCCGGGTCCCCGGGGTGGTCACCAGATCGACGACCGACGACACCTCGGGGTCGAACAGCTTGGCCCGCTGCCGTCCGCGCAGGTGGTCGTAGAGCTCGTTGCGCGCGATCGAGAACAGGTAGGTTCGAAACGACGATCGCGCGGCGTATTGATCGCGGGCGCGCACGACCGCCAGGAAGGTCGCCTGGGTCAGATCGGACGCGTCGTCGCACTTGGTCGCGAAGAAGCGGTAGAGCGCGTCGAAGTGCCGCGTGAACAGCGCTTCACCCGCCGCCTGCTCGCCGGCGCGCCACCGCTCGACCAGCTCGGCGTCGGGATCCACGCGGCCCACCGTATCACGGGCTCCTCCGTCGCCGACTGGCCAGCCGGTGGTCGTGGGGCCGGTCGCAGGAGAGGCGTCCGCTCGCGATGAGATCGACATCGGCCAGGTAGAGTCCGCGACCGCCAGCTCGTTACGCGATGGTCGCGGGGACGCTGTCGTCGTTCGACCGCACCGCCGTGGCGTGGGCGCCACAGCGCGGCCGGGCCGACGGCGCAACCGCGCGGCGCCACGATCGCGCCCCGCGGCACGTCCCTTGCTGGCGCTGGGCACATGCCGAACCGTCCCGCGCTGGCCACGCTGGTGATCGTCGCTGCCCTTACGACGGGCGCGACGGCCGAAACCTTCAACGGCTCGCCGGTCGAGCTGCCCGACGAGATCATCACGCTGGAGGATCTGCGCCGACCACCGGTCGAGCCCAAGCCTCGGTTGGGGTCGCGGGCCCTCGCCACGCCGCCGTATAGCGATCGCGCGATCCTGTCGGACGCTTGGACCCGGGCCTGGTTACTCCTCGACGTCGACGCGACCGGTCGGGTCGAGCGCCTGAAGATCATGAACGCCCCGGGCTTCGACCTCGAGCCGATCGCGATCGCCGAAGGCTTTCGCGTGCGCTTCGATCCGGCCCGCGACGGCGACGGTCGCCCGACTCGCACCTACGTCATCTGGCCGATCGAGTGGCCGGCGCAGAGCTGGCTGCGCACCCACCTCGGCATCACGACGCGCATGCCGTCGACCGATCCGGCCAGCCGGACCAGCGCGGCCCGGGTGCCATGTCGTGGTCGCGGGCCGTGGAACCTCGGCGCGACCTACCACGGCTACCGCGACTGCTCGCGCCCCAACTTCGACGCCGCGGTGACCGCGCCGTGGATCTTGCCGGGGTAGGAGACGACGGAGGCCGAGACCGAGGCCGAGACCGAGGCCGAGACCGAGACCGAGACCGAGGCAGAGACCGAGACGGAGTCCGAGTCCGAGGCCGAGACGGAGGCCGAGACCGAGGCCGAGACGGTTTGCTAGTCCTCGGCTGGAGCGTCGGCCGGAGCGTCGGCCGGAGCCGCGGCCGCGGGCGCCGCGCACGGCAGCGCCTTCCACACCTGGACCTCGCCGACGTCGGCGGCGATGACGCCGACGTTGCCGACCCGCGGCGAGCCGGCGATCACGACGAGCTGACCCTCGCCGCCGCGGACCAAGGTCGACTCGCCGGGGTTGCCGCTGGCCAGCGCGCCGTCGCTGGCGTCGTCGCCCGCCCACAGCCCGACCAGATCGATCGTCTTGCCGACCGCGCCGGTGGCGACGTCCTGCAGCACGACCGCGCCGGCGCCCGACTCGAGGAAGGCCCAGGTCGAGCCGGCGACCTGGATCGCGGTCGCGCCGTAGGTGCCGAAGTCCTTGCTGCCGACGTCGGCGAGCTTCTTGCCCTTGGCGCTGTACAGCGCGCCGCGAGCATCGGGCCCGGCGCACACGTTGGCGTTGACGAAGATCGTGTCGCCGAGCATCGCGACGTCGGCGCACTTGTAGTCGCCCTTGGTGTACTTGATCGTCGCGGTCTTCTTCTTCTTGGCGACGTCCCACACCTCGAGGAAGCCCTTGCCGCGCGCCGCCTCGCCGAGGGCGACCACCATGGTCGTGCCGCTGGGGTTGATCGCGGCGCGCAACGGCTCGCTGGCGCCGCGCGGCACCTTCGGGCGCAGCGTCGTGCAGGCGGCGTCGGCGGTGCCCTCGATCGCCACGCACACCTTGACGTCGGTCGCGGTGGTCTCGACGGTCGCGGTCCCCGGCTCGAGGGCGGCCGGCTGCGCGGTCGGGGCCTCGGCGAGCTTGGTGAACTTGCCGTCGCTCAGATCGACGGCGAAGCACTGGCTCTGCTCGCCGCCGTCGCCGGCGCAGAACTGCGCGGTCTTTCCGTCGGAGGTCGGGGTGCCGAGCACCGCGGGCTCGACCGCGGGCACACACACCGGCGGCGGCGGCGGCGGCGGCGTGGGCTTGGCCTCGACCACCGGCGCGGGCGGTGGGGGCGGCTTGCTCTTGCCGCCACACGCGGCGGCGAGCAGGGACACGGGCACGAGCGACCAGCGGAGGTTCATGGTCGGGCAGCGTAGACCGATCGCCGCGGCCCGGTCGAGAGCCAGGGCCGGCGGCGTCGATCGCGCGCCCCGTCGCGCGCCTCAGTAGCGGCCGCCGCCGCAGCCGTTGCCGCCCCCGAAGCCGGGCCCGTTGCCCCGGTTCAGCATCGACATCGCCAAGAGCGGCAGGAGCTGGTCGAGGCCGTTCGAGGACGACGTCGCCTGGCTCTTCCCCAGGTCGCGCAGCGCCGACTGCACGTCCTCGAGCTTGTCCAGCAGGCGCTCGTCCATCGACGAGCGGCTGGTCGAGGAGCTGGCGCGGCGGCCGCCGGTGACGGTGGCGAGAGCGGCGGGATCGATCGCGGCGAAGTCCTTGCGCATGGGTGCCTCCGTCGGGAGGTACAGCACACCATGTGCCAGCGGCCCGTCGAGCCGTTCCGCGAGCTTGGGTCGCCGGGGTGGGGGGCCCCAGCGTCGACTCGGGATCACAGATCGACGACCGGGGACACCGACCGGCCGAGGCCTACGGGGTCCGAGGCGCGGCCGGCCGAGGGCCCAGCGAGCTCATTGCGGGGCGGTGGCCGCCGGCGGCGGAGCGCCGCCACCCTTCTTGCGCAGGAGCTCCTTGTGGGCGCCCAGTACGATCGACACCACCGCGCCGACCAGCACCACGTAGGGCAGGGCCCGCGGCAGCGGCTTGATCTCGCCCCGGCGGAACTTGCCCACCTTGGCCCGGGTCATCCCGTGGATCGCGAAGATCGTCAGGGCGACCACGGTCAGCTTGACGTGCAGCCAGCCGCCGGTCGCGAAGGCGGTCGGCGTCGTGCCGAAGGCCAGGATGAAGCCGCAGGCCATGGCCAGGGTCGCGCCCAGGTCCATGATCAGCGCGGTCCGCCGCTCCTGCCGGGCGCACACGTCGCGGGCGGGCCCCTCGACGATGGCGTGGACCCGCAAGAGGTACAGGGTGGCGATCATCCCGCCGATCCACGCGACGAAGCCAAGGACGTGGCCGACCAGCAGCCATTGATACGTGGACCAGCTCATGGCGCGCTTATACCCCACGGGGGCCGCCCGCGCCCGCCGCGGTCCGTCTACAATCGGCCGGCGTGCCGACGCTCAAGCTGTTCTTCCACGACGCCTGCTTCGACGGCACCGCCTCGGCCGCGCTGTTCGCCGCGTTCTATCGCGACCACGTCGGTGGCGCCGAGGTCGTGCCGATCGGGGTCCAGCACAAGGTCGGCGACGCCTTCGCCGGCCTGGCCATCGACGGTGACGACAACGCCTGCGTCGACTTCCGCTACTGCCCGCACCCGGCGATGCGGTGGTGGTTCGATCACCACGCGACCGCGTTCCAGCCGCCGGACCTACGCGCGCACTTCACCGCGCGGGCCGACGAGCACATGGGCTTCGCGCCGACCGCGCCGTCGTGCGCCGGCGTGGTGGTCGCGCACCTCGGCGAGCGCTTCGGCTGGACCGCGCCGCCGCACCTGGCCGCGCTGGCCGCCGACGCCGACATCGTCGACGCCGCCGCGTACCCCGACGCCCAGACCGCGTGCGCCCTGGCCACGCCGGCGGCCCGGCTGGCGGTGTGGGTGGCGTCGGTGCGCGACCCGGCCTTGGTCCGCCGCTACATCGCCGCGATCGAGCAGCACCCGCTGGCCGAGGTCGACGCCGCGCCGTGGGTGCGGGCCGACCTCGATCCGATCCTGACGCGGCGCCGCGCCGATCGGACGCGGTGGGCGGCCGCCGGCCAGGTCCGCGGTCCGGTCGTGCACTTCGATCTGATCGGCCGCAGCCTCGGCTCGCCCGGGCTGACCGCCTACGATCTGTTCCCGCAGTGCACGTACACGGTGTCGGTCCTGTCCACCGACGGCGCGGTCAAGATCGGGGTCGGCTGGAACCCCTGGGGCCCGGCCCGCGGTCACGACCTCGGCGCCGTGTGCGCGCGCCACGGCGGCGGCGGGCACCCGGTCGTCGGCGGCGTGACCTTGCCGGCCGGCGCGATCGCTCAGGGCCGCGCCCTGGCCGCCGCGATCGTCGACGAGCTCTGCGGGACCTAGCGCCTCGGTCTCGGTCTCGGTCTCGGTCTCGGCCTCGGTCTCGGTCTCGGTCTCGGTCTCGGTCTCGGTCTCGGTCTCGGCCTCGGTCTCAGCCTCGGTCTCGGTCTCGGTCTCGGTCTCGGTCTCGGTCTCGGTCTCGGTCTCGGCCTCGGTCTCGGCCTCGGTCTCGGTCTCAGCCTCGGTCTCGGTCTCCGCCTCGGCCTCGGCCTCGGTCCCCGATCCCAGCCTCACCTTCCGAGGAACCGCATCGTCACATAGGGCTCGGCGAACCACCAGAACAGCGCCGCCATGGCCAGGAACGGACCGAACGGCACCTCGGTCCGCGCCAGGCCCCCTCCGTCGTCCGCGGCGCCGTCATCCTCCGCCGCCTCCGCCTCCGCCGCCTCCTCTGCCGCCGCCGCCTCCGCCGCCTCCTCCGCCTCACGCCGCCGCCCGACCAGGAGCGCCGGCACCGCGATCAGCGTGCCCAGGGTCGCGCCGAGGAACAGGCCGACCACGACGCCGCGCCAGCCCAGGAGCGCGCCGACCACCGCCAGGATCACGCCGTCGCCGTAGCCCATGCCCTCGCGCTTGGTCAGGTAGTAGTAGCCATCGGCGATCAGCCGGACCAGGCCGTAGCCGACGACGATGCCGATCAGGCCGTCGGGCCATCGCCGCTCGGGCAGGAGCAGGCCGAGGCCGTAGAACAGCGGGATCGCCGGGTACGACGGCAGCGCCAGGACCAGCTTGTGGTCGAGGTCGGTGAACAGGATCACGACCATGGTCCACGCGAAGGCGGCGCCGATCGCGAACCGCACCAGGCGCGCGTCGAAGGGCTCGAGGGGGGCCCGGACGTCGACCGCGAACCACCACGCGGCGGCGAACAGCGCGCCGGTCAGGGCCTCGACGAGCAGGTAGCGGGCCGAGAACTGGGTGCCGCAGTCGCGGCAGCGCCCGCGCAGCCACAGCCAGCTCGCGATCGGCACGTTGTCGTACCAGCGCACCGGCTGGCCGCAAGCGCCGCAGTGCGAGCCGGGGTGGACCACCGATCGCCCGTCGGGGTGGGCGTCGGTCGGCGGCCAGCGGTAGATGCAGACGTTGGCGAAGCTGCCCCACAACGCCCCGAACAGGAAGGCCGCCACCAGCGCCGCGGGTGACAGCGCCAGCTCTTCGATCGGCGACGGGGCCACGCCCCAACGTACCACCGGGTCGCCCGGTTGACCCCGGCGGTGGGCGACGCTATCAACGGGGCGATGCTCCGCCGCGGCCTGGTCGTCTTGTGCGTGGTCGCGGCCTGCGGGCGCGGCGCCGGCGAACCCGAGCCGCTCGGCCTGGTGACCTCACCGCCGCCGCCCAAGCCGATCGAGGTCGGCAAGGCCCGGCGCGACGCCGGCGAGCTGGCCCGGGCCCTGACCCAGCGCTGGCGGACCGCCGCCGCGGCCCTCGGCGATCACCGCCTCACGATCGACAGCGAGGTCGTGGTCAAGGACGGCGCCACCGAGCTCGAGCGCCTGGGCGAGCACACCGTGATCACCTCGAGCGCGGCCGGCGACTACCACGCGGTCGCCGACAACAGCGCCGACTACGGCCGCGAGGTGATCTGGCTGGCCGGTCAGCTCTACCTGCGGCCGCGCTACGCCCGCTGGCACCATCGCCCGCTCGAGGCCGACGACGAGCCGGCCGCGATCCGCGATCAGCTCGCCGCGGTGCTGGGCGACTACTTCGAGCTGTGCGCCCGCGGCGTCGAGGTGTCCGACAAGGGGCCGCGCCAGGTCGCCGGGCGGGCCGGCCACGTCGTCGAGCTGAAGCTCACCCCGAGCCCGCGGCCGGCGACCAAGGCCACGGTGACCCAGCGGGCCTGGCGCGACCGCGTGACCGTGACCGCGGTCGCGGGCGAGGTCGTCCTCGACGACGCCGCCGGCTTCGCGCTGACCGCGCGCCTGACCGCCGAGGTCACCTTCGAGCGCGACGGTCGGCCGCTGACCATGGCGATCTCGGTGACCCACGGAGTCGAGGTGGTGGCCACGCCGACCCTGGCGCCGCCGCCCGCCGATCAGGTCGTCACGACCGCGATGCGCTCGACCGAGGTCGACGATCGCAACTTCCTCTTGAAGGGCCTGGCCCCGCCCGAGCGCAAGGCCGTGCCCGACGACGAGCGCCTGGGGACCAAGCCGTGACCACCCTGACCCTGCGCCGCGACTACCTCGGGCGCCATCGTCGGCTGGCGGTGGCGCGGGCCCTCGCCACCACCGCGGCCAGCCTGGTGCCGGTGCCGTTCGTCGACGACTGGCTGCGCGAGGCCATCCTCGGGCGGGCCTACCGGCGGATCGCCGCCAGTTACCAGATCGATCTCGACGAGGTCGCGGTGAAGAACCTGGTCCACGGGCGCTCGAAGCCGGTGTCGTGGGTCGACCTGACCTCGAGCGCGCTGGCGGTGCGCATGGCGACCCAGAGCGTGCGCCGGGTCATGGTGGCCTTGACCGCGTTGCGTCGGGCCCAGGCGGCGTCGCGGACCTTCGCCAGCTTGACCTTGTTCGATCACTACTGCGCCCGCCTGCACACCGGCCTTGGCCTCGACGGGCCGCGCGCGCTGGCGGTGGCCGACGCGATCGGCGCCGCGCTGGCCACCACGCCGGGCGGGCTGTCCTTCGAGCCGTTCCGCAAGGGCGCGCTGGCCGCCGCGCGCTCGGCCGCCAAGGCGCCGCTCGCGCTGGCCGATCTGGCCTCGGGCGGGCGGCTGCGCAAGCTGCTCGGCCGTGGCGCCACCGAGGTCGCCGAGGCCGAGGCGGTCGACGAGGTCGACGCCCTGGTCGAGCGCGAGCTGGCCGATCAGGACGGCTGGCTGGCCAAGGCGGTGCTGGCGATCGAGCTGCAGCTCACCGCCGAGGTCAACCCGTTCCTCGACGCCGCGATCGAGCGGTTCGAGGCGACCTGGCGAGGGCGGTCGTGACCGCGGCGGCGCCCGAGCGCGTCGCGCTGCGCGAGGTCCGGCGCGTCGTGGTGAAGATCGGCAGCCGGCTCCTGGCCGAGAGCCCGGCCGGCCGCCCGGCGACCATCGCCGATCAGGTCGCGGTGCTGCTCGGCCGCGGGGTCGAGGTCATCGTGGTGTCGTCGGGCGCGATCGCGCTCGGGGTCCGGGCCCTGCGGCTCGACGCCCGGCCGGCCGATCTGCCGGGGCTCCAGGCCGCGGCCGCGGTCGGCCAGAGCCGGCTCATGCAGCACTGGGAGCACGCCTTCGCCGCCCACGATCGCCTGATCGGTCAGGTCCTCCTGACCCACGACGACGTCGACGATCGCGGTCGGTTCCTGTCGGCCAGAAACACCCTGCGGGCCCTGCTCGATCGCGGCGTCGTGCCGATCATCAACGAGAACGACACCGTCGCGGTCGAGGAGATCAAGTTCGGCGACAACGATCAGCTCTCGGCCCTGGTGATGAGCCTGGCCTCGGCCGACGCGCTGATCATCCTGACCGACGTCGACGGGGTGTGGGACGAGCACAAGGTGCGCATGCCGATCGTGCGCGACGTCGAGCGCGAGGCCGCGCCGGTGGCCGGGGCGTCGCGCGGCGACGGGGTCGGCTCGGGCGGGATGGCGTCGAAGGTGCAATCGGCGCGCATGGTCACGCGCCTGGGCGTGCCGTGCGTGATCGCGCCCGGGCGCTCGCCCCGGGTCCTGCTCGACGTCCTCGACGGCGCCGACGTCGGGACGCTGTTCGTGCCGGGCGCCACGGTCAGCCGGCGCAAGCACTGGATCGCCTACGGCGCCAAGCCGGCCGGGCAGGTGGTGGTCGACGACGGCGCCCGGCGCGCGGTCAGCGAGGGCGGCAAGAGCCTCCTGCCGCGCGGCGTGACCGCGGTGGTCGGCGAGTTCGGCGCTGGCGACACAGTCAGCGTGATCGGTCCCGACGGCCGCGAGCTGGCCCGCGGCTTGGCCGCCTACGGCAGCGCCGACCTCGAGCGGATCCGCGGCTTGCGTTCGACCGACATCGAGGCGACCCTCGGCTATCGCACTCTCGACGAGGCGATCCACCGCGATGATCTGGTGCTCTTGTGACCGGAGCTCTCTTGTCCCCCGAGCCTGACCTGCGCGCGCTCGCCGCCGCCGCCCGCGCCGCCAGCCGCGCGGTCGCCAAGTCCACGGCCACCCAGCGCCGCGCCGCCCTCGACGCCATCGCCGCCGCGGTCCGGGCCCAGGCCCCGGCGATCCTGGCCGCCAACCAGCGCGACCTCGCGGCCGCCGCCGAGCGCGGCCTGGCCCCGGCGATGATCGACCGGCTGCGCCTCGACGACCGCCGCCTCGAGGCCATCGCCCGCGCGGTCGACGAGATCGCCGGCCAGCCCGAGCTGGTCGGGCGGATCGAGCGCGAGGAGGTCCGGCCCAACGGGTTGGCGGTCGCGCGCATGCGCATCCCGCTCGGGGTGATCGCGATCATCTACGAGGCCCGGCCCAACGTCACCGTCGACGCCGCCGCGCTGTGCCTCAAGGCCGGCAACGCCGCCATCCTGCGCGGCGGCTCCGAGGCCTTCCACTCGAACCAGGCGCTGGGCGCCGCGGTCGCGTCCGGCCTGGTGGCGGCCGGGCTGCCGGCGGCGGCGGTGACCCTGGTGCCGTCGACCGACCGCGACGCGATCCGCGCGCTGATCGGGTTCGACGACCTGATCGACCTGGTGATCCCGCGCGGCGGCGAGGGCCTGATCCGCTTCGTCGCCGAGCACAGCCGGGTCCCGGTGATCAAGCACTACAAGGGCGTGTGCCACCTGTTCGTCCACCAGGACGCCGATCTCGACATGGCCGTGGCGATCGCCGACAACGGCAAGGTCTCGCGGCCCGGGGTGTGTAACGCCCTCGAGACGATCCTCGTCGATCGCGCGATCGCGGCGACGTTCGTGCCGCGGCTGTGCGCGCACCTGCGCGAGCGCGGCGTCGAGATCCGCGGCGACGCCGAGGTCGTGCGGCTCGGCGGCCCCGGGATCCACCCGGCCACCGCCGCCGACTGGGACGCCGAGTATCTCGACCTGATCGTGGCGATGGCGGTGGTCGACGACCTCGACGGCGCGATCGCCCACATCGAGCGCCACGGCTCGGATCACACCGAGGCCATCGTCACCCGCGACCAGGCCGCCGCCGATCGCTTCCTGGCCGAGGTCGGCAGCTCGACGGTGTGCCACAACGCCTCGACCCGCTTCGCCGACGGCGGCGAGCTCGGGTTGGGCGCCGAGATCGGGATCTCGACCACCCGGCTCCACGCCTACGGCCCGATGGGCGCCGAGGGCCTGACCACCGCGAAGTTCGTCGTGCGCGGCACCGGCCAGATCCGCGGTTGACCGGGGCGGGATCGTGGTAGAGCCTGGACCTCCACCGATGCCGCACCGACATGAGTGAACGTCCTGGTAAGTCTCGCGGGGCCCGCCCCGCCACCGATCCGCGCCCGGCCCGGGCCCAAGGCGACGACGACGCCGCGCCGACCGCGCCGCGCACCGACGACGCCGGCCTGGCCGATGCCCTGCGCGCCCTCGACCTCGCCCTCGACAAGAAGGCGGTCGAGCCGATGTTGCTCGACGTGCGCGGGCTGTGCACCTACGCCAGCTACCAGCTCGTGGTGAGCGGCCGCTCGGAGCGCCAGGTCGACGCGATCAGCGAGGGCATCGTCGTCGGCATGCGCGACGCCGGCGTGCGCGCGCTGTCGACCGAGGGCAAGCGCTCGGGGCAGTGGGCGCTGCTCGACTTCGGCGATCTGATCGTCCACGTCTTCCACCACCCGGCGCGCGAGCACTACGACCTCGAGGGCCTGTGGATCGACGCTCCGCGGGTGCCGATCGAGGTGCCGACCGAGGCCCGGGTTCCCGCCGGTGAGTACTGACGCGAGCATGGACGGCGCGTGAGCAAGCTCGACAAGCGCCGCGCCGAGCAGGCCCGCAAGGCCGCCCAGCTCGACGAGCGTCGGCGCGTGACGCTGCGGGTCCACGAGGCGTGTGATCGGATCGCCGACAGCATCGTCAGCCGGGCGGTCGCGGCCGGCAAGCCGCCGAGCTGTGCGCCCGGTTGCGCCGCCTGCTGTCACCAGGCGATCTTGATCCCGCGCTGCGAGGCCGAGGTCCTGGTCGCGACGATCGCGACCTGGAGCGCCGAGGATCAGGCGGCGTTGCGCGCGCGCCTGGTCGCGTGGCTGGCCTGGTACCACGGCGCCGGCGACCTCCTCGACGGCACCCACACCCTGGCGGCCTGGATCACCCTGCGCAGCCCGGGCTGCGTGCTCCTGGCCGCCGACCGATCGTGCACCGCGTACGCGGCTCGCCCGGTGACCTGCCGCAGCTTGTACGTGACCTCGCCGCCGAGCGCGTGTGAACCCGGCTCGACCGCCGGTCCGGTCCGGGCCCTGGCGGCGATCGTCGATGGCACCCGCGAGGCGGCCGAGGACCTGCGGCGGGTGGTCGAGAACCAGGGCGGCAGCTTCGACGCGACCATGCACCTCTTGCCCGAGTGGCTGGCCCACCTCCTCGACGTCGAGCGCGAGCCGTGGCGGCGGGCCCCCGCCGCGCTCGAGGCCACCCGCCCGACGTAGCGCCCCGGACCGTCGGCGCGGCCGACCCGTGGTACGCAGCGAGCGTGAAGATCACGCTGGCGATCGTCGGCCGCCTCAAGGAGGCCTATCTCAAGGCCGCCGAGGACGAGTACGTCAAGCGCCTACGGCCGTACTGCACCCTGGCGGTGGTCGAGTACAAGACCGTCGACGATCTGATGGCCGCGGTGCCGGTGACGGCGCACCTCTACGGCTTCGACGAGCGCGGCGCCAACCTGTCGTCGACCGAGTTCGCGACCGAGATCTTGGCCCGCGAGCAGAGCCACGGCGGCGGCGCGCCGGTGGTGTTCGCGATCGGCGGCGCCGATGGCCTGGGGGACGCGGCCCGGGCCCGCGCCTCCCGCCTCCTGGCCTTCGGGCGGATGACCATCGCCCATCGCCTGGTCCGGGTGCTGGTGCTCGAGCAACTCTACCGCGGGTTTCGCATCGTCCGGGGGGAGCCGTACCACCGGGAATGACGCAGCGCGCCGGCAGGGCGGCTGGCACCGCTGGCGGGACCAGCCGCCTGGGTGGGACCATGTACGCACGCCACCCGCTACTCTTCGGACCCTAGTACGGTACTCCCTGGCAAAACCTTCCCTCGCGCTGGTGGAATAGACCTACCGATGGTGGCGGGAGCCAACCGGTCCGGATTTGCTCATGAAATATCAGCCGGTTGGGTGTGGCACTGGGCTTGCTGATATTCGCCGTCACGATGCCCATCCTCGCCATTCGCCAGAAGCCGAACGCTGCGGATTGGACGGACCGTGAGTTGCTCTCGGCGGTGCTTCGGCGCGACGAGCGCGGGTGGAACGAGCTGGTGCGGCGGTACCGCGGGCTCATCTACCGCTGCATCGGCAAGGTCACGGGGAAGTGCGCCCCCTACGCCTCCAACGCCGATGCCGACGAGGTGTTCGCCGAGGTCCTGATGGGGCTCCTGCGCGACGACATGCACAAGCTCCGCAGCTACGACCCGAGCCGCGGCACCAAGCTCGGCTCGTGGATCGGCATCATCGCGGTCAACACCGCCTACGACTTCCTGCGCGGCTCGTTCCGGCGCCCGGCCGGCGACCGGCTCGATGCCTCCTACGATCCTCACGCGCCCTACGATCGCACCCCGCTCGACATGCTGCTCGACAAGGAGCGGTGGTCGCACCTGAACACGATCCTCGACGAGTTCAGCGAGAAGGACCGGCAGTTCCTCGACCTGTACTACGCGCGTGGGCTCGAGGCCGAGGCGATCGCGGCCGAGATGCGGATCAGCCTGAAGACCGTCTACTCGAAGAACCACAAGATCCGGACCCACCTGCGCCGGTGCGTCGAGAAGCTGACCGAGCTGTCGGCGATCTCCGACCTGGCGCCCGGCCTGGCGACCGCGTGACGGGCGACCCCAGCACCGCTCCGTAGCGCGTCGGGCCCCGGGGGGGCCCGTCAGTTTTTCGGGGGCGGACGGCGGCCGATCGACCGCCCGCGCGATTTTCGTCGAGCCGTTTTGCCGAGCGGCCGCGTCTGTCCGGACACGGGGCCTCAGCTTTCCGACGTCGTGCGACGGCCGCCACGCCGTCGCCGGGTCAGCGAGGTTCCGGCTTCCCCCGGCGGCCGGTTCGCGCGACGGTGGAAGGACCCCGCCCCCCCTCTGCCCGAGGTCACCGTGACCGCTCTCCGCGCGACCCCTCGCCTCGCCCTCGCCGCCGCCCTGTCGACCGTCGCCGCGTGCGACCTGTACTTCGGCGGTGCCCCCGACGCCGCCCCGGACGCCTCGATCGACGCGACGCCGATCGATGGTCGGCCGATCGACGGGCCGCCGATCGACGGGCCCGACGGCGATTGCCGGGTCGGCGGGACCCCGACCCAGCCGGCCCTGGTCGTGACCGACCCGACCGTGCTGGCGCGGTTCGGCTTCGCGCGGGTGATGGAGCGGATCTTGACCACCGCGCAGGTCGCGCCGGGGCAGACCGCGCGCGCCACCTTCCAGCAGTGGATGCGGACCTTCGGCGCCTCGCCGGCCAGCGGCGACTGCGACGACCCCGGCATCGACCCCGAGCGCTTCGGCCTGGTGTGTCCGCGCCCGCCCGAGGCCCGGCTGGCCCTGGTCGACCCGTTCACCCCGAGCTCCGGCGTCGCGTTCGAGCCGCTCGGCCTGTTCAACCGCTTCGACCTCGCGCCGGCCGACGGCTCGAACTGCGGCGAGTACCGGATCGTCTACGCGATGCAGTCGCGCGTGGCTGGGCTGCCCGGTCGGGCGCTGATCATCTTCGAGGGCGTGTTGCCCAACCCGACCCCGGGTGGCGGGATCGACGCCTGCCTGCCGGTCGCGCGGTTCTGGCAAGGCCTGGGGCGCACCGGCTCGTCGACCGAGGTGGCCGACGCCCTCGAGCGCTTCTACCTGACCGGCGGCGCGGTCGCCGGGTTCCCCGCGGTGGTCGCGGCCCACGCCTACGGGCTCGCGCGCGGCGCGACGGCCGACCATGGCGAGGGCCAGATCCGCACCAACTTCTTCATCGACTCCCTCGAGTGGCAGCTCCGCGAGTTCAAGCTGCGTCGGACCTGCGCCGACTCCGCCGACCCGGCGACCTGTCGCCTCACCTTCGCGCACGTCACCGTCAAGTCCAACCCGGCCGAGGAGCTGATGTTCGGTCACCCGCGCGCGGCGTCGTTCCAATCGCAGTTCGTGGCCCAGGTGCCGCGGCTGGTCGGTCGCAACCCGTCGTCCTTGTCGCTGGCGCCGGCCGATGTCTTCAACGAGTACGAGAGCGTGTCGTCGCGGACCACCGTCGACTACGCGACCGGTGGGTTCGACCCGGCGTTCCGCTCCGCGCTCGCCAGCAAGCTGGCGTCGATCGGCTCGCCGCTGTCACCGATCGACGTCTTGCGGCGGGCCACCACCCAGACCTGTGCCGGCTGCCACCAGGTCTCGAACAACGCCTTCCTCGGCGGTGGGATGGTGTGGCCGCCCAGCCTCGAGTTCGTGCACATCGACGAGAACCGCCGCCTGTCCCCGGCGCTCACCACCGCGTTCCTGCCGCACCGACGCCAGGTGCTCGAGAACTTCATCAACGCCCGCTGCGACCCGGCCAACGCGCGCGCCGCCACCGACGTCATCCTCGGAGACGTCGACATCGCGCGGTTGATCGCCGACGGCGCGACCGTCGGCGGCGGCGCGGTCGGCGCGCCGAACTGATCGCGCGGCCTCACCCGGCGGTCGGCGCCAGCCACAGCCCGCGGAATCGCCGGCCGGTGGCGTCGGGGAGCTCCTTGCACGGCGTGCCGTCGATCGCGACCGCGCCGTCGTCGGACAGGAGCAGCACCTGGTCGCCGTCGTCGGGGCTGAAGGTGCCCTCGGGGTTCATGGCAGCGAGGTCGAGCTCGACCGGGGTGGCCGCGCCGTGGCCGTCCCAGGTGAACAGCCGCGACGCCGCCTCGCCGTCGCGGGCGCCGGCGACGATCAGGTACTGGCCGCGCCACCACGACAGCGCGCGGACGCCGAGGCCGCCGAGGTCGAGTTCGATCGGAGGACCGAGGGTGGCCGGCCCGCCGGCGACGAACGCGGCCGGCTGCTCCAGGCGGACCAGCAGGGCCCGGCCGGCCGGCACCGGATTGCGGAAGCCGAGGAGCAGCGCGCCGTCGGGGGTCGCGGTCATCCCCTCGAGGTTGAAGCCGCCCTCGGACTTGGGCGCGCGGGCCGCGGCCGCGGCCAGATCGAAGCGCGCGAACCGCGGGTCGGCCAGGAGCGCCGCCAGCAAGCCGTCGGTCGAGCCGACCACCTCGACCGCGGCGGCGCCGCCCTGGGACGGCAAGGTCGTGGCGAAGAACCGCAGCCGCTCGGGCCGGGCCTTGCCCTTGCTGTTGCGACCGTGGGAGGTGATCCAGTACGCGCGCTCGCCCAGGCGGGTCGCGGCCTCGAGATCGAGCTCGGGCATGCGCGGCGTCCGCTTGCCCTTCGGCGTGAGCCCGAGGTCGACCGAAACGTCGACCGCGGCGATCGGCGCGCCGCCCCGGGTGGCGTCGTAGATCCGCAGCACGTTGTCCTCGTCGTCCGCGACCACCATGTGGCGGTCATCGAGCGCCACCGCCCCCGAGGCGTCGCACGCGCCGGCGAACACCACCTCGTGGCTCGGGCGCAGCGCGAGCGGCGGCGTGGGCTGGTGGGGCGCCGGCGACGGTGACGGCGACGGTGACGCGGCGCCACAGGCGGCCAGGAGCAGGACCACGGCGAGGCGGAACATCCCCTCAGCATGACGGCGATCGTCGGCGGCGCCAGGCGCGCCGCGCGGTCACTGGTCGGCGGTCACCGGTCGGCAGCGGTCGGTCAGCAGCCGTCGTAGACGTAGCCGGGTTGGCCAGCGGGCACCAGGTCGAGGTCGCGGAGCGCGATCGACAGGCGGGCGCCCCAGGTCGTGCAGCCGGTGGTGAAGTCGGCGCGGCGATACTCGATCACCAGGACGTCGTCGCCGTAGGCGCCGACGTAGACGTCGCACTCGCGGTAGCGGTTGCACTCCTCGGTGACGACGAAGTCGGTGCCGAGCTCGGCGCGGCGGCCGACCAGCTCGGCGGCGTTCTTCTGGCCGATCGGCAGGCCCTCGGCGTGGGCGGCGTCGGCGAACAGCCGCATCATCGCGACCGCGTGGTCCTCGGTCAGGAGGCCACGCGACCGGGCGTAGGAGTCGAGGTTGTCGATCTCGATCGCGTCGAACCCGGCCCGCTTGCAGCCGGCGATCCAGCCGCCGACGATCGCCGCGATCGCCGCCCGCTTGGTCGGGGTGCGGACGTCGAGCAAGGCCTCGTTCCAGTCGGGATCGATCACCGGCTGGCCGCTGGCGTCCTCGAGGATCAGGTCCATCGCCGCCCACATCGCGTCGTCGCCGGGCTGGGCCTGGAAGCCGTTGACGTAGCAGACGTTGTAGCGGCCGGGGGCGGGGAGGGCCTCCCGATCGCGGGCCACGATCCCGGCCGCTGCGGGTGGCGGGTAGGCGCCGCCGAGCTGGTAGTCGAGGCCGGCGTTGTGCGGCGGCAAGCGTCGGGGCGTGGGGCCGTCGCCGCTCGGGACGCCATCGGTCGCGGCGCCGTCGTCCGGGGCGCCGTCGCCGGGCGCGCCATCGGGGGTCGCCGGGGATCCCCCACAGGCGGTCGCGGTCAGGACCAGGGCCATCGCGAGCCAGGAGCGGCGCATCGCGGCATCGTACCGCGCGCGCCGGGCTCACCCGTCGGGAGGATGGTCGGGATCACGGAGGCTCGCGGGCCAGGCCCAACTCGGGTAGCACTGAGGGATGCTCTCGCCGGTCGCCTCGCCGTCCGCCGCCGCCGCGCCGCCCGCGGTCATCGCCACGCCGACCCGGGCCGAGCTGGCGACCCGGCTGTTCACCCGGTCGATCGCCCGCGCGCACGGCTTTGTGCCGCTGCGGGTCGAGGGCGCCCTGCCGTCGGGGCTGCGCGGCACCCTGGTCCGCAACGGCCCCGGTCAGTTCGGCCAGTTCGGGCAGCGCTACGCCCACAGCTTCGAGGGCGATGGCCTGATCACCGCGGTCCGGCTCGACGAGCGCGGCGCCGCCGGGGCCTGTCGCCTGGTCGCCTCGGCCGGTCTGGCCGCCGAGGCCGCCGCCGGGCGGGTGCTCTACGGCACCGGGCTCGGGTGGCCGCGCCGCTTCGCCAACGCCGTGCGCGGTCGGGTCAAGAACACCGCCAACACCAACGTCGTGCCGTGGCAGGGCCGGCTCCTGGCCTTGATGGAGGCGGCGCGCCCGACCGAGCTGCGCGTGACCGCCGACGATCTCGAGACCGTCGGCGAGACCGATCTCGGTGGCGTGATCGGCGCGGCGCTGTCGGCCCACCCTCACGAGGTCGCGGCCCATCGCACCAGCTACAACTTCGGCGTCGAGTACGGGCGGCGGACCCGCCTGGTGGCCTACGCGCTGCCCGAGGTCGGCCCGGTCCGTCGCCTCGGCGAGGTCGAGCTCGGCTTCGCGCCGATGCTGCACGACTTCATCGCCACCGAGCGCCACCTGTGCTGGTTCCTGTCACCGGCCGCGGTGGTGGTGCCGCGCATGTTGCTCGGCCTCGGGCGCTTCGATCAGCTCTTCCGCTGGCGGCCCGAACTCGGCACCGAAGTGATCGTCATGCCGATCGCCGAGCCCACGCGGGTGACCCGGTTCACCGTGGATGCGTTCTACCAGTGGCACTTCGCCAACGCCTTCGAGCGCGGCGGCGAGCTGGTGATCGACTACGTCCGCTACCCCGACTTCGCGAGCTTCACGTCGCTAGGCGACGGCGTCGCTCGGGGCGGGCTCGACGACGGCCGTCTGCATCGGGCCACGGTCGACGTCGCCGGGCGCACGCTGCGCTCGGACCAGCTCCTCGACGACGCGGTCGAGTTCCCGCGCGTTCACCCGGCGCAGACCGGGGTCGCCCAGGCTCGGACCTGGCTGGTCGCCGACAGCCTGCGGGCGCTCGTCGCCTACGCCGAGGGCGGCCAACTCCGCCGCTTCACCTTCGCCGCCCACGAGGCGGTGTCGGAGGCGGTGTTCGTGCCCGACGCCGAGCGCGCCGGCCCCGACGCCGGCTGGCTCCTGGCCCTGGTCTACGACGGCCGCGCCGATGCCTCGCACCTGGCGGTCCTCGACGCCGCGCGCCTCGAGGACGGCCCGGTGGCCCGGGCCTGGTTCGATCACGCCGTGCCGATCACCTTCCACGGCTCGTGGGTGCCGGCCTGACGGTCGGCGCCGGCCGACCCGTCAGCGCGCGCCGTCGCCGCGCACGATCGCCGTGATCAGGTTGCGGCGGGTCAGGGCGGTCGCGGTCAGGACCCCGCCCATCAGCGCGCCGCCGACGCCGGCGGTGCACACGTCGGCGCCGGTCAGGAACAGGCCCCGCACCGGCGTGTGGGGCCGCAGGTGGCGGGCAGCGAACCGCTCGGGGGTGTGGGCCAGGCCGTAGATCTCGCCGCGGGGATGGCCGACGAAGTGCGCGGTCGACAGCGGCGTCGACAGCTCGGCGTGGTCGACCTTGCCGCGGAGCTGCGGCGCCTGCTGGAACAGCGCCTCGAGCAGGCGATCCGACAGGTCGCGCTTGACCGCGTCGTAGTCGGCGCCGCGCTTCTTCCACCCGGTGCCGGCCCACGGCGCGAAGCGATCGTAGGGACACACGCCGATGACCTCGATCGTGCTCCGGCCCGGGTAGCGGCGCGCGAAGTCGGGATCCTTGGCCGACGGGAACGACAGGTACGCGACCGGCAGCGGCGCCGACGGATCGGCGAGGTAGTGCGCGACCGCGCGATCGTGATCGTCGCCGTCGTAGACCCACAGGTTGCCGGGCGTGAGGCCCAGCGCCGCGGTGTCGTGGCGCAGCCCGACGTACAGCGAGACGTGGGCGAACGACGGCGGGGCGCCGTCGACCGTCGGCCGCAGGCGGTGGCGCGCCGCGACCTCGGGCGGGACCAGGCGGCCGAACGTCACCGCGACGCCGGCGTCGCTGATGATCCGCGGCGCCCGCACCTCCTCGCCGCTGGCCAGCCGCACGCCGACCGCACGATCGCGCTCGACGAGGACGGTCGCGACCTCGGCCGAGGTGACCACGGCGCCGCCGGCGGCCTCGATGCCGGGCATCATCGTCGCCGCGATCCGGCTCGACCCGCCGACCGGGTAGGCGCCGCCGCCCAGGTAGTGCCCGACCAGGAGCGCGTGCATGAACCACGACGCCTGGGCCGGCGGCAGGCCGTAGTCGCCGTACTGTCCGGTCAAGACCGCGGCCAGGCGACGATCGTCGGTCAAGGACGCCAGCACCTCGCGGACCGTGCGCCGGGTGTGGTCGCGGGCGGCGAAGCGCAGCGCCGGCCCGGCCAGCGCGCCCAGCGCCGGGGGCAGGGCCTTCTCGACGAAGAAGTTGCGGCTCGATCGCACGGTCGCGCGCACGAGCTCAAGGTAGCGATCGATCGCGGCCCCGGCGCGCGGGAAGTAGCCGTGGAGCGCGGCGCGGAAGTTCTCGCGGCCGGCCGGCAGCGGGTAGCGGTCGTCGCCGATCACGATCGTGTCGTAGACCTCGCCCAGGTCGGCCCACGCCAGGGCGCCGTCGGTCAGGTGATCGAAGGCCCGGCGCAACAGCGACCCCGGTCGATGGACGTCGCCGACGTAGTGGACCCCGACGTCCCATTCGTAGCCGGGGCGATGGAACGTGTGGGTGAAGCCGCCGGCGGTGTAGTGGCGCTCGAGCACCAGCACCCGCTGCCCGGCGTGGCGGGCCAGCAGGCCCGCGGTGGTCAAGCCGCCCAGGCCCGAGCCGATGACGATGGCGTCCCAGCCGCCGGGGCCGGGATCGGGCAGACCGTGTTGCTTGTACGAACGACCGAGGCGGGTCATGAGCGTCTCCGACGAGGGGTGGGCGAGCCCGCGGGGCGAAACCCGGCGAGCTCGTGATCGATCGCGGCCAGGCGGGCGAAGGCGCGGCCCGACAGCTTGCCGGCCAGGTGGAGCGCGACCAGGCCGTGGGTCGAGGCCCAAAGGAGCTGGGCCAGGCTGCGCGGCTCGCCGGCCAGCTCGCCGGCGGCGATCGCCGCGTCGACCGCGCCGAGGAGATGGGCGAAGGCGGCGGCCGAGGCTCGCTCGAGCTCGGGCCACCGGGTGTCGTCGTCGGGCGCGCGCAGCTCGAACATCACCCGGTAGTCGTCGGGGTGGGCGAGCGCGAACCGGAGATACGCGGCCTTGAGCTGGCGCAGGCGCGGCAGGGGCGCGCCGCTGGCGTCGGGCTCGGCGACCGCCAGGGCGGCGGCGAACCGGGTGAAGGCCGCCGCCCGGACCAGGGCCACCAGCTCGGCCTTGCCGGCGACGTAGCGGTACGGCGTCATGGCGCTGACCCCCAGCTCGGCGGCGACCGCGCGCATGGTCACCGCGGCGTAGCCATGGCGGGCGAACAGCCGGGTCGCGGCCGCGGCCAGGCGGCGGCGGAAGGCGTCGACCTCAGCGGGGCGCAGGGCGGACCGGGCCACGCGAGGTTTGTACGCTGTAAACTTTACGTTGTAAATCGTTCGGTCGCGGACGCCGGGGCTCACCCGACCGCGAGCACCGCCGCCGCCGGGACGCCCGCGAAGCCGCGGTTCCACGCCGCGGCGTAGCCGCTGACCCCGGCCAGCACCAGCCGCTGGCCCTCGGCCAGCGCGGTCAGGTCGGGCACGAGCGCGTCGCCGACCACGTCGTCCTCGCAGCAGGTCGCTCCGACCAGCACGACCCGGAGGCCGGCGCCCGGCCGCGCCGGTGGACCACACAGCCGCGGGGTCGACCACCGCAGGTGGCAGAGCCGCGACAGCGACAGCACCCGCACCGGCTGGCCGTCGACGGTGCGCGCCACCAGCACCTCGCCGGTCGCGTAGCCCGCGCCCTCGGTGATCAGGCGGCCCGGCTCGATCGCCAGCTCGAGGCTCGCCGGGACCGCGGCGCGGACCGCGCGCAGCGCGTCGGCCAGGGTGGCCTGGCCGGCGATCGGCGCGGCGAGCGCGAAGCCGTGGAGCGAGCCGCCGAGATCGAGGCGCGTCAGGGGCAGGCCGGCGGCCTCGGCCGCCGCCACCGCCGCCGCCGCGCGGGCCGCCAGGGTCGCGGGCGCCGTCGCCAGTGGGCCGCCGTGCAGGTGGAGCGCGTGGACGCGCTCGCGCACCAGGCCCGGCAGCTCGTCGAGGTCGACCCCGAAGCGGCTGACGTGACCGTCGGCGGTGCGCAGGCCTCCGGGGGCCGCCAGCCCGAGGGCGCTGGTCGACAGCCGGAGCGCGAGCTCGACGCCGGGCACCGCGGCCGCCGCCGCGACCTGGGCCGCGGTCTCGCAGCTCACGATCACGCGGCGCCCCGGGCGGCACAGGGCCGCCAGCCGGGTTGCACTCGCGCCCCCCGGATAGGTCACCGACAGCGCGCGCACCGGCAGCTCGGCCAGCCGATCCTCCTCGGGGCCAGCCAGGTCGAGCCCGAGGCCACGCGCCACCGCCAGGGCTGCCACCGCGGGCACCGGGAGGGCCTTGGCGGCCGCCAGCACACCGACGTCTGAGCGCTGCGCGGCGGCGACGATCGCGTCGAGGCGGGCGGCGATCGCCGCCAGGTCGTACAAGAGCGTCGGGCCGGCGGCGTCGGCCGCGGCCTGCGCGATCCTCGCGGGCAGGGCGACGCTCATCGTCGGGTCATCGCGGCGCCAGCGGGTTGCCGCCGAGCTCGCCGCCGCCGCCGCCGGCGTCGTCCTCCGCGGCCGGCGCAGCGACGGTCGGGCTGGGCGCGCCCGCCGGGCCCGCGTCGAGCGGCGGCGCCCGCCGCGGCGCCGGACGCGCGAACTCGTCGTCATCGTCGTCGGGCGGTGGGGCCTCAGGCGCGCTCGCCGCGTCGCGGGCCTGGGCCGCGCGGTTGGCGGCGTCGGGGCCGCCCGACCAGCCGACGTAGGCCACCGGGACCGCGACGCCGAGGGTCAGCCCGGCCAGCCCGCGCCAGCGCAGCCCGTACCGACCCTTGATCATGAACAGCCCCGAGATCGCCAGGTACAGGAGCATCACCGCGTAGGCGTCGGCGATGTACGTCCACGCCCGCTTGCCGCGGTTGTAGTGCAGCCAATTGGCGACGCGCAGCAAGAACCGCGGTCGACGTCCCTGCTCGATCACCCGGCCGCTGTCGCCGTAGATCACGAACTTGCGATAGTCGTACTCGAGGTGGAGCTCGTCGCCGGCGCGGTAGGTCGAGCGCGGCGCGCCGACCCCGAGGGCGGCGCGGGCGGTGGCCAGCGCGAGGTCGTCGGGCACCTCGGCGGCGATCGGCGCGATCATCCGCTCGCGCTCGTAGCTCTTGTAGTTGGGGTCCCAGTCGTCGATGTGGTTGATGGCCAGGCCGCTGATCGCGTAGATCAAGGTCAGGCCGACCGCGAGGTAGCCGATGTCGCGGTGGATCGCGCGCAGCCAGCCGCGCCACCGCTTGCCGAGCGTGGACAAGAGGCGCCGGGGCAGCGGCGCCGTCGGAGTTTGGGTCGCCATCGACGGATCCTTGGCCGCGGGCGGCGCGACCGGCGAGTCGGACATGGAGCCATGCTGGCACGGTCACCGGCGGCGGCGCGAGGCGCGCGGTCCGCCGCCTCGACCGGCCGGTGGTGTCAACGGAGGGGCAGCGCGGCGCGCGCGGCTCAGCCGTAGCGCTCTTCGCGCCAAGGATCGGCGTGGTTGTGGTAGCCGCGCACCTCCCAGTACCCGGGCTCATCGTCGACGACGAACCGGACCCCGGTCAGCCACTTCGCGCTCTTCCAGAAGTACAGGTCGGGGACCAGGCCGCGCACCGGCGCGCCGTTCTCGATCGCGAACGGCTTGCCGTTCATCCGGTAGGTCACCATCGCCGCGGGCGCGGTGGCCTCGGCCAGCGGGACGTTGGCGGTGTAGCCATGGGCGGCCTCGAAGACCACGTGGCGGGCGGTGCCCTTGACGCCGGCCTTCTCGGCCAGGGTCGACAGCCGCACGCCCTTCCACAGCGAGCCGAGACAACTCCAGCCGGTGACGCAGTGGACGTCGGCCGCCTGCTCGACCTGCGGCAGCTTGAGGAGCTGGGCGTAGTCGACGGTGAAGGGTTGGGCCACCGCGCCGTGGACCCGCAGGCGGAAGCTCTTGACGTCGCCCGGGCCCTCGTCGCC
The DNA here is from genome assembly GCA_018057825.1 of Kofleriaceae bacterium. GTDB lineage: Bacteria > Myxococcota_A > Polyangia > Haliangiales > Haliangiaceae > UBA2376. The sequence goes on along the minus strand of JAGPCY010000008.1, from coordinate 114,034 downwards.
GCCCATGTTCTTCAGGCGCGAGATCACCCGCTGACCGGGCGGCAAGCGAGGACGGCCATCGGCTCGCTTCTCGGCCTGGGCCTTCTTGGTCAGGTCATCGCTGGCCAGGTACCAGAACGCGCCGCCGAACGCGGTCACCGCGGTGCCCGCGGCGGCGGTCTTCACGAACTGGCGGCGATCCCAGCTCTTCGCGGCGTCGGGGAAGCGATCGAATGGCGGGCGGTCGGCCAAGGCAGACTCCTCGAGCGGTGAGCGTAGCAGGCGGGCGCGCGCCGGGGATCGGCACACTACCCTGACGCGTCCGGGGGCTCGCGGGTTACTACGCGTCGGCCGCGCTCGGGTTACGGGCCAACCCGCCGATCGGTTCGCCGCTACTCGCCGTCGCCGTCGCCGTGGAGCAGCTCGTGATCCAGGTCCGGCTCGGTGGTCAGGGTCAAGGTCAGCTCGACCGTCGACGGGCCGTGGTTGTCGAGGGGGTGCGAGGTGTAGCCGCTCTGGGCGCTGACCGTGATCGTGTCGCCGGCCCGGGCCTCGAGGCTGAACCGGCCGTCGGCGTCGGTCATCGTGGTCGTCGGCTCGGGGCGCTGGCCGACGGCCAGGACCATCGCCTCGGCGACCGGGCGGCCATCCGGGCCGCGGACCGTGCCGCGGACCAGGACCGGCGCGTCGTCGGGGAAGTCGAGCTCGAGGGTGCCGACCCCGCCGGCCGGGACCACCGCCTGGGCGCGCAGGGTGGTCGCGCCGCGGGTCGCGGTGAAGACCATCTCGCAGGCCGGCACGCCGTCGAGGCGGAAGCGCCCGCCGCGCACCTCGACCACCCGGCGCAGCTCGATCGCCACCAGGTCGCCGTTGACCACGCAGACGTTGGCCGTCAGCGTGAACGACCCGTCGGTGATGCCCGCGACCTCGCCGGCCAGGGCGCCGGCGCCCGACATCCGCAGCTCGACGTCGCGCCGCGGCGCCGCGACCCGGGTCACCACCGCGCCCAGCCCTTCGGCGGTCGCCGACACCCGGTAGGCGCCATGGGGCAGGGCGTAGACCGCCCAGTTACCGTCGGCGTCGGCGCGCTCCTGCTGGTTCATCGTGCCGTCGGACTCGCCGTTCACGTCGACGAAGGCGAACGGCACCGGGCGGCCGCTGGCGTCGACCACCCGGCCGGCCAGGTCGGGCTCGGCGCGCGGGATCTCGAACACCACGTCGGTGAAGCGCGCGCCGTCCTTGCAGTCGAAGCGCCGGGCCGGCGACGGCGGCGACTTCCACGGCCAGGCCCGCAGGAACAACGTGATCTCCTCGCTGGTCGTCCACACGAAGGTGCCATCGGCGTTGAACTCGCCGTCGGGGAAGTAGGTGGCGTGGATGTCGCTGTCGCTCATCCCGCGCTCGAGCGCGCCCTCGCCAGGCGGCTGACCGTCGACCCGCACGATGCGCCCGGCGATCACGCACCCGGCGACCAGGGTCAGCTCGGCGGTCGCGGTCTGGCCGGCCTCGACCGGGACGATCTTGAACTCGGCCACGCCGCCGTAGCGATCGTGGAAGGCCTCGAGCCGCTGCATCGTCGCGGCGACCTCGAGGGTGAAGCCGCCGGCGGCGTCGGTCTCGGCCACGTCGGTGCCGAGCACCGGCCGGGCCGCGGCGTAGTCGTCGGTCGGGAACGCCCGCACCACCGCGCCGGCGATCGGCCGGCCATCGCGATCGAGCACGCGGCCGACGATCTTGCCGGCCTGCATGACCTCGAGGTCGACGCCGTCGGTCGAGGCCGACAGATCGAGGGCGGCCGCGAGATCGAGGCGCGCGACCGCGACCTGCTCGGGGCGCGGCCGGGCCGGCAGGCGCTCGCGCACCGGCGGGGCCGCCGAGATCACGCCGTCGCCGCGGGCGAACGGGCGGTAGCGCCCGGGGAGCAGGTCGATGCTGTAGCGCCCGGCCAGGTCGGACACCACGCTCGACTCGGTGGTGCCGTCGGCGAACACCACCTCGACGTCGGGCACCGGCTTGCGCGAGAGCTGGTCGAGGACCGTGCCGGTGACCCGGACCAACCCGTCCTGCGGCGGCGCGACCGCGATCGGCCCCAGGCGCGGCGCGCCGACCTTCCAGCCGTCGGGCCCGAAGGAGATCACCCGCCGCGGCTTGATCTTGGCGGCGGCCGGGCGCGCCGACGGTCGGGGGTCGGCGTCCCGCCCCTCAGGCCACAGCCAGATCAACAGGGCCACCGCCGCCGCCACCGCCAAGGCCGGCCAACGCCAGCGACGCAAGACCGGGACAGGGGGGGACACAGGGGCGGCCATTCGCTCGAGTAGGGACGCCTGACGGCGCCGCAAGTTTCACGAAACCAACCCGCCGAGCCCCACCGACATTCCCGCCGTTCGCCCGGCCTGGTCCGACCGGCGCGGGGTCGCGACCGTCACCGCGGGACCTCGACCACCACGACCGTGATGTTGTCCTTGCCGCCGCGCTGATTGGCCAGGTCGACGGCGGCGTCGGCGCAGGCCTCGAGGGCGTCGTCGGCGATCAACTCGACCACCTCGTGATCGCTGCGCAGGTAGCCGTGGAGCCCGTCGGAGCAGATCATGAAGCGGTCGCCGGGCGCGACGTCGACGTCGGCGGTGTCGACCTGGACGTAGTCCTTGTGGCCGACCGCGCGCGTGATGACGTTCTTGGCCGTCGAGCGCTCGGCCTCCTCGGGCGTGATCAGGCCGTGCTTGAGCTTGTAGTTGATGAGGGTGTGGTCCTCGGTGATCTGCATCGCCACCGGACCGCGGATCCGGTAGACCCGGCTGTCGCCGACGTGGGCGGCGAAGGCCAGGCCGCCGCCGATCAGGAGCGCCGAGCAGGTGGTCGACATGCCGCGCTTCTCGGGCGACAGCTCGGCCATCCCGTAGACCATGTAGCAGGCCGACTGCACGCCGCTCTCGAGGAGGCGGCGGATCTCCCACACGGCGTCGTCCTCGCCGCCGGCCGCCGCCGCGATCAGCCGCTCGAGGTTGCGGGCCGCGCCGCGGATCCACATCTCGAGCTGGTCGATGCACTCGCGGCTCGCGACCTCGCCCTTGTTGTGCCCGCCGACCCCGTCGGCCACGACGTAGAAGCCCATCCGATCGTCGCGAAAGAACGCGTCCTCGTTGACGGCGCGCCGTCGACCGACGTCCGTGCGAGCCACCGAGTGGAGAAGCGGAGAGCCACCGACCATCTCCGTCGATCATAGCAGCACGCCGCCGTGGCCGTGGGCCACCCGGAGCGCTACCTTGGGGGGGTGTCCCCGCTGGCCCAGGCCTTGACCGCCGCCGCCGAGTCGGTGCTGGCGAGCTGGTCGCACCGCTATGAGCGCAGCGGCAAGCGCGGGCCCGGGGCCCGACCGGCCCGGCACCACGCCGCGATCATCCGCGGGCTCCTGGAGTCGCTGGTGGTGGCCGCGGCGGACGGCCCGGCCGGGCTGGCGCCGGGCGCGGGCGCGGCCCGCGACCTCGAGAAGGCCGCGGTGTTCGCGGGCGCCAACTGGGCGGCCGACGGCGCGACCGGGTTCGAGATCGCCGCGGTGGTGGCGGCCTTGCGCGACGCGGTGCTCGAGCACGCCGACCTCGAGAGCGCGACCACCCTGGCCGAGCTGTTCGACTGGCTGGGCGTCCTGGCCCTCGACGCCTACGCCAGCGCCGGCCGGCGGGCGGTCGCCGAGCAGGCGGCCGAGCAGCTCGAGGCCGGCACCCCGGTGCTCCTGGTCACCCCCGAGATCCCCGCGGTGCTCCTGGTCGGCGCCCCGACCGCCGCCGCCCTCGACGGTATCCTGGCCCGGGCCATGCTGTTGGTGGTGCGGGTCGGCGCCCCGACCCTGTTGCTCGACGTGTCCGGGCTCGCCGACCCGGCCAGTCGGCCGGTGTCCGAGGCCATGGCCCGGCTGTTCGAGCACCGGCGCATGGGCAAGGTCGAGCTGGCGGTGATCGGCGCCCCCACCGCGGTCACCCAGGCCTGGCGACGTGGGGCCGAGTCCCACCAGGTCGCCACCGCGTGGTTCGAGCGGTTCGATGACGCCTTCGCCCACGCCGCGCGCCGGGCTGGGATAGCGCTGGGGCGCCGGAGTTGACCCGAGGCGCCTCGAACGGGGCGCGGGCTGCTACACTCCGGTGCTGCCGTGGGCGATGAGTTCCCATCCAAGTTCGGTCGCTACACGCTGATCGAGCGCATCGCGATCGGCGGCATGGCCGAGCTGTTCCTGGCCACCGCGCCCGGGGAGCACGGCTTCGAACGCAGGGTCGTGATCAAGCGGCTCTTGCCGCACCTGGCGCGCGAGCCGGTCTACACGGCGATGTTCATCGACGAGGCCAAGCTCACGGCCCAGCTCTCGCACCCGAAGATCGCCCAGACCTACGAGCTCGGTCGGGTCGACGACGCGCTGTTCATCGCCATGGAGCACGTCGACGGCATCGACGTCCTCGGCCTGTTGCGCGAGTACGCCTGGCAGCGGCGGCGGCCGACCGTCGACCACGCGGTGTGGATCTGCCACGAGGTCCTCGACGCCCTCGACTTCGCCCACAACCTGCGCGGCACCGACGGCCGCCCCCTGGGGGTGGTCCACCGCGACATCTCGCCGTCGAACCTGCTCCTGTCCCGGCGCGGCGACGTCAAGCTGGTCGACTTCGGGATCGCGCGCGCCACCGGGCCGGGCCGTCACCACCGCACCAAGTCCGGCACGCTCAAGGGCAAGTACGGCTACATGTCGCCCGAGCAGGTCCTCGAGCAGCCGGTCGATGCGCGCTCCGACCTGTTCTCGGTCGGCGTGGTCCTGGCCGAGATGCTGTGCGGCCGCCGGCTGTTCGCCGCCGCCGCCGAGCTCGACGTGCTGCTGATGGTGCGCGACGCCAAGCTGACGCGGCTCGATCAGTTCGGCGCCCACATCCCGCCCGGCCTCGACGCGATCCTCCGCAAGGCCCTGCGCAAGGAGGTCGGCGAGCGATGGTCGAGCGCCGCCGAGCTGCGCGACGCCCTGGCCGATTGGCTGTTCTCCGAGCGGCTGCGCGTCGGCCCGCGCCAGATCGGCGAGCTGGTCGAGTCGCTGCACGAGACGGTGTGGCGGCGCAAGCGCGAGACCATGGCCCAGGCCGACGCCGAAAACGCCGCGATCGCCGCGACCGCGCCGCTGACCGCGCCGGCGCGCAAGAACCGCCTGCCGTCGGATGGGCTGGGCGCGCTGCGCGAGGCCAAGGTCCTCCACGTCCAGACCGGGTCGATGGCCGCGAGCGGCGACGGCATCCCGACCGGCGAGCTGCGCATGACCGACAGCCTGCCGATCATCTCGATCGAGGAGGAGCCCGACGTCGTGCCGGCCGCCCCCGAGGCGTCGGCGCCGCTGGCCCTGGGCAGCGACGGCGGGATCGAGATCGACCTCGGCCTCGACCCGCCCGGGGTCGACAGCGACGACGAGCTCGGGCTGGGGCCGGCCGGTCGACCGGCCTCGGGGGCGCCGCGCCCGTCCGGCACCGCGCCCCCGCCGTCGCGCGAGGACAGCGGCAAGGTCTCGCTCTCGACCCAGGCCGCGGTGTCAGCGGCCGGCTTCCTCGACACCGACTTCGGCGATCTGGCGGCCGAGATCGAGGCCGCCGTCCTGCACCTGCAGGTCCCGGCGCCGGCCGCGGTCGAGGAGGTCGAGGCCTCGGTCCGCTACGCCTCGATCGAGGACGCGATCGCCGCGGTCGCGCCGGTGGCGTCGGACCCCACGTCGGTCGACTTCGACGAGACCGAGGTCGAGCCCGATCATGCGCGGTCCGATTCGATCGCCTTGCCATCGCCGCGCGAGATCGCCAGGGCGGCGTCGCGCGCCGAGCCGCCGCCCCTGGCCGAGATCATCACCCCGTCGTCGGACGAAGGTGACTTCGCCACCACGCCGCCGATCCAGGTGCTGTTCGGGCTGGCCGCCGGTCAGTTGACCGGGCTCCTGGTGGCGTCGGTCGGCGGCATCAAGAAGGAGATCTACATCCGCGCGGGGGTCCCGGAGTACGTGACCTCCAACGTCGCCAGCGAGCTGCTCGGCGCGTACCTGGTGCAGTGCGGGGTCTTGTCGTCGGGCGAGCTGGCGATGGCGCTGGCGATGATGCCGCACTACGGCGGCAAGCTCGGCGACACCCTGGTCGGCCTGGGGCTGCTCAAGCCCCTCGAGGTCTTCCGTCACCTGACCGTGCAGGTCCGGCAGAAGCTCATCGACGTGTGCACCTGGACCAAGGGCACTTTCGGCTGGTACGCCGGCCGGCAGATCGAGCGCAACGCCTTCCCCCTCGACCTCAACCCCTTCGAGGTCCTGGGCGCCGGCGCGATGGCGATGCGCGACGAGGTGGTCGCCGCCTGGCTCAGCCGCCACGCCGCCGCGACCCTGATCCACCGCCAGGTCCGGCCGGCGGTCCCGCCCGAGCGCTTCGAGATCGTCGGCCTGCCGACCTTGTTCGATCAGATCGACGGCAACGCCACGGTCGGCGAGCTGGTGACCGCGTCCCTCGACCCGGCGACCCAGCGCCGCACCGCGCGCATGCTCATGCTGCTCCACCAGACCGAGCTGGCGGTGATCGAGGCGCTGTGATGACGGGATGAGGCGGAGACCGAGACCGAGACCGAGACCGAGACCGAGACTGAGACCGAGACCGAGACCGAGACCGAGACCGAGAGAGACTAGGTCGCGACCGGCGGCGGCGGCACCAGGTAGTCGCGCCACGGGCCCGGGTCGCCGGCCTTCCCGTCCATCGCCGCGCGCGCCAGGTTGTACATCTCGCGCGCGGTCACGTAGTGAAGCCGGTAGCGCCGGCCATCGTTGTAGCGCTCGGTCAGGTGCGCGTGCATGGCGCGGCCGGCGTCGCCCAGGAGCGCGCCGGTGGTCGACTCCAGCGCGCCGTGGGTGTGGACCTTGACGAACAGCCAGTCGGGGCGGCCGGCGACGTGAATGCCCTGATCGATCCAGCTATCGACCCGCGCCGGGGTCGGCGGATCGTCGCCGGTCAGGGCGCCGTTTTCGATCCGCAGGCCGAGCCGACCCTTGCGCACCAGGGCCAGGGGGCCGGTGATCATGAGCAGGCGATCGTCGTAGCTGGCGCCGATGCGGGCTGGCTCGCCGGCGTCGTAGGAGCGCCGGCGGTTGAGGTCGCCGGTCGGCCAGTAGATCAGATCGACCATGTCCGATTGGCAGGCGTCGGGCGCCGACGGGAAGGTGAAGTCGGCGTAGCAGCCGAGGCGCCACAAGAGCGGGAGCTCGGCGTCGACGCCACACCACCGGTGGTCGGGGCGACCGTTGGCCAGGCTCCAGTTGCCGTGGATGAAGGCCCAGGCGAAGCGATCGCCGCGCCGCGACAGGTGGCCGTGGCCGGCGAACAGCCTGAGCGTGTCCTCGAGCTTGGCGGTCAGCGACGCCTCGGTGTCGCCGTCGTGGTGCAGGTGGACCTCGACCTCGCCCAGGCCGGCGCGGGCCAGGACCCCGAGATCGTCGAGGAAGCCCGGGCGGTACTCCTCACCGGGGAAGAAGAACGAGTGGCGCGGTGGGTGGCCGTCGGCGTCGCGGAACTGGCCCAGGCTGGGATAGCCGTCACGCCAGGCCCGGACTCGGGCCGCGCCGGTGGCGTCGTCGGCCCCGGCCCACAGCGGCTCGTAGTGGTCGCAGATCGCGAACAAGACGTGGCGGACCCCGTCGACCTTGGGCGCCAGGGCCCGGCGGGTCAGGTGTCGGCCGTAGCCAGCCATCCAGGTGTGCAGGTTCTTCCGACGAAGCCGGGACAACACGTCGACGACGATGTTACTACGATCGCGATGGATGCGTACGGTCGCCTCTTGGGCAACGTCTTGTACCCGGGCTGGGAGCGGCTGCGCGGGCGCGACCCGCACACCGTCGGGCGCCTGCTCGATCGCACGCAGTACGCGCCGCTGGCCGAGCTCCACGATCTGCAGTCGGGGTACCTGCGCCGGCTCTTGCGCCACGCCTACGCCCACACCGCGCACTACCGGTCGGTGATGGACGCCGCCGGCGTCCGCCCCGAGGACGTCCGCGACGTCCGCGACCTGGCGCGCCTGCCGATCCTCGACAAGCCGGTGGCCCGCGCCTCGGAGCAGGACCGCATCGCCGACGCCCCGCCGCGCGCGGTCGTGGTCAAGACCACGAGCGGCACCACGGGCGCGCCGCTGATCGTCCGCTACAACGCCGAGTCGCGGGTGTGGCGCGACGCGACGCGCTGGCGCGGCTACGGCTGGGCCGGCTACCGCCCGGGTATGCGCGCGTTCCATTACTGGGGCGTGCTGGCGACCCCGCCCACCGGCTGGCGCAAGTGGAAGGTCGAGCTCGACCACAAGCTCCGCCGCGATCACTACCTCGACTGCGGCCGCCGCAGCGTCGAGGATCTCGAGCGCGCGATCGCGATGATCCGCGACGTCCGGCCCGAGGTCATGCTGGCCTACACCCAGGGCGCGGCGATCCTGGCTCGCCACGTCAACCGGACCAACGCCCGAACCTGGGACGATCTACCAGTCATCTGCGGCGCCGAGCGGCTGTGGCCCAACGATCGCGCCGATCTGGTGCGGGCGTTTGGTCCCGGCGTGTTCGAGAGCTACGGCTGCCGCGAGGTCATGTTGATCGGCCACGAGTGCGATCGTCACGACGGCCTGCACCTGTCGATGGAGACCATGATCGTCGAGGTCGTGGTCCGCGACGGCGACCACGCCCGGCCGGCGCGCCCCGGCGAGATCGGCGAAGTCGTCGTGACCGACCTCCACAACCTGGCCCAGCCGCTCATCCGCTACGCCGGCGGCGACCGGGCGATGATGCGGGAGCCCGAGGTGTGCGCGTGCGGCCGGACGTTGCCGCGCATCGGGCCGATCGACGGCCGGGTGACCGACAGCCTGCGCGACGGCGCCGGCAACCCGGTCAACGGCCTCCTGTTCAGCATCCTGTTCGTGTCGTTCGTCGAGGAGACCCGCGAGTTCCAGATCGTCCAGAAGGCTGACGACGAGCTGGTGATCCGGGTGGTGATGGCCAAGCCGGGCGCCCAGGTGTCGCCGGCCCTCGACCGGGTGACCGGCGAGCAGATGGCGAAGTACCTGCCGGGGATCCGCTGGCGCTGGGAGTACCAGGACGCGATCGCGCCGGCCGCCGGCGGCAAGCACCACGTCGTCGTGGTCGAACCGCGTCAGCCGCCGCGGGCGTGACCGCCGTCGAGTCGCCACCCCACGGTTACCCGTCCGTCGCCTTGGCGGGGTGGGCCTGGCTGGGTTACCCTGCCGGCGATGAGGAAACTAGCCTCGCTGCTACTACTGCTCGCTGCCTGTGGTGGTGACGAGACCGAGACCGAGATCGGCGCGCGGCGCGCCGGCGCCGCGATCACCGCCGGGGCGCCTCACGGCGATCTGACGAGCGCGCTCATCGCCACCGGTCAGCAGTGCTGGGCCATCGATGACGGCACCGATCGCCTTCACCTGGTCACGCGGACCGACGCCAACCCCGCCACCAACAAGCTCGTCATCGGGCCGCAGGGCGTCACCAACATCGAGGCCCTGGCCTTCGAGCCGATCAGCCGGACGATCTACGCCGCCAACGGCGGCCAGCTCGGCGTGGTCAACGACGACACCGGGGTCTTCACCGCGCGGCCGCAGCCGGCCGGCTCCGGCAACGGCGCCGCCGGCAACCTGACCTTCAACGACCTCGACGGCCTGACCTTCGATCCGTTCACCGGCTTCCTGTACGCGGCCCAGCGCCGCGGCACCGCCAACGACGTCCTCCTGCGCCTCGATCCGACCACCGGGGCGCGGGTCGCCAACGCCTTCGGGCCCGGCGTCGACTACGTCGTCGTGCCCGCGGTCTCGGGGCTGGCCGACGTCGACGATCTCGCGGTCGATCCGTCCGATGGCACGCTGTACGCGATCGCCAACAACGGCGGCGCCGGCGATCGCACGATCACGATCAACAAGCTGACCGGGGCGTCGGCGGACGTCGGCTCCCTCGGGGTCGCCGACATGGAGGGCTTCGGCTACGACGCCGCCGGCACCCTGTGGGGCACCACCGGCTCCGGCGTCGCTGGGCTCTACGAGATCAACAAGACGACCGGCGCGGCGACCCTGCGGGCGCCGTTCAACGCCGTCGGCAACGACTGGGAGGCGGTCGACTGCTTCACCGTGCCGTCGACCGATCTGGCGATCACCGTCGTGCCGAGCGCGGCCCGGCCCAACCCCGGCGACACCCTGACCTTCACGGTCACCGTGACCAACCGCGGGCCTCACGCCGCGGTCGGCGTGGTCGGCACGTTCGCGCTACCCGCCGGCCTGACCTACGTCAGCCACACCGGCGCGACCTACGCCCCGGGGACCGGCGCGATCACCGTCGGCGATCTGGCGGTCAACGCCAGCGTGACGCTGGTGGTCACGGTCACGGTCGACGCTGGGGTCGCGCGTGGCTCGACGATCGGCGCGCCGGGCACGGTGGCGGTCCCGGCGACCAGCCTCGACCCGCGGCTGCCCAACAACACCGCGACCGGCACGATCACGATCAACCGCGCGCCGGTGGCCAACAACGACGCGGCCACGGTGGCCGAGGACAGCGCCGCGACGGTGGTGAACGTCCTGGCCAACGACTCGGCCGCCCCTGACGTCGGCGAGACCTTGACCGTGACCGCGGTGACCCAGCCGGCGACCGGTGGGGCCGTGACCCTGGTCGGCGGGGTGGTGCGGTTCACGCCGACGCCCAACTTCACGGGCGTCGCGACCTTCACCTACACGGTCAGCGACGGCAACGGCGCGACCTCGACCGCGACCGTGGCGATCACGGTCACGCCGGTGAACGATCCGCCGACCGCGGTGAACGACGCGGTCGCGGTGGCCGAGGACAGCGGCGCCACGATCGTGAACGTGCTCGGCAACGACACCAGCGCGCCGGACACCGGCGAGACGCTGACCGTGACCGCGGTGACCCAGCCGGCGACCGGCGGCAGCGTGACCCTGGTCGGCGGGGTGGTGCGGTTCACGCCGGCCGCCAACGTCAGCGGCACGACGACCTTCACGTATACGATCAGCGACGGCAACGGCGGGACCGCGACCGCGACGGTCACGGTGACCGTGACGCCGGTGAACGATCCGCCGACCGCGGTCAACGACGCGGTCACGGTGGCCGAGGACAGCGCCGCCACGGTGGTGACCGTGCTCGGCAACGACACGAGCGCGCCGGACACCGGCGAGACGCTGACGGTGACCGCGGTGACCCAGCCGGCGACCGGTGGTGCCGTGACCCTGGTCGGCGGGGTGGTGCGGTTCACGCCGGCCGCCAACTTCAGCGGCACGACGACCTTCACGTACACGGTCAGCGACGGCAACGGCGGGACCGCGACCGCGACGGTCACCGTGACCGTGACGGCGGAAAACGATCCGCCGACCGCGGTCAACGACGCGGTCACGGTGGCCGAGGACAGCGGCGCGACGGTGGTGAACGTGCTCGGCAACGACACGAGCGCGCCGGACACCGGTGAGACGCTCTCGGTGACCGCGGTGACCCAGCCGGCGGTCGGCGGCACTGTGACCCTGGTCGGCGGGGTGGTGCGGTTCACGCCGGCCGCGAACTTCAGCGGCGCGACGACCTTCACGTACACGATCAGCGACGGCAACGGCGGGACCGCGACCGCGACGGTCACGGTGACGGTGACGCCGGTGAACGATCCTCCGACCGCGGTCAACGACGCGGTCACCGTGGCCGAGGACAGCGGCGCGACGGTGGTCGACGTCCTGGCCAACGACACCAGCGCTCCGGACACCGGCGAGACGCTCACGGTGACCGCGGTGACCCAGCCGGCGACCGGCGGCAGCGTGACCCTGGTCGGCGGCGTCGTGCGGTTCACGCCGGCCGCGAACTTCAACGGCACGACGACCTTCACGTATACGATCAGCGACGGCAACGGTGGGACCGCGACGGCGACGGTCACGGTGACCGTCACGCCGGTGAACGATCCGCCGACCGCGGCGAACGACGCGGTCACGGTGGCCGAGGACAGCGGCGCCACGATCGTGAACGTCCTGGCCAACGACAGCGCAGCGCCGGACACCGGCGAGACGCTCACGGTGACCGCGGTGACCCAGCCGGCGACCGGCGGCACCGTGACCCTGGTCGGTGGGGTGGTGCGGTTCACGCCGGCCGCCAACGTCAACGGCACCGCGACCTTCACGTACACGGTCAGCGACGGCAACGGCGGGACCTCGACCGCGACGGTGACGGTGACCGTCACGCCGGTGAACGATCCGCCGACCGCGGCCAACGACGCCTTCACCGTCGACCGCGACTCGACCGGCAACGTCCTGGCGGTTCTGGGCAACGACGCCAGCGCGCCCGACGCCGGCGAGACCCTGACGGTGACCGCGGTGACCCAGCCGGCGACCGGCGGCAGCGTGACCCTGGTCGGTGGGGTGGTGCGGTTCACGCCCAGCCCCGGCTTCCTCGGGACCTCGACCTTCACCTACACCGTGAGCGACGGCAACGGCGGGACCGCGACCGCGTCCGTGACCGTGACCGTGGTGATGCCGGATCGCGACGGCGACGGCCTGGGCGACGATGAGGAGGCGACCCTCGGCACCGATCCCGATGACGCCGACAGCGACGACGATGGCGTGATCGACGGCGACGAGCCCCGCCCAGGTGACGACACCGACGGCGACGGGTTGATCGACGCCCTCGATCCCGACAGCGACGACGACGGCCTGACCGACGGCACCGAGCTGGGCGTGACCACGCCGCACCCCGACACCGACGTCGCGGCCGGGCACTTCACGCCCGACGCCGACGGCGGCGCCACCACCACCGACCCGCTCGATCCCGACACCGACGGCGGCGGGGTGCGCGACGGCGCCGAGGACGTCGATCACGACGGCCAGGTCGACGCCGGCGAGCGCGATCCCAATGACCCCGCCGACGACGCGACCCCGCGGCCCGACCGCGACGGCGACGGCCTGCCCGACGCCGAGGAGGAGGCGATCGGCACCGACCCCGACGACGCCGACAGCGATGACGACGGCGTCCGCGACGGCGACGAGGCCAACTTCGCCGACGACACCGACGGCGACGGCCTGGTGAACGCGCTCGACCCCGACAGCGACGACGACGGCCTCTACGATGGCACCGAGGTCGGGGTGACCACGCCCGACGCCGACACCGACGTCGGCGCTGGCCACTTCACGCCCGACGCCGACCCGGCGACCACCACCAGCATGGTCGACCCCGACAGCGACGACGGCGGGGTCCGCGACGGCGCCGAGGACGTCGATCACGACGGCCAGGTCGACGCCGGCGACCGCGATCCCAATAACCCCGCCGATGACGCGACCCCGCGGCCCGACCGCGACGGCGACGGCCTACCCGACGCCGAGGAGGAGGTCATCGGCACCGATCCCGACGACGCCGACAGCGACGACGACGGCGTTCGCGACGGCGACGAGGCCAACTTCGCCGACGACACCGACGGCGACGGCCTGGTGAACGCGCTCGACCCCGACAGCGACGACGACGGCCTGTACGACGGCACCGAGGTCGGGGTGACCACGCCCGACGCCGACACCGACGTCAGCGCCGGCCACTTCACGCCCGACGCCGACCCGGCGACCACCACCAGCATGGTCGATCCCGACAGCGACGACGGCGGGGTCCGCGACGGCGCCGAGGACGTCGATCACGACGGCCGGGTCGACGCCGGCGAGCGCGATCCCAATAACCCCGCCGACGACGAGACCCCGCGGCCCGACCGCGACGGCGACGGCCTGCCCGACGCCGAGGAGGAGGCGATCGGCACCGATCCCGACGACGCCGACAGCGACGACGACGGCGTCCGCGACGGCGCCGAGGCCAACTTCGCCGACGACACCGACGGCGACGGCCTGGTCAACGCCCTCGACCCCGACAGCGACGACGACGGCCTGTACGACGGCACCGAGGTCGGGGTGACCACGCCCGACGCCGACACCGACGTCGACGCCGGCCACTTCCGCCCCGACGCCGACCCCAGCACGACCACCAGCATGGTCGACCCCGACAGCGATGACGGCGGCGTGCCCGACGGCGCCGAGGACGTCGATGGCGACGGTCAGGTCGAGGCCGGCGAGCGCGATCCCAACGACCCGGCCGACGACGCCGCGCCGCTGCCCGATCGCGATGGCGACGGGCTTCCCGACGCGGTCGAGGATCGGATCGGCAGCGATCCCGATGACGCCGACAGCGACGACGACGGCGTGCGCGACGGCGCCGAGGCCAACTACGCCGACGACACCGACGGCGATGGCCTGGTGAACGTCCTCGATCCCGACAGCGACAACGATGGCCTCTACGACGGCACCGAGGTCGGGGTGACCACGCCCGACGCCGACACCGACGTCGCGGCCGGCCACTTCACGCCCGACGCCGATCCGTCGACCACCACCAGCATGGTCGACCGCGACAGCGACGACGGCGGCGTGCCCGACGGCGCCGAGGACGTCGATCACGACGGCCGGGTCGACCCGGGCGAGGGCGACCCCAACGACCCGGCCGACGACGCGACCCCGCCGCCCGATCGCGACGGCGACGGCCTGCCCGACGCCGAGGAGGCCGTGGTCGGCAGCGATCCCGACGACGCCGACAGCGACGACGACGGCGTGCTCGATGGCGCCGAGGCCAACTACGCCGATGACACCGACGGCGACGGCCTGGTCAACGCCCTCGATCCCGACAGCGACGCCGACGGGATCAAGGACGGCACCGAGGTCGGCGTGACCTCGCCGCACCCCGACACCGACGTGGCCGCCGGCAACTACGTCCCCGACGCCGATCCCGGCGCGACCACCAGCATGGTCGACGCCGACAGCGACGACGGCGGGGTGCCCGACGGCGAGGAGGACGCCGATCGCGACGGCGAGATCGACACCGGTGAGCGCGATCCCAACGATCCGACCGACGACCTGCCGCTCGATCGCGACAACGACGGCGTGATCGATCCGACCGACAACTGCCCCGACCTCGCCAACCCCGATCAGGTCGACACCGACGGCGACGGCCAGGGCGACGCCTGTGATCCCGACGACGACGGCGACGGCTTCGCCGACGGCTACGGGGTGTCGGGCGGCGGTTGCTCGACCGGCGGCGGCGGTGGCGCCGGCCTGGCGGTGATCGGCCTGGCCGCCGTGCTGGCGCGCCGTCGGCGTCGGCGGGCCGCGCTGGCCGGCCTGGTGGTCGGGGTGGCGGCGGCGCCGGCCGCGGCCCAGGTCGCGACCGAGCCGCGCGACTTCTCGGTCGAACGCTTCGAGCTGTCGAGCGACCAGGGCGGCATCCTTGGCGTCGAGGGCGGCGGCCTGACCCGGCCGTGGGACTGGGACGTCCACCTGTGGCTGGGCTCGGCCGACGATCCGCTGGTGGTCTACATGGACGACGGCGATCGCGAGCGGGTCGGCGCGCTGGTCGGGCAGCGGACCGGCGGCGAGCTCGGGGCCAGCCTGGTCCTCCACGAGCGGCTCGGCCTGGCGATCGACGCGCCGCTGGTCCTGGCGCAATCGCGCGCCGATACGATCGATGGCGTCACCGGCATGCTCGGTGGCCTGGGCGGGGTCGGCTTCGGCGACCTGCGGGTCAGCCCCAAGCTGCGCTTCCTGCGCCAGCGCGTCGAGGGCGTCGACCTGGCGCTCATCCCGACGCTGGTCGTGCCGACCGGCGCCGGCGAGGACTACCGCGGCGACGACGGCTTTGGCTTCGCCCCGACGGTGGCGCTGTCGCAGCGCCGCGCGCGCCTGCGGTGGGCGGTCGACCTCGGCTACGCCTTCCGGCGCGCGACCGCGGTCGGCGGCCTGGCGGTCGATGACGAGCTCCGACTCAAGGCCGGCCTAGGCGTGGCGGTGGCGCGCCGGATCGAGCTGGCGGCGACGGTGTCGATGGCGACCGCCGCGACGTCGCCGCTGTCGGACTTCGCGCGCAACCACCTCGAGGCGATCGGCGGGCCGATCGCCGGTCTGGGTGGGCGGTGGCAGCTCTTCGCCGCCGGCGGCGTCGGCCTGCGCAACGGCTACGGCACGCCCGACTGGCGGGCCCTGGCCGGCGTCCGGATCGGCCTCAGCGACGGCGCTCCGGTCGATCTCGACGGTGACGGGCTGATCGCCGACGACCGCTGCCCGCGCGAGCCCGAGGACGTCGACCGCTTCGAGGACGCCGACGGCTGCCCCGATCCCGACAACGACGCCGATCAGGTGCTCGACGTGGCCGATGGCGCGCCGCTCGACCCGGAGGATCGCGACGACTTCGAGGACACCGACGGCGTGCCCGATCCCGACAACGATCAGGACGGCATCGCCGACGCGACCGACGCCTGCCCGATGGTGGCCGAGAACCACGACGGCTTCGAGGACGCCGACGGCTGCCCCGACGAACGCGATAGCGATGGCGACGGCCTGGCCGACGCCCGCGATCTGTGCCCGAACCAGCCCGAGGATCGCGACGACAACGTCGACGACGACGGCTGCCCCGAGGACGACGACGGCGACGGCGTGGCCGACGCCGACGACGCCTGCCGGACCGAGCCGGGCCCGGTCGACAACCGCGGCTGCCCCGATCGCGACGGCGACGGCGACACCGTCGTCGATCGCCTCGACAACTGCCCGACCGAGCCCGGCACGGTGGCCAATCACGGTTGCAAGGACAAGCAGCTCGCGGTCCTGGGCGCGACCGGGATCGAGATCCTCGACGTGGTCTACTTCAAGACCAACAAGGACGTGATCCAGCGCCGATCGTACAAGCTGCTCGACAGCGTGGCCGCGATCATCCGCAACCACCCCGAGCTGGCCAAGATCGTGATCGAGGGTCACACCGACGATCGCGGCGACGACGCCTACAACCTCGATCTGTCGCAGCGGCGAGCGGAGGCGGTGCGGCGCTACCTGATCGGCAAGGGCGTCGACGGCGCGCGCCTGGTCGCCCAGGGCTTCGGCGAGACCCGGCCGATCAAGGCCAACGACACCAACGCCAACCGCTCGGCCAACCGCCGCGTCGAGTTCAAGATCGACGGCGTCGCCTCGGCCAACAGCGGGCCGACCTCCGACACCCTCGACTAGTCGGGTTCGGGTTCGGGTTCGGGTTCGGGTTCGGGTTCGGGTTCGGGTTCGGGTTCGGGTTCGGGTTCGGGTTCCGGTTCCGGTTCCGGACCCGGTTCCGGTTCGCCTCGGCCTCGGTCTCGGTCTCGGTCTCGGTCTCGGCCTCGGTCTCGGTCTCGGTCTCGGCCTCGGCCTCGGCCTCGGTCTCGGTCTCGGTCTCGGCCTCCGCCCCCTCCTCCCTCACGGCACGTCGGGGGGCGCCACCGTGGTGGCCGCGGCCGGCAGGGTCGCCCGGCCGCCGGCGTCGAGGCCGCGGATCGCCGGCAGGGCACCGACCTCGCCCGTGATCAGGCGCGCGCCGCGCTGGAAGGTCAGCCACGACCACGCCCACGACAGCATGACGAAGAAGCGGTTCTTGAAGCCGACCAGGTAGTAGATGTGGATGACCCACCACAGGAGCCAGGCGAAGAAGCCGTGGCGGGTCGACGAGCCGATCCAGGCCACCGCCTCGGCCCGGCCGATGGTCGCGAGGGAGCCCTTGTCGCGGTAGCGGAAGGCGCGGCGCGGCCGACCGGCCAGATCGGCGCGGATCATCGCCGCGACGTGGCGGCCGCCCTGGATCGCGCCCTGGCACACGCCGGGGACCGGCTTGCCGTCGCACCGCCGGGCCGCCAGGTCGCCGACGACGAACACCTCGCGACGGCCGGGGATCGCGAGATCTTCATCGACCTCGACCCGGCCGGCGCGGTCGAGGGGCACGCCGAGCGACGCCGCCAGCGGCGAGGCCTTGACCCCAGCGGCCCACAGCACGGTCCGCGCGGCGATGCGCTCGCGCCGGCCATCGCGGTGGGCGACCTCGACGCCCTCGCCGTCGACCGCGACCACGGTGGTGTCGCAGCGCACCGTGACCCGGCGCTTGGCCAAGGCCTTGGCCGCCGCCGCGCCCAGCTCGGCCGGGAAGCTGCCCAGGACCTGCGGGTTACCCTCGACCAGCAGGACCTCGACCTGACGCGGGTCGATCGTGCGGAAGTCCTTGGCCAGGGTGTGGAGCCCGATCTCGCCGAGCGCGCCGGCCAGCTCGACTCCGGTCGGCCCGGCGCCGACCACGACGAACCGCAGCCAGGCTCGCTGCGCGTCGGGGTCCTGCTCGCGCTCGGCCGCCTCGTAGGCGACGAACACCCGACGGCGGATCTCGAGGGCGTCCTCGATCGACTTGAGGCCGGGCGCGTGGGTGGCCCAGGCGTCATGGCCGAAGTACGAGTGGGTCGCGCCGGTCGCGACGATCAGGTAGTCGTAGCCGAGCACGCCGTCGTCGAGGGTCACGGTGCGCGCGACCGGATCGATCGCCGTGGCCTCGGCCAGGAGGACGCGAGCGTTGGCCTGGCGCGCCAGCACCGCGCGGATCGGGTAGGCGATGTCGCTGGGGTTCAAGGCCGCGGTCGCGACCTGGTAGAGCAGCGGCTGGAACAGGTGGTGGTTGCGGCGATCGACCAGGGTGATCTGCACGGCGGCGTCGGCCAACGCTTGCGCGGCGGTCAGGCCGCCGAACCCGCCGCCCAGGATCACCACGTGGGGAATCGTCATATCCCTTGGATGCGCCCAAAGGCCGCATCGGCGCAAGCGCCGCGAAAAACCGGCGCGCCCAGGATCCGTGCGCCTCGTCGCTGTGCCACCCTCCGGGGCCTCAACCGTCTGGAGCACACGATGGGTTTCCTCGACAAGCTGAAGAGTCTGTTCGGCGGCGCCAAGGCCAAGGCCGAGCAGATGGCCGGCCACGGTGGCCACGATCACGGTCACGGTGGTCACGACCACGGCGGGCACGACCACGGCCACGGCCACGATCATGACCACGACGAGGACGCGGGCGGCGACGGCGGCGGCGAGGTCTTCGATCTCGCGGGCTTCAACCCGGACGACGAGGAGGCCTTCTTCAACGCCGTCCAGCACATGGAGTCGGAGGGCATGTTCGGCGGGACCGACGAGAGCCGCGCCGAGATCATGAGCCGCTACGGCATCCGCGATCGCTCGCACTGGCAGAACGTCAAGGACTCGGTCTACAGCGCGCTGGCGCGCAAGCACGGCTCCTTCGAGGAGGTGTCGCAGCGCGAGATGAACTGGCGCATGGGCCAGATGCAGCGCCACCAGCAGCAGCAGACCGCCAACGCCGCGGCCTCGGGCGAGCTCAACCCGGTCGAGGGCCTCACGCTCGAGAAGTGGGCGGCGATGAACGCCGCGATCGTCAGCGGCGCCAGCCCCGAGGATCTGCTCAAGGCCAACGGCCTCGACCAGGGCCGGTGGGAGCGGGCCTCGGCCGAGTGGAACGCGCGGATGGCGCGCGACACCACGTTCGCGATCACCACGGTCTACGGCAACGCCTTCCAGGCCGCCTCGCAGGGCAAGTACGGCAACTACGCCCGCGAAGCCAACGCCGCCCGGGCCGCCAACCGCGAGCTGGCGATGGAGCCGCCGATGACCATCGAGCAGTACTGGGAGATCCTGTACGAGCAGGACTACGGCTCGAAGCAGGGTCGCAACCCGATCGAGGTCCTCAAGGCCTCGGGCCTGACGGTCGTCGACTGGACCGATCTGTCGGCGTTCATGGGCTACCTGATCAACCGCACCGCGGTCCGCAACTGGCAGCAGTTCAACGCGATGCACGAGCGGGTCAAGGCCAAGTTCGCGGCCAAGTACCCGGGCGTGACCTCCGACCTCGACATCAAGTTCTGATGCCGGCGCTGGCCCGCTGGGACGCGTTCCTCACCCAGATCCGCAGCCGCCACGAGCAGGTGCGGGCTGACGCGCTGGCCAACGGCCGAGCCTTCATCGCCTCGGTCGCGGCCGGCGGCGACTACCAGCCGCTCTCGCACCAGCTCTCTGCGGTCAAGCATCGCCTCCAGGATCTCGAGGCCAAGATCATGGACACCTGGCACGCCCAGGTCGACGACGCGATCCTCGCCGAGGGTAACTCGGTCGAGCGCCGCGACGCCGCCTGTGCCCAGGGCGTGGCGCTTGGCCATCAGCTCGAGGACGCCCGCGACGATCTCGAGACCGCGCTCATGGCCGAGCTGGCCCGGGCCCGCTACCAGGCGGCCCAGGCCGCGCTCGTGCCGGTGGTGTGCGCGAGCTGCGGCGCGGCCTACCAGCCGCCGCACTCGTTCCGGCTGATCGAGATGGCGTGCACCTGCGGCGCCCCGGTCCGCTACGATCCCGACGAGCTCATGCGCTCGGCCGGGGCGATCGGCACCCACGCGATCTCCCAGGAGGCGGCGGCCGCCGAGCTGGCGGCGATGCGGGCGGCCGATCGCGCGGCCCGCGGCGCGCGATCGCCGACGCCGCTGCACCTGCTGCAGGCCTGGGAGGCGGCGCAGATCGCCTACTGGCGGCGTTACCTCGCGGCCCGCGCGTGGTTCGAGCCCGAGCTCGGCCGCGATCCGGCCCTCGAGGTCAAGAAGCGCATGGAGCAGTGGTACCAGTACACCGCGGACCAGGAAGAGGCCTGGCGGGCCGCCGGGCGACCGCGCGCGATCTGAGTCGTCAGCGAGGTGTAGGGAGCGCGCGGCTGGAGTCGTGAGGCGCCGCGATCGGCGCCGCCGGGTCACAGCTCGATCTGCAGGCCGAGCTCGACGACCCGGTTGGGCGGCAGGTTGAAGAACGTGGTCGGCGAGCGCGAGTTGTGGGCCAAGAACGCGAACAGCATCTTGCGCCAGCGCGCCATCGGCGCCCGGCCGGTGACCAGCAAGGTCTGGCGGCCGAGGAAGTAGGTGGTGGTCATCGGCTTCGCGGTCAACCCGCGCTCGGCCGCGCAGCGCGCGATCACCGCCGGGATGTCCGGGCTCTGCATGAAGCCCGAGTGCACCACCAGGCGGAACAGCCCCTGGCCGAGGGGCCGGACCTCGAGGTTGTCGCGGCTCGACACCCACGGCACCGGCTCGGTCACCACCGAGCACAACACGACCTCGGCGTGCAGCACGCGGTTGTGCTTGACGTGGTGCAGGACCACGTTGGGCACGTTGTCGGCGCCCGAGGTCATGAACACCGCGGTGCCCTCGACCCGGGGCAGCGGGTTGGCCTCGAGGTCGGTCAAGAACAGCTCGGTCGGGACCGCGCCAGCGTCCATCACCTTGGCCAGCTCGATCCGGCCGCGCCACCAGGTGGTCATGATCGCGAACACCGCCAGGCCGACGGTCAGGGGGAACCAGCCGCCGTCGAGGAGCTTGGTCGCGCACGCGGCCAAGAACGCCAGGTCGATCACCAGGAACAGGGCCAGGAGCGCGCCGGTCCAGCCGGCCGGCCAGCGCCAGCGCCCGCGCGCGACCCGGTAGAACAGGATCGACGTGATCGCCATGGTCCCGGTGACCGCGATGCCATAGGCGGCGGCCAGGGCCGAGCTGGTGCGGAACTGCAGGACCAAGACGATGCAGCCGATCATGAGCAGGTAGTTCATCTCCGGGATGTAGATCTGGCCCTCGGCGTCGGCCGAGGTGTGGACCACGGTCAGGCGCGGCCAGAACCCGAGCTGGATGGCCTGACGGGTCAGCGAGAACACGCCCGAGATCAGCGCCTGCGACGCGATCACCGCCGCCATGGTCGCGAGGATGAGCATCGGGATGAGCAGCGGGCCGTCGACCAGCGCGTAGAACGGGTTGGCGACGGTGCCAGGCGGCCGGGTCAGGAGCAGCGCGCCCTGGCCGAAGTAGTTGAGGAGCAGGCCGGGCAGGGCGACGACGTACCAGGCCAGGCGGATCGGGCCGCGGCCGAAGTGGCCCATGTCGGCGTAGAGCGCCTCGCCGCCGGTGACCACCAGGAACACCGAGCCGAGCAGGAGGAAGCCGTGCCAGCCGTGGGTGGTGAGGAAGCTGGCGGCGTGGCGCGGATCGATCGCCCGCAGGACCTCGGGCTCGACCGCGATCCAGCGCGCGCCAGCGACGCCGATCGCGGCGAACCACACCAGCATGACCCAGCCGAACACGCCGCCGATCCTGCCGGTGCCGAAGCGCTGAACCGCGAACAGGACGACCAGGATCGCGATCGTGATCGGCACCACCAGGTGCGTGAGGTCCGAGTTCTGCTCCGACAGGCCCTCCATCGCGCCCAGGATCGAGATCGCCGGGGTGATCACGCCGTCGCCGAACAAGAGGCCGGCGCCGAACAGCGCGGCCAGGAGCGGCACCGCCAGCCGGGCCCGCGAGCGGCCGTCGTGGTCGAGGAGCGCGGCCAAGGCCAGGATGCCGCCCTCGCCCTTGTTGTCGGCGCGCAGCACGAACACCAGGTACTTCAGCACCACCACGAGCATGAGGGCCCAGAACACCAGGGACATCACGCCGAGCACCGCGCCGGCGGTCGGCTCGATGGCGTGGGGCGAGTGCTTCCACGCCAGGCACTCCTTGACCGCATAGAGCGGCGAGGTGCCGATGTCGCCGTAGACGACGCCGAGGGCGCCGAGGGCG
Organism: Kofleriaceae bacterium; assembly: GCA_018057825.1. Lineage (GTDB taxonomy): Bacteria > Myxococcota_A > Polyangia > Haliangiales > Haliangiaceae > UBA2376. The sequence continues at coordinate 91,559 of JAGPCY010000008.1, read as the reverse complement.
GTGGCGGCCATCGCGCCAGGGGTCTTGGGGATCGCGTGGGAGGTCGTAGCGCGGGGGGTTTTGCTCATGGGGTCGCCAGCGGCGACCCGGCCGGGCTAGCACCCCTCGGCGTTAAGATTCCATCAAGGCGCCCCCGGCCCCGGGCTGGCCCCGGCGGGCTCGTCCTCGGCGCGCATGCGGTAGCCGACCCCGGGCTCGGTCAGGAGCCAGCGCGGACGGGCCGGGGCCGGCTCGATCTTGCGGCGCAGCGCCGCCATGTGGACCCGCAGGTAGTGGGTCTCGCCGACCGCCCCTGGGCCCCACACCGCGCGCAAGAGGTGACGGTGGGTCAGGACCTTGCCGGCGTGGCGCAACAGCTCGACCAGCAGGCGGAACTCGATCGGCGTCAGGTGGACCGCGGCGCCGTCGACGGTGACGGTGTGCCGACCGCAGTCGACCGCGATCGGTCCGACGGCGTAGAGCGCGTCGGGCGCCGGGGCGCCGGCCGCCGACGCGGCGTGGCGCAAGGCGACCCGGATCCGGGCCAGGAGCTCGCCGGCGCCGAAGGGCTTGGTCAGGTAGTCGTCGGCGCCCGCGTCGAGGGCGCGGATCTTGTCGGCCTCGCGATCGCGGGCCGACACCACCACGATCGGCACCGCCGAGCGCCGCCGGGCCGCGACCACGAAGTCGACGCCGTCGCCGTCGGGCAGGCCGAGGTCGAGCACGACCAGCGCCGGCTCCTCGGCCAGCGCGGCCCGGCCGGCGGCGGCGGTCGCGGCCTCGATCACCGCGTAGCCGTGGGCGGTCAGCGCGGCGCGCAGGAGGCGCCGCATCGCGACCTCGTCCTCGACGATCAACACGGTCTGGGTCACGGCGCGGCCTCGCACGGCGGCGGCGCGGTCGGTGGCGGCGCCGCGACCGGCAGCTCGAGGACGAAGCGGGCGCCGCCGGTCGGGCCGGTCTCGACGCGGACCGCGCCGCCGTGGGCGATCACCACCGCCCGCACCACCGCCAGCCCGAGGCCCGCCCCGGGCGCGCTCGAGGCGCGGAAGAACTTCTCGAACACCCGCTCGGCGTCGGCCGCGGCGACGCCCCGGCCGTGGTCGGTCACCGCCAGCTCGATGCGATCGCCGCGGCGCGCGGCGGTGATCACGATCGGCGGCGCGCCGTGCTTGATCGCGTTGTCGAGCAGGTTGACCAGGGCCAGCTCGAACACCACCGGATCGACCGGCACCGCCAGATCGCCGACGTCGATGACGACCTCGCGGGCGCCGAGCTGGGCCTCGACCCGGGCCAGCGCCGCGCCGCACAGCTCGTCGAGCGGCACCCACTCGCGCACCGGCACGATCCCGGTCGCGACCCGGGTGAGCTGCAGCAGGTTGGCCAGCATGCGCTCGAGGCGCGCCGCCTCGGCGACCACCGCGTCGAGCAGCTCGGTCCGAGTCGCGGGCGCGACCGCCGGATCGTTGGCCGACGATGCCGCGGCGGTGATCACCGCCAGCGGGGTCCGCAGATCGTGGGACACGCTCGACAGGAGGGCGCTGCGCAGCTCCTCGGTCTGGGCCTTGAGCGCGGCGGCGCGCGCCAGCGCGACCTGACCGCGCAGCCGCTCGGCCAGGGTCGCGATCGCCAGGCCGGCGGCGAACATCACCGCGAACGTGACGATGTGCCGCGGGTTCTCGACCACGATGCGGAACCGCGGCGGCACGAAGCACAGATCGAAGGCCACCACGGCCAAGGACGACGCCAGGAGCGCCGGCCCGCGCCCGGCCAGCGCGGCCAGCATCACCGCCGGCAGGTACAACATGCCGATGTCGCCGAGGGCGAGCTGCGGGTGGGCGACCAGCCCGATCGCGGTTACCAGCGCGACCGCGGCGACCGCCGAGGCGTAGCCCCAGGCCGGAGGTCGCAGCGCGGTCGTCGTCACCGCGCGACTGTACGTCGCCTTGACGCGAACTTGACGGGGGCGAGCGCGGGCTTGATGGGTTCTTGATGAGGTCGGCGGTAGCGATCTCGCCATGCATCCCTACCGCAGCGCGGCGCCGACGCCTGGCGTGGCGCGATCCCCCGAGCCCGAGACAGACGACGGGCCCGTGCTCGTGGTCCTCGCCGCGGTCGGGCTGGTCCGGGTGGTCGTCGCGGTCGCGACCGGCGAGGCCTTCGGCGCCGAGCCCACGGTCGGCCTGGCGTTGGTCGCGCTGGCGCTCGCGGGCTGGTGGCGCGGCCAGGCCGGACGTGGGCGCCGCGATCACGGCGGCGACGGCGGGTGACCGAACCGCACCGCGAAGTCGCGGCTCAGGCGGGCGGCCAGGGCCGTGGCCTCCTCGCCGGTCGTCGGTCCGAGCAGGTGCCGGCATAGCCAATCGACGGCGCCGACCTCGCCGGCCAGCGCCACGACCGCGGCGCGCACATCGTCGGCGGCGCCGTAGCGCACCATCGCGCTCTTGCCGCGCGGATAGTCGATGAGGCCGGTGCGCAGCCGGAGCTGGAACACCCCGGGGCGGTCCGGCGCGTGGGCGGCGGCCTCGGCCAGCGGGTACCAGCGTCCAAACTCCATCGTCGCATGGTACCAAAGCCCGGCTTGACGACCTCCGTTCGCGATCTCGTGGTCCTCGGTGACAGCCTCGCGCTGGCGCAGGGCTTGGCCGGCTCTGGCCTCGATCTCGTCTATCTCGATCCGCCGTTTGGCACCGGGCGGATCCAGCGCGGCCGGGCCGGCCGCTACGCCGACGACGGCGACGATCCCGAGGCTCACGTCGCCTGGCTCCTGCCGTGGCTCACCGCCAGCCGCGACGCCCTCGCCGACCACGGCTCGCTGGTGGTCCACCTCGACTGGCGCGCGGTCCACTACGTCAAGGTCGCCCTCGATCGGTTGTTCGGCCGCGCCTGCTTCGTCAACGAGATCGTCTGGTGCTACGCGGTCGGCGGCAAGAGCCGGCGCGGCTTCGGCCGCAAGCACGATACGCTCTTGTGGTACGGGCGCACGCCGGACTGGGCGTTCTACCCCGAGCAGGTGCGGATCCCGCGGCGCGCGGGTTCGCACATGAAGGTCGAACGCGACGAGGACGGCCGCGCGGTGCAGGTCAAGGTCGACCGCAAGAGCGGGCGCGTCTACCGCTACCCGGTGGCCGACGGCAAGATCCCCGAGGACTGGTGGACCGATCTCGAGACCTTGAACCGCTCCGATCGCGAGCGCACCGGCTGGCCGTCGCAGAAGCCGCAGCGGTTGATCGAGCGCCTGATCGCCGCCACCACCGTGCCCGGCCAGCGAGTCGGCGACTGGTTCGTCGGCTCGGGCACGACCGCCGCCGCGGCGCAGCGGCTCGGCCGGCGGTTCGTGGTCGGCGACGCGGCGCCCGAGGCGATCGCGATCACGAGGGCCCGGCTGACCGCCCAGGCTCTGGCCCTGGTCGCCGGCGGTGGTGAGCCGGTGGTGGCGGAGATCGAGTATCGAGGGGAGGGCGAGTAGGCGACCGAGGCGGAGGCCGAGACCGAAACCGAGACCGAGACCGAGGCGGAGGGCGAGACCGAGGCGGAGGGCGAGACCGAGACGGAGACCGAGACCGAGTCCGAGTCCGAGGCCGAGGCCGAGTCCGAGGCGGAGGCCCTAGAGCTGGACGCCCTCGAGGGACGGATCGATGGCCTCGTCGTCGGCGTCGGGCTCGGGGCCACCGTCGCCGTCGGTTGGGCTTGGGCCGCCGTCGCCGTCGTCGCTCGGGGCGGCCCCGGCGTCCGGCCCGCCGAAGTAGTAGTCGTCGCCCTGGGCGTTCAGGTCGGCCTGCTCCCGCTCGGTCTCGGCCTTGGCCTCCTCCGACAGTCGCTGGAGATCGACCGGGCCATCGTTGCGCGCCGCGTGCTGCGGCTTGCCGTCCCACGGGAACGACTCGTAGAACGCGTCGCCGTTCTTCAGGTTGATGATGCCCTTCGAGAAGGTCGGCACGAACATGAACAGGATCAGCGCCGCGGTGGTGAGCGCCAGGCCGGGCAAGACCGCGCGCGACACCTGGCCGAACGGCTTCTTGAACAGCGCCGAGGCCACGAACAGGTTGGTCGCCACCGGCGGCGCCAGGTAGCCGATCTCCATGTTGACGACGAAGACCACGCCGAAGTGGATCGGGTCGATGCCGTAGGTCTTGACCGCGATCGGCGCCAGGATCGGGGCGAATACCAGGGTCGCCGACACCGAGTCCATGAGCGCGCCGAAGATGATGAGCAGCAGGTTGACGATCAGCATGAAGCCGATCGGCCCGATCTCGTAGTCGGTCAAGAGGCTGGTCAGCGACTCCTCGACCCCGACCTCGGCGATTAGCTTGTTGATGCCGAAGGTGAACGCGATGATGAGGATGAGCATGCCCATCAGGCGGCCGGCGTCGGCCAGCGCCGACAGCACCTTGGTGAAGCTGAGCTCGCGGTGGATCACGGTCGTGACCACGAGCGCGTAGACGAAGGCCACCGCGCCGGCCTTGAACGGCGGAAACTTGCCGGTGTAGATGCCGGCCACGACGATCACCGGCAAGAGCAGGGCCCAGATGCCCTCGCGGCTCGCGGTCGCCAGCCGGCTCATCGAGAACTGCTCGCGGGCGCCGATGCGGGCGCCGACCACGCCGGAGTAGACCGACAGGATCACCGCCAAGAGGCCGGCCGGCAGCGCCGAGGCGATGAACATGTCGGTGCCCTGGACCGCGGCGTCGCCGGTGCCGGTCACCGCCAGCGAGTAGATCATGAGCACGAGCGACGGCATGAGCAGGCAGCCCAGCGAGCCCGCGGTCATCACCAGCCCGAGGGAGAAGTTCTCCGGGTAGCGCTCCTTGACCATCGCCGGGAACATGATCGAGCCGACCGCGATCAGGGTCACCGGCGAGCTGCCGGTGATGGCCGCGAACACCATGCACGCCCACACCGCGGCGATCCCCAGGCCACCCGGCAGCCAGCCGAGCGCGGCCCGGGCGACGTCGACCAGGCGGCGCGCCATGCCGCCCTCGGTCATGATCGCGCCCGAGGCGATGAACAGCGGGATCGCCAGGAACTGATCGCGGCCCATCAGCGACTCGAACGGGTCGATCATCCAGCCGCCGAGGTCGTGGAACGAGTGGATGAGGTCGGTCATCGTCCAGAACGCCGCCGCGGTGGCGGCGCCGACGATCACGAACAGCGGCGCGCCGAGGATGGCCAGGGCGACGATCAGGAGGAGGACGGTCACGACGGCAGCCGCTCCTCGATCGGCGCGGCGGTCCCGGTGGCGGTGGTCGAGGCCTGGGCCAGGAAGCGAAGCGCCATCGCGGCGAAGGCGTAGGGCACGATCACGAACGCCAGCCAGGTCGGCAGCCACTCGTTGGCGTCGATCTTGAGGCGGTGGTGGCGCTGCGACTGCACCAGCTCGATCGCCAGGTAGCAGGCGGCGACGCAGAACGCCGACGCCAGGGCCAGCGAGGTCGCCTTGACGTAGGGCACCAGCCGAGCCGGCCACAGCTTCTCGCCCATCTCGAGCGCGAGGTGCGAGCGCTCGTAGGTCGCCATCGACGCGCCCAGGAGCGCCACCCACAGCATCATCACCAGGGCCAGCTTCTGGGCCGGGATGATCTTGCCGGCGAACTGATCGGTGTAGAGGTAGACCGCGCCTGCGATGAGCGCGGCCGCGCCTGCGGCCACCGCCAGCGACACAGGCCACGACCACCGGGTCTCACCGGGCTTGACCGCGCGGGTCCGCACCGCCAGGACACACACCCCGAGGAGCAGCACGAGGTCGAGCCACTCGCGGCGGTTGCCGAAGGTCTCGGTCAGGACCGACGCGAAGACCATCAAGGCCATCACCAGGAACAGGCCACCGCACAGGTAGCGCTCGCCGGTGTGCCACAGCGCATCGAGGCGCCGGATCCGCGGATAGGTCGGCGTCACCGCCGGCCCGGGCAGGTTGTCCATGCCCCATCCTACCCAAACCCCATCGCGGCGGGGTTTCGGCCGCGTCGACTACTTGCGCTTGCCGCCGGCCTTGGCTCGGAACTCGGTGATGCCGGCCTCGATCGTCTCGACGATCTGCTTGGTCGAGGCGCCCTTGCCCTTGACCTTGTCGCGGACCCCGGCCGTCGCCTTCATCCACTCGGCGCGCTCGGCGTCGGTCAGGGGCACGACCGTGACGCCGGCCTTCTTGATGATCTCGACCAGCTTGGGGTTCATCTTGCGGATCGCCGCCCGGCTCTTGCGCACCAGGCCGCGGCCCTCGGTGAGCAGGAGCTGCTGCAGGTCGGGCGGCAGCTTGTCGAACCACGCCTTGTTGAAGGCGATCACCGCCGGCTGGTAGATGTGGGCCGACAGGGTCATGTGCTTGATCGAGGTGTGCCAGGCGCCGGCTACCATGTAGAGCAGCGCCTGATCGAAGCCCTCGACGGCGCCGGTCTTGAGCGCGGTCGTCACCTCGGTGGTCGGGATCGCCGAGGCCGAGGCCTTGAGGGCCTTCCACATCTCGATGTGGACGTAGCTCTCCTGCGACCGCATCTTGCGGTTGGCGACGTCGGCCGGCTTCTTGATCGGGAAGCCGGCGCCGAAGTGGCGGAAGCCGTTCTCGCTCCAGAACCCCAGGACCAGGTCCTTGGCGCGGAACTTCTCCTCCATCGGCGCCAGCAGGAACTTGTCGAGGACGTAGTCGGCCTCGTTGGCGTTGGCGAACAGAAACGGGATCTCGATCGCCGACAGCTCCTCGACCAGGGACGCGACCGCGCCGGTCGACGCGCCGACCCCGGACAGCTGACCGCGGGCGGCCATGCGCACGGTCTCGTTCTCATCGCCCATCGTGCCGCCGAGGAAGACCCGGACCTTGATCCGGCCCTTGGACTTCTCCTCGATGACCTTCTTGTACTCCTTCAGCACGTCGGCCCACGGGGTCTTGTCCGGGGCGACGGTGGCGAGCTTGAGCTCGAAGGTCTCCTCGGCGCGGGCCGGGGTAGGGGCGAGCGCGAGCGCGGCCAGGCTGGCCAGCGCGGCGACGACGGTGCGACGGGTGGTGGTGGTCATCGGGGCTCCTCGACTGTCGGACCGTAGACGTGGCCGGCCCGCCGGTCAATCGCGGGGCGTGGGCGGGCCGGGCGGCGGTGACCGGTGGGACGATGGCCCGGGCCTGGCATTCATGCGGCCGGACCAGGTCCACACGGGAATCGGTGGCCCGGCCTTGCGGTGGCGCCGGCTTCCGGGGAAAATCACCAGACGTCGCTGCCGTCGGCACGACCGGGTTATGACCAAGGACCAGCCGTGAAGCTCGAGGCGGTGATGCTCACCGACGTCGGCGTCGTCCGGGAGCACAACGAGGACGCGGTCTTCGTCGATCCGGCGGGCCGGTTCTTCATCGTCGCCGACGGCATGGGCGGCCACGCCGCCGGCGAGGTCGCCAGCGGGATGGCGGTCGAGACGGTGCGCAAGACCCTGGAGGCCGCCACCGGGCTGATCGACGCCTTCGCAGAGCGGGTGACCGACAACGCCCGCAAGGCCCTGGTCCAGCTCCTCCAGAGCGCGGTCCTGGCCGCTCACCAGGCGGTGTTCCAGCGCGGCAGCAAGGAGCGCGACAAGGAGGGGATGGGCACCACCCTCGACGTCGTGCTGGTCGCCGGTCGCGAGGCCTTCGTCGCCCACGTCGGCGACAGCCGCACCTATCTGATCCGCGACAAGAAGGCGGCCCAGCTCACCACCGATCACACCGTGGCCGAGGTCCTGGTGATCGAGGGCAAGCTGACCATCGAGGAGGCCCTGGTCTCGCCGTACCGCAACGTCCTGGTGAACGCCATCGGCGTCGCCGAGAGCGTCGGCGTCGAGATGGCGCACCTCCAGCTCAAGGAGGGCGATCAGATCCTCCTGTGCTCGGACGGGTTGCACGACTACTTCCTGGTCGAGCAGGAGCTGGCCGACATCCTGGTCGCCGAGGCGCCGGCCCAGGCGATCGCCAAGATGATCGACGCCGCCAAGGAGCGCGGCGGTCACGACAACATCACCGGCATCGTGATCACCGTCCACGAGCTGCGCGAGGCGGTGCCGGTGCTGGTCGAGAACGAGAGCACCCAGCCGGTCGACGTCAGCAACCCGGCGACCTGGTCCGAAGACGAGGCCACCGAGAGCCTCTCGCCGCGCGATCTCGATCAGCTCGGCTCGTCGTTCGCGATGCGCAAGGTGGTGTCCGACGCCGCGACGCGGCCGACCGCGCCGATGATCGCCCCGGTGCCCGGCCCGCCCGAGCCCAGCGCCGCCGAGCTAGCCGCCCTCGACGCCACCGATCCGGCGCTGCCCGTCGTGGCGCCGCCGGCTGACCCGCCGTCGAACCCGGACCTCACCGAGGTCGCGACCGCCGTCACGCTGCCGCCGCCGGTCCGCGCCGCCCTCGGCGTCGAGGACACCGGTCCACAGCCGAGCGCAGCGCCCAGCGCGACCGCCGGCTCGGACGACTAGCGCGGGTTCGGGTTCCGGTTCGGGTTCGGGCTCGGGTTCCGGTTCGGTCTCGGACTCGGACTCGGTCTCGGACTCGGCCTCGGCCTCGGCCTCGGTCTCGGTCTCGGTCTCCGCCTCCGCCTCGGTCTCGGCCTCGGTCTCGGTCTCGCTCTCGGCCTCGGTCTCGGGTTCGGCCTCGGTCTCGGTCTCCGCCTCCGCCTCCGCCTCGACCTCCGCCGCCTTTGGGTCCACCGCGCCCCAGCCGCGCCGTCGATCGGGTCCACCCCGCCGCGGACTCCGCTGTCGCGTCCACTACTTGCGTTGGCGCGGCGGTTGCTCAACGCCACCTCGCCATGCGCACCCTCGCTCTCACCTTCGCGACCCTCACCCTCACGGCCTGTCAGCTCAAGATGCCGGGCGGCACCCTGCTCGGCGGCTCGGGCGGCTCGTCGAGCGACGGCTCCTCGAGCGGCGCCAACGGGCCCAACTCCAAGGCCCCGCCGCCAGCTGACCCCGCCGCGCCGTCGCCCAAGCCGGTGGGCGATCTCGCGCCGTACTACAGCAGCCTCACGCTGCGCGAGCTGTACCGCCGCATCAACGACCTCCGTCAGGATCAGGTCTATGAGCTGGCCAAGACCGACGTCGGCCGCGATCTGTTGTGGCAGGCGGCCAACCCCGATCCGACCTGGATCCGCGAGTGGCGCCAGCGCGACTGGACCAACGCCAGCGAGAACGCCGAGGCCATGACCCAGGCGGCCTTCAACCGCTCGTGGCAACAGAGCTGCGTGGCTGAGTTCGCGACCAGCCGCAAGGCCCACGCCGACGCGGCCGCCGCCCTCGCCCCGGAGCTGGCCCGCATCGAGGCCCTGACCAACTACTACGAGCGCATGGCCGGCTATCAGGCGGTCGCGGCTTCGTTCGAGGAGGCCATGACCGCCGCCGGCCTGCCGATCGACAAGGACCCCTTCGGGCCGGTCGGCTTCCGCACCACCGTCTTGACCAAGGCCATCGCCTATCACAACGGGTCGCGCCACGCCTGGCACGAGTTCCCGACCGAGAAGTTCCCGGTGCTGGCCGGGCGCCGCGAGGGCGTGCGCGAGCTGACCGACGACGTCGAGCTCGAGCGAGCGTGGTACTGCGCCCAGGTCGCCGCCCGCGGCGGAGTCCAGACCACGCCGATGACCGCCATCTGGTCGAGCGGCCACATGTCGGCCCGGCGGGTCGCGTGGCCGACGGTCACCGGCGACGAGGACGCGGTGCGCAACAAGGTCGCCGCGCTGGTCGATCAGACCGAGCCCAAGCTCGAGTCCAAGCGGCCGCTTCGCGTCGAGACGCTCGAGAAGGACTTCGGCTTCGGCCCGCCCGAGCAAGAGCCCAAGCTCGCGGCGTTCCGCGGCTTCAAGGTCACCGCGGTCAAGGACGGGGTCGTGACCGCCACGCGCTCGGACGCGACGCGCTACCCGTACGCCTGTCGCACGACTCGCCGGATCGATCGCATCACCGAGGACGGCCGCGTGCTGTACCAGGAGATCTGCAAGTACGGCGAGCGGACGTGGAGCCTGTCGGTGGCGGTGCGCTTCGACGAGCTGCCCCCGGGCGTCACGCCGGCGGTCGGCGACGCGATCGAGTTCGCCGCTGACGTCGAGACCGACGTGAAGAAGGCCAAGAAGACCCCAGCCAAGGAGCTCACCACCCGCACCATGACCGCCACCGGTCGTCACCTGATGAAGCTCGAGCGCGGCAAGACCCGCGTCTGGTAGGACGTTCCGCGGTGCCGCGTCGGCAACCGGCCTGCGCGGCCCGGCGCGCCGTGCGGCCTACCCCGCGGAGCGATCGTCGTCGGGCCCCGCGCCCGGTCAGCGTACGGCGATCGGCGCCGAACGCGGCGAGAGGTTGCCGACGCTGTCGACCCAGGCCAGCGCGACCTGCTCGCCGGGCTGGGGCGCGATCAGGCCGTCGGGCTCGCTGCCACATCGGCCCGGCGAGCTGTACAGCTCGATCGCGTCGGGGCTGCCGGGCGCGACCCGCGCCCACGCGATCGGCGTGGCCTGGCCCGCCACCACGCGGTAGGCGATCACCGCGGCCGCGCTGGTCGGGGCCGGGCCGTCGAGGGCGAGGGAGGTCACCGTGATCTCCCGCGGCCCGCGGCCGCCCGTCGACTGGGTCGTGGTGGTGGTGATCGCGCGGGCCCGCGGCGCGGTGGCCAGCTTCGCGGCGGTCTTGGTGGTCGCGGTCCAGGTGCCGAGCTTGGCGCCGCCCTCGCGCAGGACCAGCGAGCGACCCCGCCCGCCCGCCACCGGCCGCGCGCGGTACACCGCCAGGCCGGGCGCGAGCACCTCGATCTTCGGTCGCTGGCGACGGGGCCCGGTCATCACGATCCAGTCGGGGTTGACCGCCGGATCGTGGCCCTCGTAGCGCTCCGCGCTGCCGTCCGTGGTCTCGTCCCAGCCCACCAGGATCCCGCCGTTCTTCGGGATCGGGTCGCCGGGGTGGGTGAGGACTTGCGGCACCAGGAGCACCCGGGCGCACTTGGCTTGAGCCGGCGCCGCGGCGAGGGCCACGGCCAGGACGGTGACGATGCTCAACGTTCTTGCCACGATCCCGAGGTTGGCACGGCGCGTCGGCGATCGCCACGCGCGCGGTCGGGGGTGGGGGCGGCCCTGGCGAGAGCATCCCCAGGCGAAGACGCTGGCGTCGCCTCGGAGTTCCCGACGACAATACCGCTATGGGTCGCCTCTCCATCATCGTCCTCGGTTCGCTGGTCGCGGCCTCGGCCGCCCAGGCCCACGTTCGGATCACCTCGCCGACCCCACGGTCGAGCTCCGATCTCAAGGAGCGGCACTGCGGACGAGCCGGCTCGACCCGGGCCAACGTGCAGACCTTCCGCCCCGGCGCGACCCTGCGCCTGGTCTGGGACGAGTACATCCCGCACCCGGGATACCTGCGCATCTCGTTCAACCCCACCGGCGACGTCTTTCGCATCCCGCCGCCGGGCCCCGGCGGCGGGTTCCCGACCGAGGACCTCACCGGCATGACCGACCCGGGTGGGTCCGGAAGCGTGATCATCGCCGACCGGATCCCGTCGGGCACGACCAGCCGTGACATCACGCTGCCGACCACCGAGTGCACCAACTGCACGCTCCAGCTCATCCAGATGATGACCGACAAGCCGCCGTACACGACCGACGCGCTGTCGAACGATATCTACTTCGCCTGCGTCGACCTGGTGATCTCGGCGACCGCGCCGATCGTCGATGCCGGCCCGACCGCCGACGGTGGCAACGGCGGCGCCGCCGATGGGGGTGACGTGTCGAGCGAGATCACGTCGAGCTGCGGCTGCCAGGGCGGCGGTGCCGGGTCGGCTGGCTTGGCGCTGGCGGTCGCGGCGGCGCTCGCGCTGCCGCGTCGTCGCCGGCGCGCGTAGGCGACGGCCAGGAGCCCGAGGGCAAGCGCGGTCGGGGCCGGGTCGGTCCCGGCGCGACAGCCGCAGCCGCCGACCGGCATCCCGTCGTCGTCGAGCGGGAGCCCGCCGTCCGGCCCGTCCGGCGTCGCCACGCACGCGCCGTCCACGCACCGGGACCCCGGGTGGCAGCTCGCGTCGTCGTCGATCGCGCCGTCGCAGTCGTTGTCGCGGCCATCGCAGAGCTCGCCGCCGGCCCGGGCCGCGATCTCCATGAGCGCCCGCGCCAGGCCGCCGGGATCATCGGCCTGGTAGAAGCACCGGCGGTCGAGATCGACTCCGGTGGGATCGCAGCCCGGCACCGCGGTGTCGCCCAGGATCGCCATCGCCGCCAGCGACTCCTCATCGACCAGGGCGCCGAACCCGACCGCGAAGGTGCGGATGCCGCGCTCGCGCAGCCGCGCCACCGCCTGGCGCGGGAGCTCGCGCTGGCTGGGATCGAAGGGAGCGCACCACTGGAACCCGTCGGTGATCACGATCGCGTAGTCGGGCTGGTAGCCACCGATCGCGCTCGGCTCGGCGACCGCCATCAGGGTCTCGCCGAGCGGCGTCCAGTTGCCGCTGGCCGGCGGTGGGCGACGCAGGGCCTCGCCGATCGCGCCGCGCTGGCCGATCCCTGGCGGCACGTCGAGCTGACCCGGGCCACAGGCATCGGGGTACGGGAACGTGACCAGGCCGAAGCCGATCTGATCACCGTAGGCGACCAGCATCTGGTCGATGGCCGTCCGCGCCGCCTCCCATTTGCTGCCGCCGTCGCCGATCGCGCCGTTCATCGAGCTCGATCGATCGAGCACGATGAGCGCGGTCGCCGGTTCGCACACCGACGGATCCGCCGCCGCGGGCGCCGCCATCGCCGCCTCGACCATCACCACGCCGACCATCACTACGCTGACCTTCGCCACGCCGACCTTGCGCATCATGCCCGTGAGAAAAGCAACCCGCGGGCCACCGTCGGGTCCACGTGATCTCGCGGCCCTGGCCAGCGTCGTCTGTCCGGGTTGTCCGGCCCGCCGGACGATCCGTCCGGTTCTCGGCCAAACCCGGACACCGCGGCGCCACCTCGAGCGCGATGAAACAACCCGCAACGCGCAAGGCGACGCGCGCCGTTGCGCAATTGCTTCGCGCGACGTCACACCACGGCCGGCGCGCTTGGCGCGGCGCGCGCGTCGCCCCACAACCGAACCATGACCTCCCGGCTGGCCTGCGCCGTCTGCCTCGTCGCCGCGTGCGGCACTTCCCCTCGCGAGCTCGACGCCACCAGTGTCCCCGCCGGCGGCCAGCCGGCCCTGCCGCCCGCGGCGCCGGCCGACGGCACCACCTTCGCCACCAGCGAGCGCTGCGATGCCTGCCACGGTCCGGCGGGTGGCGTCATGCGCGACGCCGCCGGTCGCGACCTCTCGCCGGGGGCCCTGTACCCGGCGTCGATGATGGCGTGGTCGGCCCGCGATCCGTACTGGCTCGCGGTGTGGAGCGGCGAGCGCCTCGATCATCCCGGCGCGCTCGCCGCCATCGACGATCTATGCACGCGCTGCCACGCGCCGATGGGCGCGCGCGAGCAGGCCGCCGCCGGGGCCGCGATCGACTTCGCCACCGTGACCACCGATCCCGGCCCGGCCGGTCAGCTCGCCCGCGACGGGGTCGGCTGCACGACCTGCCATCAGCTCGACCCGGCCGGCCTGGGCGAGCCGGCGACCTACGACGGCGCCTTCGCGATCGCCCCTGGGCGTCAGCTCGCCGGCCCCCACGCCGACCCGTTCCCGATGCCGATGCGGCGCCACGTCAACTACACCCCGGTGTCGGCGCCGCACCTCACCACCAGCGAGCTGTGCGCGTCGTGCCACACCGTCGTGACCCGGGCCCTCGACGCTGACGGCCAGCCCATCGGCCCCGAGTTCAACGAGCAGACCACCTACCTCGAGTGGCGGGCCTCGGCGCTGGCGCGCGCCGGCGTCACCTGCCAGGCCTGCCACGCGCCGACCACCGACGCCGACGGCAACCTGATCGCGACCAAGCTGTCGCCGATGCCGCCGTGGCTGGGCCCGCGCAGCCCGATCGGCCGCCACCTGTTCGGCGGCGCCAACGCGTACCTGCTGGGCCTCCTCGCCGACAACCAGGCCTGGACCGGCGGTCGCGCGACCGCCGCGACCCTGGCCGCGGCCGCCGACGCCGCGGTCGCGATGGGCCGGACCGCGGCCGGGCTGACCATCACCAGCGCCGCCCGGGTCGACGGTCGGGTGGTCGCGGACCTCCGGGTCACCAACCTGACCGGCCACAAGTTGCCGACCGGCTATCCCGGCCGCCGCCTGTGGCTCCACGTCCGCGTCCTCGACGGCGCCGGCGCCGTGGTGTTCGAGTCCGGCCAGGTCGACGACCGCGGCCACTTGATCGACGGCGCCGGTCGTCGCCTCGATCCCCTCGGGACGATCTTGCCGCACCGCGATCGCGTGACCGCCGCCGATCAGGTCGCGCTGTGGGAGGCCGTCCAGGTCGACCGCGCCGGGGCGCCGACCCACGCGCTCCTCGCCGCCTGGGCCATGGGCAAAGACGATCGCTTGCTGCCGATGGGCTGGGATCCCAGCGTCGCCGACGGCGGACGCACCGTCCCCGTCGCGGTCGCCGACGACCCCGACTTCGGGCCCGGCAGCGACACCGTCCACCTCGACGTCGCCGCGCCCGGCGCAGCCCGCCTCGAGGTCGCCCTGGCCTTCCAGTCGGTGCCCCCCGCCGCCATCGAGGCCGCGGTCGCCCGCGCCACCCCGGCGGCGATCACCTTCGGGACCATGACCGCGCGTCGGCCGCCGACCCCGATCGTCCTGGCCGAGGCCAGCGCGCCGCTGTGATCGCCGCCCGCGGGACGAGGTCGAGGCGCGGTCAAGAAACCTGACAGAAGGCTGTCATCGGGCCGCGGCATGGTCGACCCATGACGATGACCACCTACCAAGGTTCGTGCGCCTGCGGGCGCGTCCGCTTCGACGCCAGCTTCGACCTCGCGGCCGGCACCGAGAAGTGCAACTGCACCAAGTGCTGGAAGCGCCGCAACTGGACCGCCCGGGTCCGGCCGGAGGCCTTCCACCTGATCGCCGGCGCTGACGAGCTCGTCCAGCCCTCGGCCTTCGCCGACCACAGCGCGCCCAGCGGGTTCTGCCGCGGGTGCGGCACGACCGTCTTTCACCGGGTCGCGGCCGCCGCGTGGAACGACGGCGCCTACGTCTCGGTGGTGGTGGCCGTCCTCGACGATCTCGCGCCCGCCGACCTGATCGCCGCGCCGGTCCGCTACCTCGACGGCAAACACGACAACTGGTGGGCGACGCCGGCCGAGACCCGCCACCTGTGACGCGCCGCCTGTGACCCGCCGCCCATGAGCACCAGCGCCGCGCCCCGGCGCCGCGCCTACAGCTCGATCTGCAGCCCCAGCTCGACCACGCGGTTGGGCGGCAGCGCGAAGAAGTCGGTCGGCGGCCGGGCGTTTCGGGTCAAGAACGCGAACAGCATCTTGCGCCACTTCCAGATCCCGGACCGCCCGGTGGTGAGGAGCGTCTGCCGGCCCAGGTAGTAGGTCGTGGTCGAGGCCTGGGCGACCAGCCCGTGCTTCTCGCAGCGCTGGAGGATGCGCGGGACGTTGGGTGACTGCATGAAGCCGACCCGGACCTCGACGCGGTAGAAGCCCTGGCCGAGGTCCTTGACCGACAGCGAGGTGTTGCCCGGGACCCACGGCACGCCCTCGGTGCGGATCGACAAGAGCACGACCTGCTTGTGCAGCACCTGGTTGTGCTTGACGTGGTGCATCAGCACGTTGGGGATGCCGTCGGGGTTCGAGGTCATGAACACCGCGGTGCCCTTGACCCGGTGCAGGGCCTGGGTCTCGACGTCGTCGAGGAACAGGGCGTCGGGCAGGTTGCCCTGATCCATCAGCCGCGACAGCTCGGTGCGGCCGCGCCACCAGGTGGTCATGATGATGAAGACCACCGCGCCGAAGGTCAGCGGCAGCCAGCCGCCGTGGAGGATCTTGGCCATCGTCGACGAGAAGAACGTCAGGTCGATGCCGAGGAACACCACCAGCATGAGCACGCTCGACCACATCGGCTGGTGCCACAGCTTGGTCCGCACCAGGAAGTACAGGATCGACGTGATCGCCATCGTCCCGGTGACCGCCACGCCGTAGGCGCCGGCCAGCTTGCTCGACGAGCCGAACCCGAGCACCACCGCCAGGCAGGCGGCCATGAGCAGGTAGTTGATCTCGGGGATGTAGATCTGGCCCTCGGCCTTCTCCGAGGTGTGCACGATCGTGACGCGCGGCGCGTACCCGAGCTGGACCGCCTGGTGGGTCAGCGAGAACGCCCCCGAGATCAGCGCCTGCGACGCGATGATCGCCGCCATCGTCGCCAGGGCGACCAGCGGGTAGGTCAGCCAGCCATCGACCATCTGGAAGAACGGGTTGGTGATCGAGCCCACGGGCGAGGTCAGAAACAGGGCGCCCTGGCCGAAGTAGTTGAGGAGCAGGCCGGGAAAGACGACGCAGTACCAGGCGACCCGGATCGGGGTCCGGCCGAAGTGGCCCATGTCGGCGTACAGCGCCTCGCCGCCGGTGATGACCAGCACGACCGAGCCCAGGAGCAGGAAGCCCTTCAACTGGTTGTGCATGAGGAACTCGGCGCCGTAGATCGGGTTGACCGCCTGCAGCACCTCGGGCGCCTTGACGATCCACGAGATGCCGATCGCGCCGAGGGACACGAACCAGGTCAACATGATCCAGCCGAAGACCGCGCCGATCCGGTGGGTGCCGAAGCGCTGGACTCCGAACAGCCCGACCAGGATCGCGATCGTGATCGGCACCACCAGGTGCTCGACCTTCGAGGTCGCGACGTTCAGGCCCTCGACCGCCGACAAGACCGAGATCGCCGGGGTCAGGACGCCCTCGCCGTACAGGAGGCCGGTCCCGAACAAGGCCATGAGGATCGGGATCGCCAGGCGGCCGGCCGAGCGGCCGGTGGCGCCCGACACCAGGGCGGCCAGGGCCTGGATGCCACCCTCGCCCTTGTTGTCGGCCCGCAGGACGAACGTCAGGTACTTGATGACGACGACGATCGTCAGGGCCCAGAACACCAGCGACAGCACGCCGAAGACGTTGCCTGGCGTCGGCGGGGCGCCGTGGGTGCCGGTCAGGCACTCCTTCATCGCGTAGAGCGGCGAGGTCCCGATGTCGCCGTAGACGACCCCCAGGGCCCCGAGCGACACCAGCGCCAGCTCCTTCTTGCCGTGGTAGTGGTGCCCGTGGGCGGGCATCACGGTGGAGTGGCGAGACGACGCTGAGCTCATGACGGACCTGGGGCGCGGGGGCGCGGCGACGACGTACCACGGTGGCTTCCGGCGCGTCCATCGCCGTCGCTCGGTGCGTCGGGGACGGTGCGCCGGGGTTGACTCCCGCGCCGGCCCCGGGCTATCGCATCGACTCTTACGAGGAGACGCCCGTGAAGCTCAATGGTTGGCGAATGACGCGGCGAGGCCTGTTCGGCATCGCTCTGATCGCGGCCCTGGTCGCGGGTTGCGAGCGCAAGCGCAACGAGACCGGCGGCGGCGGCGGTGGTGCGACCGGCTCGGGCGGCGCCGGCGGCAGCGTGCCGTCGACCGCGCCGATCAAGGTCGGCCACTACGCGTCGATGACCGGGTCCGAGTCGACCTTCGGTCAGTCCACCGATCGCGGCATCCGCCTGGCCATCGAGGAGCGCAACGCCGCGATCGACGCCGGCACGCTCAAGGGCCGCAAGATCGAGCTCATCACCGAGGACGACGCCGGCCAGCCGCAGCAAGCCGGCAACGCCGTCACCAAGCTCATCACCCAGGACAAGGTGGTGGCGCTCCTCGGCGAGGTCGCGTCGGGCCTGTCGATGGCGGCCGGGCCGGTCGCCCAGCAGTACGGGGTGCCGATGATCTCGCCGTCGTCGACCAACCCGGCGGTCACCCAGATCGGCGACATGATCTTCCGGGTCTGCTTCCTCGACGAGTTCCAGGGCAAGGTCGTCGCCCGGTTCGCCCTCGAGGAGCTCAAGGCCAAGCGGGTCGCGATCCTGTTCGATCAGGGCCAGCCGTACTCGAAGGGCCTGGCCGACTTCTTCGAGAAGTCGTTCAAGGCCGGCGGCGGCGAGATCGCCGCGCGCGAGGCCTACGACTCCAACAACCCCGACGTCGGCGCCCAGCTCGCGACCGTCAGCCAGGCCAAGCCCGACGCGATCTTCCTCCCGGGCTACTACACCCAGGCCGCCAACATCATCGCCCAGGCCCGCAAGCTCGGGATCACCGCCCCCTTCCTCGGTGGCGACGGCTGGGACTCGGACAAGCTCGAGCAGATCGGCGGCGACGCGGTCCAGGGCAGCTTCTTCTCGAACCACTACTCCCCCGAGGAGGACACCCCGGCGGTCAAGAACTTCGTCGCCAAGTACCAGGCCAAGCACGGCGCGGCGCCCGACGCCCTGGCCGCCCTGGGCTACGACGCCGCCAACCTCCTGTTCGCCGCGATCGACAAGTCGCCGTCGTTGGCCGGCAAGGATCTGGCCGCCACGATCGCCGCGACCAAGGGCTTCCCCGGGGTCACCGGCGAGATCACGATCGACGCCAACCGCGACGCGATGAAGTCGGCGGTGATGGTCAAGATCGATCACGGCAAGCGGCCGGCGGTCAAGCGCTACGCCGCGGAGTGAGCCGGCGCCGGGCCGGGGCCGCACGGAGGTGGCGAGGCCGGTGGACGGGACGCGCGCTCCGAGGCTATAGAAGCGGTCGCCGCCGGGGCTCGGCGGCAGCCGCCGCATGACCAAGTTCGTCCAGCTCCTCC
Organism: Kofleriaceae bacterium; assembly: GCA_018057825.1. Taxonomy (GTDB): domain Bacteria; phylum Myxococcota_A; class Polyangia; order Haliangiales; family Haliangiaceae; genus UBA2376. Next base: position 72,888 of record JAGPCY010000008.1, on the reverse strand, counting down.
TGCAGACGCTGACGCTGGGCAGCCTGTACGCGCTGATCGCGCTCGGGTACACGCTGGTCTACGGCATCCTGCGCTTCATCAACTTCGCGCACTCCGACATCTTCACGTTCGGGGCGTGGATGGCCTTCACGATCGCGACCGCGATCGGCTGGGCCACGACCGACTCGCCGGTCTTCGCGATGCCGGTCGTGATGATCCTGGCGATGGCGGCGGCCGCGGCGCTCGGCTTCTCGATCGAGCGCCTGGCCTACCGGCCGCTGCGTCGGGCGCCGCGCCTGAACGTGCTCATCACCGCGATCGGCGTGTCGCTGCTCCTGCAGAACGTCGGCGCGCTGCCGGAGGTGTTCGGCAAGGACCCTCAGCCGATGCCGTCGCTCCTGTCGTCGGAGCCGCTGGTGACGATCGCCACCGTGCGGGTGCCGTGGGTCGACGTCGCCCTGGTCGGGCTCGCGATCGCCCTGGTGGTCGGCCTGCAGTGGCTGGTCTACCGGACCCGCCTGGGCCAGGCGATGCGCGCGGTGTCGTGGAACGAGCAGTTCGCCGCCCTCATGGGCATCCCGGTCGACCGGGTGGTGTCGATCACCTTCATGATCGGCTCGGCGCTGGCCGCGGCCGGCGGCGTGCTCTACGGCCTCAAGTACCGCCAGCTCAACCAGACCGCCGACGCGCTGTGGGTGCTGCTCGGCCTCAAGGCCTTCGTGGCCGCGGTGGTCGGCGGCATCGGCAACGTCCGCGGCGCGGTCCTGGGCGCGGTGCTGATCGCCTCGATCGAGGTGTTCGGCGCCGGCTACGTGTCGTCGAAGCTGCCCGACCTGTTCGTCTTCGGCGTCTTGATCGTGATGCTGTTGTTCCGGCCGGCGGGCCTCCTCGGCAACGCCGCGGTGGAGAAGGTATGAGCGCGCCGCCCACCGATCGTCGACCGCCCGGCTGGCCGGGCGCGCTGGCGCGCTCGCTGTACCCGCTCGTCCTCGGGTTCGGCTTCGCGTTCCTCATGCAGATGGTCGTCGCGGTGTCGATCGGCGACTACTACTCGAAGATCCTGAACGCGATCGGCATCGCGATCATCCTCGGGGTGTCGCTCGGGATCGTGAACGGCTACGCCGGGCAGTTCTCGCTCGGCCACGCCGGCTTCATGGCGGTCGGCGGCTACACCGCGGCGGCGATCGTCTACTACGGCTCGATCAAGCTGTTCGGCACCAAGGCGATCTACGGCGGGGCGCTCGGGCCGGGCGAGCTCTTGCTGTGCGCGGGCTGCCTGGCCGGCGGCCTCCTGGCGGCGCTCACCGGCTGGCTGGTCGGCCTGCCGTCGCTCCGCCTACGCGGCGACTACCTGGCGATCGTGACGCTCGGCTTCGGCGAGATCATCCGCGTGCTGATCAAGCAGTCCGACGACGTGATCCTGTCGCAGCCCCAGGTCGAGGCCGCCGACTGGTGGACGCTCCTCGACAACCTGGGCGGTGGCTTCGGCTTCATCGGCGGACCGCGCTACATCGACGCCAAGAACCCGTTCTGGGTCTGGGTGTTCGTCGTCCTGGCGTGCCTGGTGGCCTACCGGCTCAAGTACTCCAACCGCGGGCGGCAGCTCCTGGCGGTGCGCGAGAACGAGATCGCCGCCGAGGCCATGGGCATCCGCACCACCAAGGCCAAGGTCTCGGCGTTCATGACCTCGGCGTTCTTCGCCGGCATCGGCGGTGGCCTCTACGCCCACGAGCTGGGCAACAGCCTGCGGCCGAGCGACCTCGGCTTCCAGAAGTCGATCGACATCGTGATCATCGTCGTGCTCGGCGGGATGGGCTCGATCTCGGGCGCGGTCCTGGCGGCGATCGCGGTGACGCTCCTGCCCGAGCTGTTCCGCGAGTTCAAGGACTACCGGATGATCGTCTACGCCATGGCGCTCATCATCGTCATGGTCTTGCGGCCCCAGGGCCTCTTGGGCCTGAAGGAGCTGTGGGAGGTCGACTGGCGCGGCGTCGGCCGCGATCTGGTCACCGCGCCCGGGCGGTTCATGCGCTGGCTGATCAGCGCGCCCGGTCGGGTCCGCGCCGCGTGGAAGGCGGCGGCCGATCGCCGCGCGGAGGATCGGTCGTGACCGCGCCGAGCGCGCCGGCCTTGGCGGCCCGCGGGCTGTCGAAGGCCTTCGGTGGCCTGAAGGCGGTGAGCGAGCTGTCCTTCGAGCTGCCGGCCGGTGGGCTGCACGGCCTGATCGGGCCCAACGGCGCCGGCAAGACCACGATCTTCAACCTGCTGACCGGCGTGTATCGCCCCGACGCCGGGCAGGTCGTGGTCGGTGGCGTCGATCTGACCGGGCGCAAGCCGTCGGACATCGCCCGCGCCGGGCTGGTGCGGACGTTCCAGAACATCCGGCTGTTCGGCGATCTGAGCGTGCTCGACAACGTCCGCATCGCCGCCGGGGTTCGGGCCCGCTGCGGGTTGTGGCGCTCGCTCCTGCGCACGCCGCTGTACTGGCGCGAGGAGGCCGAGCTGCGCGACCGCGCGCGCGAGCTGCTCGAGGTGCTGGGCATCGGCCACCGCGCCGACGAGATCGCCAAGAGCCTGCCCTACGGCGATCAGCGCCGGCTCGAGATCGCCCGGGCGCTCGCGACCCAGCCCAAGGTGCTGCTCCTCGACGAGCCGGTCGCCGGCATGAACACCGGCGAGAAGAAGGCGATGCGCGGCCTGATCTCGTCGCTGCGCGAGCAGTTCGGCGTCTCGATCCTCCTCATCGAGCACGACATGGGCCTGGTCATGGACATCTGTGAGCACATCACCGTGATCGATCACGGCGTGACGATCGCTCGCGGCGCGCCGACGGCGATCCAGTCCGACCCGGCGGTGATCGAGGCCTACCTGGGCGTGCCCGACGAGCCGGCGCCGGTGGCCGGGGAGCTGGGCTGATGGCGCTCCTGGTCGTCGACGAGCTCCACGTCGCCTACGGCGGCATCCAGGCCCTGCGCGGGGTGTCGTTCGCGGTCGACGAGGGCCAGGTGGTCACGCTGATCGGCGCCAACGGCGCCGGCAAGACCACGACCTTGCGCGCGGTGAGCGGCCTGGTGCGGCCGCAGCGCGGCCTAGTCCGGTTCGCCGGCAAGGACATCACCGGGCTGGCGCCCCACCGCATCGTCGCCCGCGGGCTGTCCCACGCGCCCGAGGGCCGCGGCATCTTCGCCAACCTCACGGTCAGCGAGAACCTCGACGTCGGCGCGTACCTGCGGCGCGATCCGGCCGGCGTCGCCCGCGATCGCGACCATGCGCTCACCTTGTTCCCGCGGCTGCGCGAGCGCCTGGCCCAGAGCGCCGGGACCTTGTCGGGCGGCGAGCAGCAGATGCTGGCGATCGCACGCGCGCTCCTGGCCCGGCCCCGGCTGCTCCTCCTCGATGAGCCGTCGCTCGGTCTGGCGCCGCAGATCGTCGCGCTGATCTTCCAGATCGTCGCCCAGATCGCCAAGGACGGCACCACCATCCTCCTGGTCGAGCAGAACGCCCACATGGCGCTCAAGGTCGCCGACGTCGCCCACGTCCTCGAGGTCGGCACCCTGGTCAAGTCGGGCCCGGCCAAGGAGCTGGCCGCCGACGACGCGATCCGCAAGGCCTACCTCGGCGTGCATTGATCGTCGGCGGGTCGGCGGCGGGTCAGCGACGTGGCGGCGTACTCTCGCTCATCCCGAGGAGGCGGCGCGCGCGTTTGAGCGCGCTCGCCTCTGCCGGCGCGAACTTACTCGCCGGCGGGAACTCGATGAGCTGTTTGAGCCGAGCGATAGCGCGGGGGTGGTAGCTGTACGTGTCGGCACCCCGTCCGCGACGCACCGCGACGGCGCACTTCTCATCATGGTTCAGCTTCAGACATCGGACCAGCACCGACACCACGGGGGCAGGAAGCCCGATCGCATCGGCGAGTCGGGTCTGGGTGAGGGTGTAGCCTGCACCCATCGGGTCGGCCAAGATGAGGGGAGCCGCGACATCTGCGTTGGCAGGGTCCTCCACGACCCGGATCGGCACCGGGATCCGGTCCTGTAGCTCTGGTGCGATCTTCTCGATGAGGAGCTGCAGGGTCGCCTGCAAGCGGTCGATCGCAGAAGCCTGACGCTCGATCGTCGTCGAGAGAGACGAAGTTCCGCTGGTATGCGAGCGTGAGCTGGGCCTGAAGGAGCCGGAGGGTCGTCTTGATGGAATCGGGGAGGTCGAGGTTGTCGATCGCCTTCCACGTCAAGCTCAATGGCTCATCAGCCGCGTCCATCGTTCGGCTTCCTACGCGGGTTCCTCGCCCCACCGGAACGGGTCGGTTGCAGAGCCGCGACTTGCATCATCAGAGACTCGAGGCTGGCAGCGACCTCGTTGACCGAGGTCGGATCGACGGCTCCGACAAGCAGGCGGGCCGCTCGCAGCGCGCGCCCCGAAGGCGCCGCGGCGACCGTGGTCGCGAGACGACTGGTCGGCGGCTCGGGGAGCGAGGCCGCGAGCGCCGCGAACGCATCACGGGTCTTCTTGCGTTGCGCTTTGGTCATCGTGGTGGGCATCGGCGAACCTCGCGAGCTGCTCCAGGGCCTGTGCGTCGAGCTGAAAGGGTACCAGGTTGCGCGGCAGGTTCCCTCCCGTCGGACGACGGCGGATCGCGCCGAGCCCCTCGCAAGAGGCGATCAGCTTGGGAACGTCGAACGAAGCCAGGACTACCCCGTCGGCGTCCTGTTCGAGGGCGCGGACGGCGACGAGCGCCATCGTGAACAGGCCGACGACGCGCAGGCCGCGGTGATCTGGGCGGGCCTCGAGGAAATCGAGACGGTAGTAGCGTCCGCCGGGAAGCCGTATTGGCTCTTCCTTGGTGCTTTCCCAGATCGACAGCGGATGGGCACCGATCAGGACAAACCCATCGCGCAGCGTCGGGCCGATCTTGGTCCAGCGCCAGGCGAGATCGCGGTCGTCCTCCGCGCGCAACGGAGCCCAGTCCGTCTCGATGTCAGCGCAATGGAGGGCCGTCGCTCGCTCGACACGAACCTCGCCTAGCGCCTGGACGTGCCAGCGCTGGCCCACGAGTCTGCTCGCAACGACGCGTCGCACCATCGAACTGGCTCACCGCTCTCAATCGTGTCGTTGATGCACGTACGAGCCCGACCCTTCAACGCCTAGCCATCGACTCACGGGCGAACGGTATCATGAGCTGCGGCGCCGCAGCACCCGTGAACGGCGGAGCGGTATCGCGTGAATGACCGGGTTCCCGGCGAGCGGACTCTCACGGCGATCTCACACGGGCGAGGTCGCGCCGGCCCGCGGTTGAGTGGCCGGCGGCGCGCGGGGACAATCGCGCGATGCGAGGCATCGTCGGGTTCGCGATCGCGCTGGCGGCGTGTGGCGGCCGCAAGTCGGAGGCTCCGGCCGGCGGAGCGACCGGGTCGGCGGTGGCGGTGGTGACGGCGGCCGGGGACGCTGGGGGCGCGGTCGACGCCGCGGCGGCGATCGACGGTGGGGCCCTCGGCGGACCGGTCGCGCTGGTGGTCGATGCGGCGGCGGCGCCGCGCGGGCCGGGCGCGGTGCGGCTGGTCAACCTGCCGCTCGGCAAGCGCACCGTCGATGGGGTGGTGATCCCGACGGTGACGCTGCCCGATCCGGCGGCGCAGGCCGCCCTCGACGCCGCCGTGGCCAAGGCGATCGATGGCCGGCGCGCGTGCAAGCTCACGCTGGCGACCGCGACGGTGGTGGCGCTGCGCTGCGCGTACCCGATGACCGAGACCGGCGGTGCGTTGACCGACTGGGACACGTATCACTTCGCGATCGCCGGCGCCGCGGTGACGCCGTTCCGCGTCGAGGATGTCTTCGCGCCCGGCCAGGACGTGCCCCACGTGCTGGGCGCCAGCGTCGGCCGCACCGAGGGCGCCTTTGGCCGGCTGGTCCTCGGCACCGACGGCGTGATCGAGTTCCAGCCGACCGAGGACGTCGCGGTGACCTATCCGTGGAGCGGGGTGATCGCGCACCTGCGCGGCGACGGTCCGTTGGCCCCGGCGATGGCCGCGATCGGGGTCGGGTTGCCGCCGCCTGGGGCTGCGCCTCCGCCGCCGGCGCCGACCACCGTGGCCTACGCTCCGCGCACGCTGGCCGAGGCCTTCGCCGGTTGGTGGCGCCTGGCCCCCGACGCGCGCGCCGCGGTGCGCCTGGTCGCGCCGGCCGGCGAGGACTTCGCCGATCGCCTGGTGTTCCCGTCGGGCGCGGTCGCCGACGAGGTGGTCGCCGCCCTCGGCGTCGAGAGCAAGCAGGTGGTGTCGGCGAAGCTGCCGGCCGACGCGGCGCCGCTCGCGCCCGGGCGCCTGACCGCGGTCGGCGAGGTGCGCTGGGCGATCGGCAAGGCCGGCCGGCCGACCGCGTGGCTGCCGCGGGGCGCGCTGGTCGCCCGGGTCGACGGCGTCGCCCACGGGACGCCATCGAAGACCGGCGGGGGCTGGGCGCTGATCGGCGGGCCGGGCGGGATCGCGGGCTGGGTCGCGGGGCGCGGCGTGGCCGAGGCGCCGTGTCTGCCGACGGCGCCGCTCGGTGATCCCAGCGCGCCGCCGCGGGCGATCGGCCTGGGCGAGTGGGTGTTCGGCGACGCGCCGACCGCGGTGGCCTGGCTCCTCGGCGGCGATCCGGCGAGCGGCGCGGCGACGCTCGCGCTCCACGCGGTCGACGGCTGCGCGGTCGGCGCGGCGCTGCGCACGGTGCGCGTCCGCGGCGTCGTGCGCGACCTGTGGTTCGCGCGGGCCGAGGCCGCCGATCGCGGGCCGTCGCTCTTGATCGTCGTGACCGCGCCGGCCCTCGGCGAGGCCGCGCGCACCGTGACGGTGTTCGCCGACGGTCCCGATCCAGTGTTCACCCGCGACGTCACCGGAGGGGAGATCACCGGCCCCGACCTGCGCGGTCCCAAACACGCTCGCGGCTACGCTCCGGTGGTCGTCGCCGAGCGCACGTTTCTGCGCTGGGATGGCGCGACCTTGATCGAGGTCGGGCCTCCGGGTTGATCGCGCGGCGGCGTCGCGCCCCTCAGCCGAGGTGCTGTTCCTCGACGCGCAAGATCTCGGCCAGGTCCATGCTGGCGGTCGCGATCAGGTGCGCGGCGACCGCGCGCAGGTCGGCGAGCTGTCGAGTGCGATGGTCGAGGATCGTGTTCATGCGCTCGAGGTAGCCACCCTCGGCGAGGAACATCGCGAAGACCTCGGGATCGCGCCAGCGCAGGTAGCGGATGATCCGCTCGGGCGCGAGGTCGGTGAGCGAGGTCGGCGCACGGGCGGCCGAGGACGGCGCGCCGGTGGCGCCGTCCTTGGGCGGCGCCGACGGGGTCGGGATCCACGACGCGCCAGAGCTGCCGAAGGCGGCCGGCGTCCACGGCGCGGACGGCGGTGGCGCGGTCGGGCCGAGGCCGACGCTCGACGGGAAGGGCGCCGGGCCAGAGGATCCAGAGGGGCCAGAGGATCCAGAGGGGCCGGAGGGCATCGCGGGAGCTCCGCTCGCGCTGGCCTGTGGCGGCGCGGCGCGCCGTACGAAGCGCACGCCGGTGGACGCGTCCTGGTTCGCGGCCTGGACGTCGACGTCGCCCTTGGGGATGCACCAGCCGAAGTGGATGTCGGCGGCGTTGACCAGGTAGATCGCGCGGCCGTTGCCGATCACCTCGGCGTCGAACCGACCGCCGACGTGGCGGGCCGCGGTCGTCAGCACGTGGACGGTCGCGTTGCCGAGCTGCGCCAGGATCTCGGGGATCGCGGCGGTGGTGAGGTAGCCGTTGGCGGCGTGGCCGCGGGTTACGCCCCGACGGATCTGCGCGGCCCGCGCGGCGTCGAGGACGATGCCCAGCGCGCCCGCGACGCTGTAGATCAGGCAGTTGTTGCCGTGCCCCGACGCGTTGTGGATCGTCGCGAACTCGGCGAGCCCGGAGCCGGCGACGGTGGCCTCGAAGTTGATCTGCATGCCAACCTGAAGGAGCAGGGCGTTCACGTCGAGCGGCGGCAGGGCCGGCATCGGACCCGCGCCCCTGGCGGCGGCGGCCGAGCCGTGGGCGCCGCTGGCCGGCAGCTTGGGCCCGCTGCCCGAGGCAGGCGGGGGCCCCGACGGTCCGCTCGCGCTCGCGCTCGCGGCTGCCACCGGAAGGTCCTCGTCTTCGTCCTCGGCTTCGTCGTCGGTTGGACCCGGCCACTCCCACACCGGAGATAGCGGCTTGCCGCTGGCGCGGGCCTCGGCCCGCATCGCTACGTCGGCGAACTCGTCGTCGTCGAGCTCGCTGTCCGAGTCGGCCTTGCGCGCGGTCGAGTGGGTGCCGTCGCGGTGCTTGCCGTGGGCCATGTGGGCGTCGTCGGGCAGCGCCCCGTAGGCGGTCGCCAGACTCGCTGACACCGCCGCGACGTTCCTCGGGCCGAGGGAGCCGATGGACTTCCCCGCGAGCAAGAGGTCGCGGAGCTGTTGCGACAGCGCGGCGTTGGTCAGCCACAGCGGCCCGAACCAACGGCCGATCTCGATCGCCTGGCCGTTGAAGTACAGGTAGCAGCCCATACACGGGTACTTGGTCCCGGCCGGCACGTGGTGGGTCGCCTCGTCCCACAGCGGCGACTGCTGGATGCGGATCTCCGCGTGTTGCCCGTCGAGCTTGACCGCCACCGAGGCCGGCACGTCGATCGCCGCGTCGGGCGCGAGGATGTCCTGGATCCGCTGGTACAGCTTGAGCGCGTGGCGGACCACGACGTCGTCCATCGCCGCCTCGCGGGTCATCGCCGATACCTTGCGGCTGGCCAGCACCTTGGCCGCGAGGTCCTTGATGTCGGTCGCGACCTGCAGCCGACCGCGGAGCTCGTTGTTGACGGCGTTCAGGTTCGAGGCCAGCGACAGGCCGGCGCCGTCGCGGCGGGCCGCAGCCTGGACCTCCTGACCGTCGGGGTGCTGCGACAGCACGACGGTCGAAAGATGGGTCGCGAATCGATCGGCGGCGGTCATCGCCGCGCCATCGTGTTCGACCACCTCCATGTCGTCGGCGGTCACCATCGGATTGCGGGCGCCGGCCTCGAGCTGGAGGTGCGGGTCGGCGGCCAGGAGCCCGGCCACCAGCCCCGGGCCCTCGGCGGCGCGGGCCTGGTAGGCGCGGCTGCTCGCGGCCGAGCGCTGGTAGCGCTTCACGAGCTCGGCGATCACGGCCGGCCCCTGGGTCGCGGCGTCGAGGGTGATCTTAGGGTCCTTCGCGAGCTTGCCCCAGATCTCCTCGAGCTTGTCGCGGTCGGCGCCGGCCCCGAGCTTGGCCAGCGCGCCGTCGATCGCGGCGTCGGCGTCGGCCTGGCCGGCCGGCAGGGCCTTGGCGATCTGCTTGTACGTCGACGGGTACGCCGCCCCGCCGCGCGTCAGCTTGCGCTGGACGGTCGGCTCGCCGCCGCTCGCCCCACCTGGTCCGGCGAAGCCGTCGAGGAGCGCCTCGGCCGAGCGCCCGGCGACCACAAGGTCGGCGACCAGGTCGGCGTGGGCCTCGGCGGGGTCGTCGGCGCCGCCCAGGCCCGGGGCCAGGCGGCTGACTCCCTCGCGCTGCTGGATCACGTGGGCGGCCTCGTGGGCGGCGGTGTGGAGGTCGGGCGCGGTCGCGAACGCGACGTCGGCGCCGGTGGCGTAGGCGACCGCGCCCAGGGCCTCGGCCGCCTCGGTCGCGGCGCCGCCGACGTGGGCGCGGATCCCGCCGACGTCGTGGCGTCCAAAGGCGCGCTGGATGGCGTCGCCGTGGGGCAAGGCGGTCGCCGGACCGTCGACGCCGCGGGCGGCGGCGGCGAGGGCGTCGGGCGCCGTGTCTCCCGGACGGTCGGCGAACCAGAAGGGATCGGCGGGGGCGTCGGCCGGGGCGTCGTGGGGCGACGACGCGTCGGGTCGCGCCGCGGCCGGCGGCGGGGCGCTCCGTCGAAGCTGGAGCCGTTCGGTCAGCGAGCGCTTGCCTGGGGCGACCGACGGCGCGAGGTCGTCGCGGAGCTCGTCGCTGGGCCGGTCGACGCGGAAGATCGAGGAGGAGGACACCCGCGCACTCTGCGAGGGTTTCTCATCTGACGCGATGTCAGGGCGATATCACGGCGGGATCGGTCGGGCCACATCGCCGGTCGCGGCGCGGTCGCGGCCCGCGGCGCGGTCGTAGAGCTCGGCGAAGACCGCCCGGACGTTGCCGCGGTGGCGGGCGAGCAGGGCGGCGAGGTCGCCGGCCGTCGGGGCCTCGAGCGACGGCGCGGCCGAGGCCTCGGGCTGTGGCGCGACCAGCTCGGCGACCAGCTCGGCGACCAGCGCCGCGTCGGGCGCGCAGCGATGCAGGGTCGGCAGCGTCGCCGATGGCGCATGGCGCACGATGACCACACCAGCGGCGGCGCGCAGGCGACGTCGCCAGCTCCAGCGGGTCGCCCACGGCAGGGCGTCGAGCTCATCGACCAGGACGATCCGTCCGTCCACCTCCGCGGCGGTCGGTGGTGGCGCGTGGGTCGCGCGCACCGACCACGTCGGTCGGCCGCGGTCGCGCAGGTGGGTGGCGAGGCCGGCGAGGAACCGGGTCTTGCCGGCGCCGTGGTCGCCGACCACCGCAGCGCGACCGCCGAGTGCGTCGAAGCGCGCGATCAGGTCGTCCCACGTCGCGCCGCGCAGGCGGTACGGTAGGTGATCGATCCGCGCGGTGCGAAACGGATTGATCGCCGGGCGAAACGCGCTCACAGGGCGACCGGAGCGTCCCCCGGTGCGACGATCAGCGTGCGGCGCACCGCTTCGCCATCGACCTCGACCTCGATCGACCAGGTCAGCTCGATCAGCGTGCCGACGAAGCTGTACGGCTCGTCGGGAAGCTGGAGCTGGAACCGGCGCGCGTCGCGGGCGGCCAGCGGCGGCGTCGGGGAGGCGTCGTCGCCGCCGCGGAACGGGTGACCGCCGGCGATCGCGCCGATCCGCGGCATCGTGGCGAGGTCGACCACCTGAACCACGGCGCGATCGGGGTCGCCTTTGCCCGCGGTGTCCCAGCACAGGCGCAGGGTGCCTGCGGTCGGCGCACGATCGCGCTGCCAGTGCACCTCGCCGGCGACCACCGCGCCGGGGGCCAGGCGATCGGCGTCGAGGGCGAGGGTGAGCGGCTCAGCCATCGGCGACCTCGCGCCGCGCCGCGAGCGCCGGGCCGATCCGCAGCTCGTACTCGTCGGTGACGTCAGGCCAGGTCGCGATGTCGGCGTCGATCGCGATCACCCAGCGGATGCGGTTGGAGCCGGCCGACCAGGTCGGCATCGTGTCGTGCGGCACCTGCACCTCGCCGCTCATCCGCGCCGCGCGCCGCGGCGACCGCACCGCCGCGAGCTGGCGCTCGAAGAACACCGCGGTGTCGGTCACCGTGTCGGTGCCGACCCGGTGGGTCGCCTCCTCGCGACCGATCAGCCGCAGTCGCGCGGTGCGGATCGGCATCCACCCGGCGAGGTCGACGGCGATCGTCACGGTCTCGCCCAGGCTCGGGGTTCCGTCGACCCGCACGTCGACCCGCGGTCCGATCGCGCGCAGCAGGCGATGCCAGAACCAGGCCTGGAGGCCGAGCCCGACCGCGCCGAAGATCAGCGCGAACAGCGCATGCATCGGACCGTCGAGGGCGTCCGCGACCAGATACGGCACGGGCGCCGAGAACGCGGCCGCGAAGCCGCCGCGCAAGAGCAGGTGATCGAGGCCGTGCTCGCCGAGCCGGGTGAGCAGCGGCGGCGCCTCCGGACCGGCCGGGTGGGCGGCCAGGCGCCGCGCCTGGCGACGCTCGCGGAGCTCGCTGGCGGCGATGCCGAGACCGACCAGCAGAAACCCGAGGCCAAACGCCGCCACCATCGTGCCGCCGGGGACCGTGCGCGACAGCACCACCCGCGACGGTCGGTCGGGGTCGTAGAAGCAGTCGACGGTCTGCCCGACGTGATACCTCGCGGCGCCGCGCTTGGCCTTGGCGAGGTCGTTGGTCCACGCCCGCTCGCCGAACGAGATGCGCTCGCCGCGGACGCTCTGGCCACCCACCTCGAGGCGATAGGCGACGCGCGGCGCGTACTGACGGTCGCCGTCGCTGTCGACGTCCTGTGCGATCGCGACCTCCGTGATCGTGCAGCGCCCCGCGACCCAGCTCGCCGCGGCGCGGCGCTCGAGATGAGGGCTGATCGCGCCGCGATAGATCGTCACCGCGCCGGCGCCCGCGAACACCGCGGCGAACAAGTACACCCCAACCGCCCAGCCGCCACGGGGCCGCGATCGCGCACGTTGTCCCGGCACCGGCCGAGCATCGCATGGTGGCGCCGGGGGAGCCTAGCCCGCGACGTTGCCGGCACGCGCCGATCGACCGCGCCGCGTCAGGCTCGTCGATGCACCGGCGCGGCGCGGGGCGTTGCGCCAGCGGTCACGCGCGCGTTCGCCGTGCCTGTGTGGGGTCAACGGGGCAATTGCGTGGCTCGCTGCCGCCGTCTAGTCTCGGTGAGGTGAGCGTGGATGACATGGTCAAGCGGCTGGTCGCCGCCCACAGCGCGGTGCCCGAACGCCTGCGCTTCAAGACCGCGGACGAACGGGTCGAGGCGATCGTGACGGCGCACCAGCGCGGCGATCGGATTGGTCCGCGCTGCCGTGAGCTGTCGACCCAACTCGTGCGAATGATCGATGGGACCCCCAACGACACGGCGGCCTGGCAGGCGTGGACCAACGTCGCACATGCCGCGGCCGCTGTGGCAGAGGCCGAAGCGGCGGCGCGAAAGGTCGAAGCACTCGCTGCGTTCGTGCGCGGCGCGGACGCGATCTTCGCGCAGCCGGCGTCCATTCGTGACCAACGCGGACTCTCGCGCGAGGTCCCCGGTGAGGAGCGTGCCCCGGTTGCACCCGAGGAGCGCCACGAGTCCGCTGGGACCGTAAGTCCGACCGCCGACCGCGAGTCGCCCCCGCCGCCGGTGGTGCCGGAACGTCCGAGCCTGGTCGAGGCGGCGTCTCATCCCACCGCCGAGGCCCCCGCGGCTCCGGTGCTGCAGATGAGTGGACGCGCGGCGGAGCTTCTGTGGCCCTTGCCGGGCGACCGGTCCGACCTCGAGCGAGTCCTGTCGCTGCAGTCGTTGCGCGGTCGCCTGGCGCCGCTGCTGTACGAGGCTGTGATGATGACCGAGCGCAGCGAGGAGCGCGGTCGACTCGATCTGCTCGAGGGAGACGTAGAGGTGCTGTGGGACGAGTACCAGGCCTACCCGCCGGTTGGCCTGGATGCCGCCGGACTTCGGGCGCTCTTGCGGCTGGCCCAGCGGGTGCGACAGCAGGCGAAGCGAGCCCAGCGAGCTTGGGTCGCCGCCGCCCTCCCGGCGCTTGGCGCCGTCGCCTTGGCCATCGGTGGGATCAGCGCTACCCTCGCCGCGTTCTACGCGCCAGCTGCGCTGATCCTACTTGCCGTCGTCTCACGCCGGGCGTACAAACTAAGCGAGCTACGGACGAGAACCGACGAGCTATGCGCCGACCTGAGCCAGCAGCTACGCGTGCTTCCCGCCGGCGGCGAGAAGCCGGAGTGATGACGGCGTTGGCGTGTCTGACACTCCTGGCCTTGCTGGCGCTCGCTGGTCTCACGGCGGCGACGGCCGCTCCGCTCTGGCATCGCACCACCGCGGCGCTGGTCGCTGTGACGAGCCTGTGGTCGCTGGTCGGGCTCTTGCGGACGAGCGGCTGGATGCGGATGCGGGCGACAGTCGACTCCGGTCCAGGCTGACGGCGGGCCGGAGCCTAAACTCTGGTAAGGTGTTGGCTTGCGTCGCCTGTTCGTTTGCCTGACCTCCGCGTTTCTGGCCGCTGCCGCGCCGTCGGTGAGTCGGGCCGGCGGTGCTTGAGCGGGTTGAAGCAACCCAAACCTCCCGGTCGGGAAGGTCGATGATGAGAGCCTGGCCCCTGGACAGGTGACGGCGCGCCTGTCGTGGCTCGGCACCTACGCCCGCACGCGCCACGACGATCGCGACGACGTGGTCGGGCGCGGCGTGATCGAGCTGGTCCACGATCAGACGTTGTGGATCGGTGAGGGGCGGTTGGCGGTCGACGTCGGCCTGCCGCGTGGGGTTGGCCTCGGGCTCCTGGTGCCGTTTCGCATCGTCGACACCGGCATCCGCTACCTCGACGCCGCGGGCGCCGAGGTCGAGCTCACCAACCCCGGCATCCATCACCGCGACGAGACCCTGACCGGGCTCGGCGATCCGATGGTCCTCGGCAGCCTCGGGCGCTCGGTTGGGCCATGGCGCGTGACCGGTCGCGCCGGCGTGACGGTGCCGCTGGGCCGGACCTATCCGAATCCCTTCGTCCTCGGCGATCAGGGACTCGCCCACCAGCACGTCCAGCTCGGGACCGGCACGGTCAATCCGGTGCTCGCGGCCGAGGTCAGCCGCGCCCACGGCGACTGGCGGTTCGGCGTGAGCGGCCTGGCCCAGCTCGGGCTGTACGCCAACGCCGAGGGCTACCAACCCGGCCATCGCTTCGCGGCGACGGCGCAGGCTCGCCGTCCGGTGGCGCGGCGGTTGTCCGCGCGGGCCTCGGTCGAGGCCCTGGGCGAGACCGCTGAGCGCTGGGACGGCGTGGTCCCGACCGACGACGGCAACCGCGGGCGCTTCGACCTGATGGTCGGCGTTGGCGGAGGCTGGAGGGCGTCGCCGTCGCTGGGCGTGGACCTCGCGATCAAGGTGCCGATCATCACCCGCGCGGTCGGTGGTCAGCTCGAGATGCCGGTGTTGCTCGAGCTGGGCGCGTCGTGGTCGTGGGGCGCGCCGGCCGGCGCGGCGCGGGCGGCCGGCGATGACGGCCATGGGCATGGCGACGATGATCACGGTCACGATCACGGCGGCGACGAGCACGATCACGACGGCGACGAGCACGAACACGGTGATCACGGCGATCACGACGGCGATCACGACGGCGATCACGACGGTCACGCGCCCGCGGGCGCGGCGCCCCTCGACCTCACCGGCCTCGATGTCGTCGACCTCGGCCCGGCCGGCGCCGCCGTCGCGCTGGTGCCGGTGCCCGGCAAGATCACGATCGTCGACTTCTGGGCGCCGTGGTGTGAGCCGTGCAAGACCCTCGAGCCGGCCTTGATCGCGCTAGCCCGCGCCCACCCCGACCGGGTCGCGATTCGCCGCCTCGACGTGGTCGACTGGGACAGCGCCGCGGTCGCGCGCTACCTCACGCCCGGCGGCTTCGATCTGCCGCACGTGAAGATCTTCGATCGCGACGGCGCCCTGGTCCTCGAGCAGAGCGGCGCCCGCGACTCGCTCCAGGCGCTGATCGCGGCGGTCCGCGCCATCGTCCTGGCCCCGCCGTCGCCGTAGCCCGGACCGGCGCCAGCGCCCGCGGCGGTCCGTGGTAAGGACGGGCCATGCCGAGCGCCATCTTCGACGCCGACCGCTGGGAGACCGTCCCCGGGTTCGACTTCACCGACATCACGTACCACCGCGCCCGCGGGCAGGGCACGGTGCGCATCGCGTTCCATCGCCCCGAGGTCCGCAACGCCTTCCGGCCCCGGACCGTCGACGAGCTGTACACCGCCCTCGACCACGCGCGGCAGTGGAGCGCGATCGGCACGATCCTCCTGACCGGCAACGGGCCGTCGGCCAAGGACGGCGGCTGGGCGTTCTGCTCGGGGGGCGACCAGCGCATCCGCGGCAAGGCCGGCTACCAGTACCAGGACGGCGATGGGCCGATCGACGCGGCCCGCCTGGGGCGCCTGCATATCCTCGAGGTCCAGCGCCTGATCCGCTTCATGCCCAAGGTCGTGATCGCGGTGGTCAACGGCTGGGCGGTGGGCGGCGGCCACAGCTTGCACGTCGTGTGCGATCTGACGCTGGCTAGCGAGGAGCACGCCAGGTTCAAGCAGACCGACGCCGACGTCGCGAGCTTCGACGGCGGGTACGGCTCGGCGTACCTGGCGCGCATGGTCGGGCAGAAGCGGGCCCGCGAGATCTTCTTCCTCGGGCGCACCTACTCGGCGCGCGAGGCCTACGACATGGGCATGGTGAACGCCGTGGTCCCCCACGCCGACCTGGAGCGCGAGGCCCTGACCTGGGCGGCCGAGATCAACGCCAAGAGCCCGACCGCCCAGCGCATGCTCAAGTTCGCGTTCAACCTCGTCGACGACGGCCTGGTCGGGCAGCAGGTGTTCGCCGGCGAGGCGACCCGCCTGGCCTACATGACCGAGGAGGCCCAGGAGGGGCGCGACGCGTTCCTCGAGAAGCGGCCCCAGGACTACGGCAAGTTCCCGCGCTACTACTGATCGCGTAGACTCTCCGCCGATGCGCGAGCGCAGGACCCGCCCCGAGGGCTGGCGCAACCTCCACGTCGGGGGGCTGGCGCTGTGGTGGACGGTGGGGAAGCCGCGGGTCGCCGCGCAGCTCGCGAGCGCGCCGGGCGGCGCGCCGTGGCATGCGATCAGCCTGACGATCACCGTCGAGCGCGTCGACGGCAGCGGCCAGAAGCTGGTGGCCACCGTCCACGGTCGACGCGCCCTGGCGCTGCCCGCCGCCGGGTTCGCCGACGTCCAGACGATCGCGATCGAGCCGTCAGCGGTCCGGCGCCTGGTCGAGACCGCAGCGCCGGGTGGGGCCTGGCCGACCGGCAAAGGGGTGTGGCGCACCGAGCTGACGCTGCCGGATCGGCCGCTGCCGACCGACCTGAGCTTTCGCCCCGAGCACCTCGATCGTCTGACCGTCGTGTGGTCGCGCGGCTGACGCCGGCGCTCGCGCCGCCCGCGGGCGACCTACAGATCGCGCCGCCGGGTGTCCTCGCGCTCGCCCAGGCGGCTGCGGCTCGGCTCGCGCTCCTCGGGAGCGGCCGGGTCGCGCTGGCGCTCCTGCCGGGTCGCGTCGTCGGGGTTGGTCGGGTGGTTGCCCGACAGCGCCGAGCCCGGCACGTTGCGCTGGGTGACCGGGCCGGTGAAGGTGACCTCGAAGGGGACGTCGTAGGCCCAGCCGCTGGCCTCAAGGCGCGACAGCGGGATCGTGAACACCTGCTCGATGCCGGCGCCGGCGCCGCCCGGGATGAAGTCGATCGCATCGAAGACGCGGAAGTTGAAGTTCGGCTCGATCAGGGCGTGAGTGGTGGCGCCGGTCTGATCGGTCTGGCGCATGATCCGCACCGAGCCATCCTGGACCGAGCGAGTGTCGGCGCCGGCGTCGCTGCCGCTCTGACCGCCGGCGATGTGGCCCGGCGTGTCGTAGGGGTTCGAGAAGTTGATGCTGAGGTCGCGCGGCACCGGGAAGAAGTTGGCCAGCGGCACCGTGGTCCAGCGGCCGGGCGGCAGCGTGCCGGCGGCGCCCAGGTTGCCGACGACCTCGTCGAGGAGGTCGTTCTGCACGCGCGCGATCTGCTCGCAGTGCTTGAACGCGAACGCCACGCCGCTGGCGTTCTCGCGGAACGGCACGGGGGCCAGGCTCGCCCCCGGCTCGCGCGACAGGAACATGCTCCACAGGTTCGCGACCTCGGCGCCGAACATGCCCAGCGACGACGGGATCAGCGTCGCCCGCAGGTAGGCCTCGGCGGCCGCGGCCTCGGCGAAGTTGTCGTACGGCGCGCCGAAGCTCCCGCTCTCGGGCGGCCGCTCGGGCCGACCGCGCTCCGAGCGCTCGTCGCGATCGTCGCCGCGGCTGGTCGCGTCGGCGCGGGTCGGGCCGGCCTGGAGCTGCACCGCGCCCGTGCCGCCGCCGACCGCGACCGATCCCACCGAGACCCGCTCGCCCGCCGCGGCCCGCGCGCCCAGGTCATCGGCCTCCCGCTCGAGGGCGGGGTCGGCGTTGACCGCCGCGCCCTTGGCCTGGGCCGGCGCGGCGACCCGGCCCTGGGCCTGCTGGACGACGTGGGTGACCTCGTGACCGATCAGCTCGCGCCCAGCCTGGGTGTCGGGCTGGTACTGCCCAGGCGCGAAGTGCAGGTCGGTGCCCTGAGCCGCCGCGATCGCGCCGAGGTCGCTGACCGCCGGCGTCTCGTGGACGCGCACCGCGTCGAGGTGGACGCCGAATGCGTCCTCCATCTGGGCCTGGACCGGCGCCGCCAGGGGCGCACCGCCGCCGCTCGGCAGCGAGGACGGGACCCCCGCGGACGGCGCCGTGCTCCGGCGTTGGAGCTGCATCGTGCGCGTGCGCTGGCCCGGCGCGCCGCCGCCCTCGCCGGAGGTGGCGTCGCCGAGGGACGAGGTCGATCGACGGTTGAACATGTAGGCATCCCTCCGGGCTGACACATCTAATACGACGCAGGCTAGGGGGCATCTTCCCTGCACCCGGCGAACGTAAGCCCGGACACCGCCGCCCGAAGGCCGCGGCGAGAACCCATCGGGCTTGACAACTTCGGACTCCGAATATAGAACCTCGTCATGGCCCGCAAGCGTCCGGACGTGGTCGATGAGTCCTCGCAGCCGCTCGCGAACCGCATCGCCACCGGCCTGCACAAGATCGGGCTGGCGATGAAGCACCAGGCGTGGCAGCAGGCCAGCGACGAGGGGCTGTCGCCGACCCAGGGCCAGATCCTCGCGGTCCTGGTGGCCCACGGACCGCTGACCGGCTCCGAGCTGAGCGATCGCCTCGGCGTCACCTTGCCGACCATCAGCGAGTCGGTGCGCGCCCTGGTCGACAAGGATCTCGTGACCCGCGGCCCCGATCCGCGCCACCCGCGGGCCAGCCTCCTGACGCCGACCCCCCGCGGCGCCGCGCTCGGCGCCCGCGCGCGATCGTGGCCCGAGTTCATGGCCGACGCCCTCGCCGACCTGCCGCCCGACGAGCAGCGTGCGTTCTTCTCGGGCGTCATCAAGATGGTGCGGGCCCTGGCCGAGCAGGGCCTGGTGCCGGTCAACGGCATGTGCGTCACCTGCGTGCACTTCCGCCCCAACGTCCACGGCGGCGAGGCGCCGCATCACTGCGCCTACGTCGACGCCGCCCTCGGCGCTAGTCAGCTCCGCCTCGACTGCCGCGAGCACGAGGCCGCCGATCCCACCACCCGCCGCGACCTGTGGGCGCGGTTCCTGCGGCCGAGCTGAACCGGCCGTCGCGC
Source organism: Kofleriaceae bacterium (assembly GCA_018057825.1). Lineage (GTDB taxonomy): Bacteria > Myxococcota_A > Polyangia > Haliangiales > Haliangiaceae > UBA2376. The sequence continues at coordinate 53,895 of JAGPCY010000008.1, read as the reverse complement.
GCCGCGCCCATCTCCTCTCTCTGCCGCGGTCCCCCGACCGACGGCCTCGCGGAGCGCTGCTCCGAGAAAGCGATCCTGTGATGACGAACATTCCCGGATACACCTTGGGCACGTCGGCGGTCGCGCCGTCGCCGGTCACGCTCGCCGAGTTCGAGCGGATGAAGGCCAGCGTGCTGTTCGGCGACGACGACGTCGCCAGCCTGCGGGCCTCGCACCCGATCGTGCGCGACCAGGTCGAGGCCATCCTCGACGTCTGGTACGGGTTCGTCGCCAGCCAGCCGCACCTGGTCAGCTCGTTCGGTCACCGCACCGACGGTCAGCCGCTCGGCGACTACCTGGCCGCGGTGCGCCGGCGCTTCGGGCAGTGGATCCTCGACACCGCGCGCGCCGAGTACGACCAGCGCTGGCTCGACTACCAGCACGAGATCGGGCTGCGTCACCACCGCGCCAAGAAGAACCAGACCGACGGCGCGCCGGCGGCCGCGATCGTGCCGTTCCGCGACCTGTTCCCGCTGGTGTTCCCGGTGACCTTCACGCTGCGCCCGTTCCTGGGCAAGCACGGGCACACCGCCGCGCAGGTCGACCACATGCACGCCGCGTGGGTCAAGTCGTGCCTGCTCCAGGTCACGCTGTGGAGCCACCCCTACATCAAGGACGGCGACTTCTGATGGCGAGCCCGTCGCCGGCGCCGGCCTGGGTGACCGCGGCCTGGTTGAACACCCCCGCGCCGCTGTCCCTCGAGCGCCTGCGCGGCCAGGTGGTGATGCTGCACGCGTTCCAGATGCTGTGTCCCGGCTGCGTCGCGCGCGGGTTGCCCCAGGCCCAGCGCGTCGTCGAGGTGTTCGCCGGCGCGCCGCTCGTGGTGATCGGGCTGCACACCGTCTTCGAGCACCACCAGGCCATGGGCCTGACGTCGCTCGAGGCCTTCCTCCACGAGTACCGCATCAAGTTCCCGGTCGGCGTCGACGCCCCGGGGCTCGACGGTGACCCGGTCCCTCAGACCATGCGCGCCTACGCCATGCAGGGCACGCCGACCACGGTCCTGATCGACGCGCGCGGTCGCCGCCGACGTCAGGTGTTTGGCGTCCACGACGACCTCCAGCTCGGCGCCGAGCTCCAGACCTTGTTGCTCGAGGCGGTGGCCGACCGCGCCGACGAGCCGTCGCCGACGGTCGCGGCGGTCGGCGCCGGCGCCTGCGACGCCGACCGGTGCGCGGCGCCGTAGTCGGGGAGGTTCACGGTTCGAGCTCGACCTCGACCTCCGGCGGGGGCACCGGCTGGTAGGCGAACGGCTGACCCGTGAGCCGCTCGATCCGCGCGGCGATCGCTGCGGCCCGCGCGCGATCGGGTGGAGGACACGGGATCCGACCAAGCCGATCGGCGGGATCGGGCGGCACGGGTGGACGACTGCACAGCCCATCGCCGACCAGCACCGAATACAGCGCCTGGCAGGTCGGGACGCTGCCGTGGTCACAGCCGACCTCGAGGGCGCGGACCGCGGTGGAGGGATCTGGCGCGGCCCGAGCGAGGTCGCGACAGGCGCGGGCCACGCCCCCGCGGCAGGCGCGCCACGCCACCTCGGGGTCGAAGGGCTGACCCTCGGCGGTCCAGTGGTGGACGATCCCGCAGGCGTCGACGTCGCCGCGGGCACACGCGGCGTCGACCTCCATCGCGGCGGTGGGGGCGCCGTCCTCGATCGCGCCCAGGCGGTCGCTCGCCTGGCTCCACCAGGCGTTCAGCCGCTGCGACGACGCGCACGCGTCGGCGTCGCCGTGGCGGCAGGCCATCGCCAGGGCGAACCGCGCGGTCGGCCCGTGGCGCGGTGGTTGCGCGGCGCGCGCGGCGAGCGCCCGACACGCGGCGGCCTCACCGTCGAGGCAACCCGTCCACTGCGCGGTCAGCTCGGGGCACACGGCCGGGCCTAGCTCGAGGCACTGCCGGCGCCCGAGCCCGTCAGCCTGCTGGCGCTGGAGCCCCTGCTCGAGCGCCTGGACCTCGGCGGAGGTCAGGGCGCGGTCGGCGAGGATCCCTGACGAGCCGGCTGGCTCGAGCTGGCCGAGCGCGAGCAGGTCCGGACCCTCGGGAGGCGTCGCTGGCGGGGGCGGCCCGGCGCGCGCCCGTGGAGGTTGATCGCGCCTCGACGTGGGGGCCGGTCGAGCGAACCGCGAGGCCACGACCGCCGATGCGACGAGCACGCCGCCGAGCAGGATCCAGGTGCGGGGCTGCATGAGTTGATCGTTCGATGCCGCGGCGGCGTCGATCGTGGCCGCAGGCGTTGCGACGCGCGGTCCCGTGTGACGGCCGCCGCATCACCTGCGCGCTGACCGCGAGCGCGCCCGCTGGCGCCGGGCCTGCACGACGGCCAGGTGACGCCAGATCGCCTCGCGGTCGGCGGCGTCGATGGGGCGGCTGGGGGCGTCGCCGGGTCCCAGAACCTCGCGCCGGGACACCGCGGCGGCCGCGACGTCGTCGTCGAAGTGCGGGATCACCTGGACCTCGCCCTCGGGACCCCAGACCCCGGGCACGCGGTGCTCGGCCAGCGGCAGGTAGCTGCCGCGGTGGGCCCGGCGCATGGCGTAGACGTCGACGCCGTGGGCGCGCAGGAGGATCGGCGGCGCGGTGTAGCAGACTACGCCCGCGGTGCGGCTCATTCGCTCGCGGGCGAAGGTCGTGCGCGGCTCGTGGCGCCGCGTCGACCACCGATCCTCGTCGGTGAGAGCGTCGGGCAAGCCGAAGCTGTGCCAGCGGATCGTCGTGGTCGGCGCCACGCGGCGCACCCGGTCGCGGAGAACGCGCAGGTGATCTGGCACGAAGCCGGTCAGGCCGGCGGGGAGGATCGCGATCGGGTCGGCGCGGTCGCCGTCGAAGGGCGTCGACGTCACGTGCGGCGCGTCGAGCCAGAGCAGCGTGTGGGGCTGGCGCTGGAAGGCCAGGCCCCACAGCAGGCGACCGAGCACCGCGGCGCCGCCGCAGCCGGTGATGACGTGCCAGGCGCCGTGGAAGTGGTTGGTGCTGAAGCGGGCCGGCGTCGCGGGGCGCAGCGAGACGACGCGGTAGGTCGTGGCGCCGATCGCGATCACGCGGAGGTGGACCTTCAGGCCGCGCCGGTTGGCGGCGCGATCGGGCTCGGCGTCATCGTCGATCATCGGTTGTCCAGCGGCCGCAACGCGCGGTCGGCGTCGTAGGTGTAGGTCGCGATCGCGCGGCCGCGCTCGAGCCGATGGTGGTCGAGGCGCCGGACGCGCGCGGCCTCGGCCGACGCGGCGACGGCGGCGGCGGCGAGGAGCGTGGTCAGCCGCGCCAAGGCGCGGGCCAGGTTGGCGTGCTGCGAGCGTTCGCTCGCGCAGCGCACGGTCAGGCCGGTCGGGACGTGTTCGACGCGGACCGCCGACGCGACCTTGTTGACGTGCTGGCCGCCGGGACCGCTCGCGCGGCACGCCGTGATCACCAGGTCGGCGCGGCGCGGGGGCGCGGGTCCGCGCGCGGGCGGCGCCGCCGGGGCCGGGTAGAGCGCGACCGCGGCGAACCAGCGCTTGCGTCCGGTGCGACCGCGCCGCGGGCTGCGCGCGATCAGCGCGTGGGTGCCGAGCTGATCGGCCAGGAGCGTCGGGGCGTCGCCGTCGAGGTAGAGGGCGATCGAGCGTGGCCGATCGCCCGTGCCCATCGCGGCGCGCTCGCCGATCACCAGGCCGCGTGCGGCCGCGATGGCCTCGACGCGCGCGGCCAGCGCGGCGACGAACTGGCGCACCTCGATCGGGCCGGCGCCCGCGGTGATCTGCAGGACGTGGGTGGTCATAGCTTCACCGTCATCACCGGGATCAGCGCCGCGACCCGGGTCGCGAGGTGGTGGTGCTCGAGGGCGTCGATCACCGGTCCGATCGGCTTGTAGGCGTCGGGGTGCTCCTCGAACAGGAGCGCCGGGTCGTCGCAGATCACGCGGCCGCCGCCGGGAGCGCGCGCGAGCTGGGTGCGGCGGTAGCGGGCCCGGAGCTTGTCCTTGGCCTCGCCGCGCTTCATCTTGCGGCCGGCGCCGTGGGCGACCGAGGCGAGCCCCGCCGGCGCGCCGGTGCCGCGCATGATCCACGACGGCGCGCCGCGGCTGCCGAGGACGATCGTCAACGCGTCGGCGGCGGCCGGGGCCGCGCCCTTGCGGTGGACCCAGGCGTCGCCGCCGTCGACGACCTCGGCGCGGACGTCGTTGTGGGTGACGTCGAAGCCGCCGCGCACGGTGTGGGCGCGGACCGCGCCGAGGGCGGCCAGGATCCGGTACGCCACCACCAGGCGGTTGGCGCGGGCGAACCGGCAGGCGCCGGCCAGCTCGCCGAGGTAGGTGGCGCGCTCGTCGGCGCGCAGCGGGCGCGCGCCCCAGTGGCCGCTCAGCGCGGTGCCCAGGCCACGCGAGCCCGAGTGGGCCACCACGACCAGGGCGTGGCGGGTCAGGCCGACCGCGGCCGCGACGTCCGGATCCCGGACATCGTCGATCCGGGCGAGCTCGGCGAAGTGGTTGCCGCCGCCGATCGTGCCGAGGACCTGGGCGAACCCGGCGGCGAAGCGCGCGGGATCGCCGCTGGCCGGGAGGTCGTCGACCTCGGGCTCGCGCGCCGCCAGGGCCCGCAGCCCGTCGGGCAGCCCGTCGACGTCGGCCAGGCCGCGGGCGCCCCGGGTCCAGGCCGCCGCGAACAGGACCGCCGGATCGGCGTCGTCGACCACCGTCGCCGCGAACCCGGCGCGGAGCCGGCGCTCGAGCGGATCGGGCGCGAACCGATCGACCGAGGTCGCGATCACCCGGGCGCCGCAGCCGGCGTCGCCGCCGATGAGCTGCGGGTGGATGACCTCGCGGGTCGCCACCACCGCGCCGATCGGGTAGCCGCGGCCGGGGTGGAGGTCGGGCATGCCGGCGACGCGGACGCAGCCCTCGAGCTGCGCGACCGCCGCGAGCTGCTCGGTGGCGTCGCCCTCCATCCACACCCCGGGGCCGGTGAGGAGCGTGGTCGGTGGTCCCGCGGACCCAGGCGCCGTGGAGAGAAGCGTGCTCATGGCAGCCGGTAGTGCGGGCGCCGTGCCAGCTTTCTAAGTCGCCGAAAATAGGTTCGGCGCGATCGAAGATGGTCTATCGCGACCCGGCCGCGCTGGTTCATGATGGATCCGTCATGGTCTCTGGTGACCCACCTCGCCGGCTCTTGCTCACCTGGGCCGATCGCGGCGTCGACGGCCCGGCGCCGGCGCACCACGCCGCCCGTCGCCCCGACGATCGCGGGCCGGTCCTGCGCCTGGTCGACGAGACCCCGGCGTCCGCCGGCTATGACCGCGCGCTCGTCCTCACGATCCCCCAGGGCCGCGCCCGCGCCGAGGCCCTCGCGGTCGAGCTGCGCGCGCGCATCGCCGCCGTCGAGGTCCGCGTGCTGCCGATCGACGATCCGTCCGACTACGGCGCGCTGTTCACCCACCTCCGGCCGCTGGTCGCCGAGGTCGGGCGCGCCGCGCCGGCCGAGACCTGGGAGGTCGACGTGCTGCTGTCGGCCGGGACGCCGCAGGCCCAGACCCTGTGGGTCATCCTGGTGCAGGCGGCGATGCTGCGCGCGCGCATGCTCCAGGTCATCCCGGCCGCGTTCGTGCCGCATCCACATCCCCACGCCGTGCGCCCGGTGACGATCGACGTCGAGGGCTTCCCCGAGATCCGCGGGCTGCGCGCCGAGGTCGCGCGGCTGCGCGCGGCGGCCCGGGTCCGCGAGGCGCGGATCGTCGCCCACAGCGCGCCGATGCGCGAGCTCTTGGCGCGGGTCGCCCGGGTCGCGCAGAGCGAGCTGCCGGTCCTGGTCCTCGGCGAGACCGGCGTCGGCAAGGAGCTGATCGCGCGGGCCTTGCACGACGGCAGCGCCCGCGCCGCCGGGCCCTTCGTCGCCGAGAACTGCGGCGCGCTGGCCGACAGCGTCCTGGCCAGCGAGCTGTTCGGCCACGAGGCCGCGGCCTTCACCGGCGCCAGCGCGCGCCACCGCGGCCTGTTCGAGCAGGCCCACGGCGGCACGATCTTCCTCGACGAGGTGGGCGAGCTGGCGCCCCAGGTCCAGGCCATGCTCTTGCGCGTCCTGCAGGAGGGCACGCTGCGCCGGGTCGGCGGCGAGCAGTCGATCGCGGTCGACGTCCGCGTCATCGCCGCCACCCATCGCGATCTGGCGGCGATGGTCGAGGCCGGTCGATTCCGCGCCGATCTCTACTACCGGCTGCGCGGCGCGACCCTGGTGGTGCCGCCGCTGCGCCAGCGGATCACGGACCTGCCGGCGATGATCAAGGCCTTCGTCCAGGAGGCCGCGGTCGGGCGGCGCACGCGCTCGCTCACCGTCAGCCCCGAGGCCCTGCGCGCGCTGGCCGCCTATCCGTGGCCCGGCAACGTGCGCGAGCTGCGCAGCGAGGTCCAGCGCTGGGCGGTCTTCTGCGACGACCACGTCGAGCTCTCCGATCTGTCACCGGAGCTGCGCGCCGGAGCGGTGGCGCCGCGCGTGGCGCCGCCGGCGCCCGAGGCGTCGACGATGGGGCCGACGGTGAGCACGCTCGCGGCGGCGGTCGAGGCCGCCGAGCGCGCCGCGATCGCGACCGCGCTCGCCGCTCACGCCGGCAACCTGGCGCGCACCGCCCGCGCTCTCGGCATCGAGCGCAACACGCTCAAGCGCAAGCTCCGGATCCTGGGTCTGGGGACGTCCTCGTCGTCGACCGCGGCCGAGCGCGTCGACTGAACCTCGGCGTGGCCTACGTCAAGGGCGAACGCCTGGTCGGGTTCCGCCGCCTCGCGACCTGACGCCCGCCCCTCGCCGGCCCGCTGCGCGGGGCGGTAGCGCGAGGGGGCGCATCGGCTCGACCATCGCGGCCAGGGCGTCGATGAACAGGCGGACCTTGGCCGGCAGGTACTGCCGGCTCGGATACACCGCGTAGACCGCGCGTTCGAGCGCGGGCGCGGGGCCGAACAGCACCTGAAGGCGGCCGGCCGCCACCGCGTCGCGACACACCAGGGCCGGGAGCTGGGCCACGCCGACGCCGGCGATCGCCGCTTCGCACGCGACCTCGAGGTCGTTGACGACCAGCACCGGCTCGATCCGGGTGACGACGCCGTCGAGCTCCCAGGTCTCGAACGGACGGATCCCGATGCACCGGGTCGCCCGCAGGCTGGTGGCGGTCGGCGCGCCGTGGCGCGCGAGGAAGCCCGGGCTGGCGACGTAGTAGACGTGGCCAAGGCCGAGCTTGCGCGCGACCAGCCCGGCGTCACCCGGGCCGCCGATGCGGATCGCCAGGTCGAGCGCCTCGTCGATCAGGTTGACGCGTCGATCGGCCAGGACCACCTCGATCCGCACCGCGGGGTGACGCTCGAGGAAGGCCGCGATCACCGGCGCCAGGAACCGGCGCCCGTAGAGCGTCGGCGCCGACACCCGCAAGACGCCGACCGGCTCGGCCTGGCGACGTTGGACCTCGAGGTTGGCGTCGTCGATCTGGGCGCCGATCGCGGCGCAGCGCTCGTGGTAGCCCGCGCCGGCGTCGGTCAGGCGCAGCCGCCGCGTCGTGCGCTCGAGCAGCCGCACGCCGAGCTGGGCCTCGAGCTTGGCGACCCGTTCGCTCGCGGTCTGCTTGGTGATGCCGAGCTGGCGCGCCGCGGCGGTGAAGCTGCCGGCTCGAACCACCGCGGCGAAGAGCAGCATGTCGGCCGGTGCGACCGTCCTGCCGGCCAGGGTTTCAGCCGCCGCCCCGGACCTCGTCGCGGTCTTCGCGCTCGCCATCTGTCAGTTCTAGCCTGACAAACCGTTCGTCGAAAGGCGTATTGTCCGGCCGCCGTCGCCGCCCCAGGCTGACGGCATGAGCGCTCCACTGCTCGGCCGCGTCCGGTCCGTCCGCGCCTCCACCCGCCTGGCCGAGGCCCAGATGGGCCCGGGCTTCTCCGCCCACGGCCTGCGCCACGTCGACGGCGTGGCCCTCGATCCGTTCCTCAGCGTCGACCACTTCCGGATGTCGCAGCCGACGTTCCCGCCCCACCCGCACGCCGGGTTCTCGGCGGTGACCTACATGTTCGAGGACTCACCCGGCGGGTTCACCAACCGCGACAGCCTGGGCGACGTGAGCCGCATCGGCCCCGGCGCGCTCCACTGGACCCAGGCCGCGCGCGGGATGATGCACGAGGAGATCCCCGAGCGCCGCGGCGTCGTGTGCCACGGCCTGCAGATGTTCGTGAACCTGCGCGCCGACCACAAGCAGGCGCCGCCGCGGGCCTTCCACGCCGACGCCGCCGCGATCCCCGAGGTGTCGGTCGGCGCGGGCACCCGGGTGCGGGTGCTGGCCGGCAGCCTCGCCGGGGCCCGCTCGCCCCTCGACGAGCTGCTCACGCCGGTCCTCTTGCTCGACGTGCACCTGGAGCCCTCGGCGCGCGCCCACCTCCCGGTCGACGCGCCGAGCGCCTTTGCGCTCGGGCTCGCTGGCGCCGGTGTCACCGGGCCGGCCGGCGCGCCCCGCGACCTCGACGCCCACGTCGCCGTGGCCTTCGCCGTCGACGGCGATCACCTCGAGCTCGAGGCCGGACCAGCCGGGCTCCACGTCCTGATCGGCGCTGGCCATCCGATCGGCGAACCGGTGGTCTTCGGCGGGCCTTTCGTCATGACGACCCGCCGCGACGTCGACGACGCCCACGCGCGCTTCCAGCGCGGCGAGATGGGGCGCCTGGCCCCGTCGTTCTGAGCTTCGAGGGCCGCGCCGCCCCTCAACCCCGTACGCGAGGAATCCATCCCCATGAGCATCCTGAGCCTCCGCCGCTTCGTCTCCGTCCCATCGCCGTTCGCCCGCCGGAGGTGGTCATGACCGGCCAGCCCGCCACTGGCCAACCGCTGACCGGCCAGGTCGTCCTGGTGACCGGGGCCAGCACCGGCTTCGGTCGGCTGACCGCCGAGGCCTTCGCCGCTCACGGCGCGATCGTGTTCGCCGGCCTGCGCGAGGCGACGACCCGCAACCACGGCATCGCGCGCGAGCTGAGCGCCGCGGCCCAGCAGGCCGGCCGCGACCTGCGGGTGGTCGACCTCGACGTGACCCGCGACGCCTCGACCGCGAGCGCGGTCGCCGAGATCGTCGCCCAGGCCGGTCGCCTCGACGTCGTCGTCAACAACGCCGGCGTCATGGCCGCCGGGCTCGACGAGGCCTTCGCGATCGAGCAGTGGAACGCCGTGCTCGACGTCAACCTGTACGGCGTGCAGCGGATGTTTCGGGCCGCGCTGCCAACCATGCGCGCCCAGGGCGCTGGCCTCTTCGTCACGGTCTCGAGCAGCATGGCGCAGATCACGCTGCCGTTCGCCGGCCTGTACACCGCGTCGAAGCGCGCGGTCGAGGGGCTCGTCGAATCGTACCGGTATCAGCTCGCGCCGCTGGGCATCGACTCGGTGATCGTCGAGCCCGGCGGCTACCCGACGGCGCTGTTCGCGAAGATGATCGGCCCGGCCGACGTGGCGCGGCTCGACGCCTACGGCCCCCTGGCCGAGCTGCCGCATCGGGTCTTCGGCGGCTTCGCGGCGTCGCTGCAGGGCCCCGACGCCCCGGATCCGCGCGAGGTGGCCGACGCGATCGTCGCGCTGGCCTCGACCCCGCGCGGCGCGCGACCGCTGCGCACCAGCGTCGATCGCTTCACCCGCGAGGGCCTCGAGACCCTCGCCGCCGCCGCCGCCGGGGTCCAGCGCGCGGTGTTCGATGGCTTCGGGCTGAGCGACCTGCTCGGCCCGAAGGCGTAGCGACCCGATCCTGATCCCGCGTCTCGACCCCGGAGCGTCCCATGACCCCCGACAAGTTCGCGATCCTCGAAGTCCTGAACCGCTACATCCTGTCGATCGACACCCACGACGACGCGCAGTTCGCCGACAACTTCCACGACGACGCCACCTACGTGAGCCCGTTTGGCACCGCCACCGGCCGCGCCGAGATCCTCGCCACGATCCACCAGTGGCACGCCGGCGGGATCACCGCCGGCAAGCGCCACATGATCGGCGCCTGGCAGATCGACGTCGACGGCGACACCGCGACCTCGACCTCGTCCTACTGGGTCGTCAACGCCCAGGACGGCACGACCATCGTCGCGACCGGCGGCTACACCGATCAGCTCACCCGACGTGGCGGTGTGTGGAAGCTGGCGCGACGGGTTCAGACGATCGATCCGTCCTTCGCGCGGTGAGCGCGCGGCGTCCCCCGGCCCGCCCAGGGCCGCGCGGCGTGGTACCGATCGCATGAGCCCGCGCCCGTGACCTCGCTCGCCCGCGCCATCGTCGCCCTCGCCCCGACCAAGCGTCGCCGCCTCGTGTGGTGCGCGTGGTGGACCGGGCTGCCCACCGTCGAGGAGTTCCGGGCGCCCGACGCCTGGGGCGGAGGCGCCACCTCCGTCGCCGAGGCGGTGCGGATGGCCGAGCGCGCCGCCGGTCGCCCCCTCGAGCTCGTCGACGGACCGTGGGCCGGCGCCTGGCGTCGCGTGCTCGCCGGTCAGCCGCCGTTCCCGCGCCGGGCCGGGCCGCGCTCGACCACCGCCGCGCCGTCGGCCATCGATCCACACGTCGTGCTCGGCGTGGCCCCAACCGACTCCCTGGCCGCGATCAAGGCCGCGTTTCGCGTCAAGGTGCTGGCCCATCACCCCGATCGCGGCGGCGACCCCGCGGCCTTCATCGCCGTGAAGCGCGCCTACGACGTCCTCGTCCGGCGACGCCTGGCGCGTCGGCCCGCGTCGAGCTGATAGGATCGCCGGATGAGCCAGCACCTCGTCGCCGCGCGGCGCGTCCCCGAGGGCCGGTGACGGCGCCAGCGGCGCTCGTGGCCGTGGCGCTCCGCGCAGGCGTAATCACCCTGGCGTGGTTGCAGGCGCGCGTCGTGGCGAAGCAGTTCGATGACGCGTGGGGGCTGGCGCCGCTCCTCGATGACGCCGCGCTGGCCGGGTTCGAGGACGCGCTCAAGGCCACCGGGCGAGGGCAAGCCGCGGTGCGGCGCGCCTGGCTCGCGCGCGGCGCGCTCGCGCGGGCGTGGGGGGATGGCGCCTTCGACGCCGCGCTGTTCGACGATGCCCTGGCGGTGGCGGTCGACGCCGAGCGAGGCCCGTGGCTAGCCGGGGCGCGCGCCGCGCTCGAGGGCGTGCTCGCCGACGACGAGACCGAGACCCGGAGGCGCCTGGCGGTGGCCAAGTTCGCGATCGGCGACCTCGACGCCGGGGCGCGGGCCGCCGCCCTGGCCGCGCTCCACGCCGGCTACCAGGCCGACGTGGCCGCCGGCGCCTACGAAGAGCTCGACCTGGCCTACGGCGACCTCGACCCGACCCTCGAGCTGGCGCGCGCGTACCTGGTCGCCGGTGACGTGGCCGCCGCCGAGGCGCTCCTCGACGATCGCGACGGCCGATGGCCGGCGTACTTCAACCACGAGGAGCAGGTCGACACGATCCGCGGCAGTCGGGCCGCGCCGCGGGCGGCCGGCCCGGCGCTCCACGCGCGCTTCCTGCGCTGGGCCGAGGGCACCGAGCCCGAGGCCGAGTGGGCCGGGCTCTACACCGCGCGCTGGTGGCTCGAGGGCCCGCTGCCCGAGGGCGCCTCGCCCGACGCGCCGCTGGCCGCGCTCATCGTCGACGCCACGATGGCCGAGGCCGTCGCCGAGATCGCGACGTCGACGCGGGCCCCGGCCGCCATCCGCGCTTCGGCTGCGAGCCGGCTCCTCGACCTCGCCGCCGGCTACGTCGCGACCCTGCACGAGGTGACGGCCAATGGGAAGGTCAGCGATCCTGGCCGGCACGCCACGTCGATCCGGCAGCTCCGCGCAGCGGCCACCGCCCTCTCCGCGCCCGGCGTGCGCGATCGCGTCGACGGCGGACGCCTGGCCGCGTGCGCCCGTGCCTGGTCGGCGTGGCTCGTCACGCAGGACGTCTCCGGTGACTCGCTGCCCCACGTCTACACCGCCATCGCCTGGGCGCAGCTCGATCGCGACCTCGTCGCCGCCGCGTGCGCTCACGTCGCCGCGCTCCGCCAGGACGGCCTGCCGATGATCGTCCGTTACCCGGGCTGGGACGCGCTCCTGGCGCCGGATGAGGCGATCGCGATCGCCCGCGCGGCGCTGGCGGAGTGACCGGTCGAAGTGGCCCGCGGCGCCTGGGCCGGCCCGCGAGGTCAGCCCGGCTCGAAGAGGACAGCGCGCACTTCGGGCACCTCGTCGAACGCGGCGACGATCAGCGGCTTCACCTCCGCCCAGGCCAGGCCGCCGAGGCCGCAGCCGAGCGCGGGCACCGCGATCGACGCGAGTTGCATGTCGAGCTGCAAGCCGCGGACCTGCTGGATCAGGTCGCGCAGGCCATCGCGCACGTAGGCGAGCTGCGAGGGCTGCCGCCAGTGTCGCTTGGTCGGGAAGTTCACGATCACGCGGGGGGCGGTCTGCCGCTGCACGATGTGCATCCGACCAATCACGACCTCGCCGGCCTTGCAGGCCTGCCGGTACGCCTCGAACACGTCGGGGAACGCCTTGCGGACCTGCAGGGCGAGTCCCTTGCCCATGACGCCGACGGTGTTGACCGGGTTCACCAGCGCGTCGACGTCCGCGGCCAGCAGGTCTCCTCGGCCTCGCTCGATGGTCATACGGTTGACGAAGTCGTACCACTCAACCAGCACGTGGGCGCGGGTTCACACCTATCCTGCGGCGACCGCCCGGTTGATCTCATCGCAGCGCGCGGCGAGGTCGGAGCGCAGCCACTCGTCCATGGTTTCCCGGAGTTCGAGCAGCAAGTCAGCGCGCACAGAGGGTCGACCAGGAGAGCGCGAGGCGTGGTTCGATCGCCAATCGCATCTCCGACCTGGCTGTCCGAAAATCGAACTGCGCCTCCAGCGAGCGCCCGATGAGGCGCATCGACACCGCACCCTCCGCGCTCACCGACGAGAGCACCACGCCCGCATGGGAGATCGTCACCTGAATCTATTGACTGTGCAGACGTACCATGTGTGCCGCGCCAGTCTCTGGATCATGCCGGCTCACTTGTTCCGCTGAGTCAAGGCGTCCACGCTCGGAAGATGCGGGGGGCTTCATCCAACACCTGGCTGCGGGAGCGACTCGAACTCGAGTCGGTGATGTTTGATCAGCGCCGATAGATCTTCACCGCACGCGGGGCAATAGTGGATGGCGAGATGCGTTTCAAGCAAGATCGAGCCGCGTCCGCCCCCGGCGCGCGAGACGACCGCGGACTCGAGGGTCGCGTCGGGTTCCAAGGCTCTGAACAACAGCACGAACCGGCCCCTCACGGGGTCCGCGACCACGGACACACCTTTCTCGCCAGCGGCGTTCATCAGCGCCCGAAACGCGTCACATTCGTGCACGAAGACGCTTGTGCTGTCTGTTGAAGGGTTCATCTCGTTGGCGGTTCATGCCATGTACAATGAGCTGCCCCGCCCAGAAAGACGTCATGTCCCCGGCCGACCGAACAGCCAAACGACCGGCGCGGGTAGCCGCGCTGCGGCCGGCGGCGGCGCCGGGGGCGCAACTTGTCGAGAACAGGCTGGTTTCGGCAGGTTGGTCGCGTAACCGGCCGAAATCAGTACGCGCGTGCCGCAATGGGTGCGCCTATTAATAGGTGCGGCGCTTGGCGCGGGCGACCGGCGCTGACGGGCGCGGCGAGGGCGCGGGGCAGGTCGGGAGCGTCGTGGGCAGCGCGGGGATCACGTGGGCGAGCGGCGGCGCACGACGACCGGGAAATGCGGTAGGTTCGGGCGCTCGGCAGGACGTCGGCGGGATGGCCGTCGGCGCGATCGCTCGAACGTGAGGAGGTCTTCGTGGCATCCACCCCAACCCTGGCCCGCAACCTGACCTGGGCGATGGTCGCGCTCGCGCTGGCGCTGGTCTGTCGCGCGGGCACGCCGGCTCGCGCCGATGAGAAGAGCGACCTGATCAGCAAGATCGAGGACCTGCTGGAGGACGCGGCCGACGCGCTCGAGCGCCTGCCCGGCGATTCGGGGACCGACGCGATCGGCTACGCCGACCGCTACGTGCGCGACGCGCGCAGCCAGGCCGACAACCTGGCGCGGGTGGCGGGCGACGACTCGACGGCGCGGCGGATCGCCGAGGGCTTCCGCGACACCCAGGACGACTGGAACGACGCCGCGGGCTACCTCCGGCTGTTGAAGGGCGGCCTCAAGCGCCACGACCAGACGGTCAAGCTGTGCGCCGAGAAGGACAAGGAGCTGACCGCCAAGGCCGAGACCTACCGCGCGGCCGATGACCCCGACGGGCTCACCGAGCTGCCGCGCCTGGCGACGGCGGCCCGCGAGGTGGTCGAGCGCGAGCTCGGCGAGCTGGCGCGCCACGACGATCGCCTCGAGGATCTGGTCGACGACGCCGACGACTTCCGCGGCGACGGGCCGTGGGGGGACCTGACGTCGATGGTCGATCGGGTCGCCGACGCGATGTACGGCCAGTGGCAGCGCGATCTCGAGCAGACCCGGCGGGGCTGCGAGGCGCTGATGCGTGGCCCCGATCATCCGGTCGTGCGCGAGACCCTGTCGCGCCTCGGCAGCTCGGCCGGCGGGCGCAAGGCGATCATCGAGCAGCTCCGCAACGACACGCGCGCGCTGGCGTCGGCCCTGGCCAACGTGTCCGAGGACTCGGGGATGGGCTCGCTCGAGCGCGCCAAGAGCCTCCTCGACAACATCGACCGCGGCATCCAGAACCTCGCGCGCAACGCCACCACCGACAAGGAGACCAAGGTCATCGTCGAGAAGTGGCCCGAGGGCGTGCGCCAGCTCCGCGAGGCCATGGACGACCTCGAGGACCTGAAGCGTCACCAGCGCGACATGGATCCGCTGCCCGACCGCTGCCGGCAGAAGGAGGCCGAGCTGCGCGACGCCGTGAGCCGAAACGGCGATGACCCCGACGGCATCGACGAGCTGCCCAAGATCGCCGAGGCCCTCGCGGCGCCGGTCCGCGCCGGCATGGCCAAGGCCGACGAGCGGCTGCGCGAGAACGACTCCGACCTGGGCCGGGCCAAGGCGCTGTCGTTCGCCGAGGCCGAGTGGAACTCAGTCCGTGACGCCGGGCAGCGCGACGCCGACGAGACCCACCGGACCTTCGCCGACGGCCACAAGAAGACCGTCGAGGCGTGCGCCGAGATCATGCTGGGCGGCAACGGCAAGATCGTGAACGAGGCCGTCAACCGCCTGCGCAGCCGGGCCGCCGAGACCGGCGACAGCCTCGACCGCGAGGTCGCGCGCTGGGTCGAGTCCGCCCGCGCGACGTACATCCTCGACTGCAAGGCGATGGAGACGATGTGGCAGGCGTACTGCGGCACGGACTTCGAGCCTGGGGAGGACGGCGAGGACGAGCGGGCGCGGCAGACGGCGGCCAGCTTGCAGAGCGAGATGCAGGGCAAGATGGGGCCGCTCCTGCGCGACCTCGAGAGCCTGCGGCCGCGCATCCTCGAGCTGATCAAGAAGCGCCAGACCAAGGCCCGCGGGGAGAGCCTCCTGGCCGACGTGAAGAAGGAGGAGGCGCGCCTGAATCGGCTGCAGGACCGCGGGGTGTGGCGCGGCCAGAACAACCCGATGACCCAGTACGCGAACCGCTACGGCGAGGAGCGCCACCAGGCGGAGTGGAGCTCGCACGGGTGCCGAGTTCCAGTGACGGCCACCAGCGTGGCGATCTTCGGGAGCGGCGCACACACAAAGCCAGATTGCATCGCAGTCAGCTCGTCGAGTTGTCAGATCATCGAGTTCAAGCCAGACAGCCCACGCGCCAAGGACGACGGTAGCGATCAGCTCGCCGCATACGCCGTGAGCGTTCCCCGATACTACGAGAGGTTCCTCAAGAGCGGCGAGCCCGACTCCGGCTACGGCGACAAGGCGTTCATCGAGGACGTTCGCCGCTACTGTGTGCGGGACGGCCAGCTCAAGTTCGAGACCAAGCTCGTACCCTATCGGATGTGCGAGAAACAGTATGTCTGCGAATAGCCTGTCCTTCGCCGGGCTCTCGATCATCAGTCGGCATGCACCCGTCGATCGCGATGCGTTGTCAGTGGCCACCGCCAGGCTGGCTTCGGCACTCGACCTTCGCCAGGCACGGCTGTCCTGGACGGCGAAGAAGCGGGCGCGACGTGCCTTCAAGGAGAGCTTGCTCCACCAGGCGATACGCGACCCGGCCATGGAGAGCCTGAGCCTGTCTGACGATGAGCGCCTCTGGTACATCAACCTCCAGTTCGGGAGCCTCTCGCGGGGCGACGACGCCCAGCGACGCTGGCAGACCGTGATCGCGCACGCCTCGGTGACGACGGCCATGTTGTCCTTCGCGGCCGATGTTGGCGCGCAGATGGGGCTTGTGAGCGCGTGCGTCGCCGGGTATCGAGACCACTGGTACGCGCGGCACGAGGGAACCCTCGTCGAGATCGAAGGCCATGTCGAGCCACCGAACGATCGGCGCCTGGGTGAAGACGCGATGCTGAGCCACCGGGCCCAGACCCGGCTGCGGCGGCTGTACCCGATCACGATCATCGGGCCGGAGCTGTGGGCGCAGCTCCCGCCGATGCCGCGGTTCGACCCGATGCCGACGGTCGAGGACTTCGGGGACGCGAAGCTGGTGCGGGCCTGGCCGACGCTGTGCGAGCCGCGGGACCCGGTGTTCCTGCGCGCCAACCGTGAGCTGCGGGCGTGGCTCTGGCCGTACACGATCCAGAACCCGGCGGACCACGTGGACCAGGACCCGACGTGATGGCCGCACGGGGCGCCGGGCCACGCGCGGTCGGGCCCTTGCGATCCATGGTGACGCCAAGGGCCGCCTCGTGCATCAAGTCGGTGCCGGGCTGTCGGAGGACCTGTCTCGCGTTGCGGCGGCACGGGCGAGATGATGAAGAAGGTGCCATCCTATGAGACAGCGTCGTCTGCTTGTCGCGCTCGTCATGCTCGTCGTCGGCGCGGCCGCGTGGGTGGTCCTCCGACCTGAGCCGGCGCCGAGACGATCCCTCCCCGGCGCGCCCGACGAAGTGCAGGTCGCGAAGTCTGCGATCTCGGGGGGTGAAGGCGAGCAGGAGCTCACGGTGAGAGTGCTGAGTGGCGTCGACGGTCGAGCGTTGTCAGGCGCCGCGGTGCGGGTGTTGTCGAGGGATGGTCGGCTGCTTGGAGAGGCTGTGAGCGCGGACGATGGGGTGGCGGCGCTTGGGAGGGCCGGCGAGGGCCAGCTCGTCACAGCATCACACCCAGCGGAGGGGCTCGGGAGCGCGATGCTCGCTCCGGGGGGCGGTCAGGTGGTGGTGTTCTTGCCTGGGTGCGGTCACAGGTTGCACGGGACGATCAGCGACGCCTCGGGTGGCGTCATCAGCGGGGCGACGGTGTGCGAGGTGGTGAGTCAAGAGGGAGCGACAGGTGGCTGTGGCTCCTCGTCTCGTGATGGCACGTACTCGTTGTGCCTATGGTCCGGTAGGCGCTCGTTGCGCGTGGCGGCCGACAGCTACGCGACGCTCGACATCGAAGAGGTGGTCCGCGGCACCGTGCGGCGGGATGTGGATCTGGTGCCGGCCGCTCGCATCCGGGGCCGCGTCATGGATGGAGGCGGCGAGGGGGTGTCAGGCGCAGTGGTGGTCGCCGAATCGGCGAGCGAAGGGGGCTTTGCGCGCGCGGGCGGCGGCAAGGCGTTCAGTGGTCTGGATGGCAGCTTCGAGATGGCCGATCTCATGCCGGGCGACTATGTGCTCGCGGCGACGCACGGTGCTGCGGGATCGGCGCGAGTCTTGGCGACCGCGACTGCTGGCCCTGGCGATCTGGTCACGCTGGTCCTGTCAAGTCGGCCGATGGTTCGAGGGCGAGTGACGGACGGCGTGTCGCCGGTGGTGGGGGCGTTCGTGCGCCTGCGTACGGTGAACTCGTTCGAGGAGACCCTGCCGTCCGTGACGTCGGCGGACGGGAGCTTCGTGATCGAGCGCAGTCCGCTGGGCGAGGCGGAGCTGGCTGTGGAGCAGTACATTGTGTTGCGGCCCGGGCGTATTGTGGTCGCGGCAGGGGGGGCGCGTGACGTGGACGTCCTCGTGACGAAGGGCGGCGCGATCTCAGGCCGCGTGCTTCGTCAAGGCCGCGGCGTGGTGCGCGCCACGGTGTTCGTGTCCGGGCGGGGTGGGGAGAAGCCCGTCACGACGTGGACGGATGCAGCCGGAGCCTTCCGTGTTCAGGGGCTCGCGGCTGGGACGTACTCGGTGGCAGCGCAGAGTGAAGCGCTGGCCGCGTTCAGCTCGCCGAGAGCCAACGTGGAGGTGCTGTTGCAGCAGGGTGAGCAGCGCGCGGGTGTCGATGTGCATCTCGATGCGGGGGCGCGGGTGGTCGGCGTGGTGCGAGAGCGGGATGGTGCGGCGGTCGTGGGTGCGGAGGTTGTCTTCAAGGCGACCGGCAAGGAGGATCTCTGCGGCGCGACCACGGACGGCGATGGGCGCTTCGTCTGTGCGATGCTCGAAGGCGATGCTCACTATGTGCCGGTGGTTCGGTTCTCGCCGAGATCGCGGCGGCTTCTGGGCGCCCCCGGCGGTGCCCCCTTCGGGCAGGTGTTCGTGCCGAGCGACGGCAGCGTGAACGTGGACCTCGTGGTCGACGCCCGCCGGGCCCTCATCGCGGGGCGGGTGGTAGATGAGGCGGGGGCGGCGGTCCCGGACGTGCTTGTCACGGCACGTGACCCCGGGGCGGTGTCCGCCGTGAGCGTAGACGCGACCGGGAGCGACGGTTCGTTCTCGCTGATGGCGGTGAGGGGGGAGCGCTACAGCTTGTTCGCGCACGCGGGCTCCGGCGCGTTGGCGAGTCGACCCGATGTCGTAGCTGATGGGACCTTTGTGGAGCTTCAGTTGAGCGCGGCCGTGCGCGTGCGGGGGAGTCTCGTCGGGTTCCCCGAGGAGGCCGTCCGCGTCATCGTGCAGCGCGTCGGGTCGTCCGAGCCGCGGGAGGCTCTGGTGACCGATCTTCACTACGAGTCGACGGCCCTGATGCCGGGAAGTCATGTAGTTGTGGCGCAGGGTGGGGGGAAGAGCGCTGCGGCACTGGTGGCGCTGGCCAAGGGGCAGGTCGCGACGGTCGACCTGGCGGCGAGCGAGGATCGAGCCGCGCTGGTCCAGGTCCGCGACTTCGAGACAGACGCGCCCATCGCCGGCACGCGCTGCCGCGCTTCGCGGACGGAGCATGGCGTCGTCCTCTTCGGGTCCGCATTGTCGATGATCGGGACCTCGGATGACGCGGGCCAGATCAGGGCTCGCCTGCCATACGGGCGCGTGGAGGTGTCCTGCGAAGGGCGGTACAACCGGCAGACGAACGGAGTGAGCCTCACGACCGTCCTGAGGGGAGGGGCGGATCCTGTGGTCGTGGTAAGAGTCGTTCAGAAGTCAGCGGCTGGGCGGGCCAACAGCGCCGGGCTTCGCCTGAGTACGGAGGCGGGGCCGTGGCTCGGCGAGCTTGGCGGGGTGACGAGCGTGATCCGCGAGGTGCGCGCGGGGAGCCGCGCTGAGACCGCGGGGGTGCAGGTGGGAGATGTGTTGGTGAAGGTCGGCGCGGCCGACGTTCGCGCGTTGACCGGATGGGGGATCTCGTGGCTGCTGGGGAAGAGCGCTGTCGGTACGCGCATCGCGATAGTCGTCCTGCGTGACGGAGCCGAGAAGGCCTTCACCGTGGAGGTCGAGCCTCCTTGGGCGGATTGATGTCGGCGTCGCGTCGAGCGACACGATCCAGAACCCGGCGGACCACGTGAACCAGGACCCGACATAGTGGCTGCACGGGGCGCCGGGCCGGCCGGTGTGCCGGGGGGCGCCGGGGAGGGAGGACCGAGGGAGGACCGAGGGAGGACCGGGCCGAGGGAGGACCGGGCCGAGGGAGGACCGGAGGACCGGGACCGGAGGACCGGGCCGGGGGTCGTTTTGGGAGCGGGCCGGGGGTCGTTTTGGGAGGCAGGCGTTGTGGGCGGCGGCGGGGGGCGCGGCGCGCCTGGCGCGGGGCGGCCGAGACGGCGCGTGGCGGCGGCGAAGCCGGCGGATCGGCCACGCCGCGACGGCGCGTGCGGGGGGCACGCGCTCGGGGGCGGACCGGGGCGGTCGTCACGCGACGGCGGCGACGGTGATGTTCGCGAAGCGGGCGAGCCAGTAGGTGCCCGGCGGGAAGACGGCGGGCAGGCCGGCGCGCCAGAGCAGGCGCGCGGTGCGGTAGGCGTCGATGAAGTCCCGGTTGCGCTGCAGGGCCGCGACCCGCTGCCATCGGCTGCGCGCGGCGATCCGCGGTCGGAGGCCACGGCGGGGCGACGGGCGACTCGGGCTCGAGCGCCACGACTGCCGCAGCACGCCCCGCCGCCCCAGCACGCGCGCGCCGGTCCGCCGCCGCTCGGCGGCCGCGGCCTCCTCGGCGGCCGCAACGCGCTCCCGCAGCTCGCGCCGCACCTCGGCCGCGTCCCCGAGCTCCGGCGGGATCGTCAGCGTCAACGTCACCTCCGCGGGCAGCTTGCCGTCGACGCGGAAGAAGTGCCGCGGCCGCTTCACGGTCAGCGTCCGCGCCGCCAGGAGCGCGCCCAGCCCGTTCACGCCCGGCCAGTGGTGCACCCGTTCGACCAGCAGCCCCGCCACCGGGTTCATCGCGGCGTACACCAGCTTGTCCATCACGTCGGTCGGGTCCACCAGCTCCACGACGCACGGCGTCTCCGACGACCAGAAGTTCTCACACCGCCCTCGCAGCGCGTTCATCGCCCGCGCCAGGAGGCCGTGGAAGTACTCCCGGAACTCCACCTCGCGCCCGTGCCGGTCGTACAGCACGTCGTGGTGATGGTTCGACATCGCCGACGGCAAGATCATCTCGATCTCGTACCGCTGCACCGCCACCGCCAGGCAGTAGAGATACGTCTGGTTGGTCGCCGCGTCCGGCCGCAGCAAGAACTCCCGCTGCACGCACCGCCGGTTGCTCATCAGGAACCGGCCGGGCAACACCTGCCGTGGCAGCGACATCGCCTCCGCCCCACCAGCAAGCGCCTTGCCAGCGCCAACGCCCCAACATCACGACGTCGCCTGTCCGGCTTCGTCCGGCATTCGGCCATTCGTCCGGTCATCGGACGCTCCCGGACACCTTCCCAACCTTCGAAACGCGGGGGGCGAGCCGGAGAAAGGAACGCAGCCACCCATACTCAGCACCTAATCTACACGCTCGTGGCCCACGCACTACCGGCCGGGCGACGAGCCGGGGGCGGCGCCGGCCGCGCCGAACTCCTTCGCCACGAAGGCGAGGGTGGCGGGCTGGCTCAGCTTGCAGACGACGTGAGGGTTCGCGAAGATCCCGGGGAAGGTCTTGGCGTCGGCGAGATCGACGGTGACGAGCCAGCGCACGGGCACGATCCACTCGGCCCGCTCGGGGTCGTCGGCGTGCTTCTTGATGCCGGGCTGGGCGAGCGGCAGCTCGAAGAGCGGCTTGCCGTGGGCGGCGACGACGAAGTCTCGCGCCATCTGGGCGGGCCCCTCGACGACGCCGTGGCCGACGTAGCCCTTGCCGCCCTGGTAGGCGTAGACCTTGGCGCCGGGCGTGAGGTTTTTGACGGCGTCGCGATACTTCGCACCGCCACAGGCACCGAGGAAGCCGTAGCGACGGCAGTCGGCCCAGCTCCGATCCGGACCGTCGTCGACGCTGACGTACCAGTACCCGGTCCAGGGCTCGGCGGCCTTGCGTCGGCGGGCGTCGCGTTCGCGCTCGTTCTTCTCGCGCAGGTGGACCTGGAACTCCTCGGCCTCCTTGAGCGGGATGAGCTGCTCGGCGTCGATCAGCACGCGGTCGTCGAGCTTGTAGGGCTTGAGCCGCACGCAGCGGATGTCGAGGCCGTGGTCGTTCAGCCACAGGACGGAGGTCGTGACCTCCTTCGAGAAGTCGGCGGACACCAGCACGATCCGCACGTCCTGCGCGAACTGGTCGTCGTCGGGCTCGCTCCAGCCGAGGAAGCCGAGCAGGCGGTCGCGGGCGTCGTCGCCGCTGCCGAGGGCCTGGAGGTGGCGAGCGAAGGCGGCGACCGCCTGGTCGAAGGTCATGAGCGACACCATCGCCGCGTAGCGCAGGGCCTGGAGCTCGAGGTGGCCGCCGTCGGTCGTGCGCTTCAGCTCGATGACCACCAGGTTGGCCAACTTGTCGACCGCCAGCAGGTCGATGCGCCGCTGGCTGTCTTCCCAGTCGCCGAACTCCTCGGCGATCACCAGGAGCCCGTCGCCGAGCACGCCGACCTGTTCGCGCAACATGCGCTGGAGGTGCTGCCGCTCCTTCAGGCCCTCCTGCGAGAAGGTCGTCTCGGGGAGCGCGGCCAGGCCATCGCTGCGGATCTCGAAGAGGGGCATCAGGGCTCCGTCGGGTGGGGTGGCGTGTGAATCAGGGCTCGCAGCTCGGGGCAGGGTGCGAGGGCGTCGCCGACCATGGCCGTGAAGCGCGCGCGGTGGTTGCCGAGGGGAAACGGGATGCGCTGATCGTGCAGGAGCGGCAGGCCGGCCGCGCGTAGCGGCTCGGCGAGGACGTCGAAGGTCGGTCCGTGGCAGACCACGACGCCGACCGGCTTGAGGGCGCGCGCGTGTTCGACGCAGGCCGAGACCCCGTCGCGGCGGGCCTGGGCGCGCTCGCGCCGGGACCTCTTGTCGATCGGGTCTTGCACCAGATCGATCAGGAACACGCCGTCGGCCCGAAACGCCTCGAGCCACCTCGACTTGTCCGAGCCCGCGCGCCCCAGCGGTCCCCGCCCCAGGGCCTCGACCACGCCGCGGAAGAGGTTGTCGTGGCGGTGGAGCGTTGCGTTGTAGAAGAACCTGCGCTCGGCATCGCCCGGGTCCGGCGCAGACTCGCCGATCAGCAGCAGCCGCACCTGCCGCGGCCGATAGCGCTCACGGAGCGGTGTGTACGGGTCGGTCGACATGGCCGTTAGGCGCGATGGTACGCGGTTCCGTGGTCGCTGGCTGCGGCGGCCCGGTCGAGTGGGTCCGAGGCGGACGTCACCCCGCAGGGGTTGGGTCCCCATCGGTTGCCGCGCGCGGCGATCGACGATCGTTCTCATCGAGAGGTATACCCGCGGCGGGGCGGCTGACACATCACCGCCCGAGGGCGAAGACGACACTGCGCGCACGGCGCGGCGCGAACGAAGTGACGCGGACCAGCAACACGACGCGACGAACTGTCCGTTGTTCCCGGGCCTCGACCATGTTCCAATCGAGGAGTAAGCGTGGTCGCGAAGTTTGATGGCCTTCGGGTCGAGTTCGGTGATGGCCGCGATGGTCGCGGAGGCCAGCAGCCGCCGGGCGTGGCGGTCGAGTTCGCCGATGGATGCGCTGGTCGCGCCCAGGTGGACGGCGGTGTCGCGGCCAGCGACGGGGCGGCGGTCAGCGCTTGCGGCCAGCGGCGGCCTTCGGGCGGGCCGAGGGCTGGAAGTGCTCGAGGAAGAGCTTCTCGTCGAGGCGCGGGAGCTCGCGCTCGACGGCCACGGCGAGGAGTTCGTCGGCCATGTTCATGAGCACGCGGTAGTTGCCGGCGGCGTGCTCGGCCAGGGTGGCCTTGAGTTCGGTCGTGAGCAGCGAGGGCGTACCGGCGGCGTCGAGCAGGTGATCCAGGCAGGCGCAGAGTTCGTCGCGCGACGCGTAGTCGAGGACGAGCCGGCGGCGGATGCGGCTGCCGAGGGGCAGCAGGTCGGGGTTTCGCAGGCGCTCGGGCAGGCGCGCGTCACCGGCGAGCACGACGCTGAGGAGCTGACGCGAGTCGAGCTCCTTGGACGCGAGCGTGCGCAGCTCGTTGAAGACGGTCGAGAGGGTCTCCTGGGCCTCGTCGATGATCAGCACGGGGCGCATCAGGGTCTGGGCGATGTGGTCGCTCCAGCGCGTGCGCAGCGCCTTGAAGCCGGCGAAGCGGTTGTTGGTCGCGAGTGGGACGTTGAACAGGTCGCCGAGCTCCCGGTAGAAGTCGCTGGTGCGGCTCTGCGGGTGTTCGAGGGTGCCGACGGCGAGGTCCCGCAGGCCGCGTAGCCGCTGCGCCAGCAAGCGCAGCGCGACGCTCTTGCCGGTGCCGGGGTCGCCGGTGATGAGCGCGAACCCGCCGTCGGCGATCCCGAGCTCGACGCGGCGAAGGAAGCTGTCGACGGCCGGCGTCACGTAGAGCGCCTCGAGTGGTACGTCGGGGCGGAACGGGTGGAACTTGAGGCCGTAGAGGGTCTGGAGCTTGGCGTGCGTCATCGTACGGCCTTCGGCGAGGCGTGGTGGTGGTCGTCGTCGTCGTCGTGATCGAGGTCGTCGAGGTCGTCGGCTGCCGCGGCTAGCACCGGCTTGGGCAGGTACGCGGGTGGCATGCCGGTGGCGGCGTGGTCGGCCATGAGCTGGCGCAGGTGCGGGGCGATGCCGTCGGTCGCCGGCGCAGGTGCGGCCGGGCCGGTGGGCGTCGGTGCCAGCGCGCGGCGGCGACCGTCGGCGTTCTGCTCCTTGTCGAGCGGCAACAGCACCGCGAGGTGACTGCCCTGCCGCGGGTCGACGAGGTCGACGCTGGTGAGATCCCAGCGCGCATACCGCACCGTGACGCGGGTCAGCGTTCGGTAGCGTGCTGGCAGCTCGAAGCGGACACCCTGGACAGTGAACGTCCCGTCCGAACGCCGGACCGCGCGCGTCGTCTCGGCGCGGAAGGCGCGGCGCAGGTCATCGGAGGCAGGGCTCGGTCGAACGACGGAGGGGCCCGCCAGCGCGCGGTCGAGCGGCGACGTGCCCAGCTCGCTGTGGACGCGCCGCTGGTACTCGCCCTCGACCCACGCCTGGGTCGCCTCGTTGAGCAGCGCCAGCGTCAACGCGGGCTCGCCCTCGAGCATCGGCACGAGGCGGCCTTCGATCTGCGCCCAGAAGACCTCCTGCTTGGCGTTCTGCTCGGGCGAGTACGGCAGCGTCGTGTGGTGGACGATGCCGAGCCGCGCCAGCCCCTCGGTCGTCTCGGCCGCGACCATCGCGGCGCCGTTGTCGGTCAAGAGCGCGCGCGGCAGCCCCCGCTTCTGGATGGCCTGGCTGAGGCCGTGGATCAGCGCGTCGGCGGTCGCGTCGAGGTACCACTGCAGGTGGCAGCAGAGCCGCGAGCGGTCGTCGACGACGCCGAGCAGCTGCGGGTGCTGCCACGCGCCGGCCGGCGTCAGCACCTTGCGCGAGCCCTGGTGGAAGTCGAGGTGCCACAGCGCGTGGACGTGGCTGACCTCGAAGCTGCGCGTCTCGCGGGCCTCGCGCGCGGCGTCGCGATCGGCCTCGAGCCGACGCTTCTTGCGATGACGGAGCCAGCCCTGATGGCGCATGAACCGCCGCGTCGTCGGGTAGCTCGGTGGTGGGCCCAGCGCCGGCTGCTCCCGCACGACCGCGAGCAGGTTGTCGTGGTGCAGCTGGTAGCTCCACCCCGGGTGCGCCTGGTACTGCGTCGCGAGCGCCGCGGCCAGCCGTGCCGGCATCGCCGCGAACGTCCCGGCGTGCGACGGCACCTTCCGCGCCAGCGCGATGACCGGATCGGCGGCGTCGCGCGCGGCGTAGTACCAGCGCTCGATCGTCGACGCGCCGAAGCGGATCACCTCGCCGGTCGTCGGGTGCTCGTAGGCCTTGCTCGCCAGCTCAGCGATGCGCGCGCCTAGCTCGCCGTGTTCGGCGGGGGCCGCCAGCAGCGGCCCGATGATCGAGAAGCGTAGTCGGGCCCAACGCCGCGTCACCGACGCGTCGCGAGGCGTGCTCGTGGTCATGTGCAGACTCCTCCCGTGTGCCCCGACGTTCCTCGTCAGGGCGATCGTGTTCCGCGGCACCCTACGGCGGTGCCGCGGCCACCTCTACGTGACGAGCGCGCCAAGCTCTGCGGGTCGACCTCCGGCCCTCGATGATCGTGGTCAGCGCGGCGTGGCGTGGTGCCGCGGGGCCAGCAGGCGCAGCGTCGCGATCAGCGCCGCGGCCGGCGTCCGGCCCGGCAGCACCCGCGCGACCAATGCCGCCGGCAACGACTCGCCTGGCTGCCACGGCGGCGCCAGCCGACCACGCACCTCCTCAAACCAGCGCGTGCCCAGGGCCAGCGTTGCGAACCACGCCTGCCACCGGCGGACCGTCCGTCGCGGTGGCGCGGTCAGGGCGACCAGGTCCCGCCACGCCGCGACGACCACCGTGATCGCCAGGTAGACGCGCCGCCCGAGGAACACCAGCGACGGCGGCGTCACGCGCTTCCGGCAGCCCTCGCGCGCACAGCACCAGCTCCGCCGCCACGCCAACGCCTCGCCGGCTAGCGCGAGGTCGCCACCGCGCGGCTTCCGCGGATACCGCGCCTGATCCAGCCGGCCCGCGCAGACCGGGCACCCCGCCGCCTGCACGGCGGCGGCCACCCGCTCGTCCTCCTGGTCGAGGACGTCAAAGAAGTTGCGGTCGAAGATCAGGTCATGGGACAAGCGGCTCGCCTCGGTCGGAGGTAATGGGCCACCGAGACCAGCCTCCTCGGACAAAGTGCGCAACTTTTCCGAGGGGGCTGCCTTCTTCTCCCTCACCCATCCCGACCGAAACGGCCGCTCGCGCCCTCAGCCTTCGTGATCAGGCTGAGGAGCACCCCGTGGGGCGTGGGGTGCCGGCGTCGCCTGTCGGCTCGCTGCTAGATGAACACCTGGCTCTGTGC
This sequence comes from Kofleriaceae bacterium, assembly GCA_018057825.1. Lineage (GTDB taxonomy): Bacteria > Myxococcota_A > Polyangia > Haliangiales > Haliangiaceae > UBA2376. Next base: position 27,277 of record JAGPCY010000008.1, on the reverse strand, counting down.
GTCGACGCGAGCGGCGCGCGATACGAAACCTTCACCTGCGGAGGAAGCACATGAAGACCTGGGACAGCCTTGTCAAGCGTGACGAGTTGCATGGCCTTAACCGGAAGGGGCAGCACGTCAGCGACGCTGAGCTGAAAGTCAAGCCGTACTTCGTCGCGAAGCCTCATACCGGGTTTCGCTGGAACGATGGCGACTACGAGACGTTCGAGTGGTACCCGCAGGGGATCGCCGGCATCACGAATGCTGACGAGTCTCGAAAGTTCTTGTTGGTGAGCTGGTATCACGCGAACAAGGACAAGGATAAGGATGGGAAGGGGTTTAAGGGGGTGCGGGTGTCGCTGGTCGACGTGACGGATATGGGCGATATCTGGTATCGGCATGTGCTCCTCGTCGAGAAGGACGGCGCGTCGATCCGGCCGATTGTGGACTCCAAGGGGAAGTCCGTGCACGCCGGTGGGATCGCGGTGCACGGCACGACGCTCTTCGTCGCCGACTCCGCCAACGATCTGATCCGAACCTTCGACCTCAACAGGCTCATCCCCGCGGCGGCCGACGGTACGAAGTTGCGCTGCGAGCTCACCTCGGCTGGCACGTACTACGCGTACGACTATCGCTACATCCTGATCCAGCGCGCCGCGCGGCGTGTCTCGCCTGCGATCTTGTCGTCGATGTCCATGGACTGGACGAATCCGTCGTCGCCGTCCTTGATCACCTGCGGCTTCTACTACAAACATTACCATACGCCGCCCTCAGTTGTCTGGTGGCAACCGCGTGATATCGTCGATGCCGACGCCGTTCTCAAGGGAGGGACGACGCCGCCTGGCCTCACCGGGGTCATCAAGAATCGAATGCTTGGCGAGAAAGCGCAGGGCGTCACGAGGGTGGGCAAGTCCCTGTGGGTCAGCCGGAGTCATGGGCGGAGCAATCGAGGTGAGTTGGACATCTTCGACATCTCGGATCCTGCAAAGCCAAGAAAGACGCTAGAGAAAGCTGATTGGCCGATCGGGGCCGAGGCGATCTATGCGGCGAAGACCTCGGACAACGTCTGGTGCTGTACTGAGTTCCCCGGGAAGAGGGTCGTCTTCGCCGTGAAGAAGTCAGCGTACCCTTGAGCGCAAGCGAGGGGTGTGCCGATGACAGCGCGCCGGCTAGAGGTACGCCGGAGCGTCCGACGATGAAGCCGCATCAGGCGGCGCCCTTTGGCGTCCGCACTGATCTCGCAGCGGGGACCAGATCTTCGCGGCGGGGAAGGCGAACGACGCGCAAGCGGCTCAGATCGAGCAGAACGTTGGTCGGCGCGCCGAACTGACCTGCAGGGCTGGGCAATTCTCCAACAGGTTGTCGGACCACGTCGTGGTCGTGGAGCGGCCCCCAACATCGAGGTGTTCGTGGCGCTGACGGATCGCTACTCGTCAGCGAGACGTCGGACAGAGTCACGAGCGCAACGTGGAGATGGTCGCCGACTCGCTGCGATGAGGCGGTGGCTGTCCCTGCCGGTGTGGATGTCGAAGCCTCAAAAAGTTGAAGGGTGACGTCGCGCGCATCGCGCATAGCAATCCAGACATTGACTTCGACGTTGGTGACCCGTCGTAGGATCGGGCCTGCGAGGACAAGCGGCAGGCTCGCGATATCGACGCTCATCGCTTGGACGCTCCCAGCTCGTAGGCGCAACCCTCCGGGGTGATCGCGAGGAACGACTCCCCCCGCGCGACGATCCGGCAGCCGGCGCTGTCGGGCGGCAGGTCGTCGGCGCGCGCCCACGAGGCGGTCGCGGGATTCCAGAGGATCGTGCGGTCGCACGCAGCGATCGCGACGTGGCCGTCGGCGAGCACACGGGCGGCTTGTGGGTCGCGCGGGGCGTCGAACTCGGGCAGCGCCGGGGCCGACGTCCCGGTCGGCGCCCAGGCCTCGATGGGCAGGCCGGCGCGTCGCGGCGCGGCACCGGCGCCCGCCGCGCCGCCAGCGATCAGCACGGTGCCGTCGGCGAGTTGAACCGCGAGCGGCGATGCCCGCGAGACGCGGAGCGTGCCCACCGTGGCAAAGCCGTTTGTCCGCGGGTCGAGCGCCTGGAGCAGGTCGAGCGGCGCCGGCTCGTTGCCTTCCGGAACGCCGCCGAGCGCGAGTACTCGGCCATCCTGCAGGACCAGCGCGCCGACATGATCGCGGCGCGGCGTCGCGTCGATGTCGGTCACGCGCTCGGTGGCTGGATCCCAGACCATCGCGCCGCTAAACTTCCACATGGCGTAGCGGAGACTCCAGTGGCCGCCTGCCATCCGCTTGGGAACTCGTCGGCTCGCGTTGCCGCCGAGGAAGGCGACGCGGCCGTCCCGGAGCACGACCGCCGACTGCTCGGTGAGCGGCACCGGGAAACGGCCCGCGGCGCTCCAGGCGCCCGTCCTGGGGTCCCAGACTTCGAGCGTCTCGTGGTCGATGAGGCCCTCGTCGTAGTCCGACGGGCGCGGCATCGTCATCGAGCGCCAGTAGGTGACGTCGACGATGCGGTTGTGGTCCGTGCCGCCGGCCACCAGCACGCGGCCGTCGGCGAGGAGCGTCGCGGTGTGATGGATCCGCGGCGTCGACATCGCGCCGGTCTCGGACCAGGCGCCGGTCAACGGATCGACGACGATCGCGCGCGACGACGTCTGATAGTCGCCGACGTTGCCGCCAGCCACGAGCACGCGGCCGTCGGCGAGTGGCGTCACCGACGCGCCACGCAAGACCTGCGGAACCGCGGCGAGCCGATGCCAGCTGAGGTCCATCGTGGCGGCGGCGCTCCAGAGCGTGGTGCGTCCGGTCGCGTCGACGGCGAGGATGCGGCCGTCCGGGAGTGCCGCGAAGTGCCGGTCGACGTCGTGAGGGCTCGCGATGCGCTGCCACGTCTCGGAGGGTATCGACAAGATGCTTGCGCTGGTGCTGGAGCGGTTCGGACGCGCGATGAAGACGCGGTCGACGCGGTCACCTTCCACCAGCGTCGCGCGTAGCCCGCCTGTTCGGTCGTGTTCCGGCGGCGGCACAATCTCGCGCCACATCGAGGAGGAGGGGGGCCAGATTAGCCATCCCTTTGCAGACCTCGCAATGACGTGTTGCGCGGCCACAATGGCGTATTCGAGCGACTCTCGCGGTCGCGCGGCAGCGATCACGACGGGCGCGAGGTCCGGGGCCGGAGACCGCAGCACTGATGTGTCGTCTAGGAACCAGGTGACTGTGCGGTCGCGTGAGGTGAGCACCCCGCGGACCCCGTAGTACGGCGTTCGTGGCGGAGGGAAAGATATCGTGAGTCCATTCGATGACCATGTGAACGCACTGATGAGGCTGTCATGGTCGAACCCAGCCAAGAAGACTTCGTTTCCGCCAAGTGGCAGAACGCGCTGCAAGTTGAACGGCGCCGGGACGTGCGCCACTTCAGTCCACAGAGTGGTCGACGGCTCGTAGACTAGGAAGATGGCCTCGCCGTATCGCCAGTTGCTGGGCGGCCCAGGGACTTGGATGCCGACGAAGACGCGGCCGTCGTCGAGCTCGACGCCATCGCCGCTGCACATCGCGATCGGCAGCGGCGTGAGCCTGCGCCACGCCATGGTCGCGGGCTCGAACAGCTCGACGTCGGTGACACAGGGCGCGTCTCCGCCACCGACCCGGCCTCCCGCGAACAGCACACGACCACCCGTCAGCGTCATCATGAGACCGCCGGTGCGTCGCGTCGGAGCGGACGGCCCCGCGGTCCACGCGCCAAGCGGCGGCGGCTCGAGCGGCGCGCTGCAGGTGCCCATGCGCGGCAACGGCGCCAGCGGCGGTGGGCGACACCCGCCCCACAGCCCCACAATGGCGAGCACCAGCCAGAATCGCCTCCTGTCCCCACCGGCGCCCGGACCAATTCCGATCATGGCGTGGACCTTATGCTTCAATGCTGTACCCGGCAAGCCGGTTCGGCGCACGACGTGATCTGGGACAAAAGGGGCGAACGCCCGTGCTGCGGATCCACCGACGGCGGGCGACCGGCGACGCATCAGTCGTCATCGCGCGCCGCATTCCAATCAGTGGCGACGCTCCCAGCTCGTAGGCGCAGCCCTCAGGGGTGATCGCCATGATCGACTCGCCGCGGGGCAATGATCCGACAGCCGTGGCTGTCTTGCGGCAGCTCGGCGGCGCGCGCCCAGGTTGGACTGCGGCGCCGGCAGGCTGGTGTGGAAGTTGGTGGTCGCGCGCCCGCTCCGCGCGTGCGCCTGCGTCTCGGTCTGCATGACCAGGACGTTGCGCGACCAGCCGTGCTTGACCGCGTTGGCCAGGTACCACGCGCGGGGCTCGCGGAGCGTGACCTTGTCGAGCAGCGTGCACAGGTGGAACCAGGGCAATTGTGCAGCAGGTTGCGGCACAATCGTCGCGTCCGGCCGCGGATGTCGGCCTTCAGCGCCGCCAGCCACGCCCGGTAGCCGGCGGGGATCGGCGTCAGCGACACGGGCGCGGCCGACGTGGTGGGCGTGGTCGCGCCTTTGCGGACAGGAGAGGGCCAGGCCGGCAGCTTCCGGGAGGGAGGGCTCACCGCGGCTCCCCGCGATCGTTGGGCGACAGGTCGGCGAACGAGAGCTGGCCCTCGGTGGGCGGGGCGGGGGCGCGGGCGAGGCGATCGGCGCCGTGGCGCACGACCTCGCCGCGGCGGATGGCGCTGTTGAGGGCGGAGCGGAGGGCGGTGAGGATGTGGCCGTCGGAGCGGAGGCGCTCGAAGGCGAGGCCGCAGGTGTCGCGGGCCCAGTCGGCGGCGGCGCGGAGGGCGTGGTCGCGATCGGTGGGGGTGGGGGTGAGGACGGCGAGGAGGGCGGCGCGCCAGTCGTCGGGGGTGTAGTCGGCGGGATCCGGGCGGCAGGCGCGGACGGTGCCGCGGCGCGGGCGATCGAGGTGGCCGGCCTTGACGGCGAGGTCGAGGGCGGCGGCGAGCTGGGTGTAGAGCGGGCCGTCGGAGCGGAGGCGCTGGAAGTCGACCTGGCCGGCGGCGCGGAGGTGGTCGGCGACGGCGCGGATGGCGTCGTCTTTGTCGAGAGGGCCGCGGCGCCACAGCGCGGGGGCGACGCGATCGACGAGGTCGGCGGCGGCGAGGGGCGCGGCGGGGGTGGCCCGGGGCTGGTACGTGGGGCCGGGCTCGGCGGCGGCGAGGGTGGGCGGCGGCGCGGCGGGAGCGCGCGGGCGAGGTACGCGGGGGGCGGGCGACGACGGGGCAGGGGCGTCGTCGGTGACGGTGGTGCGGCCTCGGCGTGGGGGCGGGGTCTCGGCGCGCGCGGCGCGGATGCGCTCGAGGAGGACGGAGGCCGGCTCGTCGTTGGGATCCTGGGGGACGAGCTCGCCGCGGAAGGCCTTGGCGAGGATAGCGGGATCAAGCTGATCCGCACGTTCGTTCAACTCGATCGCGACGACTTCGAGTCGGGTCACGGCTGATAGCTTGGACTTGACGCTGGCCACTACAGCCGCTTGCTCGGCCAACGGTGGAAGCGCAAGCTGCAAGGCCTTGAGTGCCGGGTAGTAGATGGTCGTGTGCGTGCTGCCTTCGCCGAAAGTCAGGAGGTGGTCGCCCTCGGCCAGGAGGGCGAACATGAGGTACTCGGGCAGGAGCGCCGGCGTACAGATCCAGTTGGCGAAGTCCTGGCTCGTCGCCATGGGGCGCCCCATCATCGTCACGTAGCCGACGGATGCTGTTCGCGAGAGACAAACCGTGCCGGCCGGCAGTAGGCGGGCAGCCGAGTTCTCGAGGCCGAGTTGGCTGACGGTCTGGAAGGTCGTGACGATCGTCTGCCCGTGGTGCTCCCGGGCATCCTTGATCCCGATCCAAGGTACGCCGCCGTCCCAGTAGTCGGAGTGAGCGCGGCTTGGCGTGTGTCCACTTTCGAGCTTCGCGACACGAGAGATGTCAACCCAGGCCCAGCCCGATGGTAACTTTCGGTCTTGCGCGCCAACCCCGATCGCGGCGCGGCCCTGCCGGACCGTGATCGCCGCGTCGCGTCCTGTGGACTTGCCGGTTGGTGGCGGTGTGCGGGCGAGGAGCTGGTCGGCGGGCTCGACGTCTGGGTTCTTGGCGCGCCAGTCGGCGGTGAGGTCGCCGCGGAAGGCGGCGGCGAGGATGGACTGGCGTAGCTTGTCGAGGAGCGGCGGGACGGCTTCCAGCGATTCTCTCGCTCGCCGACGGTACGCCTGGAGGTTGTCGACAGCCGCAACAATGCGCCGTTGCTCGTGCTTTGGCGGGATGGGGATGTCGATCTGTGCGAGATTGCCCCGCGAGATTCGCTGACGAGTGGTGCCCGATGCGAGGAGTTGGATGGACCTTCGAATCGCTGGCGAGTTGATGCAATGGGTGAGCCATCGGGGATCGACTGAACTCGAACCGGGGCGGAGGATGGCGACGTCGACAACCGTAATGCACCGACTTGGTTGGCCCGGCATTTGACATGCGCGACCAAGAGGGTCCGGCATGCGGGCGATAAGTACGTCTCCCTCCAGCGCTTCGGTGCAGCGAAGGCGTTCGAAAGTGGCTTGATTCACGTATCGATTCGACCTGTCCAGGAAGGTGCCGTCGCCGATGTCGGCGAGTTGTAGCAGTCGAATCTCACCGAGGGGATCCTGATCTTTGCTTTCGATCCAGTCACCATCGCAGAACTCTCCGTCCTCGGCGACCACCGATGCGAGGGGGGCTACGGCCCATCCGGGGCGATGGGGCGTCATCGCGTCTCGCCGCCAAGCGCCTTCGTCAGCGCCTCCATCTCCGCCATCGCCGTCTGCAGCTTCTCCATGATCTCCGCCGCAAGCTCCTCGGGCTCGGGGAGGTCGTCGGCGCTGGTGTGGCCGTCCTCCTTGAGCCAGGTCAGGTCGAGGTTCTCGCCGCGCTTGGCGATGTCCTCGCGCGTGAACCGGCGCCAGCGGCCGTCCTCGCCGGTGTCCTTGCGCTTGCTCTTGCCGAGCGGATCGTCGCCGAACGCCTTCTCGAAGTCCTCGAAGTGCTCGCGGCCGAGCTGCGTGCGCTTGCCGAACGCGGGCGCGTTCGTCCGCATGTCGTAGATCCACACGGCCTTGGTGTTGCCGGTGTCCTTGGCCCCGCGGGTGAAGAACAGCACGTTGGTCTTCACGCCCTGGGCGTAGAAGATGCCGGTGGGCAACCGCAGGATGGTGTGCAGGTCGCACTTGTCCATCAGGTCGGCGCGGATCTGGGCGCCGACGTTGTCCTCGAACAGCACGTTGTCGGGCAGGACGACGGCGGCGCGGCCCCCGGGCTTGAGGCCGCGGTAGATGTGCTGCAGGAACGCGAGCTGCTTGTTCGAGGTCGGGTAGGTGAAGTCGTCGCGGCTCGGCAGGCCGCCGCCCTTCTTGGTGCCAAACGGCGGGTTGGTGAGGATGACGTCGGCCTTGGGCAGGTGCTTGCCCAGCTCGGACATCGAGTCGCCGATGGCCAGCTCGCCCTCGATGTCGTGGAGCATCAGGTTCATGAGCGCGAGACGGTGGGTGTCGTGGACCAGCTCGACGCCGTAGAACGCCTTGTACTTCTGAAAGTCCTGGAGCCGCACCGGCAGGGTGTCGAGGCGGTTGGTGGCGTCCTTGATGTAGCGGTCCGCGGCGATGAGGAACCCGCAGGTGCCGGCGGCGGGATCTTGCACCAGCTCGCCGGGCTGGGGCTTGACCAGGCGGACCATGCTGTCGATGAGCGGGCGCGGGGTGAAGTACTGGCCGGCGCCGGACTTCTTCTCGTTGGCGTTCTTCTCGAGGAGGCCCTCGTAGAGGTTGCCCAGGCCCTCTTCCTTGGCCTCGTACCAGTCGAGGCCGTCGAGATCCTCGACGAGCTTGGCCAGGTGCTTGGGCTGCTTGAGCGAGGTCGAGGCGTTGGCGTAGATGGCCTGGACCCGCGGGTCGGCCTTGGTGCCCAGGTGCAGGAGCAGCGCGCGGTAGAAGGTGAGCTGCGCGACGCCTTCCTCGCGCTCGAGGTCGTCCCAGCGGTAGCCGGCGGGGAGCTGCCGCTCGGCCCCGGTCTCCTTGGCCATCTTGAGGAACAAGAGGTACGTCAGCTCGGTGACGTACTGGTGGTAGGTGATGCCGTCGTCGCGGAGGACGTCGCACAGGCGCCACAGCTTGGCGACGATGTCCTGGGTGCTCATAGATCAGCGGGCAGCTTGCCACAGGGCGTCGTGCAGGTCGCCCAGCACCGCGGCCAGCTTGCCGTCGAAGATCTTGTCGGCGCGCTTCCAGCCGCCGTCGCTCTTGAAGCTGCCCAGGTCGAGGGCGGCGGGGTCGACGACGTGGGCGACCTTGAGCTGGTCGGCGATGCGCGCGAGCCACTTGCGCTGGGGATCGGTCCAGGCCTGGCGGGCGAGGATGGTCTTGACGGCGCGGTCGACCCGCTCGGCGTAGGGGATGAGGGCGTCGCCCAGGGCGGCCTGGCGGATGAAGCCGATGATCGACGCGGCGATGTCCTGGTTGGTGGCGTCGCGCCAGGCGGTGCGCAGGGCGGCCTCGGAGTAGCCGGCGGCGTCGAGGGCCAGGCCCAGCTCCTTCAACTGCGCGCGGGTCAGCTCGCGGGGGCGCTGGGTGACGACCAGGAGCGCCGGGATCCGGTTCAGGTTGGCGCGGACGAAGCTGGTGAAGCTGTCGAGGTAGTCGGCGGGCTGCTGGCCGCTGCCGTAGCCGTGCTCGACGCGGAGGAGCTGGTCGGGGTGCTCGGAGATGATGAGGCCGGGGTCGCCGCCGGTCGAGCGATCGAGGAGCGCGATCACCTGGGGGTGGGCGGTGAGCCAGGCGAGGGCGTCGGCCGGGGTGGCGGCGCGCAGCGTGGCGTGGAGGGCCTGGGGCGTCAGGCCGGCGACCGCCTCGAACTGCTCGAGGGCGGCGCCGGTCAGGCGGTGGCGCTTGCGGCCGAGCTTGGCGACGAGTTGATCGAGGACGGCCTGGCGCGCGGCCGCGGTGGGCGCGGTCGCGAGGTCGCCGGCGAGCTGGGCGAAGGTCGTGGTCGGGTCGGCGACGACCGGCTTCATCGTGTTGACCGGCTCGAGGGCGGCGTACAGGTCGACGGCGTCGAAGATGCGGAAGACCTCCTTGCCGATCTCGTCGCAGCGCCGGGTCGCGCGGCCCATCATCTGCTCGTACAGGATGCGGCTCCGCACCCGCCGCAGGAAGACGATGTTGCTGATGGCCGGGACGTCGAGGCCGGTGGTGAGCAGGTCGACGGTGACGGCGATCGACGGCAGGCGCTCGTTCTTGAAGCGGCGGATGAGCAGCCGCGGCTGGTCGGCGGCGCCGGTGATCTTCAGGACCGCGGCGTCTTCGACCTCGCCGTACTGCGCGGCCAGGGCGTCCTTGAGGAGCCGCACCACCATGTCGGCGTGGGCGTCGGTGGCGCAGAAGATGACGGTCTTGCCGGGCAGGCTGGGATCGATGTGGCGGGCCAGCTCGGTACACACGACCCGGTTGAAGTTCTCGGTGATGACGCGCCGGTTGTAGCTGTCGATCTCGAGGTTGACCTCGTCGGCCAGGGTGACGGTGTCGATCGCGCCGACGGCCGGCTTGTAGATCGCCATCTCCTCGCCGGCCTGCCAGCGCATGCCCTCGGCGGCGAGCTTGGTGACGATCTGCAGCGGCGGCTCGTGATCGATGAGGACGCCGTCGAGGACGGCCTCGGGGTAGCTGTACTGGAAGACCGGCCGCCCGAAGATTTCCGTGGTGTGGAGCGCCGGCGTCGCGGTCAGGCCGATCTTGACGGCGTCGAAATGATCGAGGACGCGGCGGTAGGTGGAGAGGTAGTCGCGCTGATCGCGGAAGGTCAGCTCGGCGTCGCCTAGCTCGCGATCGAGCAGGTAGCCGCGGTGGCACTCGTCGACGACGACGCAGTCGTACTGATCGATCGGGGGGACGTCGGCCTCGTCGGTCGGGTAGAGGACGCGCTTGACCAGGCCCTGGATGGTGGCGATGTGGAGCTTGGTGTCGGCGTCGGGCTTCGGGTCGGCGAGCTCCTTCATGCCGAAGATGTCGGCGAAGGTCTGGAGGCTCTCGAGGCGGGTGTCCTTGTAGGCGTTGGCGGTCTGGTCGCCGAGCGCGCTGCGGTCGACGAGGAAGAGGACGCGACGAAACCGGCGGGTCTTGAGCAGGCGGTAGGTCAGGCCGATGCAGGTGCGGGTCTTGCCGGTGCCGGTGGCCATGGCGACCAAGCACGCGCGCTGGCCGCGCTCGATGGCGGCCTCGACGGCGCGGATGGCGGCGAGCTGGTAGTCGCGCAGGCCGAGGTACGCGGTGGGCTCGACCTGGAGCTGGGCGTGGGCGCGCTCGTGGTCCTGCTTGAGCAGCGCGGCCAGGCCGTCGGGGGTGTACCAACCCTCGAGGGGGCGGGCGGCGACGGTGGGCGTGCGGGCGTCGAAGAACCAGATGCCGCTCTGATCCTTGAGCTGGCGGAGGAACGGCCGGCCGTTGGTGGCGAACAGGAACGGGAGGGCGAAGGGGCCCCACGGGCCGCCGGGCGAGACCTGATCGGCGGCGACGGTGTAGCCGCGGCTGTAGCGGCGGGACTGCTCGAGGGTCGCGGCGACGTCTTTGGCCTGGCGCTTGGCCTCGACGACGCCGACCGGCATGAGGCCGACGAACAGCGCGTAGTCGGCGGGGCCGTGGGCGGTGGGCCACTCGGCGATCGCGAGGTGCTTGCCCTTCTGGGGGCGGGCGCCCTTGCCGTAGGTCAGCTCGACCGAGTCGACCTCCCAGCCGGCGGCGCGGAGCTGGGCGTCGATCAGGCGGCGGGTGTCGGCCTCGGTGAGCGCGAGGGACGCGGCGGCGGCGGTGGCGTGATCGGCGAGCGTGGCGACGGCGGCGGCCTGGGCCGGCGGCGGGGCGGCGGCGGCAGCGGCCTGGAGCTGGGCGAGCTGGGTGGCGAGGGCGGCGTGATCGCGATCGGCCTGCTCGAGGAGCGCGGTCAAGATCGCGCGCTCCTCGGCGTCGCGCTGGGCTCGCTCGGCGGCGGTCAGGCGCTCGGCTGCGGCGGCCTCGGCGTCCGCGCGGGCGGCGTCGGCCTTCGACCGCTGGGCGGTCAGCTCCTCGCGCAGGCGCTTGAGCTCGGCGGCCAGCGCGGCGCTCTCGGCCTTGGGATCAGGCGGCGGCACGAAGGGGCCGGGCTCGAAGGTCTTGTCCTTGAAGACGCGGTGGAACCACAGCCCGAGCTGCCGCGCCATGCGGAGCTGGTGCAGGGCCTCGCGGTGATCGCCGCGCAGGTCGTGGGTGGCGTCGTTGCCGACCTTGCGCAGGGCGTGGAACAGATCGCTGATCTGCGGGGGCAGGAGGCCGGCGTCGCGCAGGCGCAGGAGCAGGTCGTGCTGCTTCTCGGCGCTGGTGGTGTACAGGCCGGCCGTGGCGGCGAGCCGTTGCGCCAGGACCTCGCCGAACTGCCGGAGCTTGAACAGCGCGGTCGAGGGATCGTCGGCGAAGTAACGCTCGGCCAGGGCGCCCAGGTGATCCAGGAGCGGATCGTGGACGACGAGGAACGCGAAGTTCGCGGAGCGGGGCGTGGGCGGTGACGCGGGCATCCCGGGTTTCCCGGATCGGGATGTTACGACGATCGGTGGTCGGGTGGGTGGGCGCCTGGCGGTTTCGCCGGGGTGGGCCGGGGATGCGGGTGGGACGAGATCCTGCGGGCGCGACGCAACCGGCGCGAGGGGCGGTCGATAAGGCCGGCATGAACGAGCCCAAGGGCTGGATGGAGCGCGCGCTGGCGTTCGCGGTGGATCGCGAGGACGAGAGTGAGCAGGTGGTGCCGCGGCGGGTGATCGCGCCGGGCAAGCGGTCGTTGACGCAGCGGATCCGGCGGGCCGAGGGCTGGGTGCCGCAGGGGATGGCGGGCGCGGCCGCGGTGGGGGTGACGGCGGGGGCGGGCGACGCGACGGGCTCGAGGGACGGCGAGGCCGCGGGAGGCTCGGGGAGCTCGGGGAGCTCGGGGGACTCGGCGGACACCGGAGGCCGGAGCGCATGGGACGTGGCGTTCGACTTCCTCGATCCGGTCGCGGCGCGGGCCGAGGCGACGCGGGGGGTGATCGAGGACGCGGCGCGCGCGCTCGGCGTGACGCCTGTGGTCCATGTCGGCGAGGCCGGGCGCGCGGCGACCGAGGGGCATCGCGCGACGACCCGCGGCCTGGCGCTGGGTGACGCGGTCCATGTGCATCCCGAGGTCGACGTCGCGACCGAGGTCGGGCGGCGGATCGCGCTCCACGAGGTCGTGCACCTGGCCCAGGCGCGCCTGCCGATGAGCGGGGCGCGGGCTGAGGCCGAGGCCGAGGCGGACGCGTTGGCGGCGGCGGCGGCGCGGGGCAGCCGACTGGAGGCGCCGCGGCTGGGCCTCGACCTGACGCGGGCGGCGGCCGACGACGACGTCGACGTGGCGCCGCCGTCGCTCGCGTACGAGTGGAACGGACAGCTCTGGGCCAACGGGAAGTGGTCGGTGAAGGTGAAGCGGCAGCGGCGGACCGCGCTGGTGCAGGGAGACGCGGGCGATCGCGTCAACGTGAAGCAGACGGTCCTCGACTCGACGCTCCAGGCGCGGATGAGTGACAAGGCGCTGGCGCTCAAGACCGAGGTGCTGAGCAGCGAGGGCGCGATCAAGGTCTTCGACGGGCTCAAGCTGTCGATCAAGGTGACCGGGCTCGAGGCGTCGCTGTCGACCAGTCGGCCGCTCGACGTCAAGGTGATGAAGCTCGCGGTGGTGGCGACGGGGACCGACCTGCCATGGCTGCGCGATCTGTTCCCGCCGCCGATGGTGGCCGAGGTCAAGCTGCAGGGTGAGCTCGCGTTGTCGGCGGATGTGCTGGCCAAGGTCGCGAAGGAGCTGGCGCCGGTCGAGAAGCTGCGCGGCGAGTTGCACCAGACGCTCGACGAGCAGGACGAGGTGCTCGAGCGCCTCGACGAGCGCAAGCGCGGCTATCAGGCCACCGAGCGCGAGGTCGCGGAGCACCGGCGAGCGGCCAAGCGCGCCAAGCCCGGTCCCGCGCGCAAGGCGCATCAAGAGGCGATGCGCGAGGCGGAGAAGCGCTTGAAGGCCCAGCGGGATGAGGTCGGCAAGCTGGGGCGGCGCCTCGAGCAGCTCGAGCAGCGCGCGCGCAAGCTGCGCAAGAGCTTCGAGGTCGCGCGCGGCGGGGTGAAGACGCGCATCGGGCGCGCGGTGGCCAAGGGGATGAGCAAGGCCCTGGCGTCGCGGGCGGCGAAGCTGGCGTTCAAGGCGCTGCCGATCATCGGATGGGTCTCGACGGTGTCGGATCTCTACGACATCGGCCGCGGGTTGTGGCGACTGTGGGGCGGCGGGCGCAAGGGCATGGGCAAGGGGAACGCGGATCGGCCGAGCGAGGGCGGCGAGGAGGGGGCGCGCCGCGAGGGGGGCAAGAGGGACGGCGGCGCCGATGGGGTGGATGGCGGGTCGGTGGATGGCGGGTCGGTGGATGGTGGGTCGGTGGATGGTGGGTCGGTGGATGGTGGGTCGGTGGATGGTGGAGCTGACGACGCGGCCGACGTTGGGCTCGACGTCAACGGCGATGATGCGGTCGATGGCGGGGATGGCGGGGACGGTGGTGTCGACGACGCGGATGGCGATGTGGACACCGATGTGGACACCGATGTGGACACCGATGATGAGGACGCATCGGTGGCGCCTGATGCACCCCCGGATGCGGGGCCACGGCCGGACGCGCCGCCGACGCCGGACGCGCCCGTGCCGCCTGCGCCCGCCGACACTGGCGCGGCGAAGGAGTCGAAGGACCCCGGCGCGGCGAAGGAGTCGAAGGACCCCGGCGCGGCGAAGGAGGCGAAGGAGCCCGGCGCGGCGAAGGAGGCGAAGGAGCCCGGCGCGGCGAAGGAGTCGAAGGAGCCCGGGGGCGGAAGCGGTTCGAAGCGAGACGGGGATTCCTCCGGCGGCGCGGGTGAGGTGACGGCGCCCGTGGATGTGCCGGTGCCGACGGCGCCTGCCGACGGAGGGACGGGGGCGGACGCGACCATCGCGCCGACCTCGAGCGGCGAGCCGACCGGGGAAGCCACCGGACAGCCCGCGCCCCAAGACGGCCCGGCGTCGCCGACGCTGTCGCCTGGGTCCGCGCCTGCGCCGTCGACCTCGTCCGAGCCTGGGCCGTCGTCCGAGCCCGCGGCCGGGTCCGCGCCCGCGCCCGCGCCCGCGCCCGCGCCGACGGCAAAGAAGCCATCGAAGAAGCCCGCGCGTCGCAAGGCCAAGCGGCCACCGGTGCCGGCCCGCCCCGCTCGTCCGGGCGGCGTTGGCGGCATCGTCGCCCCGCGCGCCCCGCGTACCATCGACGACCGCGCGCTGTGGAGCCTCAGCTCGAGCCAGGCCCAGGCCATGGTCACCTGGGACGGCCGAGCCTTGCGCCCGTCGAAGACCTACGCCTCCTTCGTCGCGCGGCTGGCCGCGGCGCCGCTGGTCCAGGCCAGCTCGGTCGGGGAGACGATCTACCTGCGCTGGGTCGAGTTGATCATCGGCGCGCCGGCCGACGGAAAGGTGCCCTACACGTTCGAGTACTTCGCCTTTCGCGCGGTCGACCGCGGCGGCTTCGAGCGCGTCGCGCAGCATTCGCAGACCTTCGTCTTCGATCCGAACGACGGCCAGACCCGTCGGGTGACTGGCGATCTCGACGCCGCCCTGCGCGGGGCGGTCCGGGTCGTGGATGGCCAGGTGACGATCACGTCACCGCAGATCAGCGTCGATGGGGTGGGGCAGTTCGTGATCGGGGGGCCCGAGATCTTGGAGACTACCGTCAGTGACTACCGCGTCGCGGTCGATCTGAAGATCCTGTCTGTCGCACCCGGCACGCGAGTAGTCAACGCCGCGGGGGTGTGGCAGGAACTGAGAGAGGGGCGGGCGGTCCGCGTCGTCGTTCGCGTGCCTATGGGGTCGCCGGGCCGGGCGTGAGACCACGCGCACAACGAAATCCGGCGCTGCCCAAAGGGCTTCGTTGTGTGATGCTTGGGACGCCGACCGCGTACTTCGCGCTGCCGAAGAAGGTCCGCGCGACATGGTCGGCTGGGCCGGCGGGTTTGCTCACGACCGGATCCACGCAATCCCCACACGGTGGATAGGGCTCGACGTAGAAGTCGGCCACCAGCTCTTCGGCGTTGCCCGCCAGATCATGGACGCCCCAGGGCGATGATCCATCGCCACGTCCCCCGGTCCCGTCGAAGGTGCCCACCGGCGCCAGGCCGGTGACCTCGGTGCCACGATCGCCCACGACGGCGACGAACCCATCGGCGCACGCACCCTCGTCGCAGGCGGCGTGGTTCGGCTTGAAGACCTCGCCCCACGGGTAGCGGAGGTCGGCGCCGGACCGGGGATCGTGGCGCGCGGCGAACTCCCACTCGGCCTCGGTGGGCAGGCGCTTGCCGGCCCAGGCACAGTAGGCCTCGGCGCCGCGATGGAAGGCGAAGTCGAACGGTTCGGTCAGGTGGTGCCCCGGTCGCAGAAAGAAGCCGCCGCGATCGTCCTGGTGAACCACCGCGTTGCCGCTGGCGACCTGGACGCACTCATCGCGATGCTTGCGGGTTCCGCCGCACCAGTTGCCGTGGACCTTGAGGAAGTGGAGCATCTGGGCGTTCGTGACCTCGAACTGATCGAGGTAGAAGGCCGAGACCGTCACCCGGCGCCGAGGCTTCTCCTGCAGGGTCGCGGTGGGGTCGTCCTCGTCGGCGCCCATGCCGAAGGTGCCGCCGTCGATCTTGCACATCGGGTTCGGGTCGCGGCTCGGGCGCGGCGCGTAGGCGGTCTGACAGTCACCCTTGCCCGCTGGCTTGACCGTCGGCGCCGGCGGCGGGTCGGTCGGCTCGAGGTCGCGCGCGTCGATCCCACCGTCGCGCGTCGCCGCGACGCGCTCGCCGGTCGGGGCCTTCGAGCGCTCGCAGCCGGCCAGCCCGGTCGTCAACGCGAGCTTCAACCCGACTGTCAACCCGACCGGCAACCCGACCGGCAACCCGACTGGCAACCCGACTGGCACGCCCCCGAAGATCCAGCGCTTCGTACCTCGCATCGCCGCGACGCTACCACGAGCCCCCGCGGTCGCAGGACGCTGGTCGCGGCGAGTCCGCCGGCGGGCCCTGGCGCTATAGTCGGCGGCGATGGCTGCGACGAAGACGACCGCGATGAAGATGCTGGCGGTGATCGCGCTGGCGATGGTGGGCTCGACGGCGTGCTCGTCGGACAAGGGCGGCGCGCACGGGGCCGGCAGCGGCGAGGCGACGACGCGCACCCGCCCGCGCGACCCGGCCGCGCCGCCGCCGCCGAGCCCGGAGGAGCGGCGCGTGCTCGAGGACGAGATCGCCGCCTATCGCGCCGAGTTGGAGGCCAAGCGCGCCGAGGTCAAGAAGCTCGCCGGCGAGCTGGCGGCGGCCACGACCGACGAGGCGCGCGCCGAGGCCAGGCGCCGCATCGCCCTGGTCCGCAAGTCCCAGGCCGCGGTGCAGTATCAGATCGACCAGCGCACCTCGCGGCTGACGCCGCCGTGAGTCAGGGGTAGCTGAAGCCGCCGCCGATGCCGAGGGGGAGGCCGAGGCCCCAGAAGCCGAGGAGGAAGAGGGTCCAGACGATGAGGAAGGTGATCGAGTACGGCAGCATCAAGGCGGTGAGGGTGCCGATGCCGGTCTTCTTGACGTAGCGCTGCGAGAAGGCGACGACCAGCGGGAAGTACGGCATGAGCGGCGTGACGATGTTGGTGGTCGAGTCGCCGACGCGGTAGGCGGCCTGGGTCAGCTCGGGCGACAGGCCGAGCTGCATGAGCATGGGCACAAAGATCGGGGCGAGGAGCGCCCACTTGGCGCTGGCCGAGCCGATCAGCAGGTTGACCGAGGCGGTGAGGAAGATGATGGCGACGATCGTGACCGGGCCGGGCAGGTTGGCGGCCCGCAGGGCGCCGGCGCCCTCGACGGCGAGGAGCGCGCCGAGCTGGCTCTTGTTGAACGAGTAGATGAACAGCGAGGCGAAGAACGCCATCACCAGGTAGTAGCCCATGCCGCTCATCGACTTGGCCATGGCCTTCACGACGTCGCGGTGGGTGGTGAAGGTCTTGGCGACGAAGCCGTGGACGATGCCGGGCAGGATGAACAAGAGGAAGATGAGCGGGACGATCGACTTCATGAGCGGCGCGTCTTTGTGGGTGAGCTCGCGCTCGGGCCCGCCGCGCATCGGCGACGAGTCGGGCCACACCACGAAGACCAGGACCGCCAGGCCGGCCAGCATCGCCAGGCCGCCCCAGCGCAGGCCGCGGCGCTCGTCGGCGGACATCTCGTCCATCTTGGGCATGTCGGCGGGGTCGCCGTCGACCGGGCTGCGCTTGAGGCGCGGCTCGATGATCTTGTCGGTGATGAACCAGCCGAGCGCGATGATGAGCGCGGTCGAGAAGCCGGTGAAGAACCAGTTGCACAGCGGGTTGACGACGTACTTAGGGTCGAGGATCGCGCTGGCCTGCTGGGTCAGGCCCTGGAGCAAGGGATCGAGGCTCGACGGGATGGGGTTGGCGCTGAAGCCACCCGAGACGCCGGCGAAGGCGGCGGCGATGCCGGCCAGGGGATGGCGGCCGGCGGCGTAGAAGATCGCGGCGCCGAGCGGGATGACCAGGACGTAGCCGGCGTCGGCGGCGGTGTGGCTGACGATCGCGACCAGGATCAACATCGGCGTGAGCAAGGACCGCGGGGTGATCGCGATCAGCTTCTTCAGGCCGGCGTTGATGAAGCCGGAGTGCTCGGCGACGCCGACGCCCAGCATCGCGACCAGGACGACGCCCAGCGGGTGGAAGCCGGTGAAGGTGCCGACCATGTCGGACAGGAAGGTCGCGATGGCCTTGCCGGAGAGCTGGCTCTCGACGGCGCGGGCCTGGGCCCCGTCCTTGGACGGCACGGAGAAGCCGTGGCCGTCGAGGAGCGCTGAGACCACCCAGACCAGGAGCAGCGCGAAGACGAACAGGAGCGCTGGGTCGGGGAGCTTGTTGCCGATGCGCTCGATGGTGTCGAGCGCGCGATCGCCGAGGCTGCGCTTGGGCGGCGGCGCGGCGGAGGATGCGTCGGAGGTCGTCGCCATAGCCGGCGAGTGTAGACGGGACCTCGGGGGGGCGGCTACCCGGGGCGTCACCTGAGCCAATACGGCAGGTAGATCGCGGCGGCGAACAGGCCCAGGGAGGCGACCAGGTCGGCGACCCAGACCCGGGCCGGGTCGAGCGGGCGCACGGTCAGGGCGGCGCGCCAGAGGAGCTGGGCGACGAGGAACAGGAAGATCGGCAGGGCCGCGGGGTGGCGGGCGACGCCGGCGGCCAGGTCGCCGCGCAGGAGGGCGTGCATCGCGGTGGTGAGGCCACCGGTCGGGCCCTCCTGGCCGGTGGCGCGGCGCCACGACGAGCCGCCCGGCAGGCCGTGACCGGCCGCGACCCAGGCGACGAGGGCCAGCAGCGTGACGAGGACGATGGCCGACGCCAGCCGGTAGCCGGCGCGGCGACGGGCGAGGTCGTCGACGGCGATCACGGGTTGGGCTGGGTGTCCTTGGCGGCCTTCTCGAGGTCCTGCTTGAGCTTCTCCTCGGCCTTCTTGAGATCCTTGTCGGCGTCCTCGACGGCGTCCTTGACGGTGAGGTACGCGTAGATCCACCAGCCCGCGACCGCGGTGCCGATGATGCCGCACACCATGCCGGCGATGGCCATGCCCCGGCCCTTGGGCTTCTTCATGCCGACGTAGCCGAGGATCGCGGCGGTGAGCGTGAGCGGGATGGCGTACATGCCGAGGCACGGCACGAGCGAGAAGACGAGACCGACGATTCCGAGGACGAGCGCAGCGACGGGCATGGGACGGTTCCTTTCGAGCCGCGCGCGGGCGCGGTCGCCAGGCGTCTTGGCAAGGCGTGGGCCAGGCGCGGGCCACGTCGGTGCAGGTGGTTGCGACGGCGCCTGGGTCCGGGGCGACCCGAGTCGAGGCGCGGAGCGGGTCCAGGTGGGCCCGCGCGCGGGATCAGCCGACCGCGACGTCGACCAGGGTCGGTTGCAGCACGCGGACCAGATCGGCGCCGCTGATCGCGACCAGGAAGCCGCGCTGGCCGCCGTTGATGTAGAGGACGGGTAGGGGCGCGATCGTGCGCTCGCAGTAGATCGGCATAGCGGTGCGCAGGCCGAAGGGAGAGGTGCCGCCGACCTGGTAGCCGGAGTGTTTGTCGGCGACCGCGGGGGCGCACGGCGCGGTCGACTTGACGGCGAGGTGACGGGCCAGGTTCTTGGCCGAGACCTCGCGGTCACCGTGCATGAGCACGCACAGCGGGCGGCGGCGGTCGTCCTCGAAGATGAGGGTCTTCACGACCAGGTGCTCGTCGACGCTGAGGTGGCGGGCCGAGGCGGCGGTGCCGCCGTGGGGCTCCCACGGGTACTGGTGCGGGACGAAGGGGACGGCGGCGGCGCGCAGGGCGCGGATCGCCATGGTGACGGGATGGGCGCGGGGGGCCACGGCGGGAAGGTAGCGCGGGTGGACGGCGGGCACGCCGGCGCGCGCGCGACTTGGTACAGTGATGGGGTGGCAGCCTGCGATGACGCGCATCCGGTGACCGATCACGCCCACCACGGCGACCTGGCGGTGTCGGGGCGGCGCGGCGAGCGTCGGACGGCGTGGGTGGTGGCGATCACCGCGGCGACGATGATCGCGGAGCTGGTGGCGGGGCACCTGACGGGTTCGCTGGCGCTGACCGCGGATGGCTGGCACATGGCGTCGCACGCGGGCGCGCTGGGGCTGGCGCTGGGGGCGTACTGGTTCGCGCGGACCCGAGCGGCGTCGCACCGGTTCACGTTTGGCACTGGCAAGGTGTACGCGCTGGCCGGGTTCACGAGCGGCGTGTTGTTGTTGCTGGTGGCCGGGTGGATGGCGATCGAGGCGGTGCTACGGCTGAGCGAGCGCGCCGAGGTGCACTACGGCGAGGCGATCCCGATCGCGGTGGCCGGGTTGGTGATCAACCTCGTGTGCGCGGTGATCCTGGGCGGGGAGCACGATCACGGGCACGGCGAAGCGGGGGAGCACGATCATGATCACGGGCATGGGCATGGGCATGCGCATGGGCATGGGCACGGACATGGGCATGGGCATGGGCATGGGCATGGGGAGAATGGGACGGACCACAACCTGCGCGCGGCGTATCTACATGTGCTGGCCGACGCGCTGACCAGCGTGCTGGCGATCGGCGCGCTGGTCGCGGGGAAGTACCTCGGGCTCTGGTACCTCGACGCGGCGGTGGGGCTGCTCGGTGGCCTGGTGATCGGGCGGTGGGCGCTGGGGCTGTGCCGGACCGCGGCCTCGCCGCTCCTCGACGTGGTGCCGGCGGGCTCGCTGGCGCGCTCGATCGAGACCACGCTCGAGAAGATCGACGACGTGCGCATCGCCGACCTGCACGTCTGGGAGCTGGCGCCGGGGCGGCGCGGCTGCATCGTGTCGCTGGTGACCGCGTCGCCGCGCGAGGTCCAGTACTACCGCGCGGCGATCCTGAAGGCGGCGCCCCTGGCGCACCTGACGGTCGAGGTCCATCGCTGCGACCGCCACGCGGCCGGCCTGGATCAGGCGGCGCCGGCGTCGTAGGACCGGCGGTCATGTAGGTGCCTGATCGACGCGGGCCTACCGGTTCGGTGGGTTCGGTTACGGCGTCGCGCGGCGGCGAGGCGCGCGGGTGACAATCTGGTGAGCAGCGGCGAGTCGGCGGGCGAGACAGCGGGCGCACCGACGGTGTTACACCCAGCGCGCTCCGGGGGGAGCTGCCGAGGAGAGCACCATGGCCGAAGGCAAGCCCGACAACACCGCGGTGAACCAGCTCATCGATCTCGCACAGCAGCGGCCGCTGGCCGCTGACGACGCGCTGTTCGCGCCACCCCGGCGCCCGACCCTGCCGCCGCCGTTCCCGACGCGCGCCGCCGGTACGGTCCCGCCGCCGCCGGCGTCGAGCGCGAGCCGCGCGGCGAGCGCGCCGCCGATGCCGGCGCGGGCCGGGACGATGCCGCCGCCGCTGCCGAGGCACCGCGCGCCGGCGTCGACGCGGACCGATCTGGTGGCGACCGCGGCGGTGGTCCCGGCGCCGCGCGTGCCGGTGAGCGAGCACGACGCGCCGACGCGCCCGTTCGATCGGATCGACGCGGAGGACGTGGACCTCGAGCCCGAGACCGGAGCGGCGGAGACGCCGAGGGCGCCGGTGACGCCGGTGGCGACGATCGCGACGGCGGCGACGATCGATCGGACCCCAAGCGTCGAGGCCGCGTTCTGGGCCGGCGGTGATGGCTCGGTGGACGTGGAGATCGATGAGGACCGGCGCGGGTCGATCGAGACGGCGGCGCCGGCGCGGCGGCGTTCGGCGCGGCACTATGCGCCGGTGGCGGACGGGCGCCGATCGTGGATGTGGGTGGCGGCGGCCTTCGTGCTGGGGATGGGGCTGACGGCGGTGATCGCGTGGCCGCGCGGCGACGAGCGCAGGGCCGGGGCGACGGCTGCGCCGGTGGCGACGGCTGCGCCGGTGCCGGTGCCCGCGCCGACGGTGACGGCTGCGCCGCAGCCGGTGCCGGTGCCCGTGCCGACGGTGACGGCTGCGCCGGCGCCGGTGCCGGTGCCCGTGCCGACGGTCGAGGTGGCGCCTGCACCGCGGCCGGTCGCGCCCGCCCCGACGACACGCCCGGCGCGCAGCGAGCGTCGGACCGCGCGGGCGACGCCGCCGGCCGCGCCCCGGACGCCGGCGGCGCCGACCGGCACGGCGATGCTGGCGATCGGGTCGAAGCCGCCGTGCGAGATCTACCTCGACGGCAAGCGCACCGGCCTATCGACCCCGAACCGGGGCATCAAGATCGCGGCCGGGGTCCACCGGGTGCGGCTGGTCAACCGGCAGCACAAGATCGACGAGTCGTTCACGGTCACGGCCGGGTCGGGCAAGGTGGTCAAGGTCATCAAGGACTACTCGGCCAAGCTCCGGCGGTAGCGCGACTCGCGTCCGATCTCGATCCGTTCCCGATCCGGATCGTGTCGCCCGACCGAGCGCCGGAGTAGGATCGGAGCGATGGGGGACGCCGACCTCGCCGCCGCCGCGCCGATCACCTCGGTCGTGGCCTTCGACTTCGCCAACAAGCGCGATCCGGTGATCCCGCTCGGTGAGGCGCGCGCGGCGATGACCGCCGGACGCTTCGTGTGGATCGACGTCGACCTCACGCAGGCCGACGAGGCCCGCCGCTTGATCGCCGAGCTGGCGCTGTGCGCGCCCGAGATCCTCGACGACGCGCTGTCGCGGGAGCCGGCGACGCAGATCGCGCGTTACGACGACTACCTGCACCTGGTGCTGTCGGGCTGCCGCCTGGTCGGGCACAAGTTCGATCTCGAGCGCGTCGACGCCGTGATGGGCGCCGACTTCTTGCTGACCTTGCACCGCGGGCCGGCGGTGTTCCTCGACGCGGTCAAGAAGGGCTACCACGCCGACTTCGTGCGCTTCGCCCAGAGCCCGAGCTTCTTGCTCTACGAGCTGTGGGATCACCTGATCGACAACTACCTGTCGGTCCACAAGGTCTTCGAGGAGCGGGTCGAGCAGGTCCAGCGCGAGCTGATCGGCTCGGTCGACGAGACCGTGTTCCCGCTGGCGTCGGAGCTGACCTCGGATCTGCTGCACCTGCGCAAGGTCGTCTTGCCGGCGCGCTCGGTCTTGACCGACCTGTCGACCCGCAAGTCGCCGTTCGTCAGCGAGGCGACCCAGCCGTTCCTCGCCAACATGGTCGGCACCGTCGAGCGGGTCCTGCAGGACGTGCTGGTCGATCGCGACATCCTGTCGGGCGCGCTCAACAACTACATGTCCATGGTCGCGCACCGGACCAACAAGGTGATGAGCAAGCTGACGGTGGTGAGCGTGATCTTCCTGCCGCTCACGTTCTTGTGCGGCGTCTACGGCATGAACTTCTCGGTGCTGCCCGAGCTGGGATGGTCGTTCGGCTACATCTACTTCTGGGGCCTGGCGCTCACGATCGTCGGCGGGCTCCTGTGGTTCATGCGGCGCAACCGCCTGCTGTAGCGGGCGTTGGCGTGGGCGCGGCTGGTGGCGGCGCGAGCGCGACCGGCGGATCTGCCGTATGGTCGGCGCATGGCGCACGATGTTCGCGACGTCGGGGGCACCCGTGGGGGCCTCGGCATGTTCGTCGTCGGGCTGGCGATGGCGATCGCCGGCCTGTACCTCTTGTTCCAGCAGGTCGATGTCCACGGCGGTTACTGGCGCTGGGGCACCGGCCACGACCGCAGCTTCGGGTTGACGCTCTTGCCGCTCCTGGCTGGGGTCGGGGTGCTGTTCTGGAACGGCTCGTCGAAGATCGGCTGGGTGCTGGCCGGCGGCGGCCTGCTGATCATCGTCGTTGGCATCATCGCCAACATGCGCATCCACCTGCGGTCGATGACGCTGTTCGACACGCTGTTGATCCTGGTCTTGATCGCGGGCGGCCTGGGGGTGATCGCGCGGTCGCTGCGGCCGGTGGGTGGGGGCGCGTCGGGCGCGCCGCCGGCGCCATGATCGCCGCGGTCACGTTCGACGCCGGCCAGACCTTGATCGGGCTCGACCACGCGATGCTGGCGGCGCGGCTGGCCGAGCGCGGCGTGACGATCGGGCCGGCGGCCCTGGCGGCGGCGCAGCCGGCGGCCTGGCAGCGCTACGAGCAGGCGGTGCGCGCGGGTGGTCACGATCGCCCGTGGCAGAGCTTCATGGCCGGGCTCATGATCGACGCCGCGGCCGGGGCGCTGGCGGCCGAGGCGGCCGACGACCTCGCGGCCTGGCTGTGGTCCGAGCAGCCGCGCCGCAACCTGTGGCGGCGGCCGGTCGACGGGATGATCGAGCTGGTGCGCGACCTGCGCGCCGCCGGGATCGCGGTCGCGGTGATCTCGAACTCCGAGGGCCGGCTGGCCGAGCTGTTCGTCGAGCTGGGCTGGGGCGACGAGTTCGCGGCGGTGATCGACTCGGGGCGAGTCGGGATCGACAAGCCCGATCCGCGGATCTTCGCGCTGGCGCTCGAGGTCGTCGGGGGTGGGGCGGTTGGGTCCGAAGCGGTGGTCCACGTCGGCGACTCGCGGGTGGCCGACGTCGACGGCGCGCGCGCGGTCGGCTGGCGCTCGATCTGGTTCGGCGCGACGGCGGCGGCGACCGGCGGATGGGGCGATCCGGGGGTGGCGATCGCGGCCGATGCAGAGGAGTGCCGGGCGGCGCTGGCGGCGTGGGGCGCGGCGGTCTGAGGTCGCGATCTGAGGTCGCGATCTGAGGTCGCGAGCTGAGCTAGCGATCCCAGCGCTCGAGCATGACCTCGTGGCCGCCGAGATCGACGGCGCGGGCGTAGGTGCGGCGCAGGCCGGCGGCGGCCAGGGGCGGGCCGGTGCGGGCTGCGACCGGGGTGAGCCAGACCAGGCGGCCGCGGCGCGTCAGGTGGCGGGGCACGCGGGTGGCGAACCGCTCGAGGAGGCCGCCGGCGTCGCCGCGCAGGCGCATGCCCATCGGCGGGTTGGTGATGATGACGTCGACCGGTGGCGGCCCCTCGGCGGTGGCGTCGGCCTGGCGCAGGACCGCGCGCGCGAGGGCGCCGGCGGCGCGCAGGTTGGCTTCGGCGGCGGCCAGCGAGCGCGGATCGAGATCGCCGCCGTAGAGCGCGCCGTCGGTGAGGCGGGCTAGCTCGCACAGCTCACCGCCCGAGCCGACGAAGGGATCCCACGCGGTCGCGGTGCGATCGGGGGCGGCGACGCGGGCCAGCGCGGCGGCGATCGTCGGGTGGGAGGCGGCCGGGATCTCCGTGACTCGCCAGGTGAAGCGGGGCTCGGGCAGGCGCGGGCGCAGCTCGAGGCCACGCTCGTCGTCGGTGACGATCACGTCCCAGCTCGCGCCGCGCGGCTGGTTGCGCAGCTCGGGCGTCCGCGCGCGCACCGCCGCGGCGGTGGCCCAGGTCAAGGCGCGGCGGTGGCCACCGCGCGCGAAGTCGAGGCGCCACGCGATCGGCCCGTCGGTCCAGGCCGCGAGGAGCGGCGCGGCGGTGGCGAGGGCGGTGGCGATCGCGTCGGGGCTGGCCTCGGCCAGCGGCACCCAGACGCCCGCGGTCAAGAGCGTGCGGGCGGTGGCGAGGGCGGCGAGCGGAAGGTCGACGTCGACCATGACCCGGCCGTGGCCGAGGCGGTGCGGGGTGAGGTCGGCCTCGGCGAGCTCGGCGGCGAGGAGCGGCTCGAGGCCGGCCCGGCAGTGGGCGATCATCACGACCGGCGCCGGCGGTGGGCGATCGAGGGCGATCGTCGACGGCGCGGTGGTGGCGTCGCGCTCGGTGATGAGCAAGGCCCGGGCCTGGCGGCGGGCCAGCTCGCGATCGTCGCCGGCCTCGGCGGCGGCCACGCGGGTCTGGGCGTCAGCGCCGCCGACCTTACCGAGGGCGTCGACCAGCGCGCGGGTGAGCGGCGGATCGCGATCGCCGCGATCCCAGCGCGCGCACAGCGCGGCGCGGGCCAGGTCGCCGCCCAGCTTGCCGAGGGCGGCGGCGGCGGCGCGCTGGATCCGCGGCCGGGGATCGTCGAGGAGCGCGGTGACGGTCGGGATCAGGCCGGGGTCGGCCGCGGCGGCGTCGCCAAGGATCGCGGTCAGGCGCGCGCCGGCGTCGTCGGCGGCGGTCGGCAACGCGCCGGCGATCGCGGCGGCTACCAGCGGGGCCGGGGCGCGGGCCAGGGCGCGCCGCAGCGACGGCGCCGGGGCGAGATCGGCGACCGCCAGCTCGATGAGTCCGGGGAGATCGCGCCGGCCGGGGGTGTAGCCGGCCTCGGCCAGGCGGGCCACGAGGCGCGCGCGTGGGTCGTCCGCAGGCACGGCGCGACTGTGCGCGAACGTGGTGATCGACGCAACCGGGTCGGCTTCGATACAATGCGACGATGACGTCGTCCGCGCGCTGGATGTTCGCCTGGGTCGCCCTCGCCGCGTGCGGTGGCGACGACGGCGAGTTCGATCCCTCGGTGCCCGCGATCGCCTACTGCGAGCCGGTGGCCGACTTCACCACCACTTCCCTCGAAGACGAGATCGCGGCGATCGTGAACCAGCGGCGGGCCGCCGGCGCGACCTGCGGCGGTGAGGTGATGCCGCCGGTGGGGCCGCTGACCGTGGCGCCGGCGCTGCGGTGCGCGGCCCGGGTCCACACCCTCGACATGCACACCCGCGGCTACTTCGATCACACCAACCCCGACGGCGAGTCGCCGTGGGATCGCATGGAGCGCGCCGGCTACACCTGGAGCGCGGCCGGCGAGAACATCGCCGGTGGCAACACCACCGCAGCCGCGACCATGGACCAGTGGATGAACAGCCCCGGCCACTGTCGCAACATCATGAACGGCGACTACGTCAACCTGGGCGTCGGCCACGTCGCCGAGGGCGCGCTGTGGACCCAAGTCTTCGGGGCGCCGCGATGAAGCGCGCGCGGATCGGCAGCCTCGACTGCGTCCTGGCCGGTGGCGCGGACGGCGCCGGCGGGGGCGACGGGCCGATGGTGATCTTGATGCACGGCTTCGGCGCCGGCGGCGACGACCTGGTCGAGCTGGCCAACTGGATCGACGCGCCCGACGGCACGCGCTGGGTGTTCCCGGCGGCGCCGATCGCGCTGGGCGGGATGTACGGCGCCGGGCGGGCCTGGTGGCTGATCGATCTGGCCCGGCTCGAGCGCGAGCTCGCGGCCGGGCGCACCGTCGACCGCGCCGCCGAGATCCCCGAGGGGCTCGATCGCGCGCGGGCGGCGATGCTCGAGGTCCTCGAGGTCCTGGCCCGCGATCACGGGCGGCGCGACGACCAGACCGTGCTCGGCGGGTTCTCCCAGGGCGCGATGCTGACGGTCGACGTCGCGCTGCACGCGCCGCACAAGCTGGCCGGGCTGGCGCTCCTGTCGGGAGCGTTTCTGGCCGAGCCGGTGTGGGGGCCGCGGGCGTCGGCGGTGGCGGGCACGACGATCTTCCAGAGCCACGGCACCCGCGACATGCTCCTACCGTTCGCCAGCGCCGAGCGGCTGCGCGACTTTCTCTTGGCGGGCGGCGCCGAGGTCGGCTTTCTACCGTTCCCCGGCGGCCACGAGATCCCGCCGCCGGTGCTGGCCGGGCTGACGCAGCTCCTCGAGCGCTGCCTGGCGCGAACGACGGAGTGACGCGGGCGCGGAGGTAAGGGCCCGCGAAAGAACAACTCAGCCGATCTCGCGGCCGATCCATCCCGGCTGGCGGCGTTGCTCGTCGGTTTCACACCGAGAGTGTGCGCCGCTCCTCGCGCCTTGCCATCCGGGCGCCTCGA
>JAGPCY010000037.1:28371-94962 GCA_018057825.1 Kofleriaceae bacterium | reverse complement strand
TTTACAATCCGCGCCGCCGCCATTCGCACAACCGCTACCTCAGCCCCGTTGACTTCGAGCGCGAAGTCGTCCACCACAGAAGCACGTAACTGGGCTGTCCAGAAAATCGGGGCAACCTCAGGTTCGGCCTCGGACTCGGACTCGGTCTCGGGTTCGGTCTCGGCCTCGGACTCGGACTCGGACTCGGACTCGGGTTCGGTCTCGGTCTCGGTCTCGGGTTCGGTCTCGGTCTCGGGTTCGGTCTCGGGTTCGGGTGGTATGGACCGGCAACGCTCGTAACAGTTCAGACCGGCAGCCTTGGTGACAGGCGAACCGGCAGCCTTGGTTACAAGTGGACCGGGAGCCTTGGTGACAAGCGAGCCGGAAGATGGAGCCGGAAGATGAGCTGGGAGGATGAGTCACCGCAGCCGCCGAGCAGCGCGTCCGGGAATGTCCGAATGCCGGACAGAGCGGCCGGATCTCGGACGAAGCCGGACAGGCGCCGTCTGCGATAGCGCGCAGTTGCCGTTGGCACGCCGCCTGCTGGTGCGGCCGAGGCGATGTCGCTCCCACGGCAGGTGTTGCCTGGTCGGTTCCTGATGATCAATCGGCGGTGCGTGCAGCGAGAACTCTTGCTGCGGCCGGACGAGGAGACCAACCAGACGTTCCTGTACTGCCTGGCGGTGGCGGCGGCGCGATACGAGATCGAGCTGATCTTGCCGTCGGCGATGTCGAACCATCACCACGACGTGCTGTACGACCGGCATGGGCGCGAGGTG
Source organism: Kofleriaceae bacterium (assembly GCA_018057825.1). Taxonomy (GTDB): domain Bacteria; phylum Myxococcota_A; class Polyangia; order Haliangiales; family Haliangiaceae; genus UBA2376. The sequence goes on along the minus strand of JAGPCY010000037.1, from coordinate 94,204 downwards.
GAGTTTCGGGGGTACTTCCACGGTCTGATCGCGCGGGCGATGAACTCGCTGCGAGGGCGGAGTGAGAACTTCTGGTCGTCGGATGCGCCGTGTGTGGTCGAGCTGGTGGACCCAGCGGACGTGATGGACAAGCTGGTGTACGCGGCGACCAACCCGGTGGCCGGGCTGCTCGTCGAGCGGGTGCATCACTGGCCGGGTGTGAACGGGCTGGGCGCGCTCCTGGCGGGGCGGACGCTGACCGTGAAGCGGCCGAGGCACTTCTTCCGCGCCGACGGTGACATGCCGGAGGAGGTGACGTTGACGCTGACGATCCCGCCGGAGCTCGGGGACGCGGCGGTGGTGCGGCGCGAGCTGCGGGCGCGGGTGGCGGCCGTCGAGGAGGCCATGGCCGCCGAGCGGCGGCGCACCGGCGCGCGGGTGCTGGGGCGGCGAGGCGTGCTGCGGCAATCGTGGCGGTCGAGCCCGAGCCGGCCGGCGCCGCGAGGTGGCCTGCGGCCGCGGGTCGCCGCGCGCAGCCGGTGGCAGCGGGTCGCGGCGCTGCAGCGCAACCGGGACTTCATCGACGCCTACCGCGCCGCGCGGATGCTGTGGCGGGCCGGTCTGCCCGCGGTCTTCCCGCCCGGCACGTACTGGCTCGCGCGCTTCGCGAACATCACGGTCGCCGCCGTCGCGTGACGACCGCCCCGGTCCGCCGCCCAGCGCGTGCCCCCCGCACGCGCCGTCGCGGCGTGGCCGATCCGCCGGTTTCGCCGCCACCGCGCCCCGTCGCGCCCGCCCCTCGCCCGGCCCGCCGCGCCGCCCGCGCCCCGCCCGCCACGCCTGTCTCCCCAAACGACCCCCGGTTCGGCCGCCCCGTCGAGCGGGTGCATCACTGGCCGGGCGTGAACGGGCTGGGCGCGCTCCTGGCGGGGCGGACGTTGACCGTGAAGCGGCCGAGGCACTTCTTTCGCGCCGACGGCACGCTGCCCGAGGAGGTGACCTTGACGTTGACGATCCCGCCGGAGCTCGGGGACGCGGCGGTGGTGCGGCGCGAGCTGCGGGCGCGGGTGGCGGCCGTCGAGGAGGCCATGGCCGCCGAGCGGCGGCGCACCGGCGCGCGGGTGCTGGGGCGGCGGGGCGTGCTGCGGCAATCGTGGCGGTCGAGCCCGAGCCGGCCGGCGCCGCGAGGTGGCCTGCGGCCGCGGGTCGCCGCGCGCAGCCGGTGGCAGCGGGTCGCGGCGCTGCAGCGCAATCGGGACTTCATCGACGCCTACCGCGCCGCGCGGATGCTGTGGCGGGCCGGTCTGCCCGCGGTCTTCCCGCCCGGCACGTACTGGCTCGCGCGCTTCGCGAACATCACGGTCGCCGCCGTCGCGTGACGACCGCCCCGGTCCGCCGCCCAGCGCGTGCTTCCCGCACGCGCCGTCGCGGCGTGGCCGATCCGCTGGTTTTGCCGCCGCCGCGCCCCGTCGCGCCCGCCCCTCTCCCGGCCCGCCGCGCCGGCCGCGCCCCGCCCGCCACGCCTGCCTCCCCAAACGACCCCCGGTTCGGCCGCCCCTCCCCAAACGACCCCCGGTTCGGCCGCCCCTCGGCCGCCCCTGCCTCCCGGAACGACCCCCGGTTCGGCCGCCCGGCCGCCACCCGGTCCCGAAACGACCCCCGGTTCGGCCGCCACCGGTCTCGGTCTCGGTCTCGGTCTCGGCCTCGGCCTCGGTCTCGGTCTCGGTCTCAACGCCCCACCTCCTCGCCTTCCTACCCCCGCACGGTCACCACCTTGGCCGCGAGCATCGCGCCGTCGGTCATGCGGGCGACCGAGACGATGTGGCGGGCTCGCTCGGCGCTGGCGATGGCGCCGATGATGTTGTCGTTGGCGAAGGTGGTGTCGGGCTGACCGGCGCCGCGGTACTCGGCGTGGCCGGCGAAGATCTCGGCGGTGACGTCCTCGGGGAAGAACAACTGCGACACCCGGGTCGAGGTCGAGCCCTGCAGGACCTGGAAGTGGATGTGGACGGCGCGGCCGGCGTACCAGCCGGGGAAGCAGGTGTTGAAGGCGACCACGCCGGCGGCGTCGGTGGTCTGGACGCCGCGGAAGAAGTCGGCCGAGGCGTAGCTCTGATCGGCGAGGCACATGTTGTTGTTCGGGGTCTGGCCCGAGTAGCTGCCGGCCAGGTTGGTGTGCCAGACCCGGACGGTGGCGCCGACCAACGGCTGGCACGCGCTGTCGACCACCTTCAGGGCCAGCCGCACCGGCAGCCCCGACCAGCCCTCGGAGATGTCGACCCGCACGCGATCGGTCGCCGTGGTGCACGGCCCCGCAGTGGTGGTCGCGACCAGCGCGCACGCGGTCAACGCCTCGGTGAACGGATCGGGGTACGAGGCCAGATCGAGCATCGCCGCGGTGCCGCCGGTGGCCCAGGCGGTGGCGCCGCCATCGCCGTCGCCGCCAGCGTCGGGACCCGCGGCGTCAGGGCCGGCGTCGGCGCCGTCGGTGCAGGCCGACAGGAGGGGCCAGGCCGCCAGGCCGAGGCCGAGGCGACGGAGGAGCGTACGGCGATCGAGGTGGTTGCGCATGAGGCCACCATGGGGGTCACGAGCGCGGCCGTGAAGCGCTCGAAACCCGACGAAACAAGCCGACGCGTTGACCGCGCGCGAGGTCGAGGCGGCGGGCCGCGATGAAACCGACTGAAACCGACTGAAGCCGATCGCGATCGATCACGGCCGATCGCGATCGCTCACGCGGCGGGCAGCGCCACGGTGAGCGTGGTGCCGCGGCCGGTGCCGCTGTCGGCCGCGATCGTGCCGCCGTGGGCCATCACGATCCGCTTGGCCAGGGTCAGCCCCAGGCCGACGCCGCCGGTCTCTTTGTTGCGGCTGCGGTCGGCGCGAAAGAACGGGTTGTAGATGTTCGGCAGATCGCCGGTGGCGATGCCGACGCCGCGGTCGGCGACGGTGAAGGTCACCGTGGCCCCAGCCGCTGCCACCGCCAGCGTGATCGGCGCGGCGCGATCCGGCGTGTACTTGTGGGCGTTGTCGAGCAGGTTGTCGAGCACGCGACGGACCAGCATCGGATCGACGTCGATCGCCGGTAGCACCTCGGGGCACTGCACGACCAGCGGTCGCTCAGGATGGCGGGCCCGCAGGCGCTCGGCGGCCGCGGTCGCGATCGCCCCCGGCGCGATCCGCTCGCGGCGCAGCGGCAGCGAGGCGCCGCCGGTGACGTCGTAGCGCAGGGCGGTCAGGATGTCGTCGACGATCACCTCGAGCTCACCGACGTCGACCGCGATCTCCGCCAGGCTGGCGCGGGCGCGATCGCCGTCGCCCTCGGCGGCCAGGTCGAGCGCGACGCCGATCCGGGCCAGCGGGGTGCGCAGCTCGTGGGCGACGTTGGCCAGGAGCTCGCGCTCGCGGGCCAGGATGTCCTCGAGGCGCGCCCCCATCGCGTCGATCCGGCGGGCCAGCTCGCCGAGCTCGTCGTCGCGGTTGAGCCCGCTCTGGGCGCGCAGCTCGCCGGCGCCGAGGGCCCCGGCGGTGCGCGACAGCGCCTCGATCGGGCGGACCAGCCAGCGCGCGGTGAGGATCGCGCCGGCAGCCAGCACCAGCACCCCGACGCCGAGGGTCAGGAGCGGGCCGACCGACAGGCCGCCGGGCGGACCGCCGTCGTCGGGGGGCGGCGGGCCACGTCGATCGCCGGGCCGCGGGTCGCGATCGAAGCGCCGCGGCCCATGCTCGGGGACCGTGAACCACCAGATCGTCACCGCCGCCGCGGTCAGGATCGCGATCTGCACCAGCGCGAGGAAGAGGAAGCGCGCGGCCAAGGTCCGATGCGGTCGGGTCATGGCTCGCCGCGGGTCAAGAGGTAGCCCGCGCCGCGGATCGTCTTCAACATCCGCGGCTGCCGCGGATCGTCTCCGAGCTTGGCCCGCAGCCGCGACACGATGATGTCGATCGAGCGATCGAAGGCCTCCTCGGCCGAGCCGTGGACCACCTGGAGCAGCTCCTCGCGGCTCATGATCCGACCGGCGCGCTGCGCCAGCGCGCACACCACGGCGAACTCGTTCTGGGTGAGCGCCAGGGCCACGCCGTCGAGGGTGGCCTCGCGACGGGCGGTGTCGACGACCAGCCCGCCGACCGCGAGGCGCGACGAGCGCGGCCCGACCTCGCCGCGGACCCTCCGCACGATCGCGCGGATGCGCGCTAGGAGCTCGCGCGATTGGAACGGCTTGGTCAGGTAGTCGTCGGCGCCGCCGTCGAGGCCGCCGATGCGATCCGCGGTCTCGCCCCGCGCCGTGACCATCAGGATCGGCACCGCCGAGCGCGCGCGGAGCTGCCGACACACCTCGAGGCCATCGAGCCCGGGCAGGTTGAGGTCGAGCAGCACCACGTCGGGCTGCAGGCGCAAGACGCTCGCCACCACCAGCTCGCCGCGGCCCTCCAGGTGGACCTCGAGGTCGTGGGAGCGCAGGTACTCGGCGACGAGCCGGGCCAGGCGCTCGTCGTCCTCGACGTAGAGGACCCGGATCGGCGTCACCGCCGCCAGTATCGCACCCGGCGTCGGCGCCGACGACGGTCTGAAACCCGATGAAACCGAGCCGCGCGATCGACCTCGCCTCACCCGGTCCCCGACCACGCCGCGACCGCCAGGCCGACGAGCGCCAGCCCGCCGGCCAACCAGCCCAGGCGCCGCCCCCAGCCGCCGCGCACCGCGGCGAGGAAGGCCGAGACCTCGGCGGCGTCGGCCTCGGCCCAGGCGGCCGCCGCGGCGCGATCGAGGGCGGCCGCCAGCTCGACCGCCGAGGCGTAGCGATCGGCGGGGCGCTTGGCCAGGGCCCGGCGGACGACGCCCTCGACCGCCGGCGGGATCGCGCGATCGGGCGCGACCACGTCGAAGCTGGGCACCGGCGCGTCGCGGTGGAGCCCCATGGTCGAAAACGGCGAGGCGCCGCGAAACGGCGGGCGCTCGGCCAGCAGCTCGAACAGGACCACCCCGGCGGCGTAGACGTCGGTGCGCGCGTCGACCGGATCGCCGACGGTCTGCTCGGGCGCCATGTAGGTCGGAGTCCCGACCGCGACGTCTTGCGTGACCGCCAGGGCGTCGACCCGGGCCAGCCCGAAGTCGGTGAGCTGGACGTGCTCGCCGAGGGCGTCGGACCACACCAGCAGGTTGTCGGGCTTGACGTCGCGGTGGATCACGCCTCGGGCGTGGGCGTGGGCCAACCCGGCGGCGAGCTGCCGCGCCACCGACAGCGCCCGCGGCACCGACAGCGGCCCGACCTCGAGGAGCTGGCGCAGGCTCTGGCCGGCGACGAAGGCCATCACCAGGTAGGGTTCGTCGCCGTCCTTGCCGACGTCGAGGACCGGCACGCAGTTGGGATGATCGAGGCGGCTCGCGGCCTGGGCCTCGATCGCGAACCGTCGACGCAGCTCGGCCGGCGCGGCCGCGGCGCCGTGGACGAACTTGATCGCGACCGGCCGGGCCAGGCCGATCCGCTCGCCGCGATACACCACGCCCATGGCGCCAGCGGCGAGCCGCTCGAGGAGGCGGTAGCGGCCGGCGAGGACCGTACCGATCCGGGGATCGGCGGAGACAGGAGCGCGGACCGCGCGCAGCGGCGCCGTGGTGGTGGTCGCGGACATCGAGGACCTCCGGGTGCTATCCGGTTGGTCGCTCGGCGACGCTCACCGTTGCCTGATCGAAACCTGGCGAAACAAGCCGGCCGCGATGGAGCGACCTGGAGGCGGAGACCGAGGCCGAGACCGAGACCGAGACCGAGACCGAGGCCGAGGCCGAGGCCGAGGCGGAGACCGAGGCGGAGGCCGAGACCGAGACCGAGGCGGAGACCGAGACCGAGACCGAGACCGAGACCGAGGCCGATCAGAAGTCGCCGGTCAGGCCGAAGCCCGCGCCGCGCGGCACCGCGAGAGGCGCCAGCACGACCGCCGGGGGGGCGCCGAGGAATCGGCGATCGGGCCGCATGTCGCGGGTCAGGTAGGTCGCGAGGGCGAAGCCGCCCCACGTGCCGGCCAGGGTCGCGCCGGCGGTGCTGCGTCCCCCGACGTCGTCGCCGGCGACCAGGAGCGAGCCGCCCAGGCCACCGAGGCCACCGACCAGGGCGCCGAGCCACACCAGGCGGGCCCGGCCCGACGACCAGGTCAGATCGCGGCCGAGCACCAGGCCAGCGGCGGCGCCGAGATCGATGCCGGCCGCCATCGTGATGAGCACCGTGTCGGCCTCGATGTCAGGCGCCGTGACCACCAGCCCGAGCCCGGCGGTCGCGAACCCCAGGGTCGCCAGCGTGCCGACGAAGCTCATCTGGCCTCGGGTCGGCTGGACCCGATCGCCGTAGAGGAGGCCGGTGGCCCCACCGAGCGCAAGGCCGCCGAGGGCCGCGACCTGGAACGGCTCGGACCCGTCGGCGCCCAGCGGCTCGGCCAGGAGCAGGCCGTTGGCGAGGCCGACCAGCATGCCGGTCGAGTACGCCTCGGCGGCGCCGCCGCTGATCCGTCGACCGCGGGTGCCGAACAAGCTGCCGGTTAGGCCGAGCGCGGTCGCGCCCAGCAAGACCGCCGCGCCGCCGCGGACGTCGGCGTCGAGGAGGTCGATCGCGACGACGCCGGTGTAGATCGAGGCCACGGTGGTCGAGACCACGAAGCTGGTGCGGCCGTCGTTGGGATCCTCGTCGCCGCTGGCCGCCGCGACCGCCGCGGCGCCGAACAAGATCCGGGCCTGCTTGGCCGCGTACGCGTCAGCCAGGTCGGCCAGGGCGCGGGCGGCGCCGCGCAGCTCGGGATCGACCGCCCGGGCGGCGACCTCGCGCAGCCGGGCCGCGGCGGCGGCGAAGTCGCCCGCGAGCAGGAGCTGGTAGCCGGCCTGGTAGTCGGCGGCGCTGGGTGTGGGCTCGGGGTCGGGCGGCGGCACCTCGACCTCGGCCGGGGTCGGAGGCACCGGCGGACTGGGTGGGATGGCGGGCTGACCGGGCTGGGCGACGACCGGCGCCATGCCCAGGACCAGACCGACACACAGACACGCGGAGCGAAGAGCCGACATGGCCGAGATCGTATCCGTCACCCGGGTCACCAGGGCGCTGCGAGGTCCGGACTTGACACTGTCATATGACAGTGTCATCTTGCAGTTGTGTCGCCCTGGACCATCGCCGAGCTGACCGCCCGCGTCGCCGCCGCCCTGGCGGAGGACGCCGGTCCGGATAATCGGCGAATTCGCGCCGTTCCTGACGAGCGTGCGATCCGCTACTACACCACGCTCGGCCTGCTCGACCGCCCGGCCCTGACCGGTCGCACCGCCTTCTACGGGCCGCGCCACCTGGCCCAGCTCGTGGCGATCAAGCGCGCCCAGGCGGCCGGCCAGAGCCTGGCCGAGATCCAGCGCGACCTGCCGACCCTCGACGACGCCACGCTCACCGCGCGGTCCGGCGTGGCCCTGGCCCCGCCGTCGCGCCCGGGCCACCGCCGCGACTTCTGGCGCGCCCCGCCACCCGCCCCGCCGCCGCCGGTCACCGCGGCACCGCCCCCAGCCGCGGTCGCGATCCGCACCGAGGTCGAGCTGGCCCCCGGGGTGCGGATCTCCTTGGCCCTGGCGCGGCCCCTCACCGATGCCGACCTGGCGGCGCTCACCAGCGCCGCCGCCCCCCTCCTCGCCGAAGCCCAACGCCGTCACCTCCTCACCTCGGAGTCCCCCGATGATCCCGATCGCGATTGAACCCACCCTGCACTACGTCCGCTGCGATGGCGGCTGGGGCGCGCTCGACACCGCGCTCGGCCGGTTGCCCTTGGCCGCGGTCGACCTCGACGTCCGCGTGATGGGGCTGGCGATGACCACCGAGGTCCGGCAGGTGTTCGTGAACCACCACGCCACGCCGCTCGAGGCGACCTACGTGTTCCCGCTGCCCGATCGCGCCGCGGTCCAGCGCTTCCGCATGACCGCCGGCGATCGCGTGATCGAGGGTGAGCTCGACGAGCGCGGCGCCGCCCGCGACACCTACCAGGCCGCGATCGCCGCCGGCCATCGGGCCGCGTTGGCCGAAGAGGATCGCGCCGGCGTATTCACGATGACGGTCGGCAACCTGATGCCGGGCGACGTCGTGACGATCGCCCTCACCCTGAGCGGGCCGCTGCCGATCGACGACGGCGAGGTCACCTGGCAGTTCCCGCTGGTGGTCGCGCCGCGCTACATGCCGGGCGCCGCCTTGCCCGGGGAGCAGGCCGGCCTGGGCATCGCCCACGACACCACCGCGACGCCGGACGCCTCGCGGATCTCGCCGCCGGTGCTTCTGCCCGGGCTGCCCAGCCCGGTCCGGCTCGGGGTCCGCCTGTCGATCGACGGCGGCGGGCTGCCGCTGTCGGGGCTGCGCGCCAACCTGGCCGAGGTCGAGGCCCGCGCCGACGGCGCGACCTGGCTCCTGGCCCTGCGCCCTGGGCAGCGCCTCGATCGCGACTTGGTGCTGCGCTGGCGCCTGGGTGGCGCGGCCTTGACCTCGAGCGCGGTGTGGCGCCCCGACCCGGTCGGTGGCGAGGGTGGCACGGTCGCGATCACGCTGGTGCCACCGGTCGGGCTGGCCGCCGCCGGTCGCCCGCGCGACGTCGCGATCGTCCTCGACCGCTCGGGCTCGATGGAGGGCTGGAAGATGGTCGCGGCCCGGCGCGCCAGCGCCCGCATCGTCGACAGTCTGACCGAGCGCGATCGCTTCGCGGTGATCGCCTTCGACGATCGCATCGAGACCCCGCGAGCCCTTGGCGGCGCGCTCGCCACTGCAAGCGATCGCCATCGCTTCCGCGCGGTCGAGTTCCTCGCCGGGGTCGAGTCGCGGGGCGGCACCGAGTTGGCCCAACCCCTGGCGCTGGCCGCCAGCCTCCTGCGTCCGGATTCCGGACGCGATCAGGTGCTGGTGCTGGTCACCGACGGCCAGGTCGGCAACGAAGATCAGCTCGTCGCCAGCCTGGGCCGGTCCCTGGGCCACCTGCGGGTGTTCACGCTGGGCATCGATCAGGCGGTCAACGCCGGGTTCCTGCGCAAGCTGGCGGCCCTCGGCGGCGGCGCCTGTGAGCTGGTCGAGTCGGAGGAGCGCCTCGACGAGGTCATGGCCAAGATCCACCGCCGGGTCGCGACCCCGGTGGTCACCGACCTGGCGCTCCACGCGCCGTGGCTCGACGCCGGAAGCGTGGCGCCGCGTCGGCTGCCAGCGGTGTTCGCCGGCGCGCCGGTCACGATCCTGGCCCGGGCCCGCACCGCGCCGCGTCCCGGCGAGCTGCTCGAGCTGACCGGTCGGCTGCCGGCCGGTGGACCCATGACCCTGCGGTTGGTGGTCGAGGTGGCGCGCGCCGGCGTCGATCTCGAGGCCTGCTGGGCCCGCGCTCACCTGCGCGACCTCGAGGATCGCTTCGCGTGCGGCGAGACCTACCTCGAGCCCGAGATCGTGCGCGTGTCCAAGCGCCACCGCGTGCTGTCGCGGTTCACCGCGTTCGTCGCGGTCGATCGGAGCGTGGTGGTCAACCCGGGCGGCGGCCAGCGCCAGGTCGTGCAGCCGGTCGAGACCCCGGCCGGCTGGAGCGACGCCGCCACCTCGACCGGCCGCCTCCGGGCGGCGGCGCCGACGGGCGCGCCGATGCCGCGGGCGATGCCAGCGCCGATGCCGCGGGCGATGCCAGCGCCGATGCCGAGCGCGATGCCGAGCGCGCCGATGCCGGCGCGGATGGCCGCGCCCCCCGACGACCTGTCCTTCGAAGAAGCGTCGTTCGACGACAGTGCGATGGCGGAGTCGGCGATGGCAGACGCGATGTTCTCGCGCGACCAGGCCGGGCCGCTCGGCGGCGGCTGGGCACATCGGCCCCCGAGCGCGGGGGCGCCGCCACCGCCGCCGCCCGCGCCGGCCAAGGCCGTCGCGTCGAAGGAGTCGGCCAAGCGGTCGCGCGCGAACGTCAGCGAGCGCCGCGAGCGCGAGGAGGAAGCGCGCGCGGGCGCGATCGATCCGCGGCCGTACCTGGCGCGGGTCCGCGACCTGGCCGATGAGCTGGCCGGCGCGGCGACGGTCGCCGATCCCGAGATCGCGGCGCAGCTCCCGATCTCCCGGCTGGCCGAGCTGCTCGACGATCTCAACACCGTCGGCCTGCACGACCTGGCGGCGGCGCTCCTGCCCCACGCGCGCGCGCTCCTGGCCGCGCTCGGCACCACCGGGCTGGCCGCCGCGCTGGCCGCCGCAGCCGCTGCGCTGCGCGCCGTGACCGACGGCCCTCCGGGGACGGCCCCGACCGCGCCGCCGCCGCGTCGCCGGTCGTTCTGGAAGTAGCCGGTCGCCGTGCTACCACCCGGGGGTGCGCCTCGCCGTCACCGTCGCCGTCGCGGCCCTGGCTTGTCGCGGCGGTGACGGTCGCCCGCCGTCCGCCGGGTCCCCGCCGCGCCCGATCGACGACGGAGCTGGCGCCGCTCGCGGGTCCGTCGACGGAGCGCCGATCGACGCGGCACCGATCGACGCTGGACAGATCGACGCGGCGCCGATCGACGCGGCGCCGATCGATGCTGGGCCACGCGCGACCATCATCGATCGGCCGGTGCCGTGGCCGCGTGAGCGCGAGGCCTTGATGCTGGCCTACCGCCGCGCGCACTCCGATCCGGCCGCGACCGATCTGACGATCACGCCGCGGCTGATCGTCTTGCACTACACCGGCGGCAACTCGGCCGAGGGCACCATCGGCTACTTCAGCCGGACGCGCCTCGAGGCCGAGCGCGCCACCTTGCGCCGCGGCGGCGCCGCCAACGTGGTCGCCCACTTCGTGATCGATCGCGACGGCACGATCTACCGGTTGATCCCCGAGACCCGCATGGGCCGCCACGCGATCGGCGTCAACCACGCGTCGATCGGCGTCGAGAACGTCGGCGACGAGGCGCGCTGGCCGCTGACCGAGGCCCAGGTCGCGGCCAACGTCGCGCTGATCCTCGACCTGGCGGACCGCCATCCGATCGAGCGGGTGCTCGGCCACCACGAGGTCGCAGCGCTGCGCGGCACCGCGGACTACGTCGAGCTGGTGCCCGGGTACAAGAACGCCAAGGGCGATCCCGGGGCGCGATTCATGGCCGCGGTCCGCGCGGGACTCGGCGATCGCCCGTACGCGGCGGCGCCGTAGAGGCCGAGACCGAGACCGAGACCGAGACCGGGACCGAGACCGAGACCGAGGCCGAGACCGAGGCCGAGACCGAGGCCGAGGCCGAGACAGAGACCGAGGCCGAGGCCGAGACAGAGACCGAGACCGAGACCGAGGCCGAGACCGAGACCGAGGCCGAGGCCGAGGCCGAGGCCGAGACCGAGCTAGCGGCGCGACGAGCGGGCGCGGGCGTAGAGCGCCAGGTAGTCGTCGGCCATCCGGTCCGCGGAGTAGCGCGCCAGGGCGACCTCGCGAGCCCGCGCGCCCATGGCCCGGGCCAGGGCCGGCGCGTCGAGGAGCTTGGCCAGGGCGGCGGCGAACGCGCGCTCGTCGACGGCGGTGAGGAGCCCAGTGACGCCGTCGTCGATCACGGTCGGCAGCCCGCCGACCGCGGTCGCCACCACCGGCAGGCCGGCGGCCATCGCCTCGGGCACCACCAGCGGCAGGCCCTCCGACTTCGACGACAGCGCGAAGACGTCGAAGGCCGGCAGCAGCCGCGCGACGTCCATCCGGCGTCCGAGCACGTGGGCGGCGGCCCGGGCGCCCGGCGGCAGCGCCGCCACCGCGGCGTCGAGGGCGGCCCGGGTCGGGCCGTCACCGACGAACACCACGTGGACCGCCGGCCCCAGCCGGGCCGCGATCGCCGCGAGGAGCAGCGGCTGGTTCTTGAACTCGTCGACCCGCCCGACCATGCCGACCACGATCGCGTCGGCGGCGATCCCCAGCTCGGCGCGGACCGCGGCCCGCGCCACCGGGTCGGGCGCGAACTTCTCGAGGCGGATGCCGTTCGGGATCACGGTCAGCACCGCCTCGTCGCAGTCGCGCTGCTCGCGGGCCTGCTGCGCGGTCACGGTCGACACCGCGACGAAGGCGCTGACCAGGCGCGCGGCCTGGCGGCGCAACAGGCGGTGGCCGCGCGAGCCGGGGTTGACCCCGTGCTTGGTGTGGATCGCGACCGCGCCGCACAACCGGGCCGCCGGCGCGCCGTAGATGAGCGGCAGCGGGTTGTGGCTGTGGACCACCTCGACCCGACGCCGCCCGAGGGCCCACGCCAGGCGCGGCACCAGCGACAGATCGGTCCCGGGTCCCTTGGGCACGTCGATCACCTCGACCCCGGCGGCGCGGAACTCGTCGGCCAGCGGCCCCTCGGGCGGCGGCGCCAACGACACCGCGATCACCTGGTGGCCGCGCCGATGGAGGACGTCGGCCAGGTCGAGGGCGACCCGCTCCTGTCCGCCGACCCCGAACGACGACAGCACGTGGGCGATGATCACGGACCTCGTTACCGCGGCCGGCCCCCCGCGCGCAAGCCGACGCGCTACAGTGGGCCGTGGCCGACGCGCCCTCGCCCGCCGCCGACGATCCCCTGGCCCGGATCGGCCTGCGCCTGGTCACCGACGAGCTCCTGCCCGAGGTGCGGACCGCGTGCATCCGGGTCGCCCACCGCTTGCACGAGCTGGGCGCCAAGGCCATCGGCTTCATCCCGACCGACGATCAGGTCGCGGTGCCGCCGGTCGCGATCCAGATCGGCAACGCGATGTGCGATCTGACCGGCTCGACCGTCGCCGTGGTCGACGCCAACGTCCGCTACCCCGGGCTGGTCGAGCTGGCGACCGCGCCCCGCGGCGACGAGGTGTTCTCGACCCGCTGGCTGGCCGGTTCCCTCGCGCTCCTCACCCCGGCCAAGGTCGAGCGCGCCGGCGAGGTGGTCCCGGCCCTGGCCCGGCTCTTGATCGATGGCGCCGAGCTGTTCGCGCACATCCTGTGCGACCTGACCGGCTTCGAGCTGATCGGCGAGCACGCCAGCGCCGCCGCCTGCATGGACGCGGTAGTCCTGGTCGGACGGTCGAAGGTCACCGATGAGGAGCAGCTCCTGGCCCTGGCGCAGCTCATGCCGCCGGACCGGTTCGCCGGGGTCCTCTTGGTCGGGTGAGGCCGGGCCCCAAGGGCGCGCCCGGCCGGCGCGCGGCGACCGCGCCGCGGCTTGCGCGCCGCGCTACCGCCGTGGTTTCCTCTCGCGCATGATCGCGCTGGAGCAAGAGAAGATCGCGGTGATCGGTCTGGGCTACGTCGGCCTGCCGGTGGCCCTGTCGTTCGCCAAGAAGCTGCCGACCGTCGGGTTCGACATCCGGCAGAAGCGCATCGATGAGCTGAAGCGCGGCCACGACGAGACCGCCGAGGTCACGACCGGCGACCTCACCGGGTCGAAGATCGAGCTGACCGCCGACCCCAACCGGCTGAAGGACTGCACGTTCTTCATCGTCGCGGTGCCGACGCCGATCGACAACAACAACCGCCCCGACCTGGGGCCGATGATCTCGGCGTCGCGCACGGTCGGCCCGCACCTCAAGCGCGGCGACGTCGTCTGCTACGAGTCGACGGTCTACCCCGGCGTCACCGAGGAGGTCTGTGGGCCGATCCTCGAGCAGCTCTCGGGGATGAAGGCCGGCGTCGACTTCTTCCTCGGCTACTCGCCCGAGCGCATCAACCCGGGCGACAAGGAGCACACCTTCGAGCGGATCGTGAAGGTGGTGTCGGGTGACACCCCGGAGTCCCTCGAGCGGGTCGCCCGGGCCTACGCCGCGGTGGTCACCGCCGGCGTCCACCGCGCGCCGTCGATCAAGGTCGCCGAGGCGGCCAAGGTCATCGAGAACACCCAGCGCGACCTCAACATCGCGCTCATGAACGAGCTAGCGCTGATCTTCGATCGCATGGGCATCCGGACCAAGGACGTCCTCGACGCCGCCGGCACCAAGTGGAACTTCCTGCGCTTCACGCCCGGCCTGGTCGGCGGTCACTGCATCGGCGTCGACCCGTACTACCTGACCACCAAGGCCCAGGAGCTCGGCTACCTGCCCGAGGTCATCCTGGCCGGCCGCCGCATCAACAACAACGTCGGCCCGTTCATCGCCGAGAAGTGCGTGAAGATGCTGGCCGGCGGCGCCCTGCCGCTGGCCCAGGTCAAGGTCGGCATCCTCGGCCTGACCTTCAAGGAGAACGTCCCGGATCTCCGCAACTCCAAGATCCCGGACATCGTCGCCGAGCTGCGCCAGTACGGCATCGCGCCGATGATCCACGATCCGCTGGGCGACGCCGCCGAGGCCAAGCACGAGTACGGCCTGACCCTGACGTCCCTCGACGAGTTCCACGACCTCGACATCCTGATCTTCGCGGTCAGCCACCAGGCCTACGTCGACGACCGCGCTGGCCTCCTGGCGCGGATCAAGCCGGGCGGCGTGGTGATCGACGTGAAGAGCGCCCTCGATCCCAAGGCCATCCCCGCGGGGCTGCGCTACTGGAGCCTGTAGTGGGCGACCGCTACGCCGCGCTGTGTGAGGAGCTGGTCAACAACCCGCGGCGCTGGTTGGTGACCGGGGTCGCCGGGTTCATCGGCTCGGCGCTCCTCGAGCGTCTGCTCGACCTCGGCCAGACCGTGGTCGGCCTGGACAACTTCGCCAACGGCCACCAGCGCAACCTCGACGACGTCCTGGCGATCCACCCCGACGCCCGCCTGGGCTTCCGGATGATCACCGGCGACATCCGCGACGTCGCGACCTGCCGCGAGGCGGTGGCCGAGGTCGACGTGGTCCTGCACCAGGCGGCGATCGGCTCGGTGCCGCGGTCGATCAAGGACCCGGTGCCGTACCACGACACCAACGTCACCGGCTTCACCAACCTGATCCTGGCGGCGCGCGACGCCGGCATCCGGCGCTTCGTCTACGCGTCGTCGAGCTCGGTGTACGGCGATCACCCGGGCCTTCCCAAGGTCGAGGACGCGATCGGCAAGCCGCTGTCGCCCTACGCCGCGACCAAGCGGATGAACGAGCTGTACGCCCAGGTCTTCGCCGATTGCTACGGCCTCGAGCCGGTCGGCCTGCGCTACTTCAACGTGTTCGGGCGGCGCCAGGATCCCAACGGCCAGTACGCCGCGGTCATCCCGCGGTGGATCGCGGCGCTGATCGCCGGCACGCCGTGCACGATCTTCGGCGACGGCACCGCGTCGCGCGACTTCTGCTACGTCGACAACGTCGTCGCCGCCAACCTCCTGGCCGCGACCGCGCCAGCGACCGCGACCAACACGGTCTACAACGTCGGCTGCAACGGCCGCACCGATCTGCGCGAGCTGTTCACGATCCTGCGCGACAACCTGGCCAAGACCCAGCCCGAGATCGCCGCCGCCGAGCCGGCCTTCGCGCCGCCGCGGGCCGGCGATATCCCGCACTCCCAGGCGTCGATCGAGAAGATCAGCCGGGCCCTGGGCTACGCGCCGAGCCACGACATCGCCGCCGGCCTGGCCGAGACCGTCACCTGGTTCGCGAACCGTTCGGCTAGCCGAGCAGATTGACGATCCAGATCGCGGCGATCACGCCGAGGATCACCCACGGCCGACGCCCGCGGCTGATCGACGCCCCGCGGCCGATGACGATCGCGCCACACAGCCAGAACATGAGCGCCAGGACCAACGGCGCCACCGGGTGGTAGGCCAGCGCGGCGTCGAGCTCACCACGGCCCAGGGCCAAGGTCGCCCGGGTCATGCCGCAGAACGCGCAGTCGAGGGAGGTCGCGGTGCGAAACGGGCAGCCCGGCCCGTCGTGGGCGGCCCGGCGCTGGAGCTCGTCGGAGCCCAGGGCCCCGACCGCGAGGGCGCCGACCATGAGGAGCAGCCAGAACCCGGCGGCCAGGCGGGCCCAGCGGTCGGCGGCGGAGGCAGGCGCCGCGGTCAAAACGACGTGATCATCCCGAACATCATGAACACCGCGACGATCTGGACGATCATCAAGACCGTGCCGATGATCCCGCACACCCGACCGGCGGTCACCGTCCCGCGGCCGCGGGGATCGAGCTCGCCGCGGTCGATCGCGGCCAGGTCGTTCGAGCTCATGGCCCAGGCGATCGGCCCGAGCAGGCCACACAACACCAGCGACAGGATGCCGAGCGTGAGGATCGCGCCGCCCCGCGCCGGCGGCAGCACCGCGAAGGGCGGCGGGTAGCCATAAGCGCCGCCGCGGAGCCGCGCCAGCTCAGCCTGGGTGGCGGCGAGCTGCTGGTGCAGGCGCGCGATGGCCTCGGCGTCCTGGGCCTTGCCGGCCTGGGCCTGGCGGAGCTGCTCTTCGAGGGCGGCGGCGCGCGCGACCGCGGCGTCCCAGTCGTTGCGGTACATGGTCGTTACCTCTGGTTCCAGCCGTTCGAGAATCCCACCGCGAACCCGATCAGGAACAAGACCAGCCAGCAGCACGAGATGATGATGCCGGCCAGGGCCAGACCGCCGCCGGTCTTGGTCCCGTTGGAGTTCTTCACCTCGTTGTAGCCGAGGATCGAGAAGATGAGCCCGAGGATCGACAGGCAGTAGAGGAAGGAAAGGATGAAGCCCGCGATCGCCATGCCCGAGGTCGACGTCGGCATCGGCGCGCCATAGGGCGGCGGGTAGTAGCCGCCCGGCGGCGGGTAGTAGCCCTGGGGCGGCGGATACCCGGGTGGATAGCCGGGCGGTGGGTAGCCCGCTGGCGCCTGGCCGGGAGCCGGCGGCGCCGCCGCCAGCGGCAAGACCGCGCCACAGCTCGCGCACACCACGCTACCGTCGAGATTGATCGTCGCACACCGGGGGCAGTTCATCGCCGACAGGACCTCCGCGATCGAGTGTGCCTCGACCGCGGCGAGGCCGCAACGCCGGCGATCGCCGGGGGACGCGCGGTCAGCGCAGGTCGACGCCGCCGGAGGCGAGGACCAGGATGTTGATGAGGATCACGCAACAAGAGATGATGATGCCCGCGAGCGCGAGGCCTCCACCGGTCTTCATGCCATTCGAGTTCTTCACCTCGTTGTAGCCGATGATCGAGAAGATGAGCCCGAGGATCGCCAGGCAGCCGAGGAACGACAGCACGAAGCCGGCGATCGCCATGCCCGAGGTCGACGGCGCCATCTGCATGGGCACGCCGTAGGGCGGCGGGTAGTAGCCCTGGGGCGGCGGCGCGTAGCCGGCGCCCGGCGGTGGATGGCCCGCGCCCGGCGGCGGATAGCCAGCGCCTGCGGGCGGCATCGCGGCCGGGAGCTGCGCGCCGCAGCTCGAACACACCACGCTACCGTCGAGGTTGATCGTCGCACACCGGGGGCAGTTCATCGTCCTTGGATCCTCCGCGAACGAGTGTGCCCGCCCGCACGGATGACCGCAACGGCGATCGCACGAGCGGTCCAACCGCGCCGGCGCGCCTCGACGCGCGGCGAGACTGCCGATGCGCACGCCCTCGGCGGCGAGACGCTTGGGTTCGGCGACGATCACATCCTCCGTCCAGGTCACCGGCTTGCGTGATCGGGATCGCGGTGCTGCGGTCGCCTCTTGCCGTCGAAACGGGGGCTGGTGTAGGTTCGATGAATCCGGGCTGGGCGTCAGGCTTGCCCGGGATACCGCGGCAGGAGAGAACGACGATGCGTAGAGAACGTGGCTCGAGGATCCGGGGCGGCGGCCGTGGTCGCGGCGTGCTGCTGCTGGCGGCGTGTCTGAGCTTGACCTGTGGCGGCAACGACGGGACCAGCGGCGACCGGGTGCTGCGCGGCGTGGTCTACACGACCGAGCCCGTCGTGGGTGCAAGCGTGACGGTGCGCAGTCTCTTCAATGACTTCGCGTACTGTACAGGTGTTCCGACGGCCGACGATGGCAGCTTCGTCTGCCCGATCCTGGCTGGCGACGACGGCAACTGGTACGTCGTCGCCGAGGGCGGGGCCGGGCTGCCGGCCGGGACGACGCTACGCGGCGGTGTCCTCGATGTCGTGCCGCTCGAGGAGCGCACGATCACGGTGAGCCCGGTGTCGGACCTCGCGGTGGCCCTGGCCGACGCGCGGCTCGCGGCCGGCAAGGACCCCGATCGGATCGCCGCGTATCACACGGCGGTCGCGCTGTTCGACGCCCACTGGGACACCGACCCCTTCGACGCCGACGTGAAGGACCTGAGCGCGCCGTCGAGCCTCGACGACGGCGCGAAGCTGACCCTGGCGATCCACGGCCTGGCCCAGCTCGCGGCCCAGGCCGCCGTCGAGCAAGGGGTCGCCGCCGGGTCGCTCACCCAGCTTCAGCTCCTCGCGCTCCTGCGCCAGGACGTGGCGGCGCCGGGCGAGGTCTTCGACGGCGAGGGCGGCGCGCTGCGCCTGGGCACCTGCGCCGACGGGCTGTTTCTGTGCGAGGTCGGCGCCGACTCGCTGCGCGGGTATCTCGGCGGCGCGATCTTGGCCTTCGCGCGGACGCCGGCCAACGGCACCGGCCTGGGGCGCGACGATCTCTTGACCTGGCTCGAGCGGCTGCGCACCAACGCCGAGCCGCAGCTCTTCGGCGCCGCCGCGGTGGGGCCCTTCGATCCGCTGGCGCCGACGGTGAGCTGGGCCGCGCCGAGCGAGGGCACCACCTTCAACGCCGGCCAGTCGATCGCGATCGACGTGTCCGCCGCCGACGCCAACGGCGTGGCGAGCTTGACCGTCGAGGTGGTCGGCGCGACCGCGACGGTCACCGACACCGACCCGAGCCCCGAGCGGTTCGTGGCGATGGTGCCGGTGGCCGGGCTCCCCGAGGGGCCGCTGACGTTGACCGCGATCGCCCGCGATCTCGACGACAACCCCGCGTCGGCGAGCCGCGGCGTGGTGATCGATCAGGTGAGCGGCGGCACGATCTCGGGCACCGTGACCAAGGGCCGCGTCGCCGGCGCGACGGTGACCGCGTACCGCTATGGCAACGGCGCGCGCGGCGCGGCGGTCGGCACCGGAACCACCGACGCCATGGGCAACCTGACCAACCTGCTGGTCGCCGACGGCACCGCGGGGCCGATCCTCCTCGAGGCCACCGGCGGCAGCTACGCCGAGGACGCGCAGCCGGCGACCAGTGTGACCCTCGACGTCGCCGACCGTCTGCGCACCGTGATCCCGGCCTACACCGACGGCGCCTCGCTGTCGACGGTGCAGCTCACGCCGCTCACCGAGCTCGCGGTCGCGTACCTCGAGTACCTGACCAGCACGAGCACCGGTGGCGCCGACCTGGCCGCGCGCTGGGCCACCGCCCACGGCGCGATCGAGGCCCACTTCGGCGTCAGTAACGTCCGCGACGTCACGCCGTCGACGCCGGCGCAGGTCGACACCCTCGCCGCCAACGATCGCTACGGCCTCGTCCTCTTGGGCATCTCGCGCGCCGCGTGGCGCGCGTCGGCGGCCGGCGGCGGCGACGCTGGCGCCTTCGGCTCGGCGGTCAACGGCTACGCGGTGACCCGGGCCTGGGCGCGGGATCTCGGCGACGGCTGCTGGGACGGGCGCGCCGGGACGACGATGCTCACCTACGGCGGCGTCACGCCGCTCACCGCCGAGGCCGCGCGCCTGCACCTGGCCCAGGCCATCGTCGACTACCTCGGCGACGGCGCGCGCAACCAGACCACCTTCACCACCGCCGCCGACGTCCTGCCGCTCCTCGACACCGTGGCGCTGGCCGCGACCTCGGCCCCCGGCGCGTGCGCCGGCGGCGCCTTGTTCGCGACGCCGGGGCGGCCCTTCGATCGCGAGCCGCCGGTGATCACCTTCGGCGCGTTCCCGGCGACCGACCCGTTCGTGCGCGGCACCTTCGACGTCACCGCGACCGCCACCGACAACCTCGACACCGAGCCGTCGCTGACCTTCACCTCCGGCCAGACCGACATCGACATCGATCGGTCCGAGGTGCGCGCGACGATCGCGACCGCCGCGCTGCCCGACGGCGCCCTCACGATCGGCCTGGCGTCGCAGGACGACTCGGGCAACGCCGCCACCGCGACGCGCACCGTGACGGTCGACAACACCGCGCCGGCCGTGACCATCACCGCCCCGGCCCTGGCCGGCGGCGTGTACCGCACGCTCAACGTCGCGTGGACCACCGTCGAGCCCAACGTCGCCGCGACCACCGCCGAGGTCGACGGCGTCGCGATCGTCAACGGCGGCGGCGTCTCGGCCGAGGGGCCGCACACGCTGACCGTCACCGTCGACGATCGCGCCGGCAACCGCACCACCGTGACGCGGACCTTCACGATCGACACCGCCGCGCCGACCATCAGCCTCACCGCGCCCGCCGACGGCGCCCACGTCCGCGGCCCGGTGACGATCACCTTCGCGGCCACCGACCCCAACCCCGGCGCCACCGCCACCGCGACCCTCGACGGCGCGCCCATCACCTCGCCCCACGTCGTCAGCGCCGAGGGCTCCCACACCCTGGTCGTGAACGCCACCGACGCCGCCGGCAATGCCGCCGCCGCCGTGACCCGCACCTTCACGATCGACAACACCGCGCCGGTCGTGAACATCACCGCGCCGGCCGCCCCCGGCGGCTACTACCAGGCGCTCAGCCTCGCGTACACCGTGACGGACGCGAACCTCGGCCCCGTCGCCGCCACCCTCGACGGCGCGACTCCTGTCACGCCGGGCTTCCCGGTCGCGACCAACGGCGCCCACACCTTGCGCGTCGTCGCCACTGACCTCGCCGGCAATATGACCGATGTCAGCCGACCGTTCTTCGTCGATACCGTGGGCCCGACGATCACCACGGTCGTCGCGCCGAGCGGCGCCGTCGTCCGCCCGCCGATCACGATCACTGCCACGGCCACGGACAACCTGATGGCCCAGGGCTCCCTCGGCGCCGCCCTCGCCGTCACCGGCACCCCGCCACTGCCCGCCGGCACCCCCGGCGCCCCCGCCGACGGCAGCCGCACCCTCGCGCTCACCTATGCCACCGCCGCCGACGGCCCCCTCGCCGCGACCTTCACGATCGCCGATCGCGCGGGCAACGCCGCCACCCCGCGCACCGTCAACCTCACCGTCGACCAGACCAACCCGACCCTGACCTGGTCGACCGCCGGCCTCACGCTCGTCGGCGGCACTTACTGGACCAGCGCCGCCACGGTCACCCTCACCGGCACCGCGACCGACGCCAACCTCGCCGGCGTGAGCGCGAGCTGGCCCGGGGGCTCGGCGACCGCGACCCTGGCGGGCGCGAGCTGGACGATCGCCGGGGTTCCGGCGCCCACCGCGGGCCACGCGATCACGGTGCGCGCCACCGATCTGGCCGGCAACTTCGTCGAAGCGACCCGGACCCTGCGGTCCGATGTCACGCCGCCGGTCGTCGACTTCACGACGACCACGGTGCGCGACGAGAGCGCCGACACCGTGACGTTCTCGACGGGAACCAGCGCGGCTTACAGCGGTCCGACCCGCGATCCCAACCACAACCACGTCGGCCCGGCCGTCACCCTCGGCGCCGCCGATAGCTGCTCGACCGCGCCGGTCGTGAAGAAGTACGCCTACCTCCTCGACGAGGTGCGGCCCCATGTCGCCGAGTCCAACGGCGACGGCCCCGGCGGCTCGAACCCGCTGCGCATCGCCGTCGCGCCCACCGACGACGGGGTCGGCCTCACCACCGTGCAGTACCGCGTCGTCAACGGCGTCACCGGCACGCCGCTCCTCGACTGGACCACCCTGGCCTCGCCCACCGCCCAGCTCGTGCCGCTCTACCGCGCCGGCGTCACCGCGCCCTCGATCCCCGCGCTGGGCACCACCACCGGCCTCGTGCGCTTCGAGGCCCGGGCCGTCGACGCCCTCGGCCGCACCGGCTCCGTCTCCTCTCGGTGCTGGAACCAGACCCTCTACGCCGCGCCCATCGAGATGGGCGAGCCCGCCGCCGTCGCCGCCACCAACGGCCCCGCCGGCTCCGGCAAGTGGGGCCTCGGCCTCCTCAGCCTCGCCGACGCCACCTCGCCGATCGATCCGGTGTCGATGATGCTCAACGACGTCGCCGGCCCGGCTGGCGCCGGCCTCTACGAGTTCTCGGTGTGGAACCCGACCAACGAGACCGTGTACCTTTCGGTCGACGTCGACGCCCCGCCGTCGACGGGGACAGCCGCAGCCAAGTGGTCGAACTCCTACTACGCGGGCAAGTGGGTCTACCGCCAGACCACCGTGAACACCAACTGCACCCTCGCCGGGTCGTGTGCCTTCGATCCCGACGTCGGCGTCATCATCTGCGAGATTGACTACAGCCGCCCGGGCTGTGAGCAGATCGGGCCCCTCGGTCCTTCGAACAACGGTCTGCAGTCGCGTGGCCCCGTCGACCTTGCCGCCAGCTTCTTCGACGTGCGGATCTGGCGGCAGGATCCCGTGACCGGCACACTCACCGAGTTGACCCAATGCGCCGGGTGCTCCACGACCCCGTCGAGCGGTGTGCGCCGCGTCAGCGTCGCCTTGCCCCCGCGCGGCGCGGGAGACGTCCCGCCAGTGCGCTACTGGATCATGCCGGTCCTCCGGCCGAACTCCGCCATGGCCCCGGCCGCGGGTGTGGCAGGCGAGCACCAGGTCGCCGGTCAGTATCTGACGGGCAACGTCATGGAGAGCCGCACCGGCTGTCACCACTTCGATCAGCGCGGCGCAACCGGCGTCTTCTGTGACACCCGCCGCGAGTACTGGAAGATGAACTACCTGAAGTCGATCTCGGTGACCAACGTGGGCGGGCGTAGCGCGACGGTACTCACCTCTCACACGGCGATGGGCGTTCCGGTGCCGCCAGAGAACCTCGACACTGCAAACGTCAGAAGCCTCCTTGTCCCATCACCTGCCTGGACGACGAGCGACCCTGAAGCGCTGCCTACCCCGTAGAACAGAGAGAACAAATGACGAGCACCAACATCTCCAAACTCGCGATCGCGGCCTGTGGACTCCTGGCTGGCGTTGTCTTGGTCGTCTCGTGTAGCGACGACTCTCCTGCCGATGCCGACGCGGCGGTTTGTGATTGTCCGGCCGCTGAGCCTCCGCTGAACGGGCGCATCGTATTCGTGCGAGCGTCTAATCCGATTCAGCCTGGGACTGGCGGTTTTCAGGGCGCCTCTTGCCCTGTTGGAGCTACGATTCTCGGTGGGGCCTGCGAGGTCATGAACCCTGACCGTGCCATCCAGGTCTCGAGCAGCCGCGTGGACCGCACCGCCAGCCACGCCTACGTATGCGAGTGGTCCGCGCGAGACGCGACGGTCGCCAACACCGGCACAGCCGAAGCGATCTGCCTCGTCCCGGCGCAGTAAGACGGCGGGCTGGCGTGAATCGGTGACTGGGTGATGGCGCTAGGACACGCGAGGACCCGGTCGGCCCGCTAGTGGGTCATGAGGGTCATGACTGTCCTCCGTCCCAGCCAATCGGAGAAGACGATGAGCAACAAGTCGACTTGGCTTATTGGAGCCGCATCCGGAGCCGTTCTGAGCCTCACCCTCGTTCTTGCATGCAGCGATGACTCGCCGGGTGATGCCGATGCCGCGCTCTGCGACTGTCCGGCCGCCGAGCCGCCGATCGCCGGTCGAATCATGGTCGTGCAGGCGTCAAACCCGATTCAGGTCGGCACCGGTGGCCAACAGACGGTTTTCTGCCCGGCTGGTGCGGTTGTCCTCGGCGGGGCGTGCGACGTCACGACCGACGATCCCGAGGTCCAGGTGCAGAAGTCGGCGTTCGTGCGCGATGCACAGCAGGGCTACCGGTGTCGGTGGTCAGCGGTCAACGCAACGATGGCGAACACCGGGACAGCCGAAGCGATCTGCCTCGTCCCCGCGCAGTGAGGCGAGCTGCGCGGTCTGGGCGCCGGTGTCTGGCACCTCGCCCAACTCGACCGCGACCTGGGAGACCCACTCGTACGATGGCCGGTGGGTGTACCGCGACCAGGCCACGACGCTGAACTGCGGCGCCGTGTACGATGAGGGCCTGGGCGTCTACCTCCCGGACACCTCGATCCTGGGCTGCCGCCAGGGCAACCCGACCGGCAACAACGCGACCGACTACACGCAGACGGGCAACGTGAGGAACGACGCCTTCGGCATCCGCGTGTTCAGCTCCGACCAGATCTCGTCGACGATGACCGAGCACACCCAGTGCGCCGGGTGCAGCACGACGCCGACCGGCGGCGGCAACCGCGTCCGGGTCACGGTCCTCCTGCCGCCCCGCGGCACCGCGCCCAACCAGCCGCCGCGCAAGATCTTCCTCATGCCCGTCATCCGCCCCGACAGCGCCCTGCGCCCCCGCGGCGCCGTCGCCGCCGCGACCGAGTTCTCCGCCGCCAACGCGACCCTCACCGGCGAGTCCCTCGCCACCGATCGTCGTTGCCTGACCTTCAACCGCTCGCCGAGCCCAAGCTCAGCCAACTTCATCTGCACGTCCTCGCGATTCTTCACGCAGGTGCGGTACCTGCGGAGCGTGAAGATTGAGAACGTGTCCGACCAGACCGTCAGCCTCTTCACCGGCACGTCCGGAACAGCGACGGCAGCGCCGGCGCATCTCGTTGGAACCAACGGTCGATTGTTCGTACCCGGCCCGGCGCCTGCGTGGAGCGCCACTGAGGCTGATCCACCTGGACTATGAGAATGGAGATGAGCGTATGAAGAGATCCTGGATTGCTGGGTTTGGCGGCGGCATCGCCGTCGCTGTTGCCTTTATGATCGCATGCAGCGACGACTCACCTTCGGACGCGGATGCCGCGGTCTGTGACTGCCCGGCCGCAGAGCCGCCCCTGGCCGGGCGAATCGTGTCAGTTCAGAATCAGACGTCCATCAATCCTGGCACAGGTGGTGGCGGCACTGCCGTATGCCCAACAGGCGCCACCCTGCTGGGCGGCGGGTGCGGCCTCATGACTCCTGACGACCGTGTACGCCTGACCGTGGCCACCCCCTCCAGAAGCGGCGAGTTCATCGGCTACCAATGCCGATGGTCGGGGCAGGATGTCTTGACGGCCAACACCGGCACGATGGAGGCGATCTGCCTCGTCCCTGCGCAGTGAGTGGGTCGTCGACGCGAACCTGTGCCCCGATGACGAGCACCAACATCTCCAAACTCGCGATCGCGGCCTGTGGACTCCTGGCTGGCGTTGTCCTGGTCGTCTCGTGTAGCGACGACTCACCTGGCGATGCCGACGCGGCCGTTTGTGATTGCCCTGCCGCTGAGCCACCGTTGAATGGGCGCATCGTCGCTGTCCGCGCATCCAACCCCATCCAGCCTGGCACCGGGGGTGGCCAAGTCGCATCGTGTCCGCAAGGAGCCACCATCCTCGGTGGAGCGTGCGAGGTGATGGTCTCCGATCGGGCGATCCAAGTTGCCAGCAGCCGCATCGACCGAACGGCTAGCCATGGCTACGTCTGCGCGTCTGCGAGTGGTCCGCGCGAGACGCGACGGTCGCCAACACCGGCACAGCCGAAGCGATCTGCCTCGTCCCCGCGCAGTGAGGCGGGTGGGGCGCGCCCCGGGCGCACATAGATAGGTGAAGAGGCCGGTCGAGGTCGGTCGGATGGCCCTGTCGTTGCGGGGCGTTGCGGGGCGGACGGAGAGACAAGTGTTGCGAGAACGACGGCTTAGGGGGCTGCGGCGAGAAATCGCTCGCGGGCACGCAACCGGCGACGGGTGGGCCCGATACCTCGCCCATGACACCCGGTGACCTGTGTACGTGGCCCTGGTCGAGAGGCGAGATGACCCGGAATTCGGCAACGGCCGAGGAAGGGCGGTCCGGCGGCACCCGAGGAACGAAACGACCGGGCGCGCTGGCTCGCCAGCGCTGGGGGCGGCGGGCGCCAGGGCGCCCTGAAGGTGGCACGCCATGAGCGACTTCGACCGACGCAGCGGTCGCTTCGACGAAGGCATGGATGACGCGCCGTGGTCGGACGAAGATCACCGCGCGTGGCGCGCGGGGGCCGGCCGCACGGTCGACAGTCTCGCCAGCGAGCGGCGGTGGGCGAAGGCGCCGAGCGCGCCGCGCGTGGCCGACGGGCTCGCCCCGGCTGGAGCCGACGCCGGAGCGCCCGACGACGCCGCGAAGGACCGCGCGCCGGTCGGCGCGGCCTCGCCGGCGATCGATTCCACGCAGTGGATCGAGGAGAGCGTCGGGTGGTTCTGCGCGCCGCCGCTGCCCGAGCCGATGATCGCGGGGGTGCAAGCGCGCGGTGACCTCGGCCCTGACGCGGAGCGGGTGCGGGCGGCGGCCGCGGTCGGCGTGACCGGCGCCGGCCAGGCCTTGCCGCACCTGGCGACGATCCAGGCCTCGTTCGGCCCGGCGCACGATCTGTCCGCGGTGCGCGCTCACGTCGGCGGGGCGGCGGCCGACGCGGCGACGTCGATCGGCGCGACCGCCTACGCGACCGGGCGCGACGTCGCGTTCGCGGCGGAGCCGGACCTCCACACCGCGGCCCACGAAGCGGCCCACGTCGTCCAGCAACAGGCCGGGGTCCACCTGGCGGCTGGGGTCGGCCACGACGGCGATCCCTATGAGCGCCACGCCGACGCGATCGCCGATCGCGTGGTGGCTGGCGAATCGGCCGCCGACCTGCTCGCCGCCGGCCCCGCCGCCAGCGCGTCGACGCGGTCGTCGCCGGCCTCGTCGCCCGCCTCGCCGACGACCGCGGTGCAGCGGCGCCGCCACGGCGCACCTGCCGCGGCCAGCGCTGCTCCGTCCACGGAGCCGAGCGCGCTCGCGCGCGCGGTCGCCCAGACCGCGCTCGCGGTCGAGGCCCTGCGCATCGCGCTCGCGCGCCGAGGGTCCATCGACGCGCCGTCCGCGGGGCTGCAACAGGCCCTGGATCGCCTGGCGGCGGCGGTGCATCAGGAGCAGGCGCCGCGCGCGCGCGAGGCGGCGGCGGTGCGCGCGGTGCTCGAGGACGCCGACGTGGTGATCCGCGCGGTCGGCGCGCGCAACCACGACGCCCATCCGACGCTCGAGCGGGTCGCGGCGTCCCTCGGGCAGCGCGTCGGCCGTGTGGTCGCGGCGGCGGCCGCGCCGGTGCGCGAGGTGAACGCCGGGCGGGTGCGCGCGTGGGCCGAGTTCTCGGCCGAACAGCTCGAGGGCGCGATCGTGGCGCTGCGCCGCGCCGGCGCGACCGAGACGCCGGCGCTGCGCGAGGCCGCGCGCCAGGCCCAGGCCTGGGCGGAGGCGTTGGTCGATCCCGACTCGGCGTCGGCCCAGGCCACGGCGCACAGCGCCGGCCGCGCGATCGAAGATCAGTTCACGCAGGTGCGCGCGGTCGCGCCGCGGCTGGTCGAGGTGGCGGCCGCCCCGCCGAGCCACAGCACGCGCGCCGCGGTCGAGGCCCTGGCCGACGCGCTGGCGGCGTCGAGCCAGCCGAGCGCGCGCCGGATCGCGGCCCGCCGCCGCGCCGACGTGGCGTACCAGCACTGGCAGCTCGACGCCGCCAAGACCGCCCTCGACTCCGCCGCCGAGAGTGACGCGCTCCTGCGCTCGATGGGGCAACATCCGTCGGGCGCCGGTGCGTCCCTCGGGAGGCGCTGGGCGTCCCTCGAGGCCGACGCCGAGCGCGGC
Organism: Kofleriaceae bacterium; assembly: GCA_018057825.1. Taxonomy (GTDB): domain Bacteria; phylum Myxococcota_A; class Polyangia; order Haliangiales; family Haliangiaceae; genus UBA2376. Next base: position 66,753 of record JAGPCY010000037.1, on the reverse strand, counting down.
CAGCTCGACGGCGACGAGGCTGAGGCGCTGGCGGTCGAGGCCGAGGAGCTGGCGCTGTACCGCCAGGGCCGGCTGGTGGTCGTCCAGTGCCGGCAGCTCGCCAAGGTCCTGGCCGACCTCGACGGCAACGATCACGTCCGCGGCGCGCTGCGCGAGGCCGCCGACTTCACCGAGTCGCTCCTCGACAAGCACGGCAAGGCGCGGCGCAGCGACGTCGCCGACCGGCGCGCCGCGGTCGAGAAGCTGCGCGGCCAGCTCGGGCGCTGGTTCAGCAGCCACTACTTCCTCGAGCTCCTGGGTGGCCTCGACGCCGAGGGCACGCAGCACGAGGGCGCGGCCAACGAGGCCATCGAGACCGCGCAGACCGCGAAGATGGTCGCGACCCTGGCGATGTCGATCGCGATCTCGCTCGCGAGCATGGGGATCGCAGCGGCGGCCGGCGGCGCAGCGCGCGGCGCCTACGCGGCGCGATTCGGCTCGACCATGCGCGGGGTGGCGACCGCGAAGCGCGTCGGTCAGGTGATGACGGTCGTGACCGACGTCGCGCTCAACACCGCGGGGCAGAAGCTCCTGCTCGGCGACCCGCGCCACGTCGGGACGCTCGCGCTCATCAACGGCGGCATGGTGTTCGCAGGCGCGGCGATCGAGCGCGCGGTGTCGCGGCTCTACCGCATCCGCCTCGACGAGGCGCGGTTCTTCGGTCACTTCCACATCACCGTCACGCATCTGTCGGCGGACGTGATCATGGGGGCCGCGGTCGACTACGCCGGCAGTCGCCTCCTCGGCGAGACCGCGCCGACGCCCGAGACCGTCGGCGACTGGCTCCTGTCCGGCGCGACGCTCGGCCTGGCCCGCGGCCTGGGCAACCACGTCGCGGCGGTGCGCAAGGCGCTGGCCCAGCTCCACGGTCGAGGCTTCGACCTCGCGTATCAGCGCCTGCGCCCCGGCCTGGCCGCCGCCGATGCGCTGGTGGCCCGCATCGAGGCCGCGCCGGATCCGACCGCGCTGGCCGAGCTGTACGATCACCACGAGGCGCTGGTGCGCGCCGAGGCCGAGCTCCTGGACCAGCTCCTGGTCGCCGGCGATGCCTCCGACGCCCACGCCGCGCGCTCGGTGGCCGGCGAGTTCAACCGCCGCACCGATCGCGTCGACGCCGCGGTCCGCGACAAGCTCCACGACGGCGCCGGCCTGTCGCGCGACGCCGATGGCAGCGCCCGCGGCGGCGCGATCGAGGTCGCGGTCGCGGCCGACACCGCGGCCCGGGTCGGGCTCGCGGTCGATCACGACGTGTCCGATGTCACCGCGCCGCGGGCCACGGTCACCGACGGCGATCGCACCACCACGTTCGCCCAGGACCGTCGGGCCGGCCGCGTACGCGATCGCGGCGCGCCCGCGGATCCGGCCGAGCTGGCGCGACGCCAGCGGCAGCTCGCGTCGATCCGCCGCGTGGTCGCGGCCCGCCAGGCTCTCATCCTCGGCGAGCTGTCGATGCGCACCTTCGTGCGGTCGCGGCGCGTGCAGGTCGGCGCGGGTCCCCAGGGCGCGATCCATCAAGGCGCGCAGCCGCCGGCGTTCAAGCCGCGGCCGCTCGACGAGCAGCTCACCATCGCCGACGGCGGCGCGCCGTCGGTCCTGGCCAACCAGGGCGACCTGCGGATCGGCCAACACGCCGACGCGATCCGCCAGCCCGGGCTGCCCGTCCACGAGACCAGCCTGGCCCAGGACGCCGGCTTCGTGACCTCGGCCGAGCTCGACGACGCGATGCTCCTGGGATGGCTCGAGGCGCAGGCGTCGATGGTCGACGGTCGCGTGATCGGTCGCCTCGAGCTACGCCCGGCCAACCCGCCGGCGGATGGCTCGTGGCAGGTCCCCGAGGTCGCGGCCCGCGCCCGCCTGCGCCTGGCCAACGGCAAGGAGCTGTGGGTCTACAGCGACGGCTTCGACGATCTGACCGGCGCCGGCGCGGCGCGCGTCGAGCCCCTCGCCAAGATCACCGATCCCGAGACCCTGGCGGGCGGACGCGCCGACGGCTCGCTGCTCGCGGCCTCGGATCCCCAGGTGCGCGCCAAGCTGATCGAGGACGGGCGCATCTTGGCCGTGCCCGGCTCGCCCAGCGCCGACTGGGGCGCCGAGATGGGCGCCGCCAAGGGGAGCCAGGTCGACCTGATCGGCGACGTCAGCCCGGGTCGCCAGGCCTACTGGAACGAGCGGATCGCGGCCGCCAAGCAGAGCGGCGATCCCGCGGCGCTGGCCGCGGTGCGGTCCGCCCTCGAGATCGAAGCGCACCCCGGCCTCAGCATCCCGCGCAACCGGGCGCCGGGCGCCGCTGGCGACCACCCCAACATCCACCTGGGCACCGGGCGACCGACGTCGATCACCCGACGCTCCGACGGCCGCTACGAGGTGGTGATGACCGACGTGATCACCGGCGAGGCGCAGCCGCCCAAGGTCTACGATCAGATCGTCTACGCCTACGGTCAGACCAAAGCGACTCACCTGCTCGAGCTCTTCGGGCTGCCGCCGCCTGGGGGTATCCTCGTACCGGTGTTCTACGATGAGGCCCGGACCCAGCTCGTAGGGTTACGCCACGAGGCGGCGAACTACGTGCTACGTGGCGCCGGCGCGTTCGCCGCCGACGCCGAGCCGTGGGTGCGCGCCCAGGATCGCGAGGCCTGGGGCGCCGGCGTGAAGCGCGCCGCCGCCGCTGGCGTCGAGCTGTTCGACGGGCGGACCTTGTCGCCCGACTCGACCAACGTCTCCGGCGGTCTCGAGGTCGCCGGCGATCGGCTGGCGCGCGGCGCGGTGGCCGACGCGCGTCGCGACTATCAGCTCCCGGGCACCGAGTTCGCCCTCGAGCTCGGCGACCGCGGGCAGTGGGCCGCGCAGATCCGCCGCTTCATGGTCGAGCAGCTCCCGGCCGCTCCGCCCGACAAGGTGCGGGTGACCGAGCGCAGCGGTGGCACCTCGGGCGACGCGGTGTACGACGTGACGATCGACGGCGTGTCGCTCGGGGTGTGGAAGGTCTTCGGCCGCGACCGCGCCGCGCGGGCGGAGCGCGCCGTCCTCAAGCAGCTCGCCGAGGCCGACCTGGCGACGCTGCGGACGCCCCGCGAGCGCGGCGGCCTGGGTGCGACGCAGGACGGCGGTGAGGCCGGCGAGTCGGTGCTGATGGACGCCGTGCCGGGGACGAGCCTCGAGGAGCTGGGGGCGGGGCTAGGCAGGGCCCATCCCGAAGCGCGCGCCGATGAACTCTTGAAGCTGCGATCCGCGGTGGTCCGCGCGGCCCAGGGGTTGGCCGAGCTGCACGCACACTTCACCGATCCGAACCTCGACGCCGCCGGCCGTCGTGCGGCGCGCAAGGCTGACGCCGACCACTTGCTCGCCTCCTTCGACGACCCCGCGCGTATCGCGGCCCTCGGCGGTCGCACCAACGCCGACGCCATCCGCGCGGCCATGCGCGCCACGCTCTACGAGCCCTTCCTCGCCGCCGATCTGCCGCCGAGCGCCTACCATGGCAATGCCCAGCTCGAGAACTTCACGGTCGGCGGCTGGGATCCGGAGCAACGCGCCTGGCGCGACCTGTACGCGGTCAACGTCGGCGAGATGAGCCGCGGGTTCCCCGAGGACGTCGCCGCGAACCTCGACGGCGCTCACGCACCCAAGGGCGACAAGCCCGCGGCCGGCGCCGACCTGGGACGGCTCTTGGGAGCCCTCGAGAGCAAGCTCCCCGAGGGGGCGCTCTCGGCGGCGGAGGTGCAGCGCATTCAAGAAGCTGCGAGCAAGGCGTATCTGGACGCGTATCAAAGGGCTCTTGCGAAGCAACCGCGGCTGGGCGGGCGTACCTTCGACATCGATTCGGCCGCGCTGAGGTCGGCGCGGGACTGGTACCGGATCGAAATGGAAGTCGCAGCCGCGCCCACGGATCCGCGTGCAGTGGAGCGGCTCGGCCGGCTGCTCGCGCTCGCCCTCGCGCCGATTCACCCGGGAGGTACGCCATGACCACTACGCCGGCCACGCCCGACGCTCCGCCCACATCGGTGGCCCCCGCAGCCACGCCTGCGACCGAGAAGCACGACCTGCGGTGTCCGCGCTGCGGCAGCGGCAGCGTGAAGACGAGCCGCACCACGATGAATGCCACGTACTCGGGCCAGCCTGCGAAGGACGCCTACGACTACGTGAAGCGGCACGAGTACTACTGCACTGAGTGCTACCTGGTCGAGAGCTGCACCGACGACCAGCCGGAGTTCGTCGCCAAGCGGGGGCGCTGGCGCAACCCGATCTTCGTCGACACCTATAGCCATGAGGACTACGCCCGCCAGCTCCGCGAGACGATCGAGCGGCGCGAGGCCAACGAGAAGAAGCGCACCTGGCCCCAGGACCCGGTCAGCGCAGGCGTCCCGTTCTATCGTGAGCTTCTGGCCGACCGTGGCGATCGCGCGGTGCCGGAGCACCCGGAGCTGTTCGCGCAGATCTTGGCGGACCCGGAAGACGACACTCTCCGACGGAAGTACTCGACCTGGATGAACACCCAGGAGCCGGCCCGCTGGCGAACGCGGGAGTCGGTGGCGCGAGGCGCACCCGAGTGGCACGAGTCGCCGTCGAACCCCGCGGATGTCGCCTGGTTCATCGACGCACAGCTCAACACGCACGACGCGCTGCGCTCCGATCCAAAGGCGGATCTCACGCCGATCTGGTTCCGCAACGGCTACCAGCGAACGTTTCGGAAGATGCGTGTCGGCATGGTGATGGACTACGGCACCCACGAGCTCTCGGTCACCGACGACTTCACCGAGCAGCGCTTCTTCGTCCGCGGCTTCATCGAGCACGTCGCGATCAAGGCCCGGGCCTTCCTCGACTTCGCGGCCTTCCTCTACGAGCTGGCGCCGCTGCGGCACCTGACGCTCACCTACTGCCCGCCGGTCTTGGGCGAGCTGCTCGCGTCGCCGCACCTCGACCGGATCCGGACGCTCATCCTGCCCAACCGGATGCTCCGCAACGAGCACACCCGCCTGAACGCCCTGACCGACGATCACGTCGCGGCGCTGGCGCTGTCGCCGCACCTCGGGCGCGTCAACTTCCTCGACCTCGAGGACAACGAGGCCCTGACCATCCGCGCCCTCGATCACCTCGCGCTCTCTCCGCACCTCCGCGCGCTGTCCTACGTCGGCGCCGACGTCTACGGCTACTCGCGGGCCTACGGCAGCATGGGCGACTACCGGCAGACGCTCTACCAGCGGCGGGTCGACACCTGGCGCGATGAGCTCGAGGCCCGCCATGGTTACCTGCCGTGGCTCCACCCCGAGGACCACTACGGCACGCCGACGCCGCTCTTCGAGGCGGTCACCGCCCACCCGGTCGGCGACGACACCTTCCGCCCCGACCTCGCCGCCCGCCGCCGCGCCCGCCTCCCCGCCGAGGTCGACGTCGCGCTGTCCAACTGCCTCTACCCCGACGGCAGCCTGCGCGAGCGCACCCTCCGCGTGCCGCTCCCCACCGGCCCGCTCCTCGCCACCCTCGAGCGCGCCGCCCCCGACCCCGACCTCCCCGAGCTGCGCGCCCTGGTCACCCTCACCGTCGACGACGGCGCCCCGCTTCCCGCCTACGACGTCGCCACCCGCGCCAACGTCCCCCTCCGCCCCCGCACCACCGCCACCGTCGGCGCCCGCCTCCCGCGACCCCGCTGAGGCGCGCCACCGCGGCGAGGCTCGAGAGCGCCGACGGCCCCCTCCGCCCCCATACCACCGCCCAACCCTCATCTCGCACCGAATCAGTAGTGCTTCGTCTCGTTGACCGCCCAGATGACGACGATCAGGTAGACGACCTCGAGGACCAGGCGGATGATGCCGATGACGACCCCGGCCGTGGCCAACCCGCCGCCGCCGACCATGCCGCCGCTGTTGTTGATCTCCTTCTTGCCCTGCAGCGACAAGATGAGCCCGATCAGGCCACAGACCACGAGCGACACGACGAAGCCGGCGATGGCCAGACCCGAGGTTCGCTGCGGCCCGTAGGCGTAGGGCGGCGGATAGCCGGGCGGCGGGTAGTAGCCCCCGGCCGGTGGATAGCCGGGCGGCGGATAGCCCACGGGAGGCGGACCCGGCGGCGGGGCGGCCAGCGGCGCGCCGCAGCTCGCGCACGCGAGGCTGCCGTCGAGGTTGATGGTCGCGCAACGCGGGCAGTTCATGGGTCGAGTGTGCCCCCCGGCGATCAGCGGTTCAACCGGATCCGACCGACTACGACCGCGCCCGAGGGAGGTGCCCCGACCGACGGGGGGCAAAACCGCCCCGTGACAAACCGCCCCGCGGTTCGCTACCCTGCCCGCGTGAAGTCCCTCCGCGCGCTCCTCTTCGCCCTCGCCGCCTGCGGCGGAGGCAAGGCCTCTATCGACGCTCCGCCCTCCCCGACCGACGGCACCACCGTCGACACCGCCCCGGCGCCGTTCTGCACCCCGACCGCCGGCCAGAACCTCGAGCTGGTCCAGATCGCCGGCGGGCTGGCGCGGCCGATCGGGCTGGCCGCGCCGGCCGGTGACGGCCGCCTGTTCATCCTCGAGCAAGAGGGTCGGATCCGCGTGGTCAAGGACGGCAACCTCCTGCCGACGCCATTTCTGACCGTGGCGGTCAATGACCTCGACGAGGAGCAGGGGCTCCTGGGCCTGGCCTTCCACCCGCGGTTCGCCGACAACGGCAAGTTCTACGTGATGTACTCGACCAACGGGAACGCCCTGGCGGTCTCCGAGTACACCGCGGCCGCGGGCGCCGACACCGCCAACCCGACCGAGCGCCGGCTCCTCACCGAGACCCACCAGTACGGCAACCACAACGGCGGCACCTTGGCGTTTGGGCCCGACGGCTTCCTGTACATCTCGATGGGCGACGGCGGCGGCTCGGACAACTTCCTGAACAACGGCCAGCGCACCACCAGCAAGCTGTCGAAGATCCTCCGCATCGACGTCGACAGCGGCTCGCCCTACGGCATCCCGCCGACCAACCCGTGGGCCGCCGGCGGCGGCGTCCCCGAGATGTACGCCTGGGGCCTGCGCAACCCGTGGCGGTTCGCGATCGACGGCGCCACCGGCGACCTGTACATCGGCGACGTCGGCCAGGGCGCCTACGAAGAGATCGACTTCGTCCCCGCCGGGCAGCCGGGCAAGAACTTCGGCTGGGCGGTGTTCGAGGGACCCGACTGCTTCACCGCCGACCCCGACGGCAACGCCGGCTGTAGCAACCCCGGCATGTACACCGCGCCCCTGGTCGCGATCGACCGCCGCAGCAACGGCGAGAACTCGGTGATCGCCGGCGCGGTCTACCGCGGCACCTGCATGCCCGACCTGGTCGGCACGTTCTTCTACGGCGACTACGGCTCGGGGCGCGTCAAGACCCTGAAGGTGGTCGGCGGCGCCGCCACCGAGCAGCGCGACCGCACGAGCGACGTCGACCCCGGTGGCCTCCTGTACCAGCAGCTCGCCAGCTTCGGCGTCGACGGGTTCGGCGAGCTGTACGTGATGGCGCGGACCGCCGGACGGGTGTACCGCATCGAGGTCGAGTGAACCCGGCCGAGGCCCGGGTCCGCGCCGCGGTGGCGGCCGGCGCCGCGCCCGTCCCCGACGACGTGGCGGCGGTGCTGGCGCTCCTCGACGAGACCCGGGCCGAGTCGGCGGCGCGGTGGGAGGCGATCGGCCGCCTGGCGCCGGCGGCCAAGGCCCAGCGCGGCCGGGCCGAGGACGCGGTGCGGCTCCTGGCCGAGGTAGCGACGGCGCTGGCCGAGCCCCTCGACGACGCGGCGCGCCAGGCCTGGCGCGCCCGGCTGCGGCGCGGATAGCGGTCGACCCGACGCGACGCGCGCCGCGGTGACCGCTACACTGCGGGACCATGGCCGACGACCTGCCCAAGCCCGAGCCCAAGGAGATCGACGAGAAGCTGGCGCTGCAGCTCCGCCACATGATCGAGGACAACGTCTTGAAGGGCGTGCCCTACGGTGACGAGCGGTGCGACAACTGCCTCTACTACCTCGATCCCGACGACAAGATCGCGTACTGCTGGCACCCCAAGCTGCGGATCCTGGTCGGCGGCAACTGGTGGTGCCAGTGGTGGGAGAAGATCGAGTAGGCCGCGGGTGCATTCCGGTCGGGTTTTGGCGATGATGTCGCGGTGCGCGTCGTCGACGGCCTGACCGAAGAAGAGCTGGCCCGCCTTCATCGCGAAGAGCAGGCCGAGGAGACCGCCGAGCGCAAGGATGAGGAGGAGGAGGAGTTCGAGGAGCAAGCGCCGGTCGCGCTGCGCCGCTACGGCGCGGTGGTCGACGCCGTCGATCGCCTGGTGAACCACCGCGACCTCGACGAGACGGCCCTGGCCGACCTCACCGACGGCGAGCGCGAGGCGCTCGAGGCCCTGGCCCAGGTGATCGAGGGCAAGCGCGACGGCACCTGGTACTACGCCGAGGATCGGCTGGTCGCGCTCAACCGGACGCTGGCGGTGCTGCAGCCGGTGCTCGCGCTGGCGTCGTTGCCCGAGGCGCGCGCTCTCGACGCGTCGTTCGAGCAGGTGCGCGACGAGCTGACCGCGCTGCGCGAGCGACTGGTGTCGCGGGAGTACGCCGAAGAGGAACTCTACGCCCACGAGCTCGAGGCGAAGAAGAAGAAGGGCGACGACGACGACGACGACGATGACGATGGCGAGGACGGCGACGATGGCGAGGCTGGCGATGACGCCACCCCGGCCACCGACGGCGCGGCCCCCGAGGGCACGACCGCCGACGCCGCGTCGGCGCCCGCCGAGCCCACGACCGCCGACGCCGCGTCCGCGCCCGCCGGGGCCACGACCGCCGACGCCGCGCCCGCGCCCGCCGAGGCCGCGCCGACGCCGAGCGACGGGGCGCCGCGATGAGCCTCGCGCCAGGCGTGGCCGCGCTCTTCGCGATCCACCGCCTGCGCGCCGAGGCCGCGTTCCTCGACCGCCTGAACCGCGGCAGCGGCTTCGCCGACCCGCGGGCCCCGACCCAGGTCCACCTGCGGGATCGCGACGCGGTGGCCCGCCTCGCGCTGGTCGCGCTCAGGCCCTCCAACACCCACGCCAAGGCCGCCGCTGCCGTGGCCGCGGCCCTCGAGAACGCGCTGGCCGCCGCGCCGCCGTCGCCGGTCGACGCGCTGGTCGCGCGCGGCACCCTGGGCCCGGCCGAGGCCGCCCTGGCGGCGATCGCGATCGCGGTCGCGCTCGACGACGACACCCGCGAGCTGGTCCACGCCATGGCCGGCCGCCGGCGCCCCGGCCTGTACCTCGACGTCGCCGCCGAGCTCGACCCGCGGCTGGCCTCGCCGGCGGCGCGGCTGGCCGCGGCCGGGCCGCGCAGCCCGCTGGTCGACGCCGGGCTCCTGCTGGTCGACGCCGACGGCGGGCTGGTGCGCAGCCACCCGCGGCTGGCGGCTTGGGCCCTGGGCGAGCCGGCGCTGCCGCCGCCCCTCGACGAGGTCGCGACCCTCGGCTCGGCCGACGCGATCTGGCTGCCGCCGACGGTGGTCGCCGAGGCGGCGCGGATCGCCCAGGTGATCGGGGAGGTCGAGGCTCCGACCGCGGTCCTGGTCCTCGGCCCGCGCGGCAGCGGCCGGCGCGCGGTCGCCGCGCGGCTGGCCGCCCATCGCGGTCGACCGATCGTGACCGCGGCGCTGCCGGATCTCCTGGCGGCCTCCGGCGATCGCACCGCGCCGCTCCGGCTGCTGCTCGGCGAGGCCCGGCTGCGCGACGCGGTGCCGGTCCTGACCGACGCCGACGCCCTGGCCGGCGAGCGCGATAGCGAGCGCGCGGCGCTGGCGGCGATCGGTCGCGGCCCACCGCTGGTCATCCTGGCGGCCAGCGGCCGCGGCCTGACCAACCTGCCGCTGGGCCGGCCGTTCCATCTGGTGCGCATGCCGCGCGCCGACCTCGACGATCGGGCCGCCGCTTGGTCCGCCGCGCTCGAGGCCGTCGCCGCCGATCGCGCCCTGGCGCCAGAGCTCGGCGGCCGCTACGTGCTCGGCCCGGGCGCGATCGCCGAGGTCGCGACCGAGGCCGCGACCTTCGCCCGAGCCCGCGGCGGCCCCGTCGATCGCGCCGCCCTCGAGGACGCCATCGGCCGTCGCCTGTCGATCCGCCTCGGCGCCTACGGCACCCTGCTCCATCGCAAGGCCCGCTTCGACGAGATGGTCCTGCCCGAGGACGTGGTCGGCGCGCTCCACGACATGATCGCGATGGTCCGCGAGCGCACCACGATCCTCGAGCGCTGGGACTACCAGCGCCACCTCGGCATCTCGCGCGGCGTGTCGGCGCTGTTCTCGGGCGAACCGGGCACCGGCAAGACCATGGCCGCCTCGGTGGTGGCGTCGGCGCTGGGCCTCGAGCTCATCCGCATCGACCTGTCCCAGGTGGTGTCGAAGTGGGTCGGCGAGACCGAGAAGAACTTGGGCCGGATCTTCGACGACGCCCACGACGCCAACGCGATGCTCCTCTTCGACGAGGCCGACGCGCTGTTCGGCAAGCGCACCGAGGTCAAGAGCGCCCAGGACCGCCACGCCAACCTCGAGGTCAACTACATCCTGCAGCGGATGGAGACCTTCGACGGGGTGAGCGTCCTCACCACCAACTTCGAGAGCTCGATCGACCCGGCGCTGCAGCGCCGTCTCAACTTCCGCATCCGCTTCCCCGAGCCCGAGGTCGACGAGCGCGCGGCGTTGTGGCAGAAGCTCCTGCCGCCGGCCACCGGCCTCACCGACGCGCCGTTCCTCGCCCTGGCCGAGCGCTTCGAGATGACCGGCGGCTACATCAAGAACGCGGTCGTCCGCGCCGCGGTGATCGCCGCCCGCGAGGGCCGCGAGCTGACCGTCGACGATCTGTGGAGCGGAGCCCACGCCGAGTACGCCGAGATGGGCAAGGTGCTGTCGACCCACACCCGGACCTGATCGGCGCGGCCCGGTCGTGGGCCTGGGCCAGGTGCCCGCAGGCGCCGTCGGCGCCGGGATCGCGCCGGGCCGGGGCGGGCTTCTGTTAGGCTGCGCCCACCAAAGGGGGTTCCATGTACGCCGATCAGCAGCAGATGTTGGCCAAGAAGAAGTTGACCGCGGGCATCGTGTGCATCGCCGCGGGCGCGCTCATGGCCCTGACGTTCTTCCTGCCGTGGCTCAAGGTCACCGCCAAGCGCGGCGGCGGCGAGGTGACCATGACGCTCCTGTCGATCGAGGCCTGCGGCGGCAAGCGCTGCGAGTCGATGTCGAACTTCAAGCTGGCCGACGACCTGGCCGACGGCTACGCCAAGGCCAAGGAGTACTACGACCAGGCCATCCGCGAAGGCGAGGGCGCCTTCGCCGGGCGGGAGCCCAAGAAGCCGGGGACGCTGTTCCCGATCTTCGGCCTCCTGACCTTGATCGTCGGCGTGGTGGCGGTCGGCGCGCTGATCGCATCGGGGGCCCTGGCGCTGAAGGGCCGGTTCATCACCCGGCCTGTGGCCCTGACCTCGGTGGCGATGATCGCGACCGGGTTGACCCTGGTGATCGGCTGCGTGTTCCTGGCCACCAAGCCCGACGGCGAGGGCTTCCGCCTGGGCGTGTCGTGGCCGTTCTTCCTGTTCGGCGCCACCGTGGTCGGCGCGATCGTCGGCGTGCAGATGGCGGCCAAGGCCTTCGCGCCGCCGGAGTACGACCCGTACGCGGATCCGATGGCGCCGCCGCCGGCGGCGGGGTAAAGGTCGCCTCATGTCCCTGCAAGGCAAGACGCTCTTCATCACCGGCGCCAGCCGCGGCATCGGCCTGGCCATCGCGCTGCGCGCCGCCAAGGACGGCGCCAACGTCGCGGTCGTCGCCAAGACCGCCGAGCCCGATCCGCGGCTGCCCGGCACGGTCTACACCGCGGCCGCCGAGATCGAGGCCGCCGGCGGCAAGGCCTTGCCGTGCGTGGTCGACATCCGCGACGAGGCCGCGGTGGCCGCCGCGGTCGCCAAGACCGTCGAGACCTTCGGCGGCATCGACATCCTGGTCAACAACGCCTCGGCGATCCACCTGACCAACACGGTGTCGACGCCGATGAAGCGCTACGACCTCATGCACCAGATCAACACCCGCGGCACCTTCGTGTGCTCGCAGGCCTGCGTGCCGCACCTGAAGAAGGCCGCCAACCCCCACGTCCTGAACCTCAGCCCGCCGCTCAACATGGAGGCGCGGTGGTTCGCGCCCCACGTCGCGTACACCATGGCGAAGTTCGGCATGAGCATGTGCGTGCTCGGCATGGCCGAGGAGTTCCGCCGCGACGGCGTCGCGTTCAACGCGCTGTGGCCGCGCACCGCGATCGCCACCGCGGCGGTCAAGAACCTGCTCGGCGGCGACGCCGCGATGAAGGGCTCGCGCTCGCCGGCCATCATGGCCGACGCCGCCTACGCGATCTTCAACCGGCCCAGCCGCGCGTGCACCGGCAACTTCTTCATCGACGACGAGGTCCTGGCCGCCGAGGGCATCACCGACCTCGAGTCTTACGCCATGGTCCCGGGCGCCCAGCTCATCCCCGACTTCTTCATCTGAGCGAGCGCAGCGTGGTGATCGCCGCGGCCTTCGCCCGCCGGGCGCTGCGTCCGGGTCGCGCGCGGGTAGCCAGCAGCGTCGCACCATGAGGTGTCGCGGGGCTGGCCACCGTCGGTGTGCGCCGGGCGACACCTGCGACGATATCTCTGGCGTACCGGACCACCGCGGTGGGGCGTGCGATAGGTTCTTGCATGGTGGCGACGCCGATGGCCCCGGTCGAGGTCGTGCTGGTCGAGGACGACGCGGTCATCCGACAGTCGGTGCGACGAGCCCTGGTCGGGTGTGGCGCTTCGGTTCGCGAGTTCGCCACCGCCGAGGACGCCCTCGAGCACCTGAAGCCCGACGCCGTCGACCTGCTGATCACCGACCTGCGCCTGCCCGGCCTCGACGGGCTCAGCTTGGCGACGGCGGCCCGGGCCCGGGGCTGCCGTTGTCGGGTGATCCTCATCACCGGGTCCTACGACATCGACGACGAGGCGCGGCGCGGCGCCCTCGGGCCGGAACACATCGAGATCCTGCACAAGCCGTTCTCCCTCTCCGCGGTGACTGCCTTGGTCACGTCGTGCCACGGGGGTGACCCGCGGGATCCGCCTACCTGACCATTACCCCTTGAGGGTGGGGTTCTGTGGCAAATTCCGCCCGATGCGGAATGTGCAGACAACGCTGTCCGTCGTCCTGGTGGACGACGACGAAGCGACCCGTCGAGCCCTCCGCCGCGCGCTGAGCCTGCCGGGGGTGCACGTCGCCGAGTTTCCGTCGGCCGAAGACACCTTGACCTATCTGACGGCCCGGCGCATCGACGTCCTCATCACCGACTACGATCTGCCCGGGGCCACCGGCGTCGCCCTGATCGCCGCGGCCCGGGCCACCGGGCATCGCGGCCACGACGTCTTGATCAGCGGACGCCACCCGGCCGACTGCCACGCCCGCCTCGCCGAAGAGCGGCTCGCCGGCGTCGAGGTCCTGTCCAAGCCGCTGCCCCTCGAGCGACTCCACCGCCTGGTGGCCGACCGCCAGGCCGCGCGGTCGTAGCCGACCGCGGCGACCTCGGGCCCGGGGCCGGGGCCACGCGATCCTCGGTCATGAGAGCTCGCGGGTCGTGGGCGTGCCGACGCTGGCGCGCGCGCGATCGCACTCGGCGCAGGCCTCGGCGGGAGGACACAGGAAGATCAGCGGCTCGGCGGCGAGGGCGGCGACGGCGACCTCGACGACGGCGCGGGCATCGACCAGCCGGGCGTGAGCGCGCCCGACCCGGCCCTCGCGCTGCAGGTCGCGGGCGCGCAGCCAGCCGTCGGCCAGGGCGAACCGCTGGCAGCAGTGGTCGGTCTCGGCGATCGCGATCGTGCGGGCGACGCCGTCGTCGCCGACCACGAGACACGGGTGCTCGACGGCGTAGGGCACCGCGGCCACGGCCTCGGCCAGGTGCAAGGTCGTGTTCTCGCCGTGACCGACCCCGAGCAACAGGATCTGGCCGCCCTGATCGTGGACTCGACCGACCGGGCTGTCGACGCCGTGGGGCGGCGACAACGGCTGCGGCGCGCAGATCGCGGCGGCGTGAGGCCCCGCGGCGGCGAAGGAGCCGCCGGGGTGACCGCTGCGGAGCACGCCGGGCTGGCGCCAGAACAGCTCGGCGGTGACGCCCATGTCGACGGTCGGGGTGGTCCGCGGGTCGAACACGCCAAGGCCGTCGGTCATCGTCGGCATGACCACGGTGCCGGTGGGGCCCACCGCGGTCCGCAGCGCGGCGATCAACCCGAGGGGGCCGCCGACCACCGGCCCGACGGCGCGAAACGAGGTGTGGACCAGGAGCACGCCGCCCGGGCGCACCCCGAGGGCGGCCAGCTCGGCGACCAGCTCCTCGACGGTCGCGGCGTGGACCTCGGGATGCGCCGCCAGCCCCCGCGCCAGCTCGCCCCACCACCGGCCGAGCTCGCGCAGGAACGCCGCCGAGTCGCGGCCGTGACGCACCGGGTGATCGCTCGGGATCGCATCCCAGCCGCGGTGGATGACGGTCACCAGCGTGCCGCGGCCCGACGGCGCGAAGGTCACCTCGACCTCGGTGCGCTGGCCCGGGACGAAGTTCACCGCGCGCCACTCGAACACCAGGCGCGTCGGCGGCTGCCACGCTGTGACGGTTCCGGTCTCGACCACGCGCTCGACGCCGTCGACCCGGTACGACTCGAAGAGCCGGCCCCCGACCCGCGGCTCGAGGGAGATCACGCCGCGGTCGCCGGGCGCGACCCGGTAGGCCAGGCCGCGGCGCCACCACGCGTCGAGCTCGGCGGTGAACACCCGAAACGCGACCGCGGGCGCGACCGCGACCTGGATCGCCACCCGCACCTGATCGGCGGCCGACGAGGTCACCGGCGGCTCCGCGATCGGCGCGTGCGCGGCGCGGGTTGCGCGGTCGGCGGGCGTGGCGAAGTCCGACCCTCGACGTGGGCCTGAAACGCCGCGAGCTGCGCGGTCCAGAAGCCGGTCACCTCGTCGAGCCAACCGCGCAGCTCGGCCAGGCGCTCGGCGCGCAGGCCGACCAGCCGGCCGCGGGCGTCGCCATCGGCGATCCGCTCGTCGAGGAGGCCGGCCTCGCGCAGGACCCGCAGGTGGCGGCTCAGCGTCGGCCGGCTGACCGCGAGGCGACGCGCGACCTCGCTGGGTCGCTGCGGCTGACCCTGGAGCAGCTCGACGATCGCGCGCCGCGCCGGATCGGCCAGCGCCGCGAGGGTGCGATCGACCTCAAGCGCCACGGCCGCTCGGCTCGCGCACGCGCTGCATGAACCACCAGTGATGCCCCTCGCAGTCGACCGCGCGGTAGGTGCGATCGACCCAGTAGGCCTCGCCGTAGTCCTGGGTCGTCGGCGCCTCGGCGATGGTGGCGCCTGCGGCCTGGGCCGCGGCGCAGTGGGCGTCGACGTCGTCGACGAAGACGCACAGGGCCTGGGTGTTCACGCCGGCCGTGGCCTGGGGACTGCCACAGGGCAGCGCGACCGCGCGGTCGCTGCGCCCGCCGGCCTGGCCGACCATGATCAGGCCGTCGCCGAACGTCAGCTCGCTGTGCTCGATCCGCCCGCCCTCACCCTCGACCCGGAGGCGGACCTCGAAGCCGAAGACCCGACACAGCCAATCGATGGCGGCCGCGGCGTCGTCGTAGAAGATCGCCGAGCTGATACGGGGCCAGCCGACCGGGGTCGGGCGCGTCGGGGTCACGGGGCGCTCCGGATCGGGGAGATGATTTTCATATAGTGAAATGATTATCGAGAATCGAAACGATCTGTCAAGCCGCCTGGAGACCGAGACCGAGACCGAGGCCGAGACCGAGGCCGAGACCGAGACCGAGACCGAGACCGAGACCGAGGCCGAGGCCGCGCGCCGCTATCGCCGGCGCGTCGCGGTGACGAGCCAGTGGGTAGCGTAGGTGACGACCAGCCCGGTCACGCCGGCCAGGAGGCCGAGGAGCGCCGCCTGGCGATGATCGGTGATGAGCAAGATCGCGATCGCCGTGATGTAGACGTCGCGGCGCGCGACCACGTCGACGAGCGCGGCCAACGCGCCACCTAGGCGCGAGCGACGCGACGGTCGATCGGCGGTGCGAAAGAACCAGGGATAGATCGCGGTGTCGATCGGTCCGCCGAGTCGAGCCAGCTCCAGGTACAGCCGCAGGAGGACCACCGCGTCGGTGGCGACGGTGGCCAGGGCCGCGGTCTGCCACGCAGGTGGGGCGCCGTCGCGCACCAGGCCCAGGCCGAGAGCAGCGGTGATCGCCAGCGTGACGACCTCGTCCGAGACCGCATCGAGCCACTCGCCGGTGCGCGAGAACTGCAGGCGCAGGCGCGCGAGGTCGCCGTCGACGTTGTCGAGGAGCGCGCCGAGGAGCAGGAGCGCGCCGGCGCCGGCCGAGGCGCGCGCCCCGCCGCCGCCGAGGAGGACCGCGGCCACCAGGCCACAGGCCAGGGCGGCGAGGGTGACCTGGTTGGGCGTGACGCTGGTGGCCAGGAGCGCGCGCGCGACGATCCGCGCGACCGGCCGCGCGACATAGTAGGTGAACAGGCCGTCGCGCGCGCGGTCCTTGCCGAGAGCGCGAAACAGCCGGCGCACACCTTCAGCGCGATCCGCGGCGGTGCGCACGGTGAAGTACGGCGCCGGCCTCGCCCCGACGCGGGCCGCGGCCAGGGCCTCGCTGCTGTACAGGGCGCAGCCGTCGAGGGTGACCGCGACCGGGCCGGGCTCCGCGGCGGCGATCACCTCGACGGGGAAGCTGCCCGGTCCGGGCGCGCGGTCGAGGGTGCGGCGCACCCGGTGGGCGGCGTCGTCGTCGCGGCACAGCACCCGGGCGCCGGCGTAGCCGAGCCGGGCGAGCTGGCGGACCAGGCGCGTGACCAGCGGCAGGCCGCCGACGGTCATGGTGGTGTCGATCACGGGGCTCGGCGCGTGAGCGTCGATCGCCGCCCACACGCGGGGCGACGCGATGGTCGAGGTCATGCGCGGGTGCGCAGCAAGCGACGCACCATGCGGCGTGGCGCACAGGAGGATCGAGCGATCGCTTACTTCGCGCGGCGGTGCGGTCGCGAAGCGGTCGAGAATCCGTCGAGAGTCGGTGGGGCGGTCGTCGAAGAGCTGGCAGGGGGGGACCGAGGCCGAGGCCGAGGCCGAGACCGAAGCCGAGACCGAGGCCGAGACCGAGACCGAGACCGAGGCCGAGACCGAGACGGAGGCGGAGGCGGAGACCGAGGCTAGTGCGCCAGCTCGCCGGTGGCAGGGCCAGGTTCGAGGGCGGCGATGGCGACAGGCGCGAAGGCGGACCAGGCGCCGGTGAGCTGAGCCAGGCCGCGCAGCAGGGTCTCGGGGCGGAAGGGCTTGCCGAGCCAGGCGGTGGCGCCGGCCAGGCGGCCATCCTCGGCGCTAGCCCCGGCGCGCGCGGTGGCCAGGACGACGATCGGCGTGGAGGTGTGGGCCGGCAGGCCGCGCAGGGCGTACAGGATGCCGAGGCCGATCTCGGTCGGCTCGGCGAGCTCGAGGAAGATCAACCCAAACGACCGGCTCTCGGCGATCTCGATCGCCTCGAAGCAGCCGCTGGCCAGGGTCACCTCGTAGCCCTCGGCACGAACCAGCGCGGCGAGCTGGAGCTGTTCGGGGCGGCGGTGGGCGGTGGCCACCTCATCGATGAGGAGCAAGCTCCGGGTGACCACGTGCGCCATACCTGTGGAATCGACCACCGCGGCCAGGGCTGTAGCCGGGCGCGCCCCCGCGACTACCCGTCCCACGCTGGGTCCTCCGTCGGGATCGCGACCTCGAGGTCACGTTCCGTTACACTCGTCGGCGCGCGCCGGAGCAAGGTCGGGCGGTTAGCGCCCGGCACGCCCCTTGTATTGACCGGCCGCGGAGCCCCCGTGACCCGCGTCCTCGTGGTCGATGACGATCGCTCGATCCGCCGCAGCCTGGAGAAATTCCTAGGTGGGTTGGGCTACGACGTGGTGACCGCCGGCGACGGCGCCGAGGCGCTGCGGGCGGCCGGCGGCGCCGACGTGGTCTTGCTCGACCTGGGCTTGCCGGGCGTCGACGGCCTCGACGTCCTGACCGACCTGCGGGCCGAGGATCACCCACCGCCGGTCGTGGTCATCACCGCCCGCGACGACATGCAGTCGACGGTGCGCGCGATCCAGCGCGGCGCCTACGAGTACCTGGTCAAGCCGCTCGACATCGACCGCCTGGCGCTGGTGGTCAAACGCGCCGCCGCCTCGCGCGACGCCGAGCGCGCCCTCGGCCAGTTCGTCGCCCGCGAGTCCGAGGCGGCCGGGGTCGGCAACCTGATCGGCAAGAGCCCGGCGATCCGCGAGGTCTACAAGCAGATCGGCGCGGTCTCGACCTCGAAGACCACGGTGCTCATCCTCGGCGAGTCGGGCACCGGCAAGGAGCTGGTGGCCAAGGCGATCCATTACGCTTCGGCCGAGCGCGACAAGCCGTTCGTCGCGATCAACTGCACCGCCTTCGCCCCCGGGCTCCTCGAGTCCGAGCTGTTTGGCCACGTCAAAGGCGCGTTCACCGGCGCGGTCGCCGACAAGGCCGGGCGCCTCGAGCTGGCCGGGGCTGGGACCCTGTTCCTCGACGAGATCGGCGAGCTGCCGATCGAGCTCCAGGCCAAGCTCTTGCGGGTCCTGCAGGAGCGGGTCTTCGAGCGGGTCGGCGACGGCCGGCCGGTGCCGCTCAGGGCCCGCGTGATCGCCGCGACCCACCGCGACCTGGCGGCGATGGCGGCGGCCGGGACGTTCCGCGACGATCTCTATTACCGGCTGCGGGTGGTCGAGCTGCGCCTGCCGCCGCTGCGCGATCGCGCCGAGGACGTGCCGCTCCTGGTCGAGGGGCTCCTGGCCAAGATCAACCGCGAGCTCCATCGCGGGGTCCGGCGGATCGGCGCGGACACGATGGCGCTTCTGTGCCGCTACCCGTGGCCGGGCAACGTCCGCGAGCTCGAGAACGCCTTGACCCGGGCGGTGGTGCTGTCGACCGGCGAGGTCCTCGAGGCCCGCCACCTGCCGCTGGTCGAGGTCGCGCCGCGATCGGCGTCGGCGGTCGACGAGCCCCCGACCGTCGACGAACACCGCGGGCCAGAGCTGGTGCCGCTGCGCGAGGTCGAGCGCCGTCACATCGAGCGGGTCTTGCGCGCGACCGGCTGGAACAAGCGCCGGGCCGTGGCGATCCTCGAGATCAGCCGGCCGACCCTGGACCGCAAGATCGCCGAGTTCGCGCTGGTCCGCCCGGGCGACGCCACCGACGACGACGGGAGCGACCGGTGACGCCGGGCCTGCTCATTCTGATCGGCGCGGTCGCGCTGGCGTTCTCGCTGCTCATCCTGCGCGCCGAACCCGGGCGCTGGGACAACCGCGCGTTCGCGGTGCTCGGCTTGCTCGACGCGGCGATGGCGCTGTACCGCGGCGTGGCCGGGTTGTTCGGCGCGTCGCTGCTCGATCCCGAGGTGCTCCTGCCGTGCGCGCTCCTGGCGCCGCTCCTGGCGTGGGCCACGATCGAGTTCGCGTGGTCGTTTCCGTTCTCGCGGCCGATGCCGTGGCGGTGGCGGGCGCCAGTGCTGATGTGGACCGCGGCGGCGATCGGCATCATGCTGGCATCGCGCGATCTGCGCGAGGCCGGGGTGCTGAACCTCGGCTACTTCATCCCGGTGTCGGTGGTCTTCCTCGCGCTCCAGCTCCGCAACCTGCGGCGCGCCACCGGGGATCGCCTCGGCCAGCGCCTGGTGCTGGCGGCGCTCACCCTGCGCTGGCTCACCGCCAACGCGGTCTACACCGCCTACGGCCACCTCGATCCCGAGGTGTGGCACCAGCTCTTGTGGGTCGAGTCGACGGTGATGGTCCTGGCGTCCTTCGTGTTGATCGGCCTGGCGATCATGCGCTCCAACCTGTTCACGATGCGCAGCGCGGTCGGCGAGCTCTTGCTCGAGACCGCGTTCGTGATGACCGGGCTGCTCTTGACCGCCGCCGGCGTGGCCGCCGCCGGCAAGGCCGCGGCCTACTGGCCGCGCATCGAGCGCCCGCTGCTCATGCTGTCCGCGGTGGTGCCGCTCGCGGTCTTCGTGATCGCCGAGCGGCTGCGGCCGCGCCTCGAGGCCGGGGTCGATCCGCGGCGGGCCCGTCGCCGCGAGCTCCTCGACGCCGCGGCCCCGGGCCTGGCCGACCGCGATCCGGCGGCGGTGGCGGCGACCGCGACCCGGGTCCTGGGCGAGCTGACCGCGGGCGGGGTCGCGCGCTTCGTGCCGGCCGCGGCGCTGCCGTCGGAGCTGCGCCCAGTCCTGACCACCGGGCTGCGCTGCCGGTGCGGCGCCGACGAGCTGGCGGTCGCGGTCGGCGCCGGCGCCGAGCTCGACGGCGCGCTGATCGTCACCGGCGGGGTCCTCGATCGCGAGAGCCTGCACGCCGCGCAGCAGCTCGCCGCCCGGCTGGCCGACGCCTGCGAGCACCGCCGCCTGCGCGACCGCCTCGACGAGGCCCGCCAGCTCGCGACCCTGGGCGCGTTCGCGGCCGCGATCGCCCACGACATCCGCACCCCGCTCACCAGCATCCAGATGAACGTCCAGATCTTGCGCGGCAAGGTCGACCTACCGCCCGACGACATGGAGCACTTCGACCTGGCGCAGACCGAGCTGCGCCGCCTCGACCAGCACGTCCGCGAGCTGCTCGACTACGCCAAGCCGCTGCAGCTCCATCGCGAGCCGGTCGAGCTGGCCGCCCTGGCCGACGACGCCGCCCGGACCGCGGCCGCGGTCTTCCACGAGCGCGCGCTGACCCTGACCCGCGACCACGCGCCCGACCTGCCGTCGGTCGACCTCGACCCGGCGCGCCTGCGCCAGGTGGTGTGGAACCTCCTCGACAACGCCGCCAAGGCCTCGCCGGTCGGGGCCGCGGTCGAGCTGCGGACCCGCCGCGACGGCGCGCGGGTCGCGATCGACGTGATCGATCGCGGCCACGGCATCGCCGCCGCCGATCTGCCGCGGATCTTCGAGCCGTTCTTCACCACGCGACCCGACGGCACCGGCCTGGGCCTGGCGATCGGGCAGAAGATCGTGCGCGGCCACGGCGGCGAGCTGGTGGTCCGGTCGCAGCCGGGCGAGGGCTCGACGTTCTCGATCGTGCTGCCGCTGGCGGCGTGAGCGGAGCGACGCGGTAACGGTTCCTTACCGCGACCTGGTCACGTTCCGTTACCGCGGCGAGCCCCCGTCGGCGCCGCCGTCCCCGAGGGCGCGCGCAACCCCGCGTGGGGCCACGGTCGGCGCCTCGGCACGCCACCTGCTCTACCGGCGGGCGTGTGGACCCTAGCCCGCAAGATCCTCCTGCACGATCGCATCAAGTTCGCGGTGGCGGCCGCCGGGGTCTCGATCAGCGTGATGCTGGTCCTGGTCCAGATCGGGCTCTACCTCGGGTTCATGCAGAACGCATCGAACCTGATCGACCACGCCGAGGCCGACGTGTGGGTCACCGGCGAGGGCAGCGAGAACTTCGACTTCTCCTCGCCGATCGACGACCGCGCCTTCTACCAGGTGGCGTCGACGCCCGGCGTGGCGCGGGCCGAGCGCCTGCTCCTGGCCTTCGGGCAGTTCCGCCTGGCCGACGGCGGCACCCAGGGCGTCCAGGTGATCGGCCTCGACCCTGGCGCGCGGCTCTTGCGGCCGTGGAACGTGGTGGCTGGCGACGTTCGCCGCCTCGGTCAGCCCGGCGCGATCGTCACGGACGTCTCGGAGGCCCCCAAGCTCAAGGTCGGGCGGGTCGGCGAGCGCCGCGAGATCTTCGGCGCCCGCGCCGAGGTCGTGGCGCTGACCAGCGGCATCCGCAGCTTCACCACCTCGCCGTTCGTGTGGACCGATCTCGACAGCGCCCGCGCCTACACGCTGTATCCCGCCGATCGCTTCAACTTCGTCATGGTCGAGGCCGCGCCCGGCGTGGCGCCGGCCGAGGTGGCGCGCCGGCTCGACGCCCTGCCCAACCTCGACGCGTACACCGGGCCACGCATGTCGGCCCGGGCCCGCCACTACTGGTCGTCGCGCACCGGCGTCGGCGCCGGGTTCTTCACCACCGCGGCGCTGGGCGTGGTGGTCGGCCTGGTCGTGGTCGGGCAGATCCTCTACAACGGCACCCTCGAGCACCTGCGCGAGTACGGCACGCTGAAGGCGATGGGCGCGCGCAACGGCGCGATCGTCCGCGTGATCGTCTACCAGGCGTTGATCTCGGCGGTGGTCGGGTTCGCCCTCGGCGGTGGCCTGGCGATCGCCGCGCGCGGCGCGATGGTCGCCGCCAACCTGACCGTGCTCCTGACCCCGACCCTGGTCATCGGCACCGCCATCTTGACCGCGGTCATGTGCTGCGCCGCCGCGCTCTTGTCGGTGGTGAAGGTGCTGCGCCTCGATCCGGCCTCGGTGTTCAAGGGCTGATCGCCGCCCAGCTCGCCCCTCGCGACCTTGGAGAACCTCATGTCGAACTCGCACCGCCCCGCCGTCGCGTCCCTGGCCGGCGTCACCAAGATCTACGGCGACGGCGACACCCAGGTCACCGCCCTGGCCGACGCCGACCTGTCCATCTACCCCGGCGAGATCTTGCTCATCGAGGGGCCGTCGGGCTCGGGCAAGACCACGCTCATCTCGATCCTCGGCCTGTTGCTCAAGCCGACCCGCGGCGACGTCTACGTCCGCGGCGAGCGCGTGACCGGGTTGCCCGAGCGCGCGCTACCGCCGATCCGGGCCAGCGCGTTCGGCTTCGTGTTCCAGGGCTTCAACCTGTTCCCGGCCCTGACCGCGCTCGAGAACGTCGCGATCGCGATCCGGATGAAGGATCCCGGCAACCGCGACGCCGACCGCCAGGCCCGACGCCTCTTGTCCGCGGTCGGCCTCGACAACCGCCTGCACCACCGCCCGGCCGATCTGTCGGGCGGGCAGAAGCAGCGGGTCGCGATCGCCCGGGCCCTGGGCGGCGACCCGGCGATCATCGTCGGCGACGAGCCGACCGCCGCCCTCGACACCAAGACCGCGCTCGGCGTGATGGCGCTCCTGCGCTCGCTGGCCACCGACGCCGGCCGCGCGGTGGTGGTCGTCACCCACGATCCGCGCCTCGAGCGCTTCGCCGATCGGGTGGCGCGGGTCGAGGACGGCCGGGTGGTCGCGGTCGACACCATCTCTCAGCCCCACGCTGCGTAACGGAGGACGTCATGTCGCACGCTCGCACCTTCTCTACCAAGCTCACCGCCGGCCTGGCCCTGGCCGGGCTCGCCCTCGGCGGGCTCCTGTGGGCCCGCGGCTCGGCGCCGGCGGCCCCGCCGGCGATCGCCGCGCCCCTCGAGCTGGTCGCCCCCGGTCTGGTCGAGGCCGAGGGCGATCGGGTCGAGCTCGGCTTCGAGGCCGCCGGGCGGATCGCCGGGCTCGAGGTCGCCGAGGGGGACGCGGTGGTCGCCGGTCAGGTCCTGGCCCGCCTCGACGATCGTCTCGCCGCGGCCCGCGTCGCGCGCGCCACCGCCGGCCTCGAGGCCGCGCGGGCCCGCCTGGCCCTGGCCCGCCGCGGCGCCCGCGCCGACGAGCTGCGCGCGGCCGCCGCCGAGGCCGACGCCGCCGCCGCCACCGCCCGCGAGCGCACCGCGGCCCGCGATCGCGCCCGCGCCCTGCACGCCGCCAACCCCGACGCGATCGCCGCCGCCGATCTCGACGCCGCCGAGGGCGTGGCGTCGGCCGCCGCCGGGGTCGCCGAGGCCGCGGCCGCGCGGGCCGCGCTCCTGCGCAAGGGCACGCGCGCCGAGCTGGTGACCGAGGCCGCCGCCGCGGTCGCCGCCGCCACCGCTGAGCTGACCGAGGCCCAGGTCCACCTCGATCACCACGTCCTGCGCGCGCCGCGCGCCGGCGTGATCGTGCGCACGCTGCACGAGGTCGGCGAGCACGTCACGACCATGCCGCCGACCACGGTCATGATCCTGGCCGACCTGGCGAAGCTCGAGCTGCGGGTCGAGGTCGACGAGGCCGACGTCGGCCGGGTCGCGATCGGTCAGCCGGTGTGGGCCACCGCGCTGGCCTACGGCGAGCGCCGCTTCACCGGCCGGGTCGTCCGCGTGCTCGGCGAGCTCGGGCGCAAGACCCAGCGCCTCGACGATCCGCGCGCCCGCATCGACACCCGCGTCCTCGAGGTCGTGGTCGCCCTCGATCCGGCCCTGGCCCTGCCCCTCGGCCTGCGGATGGACGTGCACCTGCCGACGATCGCGCCGACCGCGCCGGCCGCGGAGGCGCTGTGAGCTCCGGGCGCGCGTGGGCCCGCGCGACCGCGGCGCTGGTGGCCTTGCTGGCCTCGGCGACCGCGGCCATCGCCGACGACGGCGACCGCGCCCCGGCCTTGACCCTGGCCGAAGCGCTGGCCGAGGCGCGGGCCCAAAGCCCGATCCTCGGCGCCGCCGCCGAGGACGGCCGCCGCGCCGCGGGCCTGGCCCGGGCCGCCGCGGGCGTCGACGACCTGGTCGTCGAGGTCGAGGCCGAGGGGCTGGTGCGATCGTCGGAGGCGGTGGCCGGCGCGGTGTTCCAGGACACCGACCTCGACGCCGTCGCCGCCCGGGCCGCGCTGTGGCAACCCCTGCCGTGGGGCGGTCGGGTCGGCCTCGAGGTCCGCGAAGAGCGCGCGCGCTCGACCACCCGCGTCGCGCTGGCCGGCCCGGCCTCCGACGTGACGACCACGATCCACAGCCCGAGCGTCGCGCTGGTGTGGGTCCAGCCGCTCTTGCGCGATCGAGGACGCAGCGCTCACACCGCCGGGCGGCGCGCCGCGGCGCTCGCGGTCGAGGCCGAGGCCGCGCGCCACACCGGCGTCGAGGCCGCGGTGGCGCTCGAGGTCGCCCGGGCCTACTGGGAGCTGGCCTACGCCGAGCGCGAGCTAGAGCTCCGCGCCCACGCGCTGGTCTTGGCGCGCGATCAGCTCGCCGTGACCCAGGCCCGGGCCGGCGTCGGCACCGCCGCCGAGCTCGACGTGGTGGCGGTCGAGCAAGCGATCGCGGCGCGCGAGGCGGCCCACACCGCCGCCGCCGCCGAGCTGACCGCGCGCAGCCTCGCGCTGGCGGTCGCGATCGGCCGCGACCCGCGCGGGCCCCGCCTGGCCGTCGCCGATCCGCTCGACGGTCCGACGCCAGCGCCACCGGCCGACGCCGTGGCGCGGGCCCTGGCGTGGTCGCCGGAGCTGGCGGCGCTGGGCCACCAGGCCCGGGCCGCCGACGTCGACCTGCGTAGCGCCACCGACGACCGACGACCGCGCCTCGACCTGATCGTGCGCGGCGGACCGACCG
Organism: Kofleriaceae bacterium; assembly: GCA_018057825.1. Classification (GTDB taxonomy): domain Bacteria; phylum Myxococcota_A; class Polyangia; order Haliangiales; family Haliangiaceae; genus UBA2376. Next base: position 41,411 of record JAGPCY010000037.1, on the reverse strand, counting down.
GCCAGGCCACCGACGCCGCCGAGGCCTGGGCTCAGCTCGGGCGCGGCGACGGCTACCAGGCCTCCGCGGCGCTGGCGTTCCGCCTGCCGGTCGGCGATCGCGCCGCCGCCGGGCGCCAGGCCGCGGCCCGCGCGGCGCGCGCGCGGCTGGTCCACGAGGACGCCGCGGCCCGCGCCGGCCTGACCGCCGCGGTCACCCGCGCCGTCGACGCGCTCGCGCTCTCGGAGCGGCGGATCGCGGCCGCGTCCGCCGCCGCCGCGCTGGCCCATCGCACCGTCGAGCTGGCGCGCGATCGCTGGCGCACCGGCCTGGGCACGAGCTTCGACGTGCTCGAGCGCCACGATCAGGCGCTGGCCGCCGACGCGGGGCTGGCCCGGGCCCAGGTCGATCGTCACCTGGCGGTCGCGGCGCTGGCCGCGCTGACCGGACCGTGATCGCGCTCAGCGCGCCAGGAGCTTCAGCTCGGCGATGTTGACCCGCGCGAACTCGCCGCCAGCGCCGCCGGTGCCGCCGGTGTATCGCGCGAAGTGTGCGAAGGCCGACATGTTGACGGTGCCGGCGTCGTCGCTCAGCACCACGCGGTAGGTGCGGCCCGCGGTCAGGTCGGCGCGCACGAAGGTGCTATTGCCCCAGGTGTCCCAGCGGCCGAGGTGCGGCATGAGGATCACGCCGCTGGCCACGACCTGGCCAGTGCCGGTGTCCTCGACGGTCACGCGCTTCACGGCGCAGGTGATGCCGGTGTTGATCGGCCCGGCGCCGTTGCCGTAGACCACCTGCACGAGGTGCGGGCCGGTGCGGGTCGGAGTCACCGCCGGCACCACCAGGCGATGACCGGGATCGCCCCAGTCCTGGTAGTGGAAGCGACCGTGGTTGGTCGACGCCGTGCCCCCGGTGGCGACGAAGGTGTTGGCGCCGTAGCTGGTGATCGCGGCCGCGCCGTCGCCCCACCAGCAGGCCGGCGCCGCGTGCTGCGAGCAGTTGCCGCTCGCGGTGAAGCAGGCCTCGACGACGTAGCACGGCGACCGCGCCAGATCGGCGCTGGCGTCGGTGTAGCTGGTGGTGGTGCCCGGCAGGTCGGTCGCGATGCGGGCGCCGTCGCGATAGATCGACAGCCGGAGCGCAGCGGGATCGTCGGCGCCGGCCGCGACCCCGACGGTCAGCGCGGCGCCGGCGCGCGTGATCCCGGTGATGCGCGGCGTGCGCGGGCCGAACACGTCGCGCCAGTCGGCGGCGCTGCGCACGGTGAGCGGCGCCGGCGACGCGGCGGTCGGGCTGGTGAGGGTCACCTCGACGTAGCTCTGGTCGGGGAGCTGGTCGTAGCGGATCGGACCAGTGACCGCCGCGAGGTTGAGCCGGACCTCGCCGACCTGGTAGCTGCCGCCGGCGGCGCCGGTGCCGTCGACCGGCGGCAGGCGCACGATGACGGTCAGGGTCTTTTCCTGCCAGCGCACGTGATTGAGGACCAGCGAGCCGGAGCTGGCGAACCAGCCCTCGCGCTGGCTGCGGGTCACGTAGGGCGCGACGGTCAGGCCGTCGGGGCCGAACCGCAGGCCGAACAGCGTGTGGTGGACCATCGACAGGTAGCCGGCCACCGACCACAGCTGGCGGTGCGAGTTGACCACCGGCCCCGAGTACGCGCCGTCGTCGACCCACGGCGCGCCGGTGACGGTCTCGAGGTTCTCCATGTTCGACAGGTTGAGGGCGGCGCCGCGGACCAGCGCGGCCATCGCGCGATCGGCGACGCCGTCGTGATCGGCGGCGGCGGCGGCGCGCAGCCAGTACGCGGTGACGAACGGCCACTCGGCGCGGTTGTGATAGATCGGCGTGAGCTGCTGCTGCGGGAAGATCACCGGCGCCGCGCCCGGGCCGAGGTGGGGATACGTCGACAGCACGCGATCGGCCTGGGCCGGCGTGGCCACGCCGGTCACGATCGCCAGCGCCGCGCCGAGCAGGTCCCAACGCCGGGCCGGCGCCGGGTCGAGGAAGGTCGGCGCGAAGGTCGCGAACTGGCCGCTGGCCTCGTCCCAGAACCGGGTCCGGATGCGGGTGCGCAGCGCGTCGGCCCAGCCGGTGTAGCGATCGCGCGCCGCGGTGTCGCCGCGCTGGTCGGCGAGCGCGGCGGTGATCTCGAGGGCCCGCAGGTGCAAGAGGTTGGTCGACAGCGCCTTGCTGGTGGCGATCGTCGCCGGATCGGTCGCGGTCCAGTCGGCGTAGCTCTGCTCGCGCCAGTCGAGGAACGACTGCTCGCCCAGGTACAGCCCGTCGACGGCGTCGTACACCACGCCGCGATCATGCTCGACGGTGGCGCGCAGCGCGGCGAACGCGCGATCGCCAAACGCGGCGCGATCGGCGGCCCCGAGGTGCGGTAGGAGCGCGTCCGCGGCCAGCGCCCACACCACGCGATCCGACGACACCGGGTAGCTGCCGCCGGTGCCCGTGTCCTGCACGATCTGCTCGGCGCCGCCGCGGCGCGGCGCGCTCAGCTTGAACTCGAGCGAGTTGCGCGCGCGCACCGGGTCGACGGCGGCCAGGCCTAGATCGACCGCGTACGACACGTCGCGGGTCCACACGTAGCGCCACAGCCGGCCGGTCTCGAAGCAGCCGCCGGGCGGGCACGGCACCGGCGCGCCGTCGGCGAAGGCGCCGTCGGAGATCGCGGCCACCGAGGCCTCGCCGACCTCGGCCAGCGCCAGGGCGTACAGCGCGTCGAACAGGTGGTGGCCGGTGCGCACGGTCGGCGCGCCCGGCGCCTCGACCACGACCCGCGGGTTGGTCGGTAGGCCGTCGCGGCGCGGCGCGGTGGTGGTGAGGGTGTAGCGGCGGGCGCACGCCGCCGGGTCGTCGATCGCGACGGTAGCCTCGCCGAGCGGATCGGTCAGCCGCTCGGTGCCCGGATGCTCGCCGCCCGGAAAGATGCAGCTCTCGCTCGGGCGACCGTCGGGTGGGAGGGCGTCGGCGGCGTTCACCGCGTCGGCTGGGGGCCCATCCGGGGTGGTCGACGAACCACCAGCGCAGGCGGCGACGGCGGCGAACGCGAGGGTCGGAAGGCGGGAGGACCGCATCGCCGGGAGTTGACCACGGATCGCGGCGGGCGATGGGTGCGGAGTTCGCCTCCGTGACCGCCACCACGCGGGGCCGCCGCCGCGAGGTCGTGCAGCGCCCTACTTCTTGCAGCGAACCGTGGCCGGGCCGGCGCCGTCGACATCGCACTTGCCGCGGCCGCACTTCGCGGCCTTGCAGGCGGCGGCCTCGGTCGGATAGCACTTGCGCCCGACCAGGAAGAAGCAGTCGTCGCGATCGCCGGCGTAGCGCCAGCCGCCCCAGCGCTTGCCCTGGCCCGACACCGTCTCGGGGTCGGCCGGCTCGCGGATCGCCTCGGAGCCGTGCTTGCCGTCGGACCGCGGCCGGGGCTTGCCCATCCCCATCGCCCGGTCCCGGCGATCGGCGGGCAGCGGCGGGCCGGCGCAACCGGCGACCGCGAGGGCGAGCAAGAGCGAGAGCGCGCCGCGCATGGTGGAGGCCGGGAATCATGCCATAGTTCGGGCCGTGGCTGCCGACGACGACGCCGTGCGCGCCCGCCTGCGCGAGCTGGAGGGTGAGGTCGCGGCCAAGACCGCCGCCGATCGCGCCCGCAAGGAGGCCGCCCGCGAGCGTATCGTCGCCCAGCGCGCGGCGGCCGCCGCCGAGCGCGACGCGCTGCGCCAGCGCCAGGCCGCCCTGCACGGTAGCCGATCGGCCGCGCCCGACGACGAACCCGAGGTGCCGCCGGCGCGCAGCCGCGGCGGCGCCGGCGATCTCGAGCGCGCGGTCGCCCTCGCCCGCAAGGCCGGCGACGTCAAGGCCGAGCTGGCGCGCCCCACCAAGGCCGGGGAGAAGTCGTGGCTGGTCTCGGGCGGCCTGTCGTTCTTGTTCGGGCCCCTGGGCTGGCTCTACGCCGGGTCGTTCCGCGAGACCATCCCGGCCGCGGTCGGCTACCTGCTGATCGCCGGCGTGGTGTCGAAGATCCTGCCGATGTTCCTGCTCATGCCGGTCTTGATGGTGCTCCTGCCGCTGTCGGGGATCGCCGGGCTGGTCTATGCGATCGGTCACAATCGGGCGGGCAAGCGGATCCGGCTGTTCGGGGACGACCCCGAAAAACGTAAGAAACTGGGCGGGCTCCTGGGCGGCGGCGGCGACGCGCGCCGCTGATCCGACGAGATCCGGTCCGGCGACTCCCGCCTGGTCCGGGTTTCGTGGCAAGGTGCGCGCCCCGTGAGAGAACCATTGCCCGAGCGCTTCGACGACCTCGGCCTGATCGAGCCGATCGCGCGCGCCGTGCGTGAGCAAGGCTACGAGCGTCCGACGCCGATCCAGGCCCGCGCCATCCCCCACCTCCTGACCGGCCGCGATCTGCTGGGGCTGGCCCAGACCGGCACCGGCAAGACCGCGGCGTTTGCGCTGCCCATCCTGCAACGCCTGGTGACCCCGGCGCCGCCGACCAGCCGCGGCCCGCGGCCGATCCGGGTGCTGATCCTGACCCCGACCCGCGAGCTGGCGGCCCAGATCGCCGAGAGCTTCGCCACCTACGGCAAGCACCTCCACCTGAAGACGATCGTGATCTTCGGCGGCGTCGGCATGGAGCCGCAGAAGCAGGCCCTGCGGGCCGGCCTCGACGTCCTGGTCGCGACCCCGGGTCGCTTGCTCGATCTCGCCGGCCAGGGCCTGGTCGACCTCAACCGCCTCGAGGTCTTCGTCCTCGACGAGGCCGACCGCATGCTCGACATGGGCTTCATCCATGACGTCCGGCGGGTGCTGCGGCTCCTGCCCGCGCGCAAGCAGTCGCTGTTCTTCTCGGCGACCATGCCGCCCGAGGCCCAGGAGCTGGCCGATCAGCTCCTCCACGACCCGGTGCGGGTCGCGGTGGCGCCGGTGTCGTCGACCGCCGAGAAGGTCGAGCAGGAGGTCGCCTACGTCGACAAGGGCGACAAGCGCGCGCTCTTGATCGAGCTGCTGCGCGACGTCGGCATGCGCAAGGTGCTGGTGTTCTCGCGCACCAAGCACGGCGCCAACCGCATCGCCGATCACCTGGCCGACAACGGCGTCGGCGCCGCCGCGATCCACGGCAACAAGTCACAGAGCGCGCGCGAGCGGGCCCTGGCCGACTTCAAGGCCGGCAAGCTGCGGGTCCTGGTCGCCACCGACATCGCGGCCCGCGGCATCGACATCGACGAGATCACCCACGTCGTCAACTTCGATCTGCCCGAGGTCGCCGAGCAGTACGTCCACCGCATCGGCCGCACCGCGCGCGCCGGGGCGTCGGGCTACGCGGTGTCGTTCTGCGAGGCCGACGAGCGCGAGCTCCTGGTCGCGATCGAGAAGCTGATCCGGATGAAGATCCCGGTGATCGAGGGCCACCCGTTCGAGGACCGCGCGCCCAAGCCGCTCCGGCCCGGCGAGCGCGTCGCGATGTCGCCCCAGGCCCAGATGCAGGCCAAGAAGGCCGAGCGCCTGGCGGCCGGACGGCGCGAGCGCAGCGACGGTCGCCGCGACGACCGCGGCCGGGCCGACGACCGGCGGGCCGATGACCGGCGCCCGGCGGGGACCGCGGCGGCTCCCGCAGCGGCGGCGGCCCGACCGGCCAGCGGCGAGGCCCGACCGGCCGGTGGCGCCGGGGGCAACGAGCCCCGCCCCGGCGGTGGCCGGCGACGGCGGCGCGGCGGGCGCGGCGGACGGCCGCTATAGCTCGACGGCGACGCCGACCAGCGCGGTCAGCGGGGCCTGGAACCGGAGCGGCGCGCCGTAGCCGCGGTTGCGGCTCGCGGCGAGGCCGGTCGCGGTCTTGAGCCAGACCAGATCGCCAGCCGCGCCGCCGGCGATGGCCTCGCCGTCGTCGCTGTAGCGTTCGTCGATCGCCAGCGCGCCGCGCCGATCGAACAGGTTGTAGACGTCGAGGCCGACGGTCAGCCGGCCGCGGCGCGCGCCCAGGTGGAGGCTGGCCCGGGTCTGGCTCGGCAGGCGGCCCATCGCGCCGCGCGGGATCAGGAACGCCTGATCGCCGCCGACCCGGGCGCTGCGCGGCCGTCCCGACGACGCGGTGGCGCGCACGCCGCCGTCGAGAGCCAGGCCGCGCCACCGACCGCGCACCGCCACCTCGGCGAAGAACCGATGCGGCTCGTCGTTGGGCAGCGCGCCCAGGGCGTTGGTCATCGCCGGATCGGCGCCGTAGTCGAACAGGGTCGACAGGCCCAAGGTCGTGCCCTCGACGGGATCGATCGGGCCCGGCCAGTTGCCGCGGAGCCGCGACCAGGCGTAGCCGAGCCGGAGCCCGAGCTTGGAGGTCGGCGCGCCGTCGAGCCAGGCCGCGACCTCGGTGAACTCGCGGCGCGCGGCGACCGGGCCGGTGCGCCCGGCGGCCCCCAGGTAGCCGCGATCGTCCTCGAGGGCGCGGCCGAGGTGGCGGGACCGCGCCAGCACGCCGAGCCGGACCACGTCGGCCAGACCGACCTCGGCGCCGGCCAGCACCTCGTCGACGCGGGTGCCGCGGGCGTCGTCGGCGACCGGGATCCCGGTGCCCTCGACGACGCGATCGGCCGGCACGCCGGTGGCGTCGAACCGGGTCAGCGAGGCCGGGCCGGCGAACACCCGCTCGCCGAGTCCGACCGGCAGCGCGGCGGCGTAGCGGCCCCAACCGACGAAGACCCGCGACCGACCACCGCCCACGGGATCCCACGCCGCGCTCACCCGCGGCAGCCAGTCGCGGGTGGTCAACGCCGAGCCGAGCTGGCTCGACTGCCAGCGCACGCCGTACTCGACGGCGACCTCGGCGGCCGGACGCCAGGTGTCGGCGAGATACGCGGCGAGCCCGCGGGTCCGCAAGGTCCGGCTGGCTTCGTCGATGAACCGACACGGCACGCCGTCGCAGGTCTCGGGGCCATCGCCGAGCTCGACCAGGCGCTCGTCGACCGCGACCATGCCCAGCCAGCGCCGGCGGTAGCCGCCGCTCCAGCCGCGCACCAGGACCGCGCGGACGTCATCGCCGACCGCGCCCATCGCCAGGCGGTGCTCACCGGCGGTGTGGACCAGGTCGACCGCCAGCCGCGGTCGATCGACCGTGACCTCGCCGATCGCGCCGACGCCGCCGGTCCAGTAGAAGCCGGCCTGCGGACAGTTGGTGACGAGCGGCGCCGGATCGGCCGCGCCGCCGTCGGTGCAGCCGGCGCGCACCTGATCGTCGGCGGCGTCTCCCGTCGGTGACAACCCGAGCGGGGGCACGGCGTCGCGGCCGATCGCCGGCCCCGCGCCGGCCGCGGTCTGCGCGGCGATCACCTCGCGCGACCGGTACCACGACGCGGTGGCCGTCACCGCCGTGGCGTCCCACCGACCGCGCCAGGTCGCGAAGCCGGTGCCGCGGTAGCGCTCGCGCCAGGTGCCCGCGGCGTCGGTCTCGGCGCCGACCAGCCACAGCGCGGTGCGATCGGCCTCGCCGAGGAGGTTCGCGGTCACCTGGTGCGCGCCGCGCCGCCAGCCGAGCCGGGCCAGGAGCGGCACCGCGTAGCCGACGGCGTCGCGCCGATGGCTGACGATCCGCTCGTGGGTCAGGTGGCCGCGCAGATCGCGATCGTAGGCGGCGTCGCCGTCGCGATCGACCAGGCGGAAGACGTCGCGGACCAGGGCCTGATCGGCGAGCCGCGGCGCCAACCCGACCGCGTACCACAGCGCCCCGCCCGCCACCGTCGCGACCGGCCCGTCGGCGGTGACCTCGAGCACCGCGGCCCGATAGCTGGCGTAGCGGCCGCGGGCCAGGGTGTACTCGCCGGGCGCCCGGGCCCGCACCGTCGGGTCGCGCCCGGCGCCGAGCCACAGCCGCGCCCGCGCGGCGTGATGCGCGCCGCCGGTCCGCAAGGTCGCGTCGACCGCGGGGCCGACCCCGAGGTCGCGCGCGGCGCCGGCCCCAGCGGTGGTGATCGCGACCTGCTCGAGGAAGCCCACGGGCACCGTCAGGCCGAGCCCCCCGGTGCGCGGATCGTCGATGGGCGCGCCCTCGACCGACCAGGTGGTGTCGAGGCCCGTGGCGCCCGCGCCGGTCAGGCCACCGTCGTCGCGCCCCAGCCCCGCCGCGGCGCCGGCGACCGCCGCCAGGTCGGCGTCGGCGTGGGGCAAGCGCTCGAGGTGGCCGCGGGTCGACGTGTGCACGACCATGGCCGGGGCGTCGAGATCGCGCCGCGGGCACGGCAGCGCGGCGGCGGTCGCGCAGCTCGGCGGCCCGGCCTTGGGCTTGCCGCGATCGAACGGCGAGGTCGCGGCCTTGGGCTTGCCGCGATCGAACGGCGAGGTCGCGGCCTTGGGCTTGCCGCGATCGAACGGCGAGGTCGGCGGCGTGTCGGCCACCGCCAGCTCGGCCAGCCCTACCAGCGCGACCAGGCCCAACGACGCTGGCGCCACGACCGCGATGGCGCGAGCATCCCAGGCGCATGACCGAGACATGGCCGGTAGCATCGCATGGACCGCTCACCGAGATCGCTCCGGGGCTGTGGACGGTCGACGCCACCCTCGACCTCTTGCCGATCGGGCGCCGCATGACCGTGTGGCGCGCTGGCGACGGCCGCCTCGCGGTGCACAGCGCGGTGTGCGTCGACGCGCCGACCCTGGCGGCGCTCGAGGTCCTGGGCCCCATCGGGTGGATCGTCGTGCCGAGCGGCTTCCATCGGCTGGACGCGCCGCGGTGGAAGGCCCGGTTCCCGGCGGCGGCGGTGGTGGCGCAGCCGGCCGCGCATCGGCGGATCGCCGCCCGGGTCGCGGTCGACGGCGAGCTCGATCGGCTCCCGCCGGGCGGCGACGTGACCTGGCAGGCCGCCGACGGCGTGCCCCACGAGGCGGTGTTCATCCACCGCGCGCCCGACGGCGGCGAGACCGCGATCTGCAACGACGCGTTCATGAACCTGCCCGATCGGCTGCCCGGCGTGAAGGGCGCGCTGGTCCGGCTGCTCGGCTCGACCGGCGGCCCCAAGGTGACCTGGACCGCGCGGGTCGGGATCGTCGACGATCGCCGGGCCTGGGCCGACCACCTGCGCCGGCTCGCGGCCCGACCGGCCCTGGCCCGGATCATCCCCGGCCACGGCGCGATCGTCACCGCCGACGCCGGGGCCGCCTTCCGCCGCGCCGCCGACGGGCTGCACCGCCCCCGCGCGTAACCGGCGCCGGCGCCTCGACGTCCAACTCGCGATGCGCCCTTGCCCGTCCGATCGGCTCGCCGTGCGGATCGATCGACCGGTGGCGACCCGCGGGCGCTACGTCCTCTACTGGATGACGTCGGCGCGCCGCACCGAGCACAACATCGCGCTCGATCACGCGGTCGCCCACGCCCGCCGCCTGGGCAAGCCGCTCGTGATCTTCGAGCCGCTGCGCCTCGGGTACCGCTGGGCCAGCGATCGCTTCCATCGCTTCGTCCTCGATGGCATGGCGGCCAACGCCGCGGCGTGTGCGGCGGCCGGGATCACGTACTACCCGTACGTCGAACCCGAGGTCGGGGCCGGCCGCGGCCTGCTCGCGGCCCTGGCGGCCGACGCCGCGGTGGTGGTGACCGACCTCCAGCCGGGCTTCTTCGTGCCGCGCATGGTCGCGGCCGCGGCCACCCAGCTCACCACCCGCCTCGAGGAGGTCGACGGCTGCGGCCTCTTGCCGCTGGCGGCCCACGGCCGCGCGTTCGCGACCGCGGCGTCGTTTCGCTGGCACTGGCAGAAGGTCCTGCCGGCCCACCTCGGCTACGCGCCGTCGCCTGCGCCGCTGACCGACGGCCCCGCCGGGCTCGGCGGCGCCGAGGTCTCAGCCGCGATCCGACGCCGCTGGCCGGCCGCGAAGGCCCCGCTCCTGGCCGGCGCCGGGCTCGACGCCTTGCCGCTCGATCACGCGGTCGGCCCGGTCACCTACCGCGGCGGCGCGCCCGCGGCCAACGCGGCGCTGGCCGAGTTCGTCCGCCGCCGCCTCGCCCGCTACGCCGACGAGCGCAGCCAGCCGTCGTCGGACGCCGCCAGCGGCCTGTCGCCGTACCTGCACTTCGGCCACGTCGGGGTCCACGCGATCGCCGCGGCGGTGTGGCGCTCGGCCGGCTGGGATCCGGGCCGCGTCGTCGGCGTCCGGCCGAACGGCAAGCGCGAGGGCTGGTGGGGGCTGCCGGGACCCGCCGAGGCCTTCATGGACGAGCTGTTCACCTGGCGCGAGCTCGGCTACGGCTTCTGCCACTACCGGCCCGACTACGATCAGTACGAGTCGCTGCCCGACTGGGCCCGGGCCAGCCTCGACGCCCACGCCGACGATCCTCGGCCGCACCGCTACGAGCTGGCCGACCTCGAGCGCGCCGCGACCCACGATCCGCTGTGGAACGCGGCCCAGCGCCAGCTCGTCGTCGAGGGCCGCATCCACAACTACCTCCGCATGCTGTGGGGCAAGAAGATCCTCGAGTGGAGCCCGAGCCCGCGCACCGCGCTGGCGACGTTGATCGAGCTCAACAACAAGTACGCCGTCGACGGCCGCGACCCCAACTCCTACAGCGGCATCTTCTGGACCCTGGGCCGCTTCGATCGACCGTGGGGCCCCGAGCGCCCGATCTTCGGCGTGATCCGCTACATGACCTCGCAGTCGACGGCGAGGAAGTTCAAGGTCGGCGACTACCTCGCGACCTGGTCGGGCCAGCCGCGGCTGATCTAGGTGCGCTGACGCGCGGCTCGACGATTGTCGCAACCGATCGCGCCGCCGGTTGTCCGACGTCGTGATGCGGATCCTCGGTGCGCTGGCGCTCGTGTGGCTGCTCGCGGTGCCGGCCACGGCCCAACCGACCGGGCTGCCGCCCGGAACCGCCGAGGCCGACGCCCGCTGGCGCGCCGCCGAGGCCGAGCTCGATCCCGACCAGGCCGCGATCGCCTGGCGCGCGGCCGCCGCCGCTTACGAGGCTGCCGCCGACGCCGCCGCCGACGGCACCGAGGCCGAGCGCGCGGCGGCCTACGCCGCGGTCCTGGCCTGGCGCAACGCCACCGCCGTCGAGCCGCGCGATGACCGCCGCCCGGTCACCCCGGGCGCCGACGACCACGCCGCGCTGGCGGCGCTCGACCGCTATCTCCGGATCAGCCGCGCCGACGACCCCGAGCGGCTGGCGGTGCGCTTCGTCCGCGGTCGGCTGCTGGGACGGCTCGGGCGGGTCGACGACGCGATCGCCGACTTCGCCGCGATCGTCGACCAGGACCATCGCCACGAGTACACCGAGCTCGCCGTCAATCTCTTGCTCGACGAACTCAATCGGGCTGGCCGCCATGACGACCTGATCGCCTGGGCCCGCCGCCTGGTCAGCGATCGCGCGCTCCTCACGGCCCACCCGACCCTGGCGCCGCTGCTCCAGCGCATCGACCAGCACGGCCATCGCCGGACCGCCGAGGCCGCGGCCCGCCGAGCCGCCGAGGGCGACCCCACCGGGTACCGCGCCTGCGCCGATGCCTACCGCGCCGCCCTCGAGGTCGACGCCGCCGGCCCCGAGGCCGCCGAGCTCAGCTACAACCGCGGCGTGTGCGCGTCCGAGGCCGGCGCGGTCGACGAGGCCATCGCGGCGCTGACCACCGCGGCCGACCGCGACCGCGGCGCCCTCGGGTACCACGCGCTGGTGCGGATCGCCGGCCTCGAGCAGCGCCGCGGCGACCTCCACGCGGCCGCCGAGCGCCTGGATGCCGCGGCCGACCTCACCACCGACGTCCGCCAGCGGCGCGACGCGCGACTCGGCGCGATCGCGCTCTACCTCCGCGTCGGCCAGCTCGCGCCGGCGGTCCAAGCCAGCGCGGTGTGGCTCGTCTCCGCCCTCACCGATCCGCCGCGGCCCGCGCCGATGCCGGTCGCCCCGTAGCCGGGGCTCCTCCTCCGCCACCTCGGTCTCGGTCTCGGTCTCCGCCTCCGCCTCGGTCTCCGCCTCGGTCTCGGTCTCGGTCTCGGTCTCCGCCTCGGTCTCGGTCTCGGTCTCCGCCTCGGTCTCGGTCTCGGTCTCCGCCTCGGTCTCGGTCTCCGCCTCCGCCTCGGTCTCCGCCTCGTTCAATCAAAACACGTCGGACTGACCGGCCCGATGTGGCCGCAGTGCAGGTTGGGATCCACCGACGCCGCGGTGAGGTGGTAGAGGCGACACTCGAAGCTGTCGCCGCCGGTGTCCGAGGCATCGAAGGGCGGCGCCGGGACGAACGCGGCGCACGCGCTCAGGCACGCCGCGGAGTCGGCATACGCGGTGAGGTCGCCGGTGCACAGCTCCTCGGCGAGGCCGCAAAACGCCTCACACGGCGTCCCGCAGCGGCCATATCCGCCCGGGCCGGCGGTCGGGCAGGTCGAGGAATCGAGCTCAGCGGCCGCCGCGGCGAAGGTCCGACACGCCACGGTGTCGCCGGTCGGGTCCTCGGGATCGCCGGGGTCCATGGCGGCGCAGGTCGCCAGACAGCTCCCGCGATCGGGGTACTGGGCGACCGTGCCGGCGCAATGCTCAGCGACCAGATCGCAGTAGTCCTCGCACTCGCCTTCCTGCGGATCGCCCGTATCGCCCCCGCAGGCAGAGGCCAGCGCGAGCAGGGCAGCGGACAGGGCGCGGCGCATCGTCGGCATCGTACTCCGCGGTCGCCGCGGACGCGAGTCAGGTACGAGCGCCCGTTGGATTCGGATCACGCGCCCCCTCACCTCGGATCACTCTGGGAGGGCGCAACGTCGAACTCGCGCTGCACACTCGCGGCGCCCGGCGCCCGATGAACGTCGGTGGCGACGTCTCACCACCGCCGCCGGCATCGACTTGCGGGGCCCGAGGTCAGGTCGGATCGTTTCGGGTGGGGGCCCCGGCGCATGCCGGGGGAGGGTTTTTTCGAAAAACCCTCCTCTTCAACACGCCAGGTCGGATCGTTTTGGGAGGGGGCCCCGGCGCATCCCGGGGGAGGGTTCGCCGGAGGGCATCGCAGCCCCACGCTGAACGATCTCCTCGCCCGATGAACGTCGGTGGCGACGTCTCACCACCGCCGCCGGCATCGACTTGCGGGGCTCGAGCTCAGGTCGGA
>JAGPCY010000037.1:0-28271 GCA_018057825.1 Kofleriaceae bacterium | reverse complement strand
AACGATCTCCTCGCCCGATGAACGTCGGTGGCGACGTCTCACCACCGCCGCCGGCATCGACTTGCGGGGCTCGAGCTCAGGTCGGATCGTTTTGGGAGGGGGCCCCGGCGCATGCCGGGGGAGGGTTCGCCGGAGGGCATCGCAGCCCCACGCTGAACGATCTCCTCGCCCGATGAACGTCGGTGGCGACGTCTCACCACCGCCGCCGGCATCGACTTGCGGGGCTCGAGCTCAGGTCGGATCGTTTTGGGAGGGGGCCCCGGCGCATGCCGGGGGAGGGTTTTTTCGAAAAAGCCCTCTCTTAAGTCACGAAACGCTACTCACCACCTTCGGGATGCGGACCCGCGGGCCGAGCCGGAACGAGACCCGGCGCAGGTTGCGGTAGTACTCGCCGTCGATCACCGGCTCGAGGAGCTCGTCGCCGACCGCCTCGAGGACCAGCTCGCGGCACGGCCGATCGAGGACCTCGCGGCCGATCATCTCGTCGCCGCGCGCCATGCGCGGGAGGTTGCGCGCGATCGCCCACGGCGACGGCGTACCGACGATGGCGTTCATCAGCCCGGGCTGATCGGCCTTGCCGAAGAACTTGAGGACGTTGCCCAAGTTGATCGACATCGACGCGACGTGGATGCCGGTGAACTGATCGCCCGGCAGCACCATGCCGTCGAGGGTGACCCGGGCGTGGGTCGGCTTGAACATCGACCGGGCGTAGGCGCCGAACGGCGCCAGCGCCGGCACCTTGCCGAGCGGCGTCATCGCCACCGGCAGCGACAGGAGCGCGCGGGTCACGACCTTGACGATCGTGCGCGGGTTGGGGTCGTCGGCCTCGTAGTACTTGGCGAAGAACCGCTGGCCGATGCCGCCGGCGGCGACCGCGAAGCCCCAGGTGCGAAACGGCCGATCGCCGTCCGCGGTGGCCTCGATGCCCTCGATCACCATCGAGTCGACCTCGGTCTCCTCGACCCACTGACCGCGCTCGAGCTTGCCGCGCAAGGTGGCGAGCAACCCCTCGGCGTCGCCCTTGATGCCGACGTTGCCGGCGATGAAGTCGATCGTGCCGCCGTTGGTCGGCATGGTCAGCGGCATCGGGATGGCCCGGCCGGCGAACTCGTCTTCCTGCATGACCTCCATGCCCATGCGCAGCATCCAGTGCAGCGCGCCGTCACCGCCATCGGCCACCCAGTAGCGGGCGCGCTTGCGCAGGAAGTCGCGCAGCACCGGCTTGATCGAGTCGAGGGTCCGGGTCTCGTGCACCTCGCCCAGCTCGCCGACGATCGACTGCAGCCGCTGGGCGCGGTCGGGCTTGCCCTTGTTCTTGCGGCTGTTGGGGTTGGTGATGACGCCGATCTGCATGGGGAACTCCGTCGGGCGAGACGCCACCCGGCTGACACGCCAACGTTGCAAGATCCGGGCGCGACGACGCGCCGCGTAACAGCCCGATTTCCAATGGCCGGACCGATCCCTGGCGCGTAGCCGGCTACGCGGATCGGGCCTGGCTGCATAGCCCAGGTGGCGCAACCGAAGGCGTTGGCCGTTGTCGAACCCCGCCATGCGCGCCTCGATCACCGTCGCCCTCGCGGTCGCCGCGACCCTGTCCCCCGCGCTGGCCGGCCCGGCGCCGACCACGGCGCTCCGTTCGACCGTCGGCTTCCCGCGGCGGGCCATGGTGGCGACCTACGGCGACGCCGGGCTCACGCCTGACGCGCTGACCAGCGACGGCGCCAGCGCCAACGGATGGCTCCGGCCGTGGGTGGTCGTCGAGGAGCGCGAGGCGGTGGTGCGGCTGCTGGTCGAGGAGGACCATGCCCGCCTCTTGTGGTGGGTCCGGCGCGACGATCTCGCGTGGACGCCCCGGACCCCGCTGGCCGTGCGCACCCACGGCGACGCCGGGATCTGGCTCCTGCCGGGCGCCGCGGTCACGTTCGCGGCGACCGCCGGCCGCGGCGCGATCGCCTACGACGGCCCCGACTTCGACGTGGCCGGAGAGGCCGACACCGCCGATCTGGCCCGCACCTACGTCCCACAGCCGATGCCGCGGGCCGGTCGCTGGCTCACCCGGTCGCTCCTCACCGCGCCCGACGGCGATCCCCTCGTCACGTCGACCGACCCGATCGCGGTCGACCTGCGCGGCACGGCGCGGGCCGGCTGGGTGATGGTCGAGCATGTGACCGCGGAGGTGCGCGTGGTCGGCTGGGTCCGTCGCACCGACCTCGTCGCCGAGGAGTTCGGCTCGCTCATGGGGACCGGCTCGGGCATTGGTTTCGGCATGAACCACACCGCGCGGATCAAGGTGCCGCGCGGGACCTGCCTGTTCGATGACGCCGGCGCGGTGGTCGGGATCCAGACCAAGACCAGCGAGCGCTACGCCCACGATGGCGGTGACGGCACCTGGTCGGTCTACGTCGGCACGTCGTGGGGACTGCGGACGGCCCGGGTCCACGATCAGCGACGCGATCGCGACCGCGGCCGGCCGCGCTGGCGACGTTGCCCGCGCTGACCGCGGACTCGGTCTCGAACTCGGACTCGGACTCGGACTCGGACTCGGACTCGGACTCGGACTCGGACTCGGCCTCGGTCTCCGCCTCGGTCTCGGCCTCGGTCTCGGCCTCGGTCTCGGCCTCGGTCTCGGCCTCGGTCTCCGCCTCGGGTTCGGGTTCGGGTTCGGTCTCGGTCTCGGTCTCAGCCTCGGCCTCGGTCTCCGCCTCCGCCCCCGCGACCCAAAAGCGCCCGCTGCCCTCGGTGTATATCCGCCGCATGACCAGCCCTGCGGTTCACTTCGCGCTCGATCGCCACGTCGGCACGATCACCCTCGATCGCCCCGCCAACCGCAACAGCATGACCCCCGAGCTGCTCGACGCCTTCGCCGCGGCGGTGGCGGCGGCGCGGTCGGCCCGCGAGCTGCGCTGCCTGATCATCACCGGCACCGGCGCGTGCTTCTCGGCCGGCGCCGACTTCAAGAGCACGGTGGTCCGCGACGACGGCCCGGCCCGAGCCCCGCACGAGCAGAGCTTCGCGATGTACCAGCCGTTCCTGTCGGTGCTCGACCTCGAGGTGCCGGTGATCGGCGCGCTCAACGGCCACGCCGTCGGCGGTGGCTTCGGCCTCGCGCTGTGCTGCGACCTGCGCGTGGGCGCGCGCGGGGCGCGCTACGGCGCCAACTTCGCGCGCCTCGGCCTGCACCCCGGCATGGCGATCACGTACCTCCTGCCGCGCCTGGTCGGCGTCGCCCGCGCCGCCGAGCTCCTGTTCACCGGCCGCCTGATCGACGGCGACGAGGCCGCGCGGATCGGCCTCCTGTCCTCGGTCCACGATCCCGGCGAGGTGTTGCCTGCCGCCCAGGCGATCGCCACCGCGATCGCCGGCAACGCGCCGCTCGCGGTCCGCGAGACCAAGCGCTCGCTGTACCGCGGCCTGGGCTGGGACCCGCGGTCGGCCGCCTACCTCGAGGCCTTCGCGCAGGCCGAGTCGCTCACCACCTCCGACGCCGCCGAGGGCATCGCGGCGCTGCTCGGCAAGCGCGACCCGGTGTTCACCGGGCGGTGAGCGTCCGCGGGCGGAGATCGAGACCGAGACCGAGACCGAGACGGAGACCGAGGCGGAGATCGAGACCGAGGCCGAGACCGAGACCGAGGCCGAGACCGAGACCGAGGCCGAGGTGGAGGCCGAGACCGAGGCGGAGTGCGAGCGCTCAGCCGCCGAGCTCGTCGAGGAACTGCTGGGCCTCGGCGAAGGCCGGGTCCTCGCGCAGGGCCTTCTTGGCCCACAGCTCGGCCTTGGCCCGGTTGCCGCGGGCGTGCTCGATCTTCGCCTCCCAGAGCAGCGCCATCGGCCGCGTGATGGGCTGCGGGTTGTCCATGAGCGTGATCGCCCGCAACGGCTTGAGCGCGAGCTCGTAGTCGCCGGCCTCGGTCGCGAGCTGGGCCAGCTCGGCCGCGACCTCACCGTTCTTGCGATCGACGTCAAAGGCCTTCCGCAGCCAGTTGAGCTGGCCCTCCTTGTCCCCCAGCATGCCGACCACGCGGCCCATCCGCTGCTGCATGGTCGCCAGCTCGGGCGACCGCTTCTTCTGGGCCGCGATCGCCGCCTCGAGGACCTTGGACGCCTCGGCGGTCTGGCCGGCGCCGATCAAGACGTCGACGTGCAGCATGGCCGCGCCGTGATCGTCGGGGGCCAGGGCGCAGGCCTTGCCGGCCGGGCCGGCGGCGGCGGCCGGGTCGTTGGCCTGGTGCAGGAGCAGCTCGGCCGCGCGCTTGTAGGCCGCGAACCGCGCCGCCGTGTCGGTGCTCAGATCGGCGTCGGCGATCAGGATCGCCGCCAGCTCGCGGTGGGCCCCGGCCGCCTCGTAGAGCTCGCGCAGCTTGCCGCGCACCACCTCGATCGAGGGCTGCGCCTGATGCACGACCTCGAGAACCGCGACCGCCTCGGCCGGGCGATCGACCCGCCCGGCAGCGTCGGCGACGTCGAGGGCGGCCTGGACCTGGGCCTCGCCGGTCACGATGTAGGCCAGCCGAGTGCACGCGGCGATCACGCCGTCCCAGTGCTCGATCGCGGCGTCCATGTCGCGGAGCTGGTACAGCGGATCGGGATCGCTGGGCGCGCGCTCGATCCACGCGATCAGCAGATCGCGGGCGCGCTCGCCGTCGCCGTGTTCGGCCAGGAGCGCCGCCAGCCGCAAGGTCGCGGCCCGCTCGGCGGCCTGATCGCCGGCCTTCTCGGCTCGGGTTCGCGCGCGGTCGAGGCCGTCGGTGAGCGCAGCCGCGGCCCGGCCGCGGTCGAGCCCGTAGGCCTCCTCGAGATCGACCACCGCGCCGTCGGGATCCCCGCCGCGCTGCCGCAGGCTGGCGCGCAAGAGCAAGAGGTCGCCGCGGCGCTCGCCGCGGATCGGGGCGTCGTCGCCGTCGAGCGCGCGATCGATCGCGGCGATCGCGCCGGCGGAGTCACCACCGGCGGCGGCCGCCGCCGCCAGCTCGGCGACCAGCTCGGGCGAACCCGGCAGACGCTCGGTCGCGGCCCGGAGCGCCCCGGCCGCGGCCAGGGGCTGGCCGAGGAAGCCGGAGAACACGGACGCGGCCTCGCGCAGCCGCGCGACCGCGGCGTCGGCGTCGGTGGTGCGCCCGGCGTCGGCGATCATGAGCTGCGCCAGCGGCTCCCACTGCTGGGTGTCGCGGTAGTGCTGCTCGAGGCGATCGTGGATCGCGGCGTCGTCGGGCGCGCCGCGGTACCCGGCCTCGAGGACCCGCTGCACCGAGGCCCAGTCCTGGGCGTCCTGGTAGGCGTTGACCAGATGCCACGTCAGGGTCGGCACCTGCTCCGGGCTCTCGACCCCGAGCAACCGCTCCATCAGGCCGGCGGCCTCGCGGCCGTCGTCGTCAGGCCCGATCGTCGCGACCGCGCCGCGCAGGAGGCCGAGGTCGTCGGGCGCGACCGCCAGGGCGCGGCGGTAGATCGGACCGCTGGCGCCACCGGTGGCCTCGAGGTGCGCGGCCAGGCGGCCGGCGAGATCGACCACCGAGGCCCGGTTGCCGCGCCGGATCGCCTCGTCGAAGCGGCTGCCGAGGAACTCGGCCAGGCCGTCGTCGTCGCCTTGGCCGCGCAGGATCGCCTCGAGGGCCTCGCCGGCGGCGAGATCGTCGGGATCGTCGCGCAGGGCGTCGCGCAAGATGTCGGCGGCGTCGTGGTGACGGGCCAGGCGCTCGGTCAGGAACCGCGCGTGGGCCCGCCGCAGGGCGTTGCGCTCTCCGACCTCGGTCAGGTGCGGCAAGGTCGAGGACACGACGTTGGCCACCCGATCGCCGTCGCCGGCGGTCTGGTACAGCGCGATCAGCGGTTCCCACACCGCGCGATCGCCGGGGTGGCGTTCGCGCAACAGCTCGTAGGCCTCACACGCCAGGGCGTGGCGCGCAGGATCGGCAGCGGCGGCCGCCGCCAGGCGCGCGATCAGCGGCTCGACCTGCTCGGCCGGCGCGACGCTGGAGATCTCGTCGATGAGCGCGCGCGCGCCGTCGAGATCGCCGGCCTTGATCCGGACCTCGGCCAGGGCCACGACCGCCCACACCGCGGCGGCCACGCCGTCGGCGGTGGCGCGGGCGGCGTCGACGGCGCGCCCGAGGAGGGCCTCGGCCCGCTCGGCCTGGCCGAGATCGACCGCGACGTCGACCGCCTCGCGGATCTGCGACGGGGTCGCGCCCGGGAGCTGGCCGCGCTTCTCGAGGAAGTCGAGCAAAAGCTCGCTGTCACCGCCGTTGCGGGCGACCCGCTCGTACAGCGCCATCACCCGCGGATGGCCGGGCTCGGTCGAGCTGGCGGCCTTGAGCACGCGGCCGGCCTGGGCCCAGCGCGGCTCGGCGGCGAACGCCTTCTCGATCAGCTCGATGCCCTGGGCCCGCCGGGTCGGCGAGGCGATGAAGATCTCGGACAGTCGATAGAGCGCGTCGATCTGCGCGGCCGACGGCTCGGCGCCATCGGCGCCGGCCAGGCGCAACATGTTGTCGAGCGCCCGCGCCTGCTCGTCGTTGTCGCCCAGCGCGCCGGCGACCCGGGCCTGGGCGTAGTAGGCCTCGGCCAGGCGCTCGCCCAGCATCTCGACCCGGCGATACAGCGCCGCGGCCCCGCGCAGATCACCGGCGTCGTGCTCGAGGGCCTCACCGGCGCGCAGGAGCAGCGTCGCGACCAGCGGCGGATCGTCCTTGCGGCGCAGCCGATCGACGACGGCCTCGACCGCCTCGACGTAGCGGCGGGTCTCGCCGACCTTGGCCGCCAGCACTCGCGCCTTGTCGTGGAGATCGAGCCGCGCCGGGGCGTGGCCGATGGCCTTGATCTCGGCGTCGAGGGCCTCGCCGGTGCGGCCGAGGTTGGCGTCGAGGACGTCGGCCATGTCGTGGAGCAAGCGCGCCTGGCTGGCGTGCTCGCCGGTCTGCGATTGCGCGAGCTGCGCCAGGCGCATCTCGAGGACGCGCAGCAAGGTCTCGGCCTGGCCGTGGGCGATCAAGCTGCGGCGCAGGCGCCGGACCTCGACGTCGGACTGGACCGCGGCGTCGATCGCGCTCTCGAGGAGCTCCTTGGCCTGGGCGGCCTCGCCGCGCGCGGCGGCGACCGCCGACAGCTCGTAGAGCACCTCGCTCTGCCCGACCGCCTGCTCGTCGTCACCCGGCGGCTGGCGCCGCACGACCAGGAGCAGCGAGCGATAGGTCCGCTCGGCCTTGTCGGACTGACCGGCGGCGCGGAACAGCTCGGCCAGCTCGCGCTGGATCCGGGTGTTGTTGACGTCCATCTTGGACGCCGCCTCCATCTCGGTCATGGCCTCGTCGAGCTTGCCCTCGGCCTGCGCGACCTTGGCCAGCTCGACGTGGAGCGTCGCGCGCTCGGGGGCGCGGCGCCGACCGAAGCCCTCGATCAGCTCGGCCAGCATGGTGCGCGCCTCGGGGAGGCGGCCCGCGACCCGCAGGCCGATCGCGAGCTGGGTCTTCAGCTCCTTGTCGCCGGGATCGACCGCGAGGGCGCGCTCGAGGGCCGGGATGGCCTTGGCCGGCTGGTGCAGCTTGTCGGTGTAGATCGCCGCCGCCTCGCGGGCGAGCTCGCGGGCCCGGCCGTCCTCGCCGAAGCGGTCGAGGGAGCGGGTCAGGTGGCGGGCCAGGGGCTCCCACTGTTGGGCCGCGCGGTAGAGCTCGGCCAGCATGAGGCGCAGCTCGAGGGCCGGCTCGCGATCGTCGAGATGCCCCTCGATCGCGGCGATCGCGCGATCGGCCTGATCGGCCGCCAGGTGGGCCTTGGCGAGCTGATGCACGACGGCGATGCGCTCGCCGCCGGACACCGTCGACAGCAGGCTCTCGAACCACGGCACCGCCTGGGCCGGCTGACCGCGCTCGAGCTGCAGGCGGGCCAAGGCCCGGAACGAATCCGGCGTCGGGGCCAAGGTCACGACCCGGCGGTGGCCGGCGATCGCGCGCTCGGTCTCGTGGGTGTCGCGCTCGGCGACCCCGGCGAACCGGGCCCACAAGCGGGCGGCCTTGGCGGGATCGCCGCCGGCCTCGAGGCGCTGCGCCTGTTGCTCGAGGAGATCGGCCAGGGCGCGGTGCTGCCCCTTGCCAGCCAGGAGGGCGGCCACCGCGTCGACCGAGGCGTCGTGGCCGGGCTGATCGTCGAGGTTGGCGGTCAAGGCCTCGAGGCGACCGCCCTGCTCCTCGACCAGGCCGACCAGGCGGGCGATGTCGAGGCGGAGCTCGAGGCGCCGGGCGGCGTCGCCCTCGAGCCCGAGCTGGAGCTGGCGCAGGCCGAGCAGCTCGGCGGTGCGGCCCTCGGCGTCGAGGAGCGCGCCCAGGCGCGCGATGATCTCGAGATCGCCGGGGCTGTCGGCGAGGACCCCGCGGTACATGTCGATCGCGGCGGCGTTGTCGCTCAGATCGGTGGCGGCCATCGCCGCCGCCCGCAGGCGCAGCTCGCGCCGGGTCGCGACGTCGAACGGCAGGCGCGCGGCGTCGACCAGCAGATCGACCGCGGCCCGCGGCCGCCCGGCGGCGCGGTGCAGCTCGACCAGGCCATCTTGAGCCCAGCGCACGACCGCTTCGGGGGGACGCGCCGAGGTGATCGCGGCCGAGCCGCGCCAGGCGGCGGTGGCCCGCCCCAGCACCTGGCCGAGGATGGTCAGCGAGGCGTCGCGATCGCCGATCCGGCTCGCGGTGTCGGCGGCCTCGACCAGCACGTCGAGATCGCGGGGATCGGCGTCGGCCAGGCGGCGCAGGACGTCGAGGAGCGCCGGGCTGGCGCCGCCCGGTCGGGTCAGGTCGGCCAGCGCGCGCAGCAGATCGGCGCGATCGCCGCCGGCGGTGAGGGCCTTGCCGTAGGCGGCGATGGCGGCGGCGCGATCGCCGCGCGGCTCGCGGTGCCAGGCGGCCAGCCGGGCCCACAGCGCGGCGCCGACCGCCGGTGGCAAGGCGATCGTCGCCGCGGCCTCTTCGAGGGCGCTGGCCAGCGCGTCGACGGCGCCGCCGGCACGGGCCGCGGCCTCGAGCTCTTCGAGCTGGGCCAGGTCGAGGCGCTCCTTGGCGGCGCTGTAGCGGAGCAAGGTCGCGCCGGCCTCCGCCCAGGCCCCGGCGGCCGGCGCGAGGCGCAGCACGCCCGCCGTCGCCACCACCTGCCGCGGATCGTGGGCGTGGACCGCGCGGAACTCGGCGGCGGCGGCGGCGCGATCGCCGAGCCGCTCCTCGAGGACGCCGGCCCGAACGACGCGCAACCGAGCGGCCTCGTCGGGATCGTCGGCCAGCGCGGCGATCGCGCGCGCCAGCGCCTCGGCGGCGGCGGCGTGGTGGCCGGTGCGATCGGCCAGGGCCAGGAGCTGGCCCTCCATCACGCCGTCGCGAGGCGCCAGCGGGAAGGCGTCGACCAGGTGGGTCAGCGCGCCCGCGGCGTCGTCTTGCTGGGTCAGGCGGATGTGCGCGGCCTCGCGCAGGAGCGCTAGCCGGGTGCGGTCGTCGGGCGCGTCAGCCAGCCGGGCCGGGACCAGGCCGAGGTAGCCGGCCCAGTCGCTGTTCTCGCGGTAGCTGGCGGCCAGGGCGTCGGCGGCGTCGCGGCGCTGGGCCGGCTGCTCGAGGAGCTTGACCAGGCCGGCCCGCGCGGTCGGGTTGATCGGATCGATCGCCAGCGCGGCGCGGAAGGCGGCGAGCGCGCGGGCTGGATGATCGAGGTGGCTGGCCAGCGCGTCGCCCAGGCGGTTCAGGCGCGCGGTCGTGCGCTCGACGTCGGTGCCGGCGGTCCGCTCGAGGAGCTCGGCCAGCTCGGCCCAGCGCCCGGCGGCGGCGAACAGATCGGCCAGGGCGCCGACGGTCTCGGGATCGTCGCCGAACGTCGCGGCCACCCGCTGCCAGGCCGCGATCGCGGCCGGGCCGTCGCCGATCTGATCGCGCTGGACCACGGCGATCCGCGTCAGGTCGGCGCGGCGCTGCGCCGCCGACACGTTCTTGCCGACCCGCTGGTCGAGCGCGGTCACCAGCTCGGGCCACCGGCCGGCGGTCTCGAGGAGCGCGATCACCGCGTCGAGGGCGCCGAGATCGGCGGCGTCGTGGCCGATGCGCAACCGCCATAGCGCCAGGGCGCGATCGGTCTCGCCCAGGGTCTCGGCCAGGCGCGCGGCCTCGCCGATCACCGCCCGACGCGCCGACGGCGCGGGCTCGAGCTGGGCCAGGCGCTCGAGGATCTCGAAGCGCTCGCGCGGTCGCTCGACCCGCGCGTACAGGTCGCTCAGGCGCCGGCCGACGTGGAGCTGCTCCTTGGCGCCGGCGCCGTCGAGGCCAAGCGCGCGCTGGTACAGCTCGATCGCGCCGTCGGGATCGTCTTGCAGATCGAGGCGGGTGCGGGCCGCCTCGCTCAGGAGCTCGACCTTGCGAGCGACGGTGGCCGCGTGTTCGGCGGCGGCGGCGACGCCAGCGGCGTAGGCCGCGTAGTTGTTCGACCGCTGCGCGAGCTGGCGCAGCTTCTCCTGGGTCACCGACGACTCGGGCTGCAGCGCCAGGAGCGCCGCGTAGTGCGCCATCGCGGCGTGATCGTCGTCGAGCTCGGCCAGCCGCGCGCCGGCCTCCTCGCGCAGGGCCTGGCTGTCGGCCGGGGCCAGCTCGATCACGCGCTCGAGCACGCGGATCACCTCGCGCGGCCGCCCGGTGGCGTCGTAGTGCGCGCGCAGCAGATCGAGGGCGGCGTCGCGCTCCTTGCGCTCGGTGTGGCCGGCGACCACGATCCGCTCGAGCAGGCCGGCGGCGTCGCGATCGTCGTCGGCCTCGGCCAAGAGCGGGCGAACCGCGGCCAGGGCCTTGGCCGAGTCGTGGAGGTTGTCGAGGTAGCAGGCCGCGATCCGGGCCCGGCTCTTCTCGCGCTCGACCTTGGGCTGGCGCTCGAGGCGGCCCTCCCACAGCGCGATCAGATCGGCCCACCGCTCGTAGCGCTCGAGCAGGCGCTCGAGGGACAGGCTGAGCTGGTGGTCGTCGGGCGTGAGCGGCAGCAGGCGCTGCAGGTATCCGATCGCCTTCTCCGGCTGATTGGCGACGTCCTTGGCGAGCTGCGCCGCCTCGCGCAGGAGCTTGACCCGGCGCGCCGGATCCTTGACCGCGGTGAGCGCGCGATCGTAGAGGCGCAGCAGATCGCCCCAGCGCTCGCCCTGGGTGTAAAGGACGCTCAGGCGACCGAGGGCGGTCTCCGACTGCGGCGCGAGATCGAGGACCTTGCCGAGGAGCCCCTCGGCGACCTTGGGTTCGTCGCCGAACCACTCGTCGCAGAACGCGGCGGCGCGCTCGCCGATCATCTCGACCACCTGGGGATCGAGCCCCTTGTCGAGAGCCTCGCGGTAGACCGCGATCACGTCGTCGGGTTTGTCGAGCTCACGGGCCAGCTCCTCGAGCTCGTCCCAGGCCGAGGTCGAGTGCGGGGCCCCTTTGACGTTGGCTGCGGCGGTCGCGAAGTCGCTCTTGGCCATGATCCCTCTTGGCGGGTCGGGCCGGTGGCCCGAGGTGTGCCGAACGGTGCCGATTGCTGGCCGCGCGACCTACGACCCCTGCGAGTCGCCCCAACGGTCGCGAGGCGCTCGCATCGTAACATCGTCGCCGCGACGGCCACCGCACGCGCACGCCACTTTCGCCGCGCGAGTCGGCGCGCCATGTCGTCGCGGCGCGCGGCGATGACGCGAGTGCGACACCGGCCCACCGGCGCAGACGCGCAGGTCGCGCCGACACCCGCGGCCGCGGTATGAGCGCGCGGTGGAGCTGCGCGTCGTCTACGAGGATCGCGACCTGGTCGCGTTCGACAAGCCGGCCGGCGTGCCGGTCATCCCCGGCCGGACCGCCGATGGTCCGATCGCGCTACGCCAGCGCGCCGAGGCCGCGCGCGGCGAACCGCTGTGGGTCGTGCACCGCCTCGATCAGGACACCTCGGGCGTCGTCGTGTTCGCGCGCTCGGCCGACGCCCACCGCGCGCTGTGCGCCGCCTTCGAGGCCCGCACCGTCGACAAGCGCTACCTGGCGCTGGCGTTCGGCGATCTACCGGGCGCGCGCGCGGTCGACCTGGCGCTGGTCCTGGCCCGCCGCGGCAAGGCCCGTCCGGCGCTCCCCGGCGAGGTCGGCGCCAAGACCGCGCGCACCGAGCTGACCGCGCGGGCGCGCTGGCGCCTGGGCGACGCGACCGTGACCTGGCTCGAGGCCCACCCGATCACCGGTCGCCACCATCAGATCCGGGTCCACCTGCGCGCCCTCGAGGCGCCGATCGTCGGCGATCCGCTGTACGGCAAGCGGACCCTGCGCGGCGCCTTCGCCGACGCGCCGCCGCTGCGCCTGGCGCTGCACGCCGCCCGCTTGACCCTGCCCGGTCGCCCGCCGATCGAGGCGCCGTGGCCGGCCGAGCTGGCTGCGCTCACGACCTGGCTCACCACCCACGCCGAGGCCCTGCCATGATCGATCGTCGCCTGCTCGCGCTCCTCACCTGTCCGCGCACCGGTTGTGGCGGCGGCTTGCGCGCCACCCGCGGCGGGGCCCTCCTGGCCTGCCGGCGCTGCCCGGCGCTGTACCCGGTGCTCGACGGCATCCCGATCGTCGTCCCCGCGCCCGAGGCCTACCTGGCGAGCTATCGCGATCCGGTCCTGGCGACCCTGGCCGAGTACGGGCTGGCCAGCCCGTCGGCGGTGGCGCTGGTCGCCGCGTTCGCCGAGGCCGCCGGGCCGGCCGAGCCCCTGGCCTTCGGCGACGACTGGACCCGCGACGAGACCGCCCGCCCGACGGCCGCCACCGACGACGAGACCATCCGCGGCTGGCTCGCGACCGCGGCCGATCCGCGGGCCGCGCTGGCGGCGGCGGTGCCGCCGACCGCGACCCGGGTCCTCGAGGTCGGCTGCGGCGGCAACCTGTTGGCGGCGGCGCTGGTCCGCCGCGGCCGGGTGGTGGTCGTGACCGATCGCTCGCTGCGCGCGGTGGCGCGGACCCGGGCCAGCGTGCCCGGCACGCTCGGCGCCGTGGTCGAGGCCGAGGCCTTGCCCTTCGCGCCCGGCGGCGTCGACGCCGTGGTCGCCGCCAACCTGGTCGACCTGCTCGACGAGCCCGACGACTTCCTGGCTGGGGCCGCCCAGCTCCTCGGCCGCGACGGCCGCCTGGTGGTGTCGAGCCCGGCCCCCGACCTCGGCACCGGCGACGACGATCACCTGGCGGCGCGGATCGAGGCCGCCGGCCTCGCGGTGATCGACCATCGGCGCGGCCACGTCTGGCTGCGCGCCCACACCGCCCGCCACTACCAGCTCTACTTCGCGGACCTGGTGGTCGGCGCGCGCGGCGCCGCCCGGGTCAGGCCTTCTCGCCGTGATCGTGATCGTGGTCGTGATCGTGATCGTGGTCGCAGCCCGGCCCGTGCTCGTGGGCGTGCTCGGCCACCTTCTTCTTGACCTCTTCCATGTCGAGCTTCTTGGCCTGCTCGACGATCGAGTCGAGGGCCTGGGCCGGCAGCGCGCCCGACTCGCGGAACAGGAGGACGCCGTCGCGGAACACCATGATCGTCGGGATCGCCGAGATCCCGACCGCGGCCGCGAGATCCTGCTCGGCCTCGGTGTCGACCTTGGCGAACACCACGTCCTGGTGCCGCTCGGAGGCCGCCTCGAAGACCGGCGCGAACATCTTGCACGGGCCACACCACTCGGCCCAGAAGTCGAGCAGCAGGATGCCGGGCTTGTTCACGGCCTCTTCAAACGAGTCGAGGTTCAGATGCACGGTGCTCATGGCGTTCCTCTCGTCGGGCAGCTTTTCCGACTGACCGCCACTGTACGCCGGAGCCCCGGGTTTGTCTCGACCGGGACGGGCTGTCCCTTCGGGCAGGTCACGCACCTCGGGCAGGGCCGGCAGATCGCATGCCGCGCGCAGGCGATGGGGCGCGCGCCGTGGTCGGGCCGGGCCACCGCCCATGTACACTGCGGGCGATGTCTGCCACCCCCGATCGAGGTTCGGCCACCGACCGCCGCCGCCGTCAGATCCGGTGGGCCAAGCGCCTGCGCCGGGTCGGTCAGGCCTGGCAGAACGCGCTCGAGATCATGCGGGCCGGCCGGCTGACCGCACCCTACGGCGCGCCCTTCGAGGTCGTCCACGCCACGCCGATCTACCGCCTGCGCCGCTACGCCACCGCCGCGGCGCCGACCACCGCGCCGCTCCTGCTGGTGCCGCCGCTCATGGTGGCCTCAGAGGTCTACGACATCGCGCCCGACGTCTCGGCGGTCGCCCACCTGACCCGGGCCGGGGTCGACGTGTGGATGACCGACTTCGGCGCCCCCGAGCGCGAGGAGGGCGGCATGGACCGCACCCTCGACGATCACGTCAAGGCGGTGTCCGAGGCGATCGATCGCATCCGCGCCGCGACCGGCAAGGACGTCCACCTCGCCGGCTACTCGCAGGGCGGGATGTTCGCGTATCAGGCGGCGGCGTTCCGCCGCTCGGCGGGGATCGCGTCGATCATCACCTTCGGCAGCCCGGTCGACGTCCACCGCTCGGTGCCCATCGCCGATCAGCTCGTCGAGCAGCTGGTGGCCGGGGTCCAGCAGGCGATCGCCCGGCCGCTGGCTCGCATCGAGGGCCTGCCGGGGTTCTTGACCTCGACCGGCTTCCGGCTCCTGTCGGCGCGCAAGGAGGCGGCCCAGCTCGTCGACTTCGTGCGCAAGCTCCACGACCGCCAGGCCCTCGAGAAGCGCGAGGCCCGCCGGCTGTTCCTCGGCGGCCAGGGCTTCGTGGCCTGGCCCGGGCCGGCGCTGCGCAAGTTCGTCGACGAGATCATCGTCGCCAACCGCATGGCCTCGGGCGGCATCGTGATCGATGGCCAGAGCGTGACCCTGGCCGACATCGATCGCCCGACCCTGTACTTCGTCGGCGACCGCGACGAGATGGGCCGGCCGGCCGCGGTCCGCGGGATCCGCCGGGCCGCGCCGGCCATCGACGAGCTCTACGAGGTGGTGGTCAAGGCCGGTCACTTCGGGCTGGTGGTCGGCTCGACCGCGCTGACCGTGACCTGGCCGATCGTGATCGAGTGGCTGCGCTGGCGCGACGGCGCCGGGCCGCGCCCCAGTCGGATCACGGCGGCCCGCGGCGGGACCAGCCCTGGGCCGGGCGGCGACGCCCCCGAGGACGACGATCTCGACGGCGCCCTCGGCGAGGTGCAGTACGATCTCGAGCTGGCCGGCGACGTCGTCGGCAAGACCGCGCGCGCCCTGTGGGACAAGGTCGGCGACGCCTCCGACGAGCTGTCGGGCTACGTCGACAACCTGCGCTGGCAGGTGCCGCGCCTGCATCGCCTGCGCAACCTGCGCGACGACACCGCGATCTCGCTCGGCCGGTCGCTGGCCGAGCGGGCTCGCGACACGCCCGAGCGGACCTTCTTCCTGTGGCGCGATCGCGCGTTCACCTACGCCGAGGCCAACCGTCGGGTCGACGCGGTGGTGCGCGGCCTGGTGCACGCCGGGCTGCGCCCGGGTCAGCGCATCGCGGTCCTCATGGACGGACGGCCGTCGTACCTGTCGGTGGTCGGCGCGCTGTCGCGGCTGGGCGCGGTCGCGGTGCTGGTGTCGCCGCACCTGCCCGAGCCGGCCCTGCGCCGCGCCTTCGACGTCGGCGAGGCCGAGGCCGTGGTGTGCGATCCCGAGCGGGCCGCGGCGGCTCGCGCCGCGATCGCCGGCAAGGTCCTGGTCCTCGGCGGCGCCCACGCCGCCCGCACCCTGCCGGTGGGCACCGTCGACCTCGAGGCGATCGATCCGGCGACGGTGGCGCTGCCGCCGTGGTACCGGCCCGATCCGGGCCGGGCTCGCGATCTGGCGATGGTGTTCGTGGTCGGCGGGCGCTACGACGCGCCGCGGGCCAACCGCATCACCAACCGGCGCTGGGCGTTCTCGGCGCTGGGCGCCGCCGCCACCTGCACGTTGACCAACCGCGACACCGTGTACTGCGTGCTGCCGCTGCACCACCCGACCGGGATGCTGGTGGCCGCCGGCAGCGCCCTGATCGGCGGCGCGCGGCTGGCCCTGGCGTCGCGCTTCACGCCCGAGACCTTCTGGGCCGAGGTCCGGCGCTACGGCGTGTCGGTGGTGTTCTACGCCGGCGAGATGGCGCGAGCGCTGGTCCACGCGCCGCCGACCGTCGGCGAGCGCAACCACCCGGTGCGGCTGTTCGCCGGCTCGGGCATGCGACCCGATCTGTGGCGGCGCCTGACCGCGCGGTTCGGCGCGGTCGGAGTGCTCGAGTTCTACGCCTCGACCGAGGCGTCGGCGGTGCTGGCCAACGCCGCGGGCGATCACGTCGGCGCGGTCGGGCATCCGCTGCCCGGCTGCCCCGAGCTGGCGATCGCCGCCTACGACTTCGACACCGAGGAGCTGGTCCACGATCCGCGCGGCCGGTTGGTGCGGTCCCGGGTCGGCGAGCCCGGCATGCTGGTGGCCCGGCTCGACTCGTCGCGCGGCATCGCCGACCTGGCGCACATCGCGCCGACCCGCATGCTGCACGACGCCTTCGGCCCCGGCGACACCTGGTTCGTGACCGGAGATCTGTTGCGCCAGGACGGCGACGGCGCCTACTGGTTCGTCGACCGGGTCGGCGACATGATCCGCACTGCCGCCGGCCCGGTGGCCAGCCGCGCGATCGAGGACGCGGTCCACGGCCATCCGGCGGTGGTGGCGTGCGTCGCGGTCGCGATCCCCGACGCCGCGACCGGCAAGGAGCTGCCGGCGGTCGCCTTCGCCCTCGACCCGACCGCGCCCCTCGACCTCGACGCGGTGGCCGCCGCCGTCACCGCCCTGCCCCCCCATGCTCGCCCGAGCCGCCTGCGGCGCGTCGCCAGCGTGCCCGCGACCGACGGCTTCCGCCCGCTCAAGCAACCGATCCGCGAGCTCGGGTTCGCCGACGGCCCCGACGTCTACGCCTGGGACGCGACCACCAACCGCTACCGCCCGACCGCGCGCTGACCGTCCGGCGTAGACTCGCGCCATGCGTCTCCCGATCTGGGCCCTGGCCCTGCCGATCGCGTTCGCCAACTGCATCTGCTCGAACAAGCTGTCCGGCGATCTCACGCTCAACGGCGAGCCGTTCGCCGCGTCGAGCTGCCGCAACGGCGCGATCTACGGCTTCGCCGGCGTCGAGGTCCGCGGCAAGGACGGCTGGCGCATCCGCTTCGTCCACCAGCCCACCGGCGAGGCCGCGGCGATCGTGTTCCGGCCCGGCAGCGACACCGGCGCCTCGCTCGGCACGTGCGGGGTCATGAAGCTGTCGGTCCAGAACAGCACGGTCAACAACGTGAAGAACGTCGAGGGCTCGGTCGACGCGGCGTGCACCGCGGACGGGATGGCGATCGCCGGCCGGCTGACGTTCGGCAACTGCCACTGAGGCCGGAGGCGGAGGCGGAGACGAGGCGGAGGCGGAGACGGAGGCCGAGGCGGAGGCCGAGACGGAGGCCGAGACGGAGGCCGAGACCGAGACCGAGGCCGAGACCGAGGCGGAGACCGAGACCGAGACGGAGACCGAGACCGAGGCCGAGACGGAGGCCGAGACGGAGGCCGAGGCGGAGGCCGAGGCGGAGGCCGAGACGGAGGCGGTGGCGGTGGCGGTGGCCGAGGGTGGCTAGCGCGGGGTGACGCGCACGCCGTCGGTGATGCGCTCGCCGGGATGCAGGATGACGCGCTCGCCGGCGGTCAGGCCGGCGGTGACCTCGGCGGCGTCGCGGTTGCGCTGGCCGAGCGTGAGGCGGCGCCGGCGGGCCTGGCCGTCGACGATCGCGAAGGCGCTCCAGCCGTCGCCGTCGCGGCGCAGCGCGCCCAGCGGCACGGCGATCACCTCGGGCAGCTCGACCGTGACGATCTCGACCTCGACCCGCCAGCCGTCGCCCAGGCCGGCCCAGGCCGCCGGCGCCGCTGTCAGATCGATCACCACCGCGACCCGCTGCTCCTCGACGCCCAGGGCCGACACCCGGGTGATCGCCGACGGCTCGACGCGGCGGACCCGGCCGGCCAGGGGAGCGCCGCCCCAGCCGGTGATCGCCACGGTGGCGCCGGGCCGGATCGCGACCGCGTCGGCGGTCAGGACCTCGGCGACCAGCTCGAGGCGCTGCGGATCGCCGAGCTCGACCAGGGGCGTGCCTGGCGCGACCACGCCGGCGCTCACGGTGTCGACCCGCAGCACCTGGCCCGAGACCGGCGCGACCACCACGACCTCATCGTCGCCGCCGCGGCCGGCCCGCGCGGCCATCGCCGCGGCGGTGGTGACGCCGTGATCGGCGACCGCCAGCGCGAAGCGCGCCGACGCCAGATCGCGGCCGGCGACCTGGGCCGTGAGGTCGGCGCGCTCGAGCTCGATGCCCGGCACCGCGCGGCTGGCGACCAGCCCGGCCAGCCGCTCGCGCTCGCGGGTCGCGAACTCCGCGGCGACCCGGGCCCGCTCGAGCGCCGCCTCGGCCTGGCGGCGCTGCGCGCGGGCGACGTCGACCCGACCGGTGAGCTCGGTCTTGGTGCGCGCGTCGAGGAGCGGCGTCGGCAGCGGCGCGATCCGCGCGATCACCGCGCCGGCCGCGACCGCGTCGCCCGGCACCAGCTCGAGCCGCGCCAGGGTCCCGGCCAGGGGCGCGGTCACCAGGTAGCGATCCTCGACCCGCGCCCGGCCGTCCTCGACGACGGTGATCCGCAGGGGCGCGCGGGTGATGGTCGCGACCTCGACCGGGATGGGGCGCGGCCACATCGACCACGCCAGCGCGACGACGATCGCCGCGATCACGGCGACCAGGAGCAGGCGGGAGATCCAGCGGCGCATCGTCAGTCCCTCGCTTTCAGCGCGTCGATCAGATCGAGGCGATCGAGGCGGCGCCGCACCAGCGCCGCCGTCACCAGGGCCGCGCCGCCGACCACCAGCGCGGCGAACCCGTAGGTCTGGGTCGAGATCACGACCGGGAACCGGTACTGCTCGGGATCGGCGGCGGACATGAGCGCCCCGGCCAGCGCCCAGCCCAGGACCAGCCCGATCGGCACCGCGATCGCGACCTGGATCGCGAGCTGACCGAGGAGGACGACCGCGACCTCGCCGCGGCGGTAGCCGAGCACCCGCAGCGTCGCCAGATCGCGGGCCCGCTCCGACAGCGCGACCCGGGCGTTGTTGTAGACCACGCCGACCGCGATCACCGTGCCGAGGGCGACCACCAGGAGCGTGAAGAAGGTCAGGCTGTCGCCCGACTGCGCGCCGAAGGCGTCGCGGAAGCTGGCCACCTCGATGACCTCGACCACCGCCGGCACCTCGGCCAGGCGGGCCAGCAAGCGATCGCGTTGGCTAGGGTCGACGGTCAGGAACACCTGGGTGAGCTGCGGCGCCTCGCCCAGCGCCGCGGCCAGCGCGTCGAGGGAGAGGTAGGCCGACATCCCCAGGCGATCGTCGACCGTGGCCGCCACCGGCAGGCGGAGCGCCCGCCGATCGCCGTCGCGGCGCTCGACCCGCACTCGATCTCCGACCGCGACGCCCAGGCGCTCGGCCAGGACCTCGCTCAGCAACAGGCCGTCGGTCGGCACCGCCACTGGGCGTCCGCGCCCGTCGAGGACCTGGCGCAGCCGATCGCCGGGACGCAGGCCGGTCACGATCACGTCGCGGTGACCGGCCGGGCCGGCCAGCCGGACCGGCACCGCCCAGCCGGGCTCGGCGGCGAGCACGCCGGGCGCCTGGCCGAACCAGGCCAAGGTCGCCACCGGCGCCGGCCGCGCCAGCACGACCGCGGCGTCCTCGCGCATGGTGCGCGCCATGACGTCGTCGAGCAGCGCGTCGAGGGAGTCGCGCGAGAACCGTCCGACCACCACGATCGCGACCGCGAAGCCGACGCCGATGACCGACATCCCGAGGGCGATCGGCCGGCGCTCGAGCTCGCGCACGATCATCCGGCCCAGCGGCCCGAGGGCCCGGGCCAGGCCGCGCCAGGCCAACACCCCGCGGCGATAGCGGGCCGGCGCCGGCGCGCGCATGGCCTCGGCCGGGGCCAACTTCATCACGTTGCGCATCGCCGCGAGCGCGCCGGTCAGCGCCGCCCCCGCGGTGACCGCCAGCGCCAGCGCCACCAGGTCCGGCTCGAGGCGAAACGCCAGGTCGGGGAAGTGGAAGAAGCGGACGTAGAGCCGGGTCATCGCGCCGCCCAGGGCCGCGCCAGCGCCGACGCCGACGGCGCCGCCCAGCCCGACGATCACCGCGGCGAAGGCCCCGACGTGGCGGGCGATCGCCGCGCGGCGGTACCCGAGCGCGCGCAAGACCGCGAGCTGCTCGCGCTGGAGCTGGATCAACCGACCGAGGACCACGTTCAAGAGGAAGGCCGCGACCAGGAGGAACACCACCGGCACCCGGGTCGCCAGCACCTCGAGCTGCTCGAGCTCCTGGCTGACGAAGCGATGCGAGAGCTGCTGGTCGCGGCCGTAGGCGCCGAGGCCACCCCACGGCTCGAGGGCGCGATCGATCGCGGCGATCGCGACCCGCGGATCGGCGCCGCGCGCCAGGGTGAAGGTGGCGTCGTTCCAGCTCCCGGCGAAGCCCGTCCGCGCCGCCAGCGCCGGCCGCGGCTGCCACAGGATCAAGACCCCGGCCGGGTTGACCACCCCAGCGGCGACCGGGAAGACGTACTCCGGCGACAAGACCGTGCCGACCACCCGCAGCCGATGGCGCCGCCCGGCCATCACCACCTCGAGGGGCTGGTCGGGCGCCAGGCCGTAGGCGCGCGCGAAGCTGTCGAGGACGACCACCTCGTCGGCGCGCGCCGGATCGGGGCCGCGGCCGGCGGTCAGGACCAGCCCGCGGAGCGCGCCGTCGGCGGGCAGCGACAGCGCGCTGCCGACCGCGGGTCGGGCCCGGCCCGGCATCCACGCCGCCAGCGGCACCACCAACCGCGGCGTCATGGTCGCGACCCCGGGCGCGGTCGCGAGGCGCGCGGCCACCGCGTCGGGCGCGCGCTCGAGGTGGACGAACAGCTCGGGGAAGCCCTGGCGGGCGTAGTAGTCATCGCGGGCCGCGGCCAGCGCGCGGTAGGTGCCGGTCAAGGTCACGGTGGCCGCGACGCCAGCGGCCAGGACCAGCGCGATCGTGATCACCTGGCCGCGCATGCGCAGCAGATCGCGGCCGAGCTTGCGATCGATCGCCCGCATCACCAGTCGAGCTCCGCCGGCGGCGTCCGCGTCGGGTTGGCGCGGATCGACGCGATCTGGCCGTCGCGCATCGTCACCACCCGATCGGCCATCGCTCCGATCACCGCGTTGTGGGTGATGATCGCGGTCGCGGTGCCGAAGCGCTGGTTGACCGCTACCAGGGCCTCGAGCACCAGCCGACCGGTCTTGCCGTCGAGGGCGCCGGTCGGCTCGTCGCACAGGAGCACGTCCGGCCGCTTGGCGATCGCGCGCGCGATCGCCACCCGTTGCTGCTCGCCGCCCGAGAGCTGAGACGGGAAGTGGTCGAGGCGCGGCCCGAGTCCGACCACCGCCAGCGCCTCGGCCGCCGGCATCGGCGCGGCGACCAGCTCGGCCGCCAGGAGCACGTTCTCGCGCGCGGTCAGGCTCGGGATCAGGTTGTAGAACTGGAAGACGAAGCCGACGTGGGCGCGGCGGAACTCGGTCAGCTCGTCATCGCTGGCCCGGGTCAGGTCGCGATCGCGGTAGCGCAGCTCGCCGGCGGTCGGAGTGTCGAGGCCGCCGAGCAGGTTGAGGAGCGTCGACTTGCCCGAGCCCGAGGGGCCAAGCAGGACCAGGAGCTCGCCGGCCGCCAGGTCGAAGTCGACCCCGTCGAGAGCGTGGACCGCGGTTGGGCCGACGCCGTAGGTCTTGCGGAGCCCACGGGCGCGCAGGATCGGCTCGACAGCGCTGGCCACGCCTTGAGGAGAAGCAAGCGGCGCACCACCGCGCGCCGGCGCCGACGACGGTCAGGGCGCAAACCTGGCAGCGCCGCCGCGCCGGGGCGCACCGGTTGCGGACCCGGCGACCACGGTCAGCGCTCGCGGTCGGCGCGCTCGAGGTCGTCGAGGGTGCGGCGCATCGCCGCGATCAGGACGTCGTACGACGCCGGGCGGCGCTCGCGATTGCGCTCGAGCATCCACAAGAGCAGGTGATCGACCGCCGCCGGCAGGCCGGGCGCCCGCGCGCTCGGCGGCGTGATCGCCGCGCTCTGGTGCAGCGCCAGCGCGCGCAGCGGATCGCCGGTCGCAAACGGCGGGGCCCCGACCACCGCGTGGTACAGCGTCACGCCCAGCGCGTAGACGTCGGCGCGGAAGTCGACGCCGTCGGGATCGAGGGCCTGCTCGGGCGCCATGTAGCCCGGGGTCCCGACCATGCCGCGCGGGGCCGGCCGCTCGTCGATCGCCGCCGAGATCCGGCGGGCCAGGCCGAGGTCGACGACCTTGGGCGCGCCACCGGTGGTGACGATGATGTTGGCCGGCTTGATGTCGCGGTGGATGATCTGGCCGGCCAGCCCGGCGCGCAGCCCACACGCCACCGCGTGGCCGATGCGCAGCGCCCGCGCCGGCGCGACGCGGCCCTTGCGCGCGATCAGCTCCGACAGGGTCTCGCCCTCGCACAGCTCCATCACGATGAAGGTGATGGCGTCGCTGTGGTGGACGTCGTGGACGCGGACGACGTTGGGGTGAGCGATCCGCGCGGCCAGGCGGGCCTCGTCGCACAAGGTCATCGCCAGGTGCGGCGCGCGGCGGACCACCGACGGTCGCAAGAGCTTGATCGCGACCGGCATGTCGAGCATCACGTGGCGCCCGCGAAACACCACCGCGAAGCCGCCGCGGCCGATCACGCCCTCGATGCGGTAGCGATCGATCACCGTGCCGACCTCGGGCAGCTCGGGGGGCTCGCTCTCAGCGATGGTCGGCGGCACCGTCGGCGCGCCTGGGCGCGCCGTGCGCGCACCGGTCGCGAACACCTCGTCGGGCAAGGCGGCCGGCCACGGCGTCGGTGGTCCGGTGCGCTTGGTCATCGGGCGGCGCTCAGCCACAGGCGCAGGCCCTCGACCAAGGCCCGACGCAGCTCCCCGGGCTCGGCCAGCTCGCCGACCCGGCGACAGCACCCGACCGCGGTCACCCCGGTCAGCTCGGCCGCCACCGCGGCGCCGAAGCCCTCGGCGCCGACCGCCACCACCACCGCTGCGCCCAAGCGGGCCAGGGCCTCGGGGTAGGCCCGCCAGTTTGCGATCAACTCGCCCTGGGGACCGCCGAGGATGAGCAGCTCCGGCCGGCGACCGAGCGCGGCCATGACCGCGTCGGCCCCGTCGACGGGCAAGAGCAGGAGATCGAGCTCGCGCTGCTCGCGCCCGCGCATGGTGGCGACCAGGGTCAGGAGATCTGGGCCGTCGGAGGGGGCGCGATCGGATAGCCGCCGCGCGCCGGCGATGAGGCCGAAAATGACTCGAGGGAGCCTTTCAGCTCCCTCGACGGGTGAGGGCAGTAGGAATCGAACCTACAACCAGCGGATTAAGAGTCCGATGCTCTACCAATTGAGCTATGCCCCCGGAGTCTACGTATCAGCGTATCTATGTCGCGGTACCGTACCTCGTGCGCTGTGTCTTTCGTGTGTGAGCTCGGGGCGACTCGAACGCCCGACCTACGGGTTCGAAGCCCGGCGCTCTATCCAACTGAGCTACGAGCCCTGCTGCTAGGCGCGAGTTTCTAGGCTGTCGGCGCCTCGCTTGTCAAGCCGTGGAAGCGAAAAGTCCGACGGCGCACCCAGCCGACCGCGGGTCGGGTGCGATCGCCCTCACGCCCCGGCGAGTGGCCTGACCAAGAAAACCACGGCGTTTCGCTGGCCTGCCAAGAAACGGGGTTCAATTTCGGTTCCGAGATCCGTATCATCGGCCGACGTCCACTCGCACGTGGGCGGTGACCCGACGCTGCGCGCTCGTAGCCGCGGAGGCCCTGTGTTCACCAAGAACGTTCGCCTAAATCTGCTCCTCTCGATCATGTTCGTGGCCCTCGCGGGCTGCGGCGGCTTCGGCGCCGGCTGCGGCGGCTGCGGCAGCCAACCGCTGCCAGCCGGCGGCCTGCCCAAGACCCAGACCGTCGAGGGCGGCGGCCAGGTCCGGGTCACCCGGGCCGGGTTCACCAAGATCACCCAGATCCTGCCGCCCCTGATCAACGAGCAGCTCGGCAACGGCTTCTGCGTCGGCACCGGGTCGGTCGGCACGCCGTCGGGGGGCTTCCTGGCCACCGGCGCGCGCTACTGCCACACCAACCAGGGCGCCACCCCGTCCATCCCCGACGCCTGCGGTAGCGGCAACGGCTGCAACGTCGGCGTCCACCTCGACTCCACCAACATCAGCGTCACGACCGCGCAGCGGATGAACATCCGCATCCAGGTCGACATCAACGCCTCGGTCCCGCTGTCGGGTCAGGTCGTCGGCATCGGCTTCGGCTGCACCCTGGGCGCCTCGGGCCCCAACATCGCGATCGACGCCGACATCCAGTTCGGCATCGACGCCGCGACCGGCGAGCTGACCATGGAGCTGGCCGGGATCAACGGCCTCGACACCTCGGACCTCGACTTCAGCGGCTGCTCGGTCGTGTCCGACGTCGCCAACCTCCTCAACTCGCTCCTCAACTCCTTCATCGGCGACTTCATCATCGACCTGCTCGAGCCGACCTTCAACGACCTGATCCAGGGCTTCCTGCCCGATCCGCTCGGCATCGAGGGCATGGTCGACATCGGCGACCTGGTCGGCGGCATCTCGCCCGGCACCGAGGGCTTCATGGAGGCGCGGATGGTGCCCGGCGGCTACGTCCAGCTCCAGGGCGGCGGCATGTCGCTCGGCCTCATCACCGGCCTGAACGCCGACCACGACCCGTCGACCCGCACGCCGGCGCTGATCAGCGAGCCGGCGCTGTGCGTGCCGCCGATCCCGGCGCCCAACTTCGCGGCGCCGCCGGCGTCCCTGCCGGCCAGCGCCCGCGGCACCTTCACCCTGCGCGCCGCCAACGAGTTCCTCGGCATGCCCGAGCCCGGCGATGACCTGGCGATCGGTATGTCGGAGACCACCCTCGACCTCGCCGGCCACCACCTGGTGACCTCGGGCGGCATGTGCCTCGGCGTCGGCACCGGCCTCATCCCGCAGCTCAACCTCGGCACGATCAGCGTCCTCGTGCAGTCGCTGTCCGACCTGGGCGATGGCTCCGAGCCGCTCTTGCTCGTGACCCGGCCGCAGCGCGCCCTCGACTTCACGGTCGGCGCCGGCACCGAGGCCTCGCCGTCGATGACGATCGGCATCGACGACTTCGAGGTCGATTTCTACGCCTTCATCTTCGAGCGCTACGTCCGGCTGTTCACGATGTCGCTCGACATGAACGTCGGGGTGAACCTCGAGTTCACGCAGATGCCGGGCCAGCCGGCCCAGGTGAAGCCGATCCTGGTCGGCCTGACCGCGGATCAGATCGGCATCAGCGTGCTCAACAACGAGTTCGTCGCCGAGTCGGCCGCGCAGCTCGAGGGCATCTTGCCGACGGTGTTCAACCTGGCGCTGCCGCTCATCACCGGCGGCCTCGATCCGTTCCCGGTGCCCGACTTCGCGGGCTTCACGCTCAACAACCTGCGGGTCCAGAAGGTCACGACCAGCGAGGACGACTTCCTGGCGATCTACGCCTCGCTCGGCGCGTCGGCGGCGATGCGCTCGGTCGCCGTCGATGTGCCCGACCTGGCCCCGGTCCTCGACGACCTCGACACCAAGGCCGGGGCGCGCGACTGGCCGGCCGCGGCGCCGCTGCCGCAGGCCACGATCAAGCAGGTCGTGGTGCCGAGCGCGGACGTGATCCGCGCCGCCCTGGCCGGCTACCCGGGCGCGACCCTGCCGTCGGTGACGATCGACGTCGCCACCCATGATCAGCTCGGGCGCGCGCTCGAGTGGAGCTGGAACCTCGACGGCGGCGCCTGGCGTCCGTTCACCACCGCCGCGCCGCTGGTCATCAGCGACAAGGCCTTCGCCTGGCAGGGTCACTACACGATCGGCCTCTTGTCGCGGGTCCGCGGCGACTACCGCACCACCGCGGCCACCGCCATCGAGCTCCCGGTCGTGATCGACTCGGTCGGCCCGCGGGTGTTCGTCGATCGCGCGGCGTGGGAGGGCAACCTCCTGCGCGTGCCGGCCCGCGACGTCGTCGACGGGGTCGACGGCTTGACCTGGGCCTTCGGCGCGGTCGGCGACGACCAGCCGGCCACCGACTGGTCGACCGAGGCCACGATCGATCGCCAGACCGCCAAGGATCTGTCGTCGCCCGAAGGCGAGATCGTGGTCTACGTCAAGGACCAGACCGGCAACCTCACCATGGCCCGCGCCAAGACCGGCTTCCACGGCGCGCCCGGCGAGGGCGGCTGTAGCTGCGACGCCAGCGGCGACGCCCCGGTCGGCTCGATGATGCTGGTGCTCCTGACCGCGCTGGCGCTCGGTTTTCGCAAGCGCGCGGCGACCGTCGGCGCGGTCGTCGTGCGGGGCGCCCGCCGCGCGGCCCGGTCGCGTAGCCTCGGCACCCTGGCGCTGTGGCTCGGCGTCGCCGCGGCCGGCTCCCTGGTGCCCGGCTGCTCGTGCGGCGGCACCCCGGGCGCCCAGACCTGCGAGGTCGTCGAGGACTGCGAGCTCGACTGCCCCGAGGGCGAGATCCCGCTGTGCTTCGACAACGAGTGCATCTGCACCGACGACGTCCCCTACGGCCGCATCGGCCCGCACTCCGACGTCGCGGTCGCGCCCAACGGCGACTCGGTCGTGTCGGCCTACGCCGCCAACCACGGCGACCTGGTGGTCGCGCGGACCTCGGCCACCGGTCGGCTGCCCGATGAGGCCTGGGAGTTCGTCGACGGCGTGCCCGATGGCCCGATCGCCCTGCCCAACTCCACCGTCCGCGGTGGCGTGTTCGAGCCCGGCCCCGACGTCGGCCTCTACACCTCGGTCGCGGTCACCGCGAGCGACACGATCATGGTCTCGTACTTCGATCGCGAGACCAACTCGCTCAAG
The DNA here is from genome assembly GCA_018057825.1 of Kofleriaceae bacterium. Lineage (GTDB taxonomy): Bacteria > Myxococcota_A > Polyangia > Haliangiales > Haliangiaceae > UBA2376. Next base: position 1,293 of record JAGPCY010000037.1, on the reverse strand, counting down.
TTCGCGATGAAGCCGGCCGGCGGCGCCTGGTCGAGCCACGTGGTCAAGGCCGGCACCGCCGAGGTCAACCCCGAGACCGGGGGCGAGTGGGCTGGCATCTACACCTCGATCACGGTCGGCGCCGACGGCATCCCCGGCATCGCGTACCTGGCCAAGGTGTCCCAGGGCGGCAACATCGTGAACGGCGAGGTGCGGTTCGCCCGGGCCAACGGCACCAGCCCGGCCAGCGCCGCCGACTGGCAGACCACGGTGATCGACTCGATGGTGCTGCCGCCCGAGGATCCCGAGAACCCCGACCCGTACCCGCTGCCGGCCGGGATCGGCCTGTTCATCGAGACCACGCGCGACACCAACGGCCCGGTCGTCGCCTACTACGATCGCGAGAACGGCGACCTCAAGGTCGCGCGCTCGACCGCGGGCGGGACCTTCGCCGCCCCGGTGGTGATGGCGGGCGCCGGCGCCGACTCCGGCTGGTACCCGTCGGTGGCCGCCGACTCTGCAGGCAACCTCCACGTCGCCTACCAGGGCGCCGACCACGACGACCTGTTCTACAAGAACACCATGACCAACCGCGAGGAGCTGATCGACGACGGCTTCCGCATCGTCGGCACCACCCCCGACGGCCTGCCCAAGCCCGAGTATCATTTCGTCGGCTCCGACACCCAGATCGTGATGACCGGCAACGGCCCGCTCGTCGTCTACCAGGACTCGACCTCCCACGAGCTCCTGGTCGCCGACAAGAGCGGCCCGATGGGCGCCTGGCGCCCGAGCGCCTTGGCCGGCGACGAGATGGAGTGGCAGGGCGGCTACGGCTTCTATGCGTCGGCCGCGCTCATGGGCTCGAACGTCACGGTCTCGACGTGGGTCATCGACCAGCAGCACGGCGACGACTGGATCGAGCTGTTCAAGATCCCGGTCAGTCCGCAGTAACCGTGAGATCGGGAGGGTTTTTCGAAAAAACCCTCCCCCCAGCATTCGCTGGGGCCCCCCTCCCATAACGTCCGGATCGCGGGAGCGTCGCCGTCGGTGTGACTGGTGGTGGTGGTGCGTGAGCGTCGGCGTTCAGCCGCTGTCTGCTTCAGCGCGGGATGGTGGGGTCCTCCGACAAACCCTCCCCCCAGCATTCGCTGGGGCCCCCCTCCCATAACGTCCGGATCGCGGGAGCATCGCCGTCGGTGTGACTGGTGGTGGTGGTGCGTGAGCGTCGGCGTTCAGCCGCTGTCTGCTTCAGCGCGGGCTGGTGGGGTCCTCCGACAAACCCTCCCCCCAGCATTCGCTGGGGCCCCCCTCCCA
>JAGPCY010000036.1:84320-97210 GCA_018057825.1 Kofleriaceae bacterium | reverse complement strand
TCCTGCCGCCACGTCGCTCGCATCGTCGCTACGACCGCGTCGTCAAACGCAAGGACAGTCCCTACGCGCGTAAGTCCACGGCTCACCGGGCGAAAGGCGTTAACTGACCGGCATTGGAGACCGAGACAGAGGCCGAGGTCGTCGGCCGGCGCGCCCTCAGGGCTTGCGCCCGGCGTCGTCCGGGAACGGCCGCACCGGCCGCGACTCGCCGACCGCGATCGGTCCGACGTGGGCGAGGATCTCGGCGTAGTCGCGGTCGGTGGGGCGATACTCGAACAGCGCGTCACCCTCGAGGCCGCCCGGTCCTTCGGCGCGGAGCTGCAACACCAGGGTTCCGTCGGCGTTCAGGGTCGCGACCCCGATCGAGTCGACCTCCCTCGGCTTGGCATCAGCGATCATGGGTTTGTCCTTGGAAGACGCCGAGGCGTCGGGCTTGCTTCGCGGCGAGCATGCCGCGAGGGCCGAGAGCGCGACGGCCCACAGGCGCCCCGTCATCGCGTGCCCCGGCTGCGCATGTAGCGGCCGAGCGGATCCGCCGCCCAGTACGCGTGAAGGTGCGGATAGGTCGCCGCGTCGGCCGGATCGTTGGCGTAGAATCGCGCGAAGCTCTCGGCGTAGGTCTCGCGGAGACCGGCAGTCCCGGCCTGGCGGAAGTACGGGCCAAGCGCAGCGAGATCGGCCGTGCGCGCGTCCTGGAAGGCCTGCTCATTCGAGCCACCGCCGACCGAGTCGTCGATGGCGTGGCCGACCTCGTGGAGGACGAGGTCACTCGCGTTGTGGCCCTCGCCGGTCGCGGGGATGGCGCCGTTGCGCGTCGCGATGATCACGCGGTTGTTCGTCGGATCGTTGAGGCCCGGGACGGTATCCCAGGTCTGCCCCTCGCGCCAACCCCGGGGCCGCACGCCACGCAGGTCGGTCCGGATCTCCGTAACCGAGCCCCGACACACCACGACACGCTTGTTGGCGGCGGCGAGGGCCTGAAGTCCCGGCAGCGGGATACGGAGCATCGCCGTGATGACGAGCTGGCGATCGGTCTCGTCGGCGGTGCCGCCGATGTCGACCAGCGCCGCGGCAGCCGCGCGGTGGGCCACCGCAGGGTCGACCGGCGCGCCGCTCTCCGGCGCGCGCTCGGGTGTCTGCTCGCGCGCCGGCTCGCGCGACCCCCCGGGGCAGCGCTGGAGCTGCAAACCGGTCTTGGCCGCATCGAGGAAGCGCCGGGCCAACGAGGCACGGTCGCCGCTCGCTGCGGCCCGCAGGTGCTCATCGGCATCGTGCTCGGCAGCCGCCGACTCCGCACCGAGCGGCAACATGCGCGCCAGCGGATCGCGAGCGGCGTCGGCCTGCTGCGCCGTGTGGACCAGCTCGTGCGCGAGCAGGGCGTCGCCGGCTAGGGTCCCGGCGGATGGCGCGTCGGCGCCGAGCACGACGTTGTTTCCGACGGTGAAGGCGATTGCGCCAACCTCGGCCGCCTTGGCTGCAGCGACCGCACCGGTATGAACGCGCACCGCCGACGCATCGACGCCGAGCCGATCGGACATCCGGCTGGCGGTCGCTCCATCGACGGCCTGACCAGCGCCGAGGGCTGACTCCAGCGATCCGAGGGTCTCGCGACCATCGGGGGCGCGCTGTGCGGTGGGCACCGGCGCGGCGGCGTCCGCCGCCGCCGGCTCAGCCGCGGCGATCTCAGGCGGCGCCTGCCCGGTGTCACGCCAGTGCCGGACCCCCTGGCGGACCCGCGCGACCACGGCGGGGATGCAGTCAGGCGCCGAGCGAGCCGCGCCAACCCCGGGCGCGAACCGGCGCAACAGCGCCTCTGCTTCTCCGGCCGGGCGATCGGCGTAGCGTGCGAAGTACTGGTCGATGTACGGGCATCCGATCGCCGAGTACACCGGCCCCAGCTCGTCATCGGCGGCCGCGGTCACCGCGGCGCGGAGCTGCGCCATGAACGTACTCTTGAGCATCTGGCCCGGGGCCACGGGACCATCGTCGACGAGCAGCGACCGAGGCGGAGCGCCGCTGCTAACCGCCGCCGCGACCGCGTCGGCCTCGTGCTCGGCCGGAGTGTCGGAGTCACCGACCTCGACCTTGCGCTGCAGCGCGCGCTGCCCAGCGGCCCCCTGTTGCGCGACGTGGGTCAGCTCGTGGGCCATGAGTCCCAGGTCCGCGCCCGACTCTCCGCGTGCGAGGAAGACGTCGCTGCCGTGGGCGAAGGCTCGCGCGCCCATCGCCGCTGAGGCCTCCTGCGCCAGCGGATCGCTGTGGACACGAACCTGCGAGAAGTCGGTGCCCAGGTGGGCACCGACCTGCGCGGCCACGCCCGCGTCGACTGGACCGCCGCCGTCCTTGTGTTCGATCGCCACCGTCGCTGCGTCGTGGATCGAGGGCTCACCCGCGGTCGGCCCGAGCTTGCGCGCCAGCGTAGGGTAGCTGGCTTCGACCCGCGATCGCCGCCCCGCCGCCGCCGCCGCTGTCGTCGGTTCACCGTTTACCTCACGCCGGGCGCGCTCTCGCTCGTGACCCATGGGATGATCGAACCACAGGCCTCGCGTTGAGACCACCACAATCGCGATCGCGCCGGAGGACGGGTCGCCTCGAAACTGTCGCGAGAGCCTCTGGCCTGCGACAGGAGTCGGTCGACGCGCCGCGGTGGGGCTATCGAGGCGTCATGGTGTCGCCGGGGGCCGCTTGCCGTTTGTAGGTGTAGCGGAAGGTGGACGCGTTCCTGGCGGCTGGGAACGCGGTCGCCTTGAACACGCGGCCGAGACACCGGACGACAGGGTCGCGCCCGTAGCGGCGGGGTAAATCCACGGACCCGACGCGGCCGGACGGCTCCACGGAGACAACCAGGCGGACGCTTGGGATTGGCAACGGTCCGTGGGTACGTTCGCACGCGGCGAGCTCACTACTCATGGCGCGCGTAGCTGCGGCGACCTGCTCGCGCGTGAGCTCCCCACCTAGCTTGGCTTGGTCAAATCGCCCCGAGGCGACGCTGGGCTCGGGTGCGCGCTGGGTCGCGACGACCTGACACACCGCGGCCTGCGCGCGCGCGATCGCTTCGGCTCGGCCTTTCGCGGGCCGGCTGGGTGGCAGCGCGAGTCCGCGCAGCAGAGGCGCGAGCTCCGACGACTTGACGGCGAAGTTGACGTTCTCTGGGATGGAGCCGGTCTCCTCGATCACCTTCGCTGCGTTCAGCTTGGCGGTGACGACTCCAACCACCTGTCCGTCCATCGTCGCCAACGGTCCGCCTGAGCTCCCTGGCTGGATCGGAACGGTGATCTGCAGATACCGCGCGTCCCCGATCCCCGCCAGGCCGCTGATCGAGCCAGCGGAGAACTTGGGATCTGCACCGAGCAGACCGGGATACGGGTATCCGATCGTGAACACCTCGAGGCCCAAGGTCGGCGCGGTGCTGGTCGCGAGGCCGATGGGCGCCACGCCTGCGGTGAGGACATCGAGTACCGCGAGATCGGACTCCTTCGACGAACGCAGCACCGTCGCCACGTGGTGGGTCCCGGTCGCATCGATCACATCGATCGACGCAGCATCGGAGATCACATGATGGTTGGTGACCGCGATGCCACTGGCGACAAAGAAGCAGGAGCCCGACGACCTAGCCAACACCGGTGGCGGTGATGGCGGTGGTGGTGGTGGTGGTGGTGGTGGCGTTGGTGACGGCGGTGGACTCGGCTGGCTTCGGTCCGGGACCTCCTCGGCATCGGCCAGCTCCTCGCGGGCGCTGGCGGTCGCGCCGGCGTTCGTGCAGTCGTAGGCTTCCCCGCGCGCGCTAGTGCCGACCAGCCCCGCCGCTGGACCGATCCAGACCCAGGAGAGGTGGGTCGCGCCCAGGGCGGCCGCGTCCTCGAGCGCCTTTTTACGGGTGCCCGAGACCTGCCCGAGGGGGGCGCAGGTGCTGAGCAGATCCGTCGACTCGACGACGACGATGCGGCGAGCAGCGGCACTCAGAGGGGGGCGCGCAACTCCCTAGGACCACGAACGCAAAGGCGACACCCCAGCGCACCCGACTCGACATCTGCTGAGGATAAGTCGGTCGGTTAGGGCGGTCAACTCACGAGAGGCGCCCAGCTAGTGGCATCGCCGCGCTCTTGCTACGCAGGTATTCGAGCGCCGAGACCGAGACCGAGACCGAGACCGAGACCGAGAGCGAGGCAGAGGTGGAGGCCGAGACCGAGACGGAGACCGAGGCCGAGACCGAGGCCGAGACCGAGACCGAGACGAGGCCGAGACCGAGACCGAGAGCGAGGCAGAGGTGGAGGCCGAGACCGAGGCCGAGACCGAGGCCGAGACCGAGACCGAGACCGAGACCGAGGCAGAGACCGAGGCAGAGACCGAGACCGAGACCGAGGCCGAGGCCGAGGACTCGCGTCAGCCAGATCCCCGCAGGCGGTTGAATGCTTCGATCGCTGCGAAGTCGTCGGGGTGTGCGATGTCCATGTACGTCGCGGCCCAGTACCGTGCGTTCCACACGCGCAGCGACACACCGGTGCGCCCGCGCCACTCGTAGCGCTTCACCGACAGGCTGTCGTGGCGGCCGACGTACGCAGGCTCGTGGCCCGCCCTGGTGAACACGGCGAAGCCCGCGGGCGTGGCCAGCACGCGGAGCGTGGAGCGCGGCCAGAGCACGAACGACAGGCTGGCGACCACCACCGCGAGCCCGACCACCATGATCGCGATCGCGACCGACGCCGAGCCCACGAGCCACCAGGCCCCATACCCAATCACGGTCAAACCGACGATCACGCCGCTCCACCCGAAGGCGGGCCGATCGGCCACGCCCCGGATCGTGAGCTCCGTCCCGTGGGCAGCGCGCTCGAGCGCCACGTACCGCGGCTGCGCCCGCGCGTCGGCCTCGCGCCGGGCCTCGGCCCGCGCGCGCGCGATCTGGGCGCGGCCCTCCTCGGCAGCGATCCGGTCAGCGATCGGGTCCACGGCCAACCCAACCTAGTCACCGCCCCCGCGCCAGCAAGGCCAACCGGCCGCCCGACGTCCTCGGCGGCGACCGCCTCGGTCAGTGATCGCTCGACGACAGATACAGGTGTCCGTCATGGTGCAACGCCACGACCCACAGATCTCCTTCGTGACGCAGCCACGCACCTTCGTACGTCTGCGGTGGATCCCACCACTCCACGGGGCCGGGGCACGCGAGCTGCAGCCAGCCGTCATCCTCGGCCAGGCGGGCTGGGGTCGCGGGCACGAGCCCCACCCGAGCGGCATAGAGCGGGAACTCCGAGGCCGGCATCGTCGCCTTCAAGCAGTACAGGTGATCAGGGAGGAACCCGTCAGCGTAGCTCCGCTCACGGATGTCGCTCGCGGTCGCAGGCAGCGCCGACCGATAGGTGCGAGCGGGTCGGCGCTCGCAGCTCGCGGCGGCCAAGCCGAGCACGCAGAGCGCGACCCGACGTCCAAGGCTCATGTCCGGAGCGTAGAGCAGAACCCGGTTCGCTGCTTGGAGGCCTTGTCCGACCGGGCGGCGCGGCGGTGTGAGCGAATCATGACCGCGGGGTGATGGGCGGCGCGCGGCGGTTCGGCGACCATCGGGCCATGAGCTGGATTGTCACCGGCATGGCGATCGCGGTCGCGGTCGCCGCGGTCGTCTGGGCCCTGCGCCAGAAGCGGCGCGGGTCGGTCGCCGCGGCCACGGCCCCGCCGCCTGACGCTCCGGCGCCGCCCACGCCCGCCCCGGGACCGGTCGAGGCCCCCGCGGTCGCGCCGCGCGCAGCCCGCGCCTCGACGACCCCGCCTGCGTCGCCCTCGCCCCGGGCCGCCCACGCCTCGCCCCCACCGCCCGCCACCGCGCCGCCGGCACGCTCGCCCCGCCCGCACCCGGTGCTCGACTCGCCCGCCGACGAGGCGCTGGCCTGGCTGGCCGGCCTGACCGAGGAGGTCGCCCGCGGCGCGACCTTGCCGGCGACGCCGCCCGCCGACGTGCCCGCCACCGCCGCCGCCACGTTCCAGGCGCTGGGACGAGTCGCGGCGCGCCTCGACGAGATGACCCGGGCGCGCGCGCACATCGTCGCGACCGAGCGCGACCTCGAGCGCGCGCGCAAGATGTACCGATCGATCCTGCCGCTGGCGAGCGTCGGCAAGCACGGCCAGATGCGGTTCGCCGGCGCGTCGACCCCCGCCGCCGAGACCGGCGGCGACTGGTGGACCTACCGCAAGCTCACCGGCGAGCGCCTGCTGGTCGCGGTCGGCGACGCCACCGGTCACGGCGTCTACTCGGCGATGATCGGCTGCGCCGCCCACGGCGCGGTCGAGGCGCTGTCGCTGGTCGGCGAGGAGCGCATGACCCCGCGGTCGCTGCTCGACGCGATCAACGCGGCGATCCGCGTGCCGGGCGCCGATCGCGCAGCGATGACCTGCTTCGCCGCGCTGTTCGATCCCGGCGGCACCATCAGCTTCGCCAACGCCTCGCACATGCTGCCGCTGCGCTGCGCCACCGACGCCGGCGGGGCGATCACCAAGGTCACCGCGCTGGTGCCGGCCCAGACCCAGAACCTCGACGATGACAGCGACGTCTACGCCTCCGAGATCACCGAGGGCGTCCACCGCCTCGCCCCCGGCGAGCTCGTCGTCCTGTTCACCGACGGCCTCACCGACCGCCGCGATCCCGCCGGCCGCGCCTTCGGCCACCGCCGGCTGCAGCAGGCCCTTCTCGGTGCCCGCTACCCCGGCGGCGTCGACGCCCTCGCCGCCCTGCGCGACAGCCTCCTCGCCGAGATCACCCGCTTCGCCGACGGCGTCCCCGCCGACGACGACGTCACGCTCATCCTGTGCGCCCGCGAGCCGAGCTGACCGTCGCCGCCGGCCTCGGTCTCGGCCTCGGTCTCCGCCTCGGCCTCGGTCTCCGCCTCGGTCTCGGTCTCGGTCTCGGTCTCGGTCTCGGTCTCGGTCTCGGCCTCGGTCTCCGCCTCGGTCTCGGCCTCGGTCTCGGCCTCGGTCTCCGCCTCGGCCTCGGTCTCGGTCTCCGCCTCGCCTCGGCCTACCGCCCGTGCCCGTGCCCGTGCCCGTGCCCGCCGCCGTGGCTTCCCGGACCGTGCCGCCGCCCGGCGATGACGTAGGCGACGTCGATGCCGGTGATCAGCACGTCGGGGTCGTGGTCGCGATCGACGTCGCCCAGGATGAGGGCGTCGAAGCCGGTGGCGGCGCCCGCGGTGGTGGCGGTGAAGGTCCGCAGCACCGCGCCGGTGGCGCCGGAGAAGAGGTAGGTCTTGCCGGCGGTGGGCGCGCCCTCGCTGGATTGCCACGAGGCGAGGATGAGATCGGCGCGGTGATCGCGATCCAGATCGCCGGCGCCGCGGCCGACGCCGAAGCCGTCGCCGGGGTGCTCCCCGGTCAGGGTCAAGAGGCGAGCGCCGGTGGCGCCAGAGAACACGTAGGCCTTGCCGGTGGCGCCATCGTCGCCGACGTCGGTGACGAGGAGGTCGCCGACCCGATCGCGATCGACGTCGCCGGCGTCGTGGGCGAAGAACGAGCCGAAGCCGCTGGCGGTGGCGTCGGGCGTGAGCGTGCGCACGATCGCGCCGTCGACGCCGGACAGGACGTAGGCCAGGCCGGCGCCGGGCGCGGCGACGAGCTGCTCGGGCACGCGATCGCCGGTGAGATCGTCGACCCCCGAGACGCCGGAGCCGAACTGGCCGAACAAGACCGGGCTGCTCCGGGTCCACAGGAGCACGCCGGTCGCGCCCGAGTAGACGTAGACCCGGCCGGTGGCGACCGCGACCCCGTCGGGCGCGAACATCGCGCCGACGATCAGATCGGTGACGCCATCGCGATCGACATCGCCGGCGGCGTTCAGGTCAAAGCCGAAGGCCTGGCCGAGGACCCGCAGGTCGTGGAGCACGCGGTGCTCGCGGCCGGACACGACGATCACGCGGTTGAGGCCACCGACCGCGTAGTCGGGCACGCGGTCGCGATCGACGTCGCCCAGGGCGGCGACGCTATAGCCCAGGCGGTTGCCGGCCAGGCCGTCGTGGACGTGCAAGAGCGCGCCGGTCGCGCCGGAGTAGACGTAGGCCGCGCCGGGCGAGGTCGGGCCGGTGGCGGTCGAGGGCGCGCCGATCACCAGGTCGGGGGCGCGGTCGCCATCGACGTCGCCGATGGTCTCGGCGACCCAGCCGAAGTTGTGCCCGGGGGCGGGCGGCCGGAGCTCGTGGAGGACGTGGACGTCGGGCTCGAGGAAGGCGGGCGGCTCGGGAGGCGAGGCCGGGGCCGGCCGGCGGTCGGCGGCGACCGCGGCAGGGACGGCGAGGACACAGACGAGGAGGGCGTGGCGCATGGCGGTCCTTTCGTGGGTTGTGGACTCGACCCTGCGGTCGGGCCGGTCCCCGCGCGATGGGCGCGATCGGAGATGAACCTGAGCGCGGCCTGAGTGAGAAACCGTCGCGATCACCGGGACTTCGCCGACGAAATGGCGTGCTTGCATCGCCTGGCGACTCGCCTATCGTGGCGGCGTGATCCCCGAACTTCCGCCCGGCGCCGTGGTCCGGTTCGGCGCCTTCGAGCTGGTGGCCGCCGACCAGGAGTTGCGCAAGCGCGGCGCGGTGGTGCGGGTGCCGACCCAGCCGCTGCGCCTCTTGGCCCTGCTGTCGGCGCGCAGCGGTGCGATCGTCACCCGCGCCGAGATCCAGCGCTGCCTGTGGCCCGATGGCACCGTGGTCGACTTCGACCAGAGCATCAACCACTGCGTGCGCCAGCTCCGCACGGTGCTCGATGACTCGGTGACCGCGCCGCGGTGGATCGAGACCCTGCCCGGCCGCGGCTATCGGTTCGTCGCGCCGGCGACGGTGACCGCGCCGGCGGTCGAGGCCGAGGCCCGCGCGGAGGGCGCGGCGGTCGAGGCGCCGGCGAGGGAGGCGTCGCCGATCGAGGGGGCGCCCGTCGCGGTCGCGCCGGTCGAGCCCCCGGCGCGCGAGGCGTCGCCGACCGAGCCGCCCCCGAGCGAGGCCTCGCCGCTGCCGCCGCCCCTCGACCCGTCACCCCTCGACGCGCCGTCCCTCGACCCGCCGCCCGTCGCCCTCGCGGCCCCGCGCCCCCGTCGCTCGCTCGTCCCCTACGCGGCCGCCACCGCCGTCGTCGCGCTGGTCGCCACGCTCGTCCTCATCGCCCTGGACCGCCGCGCTCCCCCCGCGCCCCGCCCCGCCCCGTCGACCGCGCCGCCGTCGATCCGCCTCGCGGTCCTGCCCTTCGCGCCGCTCGACCCAGCCGCCGCCCCGGCCGCCACCGCGATCACCGCCGAGCTGATCGCGCAGCTCGGCGAGCGCTACGCGCCGCGGCTCCTGGTCATCGCCCACCCGACCAGCGCGCGCCTCGCCGGCTCGACGGTCCCGGTGACCGACCTGGGCCGGTCCCTCGAGGTCGCCTACCTGGTCGACGGCACGGTGACCGACGGGGCCGGCCGCCGCCGCATCGCCGCGCGCCTGTTCCGGGTCGCCGACGCCGCGCAGCTCTGGGCCCGCACCTACGACCGCGACCTCGCCGCCGACGGCGATCCGACGATCGACGTCGCGGTCGACGTGGCCACGGCCCTGGCGGTCGCGATGGCGCCGGCCACCGCCACGCCCCCGATCGCCCGCGAGGCCGTCGACGACTACCAGCAGGGCCTGTACCACCTGCGCTCCCGCCCGTGGCCGCGCCCGCGCGAGGCGGCGGCCGCCCTCGAGCGCGCGGTCGCCCGCGACCCCACCTACGCCCGCGCGTGGGCGGCCCTGGCCGAGGCCCGGGCCCAGCTCACCCTCCCCGACGGCTGGGGCCCGACCCGCGCCGCCCTGGCCGAGGCCTTCGCGCGTGACCCCGACCTGGCCGACGCCCACGTGACCGCCGGCCTGGTCGCCCTGTACGCCGACTGGGATCTGGCGCGGGCGATCGAGCATGAGCGCGCCGCCCTGGCCGCCAACCCGGCCCACGCCGAGGCCCTTCACCAGCTCGCGTCGGCCTACGCCGCCCAGGGTCGCCACCGCGACGCCCTGGCCACGATCCGCGCCGCCGCTGCGCTCGATCCGCAGGGCACCGCGGTCCTCGGCGACGTCGGCTGGCTCCACTACCTCGCCCGCGACTACCCGAGCGCCGAGCGCGAGTGCCGCCGCACCCTGGCCTTCGAGCCCACCTATTATTGGAGCCACCGCTGCATCCTCCTGGCGCGCCTGGCCGCCGGCGACCGTGCCGGCGCCGCCGCCTACGCTCGCGAGCGCCTGGGTGACGGCGCCACCGACGACGACCCGCTGGCGGCCTGGCTGCGCCGGGACCTGGCGCGCGGCCAGGCAAACGGCTCGCTGTCGGCGCCCGACCAGGCGGTCGACCTGCTGCTCCTGGGGGAGCGCGAGGCCGCCCTGACCCTCCTGACCGAGGCCGCGGCGACCCGGGCTGGCTGGCTCTTCCCCTTCCTCGCGGTCGACCCGGTCTTCGACGGCGTCCGGGACGACCCGCGGTTCGCGGCGGTGGTGGCGGCCGTGGCCGCCGGTGGCCACCGCTGACCCCGGCTAGCCCAATTGCCAGGCTGCTCAGCCCGCCGCCGTTCGCGCACCTAACCAGCCGAGATCACGATCATCCCCGGCCGATCCCCAGCGGCACGCCCCGTGCTCTAGGCCCGGGCAACACCCATGAAGACCCAGGTCCTCCGCTTCACTCTCGGTTGTGTGCTCCTCGGCGCCGCCGGCTGCGCCGAGCTCGACGGCAAGCCCGACGTCTCCGACGTCAAGGGCGGCGTCGACGGCAAGGCCGAGGCCTGGGGCCCGAGCGACAGCCCCGCGATGTTCTCGAACTCCCTCGAGTACCGCATCGCCGAGCTGCCGATGACCGGCCAGGCCACCAACATCCCGTGGGCCGGCAACTACTGGCCGGTCTACGAGGACAGCATCAACCACAAGTGGGCGGGCGCCTCCTCGCAGTCGGCGTCGGCCAAGTACGGCGCGGCCTTCGGGGTGACCGGCGTCGAGGACGCGGTGTCGCGCTACCACGGCATCGATGCCCAGACCTCGCGCACCGCCTGCACCACCGACAGCCAGTGCAACGCCCAGATCGGCGAGCGCTGCTCGAAGCGCGAGGGCCAGACCAACGGTCGCTGCATCCCGACCTGGTGGGGCATCTGCCACGCCTGGGCTCCGGCCTCGATCCTCCTGCCCGAGCCCAAGCGCGCCGTGACCTACAACGGCGTCGAGTTCAAGGTCCAGGACATCAAGGCGCTCGTGACCCTGGTCCACGACCGCACCGAGACCAAGTTCGTCTCGCTGCGCTGCGACACCGACGCCGAGGGCACGCCGGGCGTCAACTACGACAACTATGGCCGCCCGACCGGCGGCGACGCGAGCTGCCGCGACACCAACGCCGGCACCTACCACGTCCTCATCACCAACTACCTCGGCAAGCAGGGGACGTCCTTCGTCGAGGACCGCACCTTCGACGACGAGGTGTGGAACCAGCCGCTGCGCGGCTACCGCATCACCTCGCAGGTCGAGGTCTCGGCCCTGGAGGCCAACAAGCTGATCGGCGTGCCGCCGACCGGCGGCACCCTGACCGAGAAGTCGGGCTCGGTCGCCAAGGGCCAGTGGGCCCATCAGGCGCCGGTCGCGGTGTCGGCCGGCACCACGCTGTCGGTGCAGATGACCGGCACCGGCGACGGCGACCTCTACGTCCGCTTCGGCTCGCAGCCGACCCAGTCGGCCAAGGACTGCAGCTCGACCGGCAACGAGTCGACCGAGGCCTGCACCGTGACCGTGCCGGCCGGCGCCACCCAGGCCTTCGTCTCGGTCTACGGCTACAGCGAGACCGCCGCCACCTTCAACCTGAAGATCACCGCCGGCGGCCAGGTCCCGACCAGCTACGTCTTCAACGACAAGGCGGCCAAGCTCTACAAGGTCCACACCGACGTCGACTACATCTCGGAGTCGTCGTCGTCGACCGACGGCAACCTCGGCTCGACGATCGATCGCTACACCCACACCGATCGCTACGACTACATCCTCGAGGTCGACGCCGACGGCAAGATCATCGGCGGCGAGTGGCTGGGCGACTCCAAGCGCAACCACCCCGACTTCGTCTGGATGGCCCTGCGCTCGCGCTCGACGACGGTGGCCGGCGGCAAGATCACCTACGCCAACGTCAAGGCCATCTACGACCTGTCGATGCAGGACGGCACCCCGCCGACCACCGGCGGCGTCAAGACCATCACCGAGGCCTTCGCGGTGACCAAGGCGCAGTGGAAGCACTACGGCCCGTACAACGTCGCGGCCGGCGCCACCCTGACCGCGGTCATGACCGGCGACAACGACGCCGACCTGTACGTCCGCAAGGACGCCGCGCCGACCGCCGCCAGCTACGACTGCCGGCCGTACCGCGACGGCAGCGCCGAGGAGTGCGCGATCGTCGGCCCGGCCAAGGTCTACGTCGGCGTGAACGGCTACGCCGCCTCCAGCGCGGTCGACCTGACGATCACGTACACCGAGGGCACCGGCACCGTGACGCCGCCGCCGCCGCCGGCCACCGTGACCCACCTGAACGAGACCGGCGCGGTCACTCGCGGCGAGCTCAAGGTGTTCTCGATGGACGTCATCGCCGGCAAGAAGCTGTTCATCCGCACCACCGCCCCGAGCGACGTCGACCTGTACCTGCAGATGGGCGCGGCCCCGACCACCGCGGCCTACGCCGCCCGGGCCTACACCTCGTCGGGCAACGAGACCATCACCTACACGCCGACCTCGAGCGGCAAGCTGTTCATCGCCGTCCACGGCTACGCGGCCTCGAACTTCACGCTGCGCACCGCCGAACAGTGATCGACTGAGCGCCTGCGACCACGGCCCGCTCCGGCGGGCCGTCTTCGTTTTCGGCCTCGGTCTCGGCCTCCGCCTCGGTCTCCGCCTCGCTCTCGGCCTCGGTCT
>JAGPCY010000036.1:5260-84220 GCA_018057825.1 Kofleriaceae bacterium | reverse complement strand
CGGTCTCCGCCTCCGCCTCCGCCTCGGTCTCGGTCTCGGCCTCGGTCTCGGCCTCGGTCTCGGCCTCGGCCTCGGTCTCGGTCTCCGCCTCGCTCTCGGTCTCGGCCTCCGCCTCCGCCTCGGTCTCCGCCTCCGCCTCCGCCTCGGTCTCGGTCTCGGCCTCGGTCTCGGCCTCGGTCTCGGCCTCGGCCTCGGTCTCGGTCTCCGCCTCGCTCTCGGTCTCGGCCTCCGCCTCCGCCTCGGTCTCGGTCTCGGTCTCGGCCTCGGTCTCGTCTCTATCCTCGAGTCGGCCGCGGGATCTGATAGATGCGCAGCTTGGTCACCATGGTCGTGCGCGAGATGCCGAGCAGCTTGGCGGCCCGGGTCTGATTGCCGGCGCACGCCGCCAGGGCCGCGATGATCCGCGCCCGCTCGTCGGGATCGTCGTCAGGCGACGTGGCCGGCCGGCCCGCGGAAGCCCCGATCGCGGCCGGCCCGAGCGCGGCCACCTCGCCCCTGGCCAGCGGCGCGTCCGCGGTCTGGACCGGCGCGCCAGGCGGCGGCGCGGTCGACGGCGCCGCGGTGCGGCCGAACACCAGGTGGCGGACCTCGATCGGGCCGCCGCGCGCCAGGACCACCGCGCGCTCGATCACCGCCTTCAGCTCCCGGACGTTGCCCGGCCAGCGGTGGCGGCGCAGGGCGTCGATCACCTCGGCCGAGAGCTGCCCCGGGGGCGCGGTCGGCCGCGCGGTCGACTGGGCCGCCGCCAGGAAGCGCAGCGCCAGCGGCGCGATCTGGCCGGCGCGCTCGCGCAGCGGCGGCACCACCAAGGTCACGCCGTCGAGGCGGAAGAACAGATCCTCGCGGAAGCGACGGGCCGCCACCGCCTCGGCCAGGTCGCGGTGAGTCGCGGCGAGGAAGCGGACGTCGACCGCGATCGGGCGCGCCGAACCCAGCCGGGTGATCTCGCGCCGCTCGATCACCCGCAGGAGCTTGGCCTGGGTCGCCGGAGGCAGCTCGCCGACCTCGTCGAGAAACACCGTGCCCTGATCGGCGGCCTCGATCAGGCCCGCGCGCTGACTGACCGCGCCGGTGTACGCGCCGCGCTCGTGGCCGAACAGCTCACTCTCGAGCAGCGACTCGGCGAGCGCCGCGCAGTTGATCGCGATGAGCGGGCCGGACCGCCCCGACAGCTCATGGAGCGTCGCCGCCAGGACCTCCTTGCCGACCCCGGTCTCGCCGGTGATGAGCAGGTTCGACGGCCCGCGCGCGAACTCGCGGACGATCGCCGGCACCCCGGCCGGGGTCGGATCGTCGATGCGCAGCGACTCGCGGCCACTGGCCGAGGCCCGGGCCACGCCGCTCGGTCCCACCATCACCAGCACGAAGGGCCCGATCTCGAAGCCGGTGTGGTGAGCGATCGGCACCGGCTCGCCGCCGCGGCGCACGACGCCATCGACCCGGGTGCCGTTGGTCGAGCCGAGATCCTGGATCATCGGCGTCGGCGCGAGGATGAGGCGGGCGTGGCGGCGCGACAGGCTGCGGTGGTCGATCGTGAAGTCGCAGCCGGGGTCGCGGCCGAGGATCAGCTCCGGCCGATCGAGCGCGCGGGTCAAGACCTGGCCGTCGCCGATCGCCATGATCATGCCGCCGCGCAGCTCGGCGGGGCCCGCGGCCTGCTCCAGCGTGGTGTCCAGCTCGCGGCGGGTCATCACGAC
Organism: Kofleriaceae bacterium; assembly: GCA_018057825.1. Taxonomy (GTDB): domain Bacteria; phylum Myxococcota_A; class Polyangia; order Haliangiales; family Haliangiaceae; genus UBA2376. The sequence goes on along the minus strand of JAGPCY010000036.1, from coordinate 82,523 downwards.
GACCCTACCCGATGGCCCGCGGCGCGCGGGCGCCGCGCGAGGCGGTCGAAGCGGTCCGATCGATCCGGACGGATCGCGACGGGGACTCGGCCGTGGCGGAGCATGCCCCGGGCCTCAGCAAGCCGTGGACCCGAGCCGCCGGCGCGCGCCGCGCCCCGACTTGGGGTCGACCGGTCGACCGGTCGAGGTGCGCGGTCGATCTGACCGGCCATCCTGACCGGCCGCGCTGGCCGCGCTGGCTGCGCTGAGCGGTGGTCGGCGCCTGGCGATCGCACCGTAGATCTGGTGTAGTCCGCGGCCATGTCGGCCGTGTCCACCTCCTCCGCCCTCGCCCTCGCCCTCGTCGCCGCGCTCGCCGCCGGGGCCTGCGACCACGTCGAGCGTGACACCTCGAACCCGGCCCAGGCGACCTGGACCGGGGTCGCCGACCAGATGACCAAGCGACTGTCGACCCTGCGGTCGCGTCAGACCATCGTGAGCCAGCGCGCCAGCGCCCTGTCGGTGCCCGAGGGGACCGAGGACGCCAACCTGACCTCGCTGATCGCCGACGTGAACGGTCGGCTCGGCTTGATCGGGACGGCCTGCGACGAGGCCGAGGCCGCCCTCGCCCAGGCCCGGACCGAGGCCGAGGCCGCCCTGGCCCAGGCCCGGCGGGCCGACGCCGAGCGCGCGATCCGCGCCGGCGCCGATCGCTTCGTGGCCGCCGCCAGCAAGGCCGACGCCGCCCTGGCCGAGGTCGAGCCGCGGCTGACCCAGGGCGAGGCCCTGATGCAGCGCCTCCTCGACGGCATCCGCGCCGAGGTCGCGCGGTTGACCCAGCTCGCGAAGCAGGGCGGCAACCTCGACTTTTCGGACATCGACTTCCGGGTCGGCTCGTCGGAGTTCGACTTCACGCGGCCGATCTCGCGGGCGACCTTGAACCGCCTGGTCGGGTTCGGCCAGAGCTGCCCCGAGCTGCGCTTCGCGATCACCGGCCACACCTCGAAGGAGGGGACGGTGGCCGGCAACCGCGCGCTGAGCCTGGCCCGCGCCGAGGCGGTCAAGACCTACCTGGTCGGCGCCGGGGTCGGCGCCGAGAAGATCGTCCGCACCGCCGGCCTGGGCTCGACCCAGCCCCTGGCCGCCGAGCCCGAGCCCGGCACCCCGGCCGAGGCCGCGACCCCGCGCGACCAGCTCGAGGCTGCGCGCCGAACCAACCGCCGGGTCAACATCGACGTGGTCACGCCGTGCCCGGCCGGAACCGCCGAGATCGCGCCGACCCCGCCGACCCCGCCGACCGCGGTGGTCGCACCGGCCGCGCCGGATCCCCACGCCGGTCACAACCACTAGCCGACCGGTTCGACCTCGGCCCCGGCCTCCGTCTCGACCTCGGTCTCGGCCTCCGTCTCGACCTCAGTCTCGGTCTCGGTCTCGGTCTCCGCCTCGGTCTCGGTCTCGGCCTCCGCCTCGGTCTCGGTCTCGACCTCGGTCTCGGCCTCCCACCGCGCAGAAAAAAGATCACCCGGCTGTCGATCCGGGGCGCCGCCGTTCGACCCAGGGGAAACGGAGGACCTCATGACCGAACTCGTGATCCATGGCCTTGCCCCCAGCTCGTACACCCGCACCGCGCGCATGGTCGCGGTCGAGAAGGGCCTCGACCACCGCCTCGCGCCGGTGGACCTCGGCAGCCCCGCGCACCGGGCCATCCACCCCTGGGGCCGCGTGCCCTACCTCACCCACGGCGCGGTGCAGCTCATCGAGACCGCGGCGATCGCCCACTACCTCGACGCGATCGGCCCAGGCCCGAGCCTGGTCCCCGCCGATCCCGTGCGTCGCGCCGAGGACGCGCAGTGGCTGTCGATCATCAACTGCTACGCCTACTCCGATCTGGTGCCGAACTACCTGTTCCACTACCTGTTCCCCAAGACCGCGGACCGCACGCCCGACCGCGCCCTCATCGCGCAAGGCGTGCCGAACCTCGAGCGCGATCTGCGGCTCTTCGAGGCCGGGTTCCGCGGCGCGTGGCTGACCGGCGACACGCTGGCGCTGTCCGATCTGTTCCTGGCGCCGATCCTCGCCTACGTCTCGGCCTTTCCCGAGGCCCAGTCGATCCTCGAGACCACGCCCAACCTGCGCCGCTTCCTGGCCGCGATCGCGACCCGGCCGAGCTTCACGTCCACGGCCCCGTCACGCCCCGCCGCGTGAGGCCGCACGGGCCCGCCGAGCGCGGTAGGGTCGCGCCATGTGGCGCCCCGCCGAGCCTCGCGACGACGACGACCTGATCGCCCTGAGCGTCGCGCTCAACGCCGAAGATCCGGGCCCGGCCCCGGTGCCCGCCGAGCACGTCCGACGGACGCTGGCGACGCTGCGCGCCGCGCCGTCCCGCGGCACCGCGCTGGTCCTCGAGGTCGACGGCCGCCCGGCCGGCTACGCCTTCCTGATCGGCTTTCTGTCCAACGAGCTAGGCGGCGACGTCTGCGTGATCGACGAGCTGTACGTCGCGCCGGCCCATCGCGGTCACGGCCACGCCACCCGCCTGCTCGACGACCTCGCGACCGGCGCCGCGCCCTACGCCGCCGGCGCGGTGGCCCTGGCCCTCGAGACCACGCCGGGCAACGCCGCGGCGCGCCGGCTGTACGAGCGGGTCGGGTTCCGCGCCCGCAACCTGGCGATGCGCCGCCTCCTGCCGCGGTGACCGAGCGCGGGGGATTGACGACGCCGGCGCTTGCGATAAGAGTTCGCGCCATGCGCTGGTCCCCCATCGTCGTCGCTTCGCTGTCGCTCGCCGCCTGTGGCGAGGTCTCGACGTCCACCGACGCCGCGATCGATAGCCCCCTCTCGATCGACGCCGCGATCGACGCCCCGGCGATCGACGCCCCGGCGATCGACGCCGCGATCGACGCCCCGGCGTGCACGCCGCGCCAGCTCCTGGTCGGCGGGCAGCCGGTTCAAGGCCAAGGCTGGATCGTCGTCCAGCAGGGGTCCGCGCAGCTCACCTACGTCGGCGACTACACGCGCCTCGAGACCAACTCTCCGACCGGCGGCGCCCCCGGCCAGCTCCTCCTCACGTTGCCCGGGGCGATCACCGCCGGCCAGCCCTTCTCGCTGGCGTTCGTGGTCCTGGTCGAGTCGGTCACCGCGCACAACACGTTCGACGCCGGGGCCGCCATCCTCGCGTCGTTCAGCGGTAGCTTCGGCTCGCCGGCCGAGCGCGCACAGATGATCTACCTCGACCCCCGCGCGATCGGCTTCGCCGACGACACCGCGTCGTTCCCGGTCAACCTGATCGACAACGCCTACCACACGATCCGCCTCGACCACGACGGCGCCGGGACGCTGCGGGTCTCGGTCGACGGCGCGGTCGCCTTGACCCGCCCGGGGTTCACGACCAACGGCGCGATCGCGATCGGCGATCAGACCAACGACGCCAACGTCGACAGCAAGCTGCGCATCCGCAACATCACCGCGCTGTGCCCGTGACGGCCGGCGCGGTCGCCGCGGTCAGTCGATGATCTCGGCGCCGCTGGCCCGGGCGGCGTCATCGTCGGCGCGCGCGGCCGCGAAGCCGTCCCAGGCGCCGTCGAGGGCAGCGCCGATCGCCGGCACCAGGCCCTGGGCGACCTCCGACGGCGGCCGGAAGACGTGATCGGCCCCGGCGGCGCGCAGCGTCGACGCGTCGGAGGCCCGGGTCGCGCACGCGAACAGCTTGGCCTCGGGCGCCAGCGACCGCACCAGGCGCACCAGCGACAGGTTGGTCACGCCCTTCAACAGCTCGTCGGGCACCGTCGCGACGATCACCTCGGCCGACTCGACCCCGGCGTGGCGCAGGACCTCGGCGTTGCCGATGTCGCCGTAGACCACCTGGACCCCGCGCGCGCGCAACGCCGGATGGACGGCGGCGTTGATGTCGACCACGAGCGTCGAGGCCACGAGCGACGGGTGGACCCGCTCGAGCTCGGCGACCAGCGCCGAGGCGACCCGGTGGAACCCGAGGAGCACCAGGCGCGGCGGGGTCGCGGCCTCCGCCTCGGGCCGGACCCCGCGCGACCGCACGCCCATTCGATCGAGGAGGCCGCGCAGCCGCAGGTAGAGCCGATCGGAGGCGGCGAAGAAGAACGGCGTGGCCAGCGCGGTCAGGACGAAGGCGAAGATCACCTCGCTGACCTGATCGCCGCCGACGTGGCCGAGCTTGGCCCCGAGGTAGACGATCACCAGGCAGAACTCCGAGACCTGGGCCAGCTTGGCCGAGGTCGCGACCGCGTTGCGACGATCGAGGCCGGTCGCGTACAGGAGCGGCAGGAACACCAGGAAGCGCAGCGCGACCGCGACCGCCGCGACCGCGACCGCCAACAGCACCACCGCGGCGCCGTCGGGGACCGGGATCGACATGCCGAGGCCGACGAAGAACAAGGTGACGAAGAAGTCGCGCAGGTGGATCACCCGCGCCACCACCTCGTAGGCGTAGGGCGAGGTGGCGATGGTCGCGCCGGCGATGAGCGCGCCCATCTCGAGGGACACCGAGATCTCGGCGGCGATGCCGACCGCGTGGGCCAGCCGTCCGAGGTTGGCGCCGAACAGGCCGACGCCGAAGCACCAGGCCAGGGCCAGGCTGACCACCAACTCCGGCGACCGCGCGACCACCGCGAAGCCGTGGCGGAGGACCAGCCGCGCGCCGAGGACGGCGAGCACGGCCACCACCGCGGTGCCGATGAAGGTGAGCGCGATCGGCGCCAGCGACGGATCGGCGAAGCTCGGCTGGACCGCGAGGAAGATGATGGCCCAGATGTCCTGGAAGATCAGGATCCCGATGCTCAAGCGACCGCTGGTGCTGTCGATCAGGCGACGCTCGTGCAGGTACTTGGCGACCAAGAGCGTCGACGAGAACGCCCCGGCGACGCCGAGGTAGAGCGCGCCGTAGCCGCCGCCGATCGCAGCGACGCCGAGCTGGCTGACCAGCAAGAACACGCCGCTGCCGATCGCCAGGGTCAACGGCACCTGCAGCGCCCCGGTCACGATCAGCGTCCGGCCGCTCGACAGGAGCGCGGTCAGGTTGACCTCGAGGCCGATCACGAACAAGAGCAGGGTCAGGCCGAGGCTGGCGATGGTGTCGACGCTCTCGCGGTCGCTGACCGCCTCGAAGCCGGCCGGACCGAGGGCGACCCCGGCGACCAGGAGCGCGGCGATCGCCGGGATGCGCAGGCGGGCGAAGGCCGCGGCGAGGAGGCCGGCGGCGACCAGGCACAGCCCGAGATCGCGGACCAGGGGGCTGACCCCACCGGCCGCGGCCAAGGTGACGCCGAGATGATCGGACAGCGAGCCCGGCGGCGCCGGGACGAAGAGGACGGACATGAGACCTCCACCGACGGCAGCGTCGGTGACATGGAGCGGCGCACCGGCGATCACGCCGACGCAGACGGGTTGGGACGTGGCTCAGCCCAGGCGCGGCGGCGCGCGCGCCCCGACCACAGCCCGCCCGGACCGGACCGGCCCCGCGGCGACCGCCCCGAGGCTCACGCGCCAGACCGCGGCCACCCGCGACGGCGACGGCGCCGCGACCACCACCGCCACGATCGGCGTCACCCGCGGCCGGACCTCGAGGCCGAGGCCTGGCCGCACCGGCCGCGCCGCCTCGTGGAGGTCGGGGTCCGCGATCTCGACGTCGGTCGCCAGCGCCGCCACCGGCGCCGTCCCGATCGCGGCCAGGCGCATGACAAAGAAGGCCAGCACGACCAGCGCCAGCGCGCTGACCCAGCTCATCGTCCGCCGAATGGCGGTCGCGCGCGCCGCGGCCATCGTCGCGACGGTATCACGCGCCCCCGGGTCCGTCCCCGGGGACCGCCCGTCTGGACGATTCGGGCGACGAACCAGTTCTCGGCGGCCCAAACGCGATGCGCCCCGAGGTCGCACGCTCGCCACGGCCGAACCGCCATTGGCCCCAGGCCGGGCGTCCGCGACGTCGCCACCAAGCTGGTAGAATCCGAGCGATGACCGCGTCGATGAGTGACTTCACGCTACCAGTACGCGAATCCCATCAGATCGTGGCGGCGTGTGACCTGGCGCCGGTCCAGCCCGAGCAGCGGCAGCAGCTCTACGTTCGTCTGGCGGCCCGTCAGGGTGGTGACCGGATCGACCAGGTGGAGAAGCGCATCCGTGCCGGCGGCCCGTTTCGGCGTGAGCTAGTGACCGGCCACGCTGGTTCGGGCAAGTCAACCGAGTTGCTGCGGCTGGCCACCGAGCTGCGCACGCCCAAGCATGAGCGCCAGTTTCACGTGGTCTATCTCGACGCCAACGTGCTCCTCGGTATGTGGAATCTCCGTCTGCCGCAGATCCTGCTGGCGATGATGAGCGCGCTGTCCGCTGAACCGCGGGTCGACCTGCGAGACAGCCCGACCGCGCGCTCGTTCGCCGCCAAGGTCGCCGCGATCATCAGTGGCGTCGCGGGCAGCGTCGGCAAAGAGCTCGCCAAGAAGGTCGACCAGTTCGCCGGCGTGTCGATCGTCGGTGCGGCGATCAAGGCGAGCCAAGAGCTCGCGAATGAGTTCCGCGATCGGGCCTCGGCGCAGATGCAGGACCTCCTGGCGGCCGCGGCGGCAGTCGTCGAGGAGGTGTCGAACGAACTTCAGATGGAGGTCGTGTTCATCATCGACAATCTGGAGAAGGTCCCTGAGCAGGTCATCGAGGGGGGGCGCGATCTGCACGACGTCCTGTTCGCGCAGGAGCTGCCGCTCCTCGACCTCCAAGCGCACATCGTCCTCACGTACCCGATCTCGCTCAACTACAAGTCGTATGATCTGGGGCATCGCTTCAGCGCATCGCGAAAGACCACGCTGCCCATGGTCTCGGTACGGGAGGCGCCCGATGAGACGGGGCGAGCGCGGGGCGATGACGAGCAAGGCATCGACCTGCTGGTCGCCGCACTCGGTCGCCGCATCGACCTCGACCTCTTCTTCGACGAGCCCGAGACCGTACGATACCTGGTGCGCGCGAGCGGGGGGTGCGTCCGTGACGTCCTACGCTTCGCTGGCGCGCTGCCCATCGTGAGCCAACCGCCTTTCACGGCAACGGCGGTCGAGGCCGCGCTCGCGGACTTTCGCAACGACTATGAACGGCTGATCGGCGGCAAGGCATACGTTGCGGCGCTGCCGACCCTTGCTGCCTCGGGCCAGTTCCCGCCAGACTTTTCCATGGAGGCCAAGCGCGAGATCCTGCTCGGGCTGGTCGCCCTCGAGTACGATACCCAGACCTGGTTCGACGTCCATCCGCTGGTGAAGCGCACGCGCGCCTACCTGCATGCGGAGCGGACCTGGCGTGGATGAGACCATCGAGATCGGTCCGGCGAACGACGAGCAATGCGTGCGTCTGCGCCGCGCGCTGCGCTCGGTGCCGGGGTTCCAGCTCATTTTCGTCGAGGTCGAGGATGGAACCGTCCGCAGCGAGGTCCTACGTCGTCTCCGCGGATGGGTCGCGCGCGGCGAACTCGGAGCGCTCGCGATCGTCTCCTACGATGGTCGCGCCCCGATCGAGCAGGTCCTCCGCGGCCACCCTAGCGGCCTGGTCTTGACGGACCTCGACGCGCCCCACGAGGTCGGCCACTCCTTCGACGACGCGCTGCGCTGGCTCAACTGGGAGCGCGATCGGCTTCCGTCGCTCCTGACCGGCCCGCTCGCGCTGGTTCTCGGCCGCGACGGCCTGCAGCGGGTGCTTGAGCTGGCTCCGGACTTGGTGTCTTGGCGTCGATATACCGCCCGCTTCGACGACACGCACGTGCGTGACCTGTGGACGCTGCATGAAGCCATGCCGTGGCACGCGGTGCTGGCCCAGGAACGCGATCGGGTGCCGTGGCCGGCCTGGCACAGGCTCCTGGCCTTGCCGGCCAGCGTCGCGCGGCCCCTGGTCAGCGCGGTCACGAAGGCGATTCGGGCGCGCGGCGCGCTCGGACTCTTCGATGAAGCCGAGGCGCTGTACACCCAGGCATGTCTCCGCCGGTGGGCGGACGATGAGTTCGCGGAGCTCCATGTCGCGGGCGCCCACGTTGCCCTCGATCGCGGACACGGAGAGATCGCAGCCCATCGTGCCGACACCGCTGAAGAATTGATCGGCTCGGTACCGAGCCCCGACGCCCGTTCGCGCCAGGCCGTACTCATCCTGGATGGCCGTCGGTCGCTGCTCGCCGGGCTGGACGCGCGCGGCCTCGCGGCCTACCGCCAGGCGGCCGAACTCGCCCTGACAAGGCTCGACGCGTCTGGTCGGGTGTCCGGGCTGGTCGGTGCTGCGATCGCCAGACGACTCGGACACGACCACCGCGGTGCCACCACCGAGCTGGCGGCGGCGGCCGAGGTCGCGCTGGCCGCGAACGTCGACTGGCTCGAGTATCACGTCGCCCTAGCCCGAGCGTGGGTCAGCGACGGGCGCGAGGCGCTTGCAGCTCTGAGCGAAGCGTATCGTCTCGCGACACGCGCCGGCAGCGTGGAGGCGGTCGAGGTCGCCGTGCGGGCGGCCACGATCGCCGCGTCGACGCGCGACGTGGTGAACACTGCGTCGTGGCACGAACGTGGGGCCGCGGCCCGCACCGTGCATGCGCCGCCGTGGATGCAGCAGGCGTCATGGCGCATCGACGCCTGGCTCGCGACGCGGCGAGGCGACCTCGCCCAGGCTAGCGCGTCGTACCAGAAGGCCCGCGCGGTCGATCCGACGAGCGCCATGGCGCCAGTCGAGCTCGCGATCGGGTACGCGGAACTCGCGGTCGGCTCGGTCGACGCCGCCGGTGCCGCCTTCGAGCGCGCCCGGGCCGACGCCGACGTCCGCCACGACCTCCCCGCCGAGGCACGAGCCGAAGTCGGTCTGGGTCGGGTCGCATTGGCTCGCGGTGCAGACCTGGATGCTGCGGTCACCGGGCTCCTCCACGCGATCGAGATCTTCGAGCAGGGCGGCGAGCGCGTCGGGCGGTCAGAGGCCCATCGGGTACTCGCCGAGGTGCTCGATCGCTTGGGGCGTGCCGACGAGGCGGCGGCCGAACGCCAGCGAGCAGTCGACGCGGCCGCCGCCGGTGGGTTGTAGGGCCAGGCGGCCCCGGCGACGGATGCGCGCTCTGCCGGTAGCGCGAAAACCTGACACACTGGTCGCGATGGCCGCCGCGCTGCCGACGATCGCGATCACCAACGGCCTGGTCTTCGATGGCACCGGCGCGCCGCCGCGCGAGGCTGACGTGCTGATTGAGGGTGAGCAGGTGACGAGGATCGCGCCGCGCGGTGCGCTCGGCGCGGGCGCGGCGGCGCGGACGATCGACGCGACGGGGCAGTGGGTGACGCCGGGCTTCCTCGACACCCACACCCACTACGACGCCGAGGTCGCCCTGGCCCCGGCCCTGACCGAGTCGGTCCGCCACGGCGTGACGACGGTGGTGATCGGCTCGTGTTCGATCTCGTTCGTGACCGCGCCGCCCGAGGACTGCGCCGATCTGTTCACCCGGGTCGAGGCGGTGCCGCGCGAGCTGGTCTTGCCGCTCTTGCGCCAGGTCAAGACCTGGGACGATCCGGCCGGCTACCGCCGGTGGATCGACGGCCACCCGCTCGGCCCCAACGTCGCCAGCTTCCTCGGCCACAGCGACCTGCGGGCCCGGGCCATGGGCCTTGTGGCCTCGGTATCGGGCCGGCGCCCGACCGCCGACGAGCAAGCCACGATGAGCCGGCTCCTCGAGGCCGGCCTCGACGCCGGCTTCCTCGGCCTGTCGGCGATGACCAACCCCTGGGACCGCCTCGACGGCGATCGCGCGTGGTCGCGCTCGCTGCCGAGCTACTACGCGCGCGGTCGCGAGCGGCGCGCGCTCCAGGCCATCCTGCGGCGGCGCGGCGCGATCCACCAGACCGCGCCCAACCTGGTCACCCGGGTCAACATCCTCGGCATCGCCCTGGCGTCGACGGGGCTCTTCCGCAAGCGCCTGCGCACGACCGTGATCGCCATGATGGATCTCAAGGCCGATCGCTACGTGCGTGGCCTGGCGGGCGCGGTGGCGTGGCTGACCAACCGGCTCCTGCGCGGCTCGCTCAAGTGGCAGTCGCCGCCGGTGCCCTTCGACGTCTACTACGACGGCATGGACTCGGTCCTCTTCGAGGAGTTCCCGGCCGGCCAGGCGGTGCGCGATCTGGCCTACGATCAGGGCAAGCGCCGCGAGCTCCTGGCCAGCCCGGCCTATCGCGCGACCTTCCGCAAGGAGCTGCGCAAGCGCCTGGCGCCCCGGGTCTGGCACCGCGACCTCGGCGACGCCGAGATCCTGGCCGCGCCGGATCCGACCCTGGTCGGCAAGACCTTCGCGCAGGTCGCGGCCGCGCGCGGCGCCGATCCGATCGACACCTTCCTCGACTTGATGATCGAGCACGATCGCGCGCTGCGCTGGCACACCTGCCTGGCCAACGATCGTCCGGCCACCCTGGCCAAGATCATGCGCCACCCCGACACCCAGATGAGCTTCGCCGACTCCGGGGCGCACCTGCGCAACATGGCCTTCTACAACTTCCCGCTGCGCATGCTGAAGCGCGTGCGCGACGCCGACGCCGCCGGCGCGCCGATCATGCCGATCGAGCGCGCGATCCATCGCCTGACCGGCGAGCTGGCCGACTGGCACGGCCTCGACGCCGGCCACCTGGCCGAGGGCCGGCGGGCCGACGTCGCGGTGATCGATCCGACCCGCCTCGACGACCGCGTCGAGGGCTTGCGGTTCGCGCCGTTCCCCGGGGTCGACGGCTTCGAGCGCCTGGTCAACGACGGCGACGCGGTCCGCCAGGTGGTGATCGCCGGCCGCCTGGTGATCGACGACGCCCGCCCGCTGCCGGCGCTGGGTCAGACCCGCACCGGCCGGTTCCTCGACGCTACTCGACGATGACCTTGTCCGAGGCCGACCGGCCGAAGGTCTCGGGGTGGTACATCTCCTCGGCCTTCGTCGGCGGGACCACGAAGGTGCCGGGCGTGGTCGCGCGCGCCACGTAGGTGTACTCGTGGACGCCCTCCCACAGGAGCGAGGCGAAGGCCTCGACCCGCTCGTCGCGCAGGTTCTGGTGCTCGTACCAGGTGCGCGACCACCACCAGTAGCGATCGGTCTTGGCGGTGTCAGGGTCCTGCGGGATCGGACCGGTGACCGCCAGCGCCGGGTTCATCGGCTCGAGGCCGGCCGGCAGCGGATCGACCAGCGCGACGTGGTAGCGCCGGCTCTCGGCCACCATCGACAGTCGGACCCGGACCTGGGCCCCGGCCTTGATCTTCCACGAGCCGTCCGGGTTCCGGACGACGTCGCCGGGGTCGTCGACCGCCTCGTAGCGGCGGACCACGGTGAAGCCGTAGTCGGCGGCCGCCAGCTGCAGGTTGGCCGGCGCGTAGGTCATGCCGATGCGGTAGTACAGCCGGCCGGCGCCGTCCTTGTGGATGACCAGGTCGGCCGGGCCCTTGCTGGCCTTGGCCGCGACCGTCGCCATCGGGATGTCGATCTGGAAGCGATCGGTCTGCCGGCCCTGGAACGCGCGCTCGCCGGCGTAGCCGTCGCCCAGCCAGACCTTGGCGACGAAGTTGGGCGTGACCTTCTCGTACTCGTGGAAGTAGCGGTCGAGGGCGCCGAGGACGAAGACGTTCTCCTGGGTCGACTCCCACCGCCCGGCCTTGGTGTGGCCGAGGAGGCCAACCACCAGCTTGGGGATCAGATCGTGGTCGCGGGCCTCGGCGATCAGCGACTCGAGGATCACCGCGTCGACCCGGCGATCGCTGTGCAGGATGAGGTAGCCGCCGTCGCTGGTCGAGGTCACGAAGTTGGCGGCGGCCGCGGTCTCGGTGGCCTGGTTGTCGAGGTGGCGTAGCAGGTCCTTGCGCTCGGCGGCGGCGTCGGCCTGCTGGGCCAGCACGCCGAGCAGCCAGCCGTTGGCCTCCATCGACAGCTTGGTGACGCCGCCAGCCTCCTTGATGAGGCCCTTGGCGCGCGCGGTGTCGCGATCGCCGGCCAAGAGCCGGGTGTAGAGCGCGTACGAGGTGATCGTGCGGCGGGTGTCCTCGCTGTAGTACCAGGGGTAGCGCTGCTCGATCGTGCGCAGGTAGTCGAGGGCGCGCTCGAGGGGCGCGGCCTCGATCGCGAAGCCCTTGGCCTTGGCCCGCAGCATCGCGTTGGTGATGTGGACCGTGAGGTACGGCCACGACTCGTGGCCGCGCTGCCAGAACGGGAAGCCGCCGTCGCCGTTCTGCAGCGAGTACAGGCGCTCGAGATCCTCGCCGACCCGGGCCTCGAGGGCGGCCGGCGCCGGCAGCCCCGGGGCCTTGAACGCGGCGAGCACGTCGCGCAGATCGGCGATCGCGGCGATCCGCGAGCTGAGCTGCTCCGAGCACTCGAACGGATAGGCCACCAGGTACAGGAACGCGTCGGTCAGGGCCTGGAGCTGGGTCGAGCTGGTCTCGACCTGGAGGCCACCGAACTGCGTGACCACCGCGCCGGGCAAGGCCACCGGCTGCTTGATCGCGCCGTCGTCGAGCTGGCCGTAGGTGGCGAAGGCCTCGGTGGTCGCCGGGGTCCACACCGGCAGCGCGACCTCGGCGGCGTCGGCGCCGGCCGAGGCGCTGGCCGCGATCTGGAACCGCGCCGTGCCGGCCTTCTCGGCCTGGGCCGGGAACCGGACCTCGACGCGATCGTTGGCCGGGACCGTGACCCGACGGCCGGCGCCGGCGGTCAGCGAGGCGTTGGTCGCGCGGACCGCGACGTCGACCGCCAGCGGCGCGTCGGTCTGGTTCTGGATCACGACCGGCAGCTCGAAGCGATCGCCGAAGTTGAGGAAGCGCGGCGGCGACGGCCGCACCATCACCGGCAGGCGCGCGGTGAGCGCGCTCTCGCCCTTGCCGAACTGCTTGTCGCCGGCGACCGCGATCGCGACCAGGCGGTAGCGGGTCAGGTTGTCGGGCAGGGTCAACGGCACGGTGGCCTTGCCATCGGCGCCGGTGGTGACCTCGGGCGAGAACGCCGCGAGCGGGTCGAGGTTGGTGCGGACCGCGATCGGGGTGTTGCCGGCCGGTGGCTGCGCCGCGGCGGTGGATTCCTTCTCGAGCTTCATCGCCTCGGCCGGGGGCGCCGGCGGGGGCGGCGGCGGCGGCGCGCCGCTGGCCTCCGCCGCGTCGGCGGTCGACACGGTCGCGCTGAACGAGCGGCCGGGCGCGCCACCTCCACCCGACGAGCCGACGCCCTGGGCGAGCTGGCCGAGGTCGGGCTGCGCCAGCTTGACCAGGCCGCGCAGGCGATGGTCGCTGACGTCGGGCGTGCGCTCACGGTAGAACGTGTCGAGGGGATCGCCGAACTGGTAGCCGGTGAGCGACAGGATCGCCTCGTCGACCGCGATCACCGCGACCTCGGCGCCGTTGACCGGTCGCCCGGTGGCGTCCTTGACGGTGACGCCCAGCGTGGTCTTGGCGCCGGGCGCGAGCTTGGCCGCGGCCGGATCGATCGTCACCGCCAGCGCGCGGTGCTTGGGCGGCACCGGCAGGTTGATCGCGCCGACGCCGTAGGCCGGGCGCTTGGGCAGCGCGGGATCGGGCTGGCCGTCATCGCCGACCCGGGCGCTCTGCCCGACCAGCTCGACCTGGACCCACAGGTTGGGGGTGTAGCCGTCGGTGATCGGCACCTTCACGGTGTGGCTCGGGCCGGTCATCGAGAACCGCGAGGTCGACACGACCCCCGAGCGCCGCACGCTCAGCACGCCCTCGGCGGGGTAGAACGGCGCCTGGACCAGGAGCTCGGCGGTGTCGCCGGGACGGTAGGACTTGGCGTTGGGGATGAGCGTGACCTGCTCCTCCTCGACGTCGCGGGCCGGCGGGGTCTTGCCGCCCGAGACCCACACCGTCAGCTCGGTGCGGTTCTTGCGGCCGCGATCGTCGGTCACCACCGCGGTGATGCGGTACTGGCCGCCCTCGGGCGTCGCCAGCTTGCACGACACCGGATCGGCCGCCGAGGTCAGCGCGCACGATTGCAGATCCTCCTCGGTCTCGACGTACTTGCCCTTGTCGTACTTCCAGTCGAGGCGCACCGCGGTGACCTCGATCGGTCGCCCGACCACGGCCTTGCCGTCGAGATCGACGTCGATGGCCTCAAGCTCGATCGGCTGGCCCTTGTCGACGAAGGACCGCGGCGTGCGCAGCCCGACGTAGTGGGTCGCGGGGTGGACCAGGAGCGCGGTCGAGGCGGCCCAGGCCTGGCGGTTGACGTCGGTGACGGTGGCCGACGCGGTGACGCTCATCGGCGTCGGCGGGTTGACGCCGAGGAAGTCGAGGCGCAAGACGTGGGCGCCGGTGGCGTCGGTCTTGCCCTGGTGCTGCCAGCTCTGGGGCGGCTGCCAGCCGCCGTCGTCCATCCACCACCGCCGGCCCCAGCCCCACCACGGCACCCAGCGACCGAAGGTGAAGTCGTCGCGGTTGGGCGGCGTGAACGAGGTCTCGCTGGCGGTCAGGTTCCACTCGACCCCGGCGCCGGCCAGACCACCGCCGGCGAAGTAGCTGGCGGTGACCGTGACGTCGGCGGTGCCGCCGATGACCTTGATCGCGTCGTCGGCCTTGGCCGTGACCTCGTACTCGGGCCGGCGGAACTCCTGGATCTGGAAGCCGTGGCTGGTGGTGTCGGTGATCCGCCCGCGCGCGGTCAGCTCGATGCGGGCGTAGCCGAGGTTGGGGGTCTTGGGCAGCGTGAACGCGAGGTCGAAGCCCCCGAGACGGGTGAGCGCCGTCGAGCCGGTGCCGATGTCATTGCCGAGCGAGTCGATCACCCGGTACTCGACGGTCGAGACCTGGCCGGCCAGGCCGGCGACGTCGCCACCCTTGCGGCCCTGGCGCAGGCGCAGCCAGCCCTTGACGTGGACCTCCTCGCCCGGCCGGTACATCTGGCGGTCATCGGTGACGTGCCACATGAGCTCATCGATCGTGCTGCGCTTGCGCCACTGCGGATCGTCGCTCCACCAACCCCAGTCGTCGGGGACGAAGGCGACGTCGTCGCCCTTCTTGGCGATGAGCAGGCCGCGGCCGCGGACCGGGCGATCGGGCAACGCGATCACCGCGGTGCCGTCGTCGCCCGAGGTCGCGGTGGTGCCCCACGGCGCCATGGTCAGCGCGGCGTCGGCCACCGGGGCGCCGTCGGCCAGGCGGTTGACCCAGGCGTGGAGCTCGCCGGCGTCGACCGCGGCGTCGACCGCCAGCCGCGTCGACTGCACCCAGGCGATCAGGCGCGGCGGCTCCCAGCGCTGGCGCCACGGGCTCGGCTCGACGATCGCGACGACGTGGCCCAGGCCGTTGGTCAGGGCCGGCGCCAGATCGAGGTGGCTCTCGGTCAGCTCGTCGGCCTTGCCGCCGACCTTGATGATCTGGTCGAAGACCTTGCGGCCCGGCATCGGCGCCGGCTTGCGGCTGCCCTGGCGCCGCATGTACTCGCCCCAGGCCTGGTAGTCGGCCGGGGTGACGGCGTAGAGCTGGACCTTCAGGCCGTCGTAGTTGGTCGAGAACACGTCGAGCGTGGGCTTGCGCGCGGCCGGATCGAGCACGACCACGCCCGACGGACCGTAGAAGTTCGGCTCGGCCTTGCCGGTGCGCCACGAGAAGCTGGCGTCCTTGCCGAGGGTCTGGCCGAAGCGATCGACGAGGCCACCGGAGACCACGGTCTGGTAGCTGGTCTGGCCGGTGGTGAGGCCGCTGACCGCGACGTAGTTGCCGTTGACCGTGACCTGGCTGCGCTGGATGTTCGGCGTGGTGATCACCTGGGCGGCGTCGAAGCGCGCCTCGTCGAGGGGGTTGTTGAACTCGATCTGGAACGGCGCGCCAGGCGGACAGTCGCCACCCCAGCCGCACTCGGCGTCGACGATCTTGAGCGGCGGGTAGGTGTGGAAGCTGAAGCCCTGGCGATCGGTGGTGCGGTTGGGGCCCTCGGCCGACGGCGTGCCCGGACCGACCGTCACCTCGACGTGGGTGTCCTTGGGGAACGGCTCGGTGGCGGTGAAGGCCAGCCAGCGGCCGTCCTTTTCGGCGGCCTTGGCGGCCACGACCAGGCTCTTCACGGTCTCGTGGCGCTCGATCTCATCGGCGGTCAGGAGCCGGGTCGCGTAGGTCTTGCCCGCGGCCTTGACGGTCACGGTGGCCAGGACCGCCGCCGGATCGATCCGCTGATCGAACCGGACGAACATCGGCTCGTCGAGCTTCTGCGGCCCGCTGCCCGGCCAGCTCGTCTCGATGCGCGGCGTCGGCGTCGTGAACGTGAACTGCTTGGCCGCCGCCAGGACGTTGCCGGTGGCCGACCGGGTGCCGGCCGGGACCTCGACGGTGTAGGTGGTGGCCTGGGGGAAGCGGACGATCGGGTCGAAGAGGATGGTCTTCGTGCCGAGCCAACGCCAGCGCCCGGGCGGCGTCGGGGTCAGCTTGACCGGCACGACCGCGGCGGCGTCGTCCTGCGAGGTGACGGCCACCATCGGCTGCGAGAAGGTGAGCTGGAGCTGAGGCGCCTGGGGCACGTCGCCTTCGGGCGCCCAGCGCAGGATCGTGAGCGGCTTGCCGGCGTCGTTGGTCGCCGGCGGTGGGCCGGCCTGGGGGTTGGGCGGCGGGAAGGTGCCCTTCACGGTCTTGCCGGTGCGCGGCGGCGGGGCCGAGCGATCGCGGAGCGCGAAGGCCTGGGTGTCGTCGGGCTTGGCCGCGATCGGCGCGACCCGATCGAGGAGCGACCTGGCCGCGGCGGCGTCGAGGGGCTGGGTCGGCGGCAGGGTGCTGCGATCGGCGGCGGGGGCGCCGCGCTTGCCGTCGGACAACCGCATGGTGAGGCCAGGCTTTTGATCGTCGAGGACCAGCGGGGTGCCGCCGGCGACGGCGGTCTGGCCGGAGCCGCTGCCGGCGCGGGGCCCCGGCTTGGGGCCACACGAGGTCGCGACGAAGGACGCCAGCGTGACGAGGGCGAGGCTGCGGATCGTGAAGCTACGGCGCACGGGTGCTCCTGGGAGATCGCGACTTCCAACGCGTGACCGCGACCTTCGGCCTGACCGTCGCGCCGGAGGGTGACGACCGTCAACCGATCCGGGGCCTCGAAAAACCGAGGGGGACGGCGGGGCAACCCGACGAGGGGGATGGCGGGTCCAAGGGGATCGCGCCGAGGGGCGATCCGAGGGAGAGGCGGAGGCGGAGGCGGAGGCGGAGACCGAGGCCGAGGCCGAGACCGAGACCGAGGCCGAGACCGAGACCGAGTCCGAGTCCGAGTCCGAACCCGAACCCGAACCCGAACCCGAGGACTTACTGCGGCGGTGCGGCGGGGGCGGCGGGCGGCGCGGCCTCGGGGGCGGGCGCGGCGGCCTTGTCGGCGGCGGCCTTGTCGGCGGCGGCCTTGTCGGCGGCGGCCTTGTCGGCGGCGGCCTTGTCGGCGGCGGCCTTGTCGGCGGCGGCCTTGTCAGCGGCGGCCTTGGCCTCGGCGTCGGCCTTGGCCTTCTCCTCGGCGGCCTTCTTCTCGGCTTCCTTCTTCAGATCCTCTTCTTCCTTCCACGAGCCCTTGTAGCCGGGGGCGCTCTTGCCGAGGACGTTGACGCTATCGATCTTGTGGCCGGGCAGGAGGTTGTCGAGCTTGCCGAAGTACCAGCCCAACCCCAGCGCCAGGATCACGCCCAGCACGATCCAGCGCTTCACCGGGCTCTTCTTGTCGGCGTACGGATCGGTGTCGGTGACGATCGAGCCGGCGGGCTTGGTCGCCAGCGAGGTCATCGACGCGCCGAACGCGACGTTGACCCGCGCCCGGGTGTTCACCGCCCAGCCGTTGGCGTCGAGGATCGGCCCGAGGTTGCGCTGGCGCAGCTTCATCCACGCCAGGATCATCGACGGACCCGAGATCACGAGCAGGAGCGCGGCGATCCCGAAGGGCGCCCACACCCCCATCTTCACCAGCATCGCGATCAGGCCACCGATCGCGCCGACCACCGAGGCGATCGCGAGGCTGATCACCGCGATGATGCCGATGTCGATGCCCTTCTTGGCCGGGGGCGCCGCCGGATCGGCGGGCTTGGCCTGATCGGCGGTGGCGACCGCCGCCGCGGCGCCGTCGATCTTGGCCGAGTTCTTGGCCTCGGCGTCGGCGGCGCGCTTGTTGACCTGCTCCTCGATCAGGCGGACCAGCTTCTTGTACGGCGAGAAGAAGGCCTCGCGCACGCTGATCGGGTTGGACACGATCTTGGTGACGGTGGCGTCCCAGTCGTGGCCGTCGCGGTCGTAGAACACGCCGTTGCGACCGACGAAGAGGTTGTCGGCGTCGCCGTTGGTCAGCGCCGCGGCGATGGTCCGGGTCGCGCCGGCGCGCTTGAGATCGCAGTAGGCCAGGTACGCGGCCGACATCCCGGCCAGGGCGCCGTGCTTGCCGGCGTCGGACACCGGCACCGTGAGCTTGAGCGCGCGGCCGTCGAGGTAGAGCGTGCCGGCCTGGAACGCGCCGTCCTTCTTCGAGTAGAAGTCCGAGAAGTTGACGAAGTTGCGCAGGACCCGGCCAAGGTCGCGCTGGAACCGGCAGGCCTTCTCGACGGTGGCGATCGCGGCGTAGTCGCCCTCGAGGGCCTGGTCGGCGGCGATCAGCTTGGCGAGGCGGGCGCGGGCGTCACCGGTGGCCAGGGCCTTGAGCCGGGCGGCCTCGAGCTTGGCGGCGCCGGTCGACGGCTTACCGCCGCGCCAGGCCTCGAAGGGCGCCAGCTTGGCGGCGATCTGCGCGACGTCCTCGGCGGTGAGCGCGTCCTTGGCGCCGAGGATCGGCTTGACCGCGACGTCGGCGAAGGTCGCCAGCTTGCCGGCCCAGGCCGGGTTGACGCCGGCGCGGAGCGGCAGCGCCTTGCCGGCCTCGATCTTGGCCAGCGGCAGCCGGGCGATGTCCTCGGCGTCAGCGGTCAGGGCCTTGGCGCCCAGGGCGACGAACTCGGCCTCGGCGCCGTTCAGGCCTGCGGCCGCGCGGCCGTCGAAGCCGGCCAGGGCGACGCGCGCGAAGTAGTCGTCGAGCTTGGCCTTGACCGCGGCCAGGGCGTCGGCGGCGGCGGCGCTGTCGGCGCCCAGGCTGGCGGCGGCCGCCGCAGCCTCGTGCCAGGCGTGGGCGGCGTCGACCTCGGCGAAGAACGCGTCGACCTTGGCCTGGTCGAGGCCGGGCTTGCCGCTGCGATCGACGACCGAGCCGACCGCGGCGATCGCCTCCTCGATCGCCGCCTTGGTGTCGGCGTCGTCGGCGCTGTCGGGGATGATCACGCCGTCGCCGTTGAGCTTGGTGTCGGCCAGCTTCTTGGTCGCCTCGATCGCCTGGGCCACGGTGATCGCGGTGGCGTCGGCGGCGCCGGCGTCCGCCAGGATGCGCTTGGCCGCGCCAGCCACCGCGGCGTCCTTGATCGCGGCCAGGGCCAGGCTGTCGCCGCCCTTCAGCACGTCATCGGCGTTCTTCCAGGTCGCGCCGACGAACTTGACCGCGTCCAGGATGTCCGGAACCCGGACGCGCCCATCCTTGTCGCCGTCGAGGAGATCCATGGTCGCTGGATCGATCGCGACGTCGCGGGTCGGCATCGCCAGCGCCACCCACAGCTTCTGGTCGAGTTCGGGCAGCGCCAGGAGGTCGGCGCCGCTCTTGAGCGAGACCTGATCGACGCCGCCCGCGCGGAAGAAATGCCATTGGTGAGCCATGGCGCGGACGGTAGGCGATCACCCCGCCGCGGGGAAGCGCTCCGACCCGGCGCGGCCGGCGCGCGCTCGGGTCGCGCCGGGGTAGCGCTTGCGTCTGGCGCCCGGGTGGTCGAGGTTCGGGGCATGGCCACGATGCGCTGTCCGGACTGCCACGCCTCGATGGTGGTGCCGGAGGATCCCGACACCACCACGGTGCGCTGCGCGTACTGCGGCGCGACCGCTCAGGTCGGCGACGCCGAAGCGCGACGGCGCCATCAGCTCGAGCGCGAGCGCGAGGCCCGACGGTGGGCCGAGGCCCAGGCCGCCCACGCCGCCGCCGAGCGCCGCGAGGCCCGCGAGGTCGAGGAGCGGCGCGCGGACCGTCGCGAGCGCCGGCGCGGCCGCTGGGGCGCGCGGGTGATGACGCTGGTCGCGATGCTGGCGGCGCCGACCATCATCGCGATCACGGTGTTCGATCTGCCGGCCCGGTTGGGCTACGGCGCGTCGGGCGCCGATCGCCTGCGGCAGACCACGACCCAGCTCGCCTCGATCGGCTGCGCGGTGGCGCAGCCGATCCGCTCGACCTACGCGACCGGCGCGGTGTCGGTGCTGTTCCCGGCGCCGGCGGGCTGCGTGCGGATCCTGGCCGCCGGCGCTGGCGATCACCGGTCGCTCGGGCTGCGGCTGTTTGGCCCCGACGGCGGCGAGCTGGCCAAGGCCGAGGGCACCCTCGACCCGCAGCTCACCTACTGCGGCGCGGCGCCGGCCACCCTGCGCTACGAGATCGTGGTCGGCCCGGCGGCCAAGGGGCGCCTCAGCCACACCGTGCTGACCTGCCCCGCCGAGGCCGCGCCGCCGGCCGCGCCGCCGGTCGAGGCGGCGCCGAAGAAGCCGCGCCGGTGACCACGCCGCGTCGCCCGCGGGGTTGGATCGCGCCCGGCCCACCGCCCGCCGGGCCCGGCGATCGCGCCGAGCTCGTGCCGGCCGCCGACGAGGATCTGGCGTACCTGGCCGGCGACTGGCGGCTGTTCCAGAAGCGGAGCGGCCATCGCTGGAGCCTCGACGATCTGATCACCGCCTGGGTGGCGACCCGCGACCGCGACCCGACGATCGCGGTGCGCGCGCTCGATCTCGGCTGCGGTCTGGGCAGCGTGCTCCTGCTGGTCGCGTGGCGGCTGCCGGCGGCGACGGTGGTCGGGATCGAGGCCCAGGCCGATCGCGCGGCCCTGGGGCGACGCTCGATCGCCTACAACGGCGTCGCCGAGCGCTGCCAGATCCTCGACGGCGATCTGCGCGCGCCTCCGGCCGCGCTCGGCGCCGGCTACGACCTGATCACCGGCACGCCGCCGTACTTCCCGCGCGGCACCGGCACCGAGTCGGCCAAGCCCCACGCGACGCCGTGCCGCTTCGAGCTGCGCGGCGGCGTCGAGGACTACCTGGCGGCGGCGGCGGGTCGATTGGCCCCGGGGGGCACGATCACCGTGTGCACCTCGAGCCTCGAGCGCGCCCGGGTCGCCGCTGGCGCCGCCGCCGCCGGCCTGACCGTGCGCGAGCACTGGGAGATCGTGCCGCGCACCGGCAAGGCCGCGCTGATCGCGGTCGACCAGCTCACCGCCGAGCCCGGGCCGCGGCGCGACCATCAGCTCATCGTCCGCGACGCCGCCGGGGCCTGGACGTCCGACTTCCGGACAGTCCGCCGCGACCTCGGCATGCCCGACCGACCGCCCGACCACGCCCCGGAGCCGCCATGACCCACACCCAGATCGTCCTCGCCAGCCGTCCCACCGGCGCCCCCACCGTCGACAACTTCGCGCTCCGCACCCAGCCGCTGCGCGACCCAGGCGACGGCGAGGTCGTGGTGGCCCATCGCTTCTTGTCGCTCGACCCGTACATGCGCGGCCGCATGAGCGACGGGAAGTCCTACGCCGCGCCGCAGCCGCTCGACGCGGTGATGATCGGCGGCACCGTCGGGGAGGTGATCGCGTCGCGGGCCGCGGGCTTCCCGGTCGGCGCCGCGGTGGTCGGCATGGGCGGCTGGCAGAGCCACTACGTCGGGCCGCCGATGGGCGGGATGTTCCGCGTGGTCGATACCACCCACATCCCGCTGTCGGCCTACCTCGGCCCGGTCGGCATGCCCGGCGTCACCGCGTGGTACGGCGTCGAGCGGATCCTCGAGGTCAAGGCCGGCCAGACCGTGGTGGTGTCGGCGGCCGCGGGCGCGGTCGGCGGCGTGGTCGGTCAGCTCGCGACCCGGCGCGGCGCCCGCGCGGTCGGCATCGCCGGCGGCCCGGCGAAGTGCGCCTACGTGACCGACGAGCTGGGCTTCGCCGCCTGCGTCGACTACCAGGCTCACCCCGAGCCGCGCGCGCTGGCGGCCGCGGTGCGCGCGGCCTGCCCCGACGGGATCGATCGGCTGTTCGAGAACGTCGGCGGCGCCTGCCTCGACGCCGCCCTGGCGCGCATGAACCCGTTTGGACGGGTCGCGCTGTGCGGGATGATCGCCGGCTACGACGGCGCGCCGATCCCCTTGGCCGCGCCGCAGCTCATCCTCGTCAACCGCCTGCGCATCGAGGGCTTCATCGTCAGCGAGCACATGGACGCCTGGCCGCCGGCGCTGGCCGAGCTCGGCGGGTTGGTGGCCAGCGGCGCGCTGCGCTACCGCGAGACGATCGCCGACGGACTCGCCGCCGCGCCGGCGGCGTTCCTCGGCATGTTGCGCGGCGCCAACCTGGGCAAGCAGCTCGTGCGGATCGCCTGAGCGTCCCCCGCGCGGGTGGCGCGTGACCACGCGCGCAGGCGGTCCGCCGCGACCACGGAGCGCAGTTGGCGCGGCCGCCGGGCGCGGTACCCTCGCAGCCATGCGCTCGCCGTGGCTCGTCTCGTTCGTGCTCTTCACCGCCCCGACCCTCGGCTGCGACGAGTCAGCTCGTCCGCCGAAGGCCGCCTCCGCCGCCCCGGCGGCAGCGCCGGCCGATCCGGTGGCGGCGGCCAAGGCCGCGATCGCCGCGGGCGCGACGGTGATCGACGTCCGCGAGCAGAGCGAGTGGGATGAGGGCCACCTGCCCCAGGCCAAGCTCGTCCCGGTCGGCTCGGTGGGCGACAAGCTGGCCGAGATCGAGGCGCTGGCCGGCGGCAAGGACAAGCCGATCGTCCTCTACTGCCGGTCGGGATCGCGCGCCGGTCATGCCAAGCGAACCCTCGAATCTGCCGGTTTCACGAATATCATCAATGGTGGCGGATATCGAAAGCTGGCGGCGCCGTGAGCTGGTGGACGATTTTGGTGACGACTTCGTGAACAACTGCGGGATTTGATGTGAGGGCGATGACCGATTGCGAGGTTCACCGACGGCAGATGGGTCGGACCGTCCGAGCTTGATGATTCTGTGCCGATCGCGAGGAAGGCGCGTGGTGCCCACCTCGTAAGATGGGCACCCGGATGCTGAAGCGCGAACCGACCGCCGACGCCGAACTCGCGCCCGACGCTGGCGAAGCCACGCCCGAGGTGGCGGGCGTCCCCGGCCGGAAGCCACGGGTCGACGGCGAGGTGAAGCGCATGCTCGCGCCGCGCGGCGCCGCGCGTCCGGACGCGCCGGCGAAGAAGGGCGCGCTCAACCAGACCCGGGCCGAGACGCAGGGCTTGGTCGCAGCGCGCGGGAAGGCCACCGGCGCGCCCGCGAGTGGCCCCGCCGGACGTCCCCCGCGCGGCACGCCGCCCGGGCCGGTCGCAGACGCTCGAGGTCCCGGGGCGACGCCGGCCGCCAACGCCCCGCGTCCCGGCGCGGCGCCGACCACGCCGCCGACCGCGGCCACGCCACCCGCCGCGGCGCCGGCCGGGGCGCCCGCTCGCCCGCCGACGCCCCCGGTGCCGACGCCCGACGCCGCCGTCGGAGACACGCGCGAGGTCCCGGCGCCACGCCCGGTCACGGCGACGGCACCGCCGCCGGCTCCGACCCTCGAGGGCGACGCTGGCGGTGCGACCGACGCCTGGTCGGCGCGCCGCAACGCGGTCGCGGGGCCGATCACGCCGCGCCCCCTCGGGATCGATCCGCAGAGCAACCCGGGCGCCGCCCTGGCGGCGCAATGGGACACGATCAAGGCCCGCATCCCCGACCCCGGGATGTTCCAGGTCAAGCCTGCGGCGCCGAGCATCCCCGCCCCGACGACCGCGGCGCCTGGCGCCGACGGACCGGACCTGACCGGCAGCGGCACGCCGGCGGCGGCGAGCGGCGGTGGCGGCTCGCCCGGCGCGCCCGGTGCGGCGACGACCGCGAGCCCGACCGCGACGACGACGGCCGCGCCGGCGACGGCCGCGCCGGCGACCGCGACGACGACCGCGACGACGACCGGGCAGACGGACGGTGCCGGCGCGCCGGCCGCCGGAGCCACGACCCCGCTCGCGGGTGGGGCCGCCAACGCTGCGGCGCCCATGTCGGGCGCCCTCGCCGGTCTCACCGCCCAGGTCTCCGGCGCCGCCAACACCGTCGCCGCCCCCCTCACCGGCGCGATCGACGGCCTCACCGCGCAGGTCTCCGGCGCCGCCAACGCCGTCGCCGCCCCCCTCACCGGCGCGATCGACGGCCTCACCGCGCAGGTCTCCGGCGCCGCCAACGCCGTCGCCGCCCCCCTCACCGGCGCGATCGACGGCCTCACCGCGCAGGTCACCGGCGCCGCCAACGCCGTCGCCGCCCCCCTCACCGGCGCGATCGACGGCCTCACCGCCCAGGTCACCGGCGCCGTCGATCAGCTCGCTGCCCCGCTCACCGGCGCGATCGACGGGCTTACCGCCCAGGTCACCGGCGCCGTCGATCAGCTCACCGAGCCCCTCACCGGCGCCGTCGATCAGCTCACCGCGCCTCTCACCGGCGCCGTCGGCGACCTCACCGGTCAGGTCACGGGCGCGGTCGATCAGCTCACCGCGCCCCTCACCGGCGCGCTCGGCGGGCTCACCGGTCAGGTCACCGACGCGATCGGCGGACTCACCGGGCCGCTATCGGACGCGGTCGGCGCCGCCGGCGGCGCGCTGGCTGACGCCGCGGGCGTCGTCGGGGATCCCCTGGGCTCGCTCCTCGAAGGCGCGCCGGCCGGGCTGCGCGCCGGCCTCGATCAAGCGCGCACCGCGCTGTCGGGCGGCGACGGCGGCGGGTTGGTCGACGCCCTCGGCCGCGCCGCGGCCGCGCTGGTCCCGCCCGATCTGCGCGCGCAGATCGAGTCGGTGGCCGGCGGCGCGATGGACCTGGTGCGCGGCGCCGCCCGCGACCTCGGCTTCCCGATGGGCGATCGCGGCGGCGACCAGCCGGCCCCGGGCGCCCCCGCGCCCGACGGTGGCGCTCCCCAGCGCGCCGGCGGCGGGATGGGTCCGCAGCCGCAGACCGCGAGCGATCTGGCGGCCGGCCCCAATCGCGGGATCGCCCAGCGCAAGGCCGCGATCACCAACCTCCTGGCCCAGGCCCAGGCCCGCGCCGGCGAGCGCAAGCGCCGGGTCGCCGAGATGATCCAGCCCAAGCTGGCCGTCGGCGACGCCGACACCAGCCACGAGCGCGAGGCCGATCGCGCCGCCGATCAGGTCATGGCGATGGGCGAGGCCGACGTCAGCGGCCGCGCCGACGGTCAGGTCCAGCGCCTCGGGCGGGCCGGCGGCGATCCCGCCCTCGCCGCGCTCCTCGCCGGCGAGCTGCCCGACGACGTCGAGGCGCGGGTCGAGCGCCTGCAGCGCACGGGGGGCCGCTCGTTGTCGAGCGACGAGCGCGAGTTCTTCGAGCCGCGCTTCGGTCACGACCTGGGTGACGTCCGCGTCCACGACGACGGCGAGGCCGCGGAGCTGGCCGGGTTGCTCGGCGCGCGCGCGTTCGCGGTCGGTCACCACATCGCGCTCGGCGCCGGCGAGCGCGTCGACGGCGGCGACGGCCGCCGCCTGCTCGCCCACGAGCTGGCCCACGTGATCCAGCAGACCGGCGGCCAGCCGCGCGCGGCGACGCCCGCGGTGCGCGAGGCCGATGCGGTCGCGACCGACGACAAGGCCGGGCGTGACAAGGCCGGGTGGGGCTCGGTCGGCGAGCACGATCGCGACGACGACGACGACGCGCCGACCGTCGCCGCGGCGTCGAACGCGAACGGCAACGCGAACGCGAACGCGAACGCTCCGCGCGGCCCCGCCGCCGCCCCCGTGGCCTTGACCCCGGCGCCGCAGACCCAGGGCCCCCAGGTCCAACGCCTGTCGCTCGGCGATCTCAACCCGATCGAGGGCGCGCGCAAGCTCCTCGAGGCCCTGCGCGGCGACGCCAACACGACCAAGTCGCCGCTGCCCGGCGAGGGCCAGGGCAAGGCCGGCGAGATGAACTCGGCCGCCCAGACCAAGGGCGCCGAGGTCGAGGGCGACGGCCAGACCAAGGGCGGCGAGGTCGACGCCGATGGCCAGACCCGCGGCGGTCAGGTCGACGCCGACGGCAAGACCCGCGGCGGCCAGGTCGAGGCCGACGGCCAGTCCCGCGGTGGTCAGGTCGACAGCGACGGCCAGACCCGCGGTGGCCAGCTCGAGGCCGATGGCCAGGCCCGCGGCCAGCAGCTCGAGAGCGACAGCCAGACCCGCGGCGGCCAGCTCGACAGCGATGGCCAGACCCGCGGCGGTCAGCTCGAGGCCGACAGCCAGGCCCGCGGCCAGCAGCTCGCGACCGAGGCCCAGACTCGCGCCAACCAGCTCAACACCGACGCCCAGACCCGCGGCCAGCAGCTCGACGCCGATGCGCAGGCCCGCCGGGCCGCGGTCGAGCGCGACGGCCAGGCCAAGCAGGAAGAGGTGCGGACCGCCGCCGCGACCAAGCAGGCCGAACTCGAGGCCGACGCCCAGACCAAGGGCGCCGAGCTCGACGCCGACGCCAACGCCCGCTCGGCCGAGCTCAACCAGGACTACCAGCGCCTCGAGCAGCAGGCGCAGCAGGAGTCGGCCGCGGTCGATCAGCAGATCGCCGCCGAGACCGAGCAGGTGCGCGGCGAGGCCGAGCAGCAAAACGCCGCGGTCGAGATCGCCTGGAACGTCCTCGAGGGCGATGCCATGGGCATCCTGCAGGTCCTCGATCGCGAGGCCGGCGAGCTGTGCGATCGCTACCAGGGCAAGGCCAAGGACTACATCGCCAAGATCGATGCGTTCCTGCAGCCGCAGTTCTCGAAGATCGCCGAGGGCTTCCAGACGATCCAGGAGGAGGCCGAGCGGGCGTGGAAGGCGTTCCTCGACAAGATCGCGCCGATCCTCCAGGTCCTCGAGCAGAAGTGGCAGCAGTTCACCGACTGGGCGCGGCGGGTGTGGGAGCCGATCCAGCAGAAGCTGACCGAGATCGCGACCAAGGCCGTCGAGCTGGCGACCAAGGCGTGGAACGCGGCCAAGGAAGGCTGGGACTGGCTCAAGAACAAGGCCAGCGAGATCTTCAACACGCTCAAGGAGAAGCTGGTCGCCGCGGTGCAGTGGCTGGCCGGTCGCGGCGACGCCGCGCGGGCGTGGATCAGCGAGAAGGCCCAGGCGGCCCGGGCGTGGATCGCCGACAAGGCCCAGGCGGCCCGGCAGTGGATCGCCGACAAGGCCGAGGCCGCGCGGCAGTGGATCGCCGAGAAGGGCGACGCCGCCCGGCAGTGGATCGCCGAGAAGGCCGACGCCGCCCGGGACTGGATCCACGGCAAGGCCGACGCCGCCCGCGACTGGATCCACGGCAAGGCCGACGCCGCCCGCGAGTGGATCCATGGCAAGGCCGACGCCGCCCGCGACTGGATCGGGGACAAGGCCGACAGCGCGCGCGAGTGGATCCACGGCAAGGCCGACGCCGCCCGCGACTGGATCCATGGCAAGGCCGACGCCGCCCGCGACTGGATCGGCGGCAAGGCCGACGCCGCCCGCGACTGGATCAGCGGCCGCGCCGACGCCGCCCGCGACTGGATCAGCGGCAAGGCTGACGCCGCCCGCGACTGGATCTCGGAGACCGGGCACAACCTGGTCAACGGCATGGCCGATCGCGCCAAGGGGGCGATCGACTCGATCGCCAGCCGCGGTGGACCGATCGTCCAGTTCTTCGCCGGCGCGGTCAGCGGCATCGTCGACGGCGTGGCCTCGGTGGGCAACGCCGCGGTCGACGTGGTGTCGGGCGCGGTCGACGCCGGCCTGTCGTTCGTCGAGGACAAGGCCACGAGCGCGATCTCGTGGGTCGAGCAGAAGGCCTCGGGCGCGGTGTCGTGGGTCGAGCAGAAGGCCTCGGGCGCGATCTCGTGGGTCGAGCAGAAGGCCTCGGGCGCGGTGTCGTGGGTCGAGCAGAAGGCCACCGGCGCGGTCAACTTCGTCGAGCAGAAGGCCACCGGCGCGGTCAACTGGGTCGAGCAAAAGGCCACCGGCGCGATCAACTGGGTCGAGCAGAAGGCCACCGGCGCGGTCAACTTCGTCGAGCAGAAGGCCACCGGCGCGGTCAACTGGGTCGAGCAGAAGGCGACCAGCGCGGTCAACCTGGCCGAGCGCGCCGCGACCGGGGCGGTCAACGTCGTCGAGCGCGGCGCCACCGGCGCGGTCAACCTGGTCGAGGCCGGCGCCAACGCGGTGGTGACCGGCGTCGAGACCGTCGCGCGCGGCGCGGTCACCGCCGTCGAGACCGCGGTCAAGCTGGGCCTGGGCGCCCTGGCGCTCGTCGGCAAGGGCGCCTACGAGCTGGTCAAGGGCGCGTGGGAGGGCCTGAAGCAGGGCTGGTCGTGGCTGTCCGACAAGCTCGGGCAGGCCTGGGACTGGATCAAGGAGAAGGCGGTCCAGTTCGGCACCTGGGTCAACGAGAACATCATCCAGCCGTCGTGGCGCTGGATCCAGGCGCAGTGGGGCGCGCTCAAGGCGTGGTTCGCCAAGACCTTCCCCGGCCTGACCAAGTGCTGGGAGGTCTTCAAGGAGTACGCCGGCGCGATCGGCGGCTACCTGTTCGAGAAGCTCGCGCAGTTCACCGAGTGGTTCAACGCGCTGCCGATGTGGATGCAGGTGCTGGTGGCGCAGTTCATCCCGTTCGGGCAGTTCTTCCTGCTGGGCAGCGTGTGGAACCGGATCCCAGAGCCGATCCGCAACGCGCTGCACCTCTTGCTCGACATCGCCGGCTTCATCCCCGGCGTCGGCACCGTCACCGGCCTGGTCAACGCCGCGCTGTACTTCGTCGAGGGCAACTACGTCGACGCGACGATGTCGGCGGTCGCCGCGCTCCTCGATCTGGTGCCCGGCGCCGGCCAGGCGGCGGACATGGCCAAGGCGGCCCGCGCGCTGAAGGTCGTGATGGAGGCCTACGACCTGTACGGCGGCGCGCAGTCGCTGATGCAGGCGATCGAGCACTTCAAGAACGGCCGCTGGTTCGAGGGCGCCACCTCGGCGGTCGAGGTGCTGCTGGTGTTGATCGGGATGAAGAAGGGTGGCGGCGGTTCGCCGGGTTCGCCGGGTTCGCCGGGTTCGCCAGGTTCGCCGGGTTCGCCGGGTTCGCCGGGTTCGCCAGGCTCGCCGGGCGGTCCGACTCCAGGCGGTCCGACTCCAGGCGGTCCGACACCGGGCGGTCCGACTCCAGGTGGCCCGACGCCAGGCGGTCCGACTCCGGGCGGTCCGACTCCGGGCGGTCCGACTCCGGGCGGTCCGACTCCGGGCGGTCCGACTCCGGGCGGTCCGACTCCAGGCGGTCCCACGCCGGGCGGTCCGACTCCGGGCGGTCCGACTCCAGGCGGTCCCACGCCGGGCGGTCCCACGCCAGGCGGTCCCACGCCGGGCGGTCCCACGCCAGGCGGTCCGACGCCGGGCGGTCCCACGCCGGGCGGTCCGACTCCGGGCGGTCCGACTCCAGGCGGCCCGACGCCGGGCGGTCCGACTCCAGGCGGTCCGACTCCGGGCGGTCCGACTCCAGGCGGTCCGACTCCAGGCGGTCCGACTCCAGGCGGTCCCACGCCGGGCGGTCCCACGCCGGGCGGCCCCACGCCGGGCGGTCCGACGCCAGGCGGCCCGACGCCAGGCGGTCCCACGCCGGGCGGTCCGACTCCAGGTGGCCCGACGCCAGGCGGTCCCACGCCAGGCGGTCCGACTCCAGGCGGTCCCACGCCGGGCGGTCCGACTCCAGGTGGCCCGACGCCAGGCGGTCCCACGCCAGGCGGCCCGACTCCGGGCGGCCCGACTCCGGGCACGCCTGATCGCGCGCCTCGTCCCGGCGATCCCGACTGGACGCCTGCGATGCAGGCGAGCCGCGACTCCGCCTTCGAGTTCTACCGCAGCCACGGCATGCCCGAGGGGCGGATCGATTCGCACCTCGACGGTATCGACTTCCGTCATCCCGTGACGGTCGAGACCATCCCGCGCGGCACGATCCTCTCGCAGTACCAGGTCCAGGGCGGCCGCCAGGGCAGCTACTACTCGAACGGCGACGCGACCGCGAGCCAGCTCGGTATCAACCCACAAGGTCAGGTCCTGGGCCCCGACGGCAACCCGGTCCTCGGCCCCGACGGCAATCCGATCATCGCGGACAAGGTCGTGACCCGGTGGGAGGTCGTCGAGGACGTTCAGGTCCTTCAGTCGACGGCCGCGCCGATCAACGACGACTGGTCGGTGCCTGGTCAGCCGTACAATGCCTCGGGCGGCGGCACCCAGATGTACATGCCGGACCGGAGCAAGTTCCGGCCGATCATCGACCCTCCCAGCAGCGGCCCCACGCCCGGCGGTCCCACGCCAGGCGGTCCCACGCCCGGCGGTCCCACGCCAGGCGGTCCCACGCCCGGCGGCCCCACGCCCGGCGGTCCCACGCCCGGCGGCCCGACTCCGGGCGGACCCACGCCCGGCGGCCCGACTCCGGGCGGCCCCACGCCCGGCGGCCCCACGCCCGGCGGCCCCACGCCCGGCGGTCCCACGCCCGGCGGCCCCACGCCCGGCGGTCCCACGCCCGGCGGTCCCACGCCAGGCGGCCCCACGCCCGGCGGTCCCACGCCCGGCGGCCCGACTCCGGGCGGTCCCACGCCCGGCGGTCCCACGCCCGGCGGTCCCACGCCCGGCGGCCCCACGCCAGGCGGTCCCACGCCCGGCGGCCCCACGCCCGGCGGTCCCACGCCCGGCGGCCCGACTCCGGGCGGTCCCACGCCCGGCGGTCCCACGCCCGGCGGTCCCACGCCCGGCGGCCCCACGCCCGGCGGCCCCACGCCCGGCGGTCCCACGCCCGGCGGTCCCACGCCCGGCGGTCCCAACGGTCCGGTGCCGCCCCACCATCGACAGGCGCTCCAGTCGAACATGACGGACGCCGAGATCGACGCGGTCTGGAACTCCGGCGGCGAGCCGGCGATGCAAACGGCGCGTTCGATGACGCCCGACCAGCGTCGCCAAGCTCTCGACGCCCTCGGACCGCAGACGTTTGGCTCCTACGCCTCCCGCCTCGACGGGCCCACACTGGCTCAGATCGGGGATCTCGCGGCGACCAACCGCGTGCAAGGAATTGACGACTGGGTTGACTTCACCGCCGGGAAATCCGGCACCGATCTAGACCGAGCGGTCGGCGAGCTCACCGAGGCGCGCAGGCTCCTCAATGAGTACCCTGGACAGATCATCAACATCGGCGGCGACGGACGCTCACCGCCCCGCGTGTCGAACCCCAACGAGCAGATGCGCTCGTTCGACATCACGGTCGAGGATCCGTCCGGCACCGTGAACCGGAGTGTCGAGGTCACCACTGTCGACAACCCCGTGTCGCAGCACGGTGACGTCACCAACGGCATTCGCCACGCGGCCGACAAGGCGGCAGACCGTGCGAACCCGCCGAACCCGGTCGATACCAACCCGATCCCCGGTCAGCACGACGTTACGATTCGAATGGATCTCGACGTCGGGACAACCCGCATCGGCGGCGGCCGCCAGCGCGAGATCCTGCCCGATGGTACGGTCCGCATCATCGACGCCGACGGTCAGTTCCGGCCGCGGCGGGGCAATCCGTCGAACATCTTCGATTCGATCGGCGAGAATCTGCCCAACATCGGCAACATCGATCAGCTCGATCGCGTCACCCTGACCGACAAGTCGACCGGCACCGTGCTGGCTGAGTACGTGAAGAATGGTGTCACATGGACCCGCGTCCGATGATCGAAGCAGGCACGCTGTACGAGTTTCCAGGCCGTCGCCTGGTCCTCGCTCGCGAGCCATTTCTCCCGGAGGGCGAGGCCGACCGCCGCATGCTGCGCCTCATGCTCGACTTCGCCGATGAGGTCGCCTCGCCCGGGGCCGTGGAGGCCGAGGTCGGGTGGGATGACGACGGCAAGATCATCCATCGCCAGCTACGCACGCCCGACGGCGAGCGAGTCGCCCTCTACAAGACGCCAGAGGCCCGGGTGGTCGAGTCGATCGACTCCGACGTGTTGGGCTCATGGTTGCGTGACCTTCCTCCCGCCAACGTGCTGACCATCCGCGGCGGCGCTTACCGGGTCGATCTGGCGCCAGGGTCGGTGATCCGCCTCAGTAGCGCGCGCGGGCATCACGACGTGCCGGTGGTAGCCCACCACGGGCAGGCTGCCGTCCACGGCCCCCAGGGCAGCTTGCTCGAACCACCGCTGACCGTCCGCTGGCTCCGGGACGACCAGACCTTTGACCTGGCGATCTTCTGGTCGCACTGGCTCGACGGTTGCGGAGCCGAGCCGCTCAGTCGCTGGCTGGCAGCGTGCCAGGCGCAGGGCTGGAGGATCACCGAAGATCCCCGACGTCGCTAGCGGCTGCCCGTGATGCGTTACTATCGAGACGAGCGGGTCGAAGCGCCCGCCGATGCCAGGCCACCTATGTCCGCACCCTCCCACGCCCAGGTCGCCACCCTGATCGACACCGCCCTCACCATGACCGAGGAGCGGCTCGCCGCCGCGCCGGGCGGTCCAACC
Organism: Kofleriaceae bacterium; assembly: GCA_018057825.1. GTDB lineage: Bacteria > Myxococcota_A > Polyangia > Haliangiales > Haliangiaceae > UBA2376. The sequence goes on along the minus strand of JAGPCY010000036.1, from coordinate 50,018 downwards.
CAGGCGATGTTCGGCTCGATCCGCAACCAGCTCGTGTTCATGCGCGACACCGTCGCCGACGGTCGCTCCCCGACCACGCCGGAGAAGAACAGCCTGAGCCTCGGCGTCATCGCGGTGCGCGAGTTCGAGACCAGCGACCTCACCTATTGCGACGCGATCTGCGACGCGGTGTTCCAGTTCAAGAAGCTGTAGCCGCGCCGCCCCCAGCCCGCGCCGCATCCCCACCGCGCCGATCAGCGGAAGCCGGGGCCGCCGACCCAGACCACCAGCGACCGTCGGAGTCCGCGGGTCACCGGCGTCACGCGGTGCATGACGAAGGACGGGAAGCCGACGACGTGGCCGAGGCCGCGGGGCGCGCGGACCGCGGGATCGGCGTAGAACAGCTCGAGGTCGCCGCCGTCGTAGTCGGCCGGATCGGAGAGCTGCACCACCAGGCTGAGCTTGCGCGGCGTGATGTCGGCGCCGCGATCCATGTGCCAGGTGTAGTGGCCGGGCGTGGTCCCCGGGCGGTGCTCGTAGATCGTGTACTGCAGCGGCTCGTGAAAGCCCGACAGCTCGAAGCGGAAGAACTTCGAGTTCATGTCGTCGCAGATGTACGCGAGCTTGTCGAACAGCCAGCTCGCCTCGGGCGACGGCCGCAGCCACGCCACCTCGGAGCGCCGCACCGCGGTCGCGGCCGGTCGACTACCGCTCTCGAAGGTGGTGCCGCCCGAGCGCGGGAGCTGCTCGCACAGCGCCACGCATCGGGCGACCTGCTCGGCGGTGAACGCGCCGGCCCAGTTCACCCAGTTGTGGACCTGATCGCGGACCGGCGGCAGCGGCACGAACATCGCGAGCCGCGAGGGTACCACGGCGCCGCGCCCGGCCTCAGCGCGGGCGGCGCGGCGGTAGGCGGCGCGGCGGCGGGCCGCGGCGCGCGGGCCGGTCGCTGGCCTCGGGCTCGTCGAACACCGGGGCGCGGCCGATGCGCGCCATGCGCACGGTGCGGTCGGGGTGATCCTTGGGCGGCCGCGCCGAGGTTCGCTCGAAGTGCTCGGCGGCGGCGCCGATGATCTCGAAGTGGGTCTCACGCGGCAGGACGCGGATCGCGCCGATCTCGGCCTTGGTGATGCCCCCGCGAGTGCAGATCACCGGGATGAGCCAGCGCGGATCGGCGTTGCGCAGGCGACCGACGTCGATGCGGAACCACACCGGCGGGCCGGCCTCGCCGCCGCCGCGCGGCGCGAAGGTCGGGCGGTCGTTGCGCTCGGGCCGGGTCTTGGTCTTGGCCGACGGCGGGGCGATGATCGACAGCTCCTCGGGCGCCGGCAGTCGAGCCCGGTGCCAGCGGATGAGGACCGTCGCCAGCTCGAGGGCCGTGCGCTCGCCGGCCAGAGCCGCGGCGGCAGCCTTCTCGTCGTCGCTGGCCTCGCCGGCCAGCGCGGCGATCTCGGCGGTCAGGCGCGCGCCGTCGCCAGCGCGGATCTGCTCGGCGGTCGGCGGCGTGGTCCAGCGCGGGCGGACGCCGGCGGTCGCGAACATGCGCGTGGCGTGGCCGCGCGCCGGCACCGTCACGAGCACGATCGCGGTGCCCTTCTTGCCGGCGCGACCGGTGCGGCCGCTGCGGTGGAGCAGGACCTGCGCGTTCTGCGGCAGGTCGGCGTGGACCACCAGGCCGAGGTCGGGCAGATCGAGGCCGCGGGCGGCGACGTCGGTGGCGATGCACACCCGGGCTCGGCCGTCGCGCAACGACTGGAGGGCGCGGGTCCGCTCGGCCTGGGACAGCTCGCCCGACAGCGCGACCACTGCGAAGCCGCGCTCGTTGAGGTTGGCGGCCAGGTGGGTGACGCCGTCGCGGGTGGCGCAGAACACCAGCGCGCCGCCGGCGTCCATGAAGCGCAGCACGTTGACCACCGCCAGCTCGCGCTCGCGCGGCGGGATCAACATCGCCTGATAGTCGATGTCGACGTGGGGCGTGCGCTCGTCGGCGGTGGCCAGGCGCAGCGCGTTCACTTGGTAGCGCTTGGCCAGCGACTGGATCGCCGGCGGCAAGGTGGCCGAGAACAGGAGCGTGCGGCGGGTCGCCGGCGTCAGGTCGAGCAGGGCCTCGATGTCCTCGCGGAAGCCGAGGTCGAGCATCTCGTCGGCCTCGTCGAGCACCACCGCCGAGACCTCGCCGAACGACACGTTGCCGCGGTCGACGTGATCGCGCAGGCGGCCGGGGGTGCCGACCACGATGTGCGCACCCTCGCGCAGGAGCATGGCCTCGCGCCGCGGATCCATGCCGCCGACGCACGCGATCACCCGCGCCCCGGTCGGTGCGTAGAGCCACTCGAGCTCGCGGCGGACCTGGAGCGCGAGCTCGCGGGTCGGCGCGATCACCAGCGCGCGCACCGGTCCGGAGGAGAACCGCTCGGCCTCGCCCAGGAGCGGCTGGGCCAGCGCCAGCCCGAACGCGACGGTCTTGCCCGAGCCGGTCTGCGCCGACACCAGGAGGTCGCGGTCGCGGGCCTCGGGGTCGAGGACGGCGGCCTGGACCGGGGTGGGAGCGGCGTAGCCGCGCTCGGTCAGCGCGCGCTGGAGGCCGGGATGGGCCGACGAGAAGGGCATGCCGCGCAATAGCCGCCCGCCGTCGCCGGCACAAGCGCGGGCGCCGGATTCGCGCGCCCGACGCGACGATTCGGTGCGCCTCGGTCTCGGTCTCGGCCTCGGCCTCGGTCTCGGCCTCGGTCTCGGTCTCGGTCTCCGCCTCGGCCTCCGCCTCCGCCCCGACCTCGGCCTCCCTCAGAACGGAACCGGCGACGTCAGCTCGACCATCGCGCCGGTCGCCGGGTGCACGAAGCCCAGCCCGGCGGCGTGCAGGTGCAGCCGGACCCGCGGCCCGGCGACCCGGCCGTACAGTCGATCACCCAGGATCGGTGCGCCCAGCCCGACCGCGGCGTGGACCCGGAGCTGGTGGGTGCGCCCGGTGTGCGGAACCAGCTCGACCCGGGTCCAGCCCGGGCCCCGCGCCACCACGCGATAGCTGGTCGAGGCCGGCTTGCCGTGGCGGAGATCGACGACCTGTCGCGGCCGATCGTCGGGGTCGAGGCGGAGCGGCAGGTCGATCGCGCCGGCGTCGTCGGCGACCTCGCCGTCGAGGATCGCGACGTAGCGCTTGGCGATCGCGCGGCGGGCGAAGGCCGCGGCCAGGCAGCGGTGGGTGTCGGGATCGCGCGCGCACAGGAGCAGGCCCGAGGTGTCGAGGTCGAGGCGATGCACCACCAGCGGGCCGGTGGCCTCGGGATCGCGGGCGCGCAGCCGGGTCGCGACCGAGTCGCGCAGGTTGCCGGTGCGGCCCGGCACCGACAACAGGCCGACCGGCTTGTCGACGACACACAGCCAGCGATCGGCGTGGACCACCCGCGGCTCGTCAGGACCAGGCGGATCGTCGCCGTAGGCCGGCGCCGGCGCGACCGCGCAGCCGACCAGCATCGCCGGCAGGAGCGGGCCGCACTTGCCGCGGCACGCCGGGTAGAAGCGGCCGGCGATCCGGCCGGCCTCGTCGGGGCCCCACCAGAACTCGGCCAGGGCCACCGGCCGCAGACCGAGGCGGTGGGCCCAGCCGAGGAGCTTGGGCCCGGCGCAGTCGCCGGCGCCGCCGGGCGGCGGGCCGTCGTAGCAGTCGGCCAGGGCCACTGGCGCGCCGCGGCCGTCGACGGCGCGGTAGCCGTCGATCACCGCCTGGTAGAGCGCCCGCGAGCGCGCGGCCCGGACCGCGGCCACGCGGTCGCGCTCGGCGACCGCGTCGGTCCAGGCGGCCGTGGCGACGGCGAGGGCCTCGCGGTGCGCGGCGCGCAGCGCCCGGGCCGCCCGACCGTCGGCCCGGCTGGCCTCGGCGAGCGCCGCGAGATCGCCGCCGGCGGCCCGGGCGGCGGCGCGCGTCGCCTTGGCCTCCGCGGCGGCGGCGGCGGCGACCTGGCGCTCGTCGCGGTGACGCGCGGCGAGCGCGGTGAGCGCAGCCTCGGCGGTGGTCGCGCGCGCGGCCGCGGCGTCGGCGGCCCGGGTCAGCGAGGCCAGCTCGGCCTCGCCGGCCGGCCACCACCCGGCGCGCTCGCCGGGGTCGAACAGCGGCGGCGCGAACCCGTCGACCTGCCACGCGCCGCGCAGCATGCCGGAGAACCCGCGCAGGTAGCCGAGCCGCTCGGCGCGGTCGCGCACCACCAGCACGCCGAACATCTTGCCGCCGCCGCGCTCGTCGAGCGGTCGGGGATCGGCGGCCAGCTCGCGCAAGAGCTCGGCGGCGGCCCGGGCCGCCAGCGGATGCGGCGCGCCGTCGGCGAACGGGCTCGGCATCACCGCCGGCGCAGCGCCGGCCGGCGGTGGCGGCTCGAACCAGCGCGGTGCTGCCATCGCCGTCCTGGTAGCACGCGGCTCGCCTGGGCGCGCTATGGTGCGCGGCGATGAGCCACCTCGACGAGGCCCGCTTCACCGCCGCGATCGCGCCCTGCTCCGCGTGCGGCGGCCAGGCCTACGCCATCGAGACCTACCTCGATCGCTACCACGCCTGCATGCTCGGCGACGCCAACGACGACGGCAAGTGGGCCCACGACGGCGAGAAGTTCATCGATGGCATCACCCGGATCGCCTGCGCCGGTTGTGGCCGGGTCGCCTACGCCAGCGACGACTGTCCGCGCTGCCACGCCCCCGGCGCCGCGCCGGCGATCCGGACCGCGGCCTCGCGCCTGACCCCGCCCAAGCGTTGCCCGCGCTGCGGCGGCACCGAGTGCGGCGTGCTCGGCCTGACGCCGGCGGCGGTCACCTCGACGCCCGGCCAGCCGCCGCGGCCGCGGCCGGTCGCGCTCCTCGGCGAGCCCGGCTTCCATGTCGTCGCGATCGGCTGCGACGACTGCGACTGGGCGATCGCCGCCGAGGGCTGTCCGCTGTGCGGCGCGCCGGGTCCGCTGCGGCCGCGGCCGTAGCGCGAGCCCGGTCAGCGCTCGAACACGACGGTGACCGCGGTGGTCGCGCCGCCGGTGGTCGGATCGACCTCGACGCCGCCGAGCACGACCAGGTCGGCCCAGCCGTACAGGCCCTCGGGCGTCTCGATCGCGCCGTACAGCGCCGACAACCCGGCCAGGGTCGGCGCCTCCGCCGTGAAGCGGCACTGGCTGGTGCGGCACTCGACCGCCGTGACCTCGACCTCGGCGCCGCGCGCGGTGGCCAGCTCCTCGACGGCGGCCAGGCGCGCGGCCAGCTCGCGCTCCTGCTCGACCGCCCAGGCCGGATCGCGCGACTCGGACTCGAAGCCGGGCGCGGTCGCCCCCGGGCCGGGAGCCGGCGGCGCGGCCTCAGGGAGCGCGGCGCTCGGCGGCGGTCGCACCGCGATCGGCCGCGGCGCGCCGGGACGCGCGGCGGGCCCAGGGGTGGCCGGCGTCGGCGTCGCGGGCGGAACCGAGGTCACCGTCGGGCCAGGCGCCGCGGGCCGGGGCGCGGCGCCGCGATCCCGCCTGGCCCACCACACGCCAGCCGCCACGCCGGCGACGACGACCGCGATCGGCAGGTACTTCACGGGTCCAGCGTATCAGCTCCGAAACCGATCCGCCGCGCCCGCCTTCTGCTAGGCTGCGCGACCGTCGTGACCACCGCCGACGCTTCCCTCGCCGACCGCCCCCGCGTCGTGGTCGGCAACCGATCTCCGATCGGTGTCCTCGGCTGGGTGCTGCGGCTCTACGCCTTCATCGCCCTGGTGGCGATCGCGCTGGTCGTGATCGCCGGGGCCCTGGCCTACCGCTACATCGCGCTCACCACGCCGCCGGCGCCCGACCTGTCGCAGCTCGTCGCCGCCAGCCCGGGCATCAGCCGGACCTACGCCGCCGACGGCACCAAGCTCGACGAGTTCGCCCTCGAGTGGCGCCACCCGGTGCCCTACGATCAGATCCCGCCGCGCCTGATCGACGCGGTGATCGCGATCGAGGATCACGAGTTCTTCGAGCACCGCGGCATCTACTGGAAGGGCATCGTGCGCGCGGCCTGGCGCAACGTCGTCGCCGGCGACTTCGAGCAGGGCGGCAGCACGATCACCCAGCAGGTCGCCAAGCAGCTCGTCGGCTCCGACAAGTCGCTGTCGCGCAAGGCCCACGAGGCGGTGCTGGCGATGCGCCTCGAGCGCCGCAACTCCAAGAAGGCGATCCTCGCGTACTACCTGAACCAGATCTACCTGGGCGGCGGCGCCTACGGCGTGGCCGGCGCGGCCGAGCGCTACTTCGGCAAGCGCCTCGACGAGCTCACCCTGGCCGAGATGGCGCTCATCGCCGGGCTGCCCAAGGCGCCGTCGGCGTTCTCGCCGCTGGTGTCGCCCGAGCGCGCGATCAAGCGCCGCAACACCGTGCTCGATCAGATGGTGCGGTGGGGCAAGCTCGACGCCGCCACCGCCGACGCCGCCAAGGCCGAGCCGCTCAAGCTCGCGCCCTACGACAGCGTCTTCCCCGATCGCCTGCCGTACTACGCCAACCACATCCGCACCGCGCTGCTCAAGCACCCGCGCTACGGCTACCGGGCCGGCCCCGATCAGCCGGCCTGGGTCGAGCTGGCCGGCCTGCGGGTCGAGACCGCGGCCGAGCCGTCCTTCGAGGCCGGCGCCTACGACAACGTCGACTACGGCACCCGCAAGCAGGACAAGCGCCAGGGCTGGCGCGGCCCGGTGTGGTACGTCGACGGGCCGGCCAAGGACACCCTCCTCGAGCGCCAGCGCCAGCTCTACGGCGCGGGTCCGCTCACGCCCGGGCGCCGCTACCTGGCGGTGGTCGACGACATGGGCTGCGACGGCGGCCATGTCTTGATCGGCGATCGCCGGCTCGAGCTGCCGCTGCGCAACCTGCGGTGGGCGTTCCCGTGGAGCGCCACCGACGCCCACAACGACAAGGAGATCTCGTGCGCCACCCGCGCCCTCAAGCGCGGCGACGTGGTCTGGGTCCGCCGCGAGATCCGCACGCTCGATCGCTTCCGCGAGTTCTACCTGCCCGACGGCGTCAACCCGGCGTGGCAGCACAGCGCCGATCAGCGGTCGTGGGATGAGCGCAACCCCGACGTCGTGACCCTCGAGCAGGTGCCCCACCCGCAGGGCGCGCTGTTCACCGCCGACCACCGCACCGGCTACGTCACCGCGATGGTCGGCGGCTACGACTTCACCCGCAACGAGTTCAACCGCACGAACCAGGCCTGTCGTCAGCCGGGTTCGACCTACAAGCCGATCTACTACTCGGCGGCGATCGATGACGGCTTCGGCTTCGACTCGATGTTCTACGACCGCCCGGTGTCGATCGTCGATCCGGTCACCGGTGAGGTCTGGACCCCGACCAACCTCCACGGCACGGTCGACAACGACGTCACCCTCGAATACGCGCTGGTGTTCTCGAAGAACATCCCGTCGGTGGCGATCTTCTCGGAGGTCGGCGCCGACCGGGTCGAGCAGTGGGCCCGGCGCCTCGGCTTCACCTCCAAGATCATCGCCGACAAGGCCCTGGCGCTGGGCGCGTCGTGCACCTATCTCGACGAGCTGTCACGGGCGTTCGCGATCTTCGCGCGCAACGGCCGCTGGATCGACTGGACCTACGTCCGTCGCGTCCTCGATCGCCACGGCAACGTCCTCGAGGACAACACCGTGCCGAGCGACCCGATGCTGGCGCCCGGCGATCGCCTCGACCGGCTGGCCGCCCGCGGCGGCGTGGCGGCGCCCCAGGCCATCCCGGCCCGGACCGCGTTTCTGACCTCGAAGCTCCTGGCCCAGATGGTCAACTACGGCTTCACCAAGACCCTGCGCGCGACCGACCTCCACGCCGCCGGCAAGACCGGGACCTCGAGCGCGACCATGGACACCTCGTTCGTCGCCTACACCTCGCGCTTCGTGACCGCGGCCTGGCTGGGCGACGACAAGTACGTCCGCGAGCTGGGCAAGCTCGACGCCGCGTACATGACGGTCGTGCCGCTGTGGGCCCGCTACATGTTCGCGGTCGCCTCGGACTACCCCAACCTCGAGATCCCCTGGGAGGTCCCGCCCGGGGTCGAGCCCAAGGATCGCGGCGAGCACAGCCGCGGCCGACGGGGCGGCGCGATGAGCCTCATCTACCGCCACGCCGAGAAGCCGCCCGAGGACGCGCCCCCGGCCGACGGCCAGCCGCCGGCGTGACCCTGGCCGCCGCCGGCCGTCCGTCCGACGGCAGGTAGCTGCGGCCACCGGCCGACCGTCCGACGACAGGTAGCTGCGGCCATCGGCGGCGCGGCGCCTGTGGGACCGGCGCTGGCCGGACCGCGATGCTAAGATGGCGGCGCCGTGCGGCCCGACCTCGCCACCGACCCGATGCTCGGCGCCGTGATCGCCGGCCGCTACCGGCTCTTGCGCCGGGTCGGCAAGGGCGGCATGGGGCTGGTCTACGAGGCCGATCACCTGGGCATCGGCAAGCGGGTCGCGGTCAAGGTCCTCCTCGAGAAGTACCACGAGGACGACGAGGTCATCGCCCGCTTCGAGCGCGAGGCCCGGACCGCCAGCGCGATCGGCGACCAGCACATCGTCGAGGTCTTCGACGCCGGGATCACCGACGACGGGCGCAGCTACCTGGTGATGGAGCTGCTGGTCGGGATGAGCCTGGCCGACGTCGCCGAGGCCACCGGGCCCATGGCGGCGGCCCGGGCGGTGCCGATCGTGCGACAGGTCCTGCGCGGCCTGTCGGCGGCCCACGCCAAGGGCATCATCCACCGCGACATGAAGCCGGAAAACGTGTTCTTGCTGCAGAAGCCGGATTTCCCGGACTTCGTCAAGATCATGGATTTCGGAATCTCCAAGTTCATCCAGTCGACCGAGAGCAAGGTCCGCCTGACCGCGACCGGCGCGGTGATCGGCACGCCGGTGTACATGGCGCCCGAGCAGGCCATGGGCACTGGCGAGATCGACGCCCGGGTCGACCTGTACGCGGTCGGGGTGATGCTCTACGAGCTCCTGGCCGGCCGCCCGCCCTTCGAGGCCCCGACCTACATCGCCCTGGTGACCCAGCACCTGCACACCCCGCCGCCGCCGCTCGGCCTGGCGCGCCCCGATCTGCCGCCGGCCCTGGTCGCCGCGGTCCACCGCGCCCTCGAGAAGGATCCGGCCGACCGGTTCGCCAACGCCACCGAGATGGCGCTGGCCCTGCCGACCGACGCCCAGCTCGCCAACCTCGACGGCATCGCCACCCTCACCGGGCGCAGCCTACCGCCACCGCCGGCGCTGGGTGGGATGACCGCCCCGGGCTCGGCGCGGGCCCGGGTCGCCAAGGCCGCGGCCACGCCGGGCGGCGCGTCGGTGCCGACGACCTCGCGCCAGCCGGTCGCGCCGGTCACGACCACCCGCATCCGGCGCTGGCCGTGGATGGCGGCGGTGGTCGCGGGCGCCGCCGCGCTCGGCGCTGGCATCGTCGTGGTCGCGCTACGCCCGCGCGGCGGTGCCCCGATCGCGGCCCCCGCCGAAGCGCCGCCGCCGACCCCGGCCGCGGCGGTCGGCGCCCTCGAGGTCGTGACCGATCCGCCGGGCGCCACCGTCGAGATCGATGGGATCGGCCGCGGCCTCACGCCCCTGGTGGTCGCCGGCCTGAGCGCCGAGGTCCACACCGTCCGCCTGAGCAAGGACGGCTACACCGCGATCGAGCTGCGCAAGTCGGTGCGCGAGGGGCGCGACGAGACCCTGTCGGCGGTGCTGGCCAAGGCGCCGGCGGCCGGCAGCGCCGATCCCAAACGGCCGCGCGGTCAGCCCGGCCGCGGGGTGGTCGGGACCGCGCCGGGCGGCGGCAGTGGCACCGCCGGAAGTGGTACCGCCGGAAGTGGCAGCGGCAGCAGCGCCGCCGGCAGCGGTAGTGGTAGCGGTAGTGGGAGCGGCAGCGCCCGCCCCGTCGAGCCGGCCCCCGGCAAGGGCTCGGGCTCCGGCTCGAGCGGACGCGGCAAGCCCAAAGATCCCTACGACAACCCGACGCCGCCCGACATGAAAGGCAACCCATTCGGTACCTAGCGACTCTCGCGAGTGCGGCGCTCCTCTTCGGGGCGCTGGTCCCCCGCTCTGCTGTCGGTCAGCCCGGCGCCTCGCGCGACGAGGCCCGCGCCGCCTTCGCGCGCGGCGAGGCCGCGTCCAAGCGGCGCGACTGGCGCACGGCGATCGCCGAATACGAGCGCGCCTATCAGCTCTTCCCTCACGCCGACGTCCTCTACAACATCGCCGCCAGCTACGAGCAGCTCGGCGAGCGCCGGGCTGCCGCCGGCTACTACCAGCGCTACCTCGACGACGCGCCCGGCGCCGACGATCGCGCGGCGGTCGCGGCCAAGCTCCTGGCGCTGCGCGATCACCCGGCGACGATCGCGATCGAGGCCCCAGCCGGCACCGCGATCGTCATCGACGGTCGCCGCGTCGGCGCCGCGCCGCTGACCGTCGAGCTGCCCCGGGGGGGCCACCAGATCGTCGGCGAGCTCGCGACCGGGCGGACCGCGCGGGTGATCGCCGTCGAGTACGGCGAGGCCCAGACCGTGCGCCTGGCGCCGAGCGCCGGCCGCGGCACGCTGGTCGTCACCTCCAACGCCCCGCGCGCCACCGTCACGATCGACGGCCGCGAGGTCGGGACCACGCCGTGGACTGGCGTGATCGAGGCCGGCCCCCACAGCGTGATCGTCGCCGCCCCTGGGTTCACCACCGTCGAGCGCGCCGTCGAGGTGCCGGCCGATGGCACGGCGCAGATCCAGGGCGCCCTGGGCCGCCCGGTCGGCTACGTCGAGCCGACCCGCCGCGAGGCCCGCAGCAGCCACCTGGTGATCGAGAGCGGCAGCTACCTCCCGCGCGGCTACGTCGGCGCGATCGGTGCCGGCTACCGCGGGGCGTCGCAGCGCTTCGAAGCCACGACCTCGCTGACCTTCTCCTCCGGCGGAGGCGTCGGCTGGGGCCTGCGCCTCCGCGGCTTCGCCGCGACCGGCGTGGTCCGCCCCTACGCGGTGGCCGGGCTCAACTACGGCTCGCCGTCGAGCGCGTTCGTCGGCGGCGGCCTCTTGCTGGCGACCGGCGACGGCCCGGTGCGGCTCGAGTACTTCGTCGAGAGCGGCTACGGCGGCGGCCGCGACACCGAGAGCTTCACCTTCGTTCCGATCATGGCCGGGGTCAACCTGCGCATGGCGCGCTAGCGCCTCCGCCGCGGGTTCGGGTTCGGGTTCGGGTTCGGGTTCGGGTTCGGGTTCGGGTTCGGGTTCGGGTTCGGGTTCGGGTTCGGGTTCGGGTTCGGGTTCGGGTTCGGGTTCGGGTTCGGGTTCGGGTTCGGATTCGGATTCGGATTCGGATTCGGATTCGGGGCTCGGAATCGGCCTCCGCCTCGGCCTCGGTCTCGGTCTCGGTCTCGGTCTCGGCCTCGGTCTCGGTCTCGGTCTCGGCCTCCGCCTCGGTCTCGGCCTCGGTCTCCTCCTCCGCCGCTCCGCTCAGACCCGCGCGACCGCGCCACTCGTGACGAGCCAGCGCCCCGCCGTCCGCTGCTCGAGGTCGGTCAGCCCAGCGCACAGGATCCGCCGTGACGCCTCGACCGGCGCCGCGCGATCCACCGTCACCACCACGCCGCCGTCGACCGTGGCCGCGACCCACGCCGCCAGCGCCTCCGACCAGGCCGCGGCATCGCCGACCGCGGCGCCCACCACCGCCGCGTAGGTCGGCACGTCGGGCAACGGCTGGCCGGGCCCGCGCCGACTCGGGCCGTCGAACCCGACCACCGCGCGGCCGCGACCGTCGAGGACGCGGACCAGGCGCGGCGCGGCGACCACCGCGATCGGACCGGACGCGGTCAAGCGCGCCAGCGCGGCCTCGACCGCCGGCGCGGCCGACGCGATCCACAGGGCATCGAGCACGGCCCCACGCTACCGCATCAGCCGTGGCGCAGGTACTGACAGCGCGGCGCCTCGAGGTGCGGGGTCACCCAGTTGACGCCCCACACCTCCTGGAGCAGCGTACGAAAATTGCCGTAGCTCACGACGAAGAAGTCGAGCTTGTGGACCTTGATGCCGCCACCGGTGTCGTCGGCGCGCACGCAGCCGTCGTGGATCGAGCCGTCGGGCATGGGCAGGCCGTCGAACTCCGGCAGGTACAGCACCTCGCCGAGCTTGACGATGCGCGGATCGACCGCGACCGACTTGAAGGGCACGAGGGTCCGGCGCCGAGCGCCGCGCCCGAACGGGAACTCGCGATGATCGAGGAGCTGGAAGCAGGTGCCGGTGCCGTAGTTGCAGGCGCCGGCGTAGTTGATGACGCGGCCGTCAGACAGGAGGCCCGAGCCCTCCATGCGCAGGTGCCAGACGAACTTGGCCGAGTAGCTGCCGACGTAGAAGCCGCGGCGATCGTAGATGTCGACCGCGTCGACGTCGGCGTAGTCGATCTCGTCGGGCTCGTCGAAGTCGTCCTCGCGCGCCAGCCAGTAGAACCGCAGGGCCCAGGCCAGCGGCCCGACGATCGGATAGCCGCAGCAGCGCTTGTCCTTGCCGGCGGCCTGGGCGCGGGGCGCCACGGTCTCGCCGACCAGCGCGAGCTTGCCGTCGTCGGCGGCGGCCGGGCGCGGCGCCGCGGCGGCCAGCGCCAGGACGACCACGATCGGCGCGCGCATCCCCGGCAGTGTAGCGCGGGCCGCGGCGGTGTAGCGTCGGGCCGTGCTCACGCTGCCGTCCCTGACCGAGGCCGACGCCAGCGCCGGCGGCAAGGCCTTCGGGCTGGCCCGGGTCGCGGCCGCGGGCGCGCCGGTGCCGCCGGGGTTCGTGCTGCCGGCCGCGGCCTTCGTCGCAGCGGTCGGCCCGGTCGACGACAGCCTGCCCCTCGAGGCTCGCGGCGCGGCGCTGGCCCACCTGGCGAGCGCCGCCGAGACCGCCGACGCGCCCGAGCTGGCGGCGGCGATCGTCGCGCGGGCCCGCGCCCTCGGGCCGCGCGTGATCGTGCGCTCGTCGCTGGCCCTCGAGGATCGCGCGGCCGGGGCGGCGCCCGGCGTCGGCGCGTCGGTGGTGGTGCCCGCCGCCGAGGTCTGGGCCGCGGTGCGCGCGGTGTGGGCGAGCGCGCTGACCCCGCTGGTCGCGGCCTACGCCCACGCGCGCCCCGGGGCGCCGGTGGCGCCGCCGACCGCGATCGTGCAGCGCTTCGAGCCCGGCTTCCGCGCCACGATCTATACGCGGCCGCCCGGCCACCCCGACGGCGCCGACGCGTGGATCGCCTGTGGCCCCGGGGCGCCGACGGTGGTCGCGCGCGACGGCGCGGCGTGGCGCGAGGCCCTGGACCTGGCCTCGATCGCCGAGGCCGCGATCGGCGCGCCCTGCGGTGCCGACGTCGAGCTGGTGTGGGCCTTCGCCGCCAGCGCGTGGGTGGTGGTGCAGGCACGGCCGCTCATCCACCCGCCGCCGCCACGCCGACGCGCGCCGGCCCCGCCGCTCTACGCCGCCGCCCTGGCCGCCGACGGACGACCGTGGCGGCGCGACGTGACCCACAACCCGGCGCCGCTGTCGGTGGCCCAGGCCGAGCTGTGCGCGCGCGTCGAGGCTGCGGCGATCGCGCCGTTCCACCTGCGGGTCGTCGCCCATCACCTGTACTGGGCGCCACGGGCCGACGCGCCGCCGCCGCCGCCGATCACCGACGCCGCCGCGCTGGCCGCGGACCTCGCCGACGACGAGGCCGCGGTCGCGGCCGCCCTCACCGGGCCCACCGACGGGCTGGCGGCCGCGGTCGACCGCTACCTCGCCGCGTACCGCGTGCTGGCCGGTCGCCTCGGGCCGCGCATCGCCGCCGGCAAGGCGGCTGCCACCGCTGCGCTCACCGCCGCGGGCCTCACCCCGGCGCAGATCCTGGCGCGGGTGCCGCGCCCGTCGGCGATCGGCGCGCGGCTGGCGGCGGCCGCGCGCGGTGAGATCGCGCCGGCGGCGCTCGCCGTCGAGCTGGCCGACGTCGCGTCGGCCTGGGACGTCGCGGCGCCGACCTTGGCCGAGACGCCGGCGCGACTGCGCGAGGCCATCGCCCGGGCCGCGTTGCGCCCTGGGACGCCACCGCCCGCCGGGCCCGGGCTCACCGACCTGACGACCGGCGAGGTGGCCGCCGCGGTGGACCTCGCCCGCGTCGCCTTCGATGCCGGCGAGCGCGACGACCTGTGGTACTGGCGCGCCCAGGCCGTGGTGCGACGCGCGCTCCTCGGCGTCGCCGCCGAGCGGGGCCTCGCGCCCGACGACGTGTGGTGGTTGCCATGGTCCGAGCTCGCCGACGACGCGCTCACGCCCGACGTGGCGCGCGGCCGGGCCGCCGCCGCCCGCGCCGCCGCCGAGCGGGCCGCGGCCTGGGATCTCCCGCTCGCCGTCGGGGTCGCGCCGTCGCCGCCGCGGTGGCATGGCGCCGGGGTCGGTGGCCGCGCGGTCGGCCCGGCCTACCACACCGACGGCGCGGTCGCGGTGCCGCCGGGCGCGATCGCGGTCGCCCGCGCGATCACCCCGGCGCTGGTGCTGGCCCTCGACGGTGCCGCCGCGCTCATCGGCGAGCACGGCACGCCGCTCGATCACGGCCCGGCGATGGCGCGGGAGCTGGGCATCCCCTGCGTGGTCGGCTGCGACGGCGCGTTCGACGCGATCGCGCCCGGGCAATGGCTCGCGGTCGATGGCGACCGCGGCGAGATCAGGCCCTACACCTCGTCGTCGTCGTCGTCGTCCTGATCGAGCTCGGGATCGTCGGCGACGTCGTCATCGTGCGGGCTGGTGTCGACCGGCAGCGGGGTGCCAGCGCCGGAGTTGACCTTCTCGCGCAGGTCCTTGCCGACCTTGAAGAACGGCAGGCGCTTGGGCGCGACGTGGACGGTCTCGCCCGTGCGGGGGTTGCGGCCCTCGTAGGCCTTGTACTCGCGCACCGTGAAGCTGCCAAAGCCGCGGATCTCGATGCCTTCGCCCCGTTCGAGGGCGGCGACCATCGAGTCGAACACGCAGTTGACGATGGCCTCCGCCTTACCGGCCGGCAGCTTCAGGCTCTCGGAGATCTTCTCGATGAGTTCGGACTTGGTCACGGCGCCGTAACTCCGCGGAATCTGAGATCAGGCTAACCGACCGTCCGCCCCGAGCGCAAGTCTAACGTAGCGGAACGTTTGGCCCGGCCGTCGCCTGGGTCACTCGGCGTCGGGCAACGGGCGCTCGCCGTCGCGCTCAAATGCTCGGTATCGCTGGGGAAACCGGTACGAGTCGCAGCGGTGCCGGGCGTAGAAGTCCACGAGATCCCGCCACTGGATCGTGCCGTCTTCGATGGCAGCCCGGAGGATCTGGGGCATCGCGACGTTACACACCGTCGTGCCTCGCGGCAGCTCGGGCTCGTGGGCGGCGGCCAAGCGCGGCTCGGCGCCGAGGGCCCGGGGCGGGACCTTCGACAGATAGAACGCCTGCAGCGGGGCCAGGTCGATCGACTCGACCACCGAGATCTCGAGCGCCATCCCGCTTCGGTACGTGCACTCATCGCGGATCTCGCGGGCGCGCGCGGCCACGACGTGGGCGTTGTACGGCTGCCCGTCGCCGCGGGCGCAGCCGGCGTCGGGTCGCGGCCGGGTCAACACGCGATACGCCACGTCCGTCGCGCTCGGGTTCTCGATCACCAGCGACAGGACGCCGTCGGTGGCGACCGCGAGGAGCCGGAGCCCCGCGACCTCGATCGCAGGCTCCCCGGGCGCGAGGGAGCGCGGCGTCTCGTCGATCCGACGGACCAACCTGCGCGCCATCGCCGTCGGCGTGGTCGGCGGGACCGCGGCGGTCAACGCGTCGCGCTCGAGGTAGGTGACCCATGTCGACTCGGTCTGGGTCGCCACGCGCAAGGTGTCCTGCGAGGTCGCGAGGGTCTCGGCCGGCGGCGGCGGCTTGGGCGGCAAGCGCAGCTCGCCGCACATCGCGAGGGAGGTCACCGCCAGCGCGAGGCCAACGGCGCCGGCGATCGTACCGAGGCGAATGGGTGTGCTCAGCTCCATCGGCGGCCTCGGTGTACGCCGATGCCCACATCGATCACGCGCGGCGACACGCTACCAACGTACACCGCCGATCTCCGGGAGCGAAACCGTTAGCGACGGTCAGCGACCTCCGGCGAAACAAATTGACGCAGCGATCGGCGTTGGGCCTAATCGAGCGAGTCTCGCATGGCGTTGGTCTCTTCTCGTCGATCGCCGCTGTGGCGCCCGCTGACCGCGGCGCTGGCGTGCGCCGCGCTGACGGTGGCTGGTCCGCACCTCGCGACGCCGGCGCGCGCCGACGACGCCAACGTCACTGCGCTGGCCGCGGCCTTCGAGGGCAACCACAGCGAGAAGCAACGCCTGGCCGCCGTCACCGCGCTGGCCAAGCTCGGCAGCAAGGCCACGCTGCGCCCGCTGGTCACCGCGCTGCGCGATCCCGCGCCGGCGGTCCGGGCCCTGGCGGCGAGCGCGCTGGCTCGCCTCGGCCACCGCGCCGCGCTACCGGCGTTGCGCGCGGCCCAGGCCGACGCCGATCCGATCGTGCAGAAGCGCGCCGCCGAGGCGGTCGCGCAGATCTGCGTCGCCAACAACCTACCGGTCGAGGGCGCCGCGGCCGCCAGCGTCGTCGGGCCCAAGCCGGGGTTCGGCTCTCAGCCGCGCGCGGTCGCGCCGCGCCCCGATCTGTTCGTCGTCATCAAGTCGGCGAGCGACGACTCGCCCGGCAAGCACGACAAGCGCGCGCGCAAGGTCCACGCCGACGCCCTGCGCGCGACGATGACCAGCGAGCTCACCGGCGAGCGCCTGGTGACCTTGACCGAGGGCGACGCCAAGCGCTTCGGCCTCGATCCGCGCCACCTCGACCTCAGCATCGTCGGTCTCGAGGTCCGGCAGGATCACACCGTGATCGAGGTCGAGGCCCAGGTCCGCCTGGCGATCTCCGACGACCACGGCAAGATGCTGTCGTTCGTGTCGGGCGGCGCCAAGGTCCAGGTACCGCGCCGCGGCTGGGATGCCAGCTACCTGCCCAAGCTGCGGCGCGACGCGGTCGAGAACGCGGTGCGCGGCGTGTTCGCCAAGGTCATCGATCAGCTCCGTCGATCGATGACATCGTGAGCACCCGCGGGTGGGTGGCGACCGCCCAGCCTAGCCCGATCCCCAGCCCGAGGAGCAGCGCGCCGAGGGCGGCGGCGGCGGCGATCACCCGGGTCCGCGCCCGCGGCCGCGGGACGAAGCTGGGGAACATCGCCGGCTCGGCCGCGCACGCCGCGGTCGCCGCGGCGATGGCCTGGGCGGCGACCTGGTCGCCGGCGCACGTCGGACACTGCCGCTCGGCCGGGTAGACCGCCGCGCAGGCGCGGCAGATGGAGTAGGCGACCAGGGCCGGGGCGGCGCTCATGGGCTGTCGAACGCGCGACCGGCCGAAACGATTTCTTTCCGTGGGGCGCTCGACGCCCCCGGCCGACGCCGGTCCGCGGCCTCGACGCGCTACGGCTCGACCGCGCCGACCGTGATCGCGTCGCCGAGCTCGAGCCCCTGGAACCGCCACAGGTACGACAGCCCGAGGACACCGTCGACGCCGGTCGGCAGCGCGTCGACCACCAGCACGTCGACGTCGTCGGCCGAGGTCGGCCCGACCGCGATCGCCGCGGTCGTCAGGGTGCCGGCCTTGAGAACGTTGGCGGCGACCGTGGCGCCCGCCGGACCGCCACCCGCCAGGCCGGCCCGCCGGGCGAAGTCCTGGCTGACCGCGGTGGTGCCGGTCCGAGCGTCGACGATGAACCGCCCGGTCGCGGCGCCGCTCGTGACGTCGACGCGGATCGTGGCGTCGTCGGCGCTCGGCGACCAGGTCGCGGTGCCGCGGCCAGCCTTGTCGTCGCACCCGGCGCTCGCCGCCAGGCCCGCGGCGCGCCGCTCGAGGCTGCCCGACAGGTCGCCGCCCTGGACCTCGACGAAGTAGCGCAGCGCGAACACGCCCTCGCACGGCCGACCGGCCGGGTCGGCGGCGTCGAGGATCCGACCGGCCGGAAACCGAGCTGCCTCGGGCCGCTGGGCGTTGGCGAAGGACTGGCGGTAGTCGGCCAGCGCCGCGGCGTGCTGCTTCGAGCGCACCAGGTCCTCGCCGCGCCACCACCAGAAGTCGCTGTCGAAGGGGTTGTCCTCGATGATGACGGTGCTGTGCTTGACCGCCTCGGCGTAACGGCCGAGCTGCTGCAGCGCGTGGACCACGGTCCACTCGAGGCGCGGGAACGGCCCACACTTGGCGAAGAACGCGTTGCCGTGCTCGACCACCTCAGCGTAGCGATCGAGCTTGGACAGGGCGTCGGCGAGCTGGCGGACGAGCTTGCGATCGCACGGCGCGAGATCGCGGCTGTCGAGGAGCGCCGCCACCGTCGGATCGGGATCGCGGACCTTGGGCACCGGCGGCTTGCTCGTGCGATTGCCGCGCCCGACCACCATCAGCCCACCGACCGCGACCGCGATCACCACCGCCGCGATCGCCGCGACCTTGAGGCCGACGATCAGCTTGCGTCGACCGTAGCGCCGATGCGCGCACGGCGGACACATGAAGCCGTCGAGCGTGCCCTTGGTGCAGCGCATGCACACCGGCTTGCCGCAGGCGTCGCAGGTACCAGTGGCCGCGACCGCGGGGTGGACGAAGCAGGACGCCATGCCGGACCCTACCGCGTCGCGACGACGCGTTCGAGGCGTCGGCCGGCCCGCAGGAACAACCGCCGCACCAGGGCTGCGAGGATCGGGCGGGTCAGCTTGCCGACGGTGGTCGGGGTCACCGCCATCACCCAGTCGAGGCGCGTGCCGCCGTCGACCGCGGTCAGCCGGTAGTCCTCGGCCATCTGCCGGGCCATCGGCGAGGTGGTCGCGATCATCGTGAACGCGAACCGCGCGCCGGGCTCCCACGCGATCATGCGCTCGGCGAACCGGCCCAGGCCGCGGAGCGCGACCTCGCGCTCGGCCCCGACCCCGCCGTCGCCCGAGGTCCAGGCCGCGCGGTGCATGAGCGGGAACCACCGCACCCAGCCCGGCGGATCGGCCAGGGCGGCGAACACCGCGGCCGGCGGCGCCGCGATCGTCGCCGAGGCGGTGATCCGCAGCGGCGCGGTGTCGAGGTAGGCCAGGTCGGTCGGGGCCAGCGGCTTCATCACGCGCAGTCTACGCCCGGCCCGGTCGCGCGGATCGACCGGTCGTGCGATCCTGCCGCGGTGACGCCACTCGACGTCGCGGTGATCGGCTGTGGCACCGCCGGGGCCGCGGCGGCGCTGCTCCTGGCGCGCGCCGGCCATCGGCTCACGGTCTACGAGCGGGTCGCCGAGCCAGGGCCGGTCGGCGCCGGCATCAGCCTGCAACCGACCGGGCAAGCGGTGCTGGCCCGCCTCGGCCTCTTAGCCCCGATCCTGGCGCGCGCCGCCCGCATCGATCGCCTGCACGTGGTGCGGCGCGCCGGGCGCACGTTGGTCGATCTGCGCTACGCCGACGTCGACCCGCGGTGGTTCGGCCTCGGGCTCCACCGCGGCACGCTGTTCGTCACGCTGTACGACGCGGTCCGCGCCGAGCCTGGGGTCACGGTCCACACCGGCGCGGCGATCACCGAGCTGCGCCGCGACGCCACTGGCGTCACCGCGCTCGGCCCCGACGGTCCGCGCGGTCGCCACGAGCTGGTGGTGGTCGCCGACGGCGCGATCTCCGAGCTCCACGCCAGCGCCGGCGTGCCGGTGACCAGCCGCGCCTTCGGCTTCGGCGCGCTGTGGTTCGTCGCCGACGATCCCGGCCCGAGCTTCCGCGACGAGCTGCACCAGGTGGTCGACGGCGCGCGCCGGATGTACGGCATCCTGCCGACCGGCTGCGGCCCGTCCGACGACCGCCCGCTGGTCAGCCTGTACTGGTCGCTCGAGGTCGCCGCCTACCCGCGCTGGCGCGCCGCCGGGCTGGCGGCGTGGAAGGCCGAGGTCCTGCGCTTCGATCCGCGCTGCGCGCCGGTGCTCGATCAGATCGTCGACCTCGATCAAGTGGTGCTGGCCCGCTACCGCGACGTGCGCATGCGGCGGTGGCACGGCGACCGCGTGGTCTTCCTCGGCGACGCCGCCCACGCCACCAGCCCGCAGCTCGGCAACGGCGCCAACCTGGCCCTGGTCGACGCCGCGGTGCTGGCCGACGCGCTCGCCGACCACGGCGCGCTGCCCGAGGCCCTGGCCGCCTACAGCCGGGCCCGCCGCCATCACCTCCGCCACTACCAGCGCATGTCGCGGCTCCTGACGCCGCTGTTTCAGTCCAACTCGCGGCTGCTCGGCGGCCTGCGCGATCGGCTCATGCCGCTGGCCGATCGCCTCGGCCCGATGCATCGCCTGATGGTCCGCACGATGGCCGGCCACGAGCGCGGGCTGTTCCTGCGGCGGCCCCTCGATCACCGCGCGCTGGCGCGGCTACCCGGCCGGTGACTCGGCGCCCTCGAGCGCGGCGGCGACGAACGGCAGCTTGGCGAAGCTGTCCTTGTCGAGGGCCTTGTCGAGGGCGTCGCTGGCCGTGACCTCGCCGCCCGACACCAGCTTGGCCAGGGTCGCGTCCATCGACTGCATGCCTTCGGCCTGGCCCGACATGATGAAGCTGCCGAGCTGGTTGGTCTTGCCCTCGCGGATGAGCGAGGTCAGGGCCTGGTTGCCGATCAACACCTCATGGGCCGCGACCCGCCCGGCGCCGTCGGCGCGCCGGAGGAGCTGCTGCGCGACCACGCCGGCCAGCGAGTCGGCCAGGAGGCCGCGGATCTGCGGCTGCTGATCGGCCGGGAAGGCGTTGACGAAGCGATCGATCGTGCCGGCCGCCGAGTTGGTGTGGACGGTGGCGAGGATCAAGATGCCGAACGACGCGAGCTGGAGCGCCAGCTTCATGGTCTCGGCGCCGCGCAGCTCGCCGACCAGGATCACGTCGGCGTTCTCGCGACCGGCCGAGCGGATCGCGTCGAGGAACGACGGCACGTCGACCCCGACCTCCTTGTGCGTGACCAGGCACTGCCGGCTCTGGTGCACGAACTCGATCGGATCTTCGATCGTCAGGATGTGGCCGCGCCGGGTGCGGTTGATCTGATCGATCATCGCCGCCAGCGTGGTCGACTTGCCGCTGCCGGTCGGCCCGGTCACCAGCACCAGGCCGGCGGTCAGCTCGGCCAGCTTGCGCACGCCGGGCGGCGCGCCCAGGTCGTCGAGGCTCAAGATCTTCGACGGGATCGTGCGGAACACCGCGCCCGGGCCGGTGGTCTTCTGCAGGTAGTTGCCGCGGAACCGCGCGCGATCGCGGTAGGCGTAGGCGAAGTCGAGATCGCCGGTGGCGGCGAAGTGCGCGCGCTGCGCCGGGGTCAAGATCTCGAGGGTCAGGGTGGCGATGTCGGCGGCGGTCAGGGCCTCGGCGGCG
Organism: Kofleriaceae bacterium; assembly: GCA_018057825.1. Classification (GTDB taxonomy): domain Bacteria; phylum Myxococcota_A; class Polyangia; order Haliangiales; family Haliangiaceae; genus UBA2376. The sequence goes on along the minus strand of JAGPCY010000036.1, from coordinate 28,659 downwards.
CCGGCCACCAGCTCGCCCTTGACCCGCAACATCGGCGGGTAGCCGGCCGACAGGTGGAGATCGGAGCCACCGCGGCCGAGCAGGAGCTCGAACAGCCGATCGATCGCCGCCATCAGGACTCACCCTTCTTGAACAGCCCGCCGAACCGCTGCTTGAGCCCGGGCCCGGTGGCGGCCGACGACGGTGGGGGCGCGGCGCCGGGGTGCAGCAGGTTGGCCAGCTCGCGCTTGCTGTCGGCGGCGCGCAGCGCGACCTCCTCGGAGATCCGGCCGGCCCGCACCAGCTCGGCCAGCGAGTCGTCCATGCGGATCATGCCGAAGGCCCGGCCGCGCTGCTGCAGGCTGGCGACCTGGAACAGCTTGTTGTCGCGGATGAGCGCGGCCAGCGGCAAGACGCCGGTCAGGAGCTCGACCGCGGCGACCACGCCGGCGCCGTCGGCGGTCGGCAGGAGGCGCTGGGCCAGGACGAACTTGAGCGCCGCCGCCAGGCTCGAGCGCACCTGCTGCTGATCGTCGGGCGGGAACATGTCGATCAGCCGATCGAGGGTCTTGGCCGCCGACGGCGTCGACATCGTCGCCATCACCAGGTGACCGGTCTCGGCCGCGGTCAGCGCGATCTCGACGGTCTCGCGATCGCGCAGCTCGCCGATCACGATCACGTCGGGGTCCTCGCGCAGCGACGCCTTGAGCGCGGCGGCGAAGCTCACGGTGTGCAGCCCGACCTCGCGCTGCGAGACCACCGCCTTCTTGCGCGGGTGCAGGATCTCGACCGGCTCCTCGATCGTGAGGATGTGGTGGGCCTTGGTGCGGTTGATCAGATCGATCAGCGCCGCCAGGGTGGTGGTCTTGCCGTGGCCGTTGGGCCCGGCGATCACGACCAGGCCCTGGTGGTAGGTCGTGATCTTGGCCAGCTCGCGCGGCAGCCCGAGGTCCTCGAGGGTCGGCGGCGCGGTCGCGATCAAGCGGAAGCTGCCCTTCCAGCCGCCGCGGGCCCGCGACAGGTTGGCGCGCAGCCGACCGGCGCCGGTGACCTCGAGGGCGGTGTCGACGTAGCCGCGGCTGGCGAGCTGGGCCCGCTGATCGTCGGCGAGGAGCGGCCCCAGCATGGCCTCGACCGCGCTGGCCGACAGCGGCTCGCCGACCGGCACCAGCGTGCCGAGGAGCCGCGCCATCGGTGGGCGTTCGGCGGCGAGGTGGAGGTCGGTGGCGTGGCGCTCGCGCGCGGCGCGGACCAGCGCGACGAAGGCCGGGTCGCCCTGGCTGACCCGGACCCGCGGGCGATCGACGGACAGGGCCGGCGGCAGGACCGCGGCGGGCGCGGCCACCGATGGGACCGGCAGCGCGGCCGGCGGCGCGGCGGCGAACGACGGGGGCGCGGCGAGCGGCGAGGGCGCAGGCGCGAACGGCGGCGGCGCAGCGATCGGCGAGGGCGCGGCGAGCGGTGGCGGCCCGGCGACCGGCGCATCGACCGGCGCGGCCGCGTGGGGGATCGCGACGCTGGCCTTGGTCGCGCGCCGGCCGCGCGGCGCCGCGGTCTTGGCCTTAGCGCGAGCCCGGGTCAGCCGGATCACGCGATCGTCGCCGCGGGCCTGGACGTCGACCGCGACCGCTCGACCGTCGATCGTCACCGTGGCCGCGCCGCGATCGTCGACCAGCCCGGCCAGCGGCGTGTCGACGACCAGGGCGTGGAGCTGGGCCAGGGTCAGGGGCGCGCGGCTGACCGGGCGGTACTCGCCGTCGGCCTTGACCGACACCGGGCGACCGGTCGCCAGCACGACCTCCGACACCTCGTCGCGCCCGAGGAACTCGACCAGCTTGCTGAGCTGCGACACCGGCCGACCATCATACACCGCCCCGCCCCGCCCGCGGCGGCGATCGCGCCCCGCCCGCGGCGGCGATCGCGACCCGCCCGCGGCGGCGACTACGACCCGGCGTTGGCGGCGAGGAAGGCCACCACGCGCTCGATCAGCGCCGGGTCACCAGCGACGATCTTCATGCCGTGCGCCGCCCCGGGGTCGGCGATGACCTCGACCTCGCCGGGGTTGGCGCGCAGGATCTCGGCCAGCGCGGTGGCGGCGTCGACCGCGCCGCGCTCCTGGCTGTGGATGATCAGGACCGGCGCCCGGGTCGCGCGCGCCGCGTCGGGCGTGGCCAGCCCGCGGTACGCCAGCCCGGGGGACAGGAGGACCACGCCGCCGATGCGATCGGGGCGCGCGCCGGCCAGGCGCAGCGCCGCCGAGCTGCCGATCGACGCGCCGATCACCGCGCACCGCGGACCGGCGCCGCGGGCCGCCAGGACCTCGAGCGCCGCCGCCAGATCGCCCTCGACCGCCTCCCAGTCCGAGGTGCCGAAGCCGCGCCACGCGCCGGGCGCGGGACCGCTCGCGCCGTGGCCGCGCAGATCGACCGCCAGCAGATGAGCGCGGCCGCGCAGCCCGTCGAAGATCGGCGCCCACTCGGCGCGCGTCGAGCTGAGCTGGTGCGCGAACAGGACGCAGGCCGCGGTCGGCGTCGACGGCGCGGCGTAGGTCCCGGCCAACGCGACGCCGTCGGCGCCCTGCCAGGTCACGTCCTCGCCGGCCAGCCGCGGCCCGGCCTCGACCACCTCGTCGACCACCGGGATCACCTCGACCCGCCGCCCACCCCCGCCACACGCGACCGCGAGCGCCGCCAGCGCGACCGGGCCGCGCATCACTCGACCCGCGTCATGAGGTGGAAGCCGTAGTCCGACTCGACGATCCCGAACTCGCCGACGTCGAGCCGCAGCCCGAGCTGGCGGAACTCGATCACGAGCTGGGCATCCGGCGCGACCTCGTAGGCCTCGCCGCTGGCCGCGCTGCCGGGATCCTCCGAGTAGGTCGCCATCAGCTCCTCGAAGGGCGTCCCGGCCTTGGCCTTGCTGTAGACGTCGCGGATCAACCGCTCGGCGTCGCGCTTGCCGCGCTCGAGGGCGCGCGGGTCGGCCCCGGGTTTGCCCTCGAGCTTGTCCTTCCACGACACCAGCACGTGCTTGACCATCGCGCGGTTGACCCGCGGCTCGCGGCGCAGGATGTCCTTGGACACCACCGACTCGGTCGCGAGCTCGCCGGCGCTCACCCGGTTGTTCATGGTCGGGCCCGTCATCCCGGTCGGGCCACACCCGGCCAGGGCCCCACCGGCCGCGAGGCCGACGACGAAAGCGATCGCGAAGCGCATATGCGCGGAAGCTAGCAGACCCTTGCGCCGGTGCGCGATCGCCGGCACGGTGTCGCGATGACCACGACCGATCATCCCCTGGCCAGCGGCGAGCTCCTGGCCGTGCTGCCGGCCCGGGTCTGGCACCTGACCTCGACCGGCGACGACCTGTGGTGCCGCCGGCCGTACTCATTCTTCTTCTCGAGCGACGAGGCCGCCGTCGCCTTCGCCACCGCGCTCGGCGTCGGCGACCAGCTCTGGCCCATCGGCCTCGACGCCAGCGCCGTCGCCACCCCGGAGTTCCTGGCCGGCCTGCGCGGCAAGGACGTCACCCGGATCTTCCTCGACCCCGAGGTCGATCCCGCCACCGGCGACGTCCACGGCACGATCCTCCGCCTCGAGACCTCGATCAACTAACTCGGCCTCGGACTCGGTCTCCGTCTCGGACTCGGTCTCGGTCTCGGTCTCCGCCTCGGTCTCGGTCTCCGTCTCGGTCTCGGCCTCGGTCTCCGCCTCGGTCTCGCGCGAGGCGCGCGCCGTTCGTCGAGCTGCCGCTTACCAAGAGGCGGCATGAATCCCTCGACCCGAGCTGGTGGTGAGGCTGGCTGGCCGCGCCGACGGGACGCCGGTTGAGGTGGGACGCCGGTCGACGTCGGGAGGGTGCATCGCTCGCTGCATGGCCAGGTCAAGTCGGTCGCCGGCGAGACGTTGGTCGGATGACGGCATCACCGCGTTGCTGCAGGCAGCACGTCCCGGTCCCCGCGTCTTGCCAGATTCGGCCGTAGCCGCTGGTCCAGAATCGCACGATCACCATCGCCTCCAGGTAGATGCTGTCGTCGCTTGATGGCCCCTGAGACCCGCCCGGAGAACTTAGTGCCCTCGCTCGCGCCGCGGTGACACACCACGTCGCCCCAGGTCCGCCTCCGGTTCGAGGCGCCCTTTCGACGCGCGCGTCGCGTCACTAGCGCGCTGAAGCGCCAACCCATCCTCGCCCCAGCCTGTTCACCCGACCCGCCCAGCGCCCCTTGGCCGGCTGGGCGGCTGCGCCTCTGGCCGGGCCAATCCCGCCGACCCGCAGCCCGGACGTACTACCGATTCTGCGACGCGATCCCGGAGGGTTCGCCGAGAGGTTGCTACCCGTCCTTAGACCTCGAAGAATAGTATCAACGGATTTCCATAGAGGAATCGGCCGCCGATCGAGTCCGCGGCGGAGCGCCGTCGGCGATCGACCAGCCCAGCCTTCGCAACCTCGCATGACAAGACGTACATCAAATGGCCAACCCGACTCGTATTGCCCCAGGCGGTCCAGCAGCCCTTCGGGGCTATCGCCTGCAGATGCTCTATGTGCTCGAACGCCTTCTCCGCGATGCGCACATCGACGCAGTCCGGCTTGAGACGCTTGAAGACGCAGCGTTCGAGACATCAGACGGCGAGACATTCGAGCTCGTACAGATCAAGGCCAAGCAAGAGCCCCTCACGCCATACGCGCTAAGCACCGACACCGATGGCTTCTTTCACCGAACCTTGCGCGCCCTTGCGAGACATCCAAGGCTGCGCATCACGGTCGCCAGCTACTCAGGCTTTGGGCCCAAGCTCCATGACGTCTGGCGCGGCGACGGCAGAGAACGTGGCGCGCTCGCTGCAACGCTGGGCGTAGCCGACATTGATATCCTCGTTCACCAGGTCGCGCTATCGACCGTCACCGAGGGCGCCGTGGAGGCGAACGTCCTTGCTTTCCTTCGAAACACGCCAGCCGCCATCGACCCCAAACAGACCTGCGAGTTGCTGTGCGCTTGGCTCTCGAGACTCTCCGAGGGTCAAGAAAGGATCACGCGAACACAGCTCCTGCGTCACATCGCTACCATCGGCGCGTATCTCTCTAACGCCGCAACGGCGAACCATGAGTGGTTCACATCCGTCTTCCCCCTCCTGTCCAGCGACTTGCCACTCAACCGCGACGAGCTCCATCGCGAGTTCGCCGCAGGCATCGCTGCGCGTCGTGAGCACATTCTTGCAAACGCAGACCTCCCCAGGCCCGACAAGCTCGCCTCCATTGTCGCAGCGTTCGCCAAAGAGCGCACAGTCATCGTTCACGGCGCCTCCGGCCAAGGGAAGACCACGCTCGCCCTTCGCTACCTCGAAGAGCACACACCAACGGCGGCTAGATTTAGCATCCGCAGGATTGTTGACGCAAGCCATGCCCAGCGAATCGCAGATGCACTAGCCAGCCACATCCGCACCTTGCAGGTCCGTGCTCTAGTCCACATCGACGTCCCGCCTGGAGAACGCCACTGGCTCCCGCTGATCGAGATCATGTCACACGAGCCATTGGCACACACACTTGTCACAATTCGAGACGAGGACTGGAATGCCGTCCGCGCACTACTCATCCAAGTAGCTGCGGCCACCCTACCACTGAACCTTGACGAGACCGAAGCGCGAAGCCTCTTCGACTCCATGGCTCAACGCGGCGTGGCACGCTACCCAAACTTCACCGAAGCCTGGCGCGTCTTCGGCGGCGCAGGCCCGCTCCTTGAGTTTACATTTCTGGTCTCCCAGCACAAGACGCTCGCAATGCGCCTTGACGAACAAGTGCAGCGCCTTGTGCGCGAACAAAGCGCAGAGGAGTCGCTATTTCTTCAGGCCATCGTCTGCGCCGGCGCGTACGGAGCACGCCTCGAACTCACCGCATTGGCTCGCGCCTGTGGACTGACTGCTCCACGCCTCACCCTCCGGCGACTTCAGGACGAGTACCTCGTGCGGGCCGCAGACGACGACCTGGTGGAGGGACTGCATCCCGTACGCTCCGCGCATCTCGTGCAACTGATGAGCGACCCATTGTTCGCGCCTTGGGAGCGCGCTGCGGCGCTTGCGGTCGAGACCGTGGCGGATGGCGACACCGAGACTTTGCTACTTGGGCTCTTCATCGGACATACCGACTTTGTGGAGTCGGCATGCGAACGAGTTCTGCAGAGGCGTCTCAGCACGTGGCGCGGCATCGGCGGCGCATTGAGGGCGCTTTTGTGGCTAGACCTTCGCGTGCATCTCGAGGCAAACGCCGGCGTGCTCGCCGAGGGCGACCAATTCGGCATGTTTGGCGTCGGACTTCTCCTTAGCCACGCCTTCGGGACCGATAGCGACTCGACCGCAGAACCACTCCTGGAGCTGTTTGCGCTGTTTGGCGGCGGCGCCGCAGGACGAGCCCGTGGCGTGGAACTCCTAGCGAAAGCACCGCCGCCGATCGCCTTCACGAAGGCGCGAACCCTTGTCTCCCGAATCGAAGGCGTCCGCGATCCGAAGAATGAAGAAGACTGGCTGAGCCTCGCGGAGTACGCCTACTGGTGCAAGGAGTGGGAGCTTGCCCCACGACTCCCAGCGCCTCTCGATCTTGCACTAGCGACCCGACTTCCCATCGGAAGTGCAGCACTGGTCTTTCATAGCCTCCATCGTCTCGCTCCCGATAGCCCAGACCTCGAAAGGATGCGGCAGGCGCTCATCGTTTTCTTCGCAAGAACGCACGACGTACTCTCCATCAGCGAAGATGGCGAACTCATCACAGTACACTTTATACTACCGATTGGGGATCCGGATCCTGGGGCCGCACACCGCCTCACGCTGGAGCGCATACGAATTGCGGTACTGCTACACCCCGGCCGAACAAGAGTAGGATCAAAGGGCTACGGGATGCTGCGCCTCATTCCAGAGTATGACGACACTCACAAGACAGGCATCAAGTACACAGACTTCCCGGCGCCTTGGCGCGACCGAATGAACCGCGCCCTCCAGCAGATCAGGCTTTGGCCGAAGCGCACTCCAGACTGGCCGGAGTTCCGTCGAGACATCGTCGCGCGCATCAACATTGCTCGCCAGTCTCTTCTCCACGCGAAGTCACAGATACAGGCACACTTCCGCCGGGAGTCTCACGAGAGCACTGCGCCGCTTGTTCATGCGGCACGTCGCCTAAGAGAGCGCATTCACCTGCCGCGCGTCGCTGTAGATCCGTGGGGCTTTCGCGATACCGAAGACCGCGGCGACCGAACTGCAACAACCACGGCAGAGAAGGGGCCGCGCGCAACCGAAGCGCTTTTCGTAGAGATCGCCAACAAGTACTTCCAAACTCTCGCGGGCTTTCTTGAATCTGCAGATCGCGCGCTTGCATACGGGACCGCCCGACTAATGGGCCACGCCAGCGTCGAAGCCTTCGCCAAACAAGAGAAGCTGGACAAGGAGCCCGGGCAGGCGAATGTTCAGATAGTCGAACTCGTTCGCTTGCATTCGCGATTCATGCACGTCTGTCAACAGACCCTGCGTACCGTCGAGTCAGCACATGAGACCCTGCCAGATTTCGAGATTCAGCAACTCGTTGAACTACATCACGCCTGGCACTTCTTTGTGCACGAGATGAAGACAAGAGAGACGGAGCCGACAAAGGCAGCTATCCGTCGCTTCGAGGACTGGACGAAGCAGCGGGTCCGCGCGCTGACAAAGCAGGCGCGGCGTCAACTTCCTGCGGGGAGCGAGATCGAGCTGCGACCATTGCTAGATCGCGTCGATGACAGGCATGGCCTATGGGCAGTACTACGAGTGCCAAGCTTCTCGGCGGTAGACAAGGCACTTGCCGACTTTATTGGCATACTGCGCGGTGACACACGTGGCCGTCAATCGCCTATTTCCAAGGCTGTTTACAGCACTATTTGGGCTCACTTCCATATCGTCATTTGCGTGGCAGGGCGGCCACTCAACTCAGGCGTCCGACTTCACAGCCTAACCCTGATGACCGGCGGCCAAGCAGCGTTTCCGAACGTCATGCCGACCGAAGTAGCCACGGAGACCCTTCGGGCACTGGGGCTCCCTGAAGTGGCGCTTCCTCAACGCATCGGCAACCTGCGCGCAGCCGTCCAGGCTGTTGCCGAGATTCGACTGCACGTGTATCGCGACCACGACGTATTGACCTACCAGGGACCCTACTGGATCGACGTCTACGACGGCTACCGGCATCGCTGGTGGTCGGCAGTCGCAGCCCTCGCGACCAAGGTGCGAGAAGTGCTTGACGGCGATCGCGGTCTCGAAGCACTCGGGATTCACCATCAGCTCGACGAGGGACTTGCGTCGGCTCGCGCGCTTCTGTCGCGGTGCGCAGACGCCGCGGAGGTCGACGACGAGCTGCTAGAGAATATCGACGATATCGCCGACCTACTGAACACGCTTCTCGCTGCAGCGTGGCTCGCGGAAGAGGCGCGGGAGTCGCAGTAGAGATCAATGAACAGAGTAGAGTTCTCATCCTGGCCGTCGACAGCGGGCCGAGCGCGGCGGCCGCAGCGGAGTGTACGGGATGACCTTCGCGAGCACGTGAACCTCGGGGGGGCGAGGAGCGCCCAAGCCTCGCGGAAGCGATCTCCTCGGCGCCAAAGGTGTTGCTGATGAGCGCCTGAATCGCTATCTGGCCCGCTTCATGCCAGCTCGCGAGTGAGCGCTCGCGCTCACCGAAAGCGCGGCAAGAGCACGTGGTTCTCGACGTGGTGGTGGCGGGCGACCAGGCCCTCGAGCTCGTGGACGCCGGCGTAGAGCGCGACCACCTCGTCGTCGGCGCCGTCGGGTGGCCGGTAGTCGCTGGTGCTGGCGCGCAGGCGCCGGAACATCAGGGTGAAGTCGCGGTGCTCGTCGAACATCGTGCCGAGCTTGCCGCGCAGCTCGACGCTGAGAGCGCGCTCGAGGAGCGCCGGGAACAGCTCGTCCTCCTCACGGTCGAGGTGCGGGAGCATGTGGCCGACCAGCTCGCCGATGCCATTGGCCAGGGTGCGGACGGCGGGGAACCGCGCGCCGTGCTCTTTGACGACGGTGAAGGCGTGGTGCTCGAGCAGCGCCAGCGACGCCCGCAGGTTGCGGTGCTGCCGGGCCAGGGCCCGACTGATCAGAGACGCGGTCGACGCGGTCCGCGGGTCGGCCTCGGGGTCGGGGGCCTGCATCGCGAGGGCCAGCTCGGCGACGAGCTGCGCGCGATCGAGGCCGCGCTCGGCGATGACCTGGGCCAGCGGCCGGTGACCCTCGCAGCAGTAGTCGATGTGGCGGCGATCGAGCACGATCGCGGTGCCGCTGTGGGCGAGCACGAGGTCGGCGACGGGGGCATCCACGTCGATCATACGCCCCAGTATCGCAACAACCCGGCCCGGGCGGGAGGACCAAGCGCGCCCAGCGCCCCCTCGACGGCGACGCAGTGGGCGCGCGACGACTTGTGCGCGATCGAGACAGGTCGTCGACGATCTGATCAGCCGCCCGGCCGGCCCGCCAGCCGACACGCGGACTTCGCGCTGGCACCGGGCGTGCTGAAGCCCTGATCGCCGGCGCGCCTCGCGCGCCACGACCGCGCCACGACGGCGCCTTCCCCGGAGGACCGCGATGAGGATGTCGATCTGGATCTTGCCCTGTGCCCTGGCGGCGTGCGCCGTCGAGCTGCCGCCCGACCCTGACCCGGGCTCGGCGGACACGACCGCCGGCGCGCCGACGCTGCCGCCGCTCCACGCCCGCACGCCGCAGGTCGCCCGCGAGCTCGAGCGCGCGCGCGTCCACGCCCTCCACGCCGAGGAGCGGCTGCGCGCCCGCCGCGCCGAGCTGGCGCGCCTGCACGCCCTGCTCGACGAGCGCGGCTACCCGACCGAGGTCCACGCCGCCCTCGACGAGCTGTTCGCGCGCGACCTGGCTGGGCGCGAGGTCGCCCGGTTCGCCGACGGCAGCCCGGTGATCGAGCGGGTCGGCTGCGACGAGGTGGCCGCGGTCCTCGGCGAAGAGGCCCCGACCACGCTGCTCGGCTTCGGGCCGATCTTCTCGTGCTCGCCGGGCGACCAGCTCGCCCAGGTCCGGGCCGAGAACGCGGCCTGGTCCCGCTACGTCACCCGCGGCGACCGCGCCGCCCTGGCCGCCCTCGACGACGGCGCCGCGATCCTGGCCACCCTCGACGGGAAGGTGACGCCATGAGCCGCCGGGCGCTGTGGGTGGTCGGCCTGGTCGCGGCGCTGGCGCCGCACGCCTGGGCCGAGCCGCCGATCAAGAGCTACGTCGACCCGCCCCAGGGCGCGCGCTGCTCGTACAACCACTTCCCCGAGGTCATCTACACGGGCGACCACTCGTACGCGACGATCTACACCCGGCAGGTCCACGAGAAGATCGATTGCATCGGCCGGACCGACGCCTGCGAGGACGGCAGCGACCAGTGCCGCTGCCACGACGAGCGGCGGACCGACGCCGACATCGCCGGCGCCGGCATGAGCACGCTCAAGACCCTGCTCGAGGTCGCCGCGTGCGCGGCGATGCTCAGCGAGACGGGTCCCGGTATCGGGCTGTGCTTCGCACTCGCCGGCTTCGAAGGCGCGCAGACCGGGCTCACGCTCACCGAGGTCTACGCCGCGGCGACCGACGGCTGCGATGACCCGGGCGATCCCGGCACCGAGATCGGCCCGATCCCCCTCGAGGGCGCGCGCGCCAAGCTCGAGCTGTGGCAGGTCTTCGACGAGGTGCGCAGCGTGGGCGTCAGCGCGACCTGCGAGTGCTACGTCGACCACGGCTTCTGGGGCGGCGAGGAGTTGGCGTGGAGCTGGACCGCCAACGACAGCCACACCTTCGCGCCGCTCGACATCACCCGCGACCGCGCCGAGGAGTGTGGCACCTACCTCGACGGCCGGGTCAGCTCCTACGCCGGGAGCTGGATGGCGGCCAAGCGGAGCTCGTGCGAGTCGACGTGCAAGGCCCTGGGCACCTCGCGCGCCGAGTTCTTCGGCACCCACGGCGTCGATCGCGGGCTCGACCCCGAGCGGGTATCGGAGTTCTACAAGCTCATCTCGTACGTGGCGGGCTATCCGCTGTGGACCTGCCCGAGCCAGGCCCAGACCTGCGGCTCGCCGGCGACCGTCGCCCGCGAAGCGGTGTGCCCGGGCGCTCGCCCGTGTGGCGACGTCCTGCCCGCCGATGGCTTCGATGACTGCTCGGGGGCGCTCTTGTCGGGAGAGATCTCGCCGCCGCCACCACCACCGCCGGGCGGCTCACCCGGCATGCCCCCGAGCGGCTGGCCCACGATGTGACCCGGCGCCGGCCGCGCGCGACAGCCAGTCGGGCGCAGCTACGGCCGCACCAGCACCAGCTCGCGGCGGCGGATCTCCCACAAGAGCAAGCGGGCCCGGACGTGGTCGATCGTGACGACGGTGGCGGTCATGACGCCGCCGATGATGAGCAACGCGAAGGCGATCTGGGTCAAGTGGGCGATCGCGAAGCCCAGGGCCGCCCACGAGATGAAGTCCTTGCGGACCATGTAGGGCGCGTAGGTGGCGAGCCAACGCACGATCCGCGGCGCGGTCGGCGGCAAGACGATGGCCTGGGCCACGACCGGCCGCAGGCGCACGGTGCCCGGGCGCCCGCCGTCGGCGAGCTCGAACTTGCCGACGTAGTCCTGGCTGTTGGCCGAGCCGACCAGGACGACGATGTTCCAGTACACGCAGTAGATCGACCACGCGTAGGTGACGACCCCGATCTCGATCGCCAGCCACCACGGATCGAAGCCGAGGTCGCCGAGGTACCCGACGCCGAAGTAGTGCCGGACGTGCAGGCCGAGGGCGACGACGTAGGCGACCTGGGACAGCTCGTCGACGACGGTGTCGAGCCAGGCGCCGAAACGCGAGGACAGGAGCTTCAGGCGCGCGATCTCACCGTCGCAGCAGTCGACGTAGGCGGCCAGGAGCATGACCGCGGTGCCGGCGATGGCCGAGCCCATGGACCCGCGCGCGGTCAGCCAGCAGCCGAGGACGACCAGCACCGCGGTCACCGCCGACACCTGGTTGGGCGTGATCGGCGTGCGCACGAGGAGCCGCGTGCACGCGATCGACACCGGCCGATACAGGTAGCGCGTGATCGCGTTGTCCTGATGCTTGTGGATGATCGCGACCAGGTGATCGGCGGCGGCGGCGCGCTCGGCGGCGGTGGTGGCGGGGTAGCGGGCGATCGCGCCGTGGGCGATGGCGACGGCGCCGTCGGCGAGGAGCTCGTCGGCGATCGCGCGATCGTCGGCGCCGGCGGTGAGGGCGGCGACCAGGGCGGCGGCGGCCGGGCCGGTCGCGACGAGCGCCCCGGCGTAGCCACCCGGCGCGACGTCGGGGGCGGCGGGCTCCGTCGGGGCGACGGCGACGGCGCGCTCCGAGGCTGTGGCGACCAACCCCTCGACCAGGGGCGTGTGGACGAGCTGATCGGTGGCGCGGACCACCAGCAGGCGCTCGGCGCCGGCGTTGGCCCAGAACCCGGCGATCGCGGCGCGGTCGCGGGCGACCAGGACGGTGGTCGCGCCGGCGCGGGCGACGACCCGACGCGCGCGCTCGGCGAGCGTCAGGCCGAGCACCACGGCATCGGCGCCTGGCGCATCGGCCAGGACCACGGCGGCGACTGACATGGACCGCAAACGTATCTCCTGAGTGACGGTCGCGCTGCAAGTCGCGATCGCGGTCGGTGGCGACGATGGTCCGGCGACCTGCGCGATGTTTGGTAGGCCCGACCACGTCGACGTGACAGGTTTTCGCCAGCGCCTGGGCCGGCCGCGCCCCGAGGTGACAGATCCTCGACACCGGCGCCCGCAGCTCGCGGCCCCAGACCGCCGGCTCCCTCTGCACGCGGCTTGCACGGCCGGTCGACATGCGCGCCGTCTTGCTCGCCGCCGGCGACGACCCGCGGCTCCGACCGCACAACGCCCGGGCGCCCAAGGCCTTGGTGCCGGTCGACGGCGTGCCGATCCTTCGGCGCGGCCTCACCACGCTGGCCCAGGCCGGGGTCGATCACGTCACGCTGGTGGTCGGCCACCTGGGCGATCAGATCCGGACCGCCGTCGGCCGTTGGTTCCCCGGGCTGGCGGTCGAGTTCGTGGCCAACCCGGCCTTCGCCGCGACGGGCACCGCCGCGTCGCTGGCGCTGGCCCGACCGGTGGTCGACGGCGAGGCCTTCGTCCTGTGCGACGGCGACGTGGTCTTCGCGCCGGCCGCGATCGACCGGTTGTTCGCGGCCGGGCTCGACGCGGTGGCGGTCCGGTCGGTCGGCGCCCTCGACGGCGAGGCGGTCAAGGTGATGGTCGACGACGGCGACCGGGTAGTAGCGATCGGGCGCGACCTGCCGGCGCGCGGCGCGCTGGGTGAGGCGGTTGGACTGGCCAGCTTCACCGCGGCCACCAGCCGCGCGCTGTTCGCCGCCCTGGCCCCCGACGACCGCGACTACGAGGCGGCGATCCAGCGGGTCATCGACGGCGGCGTCAGCTTGGCCGCGGTCGACCTGGGCTCGGCCTACGCGATCGAGATCGACACCGCGGCCGATCTGCGGGCGGCTGAGGCCGCGGTCCGCGCCGGGCCGGCCTTCGCGCCCCGCGGGCTGCCGCTGGCGGTCTAACCGGCCGGGCCCGGCGACCGCCCGACGAGACCGTTGCCCCGGAGGCCCCGGCCGGGGCAAGATCGCTGGCATGCGCCTGCGCTGGTTCGTCCTCGCCCTCGCCGCCTCCGGCTGCGCGACCGCCTCGGTCTCGGGTGACGGGGACGACGATCCGATCGACGCCCGCATCGATGGCGTGGCGCCGATCGACGCCCCGCCGATGCCGATCGACGCGCCGCTGCCGATCGACGCGCCCCCGATCCAGACCATCACGCTGAGCCAGGGCCCGACGACGATCACCCCGCTCAACACGATCGCTTGCTCGAACCAGACCACCGGCTACACCGCCGAGAACAGCTTCTATCGCGCGTTCCGCCTGGCCGACCACGGCGTCAACACCGCGTTCACGGCCACCCGGGTCGACGTCGGCGTCGAGACCGCGACCGGCGTCGGCGGCTCGCAGACGATCCAGGTCCGGGTCTACACCGTGGCCGGCGCGTTCCCGGCCGGGGTCCTGACCCAGATCGCCGGACAGTCGGTGACCGTGACCGACGCCCAGTCGAACACCCTGGTGCCGGTCAATCTGTCGCCGCCCGGGGTCGCGCCGGCCGGCTCGACGATCGTCGTCGAGGTCTTCACGCCCGACGGCCGCACCGTCGGCAACACGTTCTACCCCGGCTCCAACACCGCGGCCGAGACCCAGCCGAGCTATATCCGCGCTCCAGCCTGCAACTTCACCATGCCGGTGACCTACGCCCAGGCCGGGATCACCGCCCCGGTCCGCCTGGTCATGACCGTCACCGGGACCTACTGATCCTCGGTCTCGGTCTCGGTCTCGGTCTCGGTCTCCGCCTCGGTCTCGGCCTCGGTCTCGGTCTCGGTCTCGGTCTCGGTCTCGGTCTCGGTCTCCGCCTCGGTCTCGGTCTCGATCTCGGTCTCTACCGAGGGGCTACTTGGCGATCAGCTTGCGGAGGAACGGCACGACCTCGTTGGCCGTGACCTCCTCGGCCACCGCCAGCACGCAGTCGCGCATGCCGCCGGCGATCCCGGCGGGGTCGCTGGTGGTGATCGCCTTGCCCGAGCCCGAGGCCGAGGCCGCGCGCTGGGCGGTCCAGGTCTCGCTGCCATCGGTGCCGCTCCACGGCGCCACGCGCACCGACACCGTGCAAGCGACCTCGGCCTGGCGACCGCGCTTGCTGACGGTCAGGGCCGAGATGGTCGGCGCGACCAGGAAGGCGCGGGCCCCGGCAGCGGTGAGATCGCCCTGGGTCGGCGGCGCGCCCGGCCAGTCGGTGGCGGCCCCGGGCGTGCGGGCGGCGACCACGCCCTTGACCGCGCGCACCAGCTTGGGCACCGCGTCGCGCGGCGCCTGGCTCGACAGATCGACGCCGGGCCCGAGGTGGATGTAGACCGTCGGGCGATCCGGACGCTCCGGGCGCGCCGTCGCTGGACGACGCAGCGGCTCGAGGGAGGTCAGGGCGCGCGCCGCGAGCTCGCGGACCTTGCGATCCTTGTCGGCGCTGGCCGCGGCGAGCGCCGCCAGCGCGAGGTCGCGCGCGGTCACCGGCGTCGCCGCGGTCACCGCCTTGCTGAGGCCGAGGGCGGCGACCCGCCGGATCTGCACCTCGCGATCGCGGCGCAGGGCCTCGGCCAGGGCCCGCACCGCTCGGCCGTCGTCGTGCTTGGCGAGGATCAGCACCGCGGCGAGGCGACGCTTGTAGGCCGACGCGGTCGCGAGCTGGCGCGCCTCCTCGTCGATCACGTCGGCGCGCGCCGACGCGGCGCCCAGCCCGGCCAGCGCGGCGCACAGAACGAACGTCGCGGCCCGCACTGCTCTGACGATACCACGCGCGATCGCGTGACACCCGCGCGCGATCGCGGGAGCGGACGCGATCCTCGACGGCCAGCGCCCTACATCCGCCCACCGTGTCCGCCCGACGTCACGCCTCCTCGGCCACCGCGCGCTCGCCGGAGTACAGCGCCTGCGCCGACACGCACACCGAGACCCAGAAGTTCGACACCGCCTGCACCGCGTCGGGCGACAACCCGAAGTCAGAGAGGATCGCCGCGGCCCACGCCGCCGCGGTGCTGCGCAGGCCCTTGCCGGCGGCGAAGGCGGCGTCGACCTCGCGCAGGAGCGTGACGAACGGCAGCGTCGCGCGCCCGGCGTCAGCCAGGAGCCGCTCGATCACCGGGACCCGCTCGTCGGGGCCGACCAGCGGTCGGCCGAAGCCCATGACCCGCTGGCGACGCGCCAGGACGTCGGCCACCACCGCGGCCGGCGGCTGCCCTTCGCGCCCGGCGGCGTCGACCCGCCGCAAGAACCGCGCGCAGTCGGCGGCCGCGGCCCCGGCCAGGACCGAGGTGCTCATCATCGCCGTGCCCGCGGTCACCGCGGCGGCGTGGCCACCGCCGCGGGCCGCGACCCGCCGGGTCACCGCCATCGGCCAGGCCCGCGGATCGACCAGCAGGTTGGCGATGCCGAAACCGTCGAGGAACGCGGCGTCGTCGGCCGACAGCTCGAGGCCCGCGATGGCGTAGATCGCGACCTGCGAGAACGAGCGGCGACCGACCAGATCGACGAACAGGTAGCGCTCGCGCAGGGCGTGGTCGTCGCGCCCGCGATCGAGGTAGCCGATCTCGGGCTGGAAGTGCATCGCCGGCGGCAAGACCGGCAGGGCGAGCTTGCCGTCGCGGCCACCGGCGTAGGCGGCCTCGAGCTCGGCGCGGTGCGCGACCAGCCAGTCGATCGTGGCGCCGATCCCGTCGGGGCGGATCGACGCCAGCGCGGTGACGAGCGCCTGCCACGGCGGGACCCGGACCGCGCCGGCGTCGTGGAGCGAGGCCAGGGCGTCGGCGTAGGCGTGGGCGGCGGTCACGACTTGTACCCCTGCTGCATGAGGCTCTTGTTGCGCGCGCCCGACGGCGGCAGCTCGCGAGCGTCGATCGCGACGTCGAGGACCCACGGTCCGCGGGCCGCCATCGCGCGCTCGAGGGCCGGCCCCAGCTCCGCCTCGGTGGTCACGACCTCGCCGCCGGCGCCGACCGCCCGCGCCAGCGCCGCGAAGTCGACCGGCGGCAGCTCGCACGAGAACGGCTCCCAGCCCATGACCCGCATGCCCTGGGCGCACATCAGGTAGCTGGCGTCGTTCAAGATCACCCACAGCGCGTCGGCCCGGTGCTGGACCGCAGCGTGGAGCTCGTTCTGCATCAACATCGCGCCGTCGCCGAGCAGCGCCACCGCCTTGCCGCCGCGGGCCAGGGCGGCGCCGACCACGCCGGTCGCGGCGTGGCCCATCGAGCCCCACCCGGTCGACACCCGGTAGCGGCCGGGCGCCGGCACCCGCAGGTAGTGGTTGGCCCAGCAGAACGCGTTGCCGCTCTCGGCCATGAGCCAGGCGTCGCTGCCGTCGACGACCACCCGCTGCAGCTCGTCGATCAGGTGCTGGGGGCGGACCGGTCCGCTCGGCCGCGGTCGCGGCGCCGCGCGCAGCGAGGGGCGCACCACCGACGCGGCGACGTCGGGCGCGGGACCGAGCGCGGCCAGGAGCCCGGCGCAGTAGGCGCCGAGCTCGGCCAGCACCGGCTCGGTCGCGACGTGGGGGTAGGCGCGGCCGAACACCGCGGCGTCGACGTCGACGTGGATGAAGCTGTCGCGGGGGGTGAGCTCGTCGGACCAGAAGCTGGTCGACTCGCCGAGGCGGGTGCCGAGGACCAGGATGTGGCGGGGCCGGGCCGCGGCCAGGGCCTCGCCGACGCGGGCGTGGCCGCCGACGCCGGTGACGCCGAGGTACCGCGGGTGGTCCTCGGGGAAGATGCCCTTGGCGCGCGGCGAGCACATCACGCGAGCGCCGAGGCGCTCGACCAGCGCGCGGATCGGCGCCGCGGCGTGGCGGGCGCCGAAGCCGAGCCACACGACCGGCGGCTCGGCGGCGAACCGCGCGGCGTGGCCGGCGACCGTCGTCGGCGCGCACCGCGGGGCCAGACCGTCGCCGACCAGCGGCGGCGCCAGGCGCGGACACGGCGCGCCCTGCACGTCGATCGGCAGGCTGAGGTGAGCGACGAAGCCGCCGGGCCGGGCCAGGCCGATCGCGAGCTGGCTCATGACCTGCGGTACCTGCCGAGGGTGCTCGATCGTGACCGCGAGGTGACCGCCACCCGCACCGGCCAGGAGCCCGTCGAGCGGCGCGATGGTCTCCTGGGTCGCGATCCGACCGCGGTTGACCGCCGAGGTCGCGGCCGACACCAGGATGACGTGGGCACCTTCCCAGCGCGCGGCGAGGAGGCCGGTCACGGCGTTGGTCAAGCCGGGGCCGGCGGTGGTGAAGACCAAGACCGGTCGCCGGCTGGCGAGCGACGCCTCGACCGCCGCGAAGGTCGCGCCGCTCTCGTGGCGCAGATGCAGCGCGGTCATCGCGCTGTGCGCGACGGCGTGGAAGAACGGCGCGATCGCGCCGCCCATGACGCCGAAGGCGTGGGTGACGCCGAGGCGAACGAGGGCCTCGACCAGCGCGGTCGAGACGGTGAGCGGCGCGGCCGCGACAGGAGGGGCTTCGAGCGAGACGGGGTTGAGCACACGACCTCCGAGGACAAGGGCAGGTGACGGCGCGCGATCGCGCGGGGCCACGACGGCGCGTGGGTTCGGGGGCGCACGGCGCGCCCGCGGGCTTCAGAACGCGAAGGAGTCGGCGACCGCGTCGACGGCGGCGCGCGGGCCGACGCCCCGCCGCACCGATGGGCGCGGCGTCCGCCGCACCACCAGCGCGGTCGACACGCCACCGGCGCCGAAGCCGGTCTTGACCAGGACCTCGATCGGGTGACGGCGCGCGCGGTGCGGGACGTAGTCGAGGTCGCACGCCGGATCGGCGACGTGCAGGTTGATGGTCGGCAGCACCACGTCCTCGGCCATCGCCGCGACCGCCAGCGCGGTCTCGATCGCCCCGGCGGCGCCGAAGGCGTGACCGTGCATCGACTTGGTGGCCGACACCGGGACCTGCTCGGCGCGCGCGCCCAGCACCCGGCGCAGCGCCCGGGTCTCGGCGACGTCGCCCTGAGGCGTGCCGGTGCCGTGGGCGGACACCGCGTCGACCTCGGCCGCGGTGGCGCCGGCGTCGGCCAGCGCCAGCTCGATCGCCCGGGCCCACGGGGCGCCGCTCGGGTCGGGGCTGATCACGTGGTGGGCGTCGTTGACCATCGCCGAGCCGGCGACCACGCCGAGGATCCGGGCGCCGCGGGCCAGCGCCAGGTCGAGGCGCTCGAGCACCAGGACCGCCGCGCCCTCGGCGAGGACGAAGCCGCGCCGCCCGGCGGCGAACGGCGCGCACGCGCCGACCGGATCGCGGGTCGGGTTCATGCCCGCGTCGACGAACGAGGCGTAGGTGAGGAGGCCACGCATGCTCGACTCGCAGCCTCCCACCACCATCACGTCGGCGCGGCCCATGCGGATCTGATCGGCGCCCAGGGCGATCGCGCTGGTGCCCGAGGCGCAGGCGTTGGCGACGCCCAGGCTCGGGCCGCGCAGGCGGTGGCGGATCGCGAGCGCGCCGGTCACCGCGGTGCCGGTGATCTGGATCGCCGCCATGCGCGCGATCTCGTCGGTGCGATCGAGGGCGTAGGCGGCGTGGAGCGCGCGGTGCCACAGCTCGGCCCCGGCCAGCCCGGCGCCGATCGCGCAGCCGAAGCGGTCGCGGTCGCCGGTCTCGCCGGCCAGCCCGGCCTGGGCCAGGGCCTCATCGGCGGCGGCCAGGGCGAACAGCGTCGCCGGCTCATGGCGCGCGGCCAGCCGGGGCTCGAGCACCACGTCGGGCTCGAAGCCGACCACGGTGCCGCCGACCCGCTGGTGCAGGTGGGGCTGAGCCGGATCGCACCAGCGCGACTGATACGGGCGGATGCCGGTGGCGCCGGCGCGGGCGTTGGCCAGCGCCGCGGGCACCGAGTTTCCGAGGGGACAGACCAGCCCGAGGCCGGTGATGACGACTTGTGGTTGGAGCTGCACGGCGGGCCTCACGACGCGAAGGGACGATTCGCGCCGGATGGAGTAGCCACCGCGGCGATCGTTTCGCGCCCGGACGCTTCAGCACGCCCGATGCCAACCGTTGCCCACCGCAGGTGGCCCGCCCGCGCGGGTCCAGCGCCGCGGCTGTCACCCCGACCGTGGCGCCATCGCGCCGGCGGTCACCGGGCCGGTGCCCAGCCCGCTCAATCGCCGGTGCCCAGCCCGCCGAGGACCGATCCCTCACCGGGTCCACCGAGGACGCCGGCGGCGACGATGCGCCGCGCGAGCCGCGCGAACGGCAGCGACTGCAGCCAGATCTTGCCGGGCCCGGTCAGGGTCGCGAAGAACAGGCCCTCGCCGCCGAAGAGCGCGCTCTTCAGGCCGCCGACCCACTGGATGTCGTAGTTGACCCGCGGCTCGAAGGCCACTAGACAGCCGGTGTCGACGCGCAGGGTCTCGCCCGCCGCCAGCTCGCGGGCGACGATCGTGCCGCCGGCGTGGACGAACGCCAGGCCGTGGCCCTCGAGCTTCTGCAGGATGAAGCCCTCGCCGCCGAACAGCCCGGCGCCGATCTTCTTCTGCAAGGCGATGCCGACCTTGATGCCGCGGGCCGCGCACAGAAACGCGTCCTTCTCGCACAAGAGCACGCCGCCCAGGCTGGCCAGATCCATCGCGACGATCTTGCCGGGGTACGGCGCCGCGAAGGCGACCTTGCGGCGCGCCGCCGCGCGGTTCTCGTAGATCGTCATGAACAGCGACTCGCCGGTCATCGCCCGCTTGCCGGCCGCCACCACCTTGGCGAAGAACCCGGCCTGCTCGGCCGGCTTGGTGCCATCGCCGAACACCGTCGTCATCTCGATCCCGGGATCCATGTAGAAGAACGCGCCGGCCTCGGCCACCGCGGCCTCGTTGGGATCGAGGGTGATCTCGACGAACTGCATCTCCTCACCGCGGATGTCGTAGTCGATCACGTCGACGGCCAGCGGCACCGGGGCTGGGCCGGGCGGCGGCGGCGGCGGCGGCGGCGCGACCCCGGCGAAGGCCTGGGCGAACCACGGCACCTGCGCGATCGGCGTCCACGCCGCCAGGCTCGGCCCGTAGACGTACGCGGTCTGGGCGAGCTGACCGGCGCGGATCAGGTTGATCACCTGCGGGGCGGTCAGCGGCCCTTGCTGGTTGCCGTTGATCCCGATGTACCACAGCGTGTTCTCGTTCACGCCCCGACGGTACCGAAGCCTCCGGCGCCGCGCTACGAGCTACACGACAGCGCGGCGCAGCCGGGCGCGTTGCGGGCCCACTCGGGGCGGCGCGCCCGCAGGTCGGCGAGGTCGGGGACGTCGTCGTACGGCGCCCGGGCCGCGGCCAGGAGCCGCTCGAGGGGCGCGAGGTCGCCGGCGGTGGCGGCGTCGATCGCGCGCTGCGCCAGGTAGTTGCGCGGCACGAAGGCCGGGTTGGTCGCGGCGATCCGAGCTCGACGCGCGGCCTCGCCGCCGGGCTCGCGGGCGGCGCGCCCGGCGTAGCGGCGCAGCCAGGCCGCCCAGGCCTCGACCACCGCCGGGGGCGGCGGCTGGTAGAACGCCTCGGTGAGCGGCGCCACCAGCGCGGCGTCGGAGCGCCCGGCCGCGCCGTCGAGGTCGATCGCGCCCAGGGCGCGGAAGGCCAGCGTGAAGTCGGTCTCGACCCGGGCCATGAGCGCGAGCGCGTCGCGCCAGAGCTGATCGTCGCCCTCGTCGTCGCCGTCGGCGAGGCCGTCGCGATCGGCCGCCCCGCCCCAGGTCAACCCGAGCTTGCTGACCATGGCGTGGCGGTAGGCGCGCGCGAAGGTCAGGCGGTAGACCTCGAGGCCCGCGGTCAGCGCGCGGTCGTCGCAGAACCCGCGCAGCGCCCGCGCGAGCTGGGCCAGGTTCCACTGCGCGATCCCGGGCTGATGGGCGAACCGATAGCGACCATTCGCGAAGTCGGTGGTGTTGGGCGTGAAGTCGGGGTCGAAGGGATCGAGCCAGCCGTAGGGGCCGTAGTCGAGGGTGACGCCGAGGATCGACATGTTGTCGGTGTTCATCACCCCGTGGATGAAGCCGACCCGCATCCAGTGCGCGATCATGATCGCGGTCCGGCGCGCGACCTCGGCGAACCACGCGGCGTAGGTCGACGGACCCGGCGGCCCTAGCTCGGAGAAGTGGGTCGACACGACGTGCTCGACCAGGGCGGCCAGGAGCTTCGGCTCCTCGCGCCAGGCGTGGAGCTGGAAGTTGCCGAACCGCACGAAGGTCGGGGCCAGGCGCGTGACGATCGCGCCCGGCTCGGCGCGCGGACGACCGTCGTAGAACATGTCGCGGACGACCTCGGCGCCGGTCGCGACCAGCGCGAGGGCGCGGGTGGTCGGGACCCCGAGGTGGTGCATGGCCTCGCTGCACACGAACTCGCGCAAGGACGAGCGCAAGACCGCGCGGCCGTCGGCGCGCCGCGAGTACGGCGTCGGGCCCGCTCCCTTTAGCTGGACCTCCCAGCGGCCCGACGGGCCGACGACCTCGCCGAGGGTGAGCGCCCGCCCGTCGCCGAGCTGGCCGGCCCAGGACCCGAACTGGTGACCGCCGTAGCCCAGCGCGAAGGGGCGCATCCCCGGCAGGACCTGGTTGCCGCCGAGGACCCGCGCGGTGGCCGCGCGATCGGCGGGCGGCGCGGTGAAGCCGAGGAGCGCGGCGGCCTCGTCGGACCACGCCAGGAGCCGCGGCGCCGGCACCGGCGTCGGCGCGACCGCGGCCCAGCACGCGCCGGGGACCTGGCGCGAGCCCGGACCACCGTCGGGGGCGCCGGGCAGCGCGCGCACGAAGCCGTCGTCCCAGGAGAGGCCGGCCAGCGAGTCGGTCATGCCGCAAGCTAGCCGTCACCGCCGCGCCCGCAACTCCGCTACCCTGCCGCGATGGATCCCGATCGTTCGTACCCGCCGGTCATCGACCCCGCGATCGCGCGCGGCTGGCTCGACGCCGTCGAGGTCCACCTCGGCGCGCTGGCGCTGGGCCGCACCGCGCCGCCGCCGCCGAGCGGCGCCGCCGGGGTCGCCGGGATCGCCGCCGTGGCCGCCAAGTTCCTGGCCGTCGGCACGCCGCGGACCATGGGCCTCATCGGCCTGCGCGAGCTGGCGCCGGCGATCCTGGCCGCGCAGCGCGCCTACGCGGCCCCCCGCGAGCTGCGGATCTTCGACGGCAGCCCGGTGGTGGCGGCCCGCACCGCCGAGGCGGTCGGCGGCCGGGTGGTCGGGCTGGCCGCGGCCTGCGCCTGCGACATCGTCGTCGCGCGCGGTCCGGTGGCCCTCGAGCGCGGCTGGATCCGCGGCGGCACCCTGGTGACCGCCCTCGACGCCGACGTCATCCTCGATCCGGAACTCGTCCGCGCCGCCGTGGTCTACACGGTCGGCGCGGTCCCGGCCTTGCCGTCAGCCGCGACCCTGGGGGCGGTCGCGGCCGGGCTCCTCGACGGGCGGACCCTCGAGGAGATCTGCCTGGTCGTGGTCGGCCCTCAGGGGTAGCTCGGCCCGCCGCCGCAGATCGCCTCGGCCCGCGCCTGGCACGTCATCGGGTCGCCACCGGCCGCGGCGCACGCCCGCAGCTCGCGCTCGAGGCAGGTCGGATCGTTCGGCGGCGGCGGCGGCGGCTCGCCACCGCAGATCGCCTCGGCCCGCGCCTGGCACGTCATCGGGTCGCCACCGGCCGCGGCGCAGGCCCGCAGCTCGCGCTCGAGGCAGGTCGGATCGTTCGGCGGCGGCGGCGGCGGCTCGCCACCGCAGATCGCCTCGGCCCGCGCCTGGCACGTCATCGGGTCGCCACCGGCCGCGGCGCACGCCCGCA
>JAGPCY010000036.1:0-5160 GCA_018057825.1 Kofleriaceae bacterium | reverse complement strand
GCCACCGGCCGCGGCGCACGCCCGCAGCTCGCGCTCGAGGCAGGTCGGATCGTTCGGCGGCGGCGGCGGCGGCTCGCCACCGCAGATCGCCTCGGCCCGCGCCTGGCACGTCATCGGGTCGCCACCGCGCTCGAGGCAAGACCGGACCTCGCGCTCGACGCAGGTCGGGTCACTCGGATCCGGGCCGGTCCCGTCGCACGCGAGGGTCGCCCGCTCCGAGCACAGCGCCGGATCATTGATCTCGGCCAGGCAGCGGTAGAACACCTCGTCGAAGCAGTTGGGCGGCGGCGGCGGCGGCTCGCCCGAGCACACCAGCTCGGCGTGCTCGCGGCACGTCATCGGGTCGCCGCCCCGGGCCAGGCACTCCTCGAAGGCCTGGCCGAGGCAGTCGCTGCCGCACGACGGGGCGCCGGGCGGGCACGGTCCACCACCGCAGGTCTCGTTCGCGTAGGCCTGACAGCTCGCGGGATCGCCGCCGCCGGCCAGGCACTCCTCGAGGCGCTGGGCGACGCAGTCGTTGGGATCGTCGCAGGCCTCGCGGGCCCGCAGATCGCAGCTCATCGGATCGCCGCCGGCGTCGGTGCAGTCGGCGAAGGTGTCGGCGTAGCAGTCGCCGGTGTCGGGCTCGTCGCCGCCCAGGTTGCAGCGATCGATCACGAGCTGCGCGCACACCTCGGCCGGGAGTTGCTGCAGGTAGCACTCGGCGATGGTGTCGCGGACGCAGGTGCCGATGACGTCGGCATCGCCGGTCGAGTCGGACGAGTTATCGTCGGTGTAGAGGGTACAGCCTGAGAGCCAGGCCGCGGCGACGAGCGCCAGCGCAGTGGTCGGGGTGCGAGACATGGAACCTCCTGGTGATGCAGGTGAGAGCCGCGCGCCGGCGATTTCGGCTCAGCGAGCCGTAGAGACCGAGACCGAGACCGAGGCCGAGACCGAGACCGAGGCCGAGGCCGAGACCGAGACCGAGACCGAGACCGCGGCCGAGACCGAGACCGAGGCCGAGGCCGAGGCCGAGACCTCACGTCGGCTGAAAACACACGCCGCTGCGCTGGCCGCAGCCGGCGCGGCACACCCAGCGGGCGTCGACACACTCGCAGGCGGTGGTGACACAGCCCTCGGTGCAGGTCGGGTCGGCGCAGGCGGTATCGCAGCCGAGCGGCGCCGGGCTCGGGCAGCCGGTGGCCGCGCACACGTTGGCGCAACACCCGGCGTCGGCCGGGCTACACCCGGGCGCGCACACCATGCCCGGGTAGCACTGCTCGCCGTTGGGGCACGGGCCCCCGACCGCGCACTCCGTCGGGGGTGCGCACGCGCAGGTCCGGCAACCGTTGCGGACCAGGGGCGCGAGCCCTGCCGGGCACGGCTCGCACATCCCGGGGTCGGTGCAGGCCACGCACTGATTGCCGTCGCACACCGCCATCCCCGGCGGACAGGCGCTGTCGTCGACGCAGCTCCGGCAGTTCGGGCTGCAGTACGGGTCGAACTGCAGGAGCCCATCGCGGCACGACACGAAGGTCTGGCAGCACGCGGGGTCTCTCGGATCCGGTACCGCGCACACCTCGGTGAAGTTGCAGGCCTGATCGTCGCTCTGACGCCCCGGCACCTGCTCGCAGTTGGTCAGGAGCGCGCCCACCGACAGCACGTCGCCGTCGGCGGTGACGCACCCGGCGACCATCGCCACGATCGCCGGCCACCTCACCGTCGCACCTCGACGCCGGCGCCCATGGTCCACCCGGTCAGGCGCAGCACCTCGGCCGAGTTCACCCGCGCGACCACCCCGGAGCCGCCGCCGACCGCGGCCGTGACCGCGACCTCGTAGGCGCGCATCGGCAGGGCCAAGGACAGCGAGCCCGCGCCGTGGACCGCGGGCGCAGCGAGGGTGGCGGCCATGGTCCCCGGGGAGGTCGGGGTCGCGTCGATCGCCTGCCAGGCCAGCTCGGCGTGGGCGCCGAGGCACAGGGCCGGCCGCGTCGCCGTACACGCGAGCTGGGTGGTCATCGCCAGCCCGTAGGTGCGCGCGCGGACGGTGCCGAGGCGATGCTCGAGGCCGGCGCCCGAGAACTGCGCGGTGACCGCGAGCGCGCCGAAGGTGGCGCCCGCGCCGAGCTGCCACAGCGGCTGCTCGCCGTAGCCGCGCACGCCGACCTGCGCGACCGCGCCCAGGCGCCACTGCTCGACGCCGGTGAGGAACGCGGCGCGGCGCGGAGGACGTGGAGGTGGCAGCGGTCGCGGCAAGATCGCCGCGTCGGCGGGCGCGCGGACCGTATCCTCGGGCGACGGCGGCGGGGGCGGCGGCGGGGGCGGCTCGTCGGTCGGCGCGGTCGCGGCGACGAGGGCGATCACGCGCGGGGCCAGGGCGGGAGGGACGTCGCGCAGATCGACCGCGCGCGCGCCGGGCCGGTCGCCACCGACGGTGAGCATGGCGGTGCCATCGGCCTGGCAGCGGACCGCGACCGGGGTCGGCGCGGCCTCGCGGGCCAGGGCGGCGCGGAGCTGCTCGACGGAGAACGGGCAACCGTCGACGGTGACGTCGGGCTGGGCCTGGGCCACGGCGGCGCCAGCGCCGAGCGCGACCACCGCCAGCCCGCGGACCCGCCTCACGGGCCGGCCAGAGCCGCCATCGCGCCGCGGCGCGGTCCCGCCGGGTAGCGAGCCAGATAGTCGCGGGCCGCGGCCTGGGCAGCGGCCGCCTGTCCGTCGGCGGCCAGCGCCTCGGCGCGGCGAGCCAGGGCGTCGGCCTGGATCGCCCGCGGGCTGCCGATCGCCAGGACTCGGGTGAAGGCCTCGGCGGCGCGACCGGGCTGGCCCAGGCGGTCGCGGGCGATGCGACCGAGGAGGAACGCGGCCAGGCCCGCCGTGGTGTCGGCCGGCGCGGTCGCCAGGTACGCGGTCAGCTCGGCGGCGGCCTCGGCGGCGCGGCCGGCGCCGACCAGCTCGTCGGCGCGGGCGACGATGTCGACCGGGATCGGCGCGGGAGGCGGCTCGACCGACGGCGGCGCGAGCGGCCCAGCCTCGAGCGGCCCAGCCTCGATCCGCGCCGGCACCCGGGCGGCCACCGGCGGCGCGACCGGCCGCGGAGGCAGCCGGGGCGAGATCGCCGTCGGCGGCGGCGGACCCGGCGGCGGCTCCATCAGCAGCGGCGGCGCCACCGACAGCGGCGGCTCGATCGGCCCCGGACCCGGCGGCGGCTCGACCGACAGCGGCGGACCCGGCGGCGGCTCCATCGGCCCCGGCGGCGCCAGCGCCACGACGTCCGCGACCTCGATCCGCTGGCCCGCCGTCAGGCGCACGATCCGCCCCGGGACCCGCTCGCCGCGGACCAGGACGACCCCGCGCTCGACTTCCACGGCTAGCGCACCTGCGCCGCGATCCACGGAAAACGCGGTCCCCACGACCTCGACGGTCGCCAGATCGGTCTCGACGACCCAGCGGCGCGGCCCACCGGGCCGGACGTCGAACCGGACCCGGCCACGCCGGACCGCGGTGACGAACTTGTCGCCCTCGTTGGCGAGCACCTCGAGGCGCGCGGCCGTCGCCAGCTCGAGGTGCGACCCGTCGGCCAGGGCGATCGTCCGCGGCTCGGCGAGCTGGGCGCCGGGCGCGAGCGCGACCTCGCCGGCCAGGGCGCCGGGGGCGACCCGGGACCGCGGCCAGGCCACGACCACCGCGACCGCCGCGACCGCGAGGGCGCAGACGGCGATCCCCTGGTACAGGCGGCGCCGCGGCACCGCCCGGCGCGTCGCCTGGACGTCGCGGACCCGGCGCCAGACCTGGGCCAGCTCGGCCTCGTCGAGGGCCGGGGTCAGCTCGCGCTCGATCGGGGCGCGCTCAGCCATGGGCCACCTCCGCGCCGCAGTGCGAGGCGATCGCCTCTTCGGCCCGCGTGAGGTAGCGCTTCACGCTGGCCAGCGAGCAGTCGCACGCGGTGGCGACCTCGTCGAGGGAGTAGCCGATGACGTGGCGCAGCACCCACGGCACCCGCAGCTTGTCGGGCAGGCCGCGCAGCGCGCCGTCGACCAGCGCCAGCTCGGTCCGCCGCTCGGGCGAGACCCCGGCGTCCGCGACCTCGGCCAGGCCCTCGTCGTCGGAGCTGGTGGTGGCCCAGAACCGGACCTTGCGCCAACGCCACCGGCGGTGGACCCGCGACACGGCGATCCGCGCCAGCCAGCCCCGCAGGGCCGCAGGCTCGGTCAGGGTCGCGAGCTTGTGGAAGGCGATCAAGAAGGTGTCCTGGACGATGTCGGCCGCCTCGACCGGATCGCGCAAGAGCCGCCGGGCGATGGCGGCGACCTGGGGCGCGTGGCGCCGGTAGATCATCTCCTCGGCCCAGGCGTCGCCGCCCCGGGCGCGCGTCACCAGCTCGGCGTCGGCGACCGCGACCGCGCCGGTGGCGTCGAGCACCCGGGCGGGCGAGGTTGGGCGGAGGGCGAGCACGGCCACGGTCATGGGGTAGAGCCCTGGGGGCCCGCGAACGGCTCAGCCGATCGCCCCACGGATGGTAATCGAAGTGCCAGCACAGGATGCCGGCTTACGTAGGTTGCGTGGAAGGACGATCCGCACGGCCCGGCGGGCGCGACCGTGGCCGGGCGACGACCACAGCCCGGCGCCATCGCGTAGTATCGAGCCATGGGGAACCCGTTCGTCCATCTCGATCTCACGACTGGTGATGTGGCCGCGGCCAAGGCGTTCTACGGCGCGGTCTTCGACTGGAAGTTCCAGGATGTCCCGGCCCTCAACTGGACCGGCATCTTCGTCGGCGACGGCGTCGGCGGCGGCATGGGGCCGAAGCAGTCCCCCGAGCAGCCGACCTCGTGGACCGCCTACGTCGGCGTCGATGACGTCGACCAGACGGTGGCCAAGGCCGCCGCCCACGGCGCCACGATCGTGGTGCCGAAGATGGAGGTGCCGGGCATGGGCTGGCTCGCCGTCTTCCTCGACCCGCAGGGCGCGCTGATCGGCGTGTGGCAGGGGGCTGGGCAGGCGGCGGAGCAGGCGCCGCCGAAGAAGGCCTCCTCGAAGAAGACCGCGCCCGCCAAGAAGGCCCCCGCCAAGAAGGCCGCCCCCCCCCAGAAGGCCCCCCCCCAGCAGGGTCCCCCCCCCCCAGGCACCCCCCCCCACGAGCGCCCCCCCCCACACGCACCCCCCCAAAAAAGCCCCCCC
>JAGPCY010000081.1 GCA_018057825.1 Kofleriaceae bacterium | reverse complement strand
ATCTGCGGCGTGACGGCGCCGCGGCCGTCCCGCCCATCGGCGTCCCGGGCGCGGTCCAGGAAGGTGTGTTCACCGTCACCTTCACCGCGCGCGATCGCCTCGGTCAGGCGGCGTCGGTCGCGCGCTGCTTCACCTACCGGCCGTTCGGCCCGCCGATGAAGGTCGTGCAGCAGGCCCGCGAGGCGGTGCGCTCCTCCACCGTCCTGACCCTGCGCGACGACTACAAGCTCGACAACACCTCCACCGCTGACGCGCGCATGGCCGAGCTGCTGAACGGCACCGCGCGCGCCGCCGTCCTCGAAGTCTGGATCCACAACGTCACGCCCGATCCGGCCTACGTCACCGTCAGCGCACCGCGCCCGCCGGTCCCGACCGTCAGCCGCACCTTCCGCACGCACCCCAAGGCGATCGGCGTGCGCACCGTGTCGGGGCCGACGTGCGATCCCCTCGCCGGTCCTCTCGATCCGCTGTGCGGCTCGGCCTTCGTGCCTGCGCTGCCCGCCGACGCCGTTCGCACCAACCAGCCCATGACCGTCGCCGCCGACGGCCCGCCGCGGGTCAACGACGGCTGGGTGCCCTACGTCGGGCTGTTCGAGGTCACCACCACCGGCGTCACCGACGCGGCCGTCGCGCCGTGCGGCGGCTGCGACCCCGACGAGTACGAGATCATGCCCGGCGTGCGTCGCGCCGTGGTCATTGGCCTGCGAGGGTTCCCCGACCTGCGTCCCGAGTCTCCCGGACCCTACGCCGAGCTGACCACCATCGACGCCGCGCCCCCGAACTTCCGCAGCGTCACGAGCAGCTACGCCGGCGTCGACAGCGAGC
Organism: Kofleriaceae bacterium; assembly: GCA_018057825.1. Classification (GTDB taxonomy): domain Bacteria; phylum Myxococcota_A; class Polyangia; order Haliangiales; family Haliangiaceae; genus UBA2376. The sequence goes on along the minus strand of JAGPCY010000081.1, from coordinate 8,020 downwards.
GGTGTACCCGCTGGGTCGCCTTCGGCCCCAACGCCAACCCGAGCTGCCGCGAGATCACCACCTACGAGCAGCACCGCTTCGTCGCCAGCGCGGGGTTGACACTGGCGCCGGTGTCGCCGGCCGTGCCGACCGTGCTCGAGGCGCGTTGGTCCTCCGCTGCCAAGGCCACGTTCAGTGCGGGCTCATCGTCCTCAGTCAACACGCTCGAAACGCGCACACTCACCAACCCCTTTGCTTGGTCGACAACGGAGAACTGACTATGAAGCGCCTTGTCTTGATCCTCGCTTCTGCCCTCGCAGGCGCGCTAATTGTCGTCGCGTGCAGCGATGACTCCCCGACGCCAGCAGATGCCGACGCTGGCGCGTGCAACTGTCCGGCGGCCGAGCCGCCGATCACACTCGAGCGCATGCATCGCGTTGAGGGCGGACTTGTGACCGTTCCGCTTGCTTCCCAAGCCCTTGCCGCGATCAGCTGCCCCACAGACGAGATCCTGCTTGGCGGAAGCTGTTACATCGAGCAAGACGAGACCGCTCAGCAAGTGTTCCTCAAGGAAAGCGGCATCGGTCCTCGCGATGCCGCCTCACCCGGGCAGGGATGGCGTTGCCTCTACGGCAACCAGTCGACCGTCGGCACCGCAATGGTCCGCGCTCAGGCCCTCTGCTTGCGGCCCTAGCCGCTCCATCACCTCGCCAGCTCCCGTCTCTCGTCAGATCGAACCCCGCGCCGGTTGGCGTACCAGGAGGAGACATGTCGGATCGCGATCAGAAAGGACCTTCGAACGGTGGGCGCGGCCCAACCAGCGGCGACGGCCTGGGGCACACGCCCAGCCCCGGCAAGTCGTCGCATGTGCAGCGGCGCTACGGCCTTGTCCAACGGCGCAGCGATGAGCCGTCGTCGCAGGAGTCGCAGGAGTCGTCGCAGCAAGAGCCGCCCGGGGTCGCGACGTCAAGCTCGGCCATGACCTTCGGGGTCTTCGACTCCTGCGCGGTCCACCTCGATCCCGTCCAGCTCGCCGCCGAGGCCGACGGCATCTTCCCCGACGACGTGATCGCCGTTCACACCGCCGCTCTCCGCGGCCTGTCGGGCGCATCCACCGCGCTGCCTCACGCCGAGGCCATCCAGCGCTCCTTCGGCCCGGACAACGACGTCTCCGGCATCCGCGCCCACGTCGGCGGCCCCGCCACCGAGGCCACCGCCGCCATGGGCGCCACCGCCTACGCCACCGGCGACAGCGTCGCCTTTGCCTCCGCGCCCGACCTCCACACCGCCGCCCACGAGGCCGCCCACGTCTTCCAGCAGCAGGCCGGCGTCCAGCTGCACGGCGGCGTCGGCCAGGTCGGCGACCCCTACGAGCGCCACGCCGACGCCGTCGCCGATCTCGTCGTCGCCGGCCAGCCCGCCGCGGACCTCCTCGCCGCCGGCCCGGGCGGCGGCGGCACCTCCGCGGTGCAACGCAAGGGCGCCAAGGAAGCCGAGCTTGGTGATATCGCCGGCGGTCTGTTGAACGTGTCGCCTGGCGTCGCCCGCATCGCGGAAGCGACGGCCGACCTCGAGATCGCGAAGGCCAAGGCAGAGCGCGTGCTCGCGCAGTGGCAGAGCGGCAAGCTCGAAGCCCACATCGCGGCGCGCGAGGTCGTCCACATTCTCGGGGCTACCATCGAGCCGATCGGGGTCCTCAAGGCCGCGGTCGCGCATCAAGCCGCCATGCCTAACGCCATTCGCCAGCGGGATCACGAGGGCCGCGAGGAGTCGCAGGCCCTCGGCAGCAACCGCCCCGTGATCTTCGATGCCCTGAACAACGTGACCCGGGTCGTGCTCGAGATCGCCCGGGCCACCGCCGACGCCCCCGGCGCCACCGGCCGCGCGGCCAGCTCCAGCCCCGCTGCGCTCGTGACCCACCTCGCCAACGTTTCCGAGGTCGACGCGATGAACCGCATGCTCGACACCGTCGCCGCCATCGCCCGGCCCATCGGCTGGTCGCCGCCGGCGAACCTTGAGCAGGCCAACGTCGTCCGCTTCGCCTTCGAGGCATGCCCGCCGGGAAGCGACGTGGAGCGCCCCGAAGATTGCGCCCTCGGTGACGCGCGCCGGGTCGAGGCCAGAGGAGACTTCTACCGAGCGTGCACTGCAGCGCACGGAGAGTTCAAGCGGGCGACCGAGAAGGTCAAGGAGCCGCTGGAGTCGATGATCAAGGAAGAGCAGAAGGCCCGGTCACTGGTCGTCGACATCGCAATCGGTGCCCTGGACAAGGCCCTCGGCGCGGCCATTCCGGGGATGCCCGCGGTGGGCGATCTCGTGCTGGGCCAGGCCAAGGACCAGCTCAAGAGCGCCATGGAGGACGCATCGCATGCCGAGCCCATCCCGGGCCAAGGCACCGTATCGATGCTGGACGCCCTCCTTGAGGCGATCAAGGAAGCGCTTGCGACCGTCCAGACCACCGCCAAGCATCTCGACGACCAGGCGATCCTGGCGGCGACCAAGAAGGTCCAGCAGCTCGACGTGCCGTACTTCGTCGCGCGGCTAACTTCCCTTGTGGTTGCCTTCGGCCAACAGATCGATCCGATCGGCCGGCCGCGCACGATCTCCGACGAGCTGGGACTGTCTGGGCCGTCGGGGACCTGGGATGCGGTCCGGGTGCGCCTACCCGCGGGCGAGTTGCGCGCGGCCCAGGTCGTGCGCGGCTCGCAGCCCGGCAAGAAGCCAGGGCAATACCGTCCGGTGTACAACTTCGTCCGCTGGATCGACGCTCAGTTCGGGCCCATGGTCGAAGGTGCCCCGATCATCGACTACACCGGCATCAACAGCCTACCGCTCGGGGAGGTCCTCGCTCCATGATCCGCTACGCCGTGTTCCTCGGCGCCCTCGCTACACTCTCGGCGTGCGACCGTCGTCCCAACCCGTGGGCGGTGAAGAAGTGGGATGACGCCTCCATGCGCGCCTGGTCCGAGGAGTGCGCCGGCACGACCCGGACCGTACGAGATGACACCAACGGCATCGTCTCGTTCACCACCAGCGACGAACTTGAAGACACGCGGCTCGACCGCCCCATCTGCGCGATCATGAACGACAAGCATGGCCGGCTTCACAGCGCGTACGTCAGTGTCTGGAATGTGAAGGCCTTCACCAAGCCGAAGGAGCACACGCTCACCTACGCGAAGCAACTTGGGATGATCACGGCCCTCGTCCCGCCCGAGGTCGCCGCGGTCGTGCGCTCCGTCGCGCGCGGCCCCAAGCGGCGCGAGATCAATGGCCCCTTCATCATCGAGGGCGGCTTCGAATCGCCTGGCGAATGGCAAGTCACGATCAAACTCCGCTCGGACTGACGGGGGCGGCCCATGCTTGACCCTAGGTCCATCGCGCCCTGGCCCCGACGTCGCCACGAATCCAACGCGGGATGCCGGTTGCCTTTGCTCCTCGTCGCTTGCTTGGTGACCCTGTGCTGGCCTCTACTAGCACAGGCCCAGCCGACCGCCGCCCCCAGCCCCGCGCGTCCGGCCGCGGAAGCGGCGCCTATCGAGGCCACGGCGAGCGACATCGAAGCGCCGGTCGCCGCACGCCCAGACGCCGCACGCACGCTCACCGCGCCCCCAGACACGCCGGGCGCCGAACACCTGGCGCCCGCACAACCCGACGAGTCCGAGAGCGGCGAACCGCCGCCGAGCTTCGGCGCCGCGCTCGTCGCGCTCTTGGTCTTCGCCTTTGCCGTGTGGGTCGCCATCCGCATCGCCCAGGCGAGCCTACGCCTCGGGCCGCAGTGAGTACCGCCTTGTCGCGGCGCCACGCGGACCGCTAGAGGTCGCCTCCGCCGTCAGGCAGAAGTGCCGCGTCTGAGAACTTCAATCCACGTTCGGAGACGACGACAGTAATGCCGGCGTGTTCTAGCTTGAAGAAGAAGAAGATCCTGTCCGTGACGGGGTCGTATCCGACCCGAGGGGGCTCTCTCAGGGGCTCTGTTCTAACTTGTTCCGACACGCAAGCGAAGACCTCTATGAGTATCGTCCACTTGTCCACCAGACCGCTGGTCGATGACCTCAGCCAGTCTTCCACGGACAAAGTGGCATCGCGGTAGCGGTCGCGAGCATGAACCAGTTGCAGAACCCACTTGCGAACCTGCTGATCTTTTTCCACGCTAGCAGCTTAGCACCGGGGGCGCGACGCCTGGGCCTTAGGTCGGCGCCGCGCGCGACCGCCCTAGGCTGCCTTGAACTGCGAAGCCAACGCCGCCCTGCGAGCCGCCCGTCCCGGCTGTTGAACGTCCTCGACTTTCGCGATCCCCACGACCCTCGCGGCTAGCTCCGCGCCGTTCCCACCGCCATCGCGGCCGGCGCCGGCGCCCGAGCCACCGCCGCCACCCTGGCCGTCCTCCTCATCCGCGCGGCCGGCGGCGACGCCCAGCCTGTCAGCCCGCCGCCCGCCCGCCCGCCCAGCCACCGCGCACCGTCCACCTCCTCCGACGCCGCCCCAATCGCGGACGCCGCCCAGCCGGCGCCGGCGTTCGGTCGCGATCCGCCCCATCCGGCCGGCGCCTCCTTGACTGGAACGCCCCCCGGGCGCCCCGGGCGAGGTCGACCGCGGCCTTGGTGGAGCAGTCAGCCGCCCCATGCGCGCCCGGCCAGAACCGGCCACGCTGCACGGTACACGAAGCCATCGGGTGTCACTCTCCGCCCTGCAAGTGTTGGGAATCGTTGCAAGGGCCCGTCGACATTGGGGGGCGAAGGTATGTCACCAAACCTCTCCTCGCCGGGGTCACGCCCCCGGCGAGCCTCCTCTCCAAGACGCGCCCCTCCGGGGCGCCGGCGCCCCTCCGGGGCGCCGAGTGCTACAGCGCGGACCTCGGGTGGACGCAGACCAACCGACCGCGGGCGGACGCGGACTCGGACTCGGACTCGGACTCGGACTCGGACTCGGACTCGGACTCGGACTCGGACTCGGACTCGGACTCGGGCTCGGACTCGGACTCGGACTCGGACTCGGGCTCGGGGTCGGACTCGGACTCGGACTCGGGCTCGGGCCCGGGCTCGGGCGCGGACGCGGACGCGGACGCGGGTTCGGGGTCGGGGTCGGGTTCGGGCTCCGACTCGGAATAGTGGTGAGGGCACGGAGGAGGTGGGGGCCGGCCGCCCGCGAGGGAGACCCGGCGCAGGCGCCGACCTCGTGAGCTCCGACGGTGGGGCAGCCCGGGTGGATCGATCCCAGGTGTCCGAAGGTCTCGGGGGCCGCGAGGCCGATGCAGAGCGAACGGGGAGGCGTCGGCGTCGGGGGCGACCGCTGCGGGCAGGCCCACGCCGACGGCCACATGCCACTCCACCTCCGGAGTCATCACCAGATCCCCACCGCCGACGACCACAGGCCTCGGGCGACGGCTACAGCTCGTCGGCGGCGAAGGCGATGACGTCGCGGATCGAGGCAGCGCCGAGCACGAGCATCGCCAGCCGATCGACGCCCAGCGCGATGCCGGCGCACGGCGGTAGGCCCTCGGAGAGGGCGGCCAGGAGCTTCTCGTCGATCGGGTATTGCGGCAGGCCGCGGGCGCGCCGGGCCCCGAGATCATCGACGAACCGCGCGCGCTGCTCGTTGGGGTCGGTGAGCTCGCCGAAGGCGTTGGCCAGCTCGACGCCGCCGATGTAGGCCTCGAAGCGCTCGACCACCGCGGGGTTGCCGTCCTTGCGCCGCGCCAGGGCGGCGAGCGGAGCCGGCCAGTCGCACAGGAGGATCGGCCGATCGATCGAGGCCAGGACCGGCTCGACCCGGGCGACGAACGCGCAGTAGAAGACGTCGTCCCAGTGACGGGCGCGGCCGACGTCGACGCCGGCCGCGGTGACCAGCTCGATCAGCTCGGCCAACGACTCGTCGCCGCGGAGCGCGATGCCGGCGTGGTCGTACATCGCCTCGGCGACGGTCATGCGCAGCCACGGGCCGTCGACCGCCAGCTTACGACCGCCGACCCGGACCTCGGGCCGGCCGTTGACCGCGGTCGCGACGTGGGCGACCAGCTCCTCGGTGTCGCGCATGACGGCGTCGAGGTCCTCCCAGGCCCGGTACCACTCGAGCATGGTGAACTCGGGCTGGTGGTGGACGCCGTCCTCGCCGGCCCGGAAGCACTTGCAGGTCTGGAAGATCCGCTCCATGCCCGCGGCCAGGAGCCGCTTCATCTGGTACTCGGGCGAGGTGATGAGGTAGCGCCCCCCGGCCGGCTGGGCCGCGAGGTGGACCTCGAGGCCGGGCGACGGCACCATGATCGGCGTCTCGACCTCGACGAAGTCGCGGCGCGTGAAGAACTCGCGCAGCGCCGCCATCATCCGGCCGCGGGCCGCGAGGTTGCCGCGCCGGGTCTGTCCGAGGCGTCCGACCTCGGAGCCGCGCGGCGGATACTCGGTCCGCGGATAGCGACGGACCCGCACCAGCGGGGCCCCCGGCCCGGCCAGCTCGACCAGGTCGCCGGGCTGCGCCGCGGTCGCGTGCTTGACCCGGACGTCGCCGCGCGCAGTGCGCACCAGGACGTCGTCGCCGTCCTTGGCGATGACCCGGCCGCGGATCACTTCTTGTTCACGCGCTCGACGTACTCCAGCGTGCGCGTGTCGATCTTGAGCAGGTCGCCGATGTTGATGAACAGCGGGACCGCGACGGTGGCCCCGGTCTCGACCGTGGCCTGCTTGGTGACGTTGCCCGAGGTGTCGCCGCGCACGCCCGGCTCCGAGGCGGTGACCTCGAGGAGCACGAAGGTCGGCAGCGTGACGTCGACCGGGCGCTCGTTGAAGAACAGCACCGTGCACCCCAGGTTGTCCTTCATCAGGCCAACCGCGTCGCCGATCATGTCGGCGCGGACCGAGACCTGCTCGAAGGACTTCTCGTCCATGAACACCAGGTCCTCGCCCTCCTTGTACAGGTACTGCATGTTCTTCTCCTCGACGTTGGCCGGCTCGAGCTTCTCGCCCGAGCGGATGTTGCGCTCGATGACGGCGCCCGTGAGGAGGTTCTTGAACTTGGTGCGGGTGAAGGCCGCGCCCTTGCCCGGCTTGATGAACTGAAACTCCACCACGTTGTACGGGTTGCCGTCGAGGAGGACCTTCAGGCCCTTGCGAATGTCCGAGGTGTCGTACATGGGGGAGCTCCTTGTCTTCCACCGCCGAGCGGCGGGGAAGCGGTCTCTTACCCGACCGACACCGCCCCTGTCAAACCGCCGCCGCCGCCGCCGTCACTTCATCTTGGCGTTCAACTTGGCGGTCAGATCCACCGAGTCATCGCGCCACAGGACCGCGCTGTGGTCGAGGATCATCATCACGCCCTCGTCCTTGGCGATCTGCTCGATGATCGGCGTGGCCTTGGCCAGGACGTCCTGGACCAGCTTGGTCCGCTCGCCGGCCAGGTCGCGCTCGAGCTTCATGTAGGTCTGCTGCAGCTCGACGAACTGCTTCTCGAGGACCTTCTTCTTCTCGGTCAGGACGTCGGGCTTGAGCACCGCGGCCTGCTTGTCGAGCTCGGCCGCCGCCTTCTGCAGGTCCTTCTGGCGCTTGTCGAGCTCGGCCTGCTTGGCCTTGCGAGTCTTGTCGAAGGCGTCGCTGGCGCGCTTGCCCGCCGGGGTCTCGTACAGCGTCTTCTCGAGGTCGATCACGCCGATCTTGCCCGGCGTCGGCGCTGCGCCGACCAGGCCGACCATCGGCGCCGAGACCAGGCCGATCCCCAGGGCGAGGCCGAGGGTCAGCGCAAAGGACGACAGGAAAGAAGAGTTCCGAGCCATGAGATCCTCCGAGAGGGACGTACTACTTGGCAAAGCGCTTCCGGTCAAATCAGGACGGCCCCCACCCGCCCCCTATTCACCCCGCCCCGAGCCTGCCACCCGCCCCACGACGCCAGCTCGCCCCCGCCCCCCCCATCACCCCCCACCCCATCACCCCCCGCCCCATCACCCACGCCCCGCCCGCGATCCGGACGAGCGCTCGCGACTGCCCGCGATCCGAACGGGCCCGCGCCTCCACCGCCGGCCCATCGCGCGATCCGGGCGGGCCCACGCGCCACTACC
>JAGPCY010000007.1 GCA_018057825.1 Kofleriaceae bacterium | reverse complement strand
CCGCCCGGCACGTACTGGCTCGCGCGCTTCGCGAACGTCACCGTCGCCGCCGTCGCGTGACGACCGCCCCGGTCCGCCGCCCAGCGCGTGCCCCCCGCACGCGCCGTCGCGGCGTGGCCGATCCGGCGGTTTCGCCGCCGCCGCGCCCCGTCGCGCCCGCCCCTCTCCCGGCCCGCCGCGCCGGCCGCGCCCCGCCCCGCCACGCCTGCCTCCCGAAACGACCCCCGGTTCGGCCGCCCGGTTCCGCCACGCCTGCCTCCCGAAACGACCCCCGGTTCGGCCGCCCGGTTCGGCCGCCCCCGGTTCGGCCGCCCCCCGGTTCGGCCGCCCCGCCCGCCACGCCTGCCTCCCGAAACGACCCCCGGTTCGGTCGCCCCCGGTTCGGTCGCCCCCGGTCGCCCGGTCGCCCCCGCTTCGAACAGGTCGCCCTTCACGAATGCGGTCGGCATCGCTCGAGAGCCTCGCTCCACATCCGCTCGAATTCAGCCACCGAGATCTCGTGCTCCGCGCCGAGATCGAGAACGTCCAGCGGCTGATCCGCCAAGTGATCCGGGTGCGCCTCATCCCCCCACTGCCAGGTCGCACCGTAGACCTCGACCTGGCGGCTCGGCCAGCCGTTGGTGATCTCCAGAAAGGCCGTACCAGCGCCGAACTCAGATTCGGCCTCGCGCTTGAAGTACCGCTTCATGGCAGCGTCGCTCCCGATCGAACGACGCGGCCGCCTATGCTCAGGCCCGCCTCACTCTCGATCAGCCAGATGTTGGGTGCTACCTGTCGGGCACCGAGACCCACAACGTCGACTTCGTGCCTCCCGAAACGACCCCGGTTCGGCCGCCCCCGGATACATCTTCACAATGGATCATACGCGATATCGACTCCAGCGTGGGCGTGCAACGCACGGACGTAGTCGTCATGTAGCACGCCCTGCGGACATCGGTCTGGGTTCGGGTTCGGGTTCGGGTTCGGGTTCGGTCTCGGGTTCGGGTTCGGGTTCGGTCTCGGTCTCGGGTTCGGGTTCGGGTTCGGACGACTGATCGCGCGCTACTGGGATCACGGAGGCGGCAGCCGGCCGCGGAGCGACTCCGCGAATCTCCTGAAGTCCGCCGCGGCGAGGTCAGTCCGCGCCCCGATGGCCGCAAGCGCAACGTCCAGCAGTGCGCGCGCCTGCTCCACATCTCCCGCGAGGAACGCTGCGACGGGGCGTCATGGTAGCGGCCATGGGTAGTGAACCGTCCAGACCGGCGGGCCCAATGGGGACTCCCGGGGTCAGGCCAGCGGTAGCGGCGTTAGCGCCTCGCGGAATGCCACCCTGCATCGAGACTTGCGGGAAGGCCGCCGTCTGATTCGGCGTCAAGCCCGCCGAGGCACCAGTCTTGATCTCGAGGAATGCTTGCTGACCGCTCGGCAATTTCAACGAACAGGTCGGGCCGCGCTAGCAGCCCATACACTCTCCTTCTAGAGAGGCCTGGCTGACGGTAATCACAATGCGGAGATACGTGCAAGCACGTCTGACGGTTAGCCAGGTCGACCTGCGGCTCGGCCTGAGAACCCGGGGCAGGGACTCGGCCATGGGTCGACCAGGTGACGCAGGCCGATACACGCGAGGCCAGCGGGGTCCGCGGGCGCGCGGGCCCGGGACGCGCCAACGTCAGAGGCGGGGTGGATGGTGGGGCATGAGCTTCGGCAAGAACCCCCACGTGGCCAAGGCAGAGGCGGCGGAGCAGAAGGCGATCGACGCCCAGGACGCGTCGGCGCGCACCCAGGGCTGGCTCGAGGCCGGTCGCCAGTGGCAACGCGCCGCCGAGCGCGAGGGCGACGCCGCCCGCCGCGCGCGCTATCACGACCGCGCGGCCGCCGCGCGCGCCGCCGCCGACGCCCCGCCCGACGAGTGAACGGCCGCGGCCCGGGCCCGACCGACGACGCGAGGCTCCGCGGCTACCAGGCGGCGCGGGGCGCGGACGGCACGGGCGGCGCCTCTGCGGAGGCCGGCGACGCAGCGACGGGCGGCGCGACCTTGTAGCGGGCCAGGAACACGAGCGCCTTGACGCCGCGGGCGGCCCAGAACACGACCGCGAAGCCGAGCACCAGGATCGCGACGCCGCCGAGGAACAGGGTCTTCCAGTGGATGTCGGTGCCGTCGCCGATCATCTTGCCGGCGAACCAGTCGACGGCCTTCCAGCCGGCGTACATGAAGCCGATCGGGATGAGCTGAGCCGCGATCACGCTGGCGGTGCCCCACGTCCAGAACCGCGCGTGGCTGGCCAGCGGCACGCCGCCGTTCCACCGCGCCTGGAAGATCTTCTGGGCCTTGCCCAGGTAGAACGCGCTCGACAGCACGATCGCGGCGAGGTTCAAGACCAGGAACAAGACGACCCCGAACAGGCACGCGAACACCACGCCTGAGGACGCGGCGGCGTCGAGCTGGAGGTACAGGACCGCGGCCGAGAAGAACTGGATGAGGGAGTCGACCGCCAGCGGCAAGAGCCGGCCCAGGATCGTCGCCGACCACAGGGTCAGCGCGAACAGCACCCCGAGCGTGCAGGCGGTGGCGCCGACCTCGCCGCCCAACCGGCGCAGCGCCAGCTTGACGGTCGCCATCGCCGAGGTCTGGGTCCCGGCGGCCATCCGCGCCGGCATGGTGATGATCTCGATCAGCGTCGGCTTGATGGCGAGGATGAAGACCACCAGGGTCACGCCGAGGAGCACGATCGGCAGGAGCGCGAAGGCGAAGTCGACCTTCTTGAAGACCTTGGCGACGCGCGCGAAGGACTGGGCCTTGGCGATGAGCTTGCTGCCGTTCTCGAGGAGCGCCGCCGCCGGCTGCTGATCGCCGCCCTCGTCGAGGCTGCGCAGGGTCGGGCCGAAGAGCTGCTTGGCCAGGGGCCGGTACTGATCGGCGTTGCGGTGGAGAGCCTCGAAGAAGCCCTCGGCGACCCGGAGCTGCGGGTTGGTCTGCTCGCCGAGCGCGCCCTGGACGCCGCGCATGCCGACGACGACCATGCCGAACAGGTTGACGGTGACGACGAAGGTGACCGCGGCCAGGGCCGAGAACTTGAACATCCGCGCGCCCTGTCCGGGGTAGCGGCGGCGCAGCACCAGCGGCGTGGCGAGGAGGAGGACTCCCGCCAGGCTGAACAGAAAGATGAGCCACGAGATCTTGTCCATGCGCTCGGCCTGCTTGGTCGCCATCTTGTCGGACAGGCGGGTGAGGACCTTCCGCTTGGCCAGCGCGACCAAGGCGCGAAACTCCTCGGTCGACATCGCCGTCTCCATGAGCTCCGCGAGGTCGGCCTGGCCGGGCTCGACCGGGGTGACCTCCTCGGGGATGCCGGCGTAGGCCTCGGCGTAGGCGGCGCCCAGGGCGGCCTCCTCGGGGTCGTAGACGCCATCGCCGTCGGCGTCGTACTCGAGGGCGGCAGGCTCGTCGGCGGCCGGCGCGGCGGCCGGGGCGTCGTCGGGGGCGTCGGGCTCGGGCGCCGCTGGCTGATCGGGTGCGTCGGGCTCGGCCGCTGCCGCCGGCTGGTCGGGAGCGTCGGGCTCGGGCTCCGCCGCCGCCGGCTGGTCGGGGCCGTCGGGCTCCGCCGCCGCCGGCTGGTCGGGAGCCTCGGGCTCGGCCGCCGGCTCGTCATCGGACTGGGCGAACGCGCGCGTCGGGCCGGTCCACCACAGCGCGACGGCGGCCACGATCGCCCCGAGGGCGAGGGGCCAGCGCGCCGCGCGCGGGCGCAGCGGACGGACGAGGGAATCGGGGAAGGAGCGAGGGCTCAGACGGCTCAGACGGTGCTGCATGACGGTCTCCGCGAGGCCCGGTCGCGGGGCCTCGGACGACCGATGCCGGTCGCCGCCGAAAGTCGCATCGACGTCGTCGCCTGGCGCGGACCGGCTTCGCGGCCATCGGTCGGCGAGCGTGCGCGCGGTCACGTCCAGCGCGTCGGCGGCGACGAGACAGCCCACGGCCCGCGACCGGCCTCGGCCTTGCAGCGCGCCGGCCCATGCACCCCAAACATCTCTTGTGGCTCACCGCGCTCGTCCCCCTCGCTGGCTTCACCGACTGCTCCGAGTTCTCGACCGTCACCGTGCCCCAGGCCGGTCTGGATCGCACCGTCCCGATCGTCGGCACCCGGATGTGGATCGACGGCGAAGAACGGATCGACCTCGGCTCCTCCTCCCACGTCTCGCTGACCGGCGATGTGGTGCTGGTGCCCTTCATCCTCGACCGCGGCGGTGCCGGCTCGCTGTCGACGACCGAGACGGTGGTGGTGACCTGTCACGACTTCGATGCCGAGCCCGAGCTGACCCAGGTGAGCACACTCACGTTCTTTCCCCAGACCACGAGCCAGCGCGGCGCCCCCGGCCAGCAGCGGAGCGACGGCCTGTACCTGATCGGCCGCGTCAGCGAGCTGACGGACTTCACCTCGTTGTGCAACGCCGGCTTCACCCCGAGGTCGGTCGCCGTGCGCTGGGAATCGGCCGGCCGTGACCTGTCCGGCAACCGGTCCTCCACGGGCGGCTCGATCACGTGGCAGCCTGCGCGCACCTACGTGTCGCCGTGGACCGAGGCCGAGCGGGGCCAGCTCGAGGTCGAGCTGCTGAGCGACCCGGCGCTGCGCGACGCGTCCACGACCATCACCCAGGACCTCATCATCGCCCCGCCGTCGCGCTGACGCCTGCGCGCCCGGTGGACCGCGGCCACGATCGTCAGAAACGCGGCGGTCGCCGTCAGGTCCTCCCCACGTGCGCGGCGCCGGCCGCCCGGGGTTCACCGCCGCGGCGGCGGCGTGTGCACGGCGTCGACCCAGCCGCGCAGCGAGCGCTCGAGGGTGTCGTCGTCGGTCGGATCGACGTGATGCTCGCCGCGCGCTCGGCGGTGAGGATCGCCGCCCAGCGCGTCCTCGATCAACGCCAGCTTGATGCCGGGGTTGGTCTCGGCCACGAAGTCGCACAGCTCGTCGCCATCGGTCTGGGTCAGGTGGGTCGCGACCGCGACGCCGGCGATGTGGTTGGCCGAGCGATCGATCAGGTCGATGGCCTCCAGCGGCGTCGCCGCCTCGTAGGGGTCGCAGCCGGCCGCGCGCAGCTTGGCCGCGATGTGGTGACGCCGTTCGGCCGATGGGTCGACCACCAGGAGGCGCGGGCGACTGGTGGCCGCCGCAGCAGCGCGAAGCTCGTCATCGATCATACGGGCGACCTCCTCGGCGAGGGGAGCGAACTCGATGGCGACGTCGGCGTAGTCGCAGCGGACGATCCGACCGTCCTGGGCGACCCAGCCGGCCCGCCCGAGGGCGAGCTCGACCAGCGCGCCGGTGCCGACCGCCGGACATGGCGCGGTGTCGTCGTCGCGGCGGAGCCTGAGCCCGCCGCGCGATAGGTCCACGCAGTGCCCGCGCATGGTCGCGCGCGCCGCGTGCACGCGCACGCCGACGTCGGTCGCGACGCGAAGATGGCGGCGGCGGTCGATCATCGTCATCCGGCAGTCCCCAGCTCACTCTACGAGAGTTCGCGTGAGGCGATCATCAGAATTCGCGGGCGCCTCGTCGACGACGCGGCGCGTGGTCTAGCCATGACGGAAAAATCCGCTCATGCGGTGACTCGCGGTCTCCTGGCGCGATGGAGCGCCGCGACTGACCAGCTCCGCGCGAGCTCAACCGCCGCCGCCGAGGTCCCAGGCGTGCTCGGCCGTCACCGGATCGCGCTCGGTGTCGAGACAACGCGGGCAGTAGATCCCGCCGAGGTGAGGGCCCGGCCGCGCGCTGTACGGCTCGCCGCACGCGCGACAGGTGTGGAGCGCGCGGGTGAAGCGCGCGGTGTGCGAAAACGTCCTCGTCGACGACAGCGTGACCATGGCGACCTCCCGGGTTGTGGGTAACCGGGTCGTGGGGAACCAGGTTCTGGGCAACCGCTGCGGGGCAACCGCGAGCCCCTCACGCTCGCGATCGACCGATCGCGACGACCACGCAATCACAATCGTCTGATCGACAGACGTTGGTGCGCCCGGGCACCTCCACCGCGTCAGGCGTGGCGCGACGCCGCACCTCCTGTCGGCGCGTCCACCGGCGATCACACCACGACGAGCTGGAGCCCCGCAGCGACGACCGCAGTCACGACCAGCGCCGCCAGATAGCCCAGCCTCGCCCGCGGCGCTCGAGCCGGCGGCGGGGCGGGCGCGACCTTGCCGACCACATCGCCGTGGCAATGCCGACAGCGCCCAGCGATCGGATGGATCGGCTTGCGACACAGCGGGCACGGGACGCGGACAGCGGCCAGGGCGATCGGCGCGGACATGCCGAAAGGACGCCTCGACGGGGTCGGGTATTGCAGCGGTATCAGGCGCCGGGCGCCAGCGCCGCGCCCAGGGCCCCGGCCAAGGTCGGGTAACGGTACGAGAACCCCAGCCTGGTCAGCGCCGCCGGCACGACCTTGCGGCCCTCGAGCAGGTACTCGGCGAGCTCGCCGACCGCGGCCTTGAGGGCGAAGGCCGGCACCGGCAGCCAGGCCGGGCGACCGAGGGCGCGCCCCAGGGCCCGGGCCAGGTCGCGGTTGCGCACCGCCTCGGGCGCGACCAGGTTGATCGGACCGACGTACCGCGGGTCGGCGATCGCCGCGCGATACACCGCGACCGCGTCGGCCAGATGGATCCACGCGAACCACTGCTCGCCCGAGCCGATGCGCCCGCCGGCGAACAACCGAAACGGCGTGGTCATCTTCGCCAGCGCGCCACCCGGACCGATCACGACGCCGGTGCGCAGGCGCACGACCCGCACGCCCAGGGCATCGGCGGCGACCGCCTCGGCCTCCCAGGCCTTGCACACCCGGGCCAGGAACGACGACCCGGCGCCGGCCCGCTCATCGAAGGGCTCGTCGTCGTCGAGGGCGCGATCGGCGAACGGGTAGTAGTCGGCGCCCGACGCCACGATCAACGCCTTCGGGCGCTCGGCCGCCGGCCAGCTCGCCAGGGCCTCGACGATCACCCGGGTCGACTCGACGCGCGAGTCGCGGATCGCCTGCTTGCGCCGCGCGTCCCAGCGACCGCCGGCGATCGGCTCGCCGGCCAGGTGGACGATCGCGTCGGCGCCACGAGCGGCGTCGAGCCACGGCCCGGGGGTCTCGAAGGTCGCGGCCACCGCGGTGACGCGCTCGCCCAGGGCGGCGCGCAGGCGATCGGGATCGCGGCCCCAGGCGGTCACGGCGACGCCGTCGGCCAGGAGCGCCGCCACCAGCGGGCGCCCAACCAGGCCGGTCGCGCCCGAGATCACGACCCGCGGCACCGCGCCGGTCACAGGACCGCCGGTCGGCCGTGGCCGGGCAGGACCGGCGCCGCGATCCGCGCCGCGACGTAGGCCTTGGCGCGGCGCACCGCCTCGAGGACCGTGGCGCCGCGGGCCAGCTCGCAGGCCAGCGCGGTCGACAGCGCGCAGCCGGTGCCGTGAACCGGGACCGCGATCGGCAGCCGCGGGCCAGCGAAGGTCCAGCACGCGCCCGCGGTCGCCAGGACGTCGATCGCGTCGACGCCCCAGTGACCGCCCTTGACCAAGACCGCGACCGTCCCGTAGCGCTCGGCGATCGCGCGCCCGGCGGCGACCGCCTCGTCGAGCGTGCCGATCGTCGCGCCGGCCAGGGCCGCCGCCTCCGCGGCGTTGGGGGTCATGACCGTGATCGCGGCGCCGAGCTGGCGGGCCACCGCGCGCAGCTCGTCGTCGGTGAACACGCCGACGCCGCGGGTCGCGCGCCCGACCGGGTCCCACACCACCGGCGCCGGCACCGAGGCCAGCGTGCGCCCGACCCGCTCGGCGATCGCGCTCGAGCCCAGCATGCCGAGCTTGACCGCGGCGACCTCGACGTCGGCCACCAGCGCCCGGAGCTGCGCGCCGACGATCTCGGGGGCGACCGGATTGACCGCGAAGAGCGCCTCGGTGGTCTGCTCGGTCAGCGCGGTGGCGACCGCGACCGGGCGGACGCCGTGGGCGGCGCACACCCGGACGTCGGCGAGGAGACCGGCCCCACCCGACGGATCGAGGCCGGCGACCACCAGGACCTGGGGCTCAGCCATCGAAGGCCGCCAGCCCGGTGACGTCCTGCCCGACCACGAGCGTATGGATGTCGTGGGTGCCCTCGTAGGTGTAGACGCTCTCGAGGTTGAGCATGTGGCGACCGCACTGGTAGTCGTCGGTCACGCCATTGGCGCCGAGGATGTCGCGGGCATCGCGGGCGATGTCGCGCGCCACGCTCACGCAGTTGCGCTTGGCCAAGGACACCTGGCGCGGCTCGAGCTTGCCGGCGTCCTTGAGCTGGCCCAGGCGCCAGCACAGGAGCTGGCCCTTGGTGATCTCCGAGACCATCTCGACCAGCTTGGCCTGGACGAGCTGGTAGCCGGCGATCGGCCGCGAGAACTGCACCCGATCCTTGGCGTAGCCGAGGGCCTCGTCGTAGCAGCTCATCGCCGCGCCGATCGCGCCGAAGCAGATGCCGAACCGGGCCTGGGTCAGGCACGACAGCGGGCCGCGCATGCCGCGCACGCCGGGCAGGAGCGCGTCCTCGCCGACGTGGACGTCCTCGAGGTGAAGCTCGCTGGTGACCGAGGCCCGGAGCGACCACTTGCCGTGGATATCGCGGGCGGTGAAACCCTTGGTCGACGTCGGGACCAAGAAGCCGTGGACCACGCCGTCGAGCTTGGCCCACACCAGCGCGACCTGAGCGACCGAGCCGTTGGTGATCCAGCGCTTGGTGCCGTTCAAGACGTAGCCGTCGCCGACGCGGCGCGCGGTGGTCAACATGCCGTTCGGGTTCGAGCCGAAGTCGGGCTCGGTCAGGCCAAAGCAACCGATGAGCGTGCCCTTGGCCATGCCCGGCAGGTAGCGCTGCTTCTGCTCCTCCGAGCCGTAGGCCCAGATCGGGTACATCACCAGGCTCGATTGCACCGAGCAGAACGACCGCACGCCGGAGTCGCCGCGCTCGAGCTCCTGGCAGATCAGGCCGTAGGCCATGGCGCTGGTGCCGGGGCAGCCGTAGCCGGTGAGCGACGCGCCCAGGAGGCCCATCTCGCCGAACACCGGCACCAGCTCGTGGGGGAAGGTCCCGGCGGTGAAGTGCTTGCCGATCGTCGGCACGATGCGCTCCGACACGAAGTCGCGCACGGTGTCGCGGATCAACCGCTCCTCGTCGGACAACAGGTCGTCGATGCCGTAGTAGTCGAGTCCGCGATAGGCGCCGGCCATGGGGTCCTCCTCGCGCGGCCAGCGCCGCGCGGTGCCCGGCGGTATACTCCCGGGCGCATGGTGCGAGCAACCGTGGTCGCCATCGCGCTCGTCGTCGCCGCACCGGCGCGCGCCGACGACGCCGCCGCGACCCGGCTGGGCCAGGCCTTCGCCGCCTACGATCGCGGCGACCTGGCGGCCGCCACCGCCGCCCTCGACGGGCTGGCCCCCGAGGCCCTGGCCAACCCCGACTACCTGCTGTGGCTCCGCGGCCAGGTCGCGCTGGCCGACGACCGCCCGGCCGACGCCGCCCGCGACTTCGCCGCGCTGACCGCGATCGCCGGCTCGCGGTTCGCCACCGCCGCCGCCTGGCGCGGCGCCGACGCCGCTTGGGCTCTGGGTCAGCGCGCCGAGGCGGCCCGGACCTACGCCGCCCTGCGCGCCCGCGCCGACGCCGACGACCACGCCGATCTGGGGGTGGTCGCGTACCGCGTCGCGCTGGCCGCCGGCGAGCGGGACGCCGCGGCCGGCCAGGCCGCGCTGCGCGAGTTCCTGCGCGAGTTCCCGGCCCACCCGCTGGCCGGCGAGGTCGAGCGCGCGCTGGTCGACGCCGGCGCAGCGCCGACCCTGACCGCCGACGAGCGCATCGCCCGGGCCCAGCGCCTGATCGCCGGCCACCACTGGGACGCCGCGGTCGCCGAGCTGAGCGCCCTCGACGGGCTGCCGCGGGCGCTGCGGATCCGCCGCGACTACTGGCTCGGCACGGCGCTCTTCAAGATGCGGCGCCGCTACGCCGAGGCCGGGCGCCTGCTCCTCGGCGTGGCCGGCCCGATGGGCTCGGCCGAGGCGCTCTTCCACGGCGCGCGCGCGCTGTCGCGGGCCGATCGCGACGACGAGGCCATCGGCCACTACCGCGAGGTCGTGCGGCGCTACCCGAAAACCCCGTGGGCCGAGGAGGCGCAGTACCTGACCGGCTGGCTCGAGTTCAACCGCGGCAACTACCGCGCGGCGATCGGCCCGCTGACCGAGACCCTGCGGCGCTATCCGAAATCGAAGTGGATGGACGACGCGCTGTGGTTCCTCGGCATGAGCCACTACCTGGTCGGCGATCCCGCCGCCGCCCTGCCCCACCTGAGCAAGCTGGCGGCGCGGTCGGGCTCCCTCGAGGCTGGCAAGGGCGCCTACTGGCAGGCCCGGGCCCTCGACCGCCTCGATCGCGGCGCCGAGGCCGAGCCGATCTACCGGCGCATCGTCGGGCGCTGGCCGCTGTCGTGGTACGCGCTCCTGGCCAGCGCGCGGCTGCGCGAGCGCGGCGTCACGATCGGCCCCTTCGGCGACGCGCCGCCGGCGCCGCGCGGCCCGGCGATCGCCGACGCGATCGAGCCCGCGGTGGCCGCCGACCCGGCGATCCGCGCCTTCGACGAGCTGGTCGCGGCCGGGCTGGCCACCGACGCCGGCGTCGAGCTGGCCCGCCGCGAGCGCGCCTTCGTCGCCCGCCACCCGCGGCCCCAGGCCCTGGCGGTCTTGTTCGATCGCTACGGCGCCGGCCGCAACTGGGCCCGGCCGTACAAGCTAGCCGAGCGCTACGACGACGGCGCGCTCCTGCGGCCGCCCGAAGGTGCGGCCCGGCCGTGGTGGGTGCACGCGTACCCCGAGGCCTACGCCGATCTGGTCGAGCAGCATCGCCCCCTCGGCGGCAGCCCGCCCTACTACCTCTACGCGATCATGCGCAAGGAGAGCGGCTACGACCCCGGCGTGGTGTCGTACGCCGACGCCCAGGGCCTGTTGCAGATGATCCCGGCGACCACGATCCGGGTCGCGCGGCAGCTCGGGCTCGCCTACGCCCCCGGCGACCTGTACCAGCCCGCGCTCAACATCCAGACCGGCGCCTGGTACATCGGCAAGCTCTTGACCAAGTTCAAGGGCCAGATCCCGCTCGGCGCCGGGTCCTTCAACAGCGGCCCGCGCCCGGTGATGAAGTGGCTGACCGCCAACGGCGCGCGACCGATCGACGAGCTGGTCGAGCTGGTCAGCTACCAGCAGACCCGCGAGTACATGAAGAAGGTCACCGAGAACTACGCCCGCTACGTGCTCCTGTACACCGGCGCCGAGTACCAGCAACCGCTGGTGGTCGACCCGGCGTTTCTCGACGACGATCTGATCTACTGACTGACCTACTGACTGGCTCTACTGACCGATCGACGGCCCGGCCCGCCGAGCTCAGATCTGGTCCGCGGTCTTCACGATCAGATCGATGAAGTCCTGGCGGATGCGCAGGAGGCTCGACCCCGCGGCGATCTGCCGGATGCCGATCGGGGTCAGCTCGCCGGTCGGGCGATCGCCGGTGATCTCGTCGGCCTCGGTGATGTCGATGACCTTGGCCTTGACCGGCTTGGACGGCTGGGCCGAGGGCTGGGCCGAGGTCTGGGCCGGCCCGGGGTTGGGCTGGGCGAAGGCGACGGTCGCGGACGCGACCAGGATGGCGAGGGCGGACAGCGCGGCGCGGTGCATGGCGGGCAGACACGGCGGGGCGGCCGCGGTTGCACCCGGCGGCGGTCAGTCCTCGGCGCGGTCGCGGCGGCGGCGGGCGTCCTCGTCCCAGCCCTCGCGGTGGCGCTCGACCGCAGCCCGCTCGGCCCGGGCGGTGGCGGCCGCCGCCCGCGCGACCTCGACCGCGGCCTGGCGCTCGGCCAGGACCGCCGCCGCGCCGGCTCGCCGCGCCCGCAGGTCAGCCAGCTCGCGGCGCAGCCGGGCCTGGTAGGCGTCGCGCTGGCTCAAGGCCCAGGCCGGCGCCGGCGCGTCGAGCCGCGCGGCCTCGGTCGCCGCCGCCACTCGGGCCGCCACCGCGCGGTCGAGGGTCGCCAGGGCGGCCGCCGCCTCGGCCTCGAGCGCGACCGCGCTGGCCAGCGCGCGCAGGCGCTGGTCGACGGCGCCCGCCCGCAGCTCGGCGACGCGCTCGAGCGGGTAGCGGCTGGTCACGCTCCATCATAAGGCTGATACTGTCGGCCGACCATGGCCCAGGCTGGCAGCGAGCCGATCGAGCGCTACGTCGTGCTCGAGTTCCTGTCCGAGGGCGGCATGGGCGCGATCTACCTGGGCAAGAAGCTCGGCGCCGGCGGCTTCGAGAAGGAGGTCGTGCTGAAGCAGCTCCTGCCGGAGTTCACGTCGCAGCCCGAGTTCATCGACCTGTTCCTGCGCGAGGCCCGGCTGTCGGCCACGCTCGATCACGCCAACATCATCCACACGATCGATCTGGTCACCGCCGGCGCCGAGCACTTCATCGTGATGGAGTTCCTCGACGGCGCCGACCTCCGGACCCTGGCCAAGCGGGCCAAGCGTCGACGCCGGTCCCTGGCCCCAGCCGCCGGCGTGTACGTCGCGCGCGAGGTGCTCTCGGCGTTGGCCTACGCCCACGCCAAGGCCGGCCCCGATGGCGCACCCTTGCGCCTGATCCACCGCGACGTCTCGCCGTCGAACATCCTGGTGTCGAAGAGCGGCGAGGTGAAGCTCACCGACTTCGGGATCGCCAAGGCCGCGACCCACACGTCGGTGTTCTACAAGGTGAAGGGCAAGGTCGGCTACATGTCGCCCGAGCAGGCCAAGGGCGACCCGCTCGATCACCGGAGCGACCTGTACTCTCTGGCGGTCTGCTTGTACGAGCTGCTCACCGGCGAGCGCCTGTTCGTCGCCGCCGGGCTCACGACCTCGGCCGAGGAGATCTACTCGCAGCCGATCGAGCTGCCGTCGCGCAAGGTGCGCGGCCTGCCGGCCGAACTCGACAAGGTCATGTTGAAGGCCCTGGCACTCGACCCCAACGCCCGCTACCAATCGGCCGGCGAGTTCCAGGACGCGCTCCTGCGCTGCGCCCACCGCAACGGCCTCATGATCTCGGCCTCCGAGCTGGCCGGGCACCTGCGCGACGTCTGCGGGCGCCCCGAGGAGTGGCGCGATATCGACGAGCAGGTCGGCGGCCACACCGCGGCCATGGGCGGCGGGGGCACCGAGGTCTACGACGCGGCCGCCGGCGGCGAGGGCACCGAGCAGCTCGGGCGCGACGAGCTCGAGGACGACGGCCTCGACGATCTGGTCGGCGCGCTGGCCGGCGGCCGGGCCGACAGCAAGCGCGAGCGCCAGAGCGCGCTCATCGACCTGGGGCGCCTGCAGCGCCTCGAGCTGACCTCGATGGTCAAGCTGGCCGAGCTCGAGCAGCGCGGCGCCCGGCCGCTGGTCGACTGGGGCGACCTGTCGGCGCGCCTCGAGAGCGAACCCGGCCCGACCGCCCGGGCGGGGACCGCGACGCCCTTGCCGCTCGACGAACGTCGACCGTTGCCGGCCGCGCCGGCGCCGGGCCGTGGCCCGACCGCGCCCCCGCCGCGAGCGGCCGCGCCCCCCGAGACCACCGTGATCACCAACCGCCGCGGCTGGCTGGTGCCGGCGCTGATCGTCCTGGCGGTGCTCCTGGCGGCCGCGGTGGCGGGCGCGATCATCCTGTCGGGGCCGAGCGTCGGCGACGGCGAGCCCGAGCCCGGCGCCCGCCCCGCCCCGGCCGGCGCGCCGGTGGACGCCGCGGCGCCCGCTGACGCCGCCGCCCTGACCGAGGGCGATCTCGCCGAAGACCGCGACGCCGACGACCGCGGCCGCGACGCCGACGCCGCCGACCCCGACGCCGCCGCCCCCGACGCCGCCGCCCCCGACGCCCCCGACGACGACCGATGAGCCGCTGATCGGCCGGCCCCGCCATGGACATCGCGGGCCGGCGGGCGCTACCCTACGCGACGTCGTTCATGACGAAGGATCGATCCAACGTCACCGCGTTGCTCGACGACATCCCGTCGTTCTCGCGGCAGAACCGCGGCGGCGTGTTCCTGGTCATCAAAGGGCCGGACCGCGGCGAGTCGGTGCGCCTGACCGAGCGCAGCGTGAGCGTGGCCTTCGGCAGCGCGCCGAGCTGCGAGCTGTGCCTCACCGACAAGACGGTGTCGCGCAAGCACCTGGTGGCCGAGCTGGTCGGCGACGAGGTGATCATGATCGACCAGGGGTCGACCAACGGCACCTTCATCGGCGACTCCCGGTTCGAGAAGATCGCCATCGGGTTCGGCGCCGAGATCAAGCTCGGCCGCACAGTCATCAAGTTCCTCCCCGATGAGGAGGTGGTCGAGCCGGAGCCGTCGGCCGAGACCGCCTTCGGCTCGATCGTCGGCGCCGACACCAAGATGCGGCAGCTCTTCCACCTCTTGACCGACGTCGCCGCGACCAACGCGACCGTCTTGATCGAGGGCGAGACCGGGACCGGCAAGGAGCTGATCGCCGAGGAGATCCACAACCACTCGCCGCGCCGCGACGGACCGTTCGTGGTGTTCGACTGCGGCTCGGTCCCGCGCGAGCTGATCGAGTCGATGCTGTTCGGCCACGTCAAGGGCTCGTTCACCGGCGCGGTCACCGATCGCAAGGGCGCGTTCGCCGAGGCCCACGGCGGCACGATCTTCCTCGACGAGATCGGCGAGATGGCGCTCGAGCTGCAGCCGTCGCTCCTGCGCGTCCTCGACAAGCGCGCGGTGCGCAAGGTCGGCTCCAACATCTACGAGAAGATCGACGTCCGGGTCGTGGCCGCCACCAACCGCGACCTGCGGGCCGAGGTCGCGCAGAAGGCCTTCCGCGAGGACCTGTACTACCGCCTGGCGGTCATCCGGGTCACCGTGCCGCCGCTGCGCGAGCGCGGCGCCGACATCCCGCTCCTGGTCAACTACTTCATGCAGCAGTTCGGGCCCAACCTGAACTGCTCGCCCGAGGACATGGCCCGCCTGATCCGCCACTCGTGGCCGGGCAACGTCCGCGAGCTGCGCAACTCGATCGAGCGCGCCTGCCTCTTGTCGCGCGGCGGCCAGCTCTCGGTCGAGGACGCGCTCCTCGGGCAGGAGGCCGCGCCGGCGCTCGGCATCCGCACCGACCTCCCGTTCAAGGAGGCCAAGGGTCAGCTCGTCGAGATGTTCGAGCGCGAGTACATCGAGGACCTCATGCGGCGGCACAAGATGAACCTGTCGGCCGCCGCCCGCGAGGCCCAGATCGACCGCAAGCACCTGCGCGAGCTGATCCGCAAGTACGCCCTCGATCCCCGGGCCAAGCTCGACGGCGACGACGACGACGAGTAGGCCCACGCCGGGAGCTCGGCCTCGGACTCGGACTCCGCCTCGGACTCGGCTCCGCCTCGGTCTCCGCCTCGGCCTCGGACTCGGTCTCGGACTCGGTCTCGGTCTCCGCCTCGGTCTCCGCCTCGCCCTCCCGCTCCGCCTCCGCCTCTAGAACGCGCTGTCGAGATCCTTGGCGATCTGCATGGCGTCGCCGTCGGCCATCGACGCGGTGATGTCGACCATCGGGCCCGTGGTGCCCAGCTTGAGCGTGCCGAGGAGCGCGGCCATCGGGGTCTTGGCCGGCATCGACTTCTTGACCTCGTCGAGGCCCATCTGACCCATGGCCAGGGCCTTCTGGGCCTCGTCGGCCGAGGCCAGCTCGACGTGGATCGACGCGGTGAACTTGCCGCCGGCCAGCGCGACGTCGCCGTAGCCGCCCATCATCGTCATGCCGTCCTCCTTCTCCTTGATCGCGACCGCGCCCCACAGCGGCGCCGAGGTGTTGGCCTTGGCCAGGAGCTTGCCGAGCTGGCCCTTGGCGGCCTTGCCGGTGGTCATGGACTGCAGCCGGCCGCGGTTGGACGGATCGTCGATGAACGCGATCACGTCCTTGGCCAGCCAGGCGGCGTGGATCTGCTTCTTCTCGCCCGGGATCGAGTACGAGGTGATCTTGCCCTTGCGCTTGCCGGTCAGCTTGACCGCCTGGCCGGTCTTCTTCTGCGCGACCGCCTCGAGGCAGCCGACCAGGCGCGCCTCGTCGAGGCCGTTCAGGCCCAGGACGATGAGCGGCTTCTCGTCGCGCTGCATCACCACGGTGAAGTCGGCGACCGCGGTCGGGACGTCGATCTGGCAGGTGTCCTTGATGAGCGTGAAGGCCTCCTGGGCGTCGGCCTCACTGGCGAGCAGCGCCTGGACCGCCGAGGTGTAGAGCTTGGTGGTGCGCACGGCGTCGAGGTTGCCGCCGAAGACGATCGCGGCCTTGGGCATGACGCTGCCCTTGACCGCGGCCCAGGACTTGGACTCGGCGGTGGCGGTGGCAGCGGCGAACAGGGACAGCGCGACGAACGCGGCGGGGGCGAGTTTGCTCATGGCGGCATCATGCAACGCCTGGCCGGGCCGCGCATCGCCAACCGCAGTGCGACACGACAACTGTCGCAGGCCCGCGCCGCTTGCGCCGCGGGCGAGATGTAGGTCTTATCGCGCCGAGGCCGGCCGTCGCCTCGGGAGCCCCATGTCCGAACCAGCCACCGAACACAAACCGTTCGTCCCCGCCGACCAGACGATCCCCGAGCTGACCGTCCAGGCGGTCGTAATGGGCGCGGTCCTCGGCATCATCTTCGCGATGTCGTCGACCTATGTCGGCCTCAAGATGGGCCTGACGGTGTCGGCCTCGATCCCCGTCGCGGTCCTGTCGATCACCCTGTTCCGCTGGCTCAAGCTGCGCGGCACGATCCTCGAGAACAACATCGCCCAGACCACCGGCTCGGCCGGCGAGTCCCTGGCCGCCGGCGTCGCCTTCACGCTGCCGTCGATGCTCATCATGGGCTTCGACATCGAGCTGACCCGCATCCTCCTGGTGGCGCTCCTGGGCGGTCTCATCGGCGTGCTCATGATGATCCCGCTGCGCCACGGCCTGATCGTGCAGGAGCACGGCAAGCTGGCCTACCCCGAGGGCACCGCCTGCGCCGACGTGCTCATCGTCGGCGAGAAGGGCGGCACCGAGGCCAAGACCGTGTTCACCGGCTTCTTCGTCGGCTTCGGATACAACTTCCTCAACCTGATCAGCAAGCTGTGGGCGGACGCCGCGACCTTCACCACCAACTTCCACGGTCACCTGAAGAAGGTCATGGTCGCGATCGAGGTGTCGCCGCCGATGCTCGGCGTCGGCTACATCATCGGCCCGCGGGTCGCCGCCACCATGCTGGCCGGTGGCCTCCTGGCGTTCGTCGTGCTGATCCCGCTCATCGCGATGTTCCACCCCGGCGCGGCCACCATGTCGCCGGGCCAGATCCGCGGCGAGTACGTGCTCTACATCGGCGCCGGCGCGGTCGCCGCCGGTGGCTTCATCTCGCTGGCCCGCTCGATCCCGACCATCATCTCGGCGTTCAGCCGCGGGCTCTCGAACCTGGGCGTCGACAAGACCGCCACGGCCCGGGTCCTGCGCACCGAGGAAGATCTGTCGATGAAGCTGGTCCTGGCCGGCGCGGCCATGCTGGCGATCGCGATCTTCCTGGCCCCGGTCCTCGACATCGACTTCCTGACCGCGCTCCTGGTGGTGGTGTTCGGCTTCTTCTTCGTCACGGTGTCGTCGCGCATCACCGGCGAGATCGGCAGCTCGTCGAACCCGATCTCGGGCATGACCATCGCCACGCTGCTCCTGACCTGCGGCCTGTTCGTGCTGCTCGGCCGGACCGGCGTCGGCTACAAGGCCATGGCGCTGTCGACCGCGGCGCTGGTGTGCGTCGCCGCGTCCAACGGCGGCACGATCTCGCAGGATCTCAAGACCGGCTACCTGGTCGGCGCGACCCCGCGACTCCAGCAGATCGCGATCGCGGTCGGCGTGGTCACCAGCGCCATCGCGATCGGCTTCACGCTGCTCCTCATCCTCGGCTCGGGCGAGACCATCCAGCCGGTCAAGCACGACGGCGTCAAGCTGACCCCGACCAGCGAGACCGCCAAGGGCCCCGACGGCCAGACCTACAAGGTCGCGTTCCACCAGGAGACCGGCTCGATCAAGCGCGGCAAGTACCTGGTGGACGACGGCGGCGCGCCGATGTTCTTCATCGAGTCGGCCGTCGAGGCCAACTACCCCTACGTCCTTGAGAAGGCCCAGGGCAAGCTGCCCGAGGGCGTCGTCACCGCGACCGAGGGCGACGCCACGGTGCTCAAGCACAACGGCGCGGTGATCGGCAAGGTCACCGGCGACGAGCTCGGCATCGATCGCCAGAGCTACCGCGGCGTCGAGCTGACCTCCGAGGTCAACGGCCTGCGCCTCGGCCACTATCTGGTCGACCAGCAGGGCCAGGTCGTTTACTTCGCGCGCAAGTTCACTTCCAAGCTCGACGCGCCCAAGGCCCAGCTCTTCGCGCTCATCATCGACGGCACCCTCGGCGGTGACCTGCCGTGGGGCCTGGTGCTGATCGGCGTGTTCATCGCGATCATCCTCGAATTGGTCGGGGTGTCGGCGCTGCCCTTCGCGGTCGGCCTCTACCTCAACATCTCGATCTCGGGAGGCGTCTTCATCGGCGGCGCCATCCGCTGGCTGGTCGATCGCAAGCGCAAGGGCGAGTCGGCCACCGACGCCGAGTTCTCGCCCGGCATGCTCATGGCCTCGGGCCTCATCGCCGGCGGCTCGATCGCCGGCGTGTTGCAGTCAGCCATCGTCGCCGGCGAGGTCGACAAGTCCTTCGACTGGAGTGGGTTCCTGCCGACGTCGCTACAGACCAACCACGACTGGTGGCCGATGATGTTCTTCACGGCCATGGTCGCCGCCCTGTACTGGGTCGCGGTCAAGCCCAAGGCCGCGCTGCCCACGGCCACGGTCGAGAAGTCCAAGTAGCGCGGCGGGCGGGGCGGTGGGCAGCGGGCGGCGGCGGTCGCGGTCGACCTGCAGGCCCGCGCCTGCAGTGCAGGCCGGCGCCCGCACTGCGGCCGGCGCTAAGGGTGCGGGCGGTCACCCGCGCGGGATGGTGCGCGGTGTGCAGGGCTTGGGGTCATGCTCAAGCGATCGCTGGCCCTGGGCGCGCTCTTCCTCGTCGGCTGCCTCGACCTACCCGACGACGCCGCGCCGCCCGACACCGAGGCGGCGTCCGACATCGGCGTCTGCGGCGCCAACCTGGATCCCATCACCGGCGTGACCTGCCGCTACGGCCCGGGCGGCCTCGCGGTCCCGGGGACCGGCAGCCAACGCCACGCGGTGATCGAGACCGGCCCCGACGGGCTCGACTACGCGGTGTGCTACGTCGAGATCGACTGTCGCGTGTACGGACAGGGGATGAACGGCTATCGCGGCTGCGAGTCGATCATCGGCACCGGGTGTCCGCCCATCACGATGACCCGCAGCCATCGCAGCGCGTTCCTGCTCCCGGCCGGCGCGCACCCGACCGAGGAGGAGCTGGCCGCCTACTGCCAGTTCGACGTCCCGGCCCAGAGCGTGTGCGACCACATCGACTGGACCTACGTCGAGCAGGGTGAAGATCTGTGCTGCGTCCGGCGCGAGCCGATCGTCCAGCCCGTGCCGTCGACGGCCGTCGCCCCCTGAGCGCGCCAGCCTCCGCCCTCTACCTCCGTCTCGGCCTCGGCTCGGCCTCGGTCTCGGTCTCGGTCTCGGTCTCGGCCTCCGCCTCGGTCTCGGTCTCGGTCTCGGTCTCGGCCTCGGTCTCCGCCTCGGTCTCGGTCTCGGCCTCGGTCTCCGCCTCGGTCTCGGTCTCGGCCTCGGTCTCCGCCTCGGTCTCGGTCTCGGTCTCGGTCTCGGTCTCGGCCTCCGCCTCGGTCTCCGTGTTCGGCGTGAGGCGGCTCACCCGCGGGGGGCGATTGTGTGGCCGGGGGGCGGCAGGGACACTGCATCGCGGTCGGCCCTACCCCCGGCCCGAGGAGCTCCCATGACCAAGTCCTTCCTGGCACTGTGCAGTGCCCTGCTCGTCGCGTCCGCGGGTTGCGCCGAGGAGGTGTACGACGACACGGCGCCCGGCGCCGAGGCCGCGACCACCGACCAGCTCGAGGCGGTGTCCTTCGGCGACGAGCTGGACGAGGCGGTGGCTCCCGACGACACCGCCGACCAGAAGCTCGCTCCGGGCCCGAGCTGCAACGGCGGCAAGGTCTGCTTCAAGTATCCAGGTATCTACGCGGAGTGTACCGTCCAGCCGTTTCCGGGACTGCCGACGAGCTGCGGATGCCCCACGGGTCACACGATGATCTCTGGCGGCTCCTGTACGCTGGTCCCCTGAGCAGCGCTTGACCTGCCCGCGCCGCGAGGCGCGACCTCGACGGGACGGAAGCGCCGCGACCCGAGGAACCACAGCCCCACCGCGAGCGCGATCAATCCGACTGCGAGCGCGGAGAGGTTGCCGAGGTGAGCTCCCCAGCCCGGCCGCGACGGCGAAGCGAGCCAGTCGAGGTGCAAGAACGAGAGGTCGGTCGCGGCGGCGCCATGGCGGCGCCAGCCCGCGCGGACCAGCCCGCCGTAGGCCAGCGCGGCGCCGAGCAGCGCGAGCAGGCCCCCCAGGAGCGACCGACGCATGTCCCGAAGGTACCACTGGGGTCCGGCCGCGCTAGCGCGCGTCGCGGCCTCGCTCAGTAGCGCTCGGCGTCGGTCTTGGGCGCCAGCGGCCACAGCGGCGCCGACCGGCCGTTGATCGTGGTGCCGCCCTGGGAGAACACCGGCATGTTGGCGACGAAGTCGACCGGGAACGGGAAGGTCGGCTTGCTCTTGGCGTCGAGGCGCGCGACCTGCTCGGCGGTCAGCGCGACCTCGAGGGAGGCGACGTTGTCGTCGAGCTGCGCCAGGGTGCGCGCGCCGATGATGGTCGAGGTGACGCCGGGGCGGCCGCGGACCCAAGCCAGCGCGACCCGGGCCACGGTGGTGCCGAGCTCGCCGGCCACCGCGGCCAGCTCGTCGAGGAGATCGTAGGTGCGGTCGGACAGCGCCGACAGCGCCCAGCCGCCGCGCCCGGCCTGGTGCTTGCCGTGATCGGCGCGCGCGTACTTGCCGGACAGGACGCCGCTCTTGAGCGGCGACCACGGCGTGACCCCGAGCCCGAGCTCGCGGGCCATCGGGATCAGCTCGCCCTCGACGGTGCGCTCGAGGAGCGAGTACTCGACCTGCAGCGCGACCAGCGGGCTCCAGCCGCGCAGGGTCGCCATGGTCTGGGCCTGCGCCACCTTCCACGCCGGCGTGTCGGAGAAGCCGAGGTAGCGGACCTTGCCCTGCTCGACCAGGGTGTCGAGGGCGCGCAGCGTCTCGTCGATCGGCGTCACCGGGTCCCAGACGTGGAGCCAGTACAGATCGATGTAGTCGGTCTGCAGGCGGCGCAGCGACTGCTCGCACGCGGCGATGATCGCCTTGCGCCCGGCGCCGCCGCCGTTGGGATCACCGGGGTAGAGGTTGCACATGAACTTGGTCGCCAGCACCGCGCGATCGCGCTTGTGCGGGTGACGGCCCAGGTGATCACCGAGGATCTTCTCGGCGTGGCCCTTGGTGTAGGCGTTGGCGGTGTCGATGAAGTTGCCGCCGGCGTCGAGGAAGCGATCCAGGATCTGGACCGAGTCCTCGACCGACGAGCCCCAGCCCCAGTCGTCGCCAAACGTCATCGTGCCGAGGCACAGCGGGCTGACCCGCAGGCCGGAGTTGCCGAGCGTCAGGTAGTGGTTGAGCGCCATGCGCTCGTGTAGCACGGCGCCCGGCAACCGCGACGGCGCGCGCTCACGGCGCGATCGCCCCGATCCACGCCTCGGCCATCTTGCCCAGCTCGGCCTCGATCTCCTCGACGGGCTTGCCGGCGGCGGCGAGCTGCGCGACCCGCGCCTGGGCCTGGGGCGAGCAGGTGCTCCAGGCCAGGCCGAAGCGCTGACCGGCGGAGTTGCCCAAGGTCCCGACCGCGCGCCCGAAGTCCCCGGCCTTCACGCAGGCCGGCGCGGGATCGGGCAGGCCGGTCAGCGCGGCGAACGCGCCCTTGGTGATCGCGGTGAGCTTGGCGACCGCCTTGGGATCGGGGCCGTGGAACAGGCAGCGCGACCACAGCTCGACGGCCTTGGTGCCAGCGGTGTCGATCGTCCGCATGATCGACTTGACCTTGCGCTCGGTGCGGGCGCAGTCGTCGGCGCGGGCAGGCGCGGCGGCGAGCGCGGCGACGATGGCGGTGAGGGCGGCGAGGAGGTGCGGGCGCGACATGCCCCGGACTATGGCGCAGCGTCGGGCCCGGCGAGCCGGATCCGCGCGTCGATCGCCAGGACGCCGCGGCCCGGCCCGAGCGCGACCACCGGGTTGAGATCGAGCTCGGCGACCTCGGGCAGCGCGCCCATCAGGCGATCGACCCGCGCGATCGCGTCGACCACCGCGGCGCGATCAGCCACCGGTCCGCCGCGGAAGCCGTCGAGGAGCGCCTTGCCGCGGATCGCGTCGAGCAGCTCGCGGGCGTCGAGGTCGGTCAACGGGTGCAGGCGGAACGCGACGTCCTTCCACAGCTCGACCGCGACGCCGCCGATGCCGAAACCGATCAGCGGTCCGAAGCCCGGGGCCCGGGTCGCCCCGACGAACAGCTCGACCCCGCGGGGGATCATCGGCTGGACCGTAACCCCGGCCATCGCGGCGGCCTGACCGCGCGCGGCCAGGCGGGCGTGGATGTCGGCGAAGGCCTGGGCCACCGCGGCCTCGTCGGGCAGGTCGAGGACGACGCCGCCGACGTCGGTCTTGTGGGTGATGGTCGGCGACGCCAGCTTGACCGCGACCGGGAAGCCGATCGATCGCGCGGCCGCGGCGGCGGCGTCGGCGGTGGCGGCGTCGATCGCCGCCGGCTGGGTCAGCCCGAAGGCGGCCAGCACCTCGCGGGCGACCGGCGCCGGCAGCCAGCCGTTGTGGTCGGCGATCGCGGCCCGGGCTCGCGCCACGTCGACGTCAGCCAGCTCGGGCACCGCGCCGATCCCGCGCGCCAGCCAGCGGCCGTAGCGCGCGACCCGGGCCAGGGCGATCGCCGCGGCCTCGGGGAAGGCGTAGGACGGCAGCCGTCCCTCGCGCAGGCTCGACAGCGCCGCCGGCACGCCGTGCATGCCCATGAACGAGGTCAGGACCGGCTTGGTCGCGCCGGCCGCGCCGCGCAAGATCGCGGCCGCGACCTCGGCCGCCTCGGTGCCGACCGGCGGCACGAACAGCGCGATCACCGCGTCGACGTTGGGATCGGCGAGGAGCAGCGGCAGCGCGCGCTCGTAGGACGCCGGTCGAGCGCTCGCGATCATGTCGACCGGGTTGCGGACCGAGGCCTCGGGCGGCAGGAAGGTGAGGAGCGCAGCGGCGGTGGCCGGCGTCAGGTCGGCGATCGTCAGGCCGTGGCTCTCGCAGGCGTCGGCGCACATGATACCGGGGCCACCGGCGTTGGTCAGGATCGCGACCCGGCCGCCGCGCGGCACCGGCTGGTTGGCGAGGATCATCGCGACGTCGAACAGCTCCTCGATCGTGTCGGTGCGGATCACGCCAGCCTGGGCGATCAACGCCTCGACCGCGACCTCGCTGCCGGCCAGCGAGCCGGTGTGGGAGCTGGCGGCGCGCGCGCCGGCGCCGGTGCGGCCGCTCTTGACCGCGACCACCGGTTTGCGCCGCGCGACCTCGCGCGTGATCTGCAGGAACCGGCTCGGGTTGCCGAAGCTCTCGAGGTACAGGAGGATGACCTTGACCGCCGGATCGTCGCCCCAGTAGGCGATCAGATCGTTGCCCGAGACGTCGGCCTTGTTGCCGATCGACACGAACTGGTGGATGCCGATGCCGAGCTCCTTGGCGTAGTCGAGGATGGCCAGGCCAACCGCGCCCGACTGCGACGAGAACGCGACGCTGCCGTGGGGCGGCCAGGTCGGCGCGAAGGTGGCGTCGAGGGCGATCGCCGGATCGGCGTTCAAGAGCCCGAGGCAGTTGGGGCCCACCATGCGCATGCCGGCGGCCCGGACCTTGGCCAGGAGCGCGTCCTGGATCGCCTTGCCGTCGACGCCGGTCTCGGCGAAGCCGGCGGTGACGATCAGGAGCGCCTTGACGCCGACCGCGACGCAGTCGTCGACGACCGCCGGCACGCGCGCCGCCGGCACCACGATCACCGCGAGGTCGATCGCGTCGGGGACCGCGGCCACCGTCGGGTAGGCCTTGACGCCCTGGACCGAGGT
Organism: Kofleriaceae bacterium; assembly: GCA_018057825.1. GTDB lineage: Bacteria > Myxococcota_A > Polyangia > Haliangiales > Haliangiaceae > UBA2376. The sequence goes on along the minus strand of JAGPCY010000007.1, from coordinate 243,876 downwards.
GGCGCCCGGATTGACCGGGTAGACCGCGCCGGTGAAGCCGTTGACGATCAGGTTGTGGAAGATCTCCGCGCCGATCGTGCCGCGGGTGCGCGACGCGCCGACCACCGCGACGGTCCGGGGCTTGAGCAACGGGTCGAGAGAGCTCGCCATGACCGGCAGGGTACGCGGCGCCGCCGAGCGCCGTCGCGGCGGCCGTGTGGCGAGGCGTCGCAGCTACGGCAGCGGGCCGACCGGGCAGGCGAAGGACGCGGTGCGGGTGTCGGCGCCGAAGTCGTTGCCGACCGTGACCGTGACCGTGACGATCGAGCCGGTGGTGCAGGTGCGGAAGATCGAGCTGGCCGAGCCGCCGCCCGACCAGGCGATCGTGGCCGGCGCCTCGGAGCTGTAGGCGACGTTGCACTGGTACTGGTTGGCGCCGCTGTTGCCCCAGTCAGGGCAGGTGAAGGTGGTGATGCGCGGCGCCGGGCCGGGGATGAACAGGAGCTTGTTGGGCGAGCCGGCGCCGGGGTTGGTGACCACGCCGATGGTGGCGGCGCCGTTGGGATCGGCGCAGCCGGCGCCGCCGAAGGCGATGCACGCCATCTGCGCCGGGGTGTAGCCGGGCTTGTCGGCGAAGTAGCGGGCGATCGCGCCGGCCACGAACGGCGACGCCATCGAGGTGCCGCTGCGGGTCAGGGTGTCGGTGTTGGAGTCTTTGTCGGCCGAGAGGATCGACGCGCCGGGCGCAAACAGGTCGAGGCACGCGCCGGTGTTGCTGGCCTTGTACTGCGCGTCGTTCCAGCGCGCGTCGGCGCTGGTCGTGGCACCGACCGTGACCACCGCGGGCACTCGGCCGGGCGAGTAGTTGCACGCATCTAGACCATCGTTGCCGGCCGCGATGACCAGCGGCACACCGACGCTGACCAGGCCGTTGGCAGCGGCGTCGATCGTAGGCGACGGGCTGAAGGTCCAGCTCATGTTGGCGACCGCGAAGCCTTGCCGGTTGGCCGCCACCCAGTCGAGCGCCTGCACGGCGCGGGCCGCGCTGCTCGCGCACGCCGCGTCGGTCAGTCGCACGGAGTGGACGATCGCGTTCTTGGCCACACCGTAGGTGGCGCCGGCGGCGATGCCGGCGACATGACTTCCGTGGCCGTCGCAGTCGACCAAAGGGTCCGCGCCCGCGGCGAAGGACGCGCCGTTGCCGACGCGGCCGCTCCACTGCGCGTGGGTGCCGCGCACGCCGGAGTCGATGATGTAGACGTGGGGCGCGGGCGACGGGTTCTGGTAGTAGTAGCGGCCGTTGGTCGGGCGCGCCCGCTGATCGATGCGATCGAGCCCCCACGGCGCACTGGTCTGGACCGACGCCGGGGTGCCGAGCGCGTCCTCTTCGACGTAGGCGACCCGGGGATCGGCGCGCACCAGCTCGAGGCCGTCGGCGTCGGCCTCGATCGCGATCGCGCGCACCGCGTGACCGAGCGGATCGATGACGCGCACGCCCGGGAGCGCGGCGAGCTCCGCGGCGATCGTCGCGACCGGCGGCCGAGGATCGCGGCGATCGACCTCGGCCTCGACGACCAGGTGGGCTGCGGTCGGGTGCAGCCCGACCAGATACGAGCCGGGCACGGCCGAGCCCTTGGTGGGCAGGAGCGGGGCCGGTCCGGCGTCGTCGAGCGTGGGCGGCTCGGCGCAGGCGGCCAGGGACAGCGCGGCGGTGAACGCGAAGAGGTGGAGACGATGCATCGGCGCGAGTTTCCACGACCGCGCGGCGCGCTACCATGACCGCGCCGGGGTGACCCGACCGGGCGCCGCTACAGCGCGTCGACGAAGTCGCGCACCTGCAGGTAGAACCACAGGTACGGCGCGAAGAACAGGACCGCGTCGATGCGGTCGAGGATGCCGCCGTGGCCGGGCAGGATCGCCCCCGAGTCCTTGACGCCGGTCGAGCGCTTGAACAGGGACTCGACGAGGTCGCCCATCTGGCCCAGCGCCGCGCCTGGGATCGTGATGAGGATCAGGTCGACCCAGGTCAGGTGATCGAGGCGGATGAGCTTCATCGCGATCGCCGCGGCCAGCGAGCCAGCCAGCCCGCCGATCGCGCCCTCCCAGGTCTTCTTGGGCGACACCGCGGGGTAGAGCTTGTGCTTGCCGAAGAAGCGACCGGCGAAGTAGGCGCCGGTGTCACCGAGCCAGGTGACCAGGAGGACGAACAACACCAGATCGCCGCCGCGGTTGCCGCCGCCGTCGCGCTTGAGCGCGGCCACGCAGGTGAGCAACACGCCCGCGTAGAAGATGCCGAACACCGTCGCGGCGTAGCGGTTGGCCACCGTCGACATGTCGCGGTAGCGAAACAGGTAGTAGAGCCCGGGCCCGACGATCGCGAGGAACAGGACCGGGTAGGTGCTGCCGTGGGCGGCCAGGGTCTGCCACGCCCGCGACTCCGGCAGCGCTGCCGGCGCGATCCAGTAGAACGCCAGACACGCCGCGGCGCCGAACCCGAGCGCCGCCCACCGATCGGTGCGGTCGTCGAGCGTCATCGCGAACAGCTCGTACATCGCCAGGAGCGACGCCACGAACACGATCGCCCAGGTCGCCATCGGCGAGCTCAGGTAGAACGAGGCGACCAGGATCGGCGCGGCGACCACCGCGACCAGGGCGCGCGACGCGAGGTTGCCTAGCGCCACGGCGGCACCGGCGCGGACGGAGAGACACGAGCGTTCATCGGCCGGAAGCTATCAGAAAGCCGCGCCGCGGGCGCCGGAGGCCAGACCGACCGCGGGGGCCGGCGGCCTGGCGGTGCTGGCGCGCGTATATATATAGGTGCGAGCAGCCGCCCGTGGGCGGGGTTTCGCGAGGTTAGGATCGGGGTCGGGATCGGGGAGGGGGTCGGGGTCGGGATCGGGATCGGGGTCGGGGTCGGGTGGGGTCGAGTCACCCAACTCAGGTGATTCCCTAGCCCGGCAAGACCCGGCAATCTCGGCCGATGGTTCCTCGCTGCCACCCTCGTACCGGCGGGCGTCGGTGAGTCACGCCCTCCGCGAGGGCGCCGCGACGGTCGAAGGTGCCGGCGGCGGCAGCTCCGGTGCGGCCGGACGTCGCACCCGAACCCAGGACCTCGGCGCCCGCGCGCCGATCCAGCGATCGGTCGCGAGCGGGTCGGGCGGCGCCAGCGTGGCCACCGAGGTCCTGGCGGGCCTCATCGACGAGGCGATGCGCCCCGACCTGCCCGCGACGGTCCAGCGCGCGGGCGGCGACGCCGACACCGACGGCCTCGCGCAGGCGGCGCGCCACGGCACGAGCGGCGCGGCCGGCCCGCTGCCCCACCTCGACGCGATCCAGCGCTCCTTCGGCCGCCACGACGTGCGCGACGTCGCGGCGCACCAAGACGAGGCCGCCCGCGAGGGCGCGACCGCGATGCACGCCGAGGCCTTCGCGAGCGGTGATCGCGTGGCCTTCGCGTCGACGCCGTCGCTCCACACCGCCGCTCACGAGGCGGCCCACGTCGTCCAGCAGCGCGCCGGGGTCGTCACCGCCTCGGGCACCGTCGGCGATCCGTTCGAACGCCACGCCGATCGAGTCGCGGCCGAGGTGGTCGCGGGTGGCCCGGCCGAGGCCTTGCTCGATGAGGTGGTCGGCGCCGGTGGGCCGCGCGGAGGCTCCACCGCCGACGCTCCGGTCCAGCGCACGATCACCGTCGGCGCTGAGACCCTCCCGACGACGTGGAACGCGATCGTCACGACGAAGAAGACGAAGCACGTCGTCAGCGACGCTGCGAAGAAGGCCGCCCACGCCGCCATGGACGCGGTGCGGGCCGAGATCGGCGCCGATCCGGTCGAAGAGAAGATCGTGAAGGCGTGGAACAAGGCTGCGTCGCCCAAGGGCGGGGCCTACACGCTGCCCTCCGATCAAGGTCGCCTGGTCGACGACGTCGTGGCCTCCTACGGGCGCTCGATCACCTCGATGGCCCATTACAAGCAGCGCGCCGACGGTGCCGCCAAGATCGCGACTGGCGTGATGAGCGCGGCCCCATCCCTCGAGATCAAGAACCTCGGCCGCAACAAGGGCCTGGTCGCCACGGACCTCGCGAAGTTCGACTGGGATCCCGCCACCACCGCCGAGGACCGCCATCAGGCCCACGTCTCCTCCGTGACGCTGCACACCGCCGGCATCGTCGAGGCCGTCGAGACCCAGGCCGCGATGCGCCGCGACCGGTCGAGCGTGATGGTGTCGTCGAACACGAACGCCGTCAACCGACGCTTCGCGAGGGACCTCAAGAGCCGCGACGACCTCATGGGCTGGTCGGTCGAGCTGGCGGCGAAGCGCGGCGTTGGCCACCTGCCGACGTCCGACCTGCGCCAGGATCGCGTCGCGCGTCACGCGATGCAGGCGTACAAGAACATGCCGCGCTTCCTCGCTCCGGACGCGACCGTCCACGTCCCGGACGATGTGCCGAAGGAGCTCGATGGCAAACACGCTGAGCTGCGCGAGGTCGACGACCCCGACTTCCACCCGACGACGTACTACACCCCGTCGGGGACCAAGATCCCGTGCATGGGCTGTCGCTGCGGCTTCTGCCAGCGCGGCATCCCGGCCGGCGATCGGATGGGCCCGACGTGGTTGTCTGAAGCGGCGTTGACGAGCCAGCTCGGCCCCGAGCTCCTGGCCGGCAAGCAGATGAAGAGCCTGAGCGACGCCGAGGCCCAGGTGGTGAGCGACCGCTGGCGCCAGCAGTACACCGCGCTGCCGTCGACGGTCGCCATGGGCCACTGCCGCACCAGCGACGGCACCTACACCACCGACGTCGCGCCCGACTCGCCCCTCGACACCGTGCCGGAGGACGAGTTCGACCTGATCGCCCACGAGATGGCCGAGGCCCACGGCGACACGCGCCCGAGCTCGCCGCCGCCGCCATCGCCGCAGCGCGAGCAGCGCCGCAAGCAGGTGCGGTCGACCCTGTCGAGCGCGCTGCAGTCGCCGCTCCCCGCGTACCCGCAGGTGATCGGCGCCGTCGATCGCAGGCTCAAGCGCACCGCCGACCAGATGGCCGACGTGCGCAGCTCGGCGCCGGGGCTGCCGCGGACCGAGCTGCTCGCGATCGTGCGCGCCGCCTGCGTCGAGCACGGCCTGGCGCACAAGGACCTGCGTTTCCTCGCCGACAGTGAGCTGGTCGAGCTGCTGCATCAGATCCTCGACGCCGTCGAGACGCCGGTCGCCAAGGTCCACAAGAGCACCCACGCCACGTCACCCCACGGCGCTCCTGCGCCGGGCCCGCCCGGGTTGTCCTCGACCGCGCTGCCGTCGGCGCCGCTGTCGTCGTCGAGCGTCGTCGCGCCCGTCGATCCCGACCCCTTCGATCTCGGCCTCTTCGGGCCCGGGCTCGGGCCGCCGCCGGGCGGCAACCTCTTCTCGGTGCCGGGCAGCCACGGCGCGCCGTCGGTCCCCATGCCGCCGATGTCTGGGTATCCCCCGTCGGTCAACGGCCCACCGCAGCCCTTCCCGTTCCACGCGCCGCCGCTCGTGCCGTCCCCGTGGTCCCACGGCGCGCCGCCCCTCGGCTTCGCGCCGGCCTTCATGCAGTCCCCGTCGTTTCACGGCCCGACGCCCCAGGCCGTCCCGCCGTTCTTCTCGCAGGCCTCGCAGTTCCTGACCTCTCCCGGCGCGCCGCCGCCCACCACGGTGCCGCTCGGCTCGTCGTGGTCGTCCGCGCCGTCCCCCCATCAGCCGCCGTCGCCCCATCCCCACCCGTATCCGCCGCCCTCGACGACCGGGTTCGGTGGCCACGCGGTCTCGTCGCCGCCGCCGTGGGCCAGCGACGACGATCTGTTCGCCGGCGACCCGCTCGACTTCCTCGGCACCGATGAGCCCGACGCGCTCGCTCCCGGGTGGCCGGGCGGCGACCACGGCACGCAGCCCCTGACCTCGGCCGCGCTCCTCGGCCTCGTCGACCACTTGCCTGGCCCCGGCCTCCACGGCGGCGCGCCTGCGTCCATCCCGACCACCGCCCCCGATCCCACCGCGACCGCCCCCGACCCCGACGGCGACGTCGGCTTCGCCAGCGACGACGACCCCTGGGCCGACCCGTTCGATCCGCTCGGTCTGGGCCTGCTGTAGAGCCTCGGTCTCGGTCTCGGTCTCGAACTCCGCCTCGGCCTCGGCCTCGGTCTCGGTCTCGGTCTCGGTCTCGGCCTCCGCCTCGGTCTCGGTCTCCGCCTCCGTCTCGGTCTCGGCCTCCGCCTCGGCCTCGGCCTCCGCTGGGCCTCTTCGCTCAGAACCGGTGGGAGTGGACGCCCAGGTACGCGCCCGCCATCCACTCGTCGCTGCGCTCGCGGCTCAACCGCGTTCCGACCGCGGCGCCGAGGGTCCACTGCTCGGCGATCCAGACCTGGCCGCGGATCCGCGGCTCGCCGACCATCGCGCCGTGCTCCTGGTCGCCGCGGTCGTACCGGACGCTCTGCCAGCCGACCGCGAGCTCGGCGCCCACCGAGCCGAAGCCGAGGTCTTGGTCCACCCCGACGATGGCGGAGGCCACCGCCAGGTTGGAGCCGGGCTGGCCGAGGCGTCCGGTCTCGGCCTCGGCGCCGGCGTAGAATCCGTACGCGGTCGCCATGGTGAACTGCAGCGCGACCGAGTTCGCCGACAGATGCTGCTCGCCCGACGACGGCGCCGGCGAGGCCGACCGCTGGCCCGCGGCGCTGGCGGCGGCCGTGGCGCTCGGCTCCGACGCCGGCACGCTCAAGGAGCGCGCGTTGGGCCCGACGTGGAACCGCGCCGGGCCCTTGCCCGCCTGCGGATCGAAGAGGCACCCGGACGCCAGCGCGCCGACCAGGCCGCAGAGGAGGATTCCTGGAGACGTCGATCGGTGGGTCACGACGCAAGCGTAGCGTTCCCGCGCGCGCCCAGAAACAAAGATCGACGTCAGGGCCTCCCCACCCGACCCGCCAGAGCCGCGCGAGGCGCGGGGCCCGGCCGACGCGCGCGACGCCGGCTACTTCTCGGGGCCGAGCAGCTCGAGCGCCTTCAGCACGGCGTAGCGGCGGCGCGTCGGCGGGCCCGGGAGGTAGCGGGTGAGGCGGCGGCGGCCCTCGGGGCCAGCGCGCTTGGCCCCTAGCGTGCCGATGCCCAAGGCGGCGTTGATCTGGACGTTCTGGGCCTCGCTGTCGATCGCGGCGAACAGGAGGTCGCGGCCGTTGGGCAACGCGCCGATCAGCTCGGCGACGCGGAGGCCATGGTCCTCGTCGGAGGTGTCGAGGCCGGCGAAGAGCGCCTCCTCGACCTTGGCGCCACGCGCGGCGAGCACGCCGCGGCAGACCTCGACCACCGAGGCATCGCCGCGCAGGGCGCCGACCAGGTGGCCCGCCGCCGTGATGACCGCGGCGTCGCCGAGCGCGTCGAGGGCGCGCGCCGCCGCGATCCGCACGCGGTCGTCATCGTCGCGGAGGAGGGCGGCGATCGTGATCGCGTGAGGCGCCGCGGCGGCGCCGAGCACGCCGAGGGCGGTGGCCGCGTTGGCCCGCACCGCGGCGCGGCCGTCGACGAGGAACCCGACCAGCGCGGCCACGTCGAGCGTGCCCGCGACCGAGCCCGAGTAGGAACCCTTGCCGAGGAAGTCGGTCTCGAAGCCCGGCACCTCGGGGACCTGCGGCGGCGCCGGCGGGCCGTCGATCGCGAGCAAGGCCGTCCGCGCCAGCTCGCGCACCCGCACCTCGGGGGCGACGCGCGCGCGCTCGAGCACCGCGCGACCGCGGCCGAGCTTCGCAGAGCCGAGCATGATGAAGCCGCGGGCCGCGCTGGCCTGTGCGCCCGGGCGCTCGAACGCCGCGACCAAGAGCTCGACCGCGTCGGGCCGCGCGCACAGCAACTCCAAGAGCGGTCCGGCGTAGTGCTCGTCGACGGTCTCGAGCGCGCCCACGAGCGCGACGCCGATCGCCGGGCTCGCGCTCGCGCGCACCATGGCGGCGAGCTGCGCCGCCAGCGCGGCATCGCCACCGCACAGCCCGCGCACGACGTCGCCGGCGCACGCCGCGATCGCGGTCTCGCCGAGGCGGGCCAGCGCCCGCGCGGCGCTCGCGCGCACGTCGGCGTCGTCGTCGCGCAGGCAGACCGCGAGCGCGTCGACCACCCCCGGCGCGTCGCCGAGGACGCCGAGCGCGAGGGCGGCGTTGGCGCGGACGACGCCGCGCGCGTCGGCCAGGCGCGGGGCCAGCGCCGCGACCCCGGCAGCGGTGAGGACGGCCTTGGCCTTGACGAGCTCCGGCTCCGCGAGCACGCGCGCTTCGAACCCGTCGATGGCCAGGGGCGGCGCCGAGGCGTCGGGCCGAGGGTCGAGCCTCGCGACCGCCTCGACCACCGCGGCGCGCACCCGCGCGTTGCCGCCCCGGGTCGCGGCCGTGAGCGCCAGGAGCGCGTCGCCGGCGCGCGCCTTGCCGAGCGCGCCGAGCCCGAGCGCGGCGTGGACCCTGACGTCCACCGAGTGCGCGCCCAGCGCCTGGCGCAGGAGCCGCGGCCCGTCGGGCAGCCGTCCGATCAGCGCGGCGACGCGCGCCCCCCGCGCCAGGCTGGGGACGTCGAGGCCGTCCTGGAGCGCGGCGGCGGCGGCGGCGCCCTGCCCGGCCAGCGCCGCCTCGGCGGCGGCGGCGACGTCGGCGTCGGCATCGCCGACCGCGCGCACCAGCGCGGGCGCCACCTCGACGCCCGCGGGGCCGAGGGCCCCGAGCGCGCGCACGCTCTCGAGGCGGACCGCGCGATCGGCGTCGTTGGTCGCCACCGCCAGCGCCGCGGCGCGACCTGGGGCCGCGGCCGCCTGCTGCGCGAGGACGCGTACACCGTTTTGGCGAATCTCGACGCGGGGGTCGCCGAGCGCGCGCAGCAGCTCCTCGAGGCCGGCGACGGCCGCCGCCGCCGTCAGCTCGCCGGGCGTGAGCGCCCGCTCTTGCAGCTCGGGCACCGCCGGCGGCACCAGCCCGGCCTTCGCCGCTGCCTCGGCGCGGGTGCGCGCCAGGAACGTCGCCAGCACCACCTGCCCGCGCGCGCGGGCGTCAGCGATGTCGTCTTCATACGCGACCGCGTGCATGACCTCGATCGAGCTCACCGGCTCGAGGTGCGCCAGCTCGCCGACGCCGTGCACGGCGTTGAGCCGCACCCGCGGCCGGGCGTCGTGGGCCGCGACCTGCAACAGCTTGAGACCCCGCAGGCCGGCGTGCGCGCACGCCCGGACGATCGCGCTCGCCGCCACCGTCTCCGACGTGTCGAGCACGCCGATCAGCTCGGCGTCGGCCTTGCCGATCAGCTCCGAGAACATCGCCACGACGGTGTCGACCACCTCCGCGCGCGCCCCGTCGAGGGCCGCCGCGATCTTCACCAGGTGGGCGCGCTGCGCGAGCCCGAGGTGTCCGATCGCCTCGGCCGCCGCCCGCGCCACGTGGGGCTCGGCGTCGCGCAGGAACGGCGACAGATCGCCGCCGGTGTGCCCCAGCGCCGCCAGCCCGAGGGCCGCGTTCGCCCGCACGATCGCGCGGCCGTCGCGGAGCGCGAAGACGAGGTCTTCCACGACGAGGTCGGCCTTGGCTTTCACCAGCTCGGCGTGGCTCAGCGAACGCGTCTCGAGATCGAGCTTCCCCATGGTGCGGCGACGATCCTACGGTGTGGGCCCGCCGCGACAGGAGGTAGGGGACCAGGTTTCTGACCCGCTTCCCACTTTCTGCCGGGCCGGCGGTGCGGCGCGGCCCCGCGTCGGGATCGAGGCTGCGGCGGAGCGGAGTCGCGGCGCGGCGCGGGCGATAAGCCAAACGATCCCGGCGGGTTGCCGCCGCCGGTGGCGGAGTTTGGCCGGCCGACCCGCGGTGGTACCGAAGGACATGCTCCGCACGTCCTTCACGCTCGCGCTCGCGGTGGTCACCACCACCGCGATCGCCAGAGCCCAGAATGTCGAGTCCCTCGACGCGATCCCACCCGCCGTCACCGACGTGCCGGCCCAACCCTTCGCCGGCGCCGGTCAACATCGGGTGCCGCTGACCGTCCCGGCCTGGCGCGGGCTCGAGCCAGCGCTCGCGATCGCCTACGCGTCGAACGCCAAGGCCGGCTGGCTCGGGGTCGGCATGACGCTCGAGGGCGTCTCGACGATCGAGCGGGTGTCGGCAAACCTGGGCGCCCCGACCTACGGCGCCTCGGACACCTACCTCCTCGACGGCGAGCCGATGATCGCCTGCGTCGCCGGCAGCCCCTCGCCGAGCTGCCTGACCGGCGGCACCCACACGACCAAGCGCGAGCGCTACGTCCGCATCGTCAAGGCCGGCACGACGTGGACGGTGACCTCGCCGACCGGCGTCGCCGACGTCTACACGACGCTGGCCGAGCCCTTCGCGATCTTGACCTCGCGCACCGACCGCTCGGGCAACGCCGTGACCTTCAGCTACGCCGTGGTCTCCGGGACGACCTACCCGACCTCGATCGCGTACAACGGCACGACGATCAGCTTCGCCCGCGAGGCGCGGCCCGAGCCGCTCACGCTCGGCACCGGCGCCGGGCTGCGGCAGATCAGCCAACGGCTGGTGGCGATCGCGATCCGCACCGACGGCGCCCTCGAGCGGGCGTATCGCCTGAGCTACGGCAACGCAGCGCTGCCGGTCGGCGGTGGCGGCTGGATGGGCGGCAGCACCGCGCCCGGGCGCTCGTTCCTGACCGCCGTGCAGGAGTACGGCAGCGACGCGACATTCAACGGCGCCGGCGCGATCACCGGCGGCACCGCGCTGCCGGCGACCAGCCTGACGTACAACTCCGACACGCCGGCGCTCAGCGCCGGATGGTCGGCGACGTTGACCCGCACCGCGACCACGACCACCGACACGACCGTGTTCGGCGACGTCAACGGCGACGGCCGCGACGACGCAATCGCGATCCGCCGCTACAGCACCGGCGGGACCACCATCACCGGCAGCCTCAACGTCCAGGTCGCCCTCGGCCAGGCCAACGGCACCTTCGCAACCACCGCGACCAGCGCGACCACGACCGCGAACCCCAACATCGGCTACTACGACGACACCCGGACCGGCGACGTCAACGGCGACGGCCGGACCGACGTGATCTGGGTCCGCCGCAAGAGCACCTACGCCTGCTGCGGCGCCGCCCCGGTCGGCTTCGTCGACGTCCAGCTCGCGCTCGGCACCGCGGCTGGCAGCTTCACCTTCCCGGCCGTGCAGCGGGTCAGCAACGTCGGTGACACCAGCACGTACAAGGAGGTCGTGGTCGGCGACTTCGACGGCAACGGCGGCGCCGACCTCGCGATCGTGCGCCTGAACCACTCGAACGGCGTCTACACCGCCAGCAATGCGCTGATCGCGCTGTCGAACGGCAGCGGCCTGGGCACCGCGACGGCGCGCACGCTCAACATCAACGACAGCGGCGGCCCCTTCGGCAGCGCGCCCAGCTTCGCCGGCGCCCGGTTCCACGCCGGCGACGTCAACGGTGACGGCCGCGACGATCTGGTGCTGGTGCGCCGCGCGTCGTCGATCTGCGGCACCAACCTCACGACCGCCAACGCCCACCTGTCGGCTGGCAACGGCACCTTCGCCGCGCCGGTGTACTCGCTCCTGACCAACGCGTGTAGCCACGCCTCGTTCGCCGGCGAGACCTTGACCGACCTGAACGGCGATGGCCTGGCCGATCTGGTGGGCGACAGCGCGTTCACGATCTTCGGCGCGGTGTGCAGCGACTGCGACTCCGATGTGAAGATCATCGCCAACCTCGGCAACGGCAACGGCAGCTTCGGCGGGGCGATCACCTCGGTCGGCTGGTCGGGCGCCGGCGTCGGCATCGGCAGCTTCACGGCGTCCTTCGTCGACGTCAACGGCGACAAGCTCGCCGACCGGGTCGCGGTCAAGGGCGGCACGAGCCTGTCGGTCCTGGTCAGCCATGGCCGCGGCGACGGCAGCTTTCTCGCCGGGTCGGTGGCCAGCGTCGCCACCGCCAGCTCGTCGTGGATCAACGGCGGCCCGGTGGCGATGGCCGACGTCGACGGCGACGGTCGCGTGGCGCCGGTCGCGGGCAAGTGCAACAGCACCTCGTGGCAGCTCCTGACTCTCGGGCCGAGCGCGCAGTTCGCCGGCCTGCTCACCAACGTCGCGCTGCCCTCGGGCGGCAGCGTCGGGCTCGGCTACGCGACCTCGTCGTCGTTCCCCAACGGCTACCTGCCGTTCGCGTTCCCGGTGGTGACGACCTCGCGGCTACGCGACGGTCGCGGCCAGGACGCCGGCACGACGTACAGCTACACCGGTGGCCTGTACTCGCCCCTCGAGCGCCGCTTCCTCGGCTTCGCGACCGCTCGGGTCACCGATCCGACCGGCGCGATCCGCGACCTGGCGTACACCCAGCACGTCGCCGACCCGACCGGCGCCCTCGCCAGCGTCCACGAGCGCAACGCCGCCGGCGCCGTGATGCGCTACCAGACGACCACCTACGCGCGCGGCGGCAACGGCGCGACCGCGGCGTACACCTCGCAGCCGAGCCGCCGCTACGATCTCGAGTGCAACGCGACGGCGATCTGCAAGTCGGCGAGCCGCGGCTGGACCTACACCGCCTACGGCGCGGTCGCGTCCGAGATCGAGTACGGCGACGACGCCTTGACCGGCGACGAGCGCACGACCTTCCGGACCCAGGTCGTGAACCCGACCGCGTTCATCACCCAGCTCGACGCCACGGTCACCGTCCGCGCCGGGGCCGGCCTCGCGACCGGCACCCAGCTCCGGTCCACCGAGCTCCGCTATGACGGCGCGACCTCCGCGGCCACCGCGCCGACCCGGGGTCTGTTGACCACGACCGTGCGCTGGCGCGGCGGGGCCAACTACACCCTCGAGGGCGCGCAGTACGACGCCGGCGGCAACCCGACCGCGACGATCGACCCGCTCGGCCACACCACGACCCAGACCTACGACGCTCGCCAGCGCCTGGTCGCGACCGTCAACCCCCTCGGCCACAGCGAGACCCGGACCTACGACGCGCTTGGGCGCCTGGCCACCATCACCGACGCCAACGGCGGCGTCACCAGCCACAGCTACGACGTCTTCGGCCGCCTGGTCCAGCGCACCACGCCCGACGGCGGCACCGCCACTGCCGCGTTCGCCAACTGGGGCAACCCGAACACGCAGTACCTCCAGACCGCGATCGCCGACGGCACCGCCGACGGGTTGTGGAAGCGGACGTACCTCGATGGCCTGGGGCGCACGGTGCGGATCGTCGATGAGGGCGGGTTCACGACCGACACCGGCTATGACCTCCGCGGGCTGGTCGCGCAGAAGAGCGCGCCGTATCTGACCGGGGCGACGCCGGTGTGGACCACCAAGACCTACGACGCAGTCCAGCGACCGCTCACGGTGCGCGAGCCCGACGGCGCGACCACGACGATGAGCTACAGCAACTGGCTGGTCTCGACCACCGACCACCGCGGGCTGGTCACCGAGCGGACCGTCGATGGCTACCGGCAGGTCGTGATGGTGGTCGAGCGGCTCTACGAGTACGTCACCGCGACCAAGTGCTTCTCGACCGGCTGTGTCACGTCGACCTCGGCGCGCCCGATGGGGACGTACGGCACGCGCATCACCTACGACCTCCTGGGGCAGCGAGTGACCGTCGTCGACCACAAGGGCAATACGACGACCAACGCCTACGATCCGCTCGGCCGCCGGGTCTCGGTCAACGATCCCGATCTCGGCGTGTGGCAGTACAGCTATGACGACGCCGGTCGCATGGTCAGCCAGACCGACGCCCGCGGCGTCGCGATCGACACCAACTACGACGCCCTGGGCCGACCGGTCGAGCGGCGCCACGGCGCGACCACGCTGGCCGCGTTCACCTACGACCAGGTCCGCGCCAACGCCGCCAACGTCGGCCGGCTGACCGGGTTCACCGATCCGACCGGCAGCACGCTCCGCGACTACGATCCGGTGGGCCGCCTGCGCGCCGAGACCAAGACCATCGGCGCCGACACCTTCCAGGTCGACTGGAGCTTCGACGTCGCCGGCCGGGTGGCGGCGATCCGCTACCCCGCGGTCGCCGGCGTGCGCGAGCAGGTCACCCAGACCTACGACGCCAGCGGTCGCGTGATCGGCGTCGGCGAGTACGTCAGCGGCGCGACCTACGACGCCCGCGGCAACCTGACCGCGGCGACCTACGGCAACGGCGCCAGCGTCGCGCGCAGCTACTCGCCGACGCGCGGCTGGATGCTGGGGCAGACCGTGACCGCCGGCGGCGTCGTGCGCGATCACTTCGCGGTGACCCGCGACCTCGCCGGCGACATCCTCACGCGGACCAGCAGCGTGACGCCCCGTGACACCTGGCAGTTCACGTACAACGTGCTCGGCCACCTGAACTTCGCCAACAACACCGTCGACGACACGCTCGATGAGACCTTCGCGTACGACAGCATCGGCAACCGCATGTCGACCACGCGTGGCGGAGTCTTGACCGAGTACCAGGTTCCCGCCGTCGGCGCCGCGCCCGCCCACGCCCCGATCGCGATCAACGGCGTCGCCGTGCGCTACGACGCCAACGGCAACCGCCTCGGGATCGGCCTGGCGCCCGACGCGATCTACGACGCCACCAACCGCCTGGTCGACGACGGCGTCACCACCTACGCCTACGACGCCGAGGGCACGCGGGTCCGGGCCGGCGCCAAGGTCTTCGTCCGCGAGCTGCTCGAGGTCGAGGGCGCGACGTCGATCCGCTACTACCACCTCGGCCGCGAGCGGGTGGCGCGCCGCGATCACACCGGTGTGGTCGCCTACTACCACGGCGACTCGATCGGCACGGTGCGCGCGTTGACCGCCGCCTCCGGCGCCGTCGCGGGCACCCGCCTCGGCTTCGCGTTCGGCGAGCTGGCCGAGACCACCGGGCTCGCCGATCCCTTCGGCATCGCCGGGCAGCGCCGCGACGCCTCGGGCCTCTACCACATGGGCGCGCGCATGATGGACCCGGCCCACGGCCAGTTCACCCAGCCCGACCCGTCGGGCGCCCCCGACCCGACGCGGCCGCAGTCCCTGAACCGCTACGCCTACGCCAGCGGCAACCCGATCCGGATCTCGGATCCGACCGGCTTTCAGGACAAGGAAGAGGACGCCTTCAGGCTGGAGAAGAAGCAAGAGGAGAAGCAGGAGAAGAAGGAGAAGCGGGCGCTAGCGCCCACGCTCGACGACCCGCTGGGGATCAAGATCCACCGCGGCACCGACGAGGTCGTCGAGTGGAGTCGGGACGGCGCGCCGGGCGAGGTCTTCCGTTCACCGCGGCTGTACTCCAAGACCTACGAGGCGGAGCGCGAGCGCCTTGGGGACCAGGCCCCGTTCGCCTTCGAGAGCCAGACCGGGCGCTTGTTCGGCCCGGATGCCTATACGGCGATCCCATTCGAGACCATGGATGACGCGGTCAAGCACATCGAAGGCCTCCGCGAGCTGGGCGCCAACAACCCTGGCTTCTACCTCCACCGCCCGCAGTACCTCGAGAGCGCTGACGGCGCGCTCTTCCGCCTCAACGAGGACAGCACGATCGACGCGATCCGAGCCGGCGACGTCCCGAGCTCGGTGGGCCTTGGCTTGAACCTGCACATCTTCCTCGAGGTGCCGACCTCGTAGCGGAGGCCGACGGCGGCCGCTCAGGTCGCGACCGGCGCCGGCGCCGACGCCAGCTCGTCGACGCCGCGCCACCACGGGGACGGCCCGCGCTCGTGGGCGGGCTCGAAGGGGCGGCCCAAGGTCGGGGTCACCACCCGCGCGCTGCCGGCCTCGGCCACCAGCGTCTCGATCGGCTGAGCCCACGGGTGCAGGCCGAGGTCGAAGGTGCCCCAGTGCACCGGCAGGAGCGTGCCGCCGCCGAGCATCGCGAAGGCCGCCAGCGCGTTGGTCGGCCCGAGGTGGACGCCGCCCCAGGCCGGATGCCACGCGCCGATCTCGAGCATCGTCAGATCGAAGGGCCCGAGGCGCGCGCCGATCTCGCGGAACTCGTCGGTCAGGCCGGTGTCGCCCGAGAAGAACAGCCGGCGCCGCGCGGTGGTGAGCACCCACGACGACCACAACGTGCGGTTGCGGCTGGTCAGGCTGCGCCCCGAGAAGTGCTGGGCCGGGGTCGCGGTGAAGCCGACGTCCTTGATCGTCGTCGACTCCCACCAGTCGAGCTCGGTGATGAGCGCGGGCTCGACGCCGTAGGCCTCGAGGTGCGCGCCGACGCCGAGGGAGGTGACGAACGGCACCCGCCGCGCCGCCAGCGCGCGGACGCTGGCCTTGCACAGGTGATCGAAGTGGTCGTGGGACAGGAGCGCGGCGTCGAGGGGCGGCAGCTCGGCGATCGTCGCCGGCACCGGGTGAAACCGGCGCGGCCCGGCGAAGCCCACCGGCGACGCGCGCTCGCCGAACACCGGATCGGTCAGGACCCGGGCGCCGTCGACCTCGAGGAGCATCGTGCTGTGACCGAGCCAGGTCACGCGCAGGCCGTCGGACGACACCGGCCGGGTCCAGGCCTCGTGGGGGCGCTCGAGGGGCAGCGGCGCGCGCGGCCGCCGGGCCCGCCCGCCGAAGAAGAACTCGCCCATGATCGACCAGCGATCGCCGTCGAGCACCGGGCGCACGCCGTGGGTGTTGTGGAACCCGCCGTCGCGGTAGCGCGGCGACGCCTGCGCGCGCTCGCGCCGGAGCCCGGTCAGCTTGGCCATACCGTCCAGGGTAGTGCCGCCGAGGGCGCTGTCGAGGCCGGCCGGTGTGAAGAAACCTTGCGCACCGGCGCGGTGCGGGTGCGAGCGGTCGAACACCATCGTCGCGGTCACGGCGCGCAGCGGTCGAAGGCCATCGTCGCGTTGACCAGATCGCCGCGGTGACCGTGACGCCATAGGTCCTTCCATGGCACCTCGGCCTGCGGCATGTACGGGCGCGGCCCGGGGCTGGGCGCCGGGCAGGCCGCGGCGACCGCGCCGCCCTGGGCGAAATCGGCGAAGGTCTGCCACTGCACGGCAGGCTGGGCCAGGTGGCAGGTGCGGCAGCTCCGACGCGGCACCGCGGTGTAGGTCGGCTCGTGGCCGGCCCAGCCGCGCGGGACGAAGTCGATGTTGGCGGTCGTGCCCGGCACGGTGAGCCCGGCGGTGGCCAGGGGCGCGCCGGACACGTCGTCGCGCCGGTAGAAGCCCGTGATGAGCTCCTGGATCCCGGGCGTCGGGTTGGTCGCCATGACGAGCTGATTGAGCTGGCGGAAGGCGTCCTCCTGGCTCGTGTAGGTCAAGCCCGGGGTGGTCGGGAAGAAGAAGCTGCCGACGTCGAACGGCAAGAAGTACGAGCCCACGACCTGACTGCCGAGGTGCTGGGTGACCTGGCCGCCGTGGCAGGTGAGGCAGGCGCCCGGGACGTCGCGGTCGCCCTCGCTGTCGAGGGCGACCTCGTCGTCGACCAGGTTGGTGAGGGGATCGTAGACGTAGAAGCGCACCCAGTTGGCCGGCGGCGGGCCGTTGGGCGGCACCGGGTTCGCGACGCTGCAGTTGAAGGTCGCGGGATCGAAGGCCAGTGCCTCCATGGCGACGGTGGCGCGCGGGTTGGTGCCGCTCTGGAGATCGGCGAAGGCCGGCCCGGCCGGGCCACCGGCGCCGCTGGCGCGCCCGGTGATCGCCGACATGCCGCCGTTGTCCACGAAGTAGTTGGTGACGTAACACGCGCGCCGCACCACCACGCCGCAGGCCGGGCTCCCGGTCGTGCACAGCGGCGCGGTGCCGTCGCACGCGGTGACCTCGCGGCAGTGCATGTCGCGGCCGACGCGGAGATCGCCGGCGTTGAAGTAGCGGGCCCGGATCTCAGCGCCAGGCCAGACCGGCGGGAAGCCGTTCACGCCCAGGAAGCCGGTCATGGTCGAGCGCGGCTGCGACGGTCCGGCGCCGACCGCGGCGTAGTACGCCGTCGTCGCCGGCTGATTGGGTGTCGTGCCGAGGTACAGCTTGCGCCACAGGTAGCGGAAGCGGCCGACGGGGTTGGCGTTGGGCTCGGAGCGCGGCAACACGGCCGCGCTGCCGATCGCCTGGCCGACCGCGTCGCCGTCGGTGAGGGTCGCCATCGCGCCGTGGTCGCCGCGGCAGGTGGCGACGCGATCGCGAGGGTTCTGGGCGGCGTGGCGTCGAAGACACAGCGGATCGTGGACGGTGGCCGCGAGGAGCGGCTGGTTCCACACCGTCGCGCGGATCCAGCCCAGGCCGGTCTCCGGCCACGATGACGGCGCGGTGATCGTCGTCGACCACGGGTACATGCCGCTGGCGTCGAGGGTCGAGGACGCGACCGCGGCGGTCAGCGGCGCCCACGTCGTGCCGCCGACGTGGCCCTCGATCAGGAGCTGCTGCCCGGGCGACGAGGCGTGGCCGGCGACCGCGACGGTCCGGTTCGGGTTCGCGCCCTCGAACACCTCGCCATCGTGGGGCACCTCGACGATCACGTCGGGGTAGCAGGTCCCGCCGCCGGCGTTGTAGGCCTCGAGGAGCTCGCCGCTCGACAGCGCGCGGTCGTAGATCTTGACCTCGTCGAGGCGCCCCAGGAACGACGGTGCAGGAGAGCCGACGCCGGCGGCCGAACCGAGCTGCCACTGATCGCCGAACGTCGCGCCGGTCAGCGCCAGCGTGGCGAGACCGACCTGGACGCCGTCGACGTAGAAGCGGACGAAACCAAAGTTGCTGGCGGAGACCGCGACGTGATGCCAGGTGCCCGCGGTGAGATTGGCGCCGGAGGTCGTCTGCGAGAACGTCCCGTTCGGCGTAGTGGAGGGGACGAGCTGGTACCGGAACGTGAGCTCGCTGCCGGTGACCTCCAGGGCGTAGGCGATCTTGCCGGAGGCGCGATCGGTGAACGCGACCACCGCACGCGACGGCGCGGTGACCTGGGCCAGGTTGATCCAGGCTGACGCCGTCACGCTGCCGTAGTTGTGGATCGCCCGCGCGCCCGGGGTGTTCTCGTCGTAGTGGAGCGGCGCGATCACGACGTCGCCCTGGCCGTCGAAGGCGAGGGCGCCGCGGGCCCGCCCCGCCGCCGGCACCGGTCCCGCCGTCCCGGACGCGGTGTGGTGCTGCAAGGTGTCGAGGGCGGTGCCGTTGTTGCGACCCGCGAGGTCCTTGGGCCGGAGCGCGACGTCCTGGGCGAGGTGGAAGGTGCCGCCGACGAAGTTCTGGAAGTCCACGGTCGCGACCGGGAGCTGCGTGGTGACGTCGATCGTGGTGAACTTGATCGCGGTCACCACGCTGAGCGGCGCGAACCCGACCTGCAGGTCGGCGAGCGAGACCGGGCCTGGCCCGGCGGCGGTGTGCACCGGCGTCCACGAGGCGGTCGCGCTATCGAACAGCTCGACGCGCAGCGCGGTGCCGGCGACGCCGTTCCAGGTGCCGGTCCAGGCGGCGCTGAAGCCGAGCGCGGTGACGCCGCGCTGCGGTGGGACGTACTGGATCGCCCACGCGAACTGGGTCCGGTCGCTGCCGCTCTGGTCGTCGGGGTTCCATTCGACGGTGTACGACGCCGTGGTGGCGGTCTCGTCGAGGGGCCACAGCGCGACCTCCCCGGCCGGCGCCACGCAGTCGAGGGCACAGCCGGCGAGGGCCGCGCCGTTGCACATCGCCTGCGAGATCGTCGAGCCGACGTCGTAGCACACCGGGTTCGGGCAGCCGGTGCCCTCGCAATACGCGCCCTCGATGCACACCCCGGTGCCACACGACGGATCGAGCAAGGCGCACTGGCACGCCACCTCCGAGATCGCCGCGGTGGTCGCCGCGCAACCCGCGCCGTCGCAGTAGGCCGGGCCCTGGCACCGAGCCGCGACCGGCGGCGGCGGCGGCTCGCCCTTGTTGACGTCGCCCGTGGGCCCGCGCTCGTCGGCGCAACCGACCACCACCAGCGACAGCACGACGGTCGACCATGCCAGCTTCATCGCCCCACGCTGCCACCCGCGGAGCGCCGCTGTCACCGTCGATGATTGGTCGGGTCTTGCCCTCCACCTGGCGGGGTGAAGCGGCGCGCGCTCCGCGCGTTGGCGGCCCACGCCAGGCCCTGCTACCCTCGGGCGATGGTGGCTCTCGATGGTCGGGCGCGACGGAAGCTCCGCCGCGATGAGTACGACCAGATGGTGATCGCGGGGATGCTCGACGGCAAGCACGTCGAGCTGATCCGGGGGGAGTTGGTGGCGATGAGTCCGATCGGGAGCGCACACAGCGCGGTGGTCACCGCGCTCTATGAGCGACTGTTGCGGTGCCTGGGTCCGGCGTTCGTGGTGCGCTGCCAGCAACCGTTGGTGTGCGCCGACGAGTCGGAGCCGGAGCCCGATCTGGCGGTCGTCACGCGGCGGACGTACCGCGACGCACACCCGACGGCGGCGGCGCTGGTGATCGAGGTGGCCGAGACCTCGCTGGCCTACGACCTGGGCGCCAAGGCGACGCTCTACGCCGACAGCGACGTCGACGAGTACTGGGTGATCGATCTGGGCCGTAGCCTCGTGCACGTCCACCGCGGTCGGATGGGCGGACGATGGACGTCGGTCACGACGCTCGGCGCCGACGACCACGTCGCGTTGGACGGCCTGGCCGGGTCGAGCTTCACGCTGGCCGAGGTGCTGCGCGACGCGTAGCGGCGCCGCTACGACTCGACGTCGCTGTCGTCGGACGCGACCTGGGCGCCGGTCAGGCCGAAGCGGCGCTCGCGCTGACCGAACTGATCGAGGCAGCGGTACAGCTCGTGGCGGCGGAAGTCGGGCCACATGACATCGATGAAGATGAGCTCGGCGTAGGCCAGCTCCCACAGCATGAAGTTCGAGATCCGCTGCTCGCCGCTGGTGCGGATGAGCAGATCGAGGGGCGGCAGCTCGGCGGTCGGCAGGTAGCTGCCGAAGCGGTCGGCGTCGATCGCGCGCGGATCGAGGGTGCCCGCGGCGACGTCCTTGGCCAGGGCGGCGGCGGCGGTGGCGAGAGACTCGCGGCCGCCGTAGGACAGCGCGAGGGTCAGGGTCATGCCGCGGTGGTGAGCCGAGTCGCGGCGCAGGGCGTCGAGGGGCTCGCGGACCATCGACGGCAGGCGATCGAGGTCGCCGATCGCGTGCAGCCGGATCTGGTTGTCCATGATCTCGGGCCGCTCGTCGCGCAGGTAGTCGCGCAACAGCTCCATCAGGCCCTGGACCTCGTCGGGAGGCCGCGACCAGTTCTGCGCCGAGAAGGCGTAGAGGGTGATGGCCTCGATGCCGAGCTGCCGGGCGGCGCGAGTGATGTCGCGGACGCTCTCGGCGCCGACCCGGTGACCCTCGAGGCGCGGCTGACCGCGTAGCTGGGCCCACCGGCCGTTGCCGTCCATGATGATGCCCACGTGGCGTGGCCGCGCGCTCATGGCGAGCGCGCGAGGTATCACGCGCCGCGGTGACGTTGCAACCTGACAGTTGATCCCGTAGGCTGGAAACTCCAGCGCAAAGCGGGATAAATCCATGGGAATCTTCTCGAGACTCGGCACGCTGATCAAGTCCAACATCAACGACCTCATCACCAAGGCTGAGGATCCGGAGAAGATGCTCAGCCAGGTGCTGCTGGAGATGCAGCAGCAGCTGGTCGACGCCAAGAAGGCGGTGGCGGTCGCGATCGCCGACGAGAAGAAGCTGCAGAAGCAGACCGTCGTCGAGCAGGACAAGGCCAAGGAGTGGGAGCGCAAGGCGATGGTGGCGGTGCGCGGCGGCGACGACGGCCTGGCCCGCCAGGCCCTGGCCCGCAAGCAGGAGCACGAGAACATCGCCGGCCAGTTCCAGTCGCAGTGGGTGGCCCAGAAGCAGGCCGTCGAGAAGCTCAAGGACGCGCTGCGCCTACTCAACAACAAGATCGAAGAGGCCAAGCGCAAGAAGAACATCCTCATCGCGCGGAAGAAGCGCGCCGAGGCCCAGCAGCAGATCGCCAACACCATGCAGGGCCTGGGCGACACCTCGGCCTTCGATACGTTCGACCGGATGGCCGAGCGGATCTCGCTCATGGAGGCCGAGGCCGAGGCCGGCGCCGAGCTGGCCGGCGAGCTGTCGGGCGACAACCTCGAGTCGAAGTTCCTGGCGCTCGAGGCCGGCAGTTCTGACGACGATGCGCTGGCAGAGCTCAAGGCCAAGATGGGTCTCCTCGAGGCGCCCAAGGCCAGCGAGAAGATGCTCAAGGCCGGCGACGACAAGGACCTCGAGACCCCGGGGGCCAAGGAGACGATGGCCGGCAGCCACCTGTCGGCCGAGGACCTGAAGGAACTCGAGGACCTGGACCTGTCGGACCTCGACGGCAAGTCGAGCTCGAAGTAGGCCCCGGGCGGGCGGCGTCGTCGGACTCGGTCTCGGCCTCGGGTTCGGTCTCGGCCTCGGCCTCCGCCTCGGTCCCGGCCCCGGCGTCCGCCTCCGCCTCGCGGCCTCCGACCTGCCACGGGGGGCGTGAAGCGCCGACCACACCGGGTGGTCCAAGCGGCCGGGATCCCACGCAGACGAGGCGCGGGACGGCAGGAACGTGATTTGCTACCCTCGAGGCGTATGCGCTTCGGGTTGCTCGCCGTCCTGGTCCTGGGTCTCGCCACCACGGCGGCCCACGCCGAGGACCGTCCGACCAAGCCGCGCGTCGGCAAGGTCGGCGTGCGGGTGGTCCAGGTCTTCGCCGACACCCAGCAGGCCCTGGTGCTCAACCAGGACACCGGCAAGCACGTCGTGGTCGGCGAGGGCGACAAGGTCGGGCGCTGGGAGGTCGTCGAGATCGGCGAGGACTCGGTGGTCGTACGCGCCGGCGGCCGCGAGCTGGTGCTGGTGGCGCCCGCGACCGGGCCGACCTCGAGCGGGCCGACGGCCAGCGCGCCGGGCGATCAGCCGGAGGCCCTGCGGCCGAAGACCGGCCTGCTCGATCCGTACGCGGGGACGGCGCCGGCAGCGCGCCCGGGTGGACCGGTCGATCCCTACGCGGCCGCTCCGAGTGTGGGGGGCGGCGCCGAGGTCCGCGAGGTCCTGGCGCCGACGCCGCAGCGGGCCGGGGCCGGACCGGTCGATCCCTACGCGCCGGCGCGGCCGACGGTGGGTCCAACGGTCGCCACACCGACGGTCGCCACGCCGGCGGTCGCCACGCCGACGGTCGCCACGCCGACGGTCGCCACGCCGACGGTCGCCACGCCGCCTGCGCCCGCGGGCCCCGAGGCCATCCGCGTCGAGAGCCTGACGATCAAGAAGGCCGAGCTGTCGGCGGCGCTGGCCGACTTCGATCGCCTGGCCAAGGAGCTGGGCTTCGCGCGGACGCCGCGCGGCGTACGCTTGGCGACGGTGCCGACCAGCTCGTACGTCTGGCGGCTGGGCCTGCGCCCGGGCGACGTCGTGACCGCCATCGACGGCGCGCCGCTGCGCACCCTCGACGACGCCGCGGCCGCCTACGTCCGGCTGGGCTCGGCCAAGAAGCTGACGATCGCGATCGAGCGGGCCGGTGCGACCGGCACGCTGCGCTTCGCCCTCCAGTGACGCGTTCTGGTATCGTCGGGCGGTGCGCGTGGTGCTCCGCCTGGACTCGCCGTCGGACTGGATCCGGGTGTTCGACCCGCGCGACGGCACCGTGGCGGTGGCGACCCCGATCCGCCCGGCCGTCGGCGATCTGATCCGCGTCGACCTGGCGTGTGGCGACGGCGGCCCGCGGGTGATCCTGCGCGGGCCGGTGGTCGGCTTCCGCGGCGAGGGCACGTCGCTCATCGGGCTCGGGCCGGCCGAGCGCGAGAAGGTGAACTACCTGAACGGCTTCGTGCGCGGCGGCCTGCTCAACCTGCGCGAGTCGCGGCGACTACCGGTGCGGCTGAGCGTGACCTACGGCGGGCTCAAGGGCCCGGTCGAGACCCACACGCGCGACATCAACGAGCACGGCGTGTTCGTGCTCACCGACGAGCCGCTCCCCGAGGACGCCGAGGTCCACCTGATCATCAGCTTCCCCGGCCGCGCCGAGCCACTCTCGGTGGTCGGCCGGGTGACGCACACCGTGGTGCCCGAGGACGAAGACGTCGCCGGCATGGGCATCGTCTTCCGCACCACGACCGGCGACGCCGCGGCGCTGACCGCGGCGGTCGACGCCCTCGAGCGCGAGTTCCTCGCCGGCTCGCTGCCCGACGACACGCTGGCGTAGCGCGGCGATCGCGCAAGCGCGCCGGTTCAGAAGTAGGTCACCCCGGACGATCGCGGCCCACGCGCCGACGGCGCCACGTCGACCCGCGCGGGCGGCGCAACGTCGATCAGCGCGGGCGGCGGTCCCTCGGCGAGCAGGACGCGGCCGCGCGCGACGACCTCGTCCTCAATAGCCGCGTGGGCGAGTCGATCCTCGGCGGACAAGGCCAAGAGCGGGCCGGGCAGCGACGCGGCGACCGCGGCGGCACCATCCGCGCCGTCGCGCGCGATCGCGGCGAGGTTGGCGGACAGGCCGTCGCGCGGCTGGGCACGCAACCAGCGCAGTCGCTCGGCGCGGGTCACCGGCACGTCGACGCCGATCGCTCGCCAGCGCGACCACCGCGCGCCGGTGCGCGGACCGCCGCGGGCGGTCATCGCGCGATCGAGCTCGTCGGCTGCGATTCGCAACGCCAGCTCTGCCGCGATCGGCTGTTCATCGAGGCTCCACAGCGCCCAGGCCCGGTAGTCGGCACACGCGGCATCGACTCCCGCGGCCGGTGGCGGCAGCGGCGGCAGCACGATCGGCGTGCCGTAGCGGGCGGCCAACTCGGCCCAGGTCGCGCCGGGGGGATCCTGATCGCTCCGCGCCCAGCGGCGGTCGTTGTCCGGGACCGCCGCGCCGGCGGCGTCGATCGCGGCCCACACCGCGTAGCGCTCGACCCGCGCGTCGTCGTAGCGCGGGTTGCCGTCCGCGACCGCCAGGCGTACGCGCCAAAAGGGATGCGCGAGGAGCTGCTCTCGCTCGTCGCGACCGAGCATCTCCCCCGAGCGCAGGAGCCGAGCCGCGGGGGCGGCGAGGCCAGGCCAGTCGAGCGCGGCGCGCACCACCGCGACGACCTCGGAGCCCCGCCCGGCGCGGGCGATCCACTCGAGCAGCGCCTCGCGGCGGTGCGCCTCGCGCGGCGCGGCCAGCTCGAGGAGCGCGGTCGCGACCGTGGTCGCATCGGCGACCTTGGCGAGCGCGCGGTAGACGTCGTTGCGCCACGGCACCTGCGGGTCGGGCCACGCGCGATCGGCGGCGACCCGCGCGACCAGCGCCGCCGCCACGAGTCGACGATGCTCGGTCGCGCTGGCCAGGACGTCTAGCGCCGACGCGGTGCGATCGCGCTGTGTGGTGTCGCCCGGCGCACCGAGGACCTCGAGCGCGGCGCCCAGGACGTGCGGGTGGTTGGCGCCGGCGCGCAGCATGTCGTCGAAGCGCGTCGGCGAGGGCCACGGCTCGCCGTGGGCCTGGTCCCAGGCCCGCACGAGCGCCGCGGCCACCTCGGGATCGGTTAGCGCCTGCGGCAGGACCTCGCTGGCGAAGCCTGCTACGTAGGCGTCGCGGAGCTGACCCGCGCAGGCGATCAACCGACGACCAACTCGGGTCGCGCCGAAGCCGAGCAGGCGCTCGTGTAGCGCGCGGCCGCGCGACCGGCGATCATCGGTGGCCAGAGAAGCCGACAACCCGGCGGCGGCCAGGACCGCAGGGGACGGGACCTGCTCGAGAACGACGCCCGCCAGCAGCGCGTCGATCAGCGCGTCGTCGTCCGCGGCGGTCGTCGGGGATGCGGCCGACGGCGCGACCTCCGACGGAGCGCTCGCTGCGTCCTGGTCGCGCCAGGTCACGACGGCGGGTGCGGCGATCGCCGCGGTCGGCTCGGTCGGCGCCAGGCGTCCACCGCGCAACGCGGCGAGGATCGCGTCCTCCTCGGCGAGCAGCGCGCGCTCGCTGGCCTCGGTCAACCGCGGGCGCGGGCGGCGCAGCGCGGCCGCCGACTCGGCGATCCCGCGCGACAGCACCTCTGTCAGCTCCGGGAGCGCGGCCTGCTCAGTCAACGTCGCGAGCTGTTCAGCGATGGGGCGTCGCCGCACCTTGGCGGGCAAGCGTTCGAGGGAGCGCCACGCGATGCCGGTGCTGTCGGCGCGGATCGCGCGGTCGAGGGCGTCCCCGATGACGAGCGACGCGAGCATCGACGGATCGCCGCTGCGATCGAGCTCGCGCAGCGCCTCGTCGCGCACGGCCTCGGCCGGATGCAGCAGGCGCGCGCCGAGCGACCACGATGTGGGCTCGGCGGGCGGCGCCGCCCCGAGCACGCCCAGGGCCGCGGCGGCGGCGCGACGAACCCAGTCCACCGGGTAACCGGCCAGGACCTCCAGGGCGGCGACATCACCGAGGCGCTCGAGGGTCGGGATCACATCGCCGACGCGCTGCTCGGCGGCGATCAGCGCGCGGGCGACGTCGTGCGCCCGCGTCGGGTCCCACGCGGCGACGGTCGCGAGCGCGCGCCCGTGATGGCGCGCCCAGCGATCGCGGGTGCCGAGGTCCAGGAGGAGCGTCGCCACGACGGCGGGACCGCCGGCCCGGGCCAGCCCTTCATAGATCCCGGGCACGCTGTGGTAGGTCTGGTCGTCGGTCGCAGTCGCGCTCCGCGCGCCGCGAGCTGCGTCGATGAGCACCGACAGGGTCGCCGCTGTCGGTCGACGCGCGAGGTGAATCGCCGCCTGCTCGGCGCGACGGTGGCCGAGCTCGTCGGGCCCCCCGGTCCGCGCCGCCTCGACGTCGGCGACCCACGCGGCGACCACCGCCGGAGTCTCAGCCAGGCGGTCGAGGAACTCGTCGGGGAAGTCCATGTCGCCGTACCAGTACAGCCCGTGGGGCTCGCGCCAGACGGCGAGGAAGCCCTCGACCACCGCGTCGGTCAGCGCCGCGCCGGCGACCTCGCGCAGGGCGGACCGGGCCAGGTCGGCGGTGGCGGTAGCGCGATGGACCTCAGCGTGGGCGTCCAGGGCGGCCTGCGCCACCAGCTCGGTCGGCGCCTCGGTCAACGCCGCGCGCAGGGTGTCCGCGCGAGGGTCGGAGGACGCGCAGGCGGCGAGCTCGCGGAGCGCGGTCGCCAGGGTCTCGACGGTCGGCGCCCCGCCCGCGAGCCACGCGTCGACCGCCGGCGGCAGCGGGCTGCGGGTCGGCGCCACGACCGAGGCCGGGTCGACGAAATCGTCACGGCTGATGCTGCCGACCAGAGGCGGGCCACGGCGGCTGGTGCAGCTCACGACCCGAGCGCCTGGCTCCCAGGCCAAGCATCCGTAGTCGTCCGCAGCCCGGAGCTCGATGTCGACGAAGGTCGCCGCCAGCTCGGTCAGGACCGTACACAGCCGCGTCAGATCGAGCGAGTCGAGGTCGTGGGGCAGCTTCTGCCAGCCGGTGGCGATCACGCCGTCGGCTTGCGGGCTGCGGGCGACCGCGAGACCGAAGCTCTCGCCCTCCCACGGCGTGCGGTTGTGGGTCGCGATCCGATCGACCAGGAGCTGGAGCTCCGCATCATCGAAAGGTCGGTCGCGCAAGATCTGGTAGTAGGCGGTCCATCCCATACGACTCCTGTCTGCGTCGCTCTGCGACGCGTTTGGGCCCAGTATCGGCACGGGCGCACCGCGGTTGCGGGTGCGCCGACGAATTGCGGTCGCCACGCGACCGTGGCAGGGTGCGGCGATGAAGCGCCGATCGCGCGGAGCGCCGCCGACGGCGGTGGCCTGGCGAGACGGGGTCCACGTGCTCGGCACCGCGATCTGGTGTGACGCGCGGCGGACCCGGGCGGTGTGCTTCGTGTCGGCGGCCGATCGCACCTCGGCCGAGCGCACCGCGCGCGCCGGCCACGGCCAGCTCATCGCGACCGCGCCGACCCTGGCGCTGCTCGGCGCGCGGGCGCAGGAGCTGCGGGTGCCGCTGCACCGCCCGTTCACGCTCGGCGAGACCCGGCTGACGCTCTTGCCGAGCGGCTACGGTCCCGGCGCGGCGGCGCTCCACGTCGACACCGGGGCCCACCGAGTGCTGTACGCCGGCGCGATCGATCCGCGCCGCGCCGATCTGATCCCGTGCGACACGCTGGTGGTGGCGGCGCCCTACGGCGAGCGCCACCACGCCTTCGCCCGCGACGGTGAGGCCCGGGTGATCGCGCTGGCGCGCGAGGCCGGCGCCGACGGTCGGGTCGCGGCGCTCCTGGTGTCGAACCCGCTGCGCGGGCTAGCGGTCGCCGAGCGCCTGGCCGCCGACGGCCTGGCGGTGGCCGGCCATCGCGCGATCGTCGAGGCCGCCGGTCGGCTGAGCGCGGCCGGCCTGCCGGCGCCGACGGTGCGACGCAGCGTGGCCCGCGCCGACGTGCTGGTGTGGCCGGTGCGCGATCGCCCGCGCCTGGCGGCGGCCCTGGGCGCGCGGCCGGCGCGGGTCATCCTGGCCTCGGGGCTGGCCTGCGAGCGCGAGCTGGTGCGGACGCTGGCGGTCGACGCCGCGGTGGCGTGGAGCGGCGCCGCCGATCGCGACGGCCTGCTCGGCTTCATCGGCCACAGCGGCGCGACCGCGGTCGCGGTGACCGGGCCGTGCGCGCCGGCCATCGCCGCCGCCGTCGGCGCGCGGGCCCGGGTCCTGGGCCCGCCCGAACAGATGGCCCTGTTCGCGTCATGACGCGCGTGATCGTCGGCAACCGCCGCCGCGGTGGCGGCTGGTGGCGGCTGGCGCTGATCGCGGTGGCGTGGGTGGCGATCGCGGCGCCGACGCTCGGCGGGCTGACGGCGATCGCGCGGCTGCGCGCGGCCGACCGCGGCCTGCCCGCGGTGCCCGACGTCGCCGCCTGGCAGGCCGGCGCGCCGGCGACCTCGCGGCTGGTGGCCGCCGACGGCACGGTCCTGACCGCGCTGCCGTTCACCGACGGCGCGGTGGTCGGCCATCGCACGGTCGTCCGGCTTTCGGACGTCCCGCCGGTGGTGGTCCAGGCGGTGCTGGCCGCCGAGGACCTGCGCTTCTTCCACCACCGCGGCGTCGACTACCGGGCGATCGCGCGCGCGGCGTGGACCAACTGGCGATCGGGGCGCACCACCTCGGGGGCGTCGACGATCACCCAGCAGCTCGCGCGCAACCTGACGCCCGACCTCGGCCGGGTCCGGTCCTTCGATCGCAAGCTGCGCGAGGCCCTGGTGGCCCGGCGCCTCGAGCGGGTGTGGAGCAAGGCGCAGATCCTCGAGGCCTACCTGAACTTCGTGTTCCTCGGCGACGGCGCCTACGGGGTGGCGGCGGCCGCCGACGCCTACTTCGCCAAGCCGCTGGCCGCGCTCACCCTCGACGAGGCCGCGCTCCTGGCCGGCCTCATCCAGGCGCCGAGCCGCCTCGACCCGCGCCGCGATCCGACCGCGGCCCGGGCCCGCCGCGACGAGGTCCTGGCCCGGATGGCGCGGGCGGCGATGATCGACGAGGCGACCCGCGCGGCCGCCGCGGCCCGGCCGCTGACGCTGGCGCCGTCGGGGCGCGCGGTGCGGGTGCCGTGGTACGCCGATCACGTCCGCCGCCTGGTCGAGGAGTCGATCCCCCTCGAGGCGGCGGCCGGCGGGCTGACGATCGAGACCGCGGCCGAGCCGGCGCTGGCCCACGCGGTCGATGGCGCGCTGACCACCGCGACCGCGGCCTGGCCGAGCGACGACGGCGCGACCCCCGAGGCCGCGGCGGTGGTCTGGGATCATGCGACCGGCTACGTCGCGGCGATGGCCGGCGGCGTGCGCTGGCAGCTCGGCGGCTTCGATCGCCTGATCATGGCGTGCCGCCAGCCCGGCTCGGTGTGGAAGCCGGTGATCTACGCCGCCGGCCTCGAGCGCCGCACCCTGACCGCGGCGACCGCGCTGCGCGACGCGCCGATCGCCGAGTACGACGAGGCCACCGCCGAGCACTGGCGACCGCGCTCGGGCGCCAGCTACCGCGGCGTCGCGATCGCCGCCGACGCCCTGGCCTACTCGCTCAACGCGCCCGCGATCGACGCCCTCGATCGGGTCGGCGCGCCGGCGGTGATCGATCTGGCCCGCCGCCTCGGCGTGTCGACCGCGATCGCCGACGTGCGCGCGATGGCGCTGGGCGCGTCGTGCGTCCATCCGATCGAGCTGGCCCGGGCCTACGCGATCCTCGCCCGCGACGGTTGGGACGTCGCGGTCCGCGTGATCGTCCGGGTCCGCCGCGGCGAGCAGGTGCTGTTCGACGCCGCCGATCCACGCGATCCGTGGCTCGATCCGGCCCGGCGCCTCGATCGCCTGGCCGCGGTCGCCGGCCTCGACCCCGCGGCCCGCGCCAACGCCACCCGCGGGCAGGTCGTCGACGGCGCGGTCGCGTTCCTCACGCGCGATCTGTTGACCGGCGTGACCACCCGCGGCACCGCGCGCGCGGCCCGGGCGCTGGGCCGACCCAGCGCCGGCAAGACCGGCACGACCAACCGCGCCACCGACGCCTGGTTCGTCGGCATGACCGCGCGCGTGACCGCGGCGGTGTGGGTCGGCCACGACGACGCCAGCCGTCCGCTCGGACGCGGCGCCGACGGCGCCAAGGTGGCGCTGCCGGCCTGGCTGACGATGGTCGCGGCCGCCGAAGGGGAGCGACCGCCCGCGCCGGTGCCCGGCGCGCCGCCGCCGACCGTCGAGCGGGCGCGGATCGATCGCGCCAGCGGGCTGCTCGCCAGCGGCGGCGCCGCCCTCGAACTGTGGTTCCTCCCCGGGACCGCGCCGACCGAGCGCGCCGGCACCACGACCGGCGCCGACCTCGATCTCGGGCGCACCGCGCGCGAGTTCTGACCGGGGCGTGGCGCGGGCGCGGTCGGCAGCCCGCGGGGTAGCGACCGCGTCGGGCGCCGGGGGATGCGCTATCGTCGCGCCATGACCGACTCCGATCACGGCAACGACGGCGGCGACGACACCAAGATGCTCGGCGCGCTCGGCGACCTCCTGGGCAAGGGCGGCGCCGCCGGCATCCTCGGCAAGCTCGACTCGCTCGGCCTCGGCAACCTCGGCTCGTCGTGGGTCGGCCTCGGCAAGAACCTGCCGATCTCGCCGAGCCAGCTCACCTCGGTGCTCGGCTCGGGACCGATCGCGTCGATCGCCGCCAAGCTCGGCATCTCGACCGAGAAGGCCACGATCCGCCTGGTCGATCTGATGCCGCGCGCGATCGATCATATGACGCCGACCGGGCAACCGCCGGCCGCCGACGCCGAGGCGCCGGATCCGACCGAGCTGGCCGCCAAGCTGCGCGGGGGCTGACCGCGCGCCGGCTGAGCGCGCGTCCCGGCGTTCGACGCTACAGGTCTGCGGCGGCGAAGGTGTCGCACGCGCCGAGCCGCCCGGCCTCGAAGCCGCGCTTGAACCAGCGCGCCCGCTGCGCCGACGAGCCGTGGGTGAAGGTCTCGGGGTTGACCCGCTGACCAGCCATCTTCTGCAGGCGATCGTCGCCGATGGCCTGGGCGGCGCGGATGCTCTCCTCGATGTCGCCGGCCTCGATCAGGTTCTTCTTGGCGGTGCCGTGGGCCCAGATGCCGGCGTAGCAGTCGGCCTGGAGCTCCTGCCGCACCGACAGCTCGTTCTCGCGCGACTTGTCGCGGGCGGTCTGCCGCCGGACCTCGTCGTCGGTGCCGAGCAGGTTCTGGATGTGGTGGCCGTACTCGTGGGCCAAGACGTAGGCCTGGGCGAAGTCGCCGGGCGCGCCGAAGCGATCGCGCAGATCGCGGTAGAAGGTCATGTCGATGTACGCGTTGGAGTCGGCCGGGCAGTAGAACGGGCCGACCGCCGACGACGCCGAGCCACACGCGGTGTCGACGTTGTCGGCGAACACCTTCAGCACCGCCGGCTGGTAGCGCAGCCCCTCGTTGGCGAAGACCTTGGTGAAGGTGTCCTGGATGTCGTCGACCGCGTAGTTGATGAACTCGTAGAGCTCCTTGTCGGCGCCGGTCAGCTCGGGCGGTGGCGCTCCGGTCGCGCCCCCACCGCCGCTCGCCGACAACCCACCGCCGCCACCGCCACCGCCGACCGGCAGGTTGACGCCGAGGGCCTGGGCGATCAGGGCGACGAGCGCCAGCACGATGGCGCCACCGCCGCCGACCTTGACCGCGGCGGAGCGCCCGGCGGCGCGTTGACCGCGGACGTCTTCGACGTACTTCGACTTGTGGCCGCGTTCCCATTTCATGGCGCCGACACTACCGCACCCGGGCCGGCGCGGAGCGGGCCCGCGCCGCCGCTAACCGGCCGGCCACCCACCGGGCCCCGGCGGTTTACAAGGCATGTGAATGAATTGACCGCGTCTCCGTCTTGTAAACCTAATTAACATTTGATATCGAGTATTTAAACGTTGACCGATAATCATTGATCGCTAGAGTGATGGGAGGAGGTCAGCAATGACGCAGCTACGCACGATCGGCATCGTCGGCGGTGGATTGATGGGCACCGGCATCGCGGAGGTGGCCGCCCTGGCCGGCTTCCCGGTGGTCGTCGTGAAGGCCAGCGGCGGCGACGTCGGCGGCCTGCGCGACCGCATCGTCAAGGCGATGGCGGGCCGGGTCGCCAAGGGCAAGCTGGCGGCCGAGGCTGCGGCGGCCGCGGAGAGCCGGCTGACCTTCACGACCG
Source organism: Kofleriaceae bacterium (assembly GCA_018057825.1). Classification (GTDB taxonomy): domain Bacteria; phylum Myxococcota_A; class Polyangia; order Haliangiales; family Haliangiaceae; genus UBA2376. Next base: position 211,341 of record JAGPCY010000007.1, on the reverse strand, counting down.
ACCTCGCGGCCCTGGCCGGCTGCGATCTGGTGATCGAGTCGATCATCGAGGACCTGGACGCCAAGCGCGCGCTGTTCGCCCGGCTCGAGGCGATCGTCGGGCCGACCGCGGTCCTGGCCTCGAACACCTCGACGCTCAAGATCGCCGACCTCGCCAGCGGTCGCCCCGACCGCACCGTCGGCTTGCACTTCTTCTCGCCGGTGCCGGCGATGGCGCTGGTCGAGATCGCGCACCTGCCGACCACCGCGCCCGAGGTGCTCGCGGCGTGTGAGGCCTTCGTCGCCGCCCTCGGCAAGACCGCCGTGCCGGTCATGGACTCGACCGGCTTCGTCGTGAACCGCTTGCTCGTACCGATGCTCCTCGGCGCGATCGCCGCCTACGAGCAGCGCCTGGCCGGCGCCGAGCAGATCGACACCGCGATGCGCCTGGGCTGCGGCCATCCCCTCGGCCCGCTGGCGCTGTCGGATCTGATCGGTCTCGACGTGGTCTACGCGATGGCCAAGCTCCTCTACAAGGAGTTCGGCGACGACCGCTACCGGCCGCCGGCGCTCCTGCGCCGCCTGGTCCAGGCCGGGCACCTCGGCAAGAAGACCGGCCTCGGCCTCTACGACTACGCCCACAAGCCGCCGCGCGCCAACGCCGGCGCCCTCGTCGAGGTCGCGGCGCCGTCGATCGCCGCGTAGGATGTCGCCCGACCATGGTGGTCGGGCTCGTCACGACGTCGTACCCGCGCTGGCCCGGCGATCCCGCGGGCGGCTTCGTCGCCGGTCACGCCGCCTACCTGCGCTCGACCGGCGCCACGGTGGAGATCGTCGCCGCCGATGATCCCGCGGTCGATCGCGCCTGGGATCGCGCCCAGGGCGTGACGCGGGTCGCGGCGCCGCCGGGGCTGTTCTTCGCCGGCGGTGCGCCCGAGGCGATCGCCGGTGGCGCGCGTGCGGCCGCCGCGCGCTTCGCCGCCCGGCTGGCCCTCGCGGTGGCGGCGCGGGCGCGGCGGTGGGACGCGGTCGCGGCGCACTGGCTGGCGCCGTCGGCGCTGGCGGCGCTGCCCAGCCGCGGGCCGCTGCTGGCGATCGGCCACGGCGGCGACGTGCATCTGCTGGCCCGCGCGCGGCTGCTCGCCCCGACGCTGGCGCTGCTCGCGGCGCGGCGCGCCCGCCTGGCCTTCGTCGCGGCGCCGCTGGCGAGCGTAGCCGCGCGCGCCTTCGCGCCCGCCGCTGACGCGCTCCTCCAGCCGATGGGCGTCGACGATGCAGCGGCCGCGGCGATCGCGCAGGCCCGAGCCGACCGCGCGCCGACCGGCACCGTCGCGATCCTCGCGCGGCTGGTGTCGATCAAGGGCGTCGACGTCGCGATCGCGGCGCTGACGCGCGCGCCGTCGGTGCGGTTGATCGTCGGCGGCGACGGCCCCGCGCGCGAGGCGCTGGCGGCGCAGGCCCACGCCCTCGGGGTCGCCGACCGGGTCGAGCTGCGCGGCTGGCTCGACGCTGGCGCCCGCGATCGCCTGCTGGCCGAGGTCGACGCGGTGTGCCTGCCGTCGCGCCCCTTGCCCGACGGCCGCGCCGAGGGCACGCCGCTCGCAGCCCTCGAGGCCCTCGCCGCCGGCGTGCCGGTGGTCGCGAGCGCGACCGGGGGCCTAGCCGACCTCGCGCGGCTAGGCGTCCACCTCGTGCCGCCCGACGCGCCCAACGCCCTGGCGGCCGCGCTCTTCCGCGCGAGCGCGACCCGACCAGCGCCGCGACCCGAGCTCGGCTGGGCCGTGGTCGGCCGTCGGTTCGACGAGCACTGGGGCCGCGTGGCGTGAGCAACCGCGTAACCGGCTTCGCATCACCTGCGCGATCTTCGACGCATCCTGACGGCGCGATGGTCGGGCCAGCAGATCACTCGCGTCGCGTCGTCGAGGATCTTCGGCCAGTTGGCCTGGTACAGTGGCGCAACATGGTCGTCACCAGCGCGGCACGAAAGCTGCTGTCGATGCAGAGCTTGATGTCCTCCTGCTTCGAAGTCTCGGTCGTCCTGCCGTTTGGTGACGACGAGGACGCGATCGGCCCGGCGGTGCAGCTCCTCGCGACCGAGCTGCGGACGCTGGGCCTGGCGTTCGAGATCCTGGCGGTCGACGAGGACTCCGGCGACAACTCCCACGCGGTCCTGGCGCTCCAGCGCGCCCGCGTCCCCGAGCTGCGGGTCATCCACGCGCCGCGCCGCGGCCGTGGCGCTGACGCCGGCGCCGCGCGGGCCCAGGGCCGGGTGTTGTGGATCATCGATCCCCACAAGGCCCTCGACGGCCTGGCCGGCGCCGCCGACGCGATCCGCGCGGTCGCCGCCGGTTCGGTCGACGCGGTCGTGATGCACGACGCCTTCATCGTCGCCAACCGCATGCGCGCGCTGCCCGCGACCACCGGCCTGCGCGGGTACCGCGACGCGCGCCAGCGCCGCTTGGCCCGGCGCCTGGCCGCCGGTGGCCTGCGCGTCGACGTCCAGCGCCTGGCCCCTCCGCCCGGCCGCTCGCGCTGGCTGGCCGCGTTCCTGCCGCGGCGCGCGCCGTCGACGCCGACCCGCCCGTCGTGATCGGCCGCGCGCTGCTATAGTCGGCGCGCATGATCTCGATCCTGGCCATCCCGCTGGCGCTGAGCCTGCTCATCGTCGCGCACGAGGGCGGCCACTACTTCGTCGCGCGCTGGTGCGGGATGCGGGTCGACCGCTTCTCGATCGGCTTCGGCCCGGCGCTGTTCAAGTGGACGTCCAAGGGCGGCACGGTGTTCCAGGTCGCGGCGATCCCGTTCGGCGGGTTCGTCGAGATCAAGGGCATGAACATCGCCGAAGAGGTCGACCCCGACGACCGCGAGGCCTACCCCAACCGGCCGGTGTGGCAGCGGATCGCGACGATCTTCGCCGGGCCGTTCACCAACTACCTGTTCGCGGTGGTGCTGGCGTTTGGCCTGTACGTCGGCTACGGCGTGGCCGAGCGCCGCTACGCCGTCGAGTCGGTCGAGCCGGGCTTCGACGCCGTCGGCAAGCTCGAGGCCGGCGATCGCGTGGTCGCGGTCGGCGGCCGGATGATCGACGACGCCGAGCTGTCGGACGCGACCAACGCCCTGGGCGCCAAGCCGGCCCTGTTCACGGTCCGCCGCGGCGACGAGGTGTTCAACATCGAGCTGACCCCGCGCTACGACGACAAGACCAAGCGCTACCGGATCGGCGTGGTGCGGGCCGAGCAGCTCGTCTATCACCCGCTGGGCGTCGGCGAGGCCGCGACCGAGGCGGTGGCGTTCCCGTGGCGCCACACCAAGGCGATGCTCGGCGCGATCTACGGCAAGTTCGCCGGCAAGAACGACCTCGAGCTGGGCGGCCCGGTCGAGATGGGCGCTCAGGTCAAGCGCGCCGTCGAGCGCGGCGTGCCGTACGTGATCGAGCTGCTCATGTTCCTGAACGTCGCCCTGGGCCTGTTCAACCTCTTGCCGCTGCCGGCCCTCGACGGCGGCCGCCTGGCCTTCCTCGGCTACGAGCTGGTGACCCGGCGCCGCGCCAACCCGCGAGTCGAGATGACGGTGATGATGGTCGGCGTGCTGGCGCTGATCGTCTTGATGGTGTTCGTCACCTACGGCGACATCCTGCGCCGGCTGTAAGCGAGACGCCGTGCTCGACGTCGCCGCGCTCCTCGATCGGCTGCCGACCGATCCCGGCGTCTACGTGATGAAGGACGCCGCCGGCAAGGTCATCTACGTCGGCAAGGCCAAGAACCTGCGGGCCCGGGTCCGCCAGTACTTCCGCCCGGGCGGCGACGAGCGCTACTTCGTGGCCGCCGGCTTCCTGGGCAAGCTGCTCGCGACCGTCGAGACCATGGTGGTGACCGACGAGAAGGAGGCCCTGCTCCTCGAGAACCACCTGATCAAGAAGCACCAGCCGCGCTTCAACGTGAAGCTGCGCGACGACAAGCAGTACCTGGTCTTGCGGGTGCGGCCGCCGGTGACCTCGCCGGGCGCGCCGCCGCACCGGCAGTTCCCGCGGGTCGAGGTCGCGCGCAACATCCGGGACGACGGCGCGCGCTACTTCGGGCCGTACCACTCGGCGACCTCGTGCCGCGAGACCCTGCGGGTCCTGAACCGCCACTTCCAGCTCCGCACCTGCACCGATCACGTCCTCGAGCACCGCGGCCGGGTGTGCCTGCAGTACCAGATCAAGCGCTGCGCCGGGCCGTGCGCGGTCCCGGTCGAGCCGCGGACCTACGCCGAGCAGGTCGACGACGTCGTCATGTTCCTCGAGGGCCGCGACCGCGAGCTGGTGGGCCGGCTGCGCGAGCGCATGGCGACCCGGGCCGCCGCCGAGGACTTCGAGGTCGCGGCCCAGCTCCGCGACTCGATCGTCGCGGTCGAGAAGACCGTGTCGCGCCAGACCATCGTCCAGGACGACTTCGTCGATCAGGACGTGTTCGGGCTGCATCGCGAGGGCGACGCCGCCGAGCTGACCGTGCTGTTCGTGCGCGCGGGCAAGCTGGTCGGCAAGCGCTCGGTCGGTCACAAGGATCAGGAGGCGCCCGACGCTGAGCTCCTGGCCGCCTTCGTTCAGCAATACTACGCCTCGGGCACCTACATCCCCGACGAGGTCGTCGTGCCGGTGCCCCTCGACGACGCCGTGGTCCTGGCCGAGTGGCTGACCGCGGCCCGCGGCAAGCGGGTGCGGCTCCTGTGGCCGCAGCGCGGCACCCGGACTCGGCTGGTCGAGCTGGCCGACAAGAACGCCGCGGCGGCGATGGCGTCGCGACGCGACAAGGGCGCCGACGCCGAGGCCGCCCTCGACAAGCTGCGCGAGCGTCTGGGCCTGCGCCGGCAGCCGCGGCGCATCGAGTGCTTCGACATCGCCCACGTCCAGGGCACCGAGACCGTGGCGTCGATGGTGACCTTCGTCGACGGCATGCCGGCCAAGGCCCGCTACCGGACCTTCAAGGTCAAGACCGCCGGCAACGACGACTTCGCGTCGATGTACGAGGTGCTGTCGCGGCGGTTCAAGCGCGCGACCACCGGCGACGACGACGCCTGGGCGCCGCCCGATCTGCTGGTGATCGACGGCGGCAAGGGTCAGCTCGGGATGGCGGTGGCGGCGCTGGGCGATCTCGGGATCGCCATCGACGGCGACGACGCGGTGCTCGACGTGATCGCCCTGGCCAAGGAGCGGACCGTGGCGGCCGGCGATCTGCCCGACCGCGTGTTCGTGCGCGGGGTCAAGGAGCCGCTGGCGCTCCGACCCAACACCGCCGAGCTGTTCCTCCTGGCCCGGCTGCGCGACGAGGCCCACCGCTTCGCCAACACCTTCCACCGCGAGCGCCGCGGCAAGGCGGCGCTGCGCAGCACTCTCGACGACATCGCCGGCATCGGCAAGACCCGTCGCTCGGCCCTGCTCCGCCACTTCGGCACGGTCGCGGCGATCGCCGCGGCCTCGATCGACGAGCTGGCGCGCGCCCCGGGGATGAACCGGCGGGCCGCGGCGGCGGTGGCCGCCCACTTCGCGGCGGCGCCGACCGACGATGGATCCGGCGCGCCCTCGCCAGGGTGAGCGGCGCGCCTCAATCGATGTCGAGCAGCGGCAGGACCTGCGCCTGGCCGTCGCACTCGCACACCGTCGCGAACCGCGCGTTCTCGTCGTAGGCGAACAGATCGACCAGGAGTCCGTTGTCGACGTTGAGCTCGGCGGCGGCCGGCGAGGTGTCGAAGTCGACCGGCTGGTTGGCGCCGGTGTCCCACGGCCGGACGTCGGGCTCGCCGGTGACGTTCACGTAGGTGGCGCCGTCGAGCGAGTACAACCCGACCCAGATGCGCGGGTCGCAGCCGCCGGCGCCGTCGCACAGCACCACGTCGAGGTGGTCGACCTCGTCCTGATCGGACAGGACCACGACGTGGGCCAAGCCGGGCGCGGCGTCGGCGCACTCCTCGGCCAGGTCGACGAAGTCGTCATTGCCGCCGGCCCGGAGGTAGAAGTAGCGAGCCTGGCGATAGGCGTGGTCGAAGCGCGACGGACAGCGATTGGGATCGAAGCCCGCCGCGTCGGGTCCGCTGGCATCGACGGCCGCGCCGTCGGGGGCCGCGCCGTCGGGGGCCGCGGCGCCGTCGCCACCGCCGCCGTCATCATCATCGCCGACCCCGCGCGGCGCGAAGCCACAGGCCGCGCACAACGCGATCGCGCAAGCGAGCCCCCGCATCGCATCCGACAGTACCACGCGAGCCGCGCGGCTCGTCGACGATCTCGCTCACCCGGGGCGGGTGACCGCGGCGCGCGGCGGATGCGCGCGCAACCAGCCGCGGAGGAGCGCGAGGCCCTCGTCGTCCTGCTCCCACAACCGCCGGACCGCAGCCTGGGCGGCGTCGGGCTCGAAGCCGATCGCGAAGGCCGCCTGCAACCGTGAACCACCGACGTCGACCATCGCGCGGTTGAGCGCCGCGACCGTCTGGCGATCGCCGACCAACCAGCGCACCGCGACCTCGTTGCGGCGCAGCTCGTGGCTGACGGTGGCGGGCGGGTAGGCGTGGCCCTCGGTCGCCAGGCGCGTGGCCAGGCGCTCACCCTGGGCGGCGATGTAGGTCTCGTCGAAGAAGAACCGCCAGTTGGTGGTCGAGGTGGCGTCGGGAGCGGCGGCCGAGGCGTCGAACTGACGGCCCATGGTCAAGGTCGCGGCGTTGCCGTAGGTGGTGTGCCCGAAGGTGTGGGCGTGGTGCGGGTTGGCGGGATCGCGGGCTAGGTTCTCGGTGAGCTGCTCGGCGAAGGAGTCGTCGCCCGAGGCCGCCGAGCACGCGTACAGGTTGATGTCGACGTCGGGCGCGAGGAGCGGCGACAGGCGGCCGGCCACCGCCGAGGCCGATGGCCAGCCCAGGCGACCGAGCTCGACGCCGCTGGGGATGCCGTGGGTGAAGACCGACAGCTCGACGATGTTCTGGGTCCGCGGCACGACGTGGGGCGCGCGTCGGCCGCGGCTGTCGGCCGGCGCCGGGGTCGGGTTCGGCTGGGCGGCCGGCGCCGCGTGGGGCTCCGCGGCCGGCGCCGCGCGATCGCGGACCGCGACCGACAGCGCCTCGACCAGCGCCAGCGGATCCTCGGTGCGCAGAAACGGCAGCGGCTGGCCGACGGTCGGCGACGACGGCGAGCCACCGATGGCGCTGCGGGCCGCCGCCGCGCGAGTGCCCTGGCCCATGAACTCGCGGTTGTTCTGGCGGAAGGCGCCGGCCAGGAGCGTCGCGTCCTCGTGGGTCAGGGGCTCGCTGGCCGGGTGCGCGGACACCGTGCGGAAGGCGTCGCTGCGCCCGATCTGCGCGACCGTCGAGCCCCGACCGAGCACCGCGCCGCGGGTGGGATGGCCGCGCAACAGCTCGCCCGCAGTGTGCTCGACGTCGGAGTCCTGGGTCTGGCGCGCCAGCACCACCCGGATCCCGCCGAGCTGCCGGAGCTGGCCATCGAGGGTCGAGACCTCGCCGCTGCCGGCGCGGGGGTGGTCCGTCGAGCCCGGCGCCGCCCCGCTGGCGTCCCCGGCGCTGGCGTCCCCGGCGCTGGCGTCCCCGGCGCTGGCGTCCCCGGCGCTGGCGTCCCCGGCGGTCACCTCGGCGTCGGTCTCCGAAGCGTTCGCAGGGGCGGCGCCTTGCCGGTGGGCCAGGCGATCGGTCGGCGCGCGCTTGCCGGCCGCGACCCCGGCGTCGTCGGTGGAACTGCCTCCAGAGCTCCCTGCGTAGCGGCGTTGGACCAGGCTCATGCGGAAGATACGTCGAGGTCGGCCCGTATTCCCGGGCGCCGTGCGATCAGACCGGCACGATCAGACCGGCAGCAGGCGCTGCATCGCCGCCGACCAGGCGCGTCGGCGCCGGCCGCGCGGCGGCATGCGCGAGCCCAGGGCGAGGAGCGCGCCGGTCCGCGCCGCCAGGGCCATGACCGCCGGCTCGCGCACCGCCGCCGGCAGCTTGCCGAGCACCGCCGCCACCCCGACCTGCGGCGCCACCTGATCGACGCCGGCGCCGGCGAAGGCCTCATCGAGGAGCCCGCGCGCCATCACGCGATCGATGTCGTCGGCGGTCATGCCTTGATTCCAGCGTCGGACCGCGTCGTAGGCGGCGAACAGCCCGCCGAAGCGGCGGTGCCATGCGCGCTCGTAGTCGAACAGCGAGCCGCCGCGGGCGACGGTGTCGACCACCAGCTTGCCGGCGATCATCCCGGCGCCGATCCCCGAGCCGTGGGCCGAGAACACCTGACACGCGGCGTCACCGATCACGGCCACCGTGCCGTCGGTCAGCTCCTCGCGCGGGCGGCGCAGCGGGATCGCGCCGCTGCCCCCGGAGACCATCGCGCCGATCCACGGCTGCGCGCGCACCAGGTCGTCGCGCAGGGCCTTGCCGCCGGCGTGGCCATCGGCCGGGATGGCGCCGGTCAAGACCGCGACCCGATCGTCGCCGTGGAGGCGGACGTTGCGCACCGAGTAGCCGCCGGCGATCCCGACCTCGGCGGCGATCTCACCGGGCAGCACGCCGAGCGACGCGAAGTAGGCCGCGGCGCCGGCGCGATCGCGCACCTCGTAGACGCCCTGAGCCGCGGCGCACAGGTGGCGCGCGGCGACCGGCGGCGGGTTCAGCAGGCCGACCCCGGCCAGGCCGCTGGCGTCGACGATCCAGCGCGCTCGCCAGCGCTCGCCGTCAGCGCTGGTCACGGTGTGCTCCTCGCGTCCGACCACCGCGACCTCGCCGCGCAGCGTGGCCCCGGCGACCGTCGCCCGCGCCTGGAGCTGGGCGACCAGCGCCGGCATGTCGAGGTCGAGGACGTCGTGGCGACGCACCGTGACGCGGTGGCGCCGACCGATCAGGTGGAACGGCGGCGGCGAGGCCAGGCCCTCGCGCGGCACCACCCCGACCTCGGCCAGGGCGGCCCGGGTCACGCCGTTGACCCAGCGCGCGCCGGCGCGCTCGACGGGCCGGCGGTCGAGGCACACCACCCGCATCCCGGCCTCGGCGGCGAAGGCCGCGGTCGCGGCCCCCGCGGTCCCGGCCCCGACCACCAGCAGATCGACCTCGACGGGTTGCGCCATCGCCGCGTTCTATCATCGGCCGCCCCCGCGGGTGTGCTACCACCACGCGCGATGTGCGGCATCGCCGGCTTCGTCGACACCGACGGCATGGATCGCGCGAGCGGTGAGGCCCTGGCCCGCGCGATGGCCACGCCGCTCACGCCGCGCGGCCCCGACGACGCCGGCGCGTGGTCCAACGGCACGGTTGGCCTGGGCTTCCGCCGGCTGGCGATCGTCGACCTGTCGCCGGCCGGCCACCAGCCGATGACCTCGGCCTCGGGCCACCTGACGATCACCTTCAACGGCGAGATCTACAACCACGGCGAGCTGCGCGCCGAGCTGGCCGGACGCGGCGCGCGGTTCCGCGGCCGCTCCGACACCGAGGTCCTGCTGGCGGCGATCGAGACCTGGGGCGTGGCCGCCACGTTGCCGCGCCTGCGCGGGATGTTCGCGTTCGCGGTGTGGGACGCGCGCGATCGCTCGCTGACCCTGGCCCGCGATCGCTTCGGCGAGAAGCCGCTGTACCTCGGCTGGGCCCGCGACCGCCGGCTGTTCGTGTTCGGCTCGCAGCTCGCCGCGCTGCGCGCTCACCCCGACGTCGAGCTGACGATCGATCGCGCCGCGCTCCTCGGCTTCGTCCGCTACAGCTATGTGCCGCACCCGCGCTCGATCTATGAGGGCCTGGGCAAGCTGCCGCCCGGGACTTGGCAGCGGGTGTGGGCCGACGGTCGCGCCACCGCGCCGACCTCGTACTACTCGCTGGCCGCGGTCGCCGAGGCCAACCTGGCGGCTCGCACCGAGCTCGACCTCGGCGACGCCGCGGCCCAGGTCGAGTCGGTCCTGACCCGCGCGGTGCGCGAGCAGATGGTGGCCGACGTCCCGCTCGGCGCGTTCCTGTCGGGCGGCATCGACTCGTCGCTGATCGTCATGCTGATGCAGCGCCACGCCCAGACCCCGGTGCGGACGTTCTCGATCGGCTTCGATCAAGCGGCCTACGACGAGTCGGCCTACGCCCGCGACGTCGCCTCCCGCCTGGGCACCGAGCACACCGAGTTCCACGTCACCGGCGCCGACGCCCTGGCGATCGTCCCCGATCTGCCCGACATCTACGACGAGCCCTTCGCTGACTCGTCGCAGCTCCCGACCACGCTGGTCGCGCGCCTGGCCCGCCGCCACGTCACGGTGGTCCTGGCCGGCGACGGCGGCGATGAGCTGTTCGCCGGCTACCCGCGCTTCGCCGACCTGCGTCGGGTCGCGGCCGCGTACGGCGTGCCGGGCCGCCGCGCGGTGGCCACGCTGGCCGATCGCCTGGTCGCGCGCCTGCAAGATGGCTCGTCGGCGCCCGGGCCGTGGCAGCGCCGCCTCGACTGGCTGCGCCGCCGCACCGACCTGGCCAGCCAGCCCGACCTCGACGGCTTCTACCAGCGGGTCATGAGCCTGTGGTTCTGCGCCGAGGACGCCGTGCCCGGCGCGGTCGCCGATCGCGGCGTCTTGCCCCTGGCCCCCGAGGTGCTCGCCGCCGGCAACCCGACCGAGCGCGCGATGGTCGCCGATCTGCTCTCGCACTTCACCGATCAGCTCCTGGTCAAGGTCGATCGCGCGGCGATGTCGACCAGCCTCGAGACCCGCCTGCCGTTCCTCGATCACGAGCTGTACGAGCTGTCGTGGCGGCTGCCGTTCGCGACCAAGGTGGTCGGCGACCGCGCCAAGGTCGTCCTGCGCCACGTCCTCGACAAGCAGCTCCCGGCGGCGCTGTTCGATCGACCCAAGATGGGCTTCATGATCCCGCTGGCGGCCTGGCTGCGCGGGCCGCTGCGCGACTGGGCCGAGGCGCTCCTCGAGCCGCGGGCCTTGGCCGCCGACGGCCTGCTGGCCCCGGCGATCATCCGCCGCCGCTGGTCGGCGTTTCTGGCCGGCGACGACGCCTGGCGCACCGCGCTGTGGCCGATCCTCATGTGGCAGGCCTGGCGCGCGCGCTACCGCTGACGCGCCGAGGCCCGCGGCCGGCCGGGCTACACTCGCGCGATGACCAGCGCGTGCGACGTCATCCTGATCGGCGCCGGGATCATGAGCGCCACGCTCGGCATGCTCCTGCGCCAGCTCGATCCGTCGCTGCGCATCGTCACCTTCGAGCGCCTCGATCGCGCCGCCGCCGAGAGCTCGGACGCCTGGAACAACGCCGGCACCGGCCACGCCGGCTACTGCGAGCTGAACTACACCCCGGCCGCCGCCGACGGCTCGGTCGACGTCGGTAAGGCGGTGACGATCGCCGGCCAGTTCGGCGAGAGCCTGGCGTTCTGGCGCGCCCTGGTCGCCGACGGCGTCTTGCCCCAGACCCCGTCGTTCATCCGCCGCGTGCCGCACCTGTCCTTCGTCACCGGGGAGCGCGACGTCGCGTACCTGCGGGCTCGGGTCGCCGGGCTGCGGGCGTCGCCGCGCTTCGCCGACCTCGAACACAGCGAAGACCCGGCGACCTTGGCCTCGTGGATGCCGCTGGTGATGGAGGGCCGCGCCGCCGGGACCCCGGTCGCGGCCACCCGCATGGCGCGCGGCACTGACGTCAACTTCGGCGCGCTGACCCGCAGCATGTTCACCTGGCTCGACGAGCAACCCGGCTTCGCGCTGCGGCTGTCCCACGAGGTCGTCGACCTGCGCCGCGACGGCGCCGGCTGGGCCGTCGACGTGCGTGACCTCGCCACCGGGGCCGAGCGCACGATCACCGCCGGCTTCGTCTTCATCGGCGCCGGCGGCTATTCCCTCGGGCTCCTCGAGCAGGCCGGGCTCCCGGAGGCCCGCGGCTACGGCGCGTTCCCGGTCAGCGGGCAGTGGCTGCGCTGCACCGATCGCGCGGTGATCGCGCGCCACCACGCCAAGGTCTACGGCCAGGCCGAGGTCGGCGCACCGCCGATGTCGGTGCCACATCTCGACACCCGATGGATCGGCGAGACCCAGGAGCTCCTGTTCGGCCCCTACGCCGGCATGACGACGAAGTTCCTGAAGCAGGGCTCGGTGTTCGATCTGCTCGGCTCGATCGGCATCCACAACCTGCGCGCGGTGGTCAGCGCCGGCCTCGACAACCTCGACCTCACCCGGTACCTGATCGGCCAGGCGCTACTGTCGGTCGACGAGCGGGTCGCGATCCTGCGCCGGTTCTACCCGGGCGCCGACGGCGACGCCTGGGAGGTCCAGGTCGCCGGGCTGCGCGTGCAGATCATCAAGCGCGACGAGCGCGGCGGCGGCGAGCTCAAGTTCGGCACCGAGGTCGTGACCGCCGCCGACGGCACGCTGGCCGCGCTCCTGGGCGCCTCACCCGGCGCGTCGACCGCGGTCGCGATCATGCGCCAGGTCCTGGCCCGGTGCTTCCCCGACCGCTATGCGTCGACGGCCTGGCAGACCCGGCTCGCCGCGCTGGGCGCGACCGGCTGACGCCGGCCGGCTCACGTCGGGATGAGGCCCCGCGTCACTTCGGGACGATGACGGTGTCGATCACGTGGATGACGCCGTTGCCGGCCTCGATGTCGGCCTTGACCACGGTGGCGTTGTCGATCTTCACGCCGGCCGAGGTGTCGATCGTGACCTCGGCGCCGTTGACCGTCTTGGCAGACTTGAGCGCGGCGACGTCCTTCGACATCACCTTGCCCGGCACCACGTGGTAGGTGAGGATCGCGGTCAGCTTGGCCTTGTCGGCGAGGATCGCGTCGAGGTCCGCCTTGGGGATCTTGGCGAAGGCCTCGTCGGTCGGGGCGAACACCGTGAACGGCCCCGGGCCCTTCAGGGTCTCGACCAGCCCGGCGGCGGTGACCGCGGCCTCGAGGGTCTTGAACGAGCCAGCCTCGGCGGCGATCGTCAAGATGTCCTTGGCGGCGGCCGGCGGCGGCTCGGCCGGCTTCGGCGGCTCAGCCGGCTTCGGCGGCTCCGCCGGCTTGGTCGGCTCGGCGGGCTTCGCGGGCTCGGCCGGCTTGCCGGCCTTGTCTTCGGACTTCTTGCAGCCGACGGCGGCGGTGGCGAGGACAGCGGCGAGGGCGCCGATCATGAACGTGCGCATCGTTAGCTCCTTCTTGGTGCCGCTTCGATGCGCGGTGCCGCGGGCCGTTACGCCGCGGGTGTCGATCGTGGCGCGCCCTGGCCCGACCACTGGCGCGCGGGCCGTCGATGGCGGGGCCCTTAACCTCGGCCCCGGCCGGGGCATCATGGTGGCCATGAGGGTACCCCGCTGGGCCATCGGTCTGTCCGCGCTCGCCGCCTGTGGGGGCGGCGACACCCCCGCCACCGTCGACGCCACCGTCGACACGCCGTCCGAGGTCGACGCCGCCGGGCCGACCTTGGGCACGGTCGTCCCGGTCGGCGCCTGCACCGAGGCGCTGCCCACGCTCCTGGCCAACGCGCGCTGCGAGGAGGTCCGGGTCCAGTGTCCCGGCATGGCCGACGCCACCGCGCGCATGGTGATCGGCGAGCCGACCGGGCCCACCGTCGGCACCGTGGTCTTCGGCTCGGGCTCCTCGGGCGCGACCCTCATGGAGCAGGCGACGATCCGCGGCGACGGCACCAGCGCCTTCGTCCCCGAGCTCGAGGCCCTGCGCGCCGCGGGCTACCGGGTGATCGAGCGGGCCTGGCAGGGCGGCGCCGGCGACCCGACGGGCGACGACTGCAGCGGGGTCAGCGGCAGCTTCGACGTCACGGTCGACCGCGGCTGGATCCGCGGCACCGAGGGACCCGACGCCGCCGCGTGTCGCTACGCGACGCTCCTCACGTACCTCCACGATCGCTACGATCGCGACGGCGCCTACTGCGCGGTCGGGTTCAGCGGCGGCTCGATGGAGCTCGGCATGGCGGTGGCGCGCTGGGATCGCGCGCGGCTCCTCGACTACGCGCTGTTCGTGTCGGGCCCGGTCGCGACCTTCGACGACGCCTGCCACGGCTCGCCCGGGCTGAGCGCGTCGTGCGCGACCGTGACCGCGGCCCAGCCCTGGGAGTGTGGCTCGACCCCGCCGGCCTGCACGCTAGGCGACGAGATCCGCTGTCTCCTCGACCGCGCCTACGCCGGCGATCAGGTGTGTATGGGCGGTGGCGCTGACGACGCGGCCGCGCTGCGCGCCGACAGCGTGCTGGCCCCGGGCGCCCCGACCCAGTTCCCGACCACCGGCCTAGGCGTCATCCTCGGCCTGCGCGACTGCGGCTCGGGTGCGGCCATCGGCGGCGCCGACTTCGCGACCCTGGTCACCGGCGCCGACGGCCCGCCGACCGTCGACTACATCTCCGGCGCCGGCCACGTCGTCCATCGCGATCCCGCCGGGGCCGCGCGCATCGCCTCGCGCGTCCGCGCCGGCTGCGTGCCCTGACGCACGGTCGCGCGGCCGAGAGCCGCCCGTCGACGACCACGCCGCTCACCGGGTCGCGCTCGGGGGCGCCACGGTCACCAGCGCGCCCCGAGGCCGTTGAACGACGCGAAGCTCGAGTACACCGCCGCGTCGGCCAGGTGTGGCCCGGCGTCCAGTGCGTCCGTCCCACCGTCGCCGGCGTCGACGGCGTAGCTGGCGTCGAGATCGACGGCCGCGTCGAGCGGCGGACCCGCGTCAGGGCCGCCAGCGTCGGGCCGCGGACCACCGTCGGGGCTGATCCCACCGTCGGGCCGCGGGCCGCCGTCCGGACCGCTGCTGCCACCGTCGGGGCTGATCCCACCGTCGGGCCGCGGGCCGCCGTCCGGACCGCTGCCGCCGCCGTCGGGGCCACCGCCGCCACCATCGGGGCCACCGCCGCCACCATCCGGACCACCGCCGCCACCATCCGGGCCACCGCCGCCACCATCCGGACCACCGCCGCCGGCATCGGGGCTCACTCCGCCATCCATGCCGCCATCGCGGCCCTGGCACGCCGGATCGCTGCTGCACGCGTTGTCCGCGCAGTCGGTGGAGCCGTTGTCGTCGTTGTCCATCATGTCGGCGCAGTTGCCCGGCTCCTTGCAGGTCGCGTGGAGCGGCTCGTCGGCACCGCAGCGGTCCTCGACGAAGCGAATGTTCCACTTGGTGTGGCTGATCGAGTACTGCCCGGTGAGGGTCTTGGTTGTCGAGCGGCACGCCGTGCGCTGCGCGCCCCAGGTCAAGACCCGGCCGTCGCGCTTGCACACGTAGCGGTACTTCCAGGTCTGGTTGACCGTCAGCGACGCAGCGCGGCCCTTGAGCGCCAGCTTCTCGACGATCGCCTTCTCGGCCTTGCAGCCCATGGCCTTGGGCTTGGCGACCGTACTGACCTCGAGAGAGACCTCGGAGCTGTTCTCGCTGGCCCGCTCGAAGCCGCCGCTGACCTTGATGCCGGCCTTGCCGATGAGTGGCACGCGCAGCGCCTTCTCGATCTCGACCCCGACGTTCCAGGTGTTGGTGGTCGAGGCGGTGTCGGTGGCGGACACCTTCACGCTCAGCTCGCACTCGCGCTCCTGACCCTTGGCGATGCCGCAGCCGCTGCACCGAACCTCACCGCTCACGTCGATGCCCTCGATGCCTTGCTGGGTCAGGGTCGCGGCGCCGTGGCTGACGGTGCACTTCCACTCGCGCTCCCATTGGCTGACGAAGCGCCGGTTCCACGGCGGCCCCGTCCAGTAGCCACAGTCGTTGGGCAACAGGTCCGGCCCGGGGTTCTGCGCGCACCCCTCACAGGTCGCGACGTCATACTCATCGGCGACCGCGGACGGCACAGGGACGACGGTCGCCGCGGTGGCGGCGAGGGTGGCGACGACGATCAGGGCGCGCATGTCAGATCTCCTCGACGGCGTCGGCCGCGGCGGCGGTGTAACGGCTGTCGGCGTGATCGCGGCGCAGGACCTCGAGCCGGGCCCGGGCGTTGCTTGGCTCGCCGAGCTCGACGTGTGAGCGCACCAGCATGTACAGCACCATCTCGGTCATCTCGTCGTAGGTCGACAGGAGCGCCGCCCCGCCGGGGGCCGCGCCGTCGACAAGCGGCGCGACCCGCGCGACGAACTCGCGGTGGTCCCCGTCGAGGTAGGCCAGGTAGCCGACCTTGTAGGTCAGGTGAGCGCGGTAGGGATCGTCGGACGCGGCCCGCTGCGTCAGCTCCGCCAGCTCGGCCCGAAGAGCGCCACGCTCGGCTGGATCACCGCCGATGACGCCGGCGGTGTCGACGATGCCGCGGCGCTGGAGCGCCGCACAGTAGCGGGCCTCGCCCGCGATCTCGGGTCGCTCCGCCGCGACCTGCTCGTACAGGCGCACCGCCTCGGTGAAGTCGCCGCGTTCACCCAGGCGCTGGCCGACGCTCTTGGCCACGGCGATGGACGCCAGGCTCGGGTCGACGGTCGCGAGCTGGGCGCGATGAACGGGCTCGACAGTGGTCAGGAACTCCGTACCGAGGGCGATCACGTCGGCGTCGGTGGCCGCGCGCTCGAAGCGATCGAGCCAGGCCCGCGCCCGGACCTCGACCTCGTCGGGGGGCATCGGGTCGATCCCGGTGTCGCCGCCACACGCGGCGAGGGCGAAGGTCAGCAGCAGGAGGGTGCGCATGGCGGAGGACGTGTGCAACTGGCGGGCCGGCGCCCACCCATCGCGAGTCCCATCGCAAGTCTGCGGCCGGGCTAGGCGCGGGTGCAGGCGCGAGCCATCACTGCAGGCGCTGCCCCACAGCACCCCGTGCTGCGCTGGCGCTTAACCTCCGGTCCTCGGTAGGCCGGTCCTCAGTAGGGTCCGCGTCCGCGCCGGCTGCGTGCCCTGACGCACGGTCGCGCGAATTTCCCGGGATCCGAGACCGGCCGTGCGGCATGCTCCCGTCATGCGGAAGTGGATGCTTCGCCTGGCGATCGGGACCTGCATGCTCGCGGGCTTGGTGGTCAACACCAGCGTCCTCTGGTGGTGGTGGTCCACACCCGAGCAGAGCCAGGCGCGTTGGGTCCAGGCCTACGCCGATCGATTGACCGGCGTCTGGGAGCTGCAGGTCGACGGCCGGGCGCCGCGTCTGCTGGTGCTGGCACCAGCACCGCGAGCGTGGAGCAACCCTGACGTAACCACCGCGGGCCGGCCGGGGCTGGTGGCGAGCGCCCACGCCTGCGGCAATACCTCTCTCATCGCCGAGGCCAGCGCCTGCGCGGACACCTGGTCGACGCCGTACCTGGCGCTCGAGCTGCACGGATCGCTCGTGCTGCCGCGCCAGGCGGTGCTGCGGGGGTTCAGCATGAGGCAGGCGGTGCTGCACCTTGAGCTATTCGGGTTCGAGGACTCGTTCCGGGTCGACGGCGAGCCTTCGCTCACCGAGCTGGACACGACGGACGGCGAACGCGCAGCCCGCCTGGTCCCGCTCTCGATCCGCGCTACCCAACGCCCAGCGCCGCGCCGCTAGAGCACGCTAGGCCAGGCCCGCCCGACGCCACCAGCGGCTCGTCCGACGCGCGGGCTCAGTTCTGGTTGTCGAACTTGATGCCGGCCTCGACCTCGGCCATCGACGCCTCGAGGAGCTGGATGGCCTTGACCCGGTGACCACCCTTGTCGTGGGTGGCCTTCTTGAGCTGGACGTGGGCCTTCTTCATGTTCACGAGCGCGCCGCGCATGAGCGGCTGCTTGTCGGCCGAGGCCAGCGGCACCGCGTGGGTGGTGACCAGGGCGGCCAGGAGGGCGAACGTGGAGACCTTCCAAAAGTTCATGCGCATGGTCCTTCGACCCTAACGAGCCAGCGAGGTTAAGGGCCACTGCGACACGGGGAGCGGTGGGGCAGCGCCCGCCCCCCTGGGCGGGGACGGGACCGAGGCAGAACCCGAGACCGAGGCCGAGACCGAGACCGAGGCCGAGGCCGAGGCCGAGACCGAGACCGAGACCGAGACCGAGACCGAGACCGAGACCGAGACCGAGACCGAACCCGAGGCCGAGACCGAGACCGAGACCGAGACCGAGACCGAGACCGAGGTCGCCCGTCAGGGTGATGTAAGGCCTCGCCCCGCGCGGAACGATCGGAGCCGCCGCGCCCGTATCATCGGCATGCGCACCCTCCCGCTCCTCGTCCTGGCCGCGACCGCGGCCGCCTGCCGCCAGCCCACCGTCCACGTCCACCAGGGCGATTCGCCCGCCGCGAAGCCGCCCCCCGGGCAGTTCACGGTCGCCGGCACCGCGACCCTCGAGGTCCCGCCCGACGTGTTCGACATCCGGGTCACGATCGCCGCCGAGGCGCCCCGGGCCCGCGCCGCCGCCGGCAACCTGCGCACCCGCCAGGCCGAGCTGCGCCGCGTCCTCGAGCAGGCCGGGCTCAAGGCCGAGGACGTCGTCTTCTCGGGCCTGAGCCTGGCGCCGGTCTACGACGAGAAGCGCGAGCGGGTCCGCGGCTACGTCGCGTCGTCGACCTTGACCGCGACCACCCGCGAGGCCGCCGCGCTCCCCGATCTCCTCGAGACCGTGGTCGGCGCCGGCGCCACCAACGTCACCACCACGGCCCGGGTCCTCGACCTGCCGGCCCGCAAGCGCGAGGTCCGCGACATGGCGATCGCCGCGGCCAAGGCCAAGGCCGAGCAGACCGCCAACGGGCTGGGCATCAAGCTCGGCCGCATCGTCGGCATCGCCGAGGGCACCGGCGACGACTGGCGCTGGAACGGCGTCTACGCCAACGCCCACGCAGTGCAGAGCCACGCCATCGCCCCCGGCCTCGACAGCTCGCTGGGCGGCGAGCTGCAGTCGCTGACCCTGACCCTGTCGCTCACCTACGAGCTGTGAGCGCGCCGAGCCAGCGCCGTCACCGCACCAGCTTCTTCAGCTCGACCACCTCGGCGTGGGCCGGCTCGGTCTTGGCCGCGGCGGCCAGCGCGGCCCGGGCCTTGGCCTTGTCGCCCTTGGCCAGGTACGCGCGGGTCCGGCCCAGGTGGGCCAGGGCCGGCCGACGCATCGGCGGGTCGACCAGGAGCGCGCTGTCGAAGCTGTACAGCGCGCGCTCGGGCGCGCCGGTCTCGAGGTAGGCCTTGCCCAGCGTGGTCAGGAGCTCGGCGTCGGCGGGGAACTGGAAGAGCGCCATCTCGCCGTAGGTCCGAACCTTGGCCCACGACCCCGCGGCGACCAGCGCCGCGATCAGCTCGCGCAGCGGCGCGACCTCCATCTGCTCGAGCATCACGTAGCCCTCGCGCTCGAGGAGCGCCAGGTCGGCCCGCCCCTGCTTGGCGTACAGCTCCGCGAGCGCCTGGTACGGGTAGCTGCGCTCGGGATCGAGGCGCTTGGCCGCGCAGAGCTGCGCGATCGCGCCCGCGAGGTCACCGCTGTCGGCCGCCACCTCGGCCAGGCGGGTCCGCAGGTCGTAGCTGTCGACCCCGTCGGCGATCAGGGCCTCGAACTGGGTGCGCGCGCCGAGCGGATCGCCGCTGCGCAGCGTCACCTCGGCCATCAGGTAGCGCGCGATCGGCTGCTTGCGATCGAGCTTGAGGGCCGCGGTCGCGGCGGCCTCGGTGGCCGCGGCGTCGCCCTGGTAGAAGTGGCCGAGGGCCAGCCGGGCCCGGGCCAGGGCGTCCTTGGGCTTGGCGTCGGCGGCGATCTCGAGGGCGGTGACGTCGTCGAGCCCATCGGTCGGCAGGCGGAAGGTGCCGCGGTAGGGCGCCAGGCGGACCTCGAGGTAGGCGCGGAAGTCGGCGTCGAACTGCGCCACCGTGCGGCCGGTGATCGCGGGAATCACCGCCGGCGTCTCTTGGCCCTTGCCGAACAGCTTGAGCGCCGCGACGATCTTGGGGAAGCCGTAGGTCGCGACGATGTACTCGATCATCACGGAGGACAGGTGGTAGGCCACCACGACCTTGCGGCTGTCGGGCTGGACGAACTCGTAGTTGATCGTCGCCACCGACGGCAACGTCCCGGCGACCAGCGCGCCGTAGATGTCGGCGTCGTTCTCGCGGCGCCACGACGGCTCGGTGATCAGGGTCTCGTACTCGGATAGCCCCTCGGTGAACCACCGCGGCACCCGCGAGTTCGAGAGCTGGATCGCGAAGACGTGGGCCAGCTCGTGCCACATCACCATGCCCCAGTTGATGTCGCCGTTCGACGGCGACATCGCGGTGATGACCTGGCCGAAGCACACGCCGAGGGCGCCCAGGTTGGGCAGCCCGACGGTGCGGACGCTGTAGTGATCGGGATCCTGGTACAGCTCGATCGCGATCGGGGTCTTGGGCGTGAAGCCGTAGCGCTTGGCCATGTCGGCGAAGGCCCGCTCGAGGGTCGGCTCGAGGTAGCGGGCCAAGATCCCGCGCTCGGCCTTGTGGTAGCGGAAGCGGAACGACTTCGAGGTCGAGGTCGTGTAGTCGCGCGGGATCGTGTCGCGGAACAGGTTGCGCGTGTTGTAGGTGCGGACGTTGTACTTGTCGCCGGCCCAGGCCTTGTCGAGCCACTCGACGCCCTGCTTCTCGTCGCCCAGGCGCAGGTAGCCGAGCCCGACGTCGCTCATCGCGTCGTAGGCGTCGGGGCGCAGCGCCACCGCCTGCTTCGACAGCTCGATCGCCTCGACGTAGCGATGCTCGCGCACCGCTGACCGCGCCACCGTCCGGTACAGATCCGCGTCGGTGGCGTCGATCGCGAAGACCCGGGCCTTGGCGGCGTCGTAGCCGGCGGTGTCGTCGCGCAGCCAGGCGATCGTCGCCTCGAGGGCGTGGGCCTTGGTCGACTGCGGGTTGATCGCCAACACCTCGGCGATCGTCTTGCGCGCGGCGTCCCACTGGTTCTGATCGATCTCGATGCCGGCGCGGACCAGGAGGGCCGGGACGTGGCGCGGGTTGATCGCCAGCGCCGCCGCCAGGTGGTGGCGCGCGGTCGCCAGGTCGTAGCGATTCTCGAGGACCATGGCGGCCATCCCGGCGTGGGCGTCGGGGTGGTTGGGGTTGACCTTCAGCACCTCGTCGTAGGTCTGCTCGGCGACCTCGCCCGAGTACTTGCTGAAGAACAGATCGGCCCACGCCACCCCGGCCTCGGTGAACGTCGGCTCGAGGTTGACCGCCTCCTGGTAGGCGTCGTTGGCGAGCTGGTACTGCGCCAGGTGGCGCGCGGCCTCGGCCAGCGCGAACAGATCCTCGGCCTTGTCGAGGTCGAGGAGCTTGGCGTCGTACTCGTCGATCGTCCGCTGCCACAGCGCCTTGGCGTCGGCGCGCTTGCCGACCGCGATCAGGGACAGGGCCAGCTCGCGGCGCGCGCGGCGGTGGCCGGGGTCGGCGGCGACCACCGGCTCGAGCTCCTTGCGGGCGTCGGCGTAGCGGCCAACGGTGCGCAGCACCCGGGCCAGCGCGACCTTGCCGTCGACGGCGACCACCGGCTGCTTGTCCTTGCTGGCCGCCACCGCCGCGGCCTCGGCGGCCTTGTAGTCGCCGGTCGCCAGGTGGGCGGTGACCGCCAGGAGCTTGGCCGCCCCGGCGTCGTTGCCGCGGGCGCGACCGAGGGCCGACAGCGCCGCCTTGTAGTCGCCGCGGGTGAGCTGCTCGCGGCCGGAGGCCAGATCGGCGCGGGCCGCGGACGCGGCGAAGACCAGCGCGACGACCCCGATGACGACGGTGCGCATGGAGAGAATCTGAGCTTGGGCCGGGCCTTTCGCAAGGACGGCGACGCGCTACACTGCCGGGATGGCAGACCAGCGGGCCACCGCGGCCCCGGCCGAGCGTGACGGGATCTACCGCGACTTCGACGCGTTCATGAAGCAGGCGATCCGCGACTACTACGACCGCGGCTGGTCGTCGCGGAAGGGCAACTTCATCGCGCTCCTGATCGCGTCGGGTGGCGGCCGCACGCTGGGCATGGCGAAGGACTCGGTCGTCGACGGCACCGGCACCAAGAAGGTTGCGATCGGTGCCGGGCTGGCCCTGGCGCTACAGGTCGGGCTGCGGTTCGCCCTCGGTGGGCCGCTGGCGCTGGTGCTGACCGCCGCCGCCGGCGCGTCGATGCTGGCGTACCTGGTGCGCAACCAGAAGGACGTGCTGCAGAAGGTCCAGCGCTACCGCGGCGTGATCGCCGAGACCGAGAAGAAGTACGCGTCGACGGTGTCGGGCTGGCGCGACGGCAACTACGACCTGGCCCAGCGCAACCTCATGATCGACGGGCTGCTCAAGCGGTTCGTCAGCGACGTCGACGAGGCGTGATGCGCGCCGCCGTCATCACTGTGGCCCTGGCCCTGGCCGCCGCGGGCGCGCGGGCCGATACCCCGCTGCCCCCGGCCGCGGCGCCGTCGCCGGCCGACACCGAGGACGTGATCGGCCTCCTCGACGTCCGCGTCGACGGGCTGTCCCCGGCCGCCACCGAGGCCTTCACCGCGAAGATCGAACAGTCCCTGGAGATCTCCGGGCTGAAGGTCGCGTCGCGGGAGCGCCTGCGCCAGTACCTGGCCGGCACGCCGTGGAACTCGAGCTGCTTCTTCGGCGCCTGCCTGGGCGAGCTCGAGCGCCAGACCGGGGTCGCGACTGTGATCGAGGTCGCGCTCGCCACCAGCGGTCCGAGTTATCACTACGTCATCACGTTGCTCGACGCCAAGACCGGACAGCCCAAGAGCCAGGTCGCCGCCAAGTGCGACGTGTGCACGACCGACGAGGCCTTCGGCGAGGCCGCGCTGGCGGTGGTCGGCCTGGTCAACGGCCTGGGCGACACCTCGACGCCGCTGGTCGCGCCGGTGGTGCCGCGCCGCGCCGACGCTCACCGGGGCGCCCGCCGCCGCACGGCGTGGCTGGGCGGTGCGCTCCTCGGGGCCGCCGCCCTGGCAGGAGCTGGCACCTGGTATTTCTTCCGCGAGGATCGTGACACCCTCGGAGGCGCTAGCGCCGGAGCCGCCGGCGCCCTCGGCGTCGCCGGGCTCGTCACCCTCGGCGTGTCGCTGTCGTTCTAGTCTGCCCCGACTCCGCGAGGCTCCGATGCTCAAGCCCACTTCGCTCTTCGTCGCCCTGGTCGCGACCACCTGGCTCGGCTGCGACGACGGCAACGGCCCCGATCCCGACGAGGACCTCGCGACCGCGCTGTTCGTCGTGCCGCGCGACGGCGTGGCCGCGGCGGAGTTCTACTCGCTGCCGTTCCCCAACGACCTGCACCTCGACGACGCCGGCCACCCGGCGCTGGCCGGGTATCCGCGCCCGATCGGCCTGCTCGGCACCTACGCAGATGCGATGGCCAAGCTCGACGGCTGGGGCACCAACGCCGCCGTGTTCCAGCGCTTCTCGACGGCGATCGACCCGACGTCCTTGCCGGCCGACGGCGCCGCCACCACCGCCGAGACCGCCTCGGTGTACCTGGTCGACGTCGACCCCGACTCGCCGGCGCGCGGCACCCGCCACCCGCTGCGCCTCAAGTTCACCGCCGCGCCGGCCATGGTCATCGGCCCCAACTGGCTGGCCGCCCTGCCCTACCCCGGCTTCCCGCTGCGCGAGGGCACGACCTACGCGCTGGTCGTGACCGAGCGCGTCTACAGCACCGATCGGATCCAGGCCGTGGCCGACGCCGACTTCACCGCGGTGCTCACGCCGGCGGCCGGCACGAGCGACCCGGCGATCGCCCGGGCCCAGGCCCGCTACGCGCCGTTCCTCGACTGGCTCGACGAGCCCGGCGGCGACGAGCGCGCCGACGTGGTCTCGGCGGCGGTCTTCACCACCCAGTCGGCCACCGCGATCATGGCCGACCTGCGGACCGCGATCCACGCGCTGCCGGCACCGGTGGCCGCCGACGTCGAGCGCCTGACCTTCGGCAGCGGCGCCTTCGCGCTGTACCACGGCACCTACCAGGGCCCGAACTTCCAGACCGGCGAGGTGCCCTACCGCCTGGTCGGCGGCGACATCACCGTCGGCGGCGACGGCCTGCCGGTGGTGCAGCGCATGGAGACCCTGCGGTTCGCGCTGACCGTGCCGCCGGGACCGACCCCGGCCAACGGCTGGCCGGTCGCGATCTACGCCCACGGCACCGGCGGCGATTACCAGTCCTTCGTCAACGACGGCACGGCGGGCCGCCTGGCCGCGCAGGGCCTGGCCACGATCTCGATCGATCAGGTGCTTCACGGCCCGCGCAACCCCGGCGGCAACCCCGAGCTCGACTTTTTCAACTTCCAGAACCCCGACGCCGGTCGCAACAACGCCATCCAGGGCGCCCTCGACAACTTCGCGCTGGTCCGGCTCCTCGAGGGCTTCCGCTTCTCCGAGACCGAGCCCGAGGTCCGCACGATCACGTTCGACCCGACCAAGATCACCTTCTTCGGTCACTCCCAGGGCGGCCTGACCGGCCCGCCGTTCATCGCCTACGAGCCGCGGGTGCGCGCCGCGGTGCTGTCGGGCGCCGGTGGCCTCCTCTACTATGCGCTCCTCAACAAGACCGAGCCGGTCGACATCACCGCGGTCGTGCGCGGCATCATCAGCGACGATCCTCTGGACGAGTTCAACCCGGCGCTGGCGCTGCTCCAGACCTGGATCGAGCGCTCGGACACGATCAACTACGGCCCGCTCCTGGTCCGCGAGCCGCCCGGCGACCTGCCGCCGATGGACATCTTCCAGACCATGGGCTTCATCGATCACTTCACGCCGGTGCCCAACATCGGCGCGCTGGCGGTGGCGATCGGCGGCGATCTGGTCGCGCCGCGGATCGAGGCCATCCCCGGGTTCGAGCTGCGCGGCGGCACCACTGCGACCGCGCCCATCACCGGCAACCGCAGCGGCCGCACCTCGGTGGTCGCGCAGTACCCGGCGACCGGCGGCGACGGTCACTTCGTCGTGTTCAATCACCCGGCCGGCCGGGTGCAGTCGGCCGAGTTCCTCGGTAGCTTCGTCCGCACCGGCACGGCCACCGTGGTCGCGCCGCCGCAGTAGGGAACCCATGGCCCGCAAGCGCATCGGCGAGATCCTGATCGAGGCCGGCATCATCGACGAGGACCACCTGCGCGCCGCCCTGGTCGAGCAGCGGCGCAAGGGCGGCCCCATCGGCCGGGCCCTGGTCGAGCTCAAGCTGGTCGCCGAGGAGACCCTGGTCGCCGCGCTGTCGCGGCAGCTCGCCGTGCCGGTCGTCGACCTCGACGCCCTCGAGGTGCCCCAGGCGGTCGTCGATCTGGTGCCCGGCGAGTGGGCCGAGGCCCACGGCCTCGTGCCCTTCGCGCAGCCGATGAAGTTCCTCGACGTCGCCATGAGCGACCCCAACAACCTGCGCGTCCTCGACGAGCTGCGGGTGCGGACCAACCTCAACATCCGCGCCCACCTCGCCGGCCCCAAGGCCATCGAGCGCGCGCTCGGGCGGTACTACGGCCGCGGCCTCGGCCGGGGCAGCGTCAACCCGCGCCGCCGCGACACCCTCGACGTCCCCCGCGCCGACGACGAGATGGAGCTCGTCAGCCCCTACGATCCCACCGCCAGCCGCAGCGTCCCCACCGTCGGCAACCCGCCCTCGACCGCCAACCGCGCCCGGATCTCCCCATCATCCGTGCCGCCGTACGCCGGCGCCGTCGCCGCGAGTGGTCCCGCCGCCGCGCCCGGCCCCGCCGCCCCCGGCCCTGCCCCCCGCGGCCCGACCTACGCCGACATGGCCGACCTACAGGAGCGCATCGCCGCCCTCGAGGCCCTCGTCCGCCGCGACGAGGAGGTCCTGAAGAAGCTCATGGGCCTCCTGATCGAGAAGGGCGTCGCCACCCGCGACGAGCTCGTCGCTCGGCTGAGCTAGCCGTAGGCGCCGCGCGGACCGCCGCGCCCATCATTCATCATCGAGCGCTGGCCACGGGATGTCGACCAGCTCCGGCGGCATGAGCGGCGGCACCGGACCATCGAGCCGGATGCCACGCTCGGTCACCCAGGGCTTCAAGCCCCGAGGCACGACGTCTTCATCGACCTCCCACGTGCCCCCGGCCGCGACCACCAGGTCGAGCACCTCGGAGAGGAAGCGATTCAGTCGCGGCGTATGGCGGCTAGCCAGCTCTCGGTTGTCGAAGTACCGCTCGGCATCGCAGGACGGGTGGGCTACGCCAAGCACGAACGGGAACCAGAGATCCGTGTACGTCATGAAGCCCAGCTTCGCCGTTCGATCGCCTGCTGGCTCACCGGTTCGCGACGTGAACCGCACGACGCTGCCCGTGACTACCAGTGGACTCCAGTGTTCTGCGTGGCGTGACCACAGCGAGTTCGG
This sequence comes from Kofleriaceae bacterium, assembly GCA_018057825.1. GTDB lineage: Bacteria > Myxococcota_A > Polyangia > Haliangiales > Haliangiaceae > UBA2376. Next base: position 185,241 of record JAGPCY010000007.1, on the reverse strand, counting down.
CACGGTCAACACACTCTTCAAGAGCGCCCCCGGGTCCAGTACTTCGCCCTCTACCACAGCCCCCTCGCGGTCGTACCAAGCCAAGGTCGCCGGCGCCGCGTGCCGCGAGAGGCGCAGATCGACGAGGCCCTCGTGCTCGTACCGACTGCGCAGCCGGGCTTCGACCTCGGCGACATCGAACCGAGCGATCGAGCAGTCGCGCGCAAGCGTGGCCACATGCACCACGAATGAGATCAGATCGTCAGCGTGAGAGATCGACGAAAGGTCGGCCCACCAGGACACACGTTCGGTTTCAGTTTGCACCCACAAGTTGCGCATCACTGCGACACCTCTTGACCGGAGTAGCGGTAGGGGGTTCCCGCCGCGCCGTTGTCGATCTCCAGCATACGTGCCCGCGGGGAGTAGCACCTCTCGGCGAAGCCGGGACATGGCCGACCTAGGCGCCGCGCGGACCGCCTCGCCCATCATTCATCATCGAGCGCTGGCCACGGGACGTCGACGAGTTCCGGCGGCATGAGCGGCGGCACCGGACCATCGAGCCGGATGCCACGCTCGGTCACCCAGGGCTTCAAGGTCCACGCGACGCAAGCATCTTCGACCGACCAGCGGCCGCCGGCCGCTACGACCGCGTCGGCCACACTGCCGAGGAAGGCGTTCAACCGCGGCGTATGCCGGCTCGCCAGCTCACGATTGTCGAAGTATCTCTCGCCGTCCCAGGATGGATGCGCATCACCCGTGACGAACGGGAACCAGATGTCTGAGTGCGTCGCGAACGTGAGCACCGGCTGTTCGATCGACCGTGAGAGCCGACTGCCGTCGTAGTCGAGTAGAGATCCGGCGACGACCATCGCCGACCCGGCGTCTGTGTTGCGCTCCGAGATCGACGCTGGGATCGAATCGAGCTCGCGCAGCACCGCCCCCGGGTCCTTCACCTGAGCGGTGGTGACCTCGCCGTCGCGCCCATACCAAGCGAGGCTCGCGCGCGGCGCGAAGCTCTCCAGAACATTGCAAGGCACCCTCGAGTGCTGTTGCCAGACCGCCTCTAGGCGGTGGCGCACCTGGCTCGCATCCACGATCGCAACCTCACACGCGTTTCCGAGAGCCGCCACCTTGAGAAGCAGCTCCTGGATCGCGCTGGGCGAGTCAGCGACCGCGCCGACCTCCGCCCGCCACGTGGCCAGGGCGTACGGCCTCTGCACCCAGAAGTTCTTCATCATTGCAGCTCCGCACCGGAGAACGTAAAGGGCGAGTCGGGGTGCCCATTGGTGATGTTGATGTCAATGTCCGACGGAATGTCGATGCGCCAACGAGAGATCTCCGCTTTCAACTCCGCCGCACCCATTCCGTGCAGTGGGTTCACAGGGTTCTCGATGTGAAGCGCCGCTACCTGCGTGTACCCTACCGGCGGCAGCTCACCATGCTGCCCCTTGAGCTGCGCGATCGCCTTGCGGAGGTTTCCTTCGACGGCAGACACGCTCGACGAGGAGACCGTCTTGACCTGCTCGGCAGCCCGACTCGTGTAGTCGATGACGTCTGCCTGACCACTCTCCGGATCGTGTGCGAGGCGCCGTCGTCCACCGAGGGACACCCGATGGCCGGCGCGCGCTCGGTCTGCAGCCCTGGCCAGTTCGTTCCTGAGTCCGCGGTCACCTTGCGCGGCCTCGCGCCTGAGGTCGGTGAAGAACTTCCCCAGCCCGCGCGGGTTCTCGAGCAGTCCGTCCTTCGTCAGATCGACCAGGTCGGTCATCGTGCCGGTCGACTTCCCGAGGGCGAGCACCTTCGACGTCGCCTTGGCGTCAAGACCACTCTTGGTCAGGCCATCGAGGACCTGGATGCCAGCGGTGCCGTGGTCGATGGCGATCTCGGCGATCGCATCGCCGGCAATACCGCGGGCGGCGATCACCTCGGCTCGCTTCACGTCGACGCCGACCTCGGTCAACACCTCGACGACCGCAGGCGAGAGCCGGCTCGTCGCACCAGGATGGCTCGGGCTATCCGGCGTGCCGACGCCGAGCTGACGATCCGGCAGCTTGGTCCGCGCCACCGCGACGTCGCCCTGAGCCTCGGCGAGCGCGTAGACCGCGGCCTCGCCACGCTCGGCGACGAAGGCCGCCGCTTCGCGGTTTCGCATGTAGCCGGCGACACGCTCGACGCCACCGCGTCCAATGCGACCGAGGATCCGACCGATCGCGGCTTGGGCCTCGATGGTGAGCCCCCGCGTCACCGCCGCGCCGACCTTGGCCTCGGCGGCTGACAGTGGCCCCTCGAACCCGGCGATCACGAACTGACCCGGGCCTGCGGGACCGAGCAGGCCCGGGCCTCCCGGTGCGGACCCCGGTGGCGACCCAGCGCCGGGCGCCGGCTTGGTGGTCGCGAGCGCCTTCACGCCGAGGTGGATGGTCACGACGAGCGCCGCGTCGGTGAGGTCGGCCCCCGCAGCTTCGTAGTCCCCCTCGATCAGGTGTCCGACGCCGCTCGCCGTGTTGGTGGCGAGACCGATCGCGCCACCGACCATGCCGAACGTGAGGGCGTTGTCCATGAGGTGGAGCGCGCCACCGACCGACGTCGGCAGCGTCGCTTCGATATCGAGCGCCTGGGACGCCTGACCAAACACGCCGGGCAACGACTTGAAGTAGTGGTCGTCGTCCTTGTTCTGGGTGCCGAGGTCCCACAACTTCTCGGCCATCCCGCCGAAGAAGCGCCCGGGACCGCTCCGGCCATCACCCGCATCCTGGTAGGCATCGAGGGAGATGCCGCGGCTCCTCAGGTTGTCTCGCACCAAGCCGAAGCCGAGCATCTTGCTCAGTCGGTTGCGGTTGGCGACCTCCATCGCGAGGTCGTGGACGTCGTCGTCGTACATCGTGGACAACACGTAGGCCACGTGCAGCTCGGCCTGGCCACCGCTGTACTCCTTCATGGCGTGCACGACATGGCCGGCACGCTTCGCGTTGAGCTTGGTCGCAGCATCGCCGGTCACCGGCCCCAAGGCCCCGAGCTCGACCGCGTCCCAGTCGCTGAGCGTCGCGACCACGGCAGTGAAGTCGGTCTGGCGCTGGAGCGCGACGAACTCCGCTGCCGAGAGCTGGCGAAGCGCATCGACGATCACTCGACCTCGACCGTCCTTGCCAGCCTGCACCGTCGCGTCGACCCAGGCCGCCTTGTCCTTCAGCGACAGGGCGGCGAAGTCCTGCGGTGGCCTCGCTGCGACGTTGCAGCGCTGCAGGCTCAAGCCACTTCGCAGCGTGCTCAGCCAGGACCGGCGTGGGGCGACGCCCGTCGCGTGGGCAAGCGCCGTCGCGCGGGCCACCTCGTCCGCCTCGACCTCGTCCGTCGCGCGCTCGCCTTCGAGGGGGCGGTGTTGCTCGGCGAGCGTGGGGTCGCCCTGCTGCGCCGTGTGGGTCAGCTCATGGGCAAGCAGCGCGTCTCCGGCCAGGGTCCCGGGCGCATACTCTCCTGGCGCGAACGCTACGTGGCTGCCAACGGCCAGCGCCCGAGCCTGGTGTTCGCCAGCGACGGCGGCGGCCTCGGGAGCCGTGTGGACCTCGACGCCTGAGAGATCGCGTCCAACCACCGTCGACATCTGGCTGGCGATCGGACCTGGCAGTGGCTGCCCTGGCCCCATCTGCGCCACGGTGGCCGCAGCCGAGCCCGGCGGCGCCCCTGCGGCGCCCGGTGGTGCCGCCCCGACCTCCGCCAGCCGCGGTTCGGCGGCCTGAAGCTCGGTCGGCGGCTGCCCAGTGGTACGCCAGGCTCGGACCCCCTCGGCGACCCGGGCAGTCACGATCGGGATCATGGCTCGGGCGTCGCGTACGTCCCGGACGCCGGGAGCGTAGCGACGCAGGAGCGCCTCGGTCGCGGCTGCCGGAAGCTGGCTGTACCGGCGAAAGTACTGATCGATGTATGGGCAACCGACCGCCGAGAACTCGGGGCCAAGCTCGCGGTCCGCGACCTCGCTTACGGCCTCGCGCAGCGTATCGAGGAACGTGCTGAAGAGAAGCTGCCCGGGGCCGACGGGGCCGTCGTCAACCAGCAGTCCGGGCAAGCCATCGTCGAGCGGCGGTCCCCCCTCGCGTTCGGTCGGCGGTCGCGCCTCGACCTGACGCTGCGACGACGCGGTCACGCGAGGCCGTCGCCCCGGCGCCGCCGTGGCAGCCTCTGCCCCGAGATCCGTGTTCGCGTCTCCGCGATGCTCGGACCCGCGCGACATCAGCGCAGCCCTCCGGCCGGCGCCACCCATCTCCTGGTCGACCAGCGAGCCGCCAGTACCTCGCCACAGCGGGGACGATGGGGTGCTGGCATCGAGGCGCGCCGATCGCAAGGCGCGACGACGATGGGCTCCTGGTTGGAACGCGAGGAGCTGCAACGCAGCGATCGGCGATGGATCGACGTGCTCAACGCGTCAGCTTCGCGGTGGTGAGGTAGAGCGCGCTCGGGACCTCGCGGACAACTCCTACAACTACGATGGACCCGGTCATCATCTTCGAAAGTAACTCTACGCGCCTCCCATAGGTTTCTAGCCCTGCGACCTTCACCCTGCCGCCACTGTCGTCGCCCAGGGCACACGTCGCAAGGACGTCGCCTACGCTGACGTCGAGATGTGCTCGCCCCTTGACGGCCCAGCCCCCATCGGTCGCTGCGACCGACACTACATCAAACGCCTTCTCGAGCATTGGCTTCGGCATCTTACAGCATCCTCCACGGACGGGCAGCAACCTCTCCGCGAAGCCGGCGTGGCCGAGTTCCCCCGGGCCAGGGCGCGTTACTGGAGGCTGGGACGAGGGCCCCAACTTGGAGGAGAGAGCCGGCGGGGAACCAAGCGCAGATCTCTCCGACCGGTAGCGGCGTCAGCGCGAGCGGTCCTGCCACCGTGAGCCTGCTGCCTGGCCGTGATGTCGCACCAGCGCTACGAGCTCTGGCACGACACGCTCGAGCCGTTCAAGCAGCTCATCGAAGGTCACCGGGGGCTTCACGAGATCGGCCGATTGCTGGCGCAACATCTCCGCGAAGCCTTCGGGATCGAGGTCGAAGAGGTTGCAAAGGAACTCGTCTGGCGACTGCGCTTCGAGCCCCTCCGGGAGCGGAGCGAAGTCCTTGAGGTTCGACGTCGTGATCACCTGCGCGCCGGCCTTCACGGCGGTGGCGACAACGTGGCGGTCCTTCGCGTCATTCTGAAGTCCGGCGATTAGCGACGAGTAGCCAGTGACCTCCGCTTCGGGGAAGTACTTCTCCATCGTCGCCCGCAGCCTCGCAGCCCGGTCGACGGTCATCGTGTCCGTCGAGACGAGATTGCGCTCCATCTCGTCGAGAATCTGGGCGCTCCATCGGAGTTGGTAGAAACCCGCGGCAGCCGCGCGCAAGACCGTGTCCCGGAGCGTGAGCGGAACAGCACATTGGCGTCGACGACGACGATTAAGGGCGCCGGGACCATAGACCTTCGGCCGGACCCGACTACTTCCGTTCGGCGTCGTACCCGCCGAACTCCTGCGTCATCTGCGAAAGCTCGCGAAGGCCTGCGCGGCGATCCTTGTCGCGCTCGTCCTTGAACTTCAGCACGTCCTCGATCCGCAGCCGCCGATGCTTGCCGGTCTTGCGGAAGGCGATGCGCCCTTCGTCGAGAAGTCGCACGAGATACTGACGCGACACGTTGAGGAGGTCCGCGGCCTGCTGCGTGGTCACCTCACGGTTGACCGGCACGATGGTGATCGAGTCGCCGCGCGCGAGAACCTCGGCCACGCGCTCGAGCACGTAGAAGATCGACGCGGGAAGCTCGATGCTCTCCCCCTGCGGGCCCACGAGCTGGCACGTGGGCGCTTGCCGCTTCGGCGGGTGGACCATCCCGCCGAGCGCCCTGGACAGCGCGGCCACCTGCGCCTGCTGCTCGGGCGGAGCGGCGACCGGGGTCATCCGGCGGATCCGGTCTTCCATCGTGCGCACTGCGGCTTCCATGGCGGAACCTCCAGGAAGACCGTAGGCCACATTCGACGCAAACGCAACCCTCCTCGACGTATCCGCACCTACGCGCCTGGCAGAGACTTCGTCCTTTCAGGCGGTTGCGGCCGCCGGGCTCACCAGGTCGAGGTGCTGAGCCTACGGACCCGCGTCAAGGATACGCCGACTTCTTCACCGCGAAGACGATCCGCTTCTCCGGGAACTCCGTGCAGCACCAGACGTTGTCGGAGGTCTTCGCGGCGAAGATGCCTTCAGCGCCGATGGGCCACGAGGCCGAGCCCAGCGACTTCGGAGCGCTCGGGTTCGCGATGTTGAAGATCGCGAGCCTGCCCTGGTTTCCTTCGCCGTAGCTTCGGCTGACCCAGAGCCGGTCGCCGACGCGCGTGGCGCCCTGCGCCTTCTCTCCGAGGAAGCAGTCCTTGAGGGTCCCGGCGAGGCCGGGGGGCGTGCGCTCGCCCGTGAGCGCCGTGGTGGCGTTGACGATGTCCTCGGGCCGCCACCAGCGCACGGACGGTGACGTGTCGTAGCCCTTGTCCGGGTAGTAGAAGCCTCCCGTCAGCAGCGATGGCGACGTTGGGTTGCTCCAGTCCATGGACATGAACGACAGCAGCGCGGGCGTCACGGAACGCGCCGCCTGCTGAATCATGAGGTAGCGATAGTCATACGCGTAGTACGTGCCGTCCGCGGTCTTTTCGCAGCGCGATTTGCCGGTGTCCGGCGCCGCAGCGACGAGTCGACTGAGGTCGAACGAGCGAATTTGGTTATTCGCGGAGTCCGCGACGTAGAGCGTCGTGCCTAGAACGGCGATGCCGCCGGCGTGGATCGAGTGCCCCGCAGCGTTGGTCAGCGGCTTGATCGACGCCCCGTCCCGCTCGACGAGGAGCACGTGGCGATACCAGATGTCATCCATGTCGGTGACGTCGACGAGCGACACACGAACCCCTTTGAACCCGAGCTTGTCTTTTTTCTTCTCGCGGTTCTGGTGGTACCAGCTCACCAGGAGGAACTTCTTCGATTGATCGGCGTTGGTGATCCCGGCGATCCCTTGCGGGTACCACTCGATGGTCTCCCAGTCGCCATCGTTCCAGCGGAAGCCCGTGTGTGGCCGTTCTATGCAATACGGGCTCTCTCGCATATCGTCGTCTGAGAGCCGCTGCCCGTGCCGGTTGAGACCGTGCAGTTCATCGCGTTTCGCGAGGCTGTCCCAGCGAGCCATAGCTTTGCCCCCAGAGTGGTTTCGTTGGGACAACGGGAGCTCGCCCGTGTCCTGCTGCGAGTATGGGCACCGCGGGCCACCCAGACCATCACCCCGCTGGGGTGCCGGCCCGGGGCTCCTGAGGCGCAGACGGCAGGGGGCGCTGGCCCCGGCGTGGCGAACCGCTGGCCGGGCGCGCGCGGCGTGCGCAAGATCGCCGCACCCCCGGCCGCGGGCTTGGCGCACCGGGCTCGCAGCCCTAGAGTCCGGCCGGCCCACGCCCCCCCGGCCGCAGCGCCCCTCTAGGGGCCTCGATCCGGGCTCGCTGTTCCTGCTGGAGGTACGACCGTGACCGCGACCCCGCCCGATCGCCGAGACTTGTTGCGGCTCGCTGGCGCCGGCACGGCCGCCGCGCTGCTCGGGTGCCGCGACCGCCCCGCCAGCACCGTCGCCGCGCAGCCCGCAGCTCCGAGGGCGGACGTCGACGCACCGCGCCCGCCCGACGATCCCGCCACGCTCCACGAGCGGCTGATGACCCCGCCGCCGGGCCCGCCGCTGCAGATCGCGATGGTGATGTATCCGCAGATGACCGCCCTGGATCTGGTGGGTCCGCAGCTCTTCCTGGCCGGGCTGACCAACGCCGTCGTCCATCTGGTCGCCGCCACCGCGGCGCCGGTGGCGACCGATACCGGCCTGGCGATCGTGCCGACGACCACGTTCGCCGACGCGCCGGCGCGGGTCGACGTGCTGTTCGTGCCCGGTGGTAGCGTCGGCACAGCCGTCGCCATGCGCGACCCAGCGCTGCTCGGGTTCGTGCAGACCCGCGGCGCCGGAGCCGCCTGGATCACCAGCGTTTGCACCGGTGCGCTGGTGCTTGGCGCCGCCGGGCTCCTGCGCGGCTACCGCGCCACGACCCACTGGGTCGCCCACGAGCTGCTGCCGTTGGCGGGCGCGACCGCCGTCGATGCGCGGGTCGTGGTCGATCGGGATCGGGTCACCGCCGCTGGCGTGAGCGCGGGGCTCGACCTGGGCCTGGTGCTCGCCGCGACGCTGCGCGGCGACGACTATGCGCGGGCGCTCGCGCTCAACGCCGAGTACGCGCCAGCGCCGCCGGTCCGCGCCGGCACCCCGGTCGAAGCCGGTGCGCCACTGACCGCGATCGTCCGCGAGATGTACGCGCCGGTGGTGGCGGCGATGCGCACGGCGCTGGCGCCACCATCCCCGTAACGGCGCTCGGGCGCGCGGACTAGCCGAACGGCCGCGGGCGGGATCACGGCGCGATCGGCTGCTGGTCGGGATCGTCGAGCGCGATCGTGGGGAGATCGCGCCAGGCGGTGGTGGGCAGGGTGAGGGCGGGATCGTAGGTGTAGCGGTGAGTGCCGAAGCCGTAGTCGCAGGTGGCGCTGGCGGCGCAAGTGTCGGCGAGGCCCTGGAGGTGCGCGTCGCTGACGACGGCTGCGCTCCGGGCGTGCCAGGCGATGCGGCGGGCCTCCCAGCGCTTGCCGGCCTGGCCGGGGCCGGGCGAGGCGCCGAAGACCACGGGCTCCGACGACGCCAGCCACACGGTGGGATCGTGGAGGTAGACCTGATCGGTGCCGAGATCGCCGAGCTGGGCCCAGCTATCGTTGATGGCGAGGCCGCCGGCGGTGAGGGTGGCCTCGCGCATCCAGGTGCCGCCCTTGACGTAGACGTAGTCGACGGGGCCGTCGTTCATGCGGATCATCTTGTGGAACGACACCCGCACGGTGTTGTCGACGAAGAGCGCGTTGTCGGCGCCGCTCAGGCGGAAGCCCCATGAGTTGCGGTTGCCGGCGGTGACGATGTTGTTGTTGGCGAAGAACACGTCGCGGGCGCCGTCGGCGAGATAGGCGGCGCCGTCGCGATTGCCGGCGCCGTCGGGCTCGGTGGCGACCATGCGGATGATCGAGTTGATCACCGCGAACCGCGCGACGTAGCCATCGGCGACGGAGCGATCGCCGATCAGGTAGATCGCCACGCTCACGCGCTGGGCCGGCGGCACCACGCCGCTGTTGAGGACCACGCCGTCGAGGACCAGATCGCTGCTCTGCGGATCGACCATCACCGCGCCGAGCTGACCGCCGCGGACGCGGATCCGGTGGCTGGGTGCGCGCGTCGGCCCCGGCAGGTGGCCGAGGTAGAGGAGATCGATCACCACCGCGGCGCCGAGGCTGAGGTCGCAGTCGTCGACATTCCCCAGATCGAGGGTGCCGAGGCGACCGGCGCTGTCGGGGACGGTGACCGCGGTGCCGGCGGTGGCGCAGGCCGCCGCCACGTCGCGCGCGGCCTGGGCGCCGACGGTGGTGATCGCGACCGAGCGCGTCGTCGTCGGCAACCTCGGCGGTTGGTACGGACCGATCGCGCCGCCGCCGCTGCCGGGCAGCGTGTCCAGATCGAGGGCCGGGTACAGCGGATGTGGGCGCGCCCCGGGCGGCGCGTCGATCACACCGCCATCACCGTCGCCGCCACCGCCGTCGCCGCCGCAGGCGACCAGGGACGCGAGCATCGAGATCGCGACGAGCGAGCGCATCGCGCGATGGTGCCACGACCGCGGCCCGGCTGATCGGGCAGGGACGCCGGGCGCGACCCTCGCCGCCGGCGCGCGTGCGCTACGATCGTCGGGTGGAGACCCTCTATCGTCGGCCGCTGCCGGCCGAGGCGATCGCGTTCTCGTCCGACGAAGGCCGGGCGCTCTTCGCCGAGGCCCTCGCGGCCGGTGGACTCGGCGGCTACTTCGCGCTCGCCGAGCAGTACCACACGCAATCGGAGCCGGCGTTCTGCGGGCTCGGCTCGCTGGTGGTGGCGCTCAACGCGCTGGCGATCGATCCGGGCCGGCTGTGGAAGGGACCGTGGCGGTGGTACAGCGAGGAGCTGCTCGACTGCTGCGTGTCACTCGACCGGGTCCGCGACGAGGGCATCGACCTCGACACCCTGGCGTGCCTGGCGCGCTGCAACCACGCGACCGCGGTGGTCCACCGCCCCGACGATGGTGCGGACGGGGACGACGCCGCGCGGCTGCGCGCCGCGGTGCGAGACGCGACCCGTGGTCCCGGCGCGGTGCTGATCGCGGCCTACGATCGTGCGGCCCTGGGCCAGACCGGCACCGGCCACTACTCGCCGATCGGCGGCTACCATCCCGGGCGCGATCTGGTGCTCCTGCTCGACGTCGCGCGCTTCAAGTACCCGCCGCACTGGGTCCCGGTCGAGCGCCTGGCGGCGGCGATGCGGCCGCTCGATCCGGCGACCGGACGACCGCGGGGCTGGGTCGAGCTGCGGCGGCGGCCGGACGCCGACGGCGTGTCGCTGTCCCTGGCGTGCGCCGACGGCTCGTGGCGCGACCTGGCGGCGCGCCTGCGCGCGGCGCTGACGGCGACCTGGCCCCCGGACACGTCGCTCGACGAGCTGGCGGCCGCGCTGGCGCCGTTGGCCCGGCACTGCGTGCTGCGCCGGACCGACGCCCCCGAGCACGCCGCGGCGATCGTCCGCGCCGAGGCGGCGCTGCGCGCGACCGAGGCCCACCGCGTGGCCCGCGCGGTCGCCGAAGAGGACGCCGACGCCACCGCCGCGCTCTTGCTGTTGTTCGCCCGGCTTCGCCGCGACGCGCCGGCGCCGCTCGGGCCGGCCCTGGCTCGCCTGGACGCCGACGCCACCGCCGATCCGGTGCTTTCGGCCGAGCTCGCGCAGCTCACCGCCCAGCACGGGGCGCTGACCGGCCTGCTCGACGGCGCGGGCTGATCGGGTCGTCCGCGTCGACCAGGAGCGGTCCGGCGTCGAGGCTCGCCTACTGCACGCACAGCTCGAGCTGCGAGACCGCGACGCCGGTCGGCATCGGTCGCAGCGTGACCGCGGTCAGGCTGGGCGCGTCGCCGGGCGCGAGGTACGGCGTCCAGTCGAGGGTGTAGAGGCGATGGGTGCTGATCGGCACGGTCGGCTGGAACAGATACTCGCCGTGGAGCTGCGACTGCACCTGCAGGCGCGGCAGCCCGGAGCCGTCGGCGTGGGCGGCCAGGTAGAGAGTCGCCGCGGTGAAGCCCAGGCCGGCGACGCTGTAGCGGACGCGGAAGTAGTCGGTGGTGCTGTTGAAGACGATGCCCGGGCCGAAGGAGGCGTAGTTGTGCGGCTCGCCCGACAGCGAGCACGCAGGATCGGCCAGCGAGTACGCGCAGGCCGCGCCCCAGGCGTCGACCCGCGCGTAGCCGCCCTGCCCGGCCGGCCACGACAGGCGCCACAGCGCGCGCCCTGGGCCGTTGGTGCACGGTGGGCCGGCCGCGTCGGGGGAGGCCGCGTCGGGGGAGACCGCGTCGACGGCGATCGCGTCGATGGCGGCTGCGTCGATCACCGCTGCGTCGATCACCGCTGCGTCGACCACCGCTCCGTCGATCACCGTGGCATCGATCATGGAAGCGTCGAACACCGCTGCGTCGACCGCCGCTGCGTCGATCATTGCCGCATCGATCACCGCCGCATCGTTCACCGCCGCATCGATCGTCGCCGCATCCACCACCGCCGCGTCCACCACCGCTGCATCGACCCGTCCGCCCTCCGACCCACCACAGGCCGCGAGCGCGACCAGCGCGGACGACCACCGCAGCCAGGTACCGATGCGCATCATGGCCCCGGATGTTCCGACACCCGGCACCGCGGGGCAAGCGCACCCCCTCGGCCCGCGCCGTCGAAGAGCCGCTCTTCCGTCCTCGCGCGCTACGGCTCGCCGCTGGCCAGGTACAGGCCGGGACCGTTGGCCTCGAGCTGGCTGGCGAAGACCAGTCGGCGACGATCGCCCGTCGGCAGGTAGAACAGGTTGGCCTGGGCGGCGACCAGGCGCGGCGCGCGCGCGGGATGATCGACGTCGGCGACGAGGAGATCCCCCGTCGACAGGAGGAAGCTGCGCCGCGGGTCGAAGCTCGGGTTGGTGGTGAACGAGATCGCGCTGCCGGCGCCCTGCAGGACGTCGAAGGCGCTGGCGTCGCCGGTGATCGGCCGGACGCCGTCGGCGTCGCCGGCGACCAGGCGCCCGGTGCCGGCGTTCAGATCGACGTCGGTGAAGTAGAGCGCGTGGTCGGCGTCGGCGGTGAACAGCTCGCTGCCGATGGTCGCGGTCGTCTCGGTGGTGAGGACCGCGGTGTCGCCGGTGCGGGTGTCGAGCAGGTGCATGTCGGTCAGGCCGGTGGCCGGATCGAAGGTCGTGGCGAACAGCGCGGCGCGCCCGTCGGGCGACGCGGTGCGGCTGCGGAAGTAGCCCGCGCGGTTGTACAGGCCGGCGTAGAGCGCGACCACCGGCGCGACCGCGCGCGGGTCCTCGCCGTCGAGGGCGATCCGCAGCTCGGCCCCGGCCGCGGTGCGGGCGGCGTAGACCACGTCGCCGTGGCGGGTGACGAAGCCGGTCCGGCTGCGGGCGGCGTCGACGATCGCGACCTCGCCGTCGGCGGTCACGGTCGCGACGCGGTCATCGACCAGGTTGACCAGGAAGGTGGTGCCGCGCGGGTCGGCCTCGAGGGTGAACGGCAGCGGCGTCGCGATGCCGGCGATCAGATCGCGCCGGACGCCGCGGTCCCAGCGCGACAGCGTCGCGGTGACGTCGTCGCCGGCGCAGTAGGCGGCCACCGGGAAGGTGTGGCCGCGATCGCCGCCGAAGCCGGCCAGGGGCCGACACCGGCCGTTGGGGAAGCCCATCGGGATGTCGCGCAGGAGCAAGGTCGGCGCGGTCGCGGTCGCGGTCCGGGCGTAGGCCAGATCGCCACGCGCGCCGTCGTCGGTGACGTTGGTCGTGAAGACCAGCTCGCGGCTGTCGGGGCTGGCGGCGGTGGCGACCAGCCCGACCGAGGACTGGGCCGAGATCTGGCGCGGGCCGTCCGCCGCGGTCCACAAGACCAGCGGGCTCACGCCGAAGCCGGGGCGGTTGCGCTGCGGGTCGGTCCACAGGAACACGACGCGGCCGACCTGGAGCGGGAAGGCGAGGTTCGTGCCCGGGACCTCGGCGACCACCGTCCGCGGCGCGCCGGCGCGCAGGCGGGTGGCGTAGACCGTCTGGCCGTCCTGGTAGAGGGCGTGGTCGTCGTCGGTCACCGCCAGGAGGACCAGATCGTCGCCGGCCTGGATCTGCTGCGGCGGGCTGGGACGCCGCGCCGCGGCCGTGGTCGCACAGGCGGCGCCGTCGGCGCACGCCACGTCGTCACCGTCTTCGGTGGTCGCGCAGGCGCTGCCCAGCGCGCCGATTATCAACAGGGTCATCGCGTGGTGTCTCATCGACCGTCTCCTCGGGAGCGTGATCGTCTTGCGCCGCAGCCGACCTCGACCGCCGCGCGTCACGTCGTCACGCCGACGTGGTTTCGACCCTACGCCGCACCCGCAGCGCCGGCCCACTGACCGCCGATCACGTCGCGATCGTCGACCGCGGCCCACGCCGTCGCCCCGGACGTCGCGCGACCGTCGCCCCGTCGCTGCGACCGCACCGCGGCCTCGACCTCGCAGCGCGGGTCGCAGCGTCGCAGCGCGGGCCTTGGCGCGCGTCGCGCTAGAGCTAGAGCGCGGCCTCGAGGACGGTCGCCCACCGCGACGGTCGATCGGCGGGCGACAGCGGCACGGTAATCGTGAAGCGCGCGCCGGTCCGGGCGGCGGCGGCAGGACCGATCGCGAGCGCGACCGTCTCGACGCCGGCCAAGGCGGCCCGGCCCAGATCGTCGGTCAGGACGCCGAGGAGCGCGGCCTCGAGCTCCGGGACCGCGGCCGCGATCGCCGCGCGCTCGGCGTCGGCCAGGGCGGCGATGTCCGCGGGCGGTCCGAGGACGCCAGGGCCACCGGCGGCGGCGAGGCGCGCGCCGGCCTCGGTCAAGACGCGACGGACCTCGAGCTTGCCGAGGGCGGGGTCGCCGGGTGGCGCCGCCCGCCACGGCCGCGGGTCGTGCAGCGTGATCGCATCGATCCGCGCCACGCGGACGTGGATCTCGTCGACGGCGAAGCGATCGCCGCTGGCGCGCAGCGACGCGATGACCCCGTCGCGGCTGCCGGCTACGGCCAGCACGCGGCCGCGCAGCTCGCGACCGCTGGCCAGGTGCAGCGTGACCTCGGGCGCGGTTGGGCTAGCGGCCAGCTCCTCGAGGAGCCGCTCGGGCGGCGACGGCGCCAGCCCGCGCTCGGTCACAGGCCCTTCTCGAGGGCGCGGATCACACCCTTGGTGCGCGGAGCGACGTCGTCGACGTTGGTGTGGGTTGCGTGCTCGAGCGACAAGACGCCGCCGGCGAAGGTCGCGTAGCCGTAGCCCTCGTCGCCGTAGATCACGCTCGGGTTGTGCTTGATCGTGATCTGCTTGAGCCCGGCGGCTAGCGCTTCGCGGCCCATGTCGTCGCGGGTGACGTCGGTGAGGCCGTCGACCAAGGGCTCGAAGTACACCTTGGGCCAGCACTCGGCGTAGAGGTGGGCCTCGCCGTCGATGGCCAGGGAGGTCCAGTCGACCTCGACGGGCACGGCGAACCCGGCGGCGGCGTGGATGCGCTCCTGCCAGCCCGGGAAGTGGTTGTCCTGGAAGTCCTTGACGGCTCTGCGCTCGGCGAGTCCCATGCGTGTCTCCGGTTGGGAAAGGGGGTGGCCCGAGGGTAACGCGGAAGCGCCGGGGGATCGTCCCGAGGCAGGTCGATCGAGAGCGGAGGCCGAGACCGAGACCGAGACCGAGACCGAGACCGAGACCGAGACCGAGACCGAGGCCGAGACCGAGACCGAGGCCGAGACCGAGGCCGAGGCCGAGACCGAGACGGAGACCGAGGCCGAGACCGAGACCGAGGCCGAGGCGGAGGCCGAGACCGAGGCCGATGGTTGCGCTAGCGCTCGTTCCAGCCGCGGCCGGCCAGGATCTCGACGGCAGAGCGGTCGACGCGCCGGGCACGGGTCTCGGACTGCTTGGCGCCGGTGATGTGCAAGAGGTGGCTGCGACGGCGGCCCGGCGTCAACGCGGCGAAGGCCCGGCGCAGCGCCGGGTCCGCGGCCAGCCGCGCTGCGAGCTCGGCCGGCAGCTCCTCCGACGGGGGCGGCGCCGCGACCTTGGCGCCGGTGGCGGCCAGCGCGATGGCCTGGTCGAGGAGCCGAACGATGACAGCCCGATGCCGCGTCACCTCGGCCAGCGTGGTGAACTTCAGGTACCGCGCGAACCGCGAGTTCGGCCCTGGGCTCACCAGCAGGCCGTCGTCGTCGGTGAGCGCCGCGCCCTGAAAGAACTGCAGCGCGCAGAAGTCCTTGAACGCCGAGATCATCACGACGTTCTTGCCGCCCAGCGTGTAGGTCGGGTGGCCCCACTTCATCGCCTCGACCAGCTCGGTGGCCCGCACCAGCTTGCGCAGCGCGACCAGCGGCGCGCTCCACAGGTGCACCTTGCACGCCGGGGTCTGGTAGTGCTCGCACCGACCGCAGCCGTCGCGGAGGTAGCTATCGACGCTGGTCTTGTTCATGGCGGCGGCGACGATGCTAGCCGATCGCCGGTCGCGGTAGCTCGACCCCGAGCGCCGCGCGGCGCGCCTCCGGGACGAAGAAGTCGATCGCGCCGTGGGTGGCGGCCAGGTACGGCGCCGTCGGATAGAACAGGGACGTCAACATGCGCGACCAGGCCCGGCGCTGGCCGCGCACGGCCCCGCTGACGAAGGGCGCGACCGCCGGATACACGACCCGCCGGATGTGGTCGCCGACGTGATCGACGCTGGCCCGAGCGAGGCCGAGGATCTCGATCGTGTACCGGCCGCGCTCGGTGCGATGCACCGGGCGCCACTCCATCCGCTCGACCGGCTCATCGGGATCGAGCGGACGCCACGCGAGGTGATCGAGCGGATCATCGACCGCCGGATCGAGGAGCAGCGGCTCCTCGCGATCGAGGCGGAAGCACGCGGCCTGGGGGGCTGGGGACCGCCGCGGGGGCGCCAGACCGCGGGTCCCGGGCGCGAGGGGGAACCAGTTGCCCTTTCGGCTCGCGCAGTTGCAGGTCGCGCACGCGAACAAGAGGTTCTCCCAGGTCCAGGCGAGCCACCAGTAGCCGCCCTCGGGACGCCGGTCGCCGACCCACGGATCGCCACGCCAGGCCTCGGCCTTGGGACGAAAGTGCTCGACGGGCTGGCCGTCGTCGCCGGCTTGGCGTTCGCAGTAGGCGCACTTGCCGTGCTGCCGCCGGTACAGCTCCGCATGCGCGACGCGGTAGCCGTCGAAGTCGAGGTCGGCCCGCGCCTTGGTGGCAGCCACCGCCTTCGGGAGCTGCCGGGCCCGCACCTGGGCGAGGCCCTGCGGCTCGCTTCCACGCTTGATCCGTATCATCGCCCAGCCCGACGCCGCGCGACCGGTTGGACGCGCGGGTCGACGCCGCGGGCGGCCAGCGACGCGTGGAGCTTCGTCATCCGCTTGTCCTCGACGTCCGAGCGGAACGGGTTGGCGGCGAGGGCGCGGTAGTCGCGCAGCTCGCGGCCCAGCGGGTCCGGGTAGATCTCGTCGAGGCCAAAGTACGCGCGGTAGATCTCGGTGCCGGTCAGGACGCGTGGGTCCTGGTGGTTCTCGACGCGGACGACGTCGCCGGTCTTGGGGTCGAACCCGAGGGCGACGATCTCGTCGGGAGCTAGGCTGGCCGTGATGAGCGGCGAGTGCGTCGTGGCCACGAACTGCAGACGCGGGAAGGTCGCGCGCAGCGCCGCGACCAGGACCACCTGCCACACCGGGTGCAGATAGAGGTCGAGCTCATCGATCAGCACCAACCCCTGCATCTCGCCGGCCGGGATGTCGGCCCCCGCCTCGAGGAGGATGTGCCCCACCAGATCCGCGATCCAGGCCACGGTCGATTGGTAGCCGTGGGCCAGGGCGGTGAGCGGGAGCTTCAGCGTGGTGCCGCCGATCGACTGCGTGAAGCGCTCGCTCTCTTGCAGGGCGCCGGCCCGGCCGACTCCGCCGTGACCGCGCAGCTCGAACCCGGTCAGGTGCGGGACCAGATCCTCGACGCGCAGCAGGGTGTCGCGCAGGACCCGCGCGAAGGCGCGCGATCGCGCCTTCGGGAAGTAGTTGGCGAACGCGGTGCTGGTCAGGCCGCGCTGGCTGTCGAACAAGGTCGCGAGGCGATCGGCCGCGATCTGATCGAGCCGCGGCCGGGTCCCCGCGTCGGGGATGGCGCGGGCGACGCCGTAGCCGGCCACGAACCAGTGGGGCAGGTTCTGGCTCCGCACCTGGGCGAGCGGATCGCCGTCGGCGGCGCCCGGGACGCCGAGGTAGTGAGACGTAGCGCGCACCCGATACTCATTGCCGACGACGCGCAGCGTGGAGCGCACGCCCTCGGGTTTCACGTCGCGGGCGACCAGAGGATACGGGCGGCGAGCGCGAGGCGGCGGCTCGGGGAAGTGAAAGTCCGCCGTGACCTCCACGGGCTCTCGACTCCGGCGATCCCGGAGCTGCCCGACGACCCGGCTGGCCAGGCCGTTCACCAGATCGGCGCCGACCGCCGCCATCGCGATGGCGTGAAGGATCGACGTCTTGCCGGTGCCGTTCTCGCCGATCACCACGGTCCACATGCGCGGCGACCCGTCGGCGCGCGTGAAGTCGAGGCGCAGGTCGCGGAGCCGCTTCAACCGTCGGATATCGATGGACCGCAGGAACATGATCGGGTCGGGTCGAGGGTCGGACGCCGGGAGCAGCCTGTCAAGAACCGCGCTGCCGACCGCCCCGCCCCGGCGGCGGCGCGGGCGCGATAGCATCGCGCGATGCGTACGCTCGTCATGACCCTCGTGGCTCTGGCGCTCGCCGGAGCGGCCGACGTGGCCCACGCCCAGCGCTGCACGCCGCTCGACACGACGAGCTTCGCCGGCCTGCGCGCGGGCGGCTGTCTGGTCGGCGGCATCGCGACCGACACCGCCGGGGTGTCGACGCCGCGGTCCGGCGATGGGCCGGCGGCGCCGATGGCGTACACCGCGTCGCCCAAGGGCCTGACGGTGCAGATCCCGTCGGGCGCGACCGTGCTGCGCGCCTACCTGGTGGTCTACGCGAAGTACAGCGGCGGCTTTAACGGCGATCCCGCGCAGCAGGTGCGGCTCAACGGCGTCGCGCTCGCGACCGCGCCCGAGGTCGCGCGCAACAACGCCGCGGGCAACGGCTACCGCGCCTACGACGTGACGACCGGCTTCGGCATCACCGGCTCGGGGCTGTACTCGGTCGAGGAGCGCGGCGACGCCGACCTCAACCTGCAGACCGGCGGCCCAGGGTTGGCGGGCGAGCAGCTCGTCGTGGTGTTCGAGGATCTGGCGCGGCGCAAGACCCGCCACGTCAGCTATCAGCCGACGTTCCTGTTCGGCACCGCTGCCCCGGTGCCCTTCGACGTCACCGGGCTACCGACCTGCGGCGGCGCGCCGACCAACGCCGCGATCGCCTTCTCGGAGATGTACGAGTGCTCCGATGAACAGAACGGGCGGCTCGAGTTCAAGCCCGGCGGCGTGTCGACCTACGCGACCTTGACCACCACCCTGGGGGGACGCGACGACGGCGCGCCCGGCCAGACCGGGGTGTGCTCGGCCCAGGACTGGAACTCGCTCATCACCGCGGGGTCCTTCGGGTACGACGACAGCGGCGCGCTGGTCGGGGTCGCCGGCGACAGCCCAACCGCAGAGCCCGCCGGCGGCACCGCCGTGAACAGCCGGCTGTCCGACGAGCTGTACTCGACGGGGCCGCTCGATCTGTCGGGCCTGCTGAACATCCGGTTCACCGGCGACGGCGATCAGATCCTGACCTCGGCGACGATCTCGATCGATCTGTCGGACGCCGACTGCGACACCCACGTCGACGCCGCCGACAACTGTCCGGTGGTGACCAACCCGGGGCAGGAGAACAGCGACGGCGATCCGCTAGGCGACGCCTGTGACAACTGCGCGTCGATCGCCAACCCCGATCAGGACGACCTGGACGGCGATGGCGCGGGCGATGCCTGCGATGCCGATCGCGACGGCGACGGCGTGCTCGACGGCGCCGACAACTGCCCGACCGTGGCCAACGCCGGTCAGGCCGACCTCGACGGCGATGGGCTGGGCGACGCCTGCGATCCCGCCACCTGCGGCGACGGCGCGCTGACCGGCGGCGAGGCCTGCGATGACGGCAACCGGGCGCCCGGCGACGGCTGCGGCCCGACCTGCGCCGTCGAGTCGGGCTGGACCTGCACCGGGGCCGGCGCCGGCTCGTGCGCGACCACCTGCGGCGACGGCGTGCGGGCCGGGGGCGAGGCCTGCGACGACGGCGACCGCGACGATGGCGACGGCTGCGACGCGGCGTGCGCGGTCGAGGCGGGCTGGGGGTGCGCCGGCGTCGCGCCCGACCTGTGCGCGGCGGTCTGCGGCGACGGCGTGATCCTCGGCGCCGAGGCCTGCGACGATGGCGATCGCGACCCGGGCGATGGGTGCAGCGCGATGTGTGCGGTCGAGGCGGGCTGGACCTGCACCGGCGCGCCGTCGAGCTGCGCGACGACGTGCGGCGACGGCGTGGTGGCCGGGGCCGAGGCCTGCGACGACGGCGATCGTGACGCCGGGGATGGCTGCGGCGCGACCTGCGCGATCGAGCCCGGCTGGTCGTGCGCCGGGGCGCCGTCGAGCTGCTCGACCGGCTGCGGCGACGGCGTGATCGCCGGGGCCGAGGCCTGCGATGACGGCGACCTCGACGCGGGCGATGGCTGTGGCGCGACCTGTACGATCGAGCCGGGCTGGGCCTGCGCGGGGGCGCCGTCGAGCTGCGCGACGACCTGCGGCGACGGCGTCCGCGTCGGGGTTGAGGCCTGCGATGACGGCGATCGCGAGGCCGGCGATGGCTGCGACGCGAGCTGTCGCCTCGAGCCAGGCGCGGTGTGTACCCCGGGCATGCCCGACGTGTGCGTCCCCGATCGCGATCAGGACGGCGTCGGTGACGACCTCGACCGATGCCCCGACGTGCCGAACCCCGACCAGGCCGACCTCGACGACGACGGGCTCGGCGACGTCTGCGACCCCGACGCCAACGGCGACGGCCTCGACGACGACCTCGGCCTGGCCGGCGGCGGGTGCCTGTGCGCGTCGGGCTCGACCACGCCGCCGGGGCTGGCGCTGCCGGTGCTCGCGTGGCTCCTCGGCCGCCGGCGCCGCCGGCGGTCGTTCGTCGGCTAGGACCAAGGCTCGTCAGCCCTCGGTCTCGGTCTCGGTCTCCGTCTCGGCCTCGGTCTCGGTCTCGGCCTCGGCCTCGGCCTCGGCCTCGGTCTCGGCCTCCGTCTCGGCCTCGGCCTCCGTCTCGGTCTCCGTCTCGGCCTCGGTCTCGGACGGAACCGGACCGCGGGCGGCGTCCGGGAGTGTCCGAGCCGCCGGACGCCGGACGCCGTGATGTCCGGTTCTCGGACGGTGCGCGACGGCGGCACGGGGACTTGGCGTTGGCCCGCGCCGTGCTTGGGCGGACCGGTCGATGGCAGGCCGGCGCGCCTGCCCTGAGAGGGAGGCGACGATGGGACGGATCTACAATCTGCAGCGCGACCCCGAGTCGCGCGAGTACTACGCGATCGGCAAGAGCGACCGACCGTATTCGATGGGCGAGCTCAACGAGCTCGAGGCCCGCGCCGCGCGGGGCGACGTGCTGGCGATCGCCGCGCTGATCGATGTCGACCTCGGCCTCGATCGGTTCGGCGAGCCCCTGCCGGCGATGATCGCGACGGCGGCGCAACGCCGCGCCTTCTATCGCGGCTGGCCGCCTCGCTCCTCACGCCTGCGCGGCAGCCCAGCCTGGCCGCCCCTCGGTCCGCATCCGCGCAAGGCGCGCTGGGAGCGCGATCGCGCCCTGCGTCGAACCTGGCAGAGCGAGGGGTTCGGCCGCGACTAACGCGGCCCTCGGGATCGGGATCGGGTTCGGGATCGGGATCGGACTCGGACTCGGTCTCGGACTCGGTCTCGGACTCGGTCTCGGACTCGGTCTCGGTCTCGGACTCGGTCTCGGTCTCGGTCGCCGCCTCGGCCTCCGCCTTCTCTACCTCACGGAGGATCGCTCGACGTATGATCGTGCACGACCAACCAACCCGACGCGGTGCGCACCAGGGCGACCGAGAACACCCCGGCGCCGGCCGCTGGCGTGTCGGTCAGGTGCCACCGGCCGAGCACGATCGCGCCATCGGCGCCGATCGCCTGGATCCCCAGGATCTCGAAGGCCAGGCGCCCCATCGTCGACGGGTCGGTGCCGTAGCGCGCGCGGTACTTGGCGAAGGTCTCGTCCCAGCCGCGGCGGATCTTGCCGCCGGAGGTGAAGACCAGCTCGGGCGACCGCACGTAGCCGGCCATGTAGCCGGCGAGGTCGCCGCGGTTCCAGGCGTCCTGCTGCGCGGTCAGGACCGCGCGGACCGCGGCGTCATCGGCCGGCGAGAACGTGCGCGGCCGCGGATGGGCGCAGCCGTTGACGGCCAGCGCGACGAGCGCGACGAGCGCGACCGGCAGGGCCGCGGAGTGGCGGGGCATGGCGCCACGGTACCCCGGCGGCCGGCGCGCGGTCGACCGCGCGCGGTCAGCCGACGATCACAACGACGGCTTGACGCCGAGCTCGGTGAGCACGTTGTCGGCGCCCTCGATCGCGTCCATCACCCACAGCGCGTAGCGGATGTCGACCAGGATGGTCCGCGTGGTCTCGTAGTTGAAGACCACGTTGGACGCGACGCCCTCGATGTTGCCGTCGAAGGCCAGGCCGACCAGCTCGCCCTTGCCGTTCAAGGCCGGCGAGCCGGAGTTGCCGCCGGTGATGTCGAGGTCGGCGATGAAGTTGACCGGCAGATCGCCCAGGGCCTTGTCGGCGTAGGGCCCGAAGTTCTTGGCCTTGATGCCAGCGAGCAGCTTGGCCGGCGCGTCGAAGGGCTCCTCGCCCTTGTCCTTGGCCGGGATCTCGGCGCCCTTGGTGAACGGGACCTCGCCGGGCTTGAACGGCTTGATCGTCCCGTAGGTGATGCGCAAGGTCGAGTTGGCGTCGGGCGCGACGAAGCCACCGAGGGCCTCGATCATCGCCTTGGCGTACATCGGCGCGACCATCATGAACTCGCCGGCCTTGGCGTCGTCCTTGGCCTCCTCGGCCTTGAGGGTCGGCCACAGCGCGACCGCGAGCTTGACGAACGGATCCTTGGAGGCCTTCAGGCTCTTGGAGGTCGCGTTCTTGACCAGGTCGAGGCGGACCGCGTCGTCGGCCAAGGTCGTGGTCTTGTAGAGCGCGTCGAGGCGCGCGTCGATGACCTTGTCGTCGATCTTGGCGCCCTTCTTCACGCCCAGGAGGGTGTTGAGCCACGGCCGCTCGGCCGCCGGCAGGGCCGCCGCCTTCTGCAGGGCGAGGCGGAACGCCAGGCGATCGAGGGTGGCGTCGAACTGGCGGCTGAAGGCCTTCTGACCGCCCTCGATGCGCGGCATGTCGCGGTCCTGGAAGCCCGGCTTGCGCTCGGCGTCGGGCTTGGTCCGCTCCTCGGCAAGGCGGACGTACAAGAGCGCGTTGCGCAGGTGCGCCGACCCGCTCATCGCGATGCCGAAGGCGAAGTCGCGCTCGGCGGTCGTGCGGCCGTCGGCCAGCATCTGCTCGAGCTTGTCGATCGCGGTCTTGTAGGCCTCGTTGCCGGGCTGGGCGGCCCAGGCCTTGACCTTGTCGTCGGTCGCCTTCTTGCGGCCGAGGAGGTCACCCTTCTGCAGGCCGGCCAGGACACCCTGGCTGTTCTCGAGCCCGTTCTGCACGCCCTGCTTGCCGACGCCGGCCTTGATCTTGGTGTCGGCCGGCGCGTCGCTGGCCAGGACCTTCTCGAGGATGTCGTAGCGCTCCTGGAGGTACTTGATCCGGTTCGGGTAGCTCCACTTCACGTCGAAGTCGACCTCGGAGAAGGTCGTGACGCGGGTGGTGGTGCCCGGGTAACCGGTAACCATGACGTAGTCGTCGGCGGCCTGGCCGTCGACGTCGACCTTGAGCCAGTGCTTGGGACGAAACGGGACGTTGTCGGCCGAGAAGTCCGCGGGCTTGCCGTCCTTGCCGACGTAGGCCCGGTAGAACGCGAAGTCGCCGGTGTGGCGCGGCCAGGCCCAGTTGTCGATCTCGCCGCCGTAGTTGCCGATCGCGCGGGCCGGCACGTAGACCAGCCGGACGTCGCGGATCTCGAGGTACTCGATGAGCTGGTACTCGGCGCCGCGGTAGAAGCTCTTGACGTCGCACCGGATGCCCGGGCGGTCCTTCTCGCACGCGGCGAGCTGCTGCTTGGTCCGGGTCTCGACCTCCTTCTTGCGGGCGGTCGGGTCCTTGATCTGCTCGAGGCCACCGGTGATCGCGGCGGTGACGTCGGTGAAGGCCTGGGCGACGAACACCTTCTGGGTCGGGCCGGCCGACAGCTCGTCGGCGCGGGTCTTGGCCAGGAAGCCATCCTCGACGAGGTTGCGCTCGGGCTTCGAGTTGTACTGCAGCGCGCCCTGGACGCAGTGGTGGTTGGTGATGACCAGGCCGTCGGCCGACACGAACGACGCCGTGCAGCCGCCGAGCGAGACCACCGCGTTGAGCGGCGCGGCCAGCGGGTTCGCCAGATCGGCCGCCGGGATCGCCACGCCCATGGCCTTCAGGGCCGCGGCGTGGGTCGGGTGGTTCATCTGGCGCGGCATCCACATACCGCCGGGGTTGGCGAACGAGGCCCGGGCCAACGCGGTCGCGTCGGTGGCGGCCGGCTCGACGGTGGAGGTGCCGTCGGTGCCGGTGCCGGTGCCGTCGCCGCCGACCGGTCCGGTCGGCGCCTTCTTGCCGCCGCCGCCGCACGCAGCGGCGAGCAGCAGGCCACACAGGAGATGGTTGCGCTTCATGGCAGGCGGCATAGCAGATCTACGGCCGACGTGCGGCCTCACGTCGCGCTGACAACGGATCGCGGGTGCGTCGCGGTCGGCGCGCGACACCTGCGACGGGTGCGGCAGCCGGCGCCGTTCGATCACCGAGGTCCGCGGGTGTGGCCTGGGCCACGGCCTTCAGCCCCGGCGCCCGCAGGTCCAACCGTGGTGACCGCCGCGTGCGAAACTGTGGCCCTCTTCTGGCCTGGAGTCCTCGATGCACCGCCTGCCCATCGCCATCCTGTTTGCCGCCGCGGCTTGTGACAGCGTGGCCTCGACCGACGTCACCACCGCCGAGCTCGGCGTCTACGTCTACGTCGAGGTCGACGCCGACGCCCGGGCCGAGGTCACCGCGAGGCTGACCACCGACAACCCCGCGCTCCTCGAGGTCACCTACGTCCGGCTGGCCGGCGGCGACACCTTGCGGGCCCAGTTCCCGCTGGCCGCGGCGCAGACGATGACCGAGCGCTCGATCCTCGGGCTGTACGAGTACACCGCGACGTTCGACGGCGTGACCGGTGGACAGGTGCTCACGGTGTCGCTCGATCGCGCGCTCGAGACGGACGCGCTCGCGACCACGGTCGCGATGCCGGCCGACCTCACCGTCGCCGCCAGCGCTACGACCTTCGCCCACGCCAGCGGCGTGACCTTGACCTGGAGCGGCGGGACCGGGGCCAGCGAGGTGGCGGTCGCGGTGCGCGATCTGGACAACTGCGTCGACAACTTCGTGCGGACCGCGCCGCTCAACGCCGGCCAGCTCGCGCTCGCGACGACCGACTTCGTCCTCAAGCCCAACCCACCGAGCTCGTGTCGGCTCGAGGTCGAGTTGGGCGCGGTCGCGACCGGCACCGCGGATCCGGCCTACGGTCGCGGCGGTAACGTGACCGCGCGGCAGTCGCGGACCCTGGCCCTGACGATGACCCGGTGACCGCATGGCGGGCGGACGGCCAGGGTGCTACGCGACGCCATGGCTCCGCGACCGCCCTCGTTCCCCGCGCCCGTGACCTACGTGACCCAAGCGCTTCCCGACGGCAGCTACGTCGCCAACGTGCTGGTCTCGGTGGCCGCGACCGGCGTCGCATCGGTGGTGAAGGAGGAGCTCCGCGCCGCGCGCGGCCGGCCCCAGCGCCTCGCGCCCCAGGGCTCGCGATGAGGCGGGCGATCGGCGCGCTGATCGCCGGTGCCCTGGCGCTGGCGGCCGCGACCGGCTGCGATCGCGGCGCGCGGCCCCCGGCCGATGGGCCGCGGCTGGTGACGCTGACCCCGAGCGCGACCGAGATCGTCGCCGCCCTGGGGGCCGCCGACGCCCTGGTCGGCGTCGACGACTACTCGACCTATCCACCGTCGGTGACGGCGCTGCCCAAGGTCGGGTCGTTCATCGCGCCGAGCTTCGAGCGGATCGTCGCGCTCCGGCCGACGCTGGTGATCGCCGACGACGTCCACGACGACGCGGCCCGCGCGCTGGGCGGGGCCGGCCTCGCGGTGCTGAAGATCCCGATGCACGGCCTGCCCGACGTCCTGACGGCGCTGACCACGGTCGGCGAGCGCCTGGGTCGGCCCGAGGCGGCGGCCGCGCGCGCCGCTGCGATCGCCGCCGCCCGCGACGCCGCCGGGCGCCGTGGGGTCGGGCGCGCGCGCCGGGTGCTGATCGTGATCGATCGGACCGCGAGCCTGGACGGCATGATCGCGGCGGCGAACGGGAGCTGGATGGATGAGCTGGTGGCGATCACCGGCGCGGCCAACGTCCTGGCCGGCGCCGCGACCCGCTATCCCAAGCTGTCGGCCGAGGAGCTGATCCGGACCCGCCCCGATACCATCCTCGACGTCTCGTACGCCGCCGACCCCGCGACCGCGCTGGCCGAGTGGCGGTCGCGTCCCGAGCTGGCGTCGGTGCCGGCGGTGGCGGCCGGCCGGATCGTGGTGCTGAAGGCGCCGTACTTCCTGGCGCCGTCGCCGCGCGTCGACCTCGCGCTGGCCGACCTCGAGGGCGCCCTCGGGCCCTAGATCTAGTCCGTGCGCCGACCGCGGCGACCGCGCCGCCGGCGGCCCGACGGTCGTCGCCGGGATAGAACGATCCGCGACGCCGCGCGTCCGATCCCCATGAAGCTCGCCTCGCTCCTCTTCGCGGCCGCGATCGCGGCCTTGGTCGCGTGTGGTCAAGGCGCCGCGGCGCCCGCTACGCCAGAGCCCGCGCTCGACACCATGCTCCACGCCGACGGCCAGCCATGCGAGTCGAGCGCCCAATGCGCGAGCGGCGCCTGCGAGGGCACCTGCGACGACGGAGGTGGCGTGTGCGCGTCGCGCGACCGCGCGTGCACCGCCGATCTGGTGCAGTACTGTGGCTGCGACGGCGAGACCTTCGCCGGCTCGGGCTCGTGCCCGGGCCACCGGGTGGCCGCCCGCGAGCCCTGCCCGTCGTGACCGCGGGCCGGCGCGGCGTCGACGACCGGCGTCGACCGGCGCGTGGTACCAACGGGCGTGCTCGAGTTGCGCGACGTGACGTTCGGCTACGACGCGCGCCCGGTGGTGCGGGCGGCGTCGCTGGCGGTGGCGCGCGGCGAGCTGGTGGCGCTGGTCGGCCCCAACGGCGCCGGCAAGACCACGCTGGCCCGGGTGGCGGCCGGGCTGATCGCGCCGCACCAGGGGACGGCGCGGGTCGGCGCCGTCGATCCGGCGCGCGCGCCGCGCCGCGAGCTGGCGCGGACCTTGGCCTACCTGCCCCAGCGCTACGAGCTGGCCTTCCCGTTCACCGCCCTCGAGGTGGTGCTGATGGGTCGCTACGCCCGGCAGCGCGGCCCGGGGCTGGACGGCGCGGCCGACGAGGCCGCGGCCCGCGCCGCGCTCGCGCGCTGTGACGTCGGCGCCCTGGCCGAGCGCCGGTTCGACGCGCTGTCGGGCGGCGAACGCCGTCGGGTCGTGCTGGCCCAGGCGCTATGCCAGGGCGCCGACGCGCTCTTGCTCGACGAGCCGACCGCGGCCCTCGACCCGGCCCACGCGATCGCGGTGGCCCAGGCGCTGGCCGACGAGCGGGCGCGCGGCGCCGCGATCCTGATCGTCACCCACGATCTCGATCTGGCCGCGCGGTTCGCCGATCGCATCGTCGCGATGGCCGACGGCGCGATCGTCGCCGACGGCCCGCCGTCGACGATCCTGGCCGACCCCGCGGTGCAGCGGGCCTTCGCGGTGACCTTCCACGTCGGCGCGCTGGCCGACGGCAGCCGGTTCGTGGTGGCGCGATGAGCTTCGTCAGCGCCCGCGGCCGTCTGACCTACGCCCGGTGGGCGGCGCTGGTGGCGCTGGCCGCGACCCTGGCGACCGTCGTGATCCTGCTCGCGCCGCTGGTCGGTCCCGGGGCCGACGGCCACGGGGTCGCGGTGATGTCGCCGCGCGCGCTGTGGGGCGGCGGCGTCGACGGCACGATCTTCTGGGACGTCCGGCTGCCGCGCACCCTGGCCGCGGCCCTGGTGGGCGCGGCGCTGGCGGCCGCCGGGTGTGCGTTCCAGGCCGTCCTGCGCAACCCGCTGGCCGACCCCTACACCCTCGGCGTGTCGTCGGGCGCGTCGCTAGGCGCGGTGCTGGCGATCCGGCTCGGGGTCGCGACCCTGTTCGGCAGCGCTGGGGTCGGCGCCGCCGCGGTCCTCGGCGCGCTGGCGGCGATCGCGCTCATCTGGCAGATCGCGCGGGTCGGCGTGAGCCTGCCGCCGGCGACGGTGATCCTGGCCGGCATCGCGGTCTCGATGACGTGCGCGGCGGCGTCGATGCTGGTGTTCGCGACCTCGGACTTCGCCGAGATGAACCGCATCCTGCGGTGGATGATGGGCGGCTTCGAGTGGACCCGCCTGGCGACGGTGGCGCGGGCGCTGCCGTTCATGATCGTCGGCGCGGCGGTGCTGCTCTGGCACGGACGCGACCTCAACGCCCTGACCGCCGGCGACGAGGCCGCGGCCTCGGTCGGCGTGGCGGTGGCGCGGACCCAGACCGTGGTCTTCCTGGCGGCGTCGCTCCTGGTCGGGGTCAGCGTGTCGATCGCGGGCCCGGTCGGGTTCGTCGGGTTGATCGTGCCCCACGCGCTGCGCGCGCTGGTCGGCGCTGATCACCGCGCGCTCTTGCCCCTGTCGTGCTGCGCCGGCGCGGCGATGCTGGTCTTGTGTGACACCCTCACGCGCATCTACATCTGGCTGCCGGTCGGCGGCGTGACCGCCCTGGCCGGTGGGCCGTTCTTCCTCGGGCTCCTGGTGGTCGGCAAGCGGCGCGGCGCGCTGTGGCAGAGCGCATGAGCGCGGTGCTCGCCCACCTGGCGGGAGCGATCGCGCCGGCCAGCGCGGCGATGGCCGAGGCCCGCGCCGACGACGGCCCGCTGGCGGCCTGGCTGGCCGGGGCGCGCCACGCGCCGCGGCCGACCCTCGCCCGTCGCACGGTCGTCTGCGTCCTCGCCGATCACGGCGTGGTCGCGACCGGGGTCGACCTCGGCCCGACCCACCCGACCTTGCGCGCCGCCCAGTCCCTGGTCGACGGCGAGGCCGGGGTGACCGCGGCGGCGCGCGCCGTCGGCGCCGCGCTGGTGGTGATCGACGCTGGGCTGGCGACCGCGGCGCCGCGGCCCGCGGCGATGATCGGCCTGGGCCGCGGCCCTTCGGGCGACCTGGCGACCGGCGCCGCCCTGACCCCGGTCGAGGTGACCGCCGCCGTCGAGGCTGGCGCGGCGCTGGTGGTGGCCCTGGCCGAGAGCGGCCTCGACCTGCTCGGTCTCGGCGGCCTGGGCGCCGGCGCCGATCTGGCGGCCGCCGCGGTGATCGCGGCCCTGACCGGCGGCGACGCCAGCCTCGCCCTCGACGACGGTCGGGCCCTGGTGGCGGCCGGCCTGGCGACCTTGCCGCCGCGGCCGACCGCGCTCGACGTCCTGGCCGCGGTCGGCGGCGCCGACGTCGCGGTGATGGCGGGCGCGATCCTGGCGGCGGCCGCGACCTACGTGCCGGTGATCCTCGACGGCACGACCGCGCTTGCGGCGGGGCTGGTGGCGACCGCGCTGGCGCCGGCAGCCGGCGGCTACCTGGCGTGCGCCCACGGCGGCGGCGGGCGAGCGGCGGCGGCGGCCCGGACAGCGCTGGGGCTGACGCCGATCCTCGCTCTCGGGGTCGGCCACGGCGAAGGCGCGGGCGCGGCGGTGGCGATGGCGGCGCTCAGGGCATCCGCGGCGGCGCCGTAGCTGCCGCGCCGGGGCGTCCCGGCGAGCTCACGGCTGGGTCAGATCGCAGTCGAGCATCCCGTCGCAGACGTTGCTGTCGGCCTTGAGCTTGACGACATGGAATCGGCGGATCATCCGGCCGGCGTCGGTGCCCGCCACGAGCACGGTGTAGTCCTTCGGGTTGCCGACCCGCGGCCTCGCCCCCATGACCGGACCACATGAGGTCGACGTCGCATCAATGGAGAACGAGCCGGGCCTGACGAACCCGACGGTCCAGTCGCCTTGCGCGCTCCCGCCGACCACGGTCCAGGTGCACGTACCGGTGCCCAGGTCCGGCAGCCCCACGGTCTCCGCGAGTGGGGCGCCGCAGTTGACCGACACCGGACACTCGCGCACCAGGTCGCCGGCCGCGATCTGATCGACCACGCAGCCTAGGGGGTCCTCGTCGAGGCGGCAGCTCAGCCGGGACGCTGCCAGCTCGCACAGCCGACCCGGCACGGTCGCCCTCCCCACGATCTCGCAACCGTCGGCGAAGCGGCCGCTGCCGTCGTCGCAGGCGCGCGCGCCCACCTGGCAGTCCGCGCCCTCGGGCTGAGTGCACAGGATCGGGGTCGCGAGGAAGCCATCGCAGTCGGTGTCGCGGCCGTCGCAGATCTCGGACTCCGACTCCGTGGTCGACTGGTTCCCGGGCTGGTCGGGATTGCAGTCGCTCGGCGCGATCGGACAGAGCGGAGGATCCTCGGCGGCGAAGATCGATCCGCAGTCGTCGGCGCCGCTGGCGTCGGTCTCGACCACGACCGGCGGGCCACCCGGCAGCTTGGCCTCGTCGCGACACTGCCCCGAGCAGTCGAAGTCGACGTGGAGGCACTCGATGTGCGGCGGCACGGCGTTCAGCATGCGGAAGTCTCGGACGTTCTGGCCGGGGAAGACCGATTCCGGCTTGATCAAGACCTCGAGCCCGCCGGGCGAGTAGCGAACCGAGCCCCCGCTGTCGAGGCAGTCGACGTCGCAGGTCACCCCGTCGCCGTCGACGTCGTCGGTCGGCTCGAGCGGGGCGCAGTCGCTCCCATCGAGGGTGCCGTCGCAGTCGGCGTCGCCCGGTAGGCCGATGGTGCGCGGCTGCCCGAGGTCATCGGCGTAGATCGCGCATGCGGCGTTCGGCCCGTGGGACTCGTAGGTGCGCGACGTCGGGGTCAGGCGCACGGTGCGGATCTCGCCGTCGGCGAAGGCCACCGCCTCGGGGTAGACGTCGAACGCCAGCGGCTGCGGCGGCTCCCCCGCGGTCAGACCGGCGGCGAGGACCAGCGGGCCGATGTCGCCGAGCGCACCGTCGGGCCGCAGCAGATAGCGATAGGGCAGCGTGATCATCTCGACCGGCTCGGCGACCGACGCCTCGTCGACCGCGGCCCGGGTCGGGTCGCCGGTGGCGACGTAGATGCGCAGGGTCTCGGCCGCCGGGAAGTCCGCCTCGGTCCAGCTCACCTCGATGACGATCCCGGTGTCGCTGGCGCAGGCCCCGACAGCGAACGCGAGAGCGGCGAACGTGGAGGCGGAGGCGCGCATCCCGCCATTGTACGTCAGCCCGACGCTCCGGCGCGTCGGCGCCCGACGACCGTCGCCGCGATCACGAACCGCGCACGGTTGGGGCAACGCCGAGGAGACGCCGGGCCAACCGGGTCATCAACGCCAGCGACCGCGCCGGCGAGTTGCCGCGCTCGCGCAGCGCGTCCCACATCCGACCGCAGAGGGCGACGTCGAGCAGCTCGCGATCGTCGGCGGCCAGCGCCGACAGCTCGCGCGGGAAGGTGCGCTCGAGCTGGGCTCGGCGAGTCGCGGCGTTGCCGACGATGGCGGCGGCCACCACCGGATAGTCGGCGACGAACTGCGCGGCCGACGCGCGCAGGAGCCGGGTCGACTCGAGGTCGGTGGCGCGGGCGGCGGCGAACGCGCGCAGGCGGCGCGCCAGGGGCATCGCCGGGTCGGGCAGCGTGACCTCGGGCCGGGCCCCGTGGCGCTCGGCCGCGGACGCGAACAGCGCCACCCGGGTCGGGAAGTGCTGGGCGATCGAGCGCAGCGACACCTTGGCCTGGGCCGCGATGTCCGCCGCTGTGGGGTGGATGGCGCCGGCCCGGATCAAGGCCAGGACGGCGTCGAGGATGGCGGCTCGAGTGCGCGCGGTGCGCGCGCGTCGGCCGTCGACAGGGTGGGTGGAGGCGGGCGAGGTACCGCGTGCGCGCGCCATGATCCGCCATGGAACCACCACGGCTCGCGGCGCGCCAGCGTTTCACCCCAGGACGGTGAGACTGTGGGAGCCTGGTGAGAACTCAGCGGATTTCGCAGCGCGATCTCGCAGCGCGGGGCGAGCGTCCTTCGCAGGCCCAGAGCTCACGGATCGTCGGACGGGGGAGGCAGCCGGCCCGCCGCCTCGTTGTAGCCGTTGCGAGCCCGGGCGTCGTCGGGATCGAGCTGCAGCGCCTTCCGGAAGCTCTGCTCCGCCGCGACCGCGTTGCCGGTGTTGAGGTAGGCCTCGCCGAGGAGCGTGTGGATCCGAGCGCGCCGCGGCGCCAGCCGCGCCGCCTTCTTGAGCTGGGTGATCCCGGGCCCGTACTGGCCCTGGCTGAGCGCGACCTCGCCGAGCCCGATGATGGCGTCGAGGTTCTTGGGGTTGGCCGAGAGCGCCTTCTGGTAGTTGCTGGCGGCGCCCACCGGGTCGCCGCCGCGCAGCGCGGCGTCGCCGGCCTTGGCGTAGAACTCGGCGAGCTGGGCCTGCTCGTCGGACTGGCCGCCGGTCCCGCTCGGCGCCGGGTCGGGCTCGTCGGGTGGGGTCGACTCCGGATCGAGGGTGCGGGTCGGCGTGCCGCTACCGTTGGACGGCTTGGGCGGCTTGGGCGGATCGACCGGCTTCGACGGAGCCGACGGTTGGCCCGTCCCGGCCGCCGCGGCGTCGACCTCGACGCCGGCGTCGATCGCCGGGGGCGCCCCAGCGTCGACGGCCAGGGCCGCGACCGGCGCCGGCGCGGGGGCGGCCGGCCCAGCCTCATCGTCGCCGCCCCCCACGAGCAGGAGCACGAGGACCAAGACCAGCGCGGCCACGCCAGCGATCACGAACGGCTTGTAGTTGGTGCGCGGCGGCCGATACTCGTCGAGGCTATCGCCCGGATCGATAAAGCGCCGCGCCGCCGCCAGGCTGGCGACGCCGCTGTCGCTGGGGTCGGCACCTTCGCCGTCGGCGAACCACGCGCCCGACAGCCGGGGATCGTCGTCCGGGCTGGGACCGCTGGCGCGGCGGGCCCGCGGCGCCAGATCCTCGCGCGACCGGTCGGCGTCGTCGGCCTCCGACCCGTGGCGCACGCGGTCGGTCGGCTCGCCGACCGGACCCGACGCGGCGTCGGCGACCCCGATCGGGATCGCCACGCGATCGCCCGCGCCGGGATCGACGGGCGGCGCGACCGCCGCGACCGGCACGACCGCAGGCGCGACCGCGACCTCACCAGCCACCACCGCCGGCACGCCGACCGCAGGCGTCCCGGTCGGCCCGCGCCGGCCGCTCGCCGACGGAGGCTCCTCGACCGCGACCGCGCCGGCGCCGCGCAGGACCTCGGCCAGCTTGGCCGCGGTCACGAACCGGTCGTCGGGGGCCTTGGCCAGGAGCCTGGCCAAGACGACGTCGAGCCACGGCGGCGCATCGGGCCGGCGCGCCAAGAGCCGAGGCGCGGGCTCGCTGACGTGGCGAGTCAGGACATCGAACACCCGGCCACCGACGAATGGCGGCTCGCCGGTCAACATCTCCATCGCGATGCAGCCCAGCGAGTACAGATCGCTGCGCCGGTCGGTCGGATCGCCCTTGGCCTGCTCGGGCGACATGTAGCGCGGGTCGCCGAAGGTCATGCCCAGGCTGGTCGAGGCCGCGCCGCCGCCGTTCTCGACCAGCTTGGCCAGGCCGAAGTCGAGGAGCTTGACGAAGTTGGCCTTGCCACGCCGCACCGCCAGGTACAGGTTGCGCGGCCGGAGATCGCGGTGGACGAAGCCGACCGCGTGGGCGTCGGCCAGGGCGTCGGCCACCTGGATCATCACGTCGAGAGCCCGGTCGACCGCGAGCTTGCCGTCGCGCACCAGGACGTTGTCGAGGGTTTCGCCCTCGAGGAGCTCCATCGCCAGGTAGAGCCGACCGTCGCTGGTCCGCCCGAAGTCGTGGATCTCGACGATGTGCTCGTTGTCGATCTCGGCCACCGAGGTCGCCTCGCGACGGAACCGCTCGATCGCCAGGTCGTCGCGCGACAGCTCGTGGTGCAGGACCTTGATCGCGACCTTGCGGCGCAGCGTGACGTGCTCGCCGCGGTAGATCGTCCCCGACTTGCCGGCGCCCAGGCGATCGATGACCAGGAAGCGATCGGCCAGGACCGCGCCGATCAGCTCGTCGACCGCGCCGTCGCGGACCCGCGGCGTGCCGCAGGTCGGGCAGAACAGCGCCGCCGGCGCCAGCTCGCGTCGGCAGTTGCTACACGGGACCGGGAGCGGGTTCATTTCGGGCTGGGGCATCGGGATTCCGTGGTCCGGACCCGCGCTGCGCCGAATATAGCGCACGCGGTCCGCAACTTCCGGAGGGCTTGCACGGCGCGGGCCATCCGCCGACGCCCCGGTCGCCCGCCCTATCGGCTCGAGAGATCAACAGCTTACCTACCGCCCTCGGCGGGCCCGGGCGTCATCGTCCGTTCTCGATCGCAGGAATTCGTCGACACCCGTGTCGCGTTCTCGTCACGGGCGGGGGACCCCGCTACAGCAGCCGCACGAGGCTGAGGTTGGGCCGCGGCCAGGTCGCCCAGTCGAGGGCGCCGGCCAGGCGACCGTTGCCGAGCTGGCTGGTGCTGATGGTCAACGTGCCGGCGGGCGTGGACGTCACCGAGGTCGGCCCGGTGCAACCCGGGCACAGGTTCTGGCCCTGGGTGCGCAGCAGATCGAAGCGGATGAGCCCGCTGCCCGAGCCGACGCCGTAGACCCAGGTCGGCTGACCGCTGCTGCGGTAGGCCGTGATGTACGCCGCGTGGACCGAGCCCTGGCTGTCGAAGTCGATGCCCCACCCGGCCTCCGACGGCACGTACCACAGCCCCGACAGCGAGGTCGTCGGCGCGCCGGTGGCGAAGATGTACCGCTCGATGGCCTCACTGCCGCTGCGACCGTCGACGGTGTACGCCAACGTGCCGCGGGTCGATGAGGTCAGGGTCAACGTGACGCGGCCGACCACCGACGGCACGGCGGTGGTGCCGGTCCAGGTGTAGCGGTTCAGGTCGCCGACCCACTGCCCGGCGCCGCGGGCCAGGGTCGCCAGGTACCAGGTCGGCGAGCCGGCGAGGTCGTAGGTGAACCAGGCGAAGTTGACGGCGTCGCCGGCGACGCGGAGATCGAGGCCGTTGCCCGACCGGTTCGGGTTCCACCACGCGCCGCCGGCCGGGGCGACGACGGCGGCGGCCTGGCCGGTCACCACCACCGAGGCCAAGGTCGGCGCGTTGGCGTCGCCGGGGTGGACGGTGAAGGTGTAGCTGCGGCCGGGAGAGATCCACGACGCGACCGCCGAGCCCGCGGCGCCCGACGCGAACAGCGACGGCGCGCCGCCGTCGACCCGGACGTAGACCTGCGCCGCGGCGCCGACGTTCGCCGTCGACCAGGTCACGGTCGTGGTGCCGGCCGCGCCGGTGACGACGACGTTCTGGGGCGACGCGGTGATCGTGGCGGACATCAGCGCGACGTCCAGCAGCCGGCTGTCGAGGAAGATGCCGTCGCCGTACAGCTCGAAGCGGTGCTGCTCGCCGGGACGCACGGGGCCGTAGCTGACGCTGCCGCTCGGCGCGGTCGACAGCACGCGCGCGGCCTGCCCCGGGGCGTAGGCCACGACCGAGGCGCTGGTCACGGCGCGGGTCGACCATCCGAGCTCGATAGAGCTGGTCGCGCCGGCGGGCAGCGCCAACGCGCCCACCAGCGTCAACGCCCCAGCGGCTTGACGCTCGCAGGTGTACTCGTTGGGGAGCGTCGATCCGCCACCGCAGATGGTGTCCAACTGCGTCGACACCTGGGCGTAGCCCGGCGGACAGCGATCGCAGGAGTCGAAGCGCAGCCCGCGGTTCGGCTCGCACAGCCGCCGGTTGTAGAACTGGTTCCCGCACGCGGTCCAGGTCATGCGGAGGTACGAGTGGTACCCCGCGGGGCATATCGCGTCGCAGGTGCCGAACGAATCGCCGAACGTCCGCTCGCAGGTCACCTGGTTGTCCTCGATGGTCGTGCCGCACTGACCGGAGTGCTGATAGCTGATCGAGTGATAGCCAGCGGGACAGACGCGCCCGCAGACCACGATCTCGAACTCGCCGCCCTTGCCCTCGGCGGCGACGGCGGTCGTTGGCGAAGCGCCGTCATCGTCGGGGGGATCGACGCAGCCGGGCGCGACGAGGACGATCAGGAACAGGAGCAGACGAACGAGGGTGCTGGGCATGAGGGACCTCCACCTCGACCTGCAGCACGCCGCGTGCCGGCCCCGACCACACGCGCGATCGCGGCGCTACGCCATCGCGAGGTCAGGTCGCGCAACCCGATGCGCGAGTCGCGCACGCGATCGGCGCGCCCCTCCGCCTCGGTCTCGGACTCGGCCTCCGCCTCGGTCTCCGCCTCGGTCTCGGTCTCGGCCTCGGTCTCGGTCTCGGTCTCGGTCTCGGTCTCGGTCTCGGTCTCGGTCTCGGTCTCGGCCTCCGCCTCGGCCTCGGCCTCGGTCTCGGTCTCGGCCTCCGCCTCGGTCTCGGTCTCCGCCTCGGTCTCGGTCTCGTCTCGGTCTCGGCCTCCGCCTCGGTCTCGGACTCGGTCTCGGCCTCGGTCTCGGACTCGGTCTCGGCCTCGGCCTCGTCTCCGCCGCCGCCCCCGCCCTCCTCTACTCCTCGTCCCGCGTCAGCGCCCGCACCGCGTCCTCGTACTCGTCCGCCGTGATCACGCCCTTGTCGACCAGGAGCTTGACCAGCGCCGCGACCCGGGTCGCGACGTCGGTCGGCGCCGCCATCCGCAGCCGCATGGTCGCGGTCGACTCGATCGTCTCGTCGGCCAGGCCGCGCGGCTGCGGCCGGGTCACCGCGCGCGGCAGGGCCTTGCGGCCGCGGCGGACGACCTGGGTCGCGAGCTGCTTGTGGCCTTGCTCGATCAGCTCGTCGATCGCCGACAGCGGCAGGAGCGCGACGTCGACCGCGGCGCTGGTGACCGCCTCGACCGCGGCCAGGGCCGCGGTGTCGGTCGGATCGGCCATCGCCAGCCACAGCTCGCGATCGTCACGCCCAGGCCCGCCGCGGATCTCGAGGGGAACCACCCGGTAGCGTCGGCACAGCTCCCGCGGCACCTGGCGCAGCGCCTCGAGGTCGGGCTTGACCGCCCCCGGATCGACCGCGAGGATGCGCAGCTCGCGACGGAACGCCGCGACCAGGGCGACCTCGTCGACGCCGAACTCGCGGATGACGATGACCGCCAGCGGGACGGCGCGCTCGACCGCCAGCTCCTGGGCCCGGGTCAGGTCGGCCCGAGACAAAAGCCCGGCCTCGACGGCGATCTGGGCCAGCGACTTCGGCAATCAGCGCACCCGAGAGGATTCGAACCTCTGACCTTTGGCTCCGGAGGCCAACGCTCTATCCAGCTGAGCTACGGGTGCGTAGGCGGTTACACATACCGGGTTGTCGCACGACCTGCAAGCGCTCGGGGTTGGCATTGCACAGCCGCCCTTACATCGGTAGGGTCGCGGCGCTTCCCTCCCGAGGAAATCATGTCCCAGACCCAACAGCTCGACCGCGTCGTCATCCGCTTCGCCGGCGATTCGGGCGACGGCATGCAGCTCACCGGCACCGAGTTCACCAAGGCCGCGGCCGAGGCCGGCAACGACATCTCGACCTTCCCCGACTTCCCGGCCGAGATCCGCGCTCCCGCTGGCTCGCTGTTCGGGGTCTCGGGGTTCCAGCTCCACTTCTCGTCGAGCGAGATCCACACGCCGGGCGACGCGCCCGACGTGCTGGTGGCGATGAACCCGGCCGCGCTCAAGACCAACCTGAAGGATCTGGTCGACGGCGGCGTGCTGATCGTGAACACCGGCGCCTTCATCGAAGGCAACCTCAAGAAGGCCGGCTACGCGACCAGCCCCCTCGACGACGGCTCGCTGGCCAAGTACCGCGTCCACGCCGTCGACATCTCCGGCCTGACGGTGGCTGCCCTCGACGGCACCACCCTGTCGACCAAGGAGAAGGGCCGGAGCAAGAACTTCTTCGCGCTCGGCCTGGTGTTCTGGATGTACGGCCGCGATCCCGAGACCGAGATCCGCCGCATCCACCAGCAGTTCACCAAGCGGCCGGAGCTGGGCGACGCCAACGTGCGGGTGTTCAAGGCCGGCCACGCCTTCGGCGAGACCGCCGAGGTGTTCCAGACCGTCTACAAGGTCCCGCCGGCCAAGTTCGCCCCCGGGGTCTACCGCAACATCACCGGCAACGAGGCGCTCGCCCTCGGGCTGGTCGCCGGCGCCGAGCTGGCCGGCAAGTCGCTGTTCTTCGCCGGCTACCCGATCACGCCGGCGTCGTCGATCCTGCACTCGCTGGCGAAGTTCAAGAACTACGGCGTCCTGACCTTCCAGGCCGAGGACGAGATCGCCGCCATGGGCGCGGCGATCGGCGCGGCCTACGGCGGCGCCTTGGCGGTCACCGCGTCGAGCGGCCCGGGCATCGCGCTCAAGGGCGAGGCCATCGGGCTCGGGGTCATGACCGAGCTGCCGGTGGTGATCGTCAACGTCCAGCGCGGCGGCCCGTCGACCGGCCTGCCGACCAAGACCGAGCAGAGCGATCTCAGCCAGGCCCTCTACGGCCGCAACGGCGAGGCGCCGATCCCGGTGATCGCCGCGCGCTCGCCGGGCGACTCGTTCTACGCCGCGGTCGAGGCGCTCAAGGTCGCGACCCGCTACATGGTGCCGGTGATGCTCTTGTCGGACGGCTACATCGCCAACGGCAGCGAGCCGTGGCCGGTGCCCGACGTCACCAAGCTCGATCGGTTCGACGTCAACCACCCGAGCGAGCCGGCCGGCTACCACGTCTACCAGCGCGACCCGGCGACCCTGGCCCGGGCCTGGGCCATCCCCGGCACCGCCGGCTTCGAGCACCGCATCGGCGGCATCGAGAAGGACAGCCTGACCGGCAACATCTCCTACGCGCCGGACAACCACGAGCGGATGATCCACACCCGCGCCGACAAGGTCGCGCGCGTGGCCCAGGAGATCGGCGAGCTCGACCTGCGCGGCGAGGACAGCGGCGACGTGCTGCTCATCGGCTGGGGCGGCACCTACGGCTCGCTGCGCCAGGCCACCAACGAGCTGCGGGCCCAGGGCCGGCGCGTCAGCCACGCTCACCTGCGCTGGCTGTCGCCCCTCGAGCCCGGCCTCGACGCGATCATCCGCAACTTCAAGCACGTCGTGTGCGCCGAGTTGAACCTCGGCCAGCTCCGCGCGCTCTTGCGCGCCAAGTACCTGATCGACGTCGTGGGTCTGAACAAGGTCCAGGGCCTGCCGTTCAAGGTCCGGGAGGTGGTGGCCGCCCTCGAGCAGCTCCTCGACGGCGCCACCGTCCTCGACATCAACGTCCCCACCTCGCCCACCGCGCGCGCCTAGGAGCCGACCATGAGCCAAGCTGCGCAGAAGCTCGTCAAGCTGT
This sequence comes from Kofleriaceae bacterium, assembly GCA_018057825.1. Classification (GTDB taxonomy): domain Bacteria; phylum Myxococcota_A; class Polyangia; order Haliangiales; family Haliangiaceae; genus UBA2376. The sequence continues at coordinate 146,370 of JAGPCY010000007.1, read as the reverse complement.
CGAAGAAGGACCTCGAGACCGATCAGGATGTCCGGTGGTGCCCGGGGTGCGGCGACTACGCGATCCTCGCGACCGTCCAGCGCACCCTCGCCAACCTCGGGATCAAGCGCGAGGAGACGGTGTTCGTCAGCGGCATCGGCTGCTCGAGCCGGTTCCCGTACTACATGAACACGTTCGGGTTCCACACGATCCACGGCCGCGCGCCGGCGATCGCCACCGGCCTCAAGCTGGCGCGGCCCGAGCTCGACGTGTGGGTCATCACCGGCGACGGCGACGGCCTGTCGATCGGCGGCAACCACATGTTGCACGCGCTGCGGCGCAACGTCGGGCTGAAGATCATCCTGTTCAACAACCAGATCTACGGCCTGACCAAGGGCCAGTACTCGCCGACCTCGAAGGTCGGCACCCGGGCGGCGTCGACGCCGACCGGCTCGATCGATCACCCGCTCAACCCGCTGCAGTTCGCGATCGGCGCCGGCGCGACCTTCATCGCGCGCACCACCGACACCGACGCCAAGGGCCTGGCCGCGATCCTCGAGCGGGCCTACCGGCACCAGGGCTCGGCGCTGATCGAGATCCTGCAGAACTGCCCGGTGTTCAACGACGGCGTGTGGGACGAGGTCAAGGACGACGTCGCCCATCGCCAGCTCGCGCTGGTCGACGGCCAGCCGCTGACCTTCGCCGGCGGCACCAAGGGCGTGCGCCTGAGCGCCGACCTGGTGCCGGAGATCGTCGACGTCGGCGAGGGCGGCGTCGACCCGAGCGCGCTCTTGGTCCACAAGGAGCGCAGCAGCTCGGCCTACGCCCACCTGATCGCCAGCCTGACCCACCCGGAGTTCCCGGTGCCGGTCGGGGTGCTCCACGTCGAGGACAAGGCGAGCTTCGACGCCATGGCCCACCAGCAGGTCGCCGACGCGATCGGCAAGCAGGGCAAGGGCGAGCTCAGCAAGCTCCTCACGTCGGGCATGACCTGGGAGGTCGGGGCCGACGGCGTGCGCCAGTAGCGCGCGGAGGTCGTGATATCGTCGCGACGTGCGACGCCCCGCCGTGCTGCTCGTCGTGCTGAGCCTGACCGCTAGCACGGCGTGCAACGCGGTGTTCGGGCTCGATGAGCTCGGCGAGGGATCGGAGGAGCGTGACGGCGGTCCGGATGTGGTGCGGCGGCAGGTGACCTTCTCGCGCGACCGCCTGACCGCAGGCGCGGTGATCGCGGAGAGCCCGACGCCGACCGCGGTCCGCTATCTGGTGCGCGACTCCGCCGAGCCGCTGGGCTACGCGAGCTACCCGGCCACCATCGACGGCGCCAGCGCATCGGCCGACGTGCCGCCTGGGCCCTACCTGCTCGAGATCCAGCTCGGCGCCGGGGCGCCGCTGTACCTCGCCAGCGACGCCGCCACGTTCGCATATCGCGATCGGGTCTACGGCCGCGCCGATCTCGTCACTACGTTCAAGCCTCGGCAGGTCAGCTTCTCGCTGCAGTCGACCCTGTGGAACCCGAGCGAGAGTGCGCTGCACTTCGACACGATCGGCATGTGGAGCCACGCGCGCGCGATGGACGGCAGCGTCACCGGCACGGGCGCGACGACCGATCCACTGCGCTGGAACCTGCCGTGGTCGCTCGACGCGGTGACCACGCCGCCCGGGGCGCCGTTTGGACTGCTCGACGCGGGCGATTGGATCGCGATCACCCACCGCCGCGGCGACGGCGACGCGTGGTCGGTGGTCGAGGCCTACGCGGCCGCCATCGCGGCGCCGCAAGGAGGGGTGTTCGCGCTGACGCCGCAGCTCACGCCGGTCACGCCGACTCGGATCGATCTGGCGGTCGCCGACAGCCTGCTGGGCCGCGCGCGGGCGACCGCGCCGGCGGCAGCAGCGTGTACCGGCCAGGCCGAGGTGCGCCTGGTCCCCTCGCCCGAGACCGGCAACACCTGGGGGATCGGCCTGGGCGGCGCGACCTTCGCCGGCGGCGGCACGGTGAGCGTCTCGGCCCCTAGTTCGATCGGACTGCCGAGCAGCTACGCTCGGCGGCTCGTCACCATCGTCGATTGCCCGTACACCCTGAGCAGCAGCGACGTGGCGGTCCACGCCGAGTACGCCGTCCCGGTCGAGGTCGGCGGCGCGATCGAGCTTCCGATCCCGTTCGCGTCGGGCTTCGAGGTCGCGGGCGCGCCGCTCTCGGCGGGCGAGTCGAACGTCCGGCGGTTGCCGGCCGGCGCGGTCACCGTGCGCTGGATGCCCGAGTCGGGTCTGAACGCACCGGACCTGTACAGCGTCGTCGTCGCGGCCCTCGGCACCTCCACACCGGTGCCGGTCTTCACCGCCCTCACCAAGCAGCCGAGCATCGACGTGCCGGCCGGGCTGATCGAGCCGGGTAGCTATGTCGTGCTGGTGACCGCCGCCGTCGGGTACCCCGGCTTCGGCACCGGCGAGCTGACGCCGAGCGGCGCGCCCGGCTCGACCACGACGCCAAGCCCGCTCGTCACCTTCACCCAGTGACGTCGTGGCGGCGTGCGCGGGACCGACGACGGAAGTCCGATCACGGACCGTCGGGTTTCGCGACGGCGCGCCGACACCAGCGCGGGCCAACCGTGAACCCCTGGCGCCACCCCCGGACGGCGATGTCGGGGCGCCCGTCCGTCGCGCCGGCGCGACCGTGACACGGCGGTCGCGGTCGCGGCCCGAGGCGGTGGCCCAGCGGTTGCTGAAAGGGCAGGCGATGTCGCTCCCTCGCCTCGTCGCCCTCTCCCTCGCCCTCGTCACCACCGCGCCGGCTGCCGGCTGCTACTACACCTTCGGGACCGCGCCGCCGCGCGCGGCGTCGCCGGGCGTGCGCCCCGACTGCACGCGCTCGCGGGCCCTGCCGATCGTCGACACCGTGATCGCCGTCGACGGCGCCCTCGGGCTCGGCCTGGGCGTCGTCGCGCTGGCGACCAGCAAGGACGACGGCTCACTGCCGGCGGGCGAGGCCAAGGCCACCGCCACGATGCTGGCGATCACCGGCGGCGCGCTGCTCCTGATCCACGGCCTGTCGGCCCGCGCCGGGTTCCGCGATCGCGCGCAGTGCCGGGCCCTCGACGCCGTCGCGCGCGGCGTCGCGCCGTGATCACTTGGCGTCGAGGGTGCGCAGGGTCCAGGCCGCGCCGCCGTCGCCGTCGAGCATGACCGACCACAGGCGAACCGGCGCGGCGTCGTCGGGGGCGGTGAACTCGACCGAGCCGATCGCCGCGGTGTCGTCGGGCTGGTACGAGACGTCGGCGGCCACCTCGTCGAGCCCACCGGCCGAGACGTAGAAGTACGTGCGCACGCCCTCGCGCACCGCCACCGGCTCGGGGTCGTCGGTGCAGGTGGCGTCGAGGGAGTCGAGGGCCGGCACCGCGGCCAGGCGATAGACCGCGCCAGGCGTGAAGCTGGCGGCCGGCTGATCGTCGAGGGTGATCGCGGCGATCACCGGGGCGCGGCGCGCGGCGGCGCCGACCCCGACGTCCTTGCGCGCGACCAGGCGGGTGCCGTCGACGGTGGCGGTGGCGATCACCGGGATCGGCACGACCGGTCCCGGGCACGCGCCGGGCGGCGGCGGCGGCGCGCCCGGGCCACCGAAGCGCGCCAGCACGTCCTCGACCCGCAGGCGCGCGGCGCCGTCGGCGTCGACCGCCAGCGGCAGCGCGTCGCCCGGCGCGCAGTCGAGATCGGGATCGCGCAGCACGCGCCACGGCGAGCAGGCCCGCCAGGTCACGGCGACGTCGGCCGGCGCGCCATCGGCGGCCACCACCAGGGCCCGCAGCTCGGCCTCGCCGTCGAGGGTGGTGACCGGTGGCGACGCGGCGACCGCCAGGAGGCGGGCCTCGGTGATGAGCGTCGATGGCGCCAGCGCGTCGCCGCCACACGCGGCCAGGCCGAAGGTCAACGCGATCGCGGCGGCTCTCATGGCGTCCACTCCACGCCGAGCGACGGGAACACCGGCAAGCCGCGGGTGTACGAGCGCCGGCTGTAGTCGAAGTTGTAAGACACGCCCTCGGGGTTCACGCGGTTGGTGGCGTTCTGAACGTCGAGGAAGCCCTTGATGAGGCCGTGACTCGTGCGCCAGGTGCGATCGATCCGCACGTCGAGCTGGATGAAGGCCGGCAGGCGCTCGGACAAGATCGGGCCGTCGACGGCGCGGAAGTCCTGGGCGTCGACGTCGAAGTACGAACCAGCGACCGGCGTGATCGGGTTGCCGCTGGCGTAGCGCATGCGCGCGCCGAGCTGCCACTTGCCGACTGGGACCGCGGCCACCGCGGTGAGCACATGCGGTTGATCGAGGATGTAGGGCCGCCAGGTCGGATCGAGGCGCGGATCGCCGCGGCGCTCGGCGTTGGCGTAGGTGTACGCCAGCCAGCCGGCCCACGACCCGGTGCGCTTGCGCAGCATGATCTCGACGCCGGTGCCGCGACCGCGGCCGGTGTTCTCGCGGTAGCTGTACGAGCCGAACTGCTCGTCGGTGAGCTCGCGGCTGGCCGCGCCGACCCCGCCGCCCTGGGGACCGCCGGCGGCCTGGGCGGTGGCCGAGGTGACCGCGTCGACCGCGAGGCCCTGCGATTGCTCCCAGTACGCAGTGACCGCCACCGACGACGCGCTCGGCAGCGGCGCGGTGACGCCGAACGACGCCTGATTCGACCACGACGCGGTGAGCGCCTGATTTCCGAACGCCGGATCGAGATCGACCACCGACGGCGGCTGATGGTAGCGGCCGAACGCGGTCGCCATCGTCCAGCCGCCCGGTAGCTCGTGGGTCACGGCCAGGCGCGGATCGACCACCCACTCATCCGACAGCCCGTAGCGATCGACGCGGAGGCCGGGGCGGAGCCCGAGGCGGCCATCCTCGAAGCGGTAGAAGCCCTCGACCCAGGCGCCCAGATCGGCGGCCCACAGCGAGCCGGTGCGCGAGGTGATCTCGCCGCTCTCGGGCATGCCGGGCATCGCCGGGGCCTCGTTGGTGATGTCGAAGCCGTAGCGGGTGCCGACCAGATCGAGGCCACCGGCGAGGCGACCGTTGGTCCAGGTCCGCTCGGTCTCGGCGCGCAAGGCCAGCGGCAGGTTGGTGCGAGTGATGCCTTGCTCGTCGAAGCGCAACGACACCTCGTCGGCGCCGATCGACGGCGTCACGGTGGCGCGCCACGGCCCCTCCTCGCGGCGCCAGGTGAAGGCGGCGCGCACGAACCGCGATCGGTAGTTGAGGTTCGAGCCCTCCTCCATGTCGTCGCCCGGGTTGGCGAACGTCAACAGATCGTCGGAGCCGAAGACCAGCGCGGTGAGCTGACCGCCGGGCGCGCTGGCGCTGCCGCGATCGAAGCGGAGCTGGCCGTCGAAGTAGCGCGGCGCCAAGGTCAGATCCGGCGCGGCGGCGGCCAGGATGCCGTCGACGTAGGACCGGCGCAGGCCGAACATCACGCCGCCGCCGGCCACCGGGCCCTCAGCGCGGGCCTGGGCGTCGATCAGGCTGACCTCGGTGGCGCCGCGCCAGCGGTCGGTGCGCGCGGCCCGCGAGCGGACCTCGACCACCCCGCCCTGGGTCCGGCCGAAGCGCGCGCCGAAGGTGCCCGGCATGACCTCGAGCCCGTCGAGCATCGGGGTCGGGATGAACGAGGCCAGGCCGCCGAAGTGGTAAAGCAGCGGGACCTCGACGCCGTCGAGGAAGACGCTCGAGTTGCGCGGGCTCTGACCGCGCAGGACCAGGCCACCCAGCCCAAACGGGATGCGGGCCACGCCGGGCAGGCTCTGCACCGCCTTGAGCGCGTCGTTGCCGGCGCCGGCGACCCCGCTGATCGTCGACGGATCGAGATCGTACGGGGCCGGCTCGTCGACGAACGGCGCCTGGTCGACCAGCTCGACGACCTCGACGCCGCGGACGTTGCCGCCGGCGATCATCACCAGCCGCGCCTCGCGCCCCGGGCGGGCGCGGGCCAGGAGCGCCTCGAAGCCATCGGCGACCACGACGACGTCCTGCAGGCCATCGCCGGCCTCGTCGACCGTGAACCGCCCGGCGTCGTCGGTCGTGACCTCGGCGCCCGCCACCAGGACGGTGGCGCCGGCGACCGGCGCGCCGGCCTGATCGACGACCACGCCCGACAGCGGCGCGGCCGCGGCGAGCGCGGGCGCCAGGGCGGCGGCGGCGACGAGGAGAGCGATCGGGCGCATGGGGATGAGACGGCGGCGCGAGGGCCCGGGTTACGGGTGAAGGACCGTCGAGCGGCGCCCCGGCGCAGCGGCGCAACCGTCGACGATCGTTCGGGTTAAGCACCCGAACCTGGGTCGTCAAGGGGCGCGACAGGCGCGACCCTGCGTCAGTGTCCGGCGTCGATCGGTCCGACCGGCGCGGCGTGGTCGTCGGTCGGGCGCGAATCACGTCGTTGTCGTCGCTCCCGGCCGTGACCGTGGGCCCGCGTGCCACGGGCTCCCGTCCTGTCCGCCGTGATGACTACTGCCTGCGACAGCTGCAGCTTTCGCTGGGTGCCTGGTTGTCACAGACACGCTGGCAGATGCGCACCGATACGCACTCGCTGACGAACCCTCCAGGGGTGCACTCGCATTTCATCGGGGCCTGCGGCGGGCACTCGCAGATGGCGTCGCCGCCCCAACAGTCCTCGTCCTTGCCGTTGCCGCAGACGTCGTGCTTCCTCGGGTTGCGGGTCGGGTCGTTCTCGCAGGCCGCCGGCTCTCGCCGGGCACACGTCGCCAACCACGGCGGCCCCGGATCGCTGGTGAAGTCCTGCGCGGTCCCGCAGTAACCATCAGCGTCAGGATCCTGGAAGTACCTCGTCGCCGGCGGCGGTGGTGGCGGTGGCGCATCCCCGCCCACGCAGTCGTTGTCGATCCCGTCGCCGGGCACCTCGACCGACGGCACGTGCACCGCGGCGATCCCCTCGCACGCCGCGGGCTCGATCGGACAGCTCGTCGACCAGCCCGCGCCTGGCGTGCTGACGCTGGCCTGCTGACGTCCACAGAAGCCGTCTCCGTCGTCGTCGCGATACCAGGTTTCGACAGGAGGCGGCGGCACGGGCTCGTGACACCTCGGGTCCCATATCGACTTGTCGGTCTCGGCCGACAGCGACCCTGGGTTCTGGTCGAGGCACGTCTGCGTGCCGCCGTTGCCGCACGCCCGCACCTCCCCGACGATGCACTCGCACTGCGCCGGTGCCGGCGCGAGGACGAAGGTGCACTGGTTGTTGCAGCACACGCTCGCAGTGTCGCTGGCGCAGTGCGGCCGCGCCTGCACCGTGCAAGTGGAGTCATCCTGGCACGAGCACACGTCGCCGTTGCACACCTCCTGTGCGACCCCGCACTCACGCGTCGGCCCGCGCCGGTTGCCCGGGCACGCGCACGTTAGCATGAGCGCGACGACGATTGACCGGCGACCCACCCAGATCATGTCACTGGCTTGCATCGCGTTCTCCTTTCATCGATCGTGAAGACACCGAAACCCCGTTGCCGAGTTCGCGGACCCGGGCGCCGTGCTACTGCGCTGGCTGGCGGTGACCGCGCCGCCGCTGCTACCGTAGTAGCCCCCGCGGACGACGCGTGCCGTCGCTGCGGTGAGGTCTTGGCAATCGTTGCAACTGCTGGTCGCGTAGGGCGTGCGATACCAGTCTGCCAACCACTCGCTCAGGTTCCCGGCCAGGTCGAGCTGGCCCCAACGCCCGGCGCCCGCCGGCCGCGATCCCACCGGCGCCGGCCCCGCGCTTGCGTAGGTCGCTCGCGTCACGTCGATCGCGACGCTGGTCGGTGGCGACGACCACGGATAGACGCGCTGCTCCTCAGCTCCAGCCGCTGCGAGGTTCCACTCGGCCTCTGAGGGCAATCGGCCGCCATCCCAGATGCAGAACGCCTGCGCGAGATGCCAGGTCACGCAGTTGACCGGCAGCTCGTCATTCGCGCCGGTGCTGATGGTGTAAGTAGCACCTGCGCACGAGGTGACCGCGGCCTCGAGGGCGCTCTTGGTGGCAGGCATCGCCATGGTCCACGCGCTGTCCCAGCCGGGGTCGGCGACGACGTGCGGGTTTCGGCCCGCACCAGCGGTCGGCAGCGATCCGGGGTAGGTCGCCACGAAGCGACGGAAGCGACTGACGGAGACCTCGAAGCGCTCGAGGACGAACGGGCTGATCGTCGCCGGGTGGGTCATGTCGAGGTTCCCGACGCCGTCGTAGCTGCGGAAGTACGTGCCGCCGGGGAGGTACCGCCCTTGGCAACATGACCCGCCGGCGCAGTTGCCGATCGACGAGCAGCTAGGTGGGCTGATACAGCCGCCCACCGCGCAGTAGTTCGTGCACGCCGGGAGCGCGACCCACTGCCCCGACGCGTTGCACTGCTCTGCGGTGTCGCCGCTACAGCGCACCTGGCCGAGGCACGACGGCGCGTCGGGCGGCAGCGCCAGGGCGTCGACCGCATCCGGCGGCAGGGCCGGGGCGTCGACCGCATCGGGCGGCGACGACGAGGCGTCCGCCGCGTCCGGCTCCACCGCGTCCGGCTCGGCCGCGTCCGGCTCCGCCGCGTCGACCAGCGGCGGCAACCCACCGAAGTCACAGGCCGTGACCGTCGCCCAGGCGAGCGCGAGCGCGGCCCTCACAACCCACCCCCGAGCGCGAGACCGAGGTAGCCGGCGTCGGCCTGCAGCGCGACCACCGGCTGAGAGTCCCCGCGCCCACCGCGCCACACGAGCCAGCCGGTGACGCCCGCCAGCGCGAGCGCCCCGGCTCCCACGCCGAGCGCGCCGCGCCGTCGCACCACGGCACCGTCGTAGAGCTCCTGGCGCCCGATCGGATCGCCGGACGTCAGTGCTCGGGCGTAGCGCTCCCGCGCCGACAGCTCGAGGCCAAGAGCCACCCCGCCCAGCGCCACCGCGGTCGCACCGAGCACCCCCGGCCACACCCACGACCGTCGGTTCGGCTGCGGTGACGCCGCCACGGAGACGGCCCGAGTCCCCGTCGCGGCCACGTCGCTCGGGCGCTCCATCACCTCAAATCGCGGGACCTCGACCGTGCGCTCCTCGGCGTCCCCGCTGATCGTCACGCTTGTCGTCCATGCGCGGTGCCCCGGCGCGCGCGCCGTCACGGTGTACGCCCCGCGGTCGACCGGGATCGCGCGGTTCCAGAGCCCGGGATCGATCGCGACGCCATCCCGCGCGATCACCAGACCGTCGACTCGACTGCCCTCGGGCACACTGATCGTCAGGTACGGGAGGCGACCTTCCAGCGCCGCCGCTCGCCGCGAGGCCGACTCGTACTCGGCCTCGCGCGCCGGGTCGCCGCGCATCAAGCTCGCCACGTCCAGAAACGCCGCCCACGCCGTGGCCAGCCGCCCGCGCTTCTCCTCGCAGTCCGCCAGCTTCATCTTCGCCCCGATGGACGGCCCCACCCGATCGCTCGCCGCGAAGGCCTCGCACGCCTCGCTGTACCGCTTCTCAGCCATCAGCCGCTTGCCGTCCCGAAACGCCGCCTCCGCCGCGGGGTTCGGCTGGGCCTGAGCGCCGATCGCGATGGCGAGCACGACGGTGATGGCGATGGCGCGGCTCCACGGGCGCGGCGAGACGGATGCTGGGCAGCGCGACATGATGGTAGTGGCGGCCGCTGCATGGCGCGTGCCGACTCCGACGCCACAGCGTCGAGGCGTGGCGCGGCGCGGCGCATCCTGGACCATGGACACCTGGCGACCGCGGGTCCGCGCGATTGGATCACCGCGGCGGTTGCGCCAGCCCCGCACCGACCTCTGCCGGGTCGGGGGGCGCAGCGAACGAGCCCTGGGTCGCCGCGGCGATCATCTGCGTCCGCACCACATCGGCGACCGTCCCTCGCGGTGCAGCTCCCCACCAGCGCGTCGCAAGCGCCGCGACGCGGGCCGCGGCGACCGTCGTCGCACAGGCCCCTGCGCCGCTATCGCCCGGGGCGACCAGCGTCGGAAACAGGTTGGACGTCGGCGCCACGATCAGCCCAGCCCGGTGCGCGGTCACTGCGCCCACGCCGAGCACCCGCGGCAACCGCGCGATCATCGTCGCCGGCACCAGCACCGGACCGCCCGGCACGTCGGGCCCACGGCGCGAGTCGTCGCCGACCGGGGCGACCACCAGCAGCTCGGCGCGGCGCGCGAGGACGGCCGCCAAGGCGTCCGCGTTCGCCACCAGGTGCGCCACGGCGGTCGCCATCGCCGCCGGCGGCGCGTAGCCGCGGGCCACGAGCCCAGCTATCGTCGCCGGCACGTCGCAGTCGATCGTCACCAAGGCCACCTGCGTTCCGAGGCGCGCGACGTCGACCAGCGCCTCGGCGAGCTGCGCGGTCGTCGCGTGTCCGTGAGCATCGAGCACGGGACGGCGGAGCGTGGTCACCGATCGCGCCAGTGGCGGCAGCGCCATGGCGCCCAGGACGGCGACGGTCACCTCCGCGCCGCGGGGTTCGGGGCGCGTCCCCCACACGCCAGCGTCGACGATCACCGACCCACCGACGGCCAGGTCGCGCACCGCCATCACCGGCGCGACCACGGCCACCTGCGGATCGCGGTCCAAGGCGACCAGCTCGTGGCCCGTGAGCTGCGCCGCTTCGACCTCACCATCGAGCTTGACCACCAGGCAATCGAGGATCACGCGAGGTGCGGCTGCAAAGACGAGGCCGCGAGCGCGTCCATGCAAGTAGACACCGAAACCTCTGTCGGTCCGATATCCTGGACGTTCTCGCCTTGCCGGCAGTCGACAGGCTGCGGCATGGTTCGCGCATGGCCTCGGGGCGCGACGACGTCGACACGATGCAGACGTACTATCGCCAACTGCTTGAGCTGGGCGCGAGCGGCGAGCTGGCGCCGCTCCTTGAGCGCGCGCTGGCCGTGATCGTCGAGGCCACCGGCGCCCGCATCGCGTACCTCGAGCTGTACGCCGATCGCGCCGGCGAGCCCGCATTCTGGCGCGCCCACGGCGCCGCCGGCGACGCGGTCGCGGCCATCCGCGCCGACATCTCGCGTGGGATCATCGCGTCGACGCTGGCGTCGGGCGAGCTGATCGACACGCCGTCGGCCAAGGACGATCCGCGCTTCGCCGAGCGCGGCAGCGTGCGGCGCAACGAGATCGACGCGGTGCTGTGTGCGCCGGTCGGGGCGCCGCCGATCGGCGTCGTCTACCTGCAGGGCCGCGCCGGTGGCGCGAGCTTCGACTCACGCCACCGCGAATGCGCTGTGCTGTTCGCTCAGCAGCTGGCGCTGGTGGCCGAGCGCGTGCGCGGCGTGCGCGCGCCCGGCGACGACGTCGACCACACCGCCGACGTGCGCCGCCGCTTCATCAGCCCGCGGCTGATCGGCCGGAGCCGCGCCCTGGCACGTGTCTTGATGGAAGCCGCCAGCATGGCTCCGCTCGACGTCGGCGTGCTGATCACCGGGCCATCCGGGACCGGCAAGTCCGAGCTCGCGCGCGCGATCCACGCCAACAGCCGGCGCGCTGGCGGCCCGTTCGTAGCGGTCAACTGCGCCGCGATCCCGGCCAACCTCGTCGAGAGCGAGCTGTTCGGCGTCGAGCGCGGCGCGCACTCGACCGCGACCCAGCGCACGGTCGGCAAGGTCGGCGCCGCCCGCGGCGGCACGCTGTTCCTCGACGAGGTGGGCGAGCTGCCATTCGACGCGCAGGCCAAGCTGCTGCAGCTCCTGCAGGACCGGCAGTACTACCCGGTCGGCGCCGCGCAGCTGGTCACGGCCGACGTGCGCATCATCGCCGCGACCAACGTCGACCTGCGCGACCGCGTCGACAAGCAGACCTTCCGCGGCGACCTCTACTACCGGCTCAACGTCGTGACGATCGAGATGCCCGGGCTGGCCGATCGCCGCGACGACCTTCCGGACCTGGCGCACCACCTGTGCCGCGACGCCTGCGCGCGCCACGGCCTCCCCGCGCTCGAGCTGCCGCGCGCCACCCTGGCCGCGCTCGCCGACGAGCCCTGGCCCGGCCAGATCCGCGAGCTCGCCAACGCGCTGGAGGCCGGTGCCATCCGCGCCGCGGCCGACGGCGCCACCGCGCTGCGCCCACCCCATGTCTTCCCGGCGCGGCCCATCGCCGACGACGAACCCGACTACCGCGAGGCCACGCGCCGCTTCCAGCGCCGCTTCGTCCTCGACGTCTTGACCGACTGCGACTGGGACCTGCCGACCGCGATCGCGCGGCTCGGCATCGCCCGCTCGCACCTCTACAACCTGATCGCGGCCTTCGAGCTGAAGCGCCCGCGATCCTGACCCGCGCGCCCGGCGCGCTGTGCATGGATAGTGACCATGGCGAACTACAAGCTGTTCAATGGGGTCGGCGCGCTCGTCCTCGACAACATCGCCCAACCCGCCGCGGTCGAGTACGTCGCCGGCATCCGAACCGTCCCGAGCGGCCCCGCGTGGAAGGTCGATCTCGACGCGACCCCGAGGCACAAGGCCAGTCCGGTCGAACTCGATGATGTGGGGGTCCGACGAGACGGCCGGCTGATCAAGACCATCAGCAACCACTACAAGGTACCCGACGCCTTCCCGGTCACGACCGTCGTCGCGGGCGGCCTCGAAGACCGCGGCGCGATCTACCTGTCCCAGGCCGAGTTTGCGAAGGTCCGGCCGCAGTTCGACTCGAACAACGTGTGGCCCGATGGCTACGGCTACAAGTCCAAGGGTATCTACCAGTTTCAGAGCATGGTCCTCGATGACAACGGCACGCAGCGCCGATACCACGGCTTCCACGCCAAGGTGGCGACGGTGGCCGCCGACGGGGTGACGTGCGTCCTCGACGTCGAGTCGTTTGACGCGTCGAGCGCCGGCGTCCTCACGGCCACCACCGAGCGGGTCAGCGTAAAGCTCGATGACCCTGATGAATGCACGACCGAGCTGTGCCAGCTACGAGCTGTCCCGGGGTCGGAGGGCTGTATCTTCCTGGACCTCGCGTTCTGCGCCCGGACCAAGACCCAGACCGGAGCGATCCTCCGCGGCCCGAAGCTGCCGCCGCAAGGGTGAGCGTCACGGGCGGGCGCTAACCGCGCACCGAAACCCGATGTGGTACATGGTCGTGTTCGGGGCGCGCGGGTTGTCGATCGCCATGAAGTCGACCAGCCAGTCGGGCTCGGTCTCGGCCCAGTTGCCACCGCGCACGATCGCAAGACCACGAGGGTCGTCGTCGGTGGTCCACTCGCTGACGTTGCCGGCGAGATCGACGTGCCCGTACGGCCCGACGTCGCCCGGCGTCGCCCCCGCCGCGACCGGCGCGCCGAAGCGGAGGCGGTCGCGCGTCTCCGGCGGCGTGAGATTGGCGGGCACGGGCACGCGCGGCGGCCCCCACGGCAGGTTACGGCGCGGGTACGGGTTCGGTCGTCCCCCGACCGCCGCGCCGCCGCGCGCCGCCTTCTGCCACTCCAGGCTGGATGGCAATCGCTTGCCGGCCATCCCGCACAGCATCGCCGCGTCGCGCCGGGCGATCGCCGTGATCGGCCACGGCGGTTCGCTGCCCTGATAGAGCTGGTCGGTGTCGGGATAGAGCGGCAACGCGTAGCCCGCCGCGACCAGGGTCGCCTCCATCGCCAGCGCGAACCCGTTCGACATCTCGGTCCGGTCGAGGAAGTACCCTGACAGCTTGGCCTGGCGCTCCGGTTGCCCCTTGGCACGCGCCACCTCCGACGGCGGCTCGCCGACACCGCCGGCGATGAACGGCCCGGCCTCGACCGCGATCATGCCTGCGAGCGTCGCCTCGCAGGTCGGCACGCGGAGATCGAGCGGCGCCGGCGCCGCGCCGCCGCGGTAGCCGGGCAAGCGGCGGATCGGCACGACCACTCGCGTGCACGGCCGGCCGCCGCGATCGACGCGATCGATCACGAGCACCGCGGGGCCGCCACGCGCGGTGACCTGCTCGGCGCCGACGGCGCCCGCGGGCGCCGGGCGCGGCTGCCGCGCGAGATCGCTGGGCGCGAACGGCGGGCCTGGGCGTGCGTCATCGGCAGGATCGGGCCGCACCAGCGTCCAGCTGAAGCGCGCGGCCGTGGTGTCGGTCGCGGTGAGCGTCGCCGGATCCCAGTCGAACGCGCGGATCACCAGCAGGCTCTGGCCGAGATCGCGATCGCGCACCGCGAGCTGGCGACGGCGCAGCTCACGCTCGGCCTGCCAGCGCCACGCGAGGAAACCGGCCACGCCGAGCGCGACCACGATCGCCGCGCCCACCGCTCCCCGGCGGCGCCGCACCGCCGCGCGCGACGCCGCCACCAGGGTCGTCGCGGCGCGCAGCCCCGCGCCCGATCGACCGCGCCACTCGTCGTCGAGGGCGGCCAGGTCGCGCGCCGCGACGTGCGGCACCACCTCGCGCAGCTCGTCGGCCGACAACCGGCTCGGCGCGTCGCCGTGCGCATGTCGCAGGTGGTGACGGACCAACTCGAGCGCGCGGCGGCGCGCGAGATCGGTGGCGTCGATCCACGCCTCGACCCGCGCCACCAGGCTGTCGTGGGCCAGGTCCCACACCGGCTCGCCGTCGCCGCCCGGGGTGGCGACAACCACACCGCGGTCGCGCAGGTAGTGAAGCGTCGCGACGATCGCCGCCGCCGGCCGCCCCGCCGCCGCCGGCGAGGCCCGCGCGATCAGCTCGCGCTCCGCGCACGCGGTGCGCAGGTGGCCGGTCGAGACCAGCGCCTGGAGCAGCGCACGCGCGACGGCGACGTCGGCGGGCGCCAGCTCGTCCTCGAGCACCCGCCGCAGGTGCTCGCGCAGGATCGTCGCCAGGCCCCCGAGGCGGTCGTACAGCGCGCGGTCCAGCGGACCGGCGCCGCGCGCCTCGAACAGCACGCTGCCGGCGAGTTGCAGGTGCGGCGGATAGACCGCCGGCGCGTCACCCCACCCTAGCTCGGCGGCGAGGCTCGCCGCCGCAGTCGTGAGATCGGCGATCAGCGCATCGAGCAGCGCCGGCGCGATCGCGACCTCGCGCGCCGCGAGCGTCTGCACGATCACATCGCGGGCCACCGCCGGCGTCAGCGGTCCGAGCCGCACGATCGGGAGCCCGGGCGCCAGGCGCTGCGCACGGTCGAGGAGCCGCGCCAGGTACTCCTCGCGCACGCTCCACACCACCGCGACCGGCGCGTCGCTCGGCCAGCGCGAGGGGTCGAGCTGCTCGAGCACCGCGGCGCCGCGGCTGGCGTCGTGCGCGTCGGTCAGCGCGGCCTCGATCTGATCGATCAGCACCACCAGCCGACGTGGGGTGGCGGCGACACGCTCGGCGAGCAACTCGGGCAGCGCGCGGCCAGGGGCGCCCAGGAGCGCCGCGACGTCGACCTCGACGCCGGCGCGACAGGCGACGTACACCACCTCGATGTCGAGCGCGCGCAGCCGCGGGATCAGGCCGGCGCGCAGCGTTGAGGTCTTGCCGGTGCCCGAGGGCGCGACGTATGCGACCGCGGTGCGGAACAGCACCTGCTCGAGCAGGCGCTCGACCTCGGCGGCGCGGCCGTGGAAGTCGCCGCGATCGTCCTCCCCGAACGGCGCGGCCATGCGGAACGGGGGCCGCGGCAGCGCCGTGATCGCGCGGTCGACGCCGAGCGCCGACGCCAGCGACTCGGCATCGGCGAAGCGTGCCGCCGGGTCGGGATCGAGCGCGCGGGTCAGGGCGGCGCGCTGCGCCCCCGGAGGTAGCGTGGCGATCGCGGCGCGGTGATCGCCGAGCGCGGCGGGCCCCACAAGCATGCGTAGCAGCACCATCGCTGCCGCGAAGACATCGCTGCGCGGCGTGGTCGCCTCACCGCCGAGGACCTCCGGGGCCAGGTAGCCGCCGGTGCCGCCGGCCGCCGCGTCGCCGCTGTGCAGACGGGCCATCCCGAAGTCGATCAGCACCACGCGCGGGGGCGGGCCGTGCGCGACCAGCACGTTGTCAGGGGAGACGTCACCGTGGATCACGCCGGCCGCGTGCGCCGCGGCCAGCGCGCCGACCAACTGCCGGCCGAGGTCATGGGCCAACCCGGGGGCCAGCGGCCCAGTCCCGATGGTGGCCGTCAGCGGCGTGCCGGACACCAGGTCCATCGCGAGGAACGGCCGGCCGTCGACCGTGGTGTCGGCGTGGAGGACGCGAACCACGCCCGGGTGATCGACGCGCGCCAGCGCCTGCACCTCGGTGGCGAACGCCCGCGCATCGGCGTGGAGACCCGGCGCGAGGATCTTGATCGCGACCTCGCGGCCGGTCAGCGCCTGCCGCGCGCGGTACACCACGCCGAACCGTCCGCGGCCCAGCTCGGTGCCGAGGCGGAATCCGCCGGGCAGCGCCGGGCCCGCGTCGGCGCCGGCGCCGCCGCTCCGCCTCACCAACACCTGCGCGTCGGTCGCCGGATGGACCGCGGCGGTGCCGCGGGCGCCCAGCGTCGCGGCCAGGCTGCGGGGCGTCACCGCGCCGGTCGCGGGATCGATCGCCGTGGCTTCGATCGCGTCGATCAACGCCGCCAGCGCGGCGACCGGCGCGTCGACGTCGACCGCGACCACGTGGGCCGCGTGCCCGACGCCCAGCGCGTCCAGCGCGGCCCGCGCGTCGGCCGTGCCGCCGGTGGTAATCAAGATCAGCGCTGTCGGCACGACCTCGGCGCGCCGCAGGCGCAGGCCGATCCACTCGAGCGGTACTGACGAGTCCTCGCGAAAGCCCCCGAGTTCAGGCGCGCACGCCAGCGCCAGCCCCTCGACCGTGCGGGTCAGGGGCGCGGCGATGATGATCAAGCGCTGCGCCCCGGCGCGCGCGAACATCGCGTCTAGTTCACGCCGCACGTTGCCACGGCTCGGCGCATCGCGGTCGCCGCCCTCGGAGGCGAGACGCCGCAGCCGCCACGGAGTCGTCGACGCCAGCAGCACCGACGCGAGGCGGGTGAGCTGCACCAACCGCGGATCGTGCTCCCGGCCGACGGCTGAGGGATCGTAGCCGGCGACGAACAGCGCGTCGCCCGGTGCGGCCGAGGCTAAGCCCACGGTTGCAGCGGCGACATTTCCCACTTGGGAGTCGGCGGCCATCCCACGAGCAGTATCCTATGCGCGCGCGCCGGCGTCATCGGGCCGGAGGTCTCACCCGGACCAGCCGAGATGACTCGTCACGAGGGGCGCCGCGCGCGCCCGCTGGCCGCGGCGTGGGCGTGGGCGTGGGTCGGCCCGTGGCCGTGGCTGTGGCTGTGGCTGTGGCCGGTGCCGAGCCAGGTCAGGAGGCCGCGCTCGGCAATGAGCGCCAGGGCCAGGAGGCCGAGCGCGATCGCGGCGATGAGCGCGATGGGATCGGGCACGAGCGAGGTCGCGGCGGCGGCGGCCGCGCCGACGGAGCCGAGGTCCTCGACGGCGGTGGCGACGTAGGCGACCACGATCAGCGCGACCGCGGTGATCGGCCCGGCGACGATGCGGATCAAGGTCATCGGCGCGCGGCGATGGCCCGGCGCAGCGAGGACCGCCAGCCCGCCGCCGATCACGATCCACGGCGCGGCGCCGAGCACCACGGTCGCGAGGTTGGCGCCCAGCGCGCTCGCGAACCCGGGGTGATGCTCGCCGCCGGCGACGAAGGGTAGCGCCGCGCCCAGGGCGACGCCCACGGCCTCGAGGGGCCGGGTCGCGCGCGGCACCGCGCGATCGCCGCTGTCGTGGAGCAAGACGTGGAGGAGCAGGCCGGCGATCGCGGCGCCCAGCCACGGCCCGGCCGCAGGCACGAGCTGATCGTCGAGGCGGGTGAGACCGATGCCGACCGCGGTCGCCGCGATCATCGCCGCAGCCCGGAGCAACACCGCGCGCCGGCCGCCCAGCTCGGCGAAGGTCAAGGTCAACATCGCGACCAGCGGCACGGTGTGGGCGGCGATGCCGATCAGCAGATCCCAGTGGTAACCGCCGTGACCGGTGGCCGCGCCGAGGGCCAGGCCGTCGGTGAGCTGATGCAGGAGCACCGCGACGAACCCCAGCTCGGCGGCGATCCGGCGGTGGCGATCGCCCAGCCCGGCCGCGACCCGACCGACCACGATCGGCGCGAGCAGGGCCGCGCCAGCCACCACCAGCACCACCAGCCCGGCGCCATCGATGGCCTCGGGCAGGAGGTGGACCGCGATCGACACCGCCACCGCGGCGACCGCGAAGGCCCGCACCGGCGCCAGCACCCACAGCCGCGCGTCGGCGACGAGCGCGGCGGCGACGCCGGCTGCGACCGACACGACCGCGAGGCCGAGCGCGAGCTCCATGGGGCCGCGCAAGCTACCACGATCGTCGGGGCCGGGCGCCTCGGCCTCGGCTACCATCCGCCGATGCGCACCTGGCTCGCCCCAGCCCTGGCGGTAGCGGCGATCGCGATCGCCTGCGGGGACGATCGCGTGGTCCCGCCGCCGCTGCCCGAGGTCACCGATCCGATCCCGCTGGTCGATCCGACCATCGGCACCGGCGGCATCGGCTTCAGCTACGGCTCGAGCTTCGTCGGCGCGGCCGTGCCCCACGGCCTGATCAAGCTCGGCCCCGACACCAGCGGGCCCTTCGGCACCGTCGCGTTCCAGCACTTCTCCGGCTACTACGCCGACGACGACGTGATCGAGCGGTTCTCGCATCTGCACCTCCACGGCGCCGGCGTCGCCGACTTCGGCACCCTGGCGGTGATGCCGACGCAGAGCTTCCAGCCGACGCGCCGACGCGCCGACGACTATCGCGCCAGCTTCGCCAAGGCCGACGAGGTCGCCCGCCCCGGACGCTACGCGGTGCGCCTGGCCAACGGCATCGCGGTCGAGCTGACCGCGACCGCGCGCGCCGGTCACCACGTCTATCGCTTCCCGTCGGCGGGCGGCACGCTGGTGCTCGATCTGGCGGCCGCCCTCGACAGCGAGGTCGAGGACGCCGAGCTGACCGTCGACGCCGCGACCCAGACCGTGCGCGGCCGGCTGCGCCACCGCGGCGGGATGACGGGCAGCTACGGCGGCTACGACCTGTACTTCACCGCCCGCGCCCGCACGCCGTGGACCGCGGCGACGGTGTGGAGCGAGAGCGCGGCGCCCGGCCCCGGCCCGAGCGCGACCGGCACCGGCGTGGGCGCGGCCCTGACCTTCGCCGACGCCACCGTCGAGCTGCAGGTCGGGGTGTCCTTGGTCGACGCCGCCGGTGCCGATCGCAACCTGGCGGCCGAGCTGCCGGCCTGGGACGCCGACGCCACCTGGGCGGCGGCCGAGGACGCCTGGCGCGCGCGCCTGGGCGTGGTCGCGATCACCGGCGGCACGCCCGCCGAGCGCCGGATCTTCTACGCCAGCCTGTACCACGCGTTCCTCATGCCGACGGTGATCGGCGATGTCGACGGCCGCTACCGCCTGGCCGGGATGGCGACGCCGACGATGGCCGACGGCTGGACCCCGATGAGCGATCTGTCGCTGTGGGACACCTACCGCACGGTCCATCCGCTCTACGCCTGGCTGGCGCCGACCAGCGCCCGCGACACGACGGGTTCGCTCGCGGCCTTCGCCGCGATCGGCGGCTGTCCGCGCTGGCCGATCGCGATCGGCGAGAGCGGCACGATGCTGGGCGCGAGCTGCGACATCGTGGTCGCCGACGCGGTCGCGCGGGGCGTGCCCGAGCACGCCGAGCGGCTGTGGCCGCTCCTGCGCGCCGCCGCCCTCGACGCGACGGCGCCGCCGACCGGACGCGGCGGCCGCGATCAGGTCGAGGCCTACATGCGCCACGGCTACGTGCCGGCGGAGATCGGGCGCTCGGTCAGCCACACCACCGAGTACGCCCACGCCGACTTCGCGCTGGCCAACCTGGCCGAGCACCAGGGCGACTCGACGACCGCCGCGGCCCTGCGCGCCCGCAGCCGCGGCTGGCGCGCGCTCTACGATCCCGCGGTCGGGTTCCTGCGCGCCCGGCGCGCCGACGGCACCTTCCCACCCGGCCCCTTCGATCCCACCGAGCTGTCCGAGGACTACGCCGAGGCCAACGCCTGGCACTCGCTGTGGATGACCGCGATCCACGACGCCGACGGCCTGGCCGAGCTCCTGGGCGGGCGGGCCGCGGCGATCGCCAAGCTCGAGGAGTTCTTCGATCGCGCCGCCCTCGATCTGGCCACCGCCGATCCGTCGGCGGCGTACTTCCCGCGCCCGTACTACTGGCACGGCAACGAGCCCGACTTGAACGCCGCCTACGTCTTCGCGCAGCTCGGTCGCCCCGACCTGACGCAGGTGTGGACCCGGTGGATCCGCGAGCAGCTCTACGCCGACACCCCGGACGGCCTGGCCGGCAACGACGACGGCGGCACCCTCGGCGCCTGGTACGTGTTCACCGCGCTAGGCCTGTACCCGGTGGCCGGCAGCGACGGCTTCGTGATCGGCGCGCCTAGCTTCGAGCGAGCCCGCATCACCGTCGACGGCCACGAGCTGATCATCGACGCGCCCGGGGCCTCGGCCGAGCGCCGGTACGTCGCGGCGGTCGCGCTCGACGGTGTGCCAGTGACCGCGCCGCGCTTGACCCAGGGCGAGCTACGCCAGGCCCGGACCTTGACCTTCACGATGACCGACGAGCCGACCACCTGGGGGCAGTAACGGGCCTCGACCTCGACCTCGGTCTCCGCCTCGGTCTCGGTCTCGGTCTCAGCCTCGGTCTCCGCCTCGGTCTCGGTCTCCCTCTCGGTCTCGGTCTCCGCCTCGGTCTCGGTCTCGGTCTCCGCCTCGGTCTCGGCCTCCGCCTCGGCCTCGGTCTCCGCCTCTCGGTCCTCTACCGCGCCGAGTCCCGCTCGGCGGCCTCCCAGCGATCGACATCGGCCATGGCCGCCGCGAAGCTGGCCTCACTGCGCGGATCGACCGCGTCGTTCACCCACCGGCCGAACAGGTAGCCCCACAGCACGCGGCGCCGGACCTTGGCTCGCGCCGCGGCCGCGGCCTCGGCGGCGCCGGCGACGATCGCGCGCAGCGGCGCTGGATCGATCCCCGCGGCCAGGAGCTCGCGGACCACCGGCTGCGCCTCGTCCCCGGCGGCCATGCGCTGGCCGGCCAGCTTGCGCAGCCGAGGCTGATCGTAGGACGGGGCCCGCGGCGGCATCGGCGACGGCAGCCAGTGTTGATCGGGATCGAAGGCCGCGGCGCACGCCGGCGAGCAACACGGCAGCTTCTTGCGCGCGCGCTCCCAGGCGTTGCCGTAGTGGGCCTCGCCGCGCAGGCGCTCGCCGCACACCACGCACCGACGAGGATCGGGGGGCGGCGCCGCGATCGCCGCCGCCTCGACCGCCGCCGCCTCGACCGCTGACGGCGCGGCCGGCGCTCGGGCCGCGGCCACCAGCGCGAACAGCGCGGCCAGGTCGCGGACCTCGCGACCGAACCGGAGCTGCTCGCCGTGGCTGCCGTGCAGCTCGATCCCGACCAGCGCGCCGTGGGCGTAGCTCGGCACCCAGCCGACGATCTGATCCCACACCAGCTCGAGGACGCCGGTGCGCGCCCGGATCCGCAGGCCGCGCTCGCACGCCTCGATCGACTCGCCGGGCTGACTGCGCACCCACGGTCGACCCGCGGCGCGCGCCCCCGGGACCTCGAGGGTCCCGAGCCGGAGCAGCGGCGATCGACTGACGCCGTAGCTCACCCCGGCGAACCGCGTGCGCCGCGGCGTCGAGAAGGTCTGCACCGTGCGCCCGAGGCGGGCCTCGGTCGCGGCGCGGTACGGCGCGGGTTCGTCGTGGTCGCTCATGGACGGCTCCTGGCGCGACGGCGCGCGCTACGGCTGATCGACGGTGAGCTGCGGCAGCTCGGACAGGTTGGGCACGAGGATGATCTCGATGCGGCGGTTGAGTTCGCGGTTGGGCTCGCTGTCGTTGGTCGCCACCGGATCCTCCGCGCCGTAGCCGGCGGCCGCGAGGTTGGCGGCTGGCATGCCGTTGCCGATCATCGACTCGACCACCGCGACCGCGCGCGCCGTCGACAGGACCCAGTTGTTGCGGAAGGTGCGGGTCTTGATCGGCACGTTGTCGGTGTGGCCGGCGACCAGGAACCGGCGATCCTTGAACTCGACCAGGACCGCGGTCACCGCCGCCAGGGCCTGCTCGCCGGCCGGCGACAGCTTGTCGGAGCCCGACGGGAACAAGATCGACGACGGCAGCTTCACCACCATCTGGCCGTTGCGGAACCCGATCTCGAGCTTGCCGCTGTCGACCAGGGCGCGGAACTTCTGCTGCAGCTCGCGGTAGGCGGTCAGGCGTTGCTCCTGGGCGTCGCGCTGACGGCGCAGCTCCTCGAGCTCGGCCACCGTCGCCTCCTTCTCGCCGCGGATCCGCGCCAGCTCCTCTTCCTTGGTCCGGGTCGTGGCCTCGCGCTCGCCGCGCTCGCGCTCGAGGGAGGCGTTGAGATCGCGGATGCGGGCCTCCTCGGCGGCGAGGGCGCGCTGCTTGTCGGACAGATCGCCCTCGAGCTTGGCGATGTGGGCCAGGGCCTTGTCGTGGGTCGACTGGCGGACGAGGCAGCCGGGCGCGGCGGCCAGCCCGGCGACGATGACGGCGGTGCGGAGCTTCACGGCCCGGTTGTAGCGCGGCGGGGTCGAGCGACGGCGGCAACCGGCGGCAGCGCAGCGCCGGCCGTGTATAGTGTCACTTGACACTTTGCGCGCCCCGGCCTAGCCTGTCCCCGTCATGCTGCCGCGCCTCGCCACGCTTCGCCGCGACGTCTCGACGCTGGTCCGCGGCCTCCTCGGCCACACCCCGCCGCCGTTGGTGTCCCGCTCGCACCGTCGAGCCGCCGACGCCGCGCCGCCTTCGACCGCGACCGCGATCGCCGCCGGCGCCGCGACCCTGGCTCGCACCGTCGTGGTCGAGTCCGTCCGCCGCGAGACCGCCGACGCGGTGTCCCTGACCCTGGTCGATCCCACCGGCGCGCCGCTGGCCTTCCGCCCCGGGCAGTTCTTCACGATCGAGGTCACCATCGACGGTCAGCGCCTGCGCCGCGCCTACTCGGCGTCGTCGGACGCCCGCGAGCCGGGCCGGGTCACGATCACCGTCAAGCGGGTCGCCGGCGGCCGGGTCTCGACGTTCCTGACCGAGCGCGCCGCGGTCGGCGATCGCCTCGGCCTGCTGGGCCCGTCGGGCGACTTCACCCTCGACGCCGCCGCGCCGCCGGCCCACGTCGTCGCGATCGCTGGCGGCAGCGGCATCACGCCCATCGTCGCGATCGCGCGGTCGCTGGCCGACCTCCCAGCCACCCGCCTGACGCTCGTCTACGGCAACCGCGACCGCGCCTCGGTGATCTTCGCCGACGAGCTGGCGACGCTGGCCGCCGGTGGCCGCCTCACCGTCGACCACGTCCTCGACGACGCCGGCGGGCCGTTGACCGAGCCCACGATCGCCGCGCGCCTCGACGCCCTGGCGGTGACCGACGACGACGCCACCGTATATATGCTGTGTGGCCCCGACCCGATGATGGCCGCGGCCCGAGCCGCGCTGACCGCCCGCGGCGTGCCGTCGGCCCGGGTCCGCGAAGAGCGCTTCTTCGCGCCGGCGCGCCCGACCGCCGCCACCGCGGCCCAGCCGCTCACGATCCGCCGCGGCGGCGCGGTCACCCAGGCGATCGTCCGCCCGGGCGACACCCTCCTCGACGCCGGGCTGGCCGCCGGCGTGCCGCTCAAGCTGTCGTGCGCGATGGGCGGCTGCGGCGCCTGCGCGGTCACGCTGGTCGCCGGCTCGGTGGCGATGGACGAGCCCAACTGTCTGACCGTCGGCGAGCGCGCCGCCGGCACGGTGCTGGCGTGCGTGGCCCGGCCGACCGCCCCGTGTACGATCGAGGCGCCGACGTGAAGGCCACGCGCACGCCGCCCCGCCCCGCGCCGCGCCGCCGCCGCACCGCGACCAGCGCCGCCCCCGCCCGCCTGCGCATGAAGGATCTGTGCGCGGCCACCGGGCTGTCGCGCCAGGCCATCCACTTCTACATCCAGCGCGGCCTGGTCGACGCCGGCGAGAAGTCGGGCAAGAACATGGCCTGGTACGGCCCGGCCCACGTCGAGCGGCTGCGCCTCATCCGCCGCCTGCAGGAGGAGCGGTTCCTGCCGCTGGCCGCGATCCACGCTCTGCTCACCGACGACACCGCCGCGCTGCCGCCCAGCCAGCAAGGGCTGCTCGCCGAGATCGCCGCGCGCCTGCCGGCCGAGGTCACCGGCGGTCACGAGCGCACGGTCGCCCTGGCCGAGGCCGCGGCCCGCCACGGCGTCGACGACGCCGACGTCGCGCGCCTGATCGAGCTCGGCTACCTGACCGTGCGCGGCCGCGGCGCCGATCGCGTCCTGTCGTCCGAGGGCGAGCGCCTGCTGGGCCTGTGGGCGCAGTGGCGGGGCCTGGGCTTCTCGGCCACGCGCGGCTTCGGCCCCGACGATCTGGCGGTGTTCGCCGAGCTGGCCGATCGCCTGCGCGCGGTCGAGACCAAGCTCCTGCTGTCCCGGTTCGGCGATCTATCGGCGGCCCAGGCCGCGCCGATGCTCGAGCGCGCGCTGCCCCTGGTCCACGCCACCTTCATCCACTTTCATCAGGCCGCGGTCCGCGCCCTGTTCGCCGCCACCGACACCGCCGACACCACCGCCCCAGTCGACCCTGACACCGAGCGTCACCGGAGGTCCCATGCTGCCCGCTAAGCTCCTGGCCAAGC
Organism: Kofleriaceae bacterium; assembly: GCA_018057825.1. Taxonomy (GTDB): domain Bacteria; phylum Myxococcota_A; class Polyangia; order Haliangiales; family Haliangiaceae; genus UBA2376. Next base: position 121,792 of record JAGPCY010000007.1, on the reverse strand, counting down.
TGCCCAAGCGCGTCCGCGACACCGTCGATCGCTACGCCGAGATCGTCGACGTGTTCCGCGCCATCCACGACCCGCGGGTGGCGCGCGCGCTCGGCCCGCCCGGGGTCCGCGGCCTCCTGTTCCAGCGCGGCAAGCAGGGCGTGCCGACGACGTTCCCGGCCAGCCACCGCGCCTACTTCGACTGGACTTACCCGGCCGACCAGCCGGAGATGCGCACGCTCTACGATCGCGCCAAGGCCGGGCAGTGGGACGGCGCGACGCTTCTGCCGTGGCAGACCTCGGTCGACCCCGAGAACCCCGAGCTCCCGATCCTGCCCGAGCGCTTCATCGACTTCTCGCACCTCGAGGCCCACGGCATCCACCTCGACGCCCGCGAGCGCCGGCGCTTCCTCGCGTCGATGGTGTCGTGGATGCTGTCGCAGTTCCTCCACGGCGAGCAGGGCGCGCTCATGGCCGCGGCCCAGGTCACCGAGGCGGTGCAGTTCTTCGACGGCAAGCTCTACGGCGCGACCCAGGTCGTCGACGAGGCCCGCCACGTCGAGGTCTTCCACCGCTACCTCGACACCAAGCTCGAGAAGCTCTACCAGATCAACGACAACCTGTTCGTCATCATCGACGCCCTCATGACCGACAGCCGGTGGGACATGAAGTTCCTCGGCATGCAGATCATGGTCGAGGGCCTGGCCCTGGGCGCCTTCGGCACGCTGTACAAGCTGACCCGCGAGCCGCTGCTCAAGCACCTGCTCAAGATGGTGATCCAGGACGAGGCCCGCCACGTCCACTACGGCGTGCTGGCGCTGCGCGAGCACATCGCCCACCACCTCGACGACCGCGAGCGCCGCGAGCGCGAGGACTGGACCTTCGAGGTGGCGCTGCTCATGCGCAACCGCTTCATGGGCTACGAGGTCTACGAGGAGTGGTTCGCCGGCTCGCTGCCGCGCGCGGCCTGGCGCCAGTTCATCCTGGCCGCGCCCGGCATGGAGGAGTTCCGCCACACGATGTTCTCGCGCCTGATCCCAAACCTGCGCGAGATCGGCCTCCTGTCGCCTCGCGTCGCGCGCCGCTACGACGAGGTCGGGCTCATGAAGTACGCCGGCGGCCTGGCCGCCGACCGCCTGACCGGCGAGGCGCTCCTGGCCGACCTCGACGGCGCCGCCCCGGTCGCGATCGCCGCCGCCTGATCGCGGCCCCGCCGAGCTCCGGCCTTGGCTTGCCGCCGCCGCGCCGACCGCGATACACCGCGGCCAGGAGGCGACGATGACCCCGACGACCAGGACGATCGCGATGGTGTCCGCGCTGGCGCTGGCCTGTGGACTGACGACCGGCTGCAAGAAGAAGGGCGAGGACAAAGCGCAAGCGCCGACCCCGGGCACCGGCACCGGCACCGGCACCGCCGCCGGCACCGCGACCCCACCCCCGACCCCGGCGGTCCAGCCCCTGGCCGGCGAGGCCCTGGCCAAGCACTACCTGGCCGGCTGGGAGGCCTGGAACGCCAACGACAAGGCCAAGTTCCGCGCGCTGTACGCCAACGACGCGGTCAGCCACTGGCCCGACGACGCCGCGATGCCGGAGCGCCGCGGCGGCGACGCGATCGTCGACGAGGCCTGGAACTTCCGCGCCGCGTTCCCCGACGCCAAGGCCACGGCCAAGCTGGTGTTCGTCAACGGCCGGACCCTGGCCGCGGTGTGGCAGACCAACGGCACCAACACCGCCGCGATGAAGGGCCCGGGCGGCGAGCTGCCGCCGACCGGCAAGGCGATCGGCCTGCTCATGTTCCACCAGGCGACGCTGAACGACGCCAACCAGATCGTCGACGAGTGGTTCCTCATGGACTCCAACAGCCTGATGACCCAGCTCGGCCTGGCGCCCGGCCCGGCGCGCCCGGCGCTCGCGGCCAGCGCCGAGCCGCCGATGATCGTGGTGTCGACCGGCAACGACGCCGAGAAGAACAACCTGAACGTCACCCAGAAGGGCGACGAGGACTTCAACAAGCACGACGTCGCCGCGGTCAACGACAGCTGGGCCGACGACGGCGTCGAGAGCGACGTCGCCGCGCCCGAGGACGTGGTCGGCAAGGCCAAGATCGCCGAGGGCACGACGATGTTCATGTCGGCGTTCCCCGACGCCAAGATCACGCGGCTGTCGCTGTGGGCGGCCGGCGACTACGTGATCGGCGTCTCGAGCTTCACCGGCACCAACGACGGCCCCCTCGGGCCGATGCCCAAGACCGGCAAGGCGATGAAGCTGACGATCGCCGAGGTCGCCAAGCTCGACGGCGGCAAGGTCAAGCAGCTCTGGCGGTTCTGGGACTCGGGTTCGATGGCGATCCAGCTCGGGCTGGTGCCGCCGCCGGGCGAGGGCGGCCCGGCCGCGCCGCCCGCTCGGTAAGCCAATGGTCGAACGACGAGTCGCCGCGATGTAGCGGCCACCGCCGGCCGGGCGTAGGTTCCCGGGATGGCCCGGCCACGACCACCGTCGCGCGCCCTCGGCCGCGGCATCGAGGGCGCGGCGGCGCTGATGATGCGACCGGTCCGGTCGCTCCTCAACGTCGTCACGGGAGAGGAGCCGCCGCTCGATCTCCGCCTGGTCGGGCGGACCGTGCTCGAGGCCATCGTCGTCGGGCTCACGGTCGGCGCCGCCGGGTGCTTGATGCTGGTCGCGCTCGAGTTCTTCGAGACGCAGATCCTCGAACACCTGCTCGCGTATCCCCACCTGCGCGCGGTCGGCGAGGCGCCCGCCCCGGCGGCAGCGCCCGAGACGCCGCGCCTGTACCTGGTCTTGCTGGTGCCGGCGCTCGGCGGCCTGCTCGCCGGACTCCTGGCGCGGTTGGCGCCCGAGATCCGGGGCGGGGGCGGCGACGCGATGATCGAGGCCTTTCACCATCGCGGGGGCGTCATCCGCCGACGCGTGGCGATCCTCAAGCCGCTGGCCTCGATCGCGACGCTGGCCAGCGGCGGCGCCGGTGGCCGCGAAGGCCCGACCATGCACCTCGGCGGGGCCATCGGCTCCTGGATCGGCTCGCTCTTGCCGACGACCGACCGCGAGCGTCGGGTCTTGATGATCGCCGGGGTCGCGGCCGGCGTCTCCGCGGTCTTCCGCACGCCGCTCGGCGCGGCGCTCTTGGCCATCGAGGTGCTCTACCGCGACGACTTCGAGTCCGAGGCCCTGGTCCCCGCGGTCCTGGCGTCGGTGGTGGCGTACTCGCTGTCCACGTCCGTCCTCTCGACCGCGCCGATGTTCGGCGATCTCCCGGCGTTTCCATTCCACTGGGAGCATCTGCCGTTCTACGCGGTCACCGCGATCGTAGTCGCTCTGGCGGCGGCCGGCTTCGTCAGGCTCCTGGCCTCGGTGCGGCGCGCGACCAGCCTCCTACCGGGGCCGACCTGGACGCGCCCCGCCCTGGGTGGGCTCGGGCTGGGCGCCCTCGCCGTCGCCGTCTACCTGTTCGCGCCGACGTGGCTGAGCGTGCCGGCCTCGCACGTCTCGACGCTGGGCGGCGGGTATGGGGCCGGCCAGCTCGCGATCACCGGCGACGACGCCCTCGGCGTTGGGGCCTCGGCCGCCCTGGTGTTGATCGCGGTCGGCGTGCTCCGCGCCCTGGCCACCTCGCTGACCATCGGTAGCGGGGGCTCTGCCGGCGACTTCGCGCCGTCCCTCGCGATCGGCGCGGCCCTGGGCGGCGCGGTCGGTCACGCCGCGGCGGCGTGGTTCGACGTCCCCGGCATCGTGCCCGGCGCTTTCGCGCTGATCGGGATGGCGACGTTCTACGGCGGCGCGGCCAACGTGCCGCTGGCGGCCACCATCATGGTCTGCGAGATGGCCGGCAGCTATGACCTGCTGGTCCCGCTGATGCTGGCCCAGGGCGTCGCGTTCGTGTCGTTGCGTCGGGTGACCCTCTACCCAGCTCAGCTCGCCAACCAGCGGTCCTCGCCGGCCCACGCCGCATCGTGGGGTCGCTACACCTTGGCCACCATCCGCGCTGGCGAGCTGCTCGACGGGAGCCGCGAGGTCCGGACCTTGGTCGTCGGCGACCAGGCCGACCGCGTCCTCCAGGTGATGGCCGAGGCCGATGCCCAGGAGGTCTTCCCGGTGGTCGACGCCGACGGGCGCCTGCGCGGGCTGATCACTGGCGCCAACACCCGCGCCGTGGCCGCGGCCGAGGACGCGCGCTGGATGGTGGCCGCCGACCTGATGGTGCCGCCAGTGGTCGTCGGCCAGGACACGCCGCTGGGTGAGGTGGCCCGCGCCCTGGTGCGGCACGATCTGCGCGCGGTGCCGGTGGTCGACGGCGCGAACCGGATCCTCGGGCTGGTCGATGAACACGACGTGTCACGCGCGTATGCCGGTGCGATCGAGGTCGGCGGACGACGATCTACGAAGATGGCCGCGGTCACCGCCGAGCCCGAGCCCAAGCCCGACTGAGCGGTGCGCCGGCGCTCGGCGCATGAGGCCGGGGACGATCGCCACCACCGGGTGGTGACAACCACCACCAGGCGGCGCGACGCCCGCAGCTCGTCAGTTCTCGAACTGCGTCACCTCCTCGGTCGCGATCGGCCCCCGCGGCGGCACGATGGCCTCGCAGCACGCGACCTCGTCGATATTGCACATACAGACCTCGTTCCAGTAGCCCTGCAGGAGACAGGCGCCTCGGCATACCCGCGTCCCGCCCAGCACGGTGCCGCAGTCGACGACCGCGGTGCAACCGCTGTCGAGGGTCGGCGTGCACTTGTTCGGGCCAAACCACACGCCCTCCTCCAGGCAGCCCGTAGTGGCGTGGAGCCCGTAGGGCCGGAGCGGATGCTGAGCCCTGACCCGGGCAACGAACTCGGCGTCGCCGTCGGTGAGTTGCACCGTGGCCTGGGCGATGTCGTCGCCACACAAGGTCGAGAACTCGTTCGCGGTCGCGATCCGCTCGGCCAGCGTCGCCGTGGCCAACGTCTCGAGCTGGTTGTCCGGCGCGCGCACGGACCAGCCGGCCATGGCATCGACGATCGTGACCTCGAGCTCGTGGTCGCGACGCAGCCGCTCGGCGACCGCCGGCGGCATCGAGGCCGCGCCGACCAGCGGCAAGGTCAGGTTGAGGGCGAGCCCCCGAGGCGCTGCCGAGACATAGGCGCTGACCCGGATCGTCTCCGCGGTTTCGCTCACGTAGCGCACGGTGATGGGCGCGGCCAGCGCCTGATCGAGGGACGCGTTCGGCGCGGCCAGCTCCTCCTCGGTGGCGCAGGCGACGAGACACGACAGGGCGAACACGGAGGCGATGAGCGGACGGATCATGGAGTGCTCCTTTGGTCGTTCGGTGAATCGGCGGATCGCGGCCACTGCACGAAGCGTGCGCAGCACCGTCCTCGCGTGCGCTGCGCGCTGGCATGACGCGTGCTGAAGCGTTCGACCTGGAGGTTCCCCATGAAGCAGCCAGATCGAGGGCGAGGCTGGAAGATCGGCCTCGTCGTGCCGGCGCTCGGCGTAGCGCTGGTGATCGCCACCACCACGCGTAGCCCGCGCGCGCGACCACCCGCCGAGACGCCCGCCGCGCCCGCCGACGCGCCACGCGCCGCGCTGGTCGCGCGCGGTCTGCCCGAGCTCGAAGTCGCGCAGCTCAGCGAGTCCCAGGTCGAGCGCGCCCTCGGGTTGCTCGCGACCAACGACGACCCGGAGGTCGTGCTGCTGCGCCTCGCGCTCGATCGGGCCGAGGCTCCGGAGTCCAGCGCGTGCGCGCTGGCCCGCGACAGCGACCGCGCGACCAAGGACCCGCGGTTCGCGCGCGACGTCGAGCGGATCTGCGTGGTGTGGCGCAAGCTGATGTGGGACTACGCCGAGGCCCACGCCGACGAGGTCGAGCGCGACGAGCCGGGCGCGGTCGAGCGCGCCCGCAACGTGTTCGCGGCCCTGGACGCCGGCCTGATGCTCGAGCTGATGAAGGCCGGCGGCGGCGAGGTGGCCGGCGCGGCCCCGACCGCACCGATGACCGCACCCACGACCGCGGCCCCCGACGACCGACCCGACTTCGCCCCGCAGCTCGGCGACACCCCCTTCGAATCCGAGGAGAACCCATGACCCCGCTCCGTCTCGCGCTCGTCGTCTCGACCGTCCTCGTGGCCGCCCCGGCGCCCGACGCCTGGGCCCAAGAGGCGTGCCGACTCGGCGTCGCCAGCCCGACCTGCTCGAGCGCCAACGCCACCGACCTCAACACCTGCCGCGGCGCCCGGCGGTGCGACGGCACCTACCTGACCGACATCGATCGCCTGGGCGGTCCCAACTACTGGGGGCCGCTGCCGCAGAATCGCTACGACTACGGGTTCTGCAAGGCCGGCAAGTCGTGCTCGCCCTACGAGTGCGATCCGGTGACCGGCGACCTGGTGCCCAACCCCGGCTGCGTCGCGACCGTCATCCGCGATCGCCAGAAGGAGGCCGAGACCGCCTGCACCGTGCAGAACCACGGCGTGCGCGAAGCGCTCGAGACCTGCCGCGACGACCTCGCCAACTCGTTCATCTCCGCCGGCACCGGTAGCCTGCCCGACGGCGAGCCTGGCAGGCACTACGAGTGGACGAACGGTGACCCTAACGGCGACCCATGCGCGCGCGTCGAGACCTCGACCACCGAGGACATGGGCATTGGCAAGTGGTACGCGAACACGCTGACCATCCCGGCCTACGATCCCCGTCGTCCGCCGGCGACCGATCCGTGGATCTTCTTGTTCGAACGGCTAGTGAACGGCGAGCTCAAGTTCGAGCGCAGCCAGCCGATGCGCTTCATCACCGGCGCGATCAGCCACGCCTGGACGGAGATCTTCAGCACCCGGCGCACCTACCGGCAGTGGATCTACACGTACGGCTCGCTGCGCGGGATGGGCGACGCGGCGGGCTACACCATGGCCGATCCGCCGAAGGCCCTGCCGCCGATGGTCGCCACGTTCTGTGGCCCCAACCGGGCGTCGGTGTTCGTGCAGGGCTACTTCAACCCGGCGGGCGGCGGCGCTTCGGCGACCGCGGCCAACCTCGACGTGACGTCGTCGGGCGGCAACTCGTCCAGCGTCATCCGTCAGCTCCTGGCGGACACGATCAACGTCACCGAGCTCTTGCGCGGCAACAAGCGCGGCTCGGACTGCACGACGATGCGCGAGAAGTGGGGCTCGTGCGAGGGTCTCCCCGACGGCACGTTCGCCCACAGCATGGGGGCGATCGCGACCAACGTGTGGGGCCTGCCGACGTCGCTCAACGTCGGCTCGGTCAACAACGTCAATGGCTGGTGGTGGAACAACCCGTCGGCCAAGAACAACTGCGACATCGTCCCGGCCATCGCCCAGCTCGGGCTGTCGCTCTTGCAGCAGTTCCCGACCACCGGTGACGCAGCGCTGTATCACTGCACGTACGAGGGCCAGCCCGACTGCGTGGTGCCGGCCAGCCGCGACAAGCCGGCGCGCTGGACGTCGATGCAGAACCCGCGCGAGACCAACTGCGAGGGCGAGCACTGCATGGTCAAGTGGTGCGCCGGGCGCCCCGGCGAACCGGAGTCGCAGATCTGGACCGGCCGCGGCACGCTGCAGGACCACCTGACCGCGACCAACGGCGACAAGTGCGTCGACATCGCCGCCCAGGTGAAGCGGTTGACCTCGGAGTGCACCTTCACCCAGGGCACGCTGACGACCTACCTCACCTGCGTCGACCCGATCCTCACGGTCATCGACGGCCTGCTGAACGGCTACCACGACCACATCGTCGGCGGACACCCGTCGGTGAAGTACAACGGCTATCAGGTGAAGTCGGGCATCGACAACCTGGGCAAGGTCACCCAGCGCCCGGCGGTCACCGGCCTGTTCATCCAGAACCCGGCGCCGCCGATCACGCCGCCGCAGCGCGGCCTGAAGTGCGAGGTGGTCGACCCCCTCGAGCCGTTCTGACCAGAGAGCGGCGCCAGCTCAGCGCACGCCATGGCGCCGCAGCAGCTCGCGCAGGTACCGACGATCCATCTGCGCGGTGCGCGCCGCCTGCGACAGGTTCCCGCCGGTCCGCGTGATCAGCTCGTGCAGATACCACCGCTCCCAGCGGGCGGTGATCTGCTCCTTGGCATCGCGGAACGGCAGCGCGGGGTCGAAGCGCTCGCTCGCGTCGAAGGCCGGCGCCACGGGTTGTGGCGCTGGCTCGCCGAGTAGTCCCCCGACCTCCTCGAGGAGCGCAGCGCTGGCGATCGCGTGCCGCAGCTCGCGGATGTTGCCCGGCCAGTCGCGACTGGCGAACGCGGCGAGCTGGGCGTCGGACGGGCGGCGCTGCCCCGCCTCGGCGAAGAAGCGCGCGCACAGAAGCGCGATGTCCTCGCGGCGCTCGCGCAGCGGCGGAATGTGGACCCGGACGACGTTCAACCGGTAGTAGAGATCCGAGCGGAAGCCGCCGCGCCGGACCATGTCGGACAGGTCGCGGTGGGTGGCGGCGATGATGCGCACGTCGAGGGTCTGGGCCTCGACCCGACCGATCCGCGTGACCGTGCGGGTCTCGAGCAGGCGCAGGAGCTTGGGTTGCATCTCGGCCGGTAGCTCGCCGATCTCGTCGAGGAAGACCGTGCCGCCGTCGGCGGCCTCGAAGGCCCCGGGGCGGGCCGCGGTCGCGCCGGTGAAGGCGCCCTTGTCGTGGCCGAAGAGCACGCTCTCGACCAAGGTCGGCGGGATCGAGCTGCAGTCCACGACGATCCAGGGCCGACTCGCGCGTGGGCTGGCGCGGTGGACGGCCTCGGCGAAGACGCTCTTGCCGGTGCCGGTCTCGCCGTCGATGAGGAGCGTGGCGTCGCTGGCGGCGAGCTTGGGGATGGCGGAGATCAAGCGCTGCATCGCCGGGCTCTGCCCGAGGAGCGCATCCGCCGGCTCGCGGTCGGCGCGGGGTGGTCGGTCGCGGGGTTGATCGATCGCACACGCGGCAGGTGGCATGCAGCGGCGCAATGCAACCCCCTCGCCGCTGCTAACCGCCGGAGATCCCTGCGCCGTTCGCCGATGCGGACTCGCGTCCCCTGCAGGCGCCGCCCCGCAGGTGATGGCTCGAGCCGTCACCTGCCGCGCCTATTCGTTCTTCTGCTTGAGGCCCTTCTGGAAGTCGCGTGTCTGCTCCTTGTGTCGCTTCGCCGTCAGGCGCTCGAGCTTCTTCTCCATCGCGCCCTCGAGCGCGAGGTCGGCGTCGACCGCAGCCTTGTCCTCGAGGTAGGCGTCGTACGTCGAGATCGTGTTTGCCTGATCCTTGCGGTTGTAGGTCCGGTCAGGATCGGCGTGGGCGATCCCCAGCTCGGCCAGACGCGCCATGACCCCGGTGTAGTTGCTCCCGGTGAAGCTGCTCTCGAGGAACTCGGTCTCGCCGTCGGGCGACAGCGCCTGGGAGGCGTGGGCGCCGTTGGCCTTGAGCCACTCGATCCACACGAGGCGCTCGACCTCCACCGCGGACTTCTCGACGAAGGGCAGCTTGGCCGCGGTCACGAACGCGTCGGCGATGCCGATCGGGTCTTCCTTGTAGACGTGGCGGCCCTGGTCGTCGGTCACGTAGTGTTCGCTCATCCGCTTGGCCAGCGCGCCCATCGCCTCCTGACACTTCTGGTCGTACTCGATCAGGGTGAGGGTGTCGTTCTTCTCGAGACCGTTCGGGTTCTCGGGCGCGATGTAGGCACCGCCCCCCTGGACCAGCTGGCCGACGACGGTCTTGGTCATGTCGGACGCCAGCTCGGCCCCATAGACGCTCTTGTCGGTCGTCAACCAGCCTTTCACCGCCGGCCCGGCCAACGCGCCGAGCGCGCCGCTGAAGAGCGAGGTCAAGACGCCCATGGCCAGCGCGTCGATCTTGGCGCCCGCGTCGATGTCGCGCTGAATGAGCTTGCTGACGTCGAGCTTGGCCTGGATGTAGGTCGACGCGGTCCGGTTGCGCCAGCCGGCCAGGTACTGCGCGATGTACGCGCGCTTGTCGTCGCCGCGGATCTTCATGTGCTCGGTCTCCTCGCGGGGCACCATGGCGGCGTCGAGCTCGAACCGGATCTGGTAGTCCTCCGTGAAGAACGCCTTGCCGGCGTCGAGCACCTCGAAGTGGAAGGTCGACGTCACCGGCCGCGTGACCTTGGCGGTCCATGAGAGCGTCCGGTCGTCGAGCCAGCGCCCGGTCGACAGCTTGCACGCGGCCTCGGACCCGGCGTTGACGGTCTCGCTGCTCTTGATCGTGATGCCGTCCTTCGCCGGCACCTCGGAGAACCGATAGGTGAACTGCACCTCGTTGGTGTCGGTCAGGCGCGTGGTGCCGCCCTTGGCGATCGGCGCCCCGGTGCCCTGGGCCGCCGACAGCGCGCCCTCGTACCCGCTGGCCTTGGCGATCTCGACGGCGTAGACCGCGACCGGTCGGTCGTCGTCGGCGACCACGGTGATCCGGGTCGTCCCCTCCTGGGTGGCGCGGAACCCGGCCGGCGAGGCGTCGCCGGCGAGGCTGGTGACGTGGCCGGTGTCGTCCCAGGCGACCGACTGCCCGGCCTCGAAGGGGATGTGGAAGGTCGCGCCCAGCGCCACGCGCAGCGGCTTCTCGATGGCGCGACGCCGGGGCGGCGGCAGCTCCGACGACGCTGCCGGCTGGCCCTTGCCCTTCTGCTGGACCGCCGCGCCGCTCGCCGACGCGCCGGGACCGAGCAGGTCTGCCACGCTCTCGCCGCGCACCACCGCGGCCGCGACCTGATCGGCGTGGTCCTCGTAGACGTCGCCGGCCTGCCCGACCGCGCCCTTCAGGCTCACGCCCTGGCGCTGCTGCACGACGTGAGCCGCCTCGTGGGCGGCGAGGAACAGATCGGGCTCGGCGGCGAAGGCGATGTCGCTGCCGGTGGCGTAGGCGTGGGCGCCGATCGCGTCGGCGGCCTGGGCGGCGGCGCCGCCGACGTGGGCGCGGACGCCGGAGAGATCGTGGGCCGGCCCGAAGGCGCGCTGGATCGTGGTCAGGTGCGGGAGGACGCCGCCGCTGCCGGCGACGCCGTGGGCCGCGTGGGCGGCGATCGCGTCCTCGGGCAGACCGGTGTGACCGTCGACCGAGCGCTGCACCGCGGTCGCGGGCTCGTCGAAGAAGCCCATCGCGGCGTCGAGGTCGCGGGCGAGCTGCCGACGCTGGATCGCGGCCGCGACCGGATCGATCGCGCGCTGGACCGGGACCGCGGCGGGCGACGGGCGCGACCGCGCCATCCGCTGGGTCAAGCTCGCCTTGCCGGGCGGCGGCGCCGAACCCCAGCCGCCGTCGGTTCCAGAACCTCCGTCGCGATCGCTTCGCATCCGCATGCACCGACCGGATAGCGAGGGCCGTGCCGAGGCCATGGCCGTGGGATCTCAACCTCTTGCGGGCCGGCGCCGGGCCGGCGGCGGCGCTGTGGCCCTGGCACAGGTCGGCACGTGCCAGCTCGTGTTTTTCGATTGCCGGGCCGGTCCTGTTCGTGTATAAACAACACGATCATGCGCCTCGCCGACGTCACCGCCGAGACCCTCACGATCTTCGACGCCGGCGGCTACCGCACCGCGGCCGGTGGGTGGGTCGACCTGCGGGCCGCGATCGCGGCGGCCGTCGCCGGCACCCGACTGTACAGGCCGGCGGCCCTCGCCGCCCTCGTGGACGGTCCGGGGCGCAGCCGCGCCGAGGCCGCGCCCACCGTCGAGGTCACCGCCGAGACCACCAGCGCCGCGGCGCGCCGGCTGGCCGCGACCGGACCGGTGTGCGCGCTCAACTTCGCCTCGGCCAAGAACCCCGGCGGCGGCTTCCTCGGCAGCGCCCGGGCCCAGGAAGAGGATCTGTGCCGGGGCTCGGCGCTCTACCCGACGCTCCTCGCCCAGCCCGGGTACTACGACGCCAACCGCGCCACCGCGTCGATGCTCTACACCGATCACCTGATCTACTCGCCGGCGGTGCCGTTCTTCCGCGACGACGACGGCGCGCTCTTGCCGACGGCGTTCCGCGCCGACGTCATCACGTCGCCCGCGCCCAACGCCGGCGAGGCGCTGCGCCGCGAGCCTGGCGCCGGGCCCGCCATCACCGCGACCTTGACCCGCCGGGCCGCGACGATCCTCGCCGTCGCCGAGGCCGCCGGCGCGCGCCGCCTCATCCTCGGCGCCTGGGGCTGCGGTGTCTTCCGCAACGCCCCCGCCGAGGTCGCCGCGATCTTCGCGCGCCACCTCGCCGCGCCGCGCTTCGCCGGCGCCTTCACCCACGTCACCTTCGCGATCTACGATCGCTCCGCCGGCCAGACCACCCTCGCCGCCTTCCGCGCCGCGTTCGCGCCGTCGTGAGAACCACCCGGCCTCGAGGCCGAGACCGAGACCGAGACCGAGACCGAGACCGAGACCGAGGCCGAGACCGAGACCGAGACCGAGGCCGAGACCGAGACCGACGGCTGAGGCCGAGACCGAGAAGCCCGCGGCTGAACGGCTGGCGCGCGCGCGGCTTCGTGGGCAGGATCGAGCGGTGCGCACCGCCACCCTCGCCGTCGTCGTGTCTGCGCTGGTCTGTGTGGTCGCGGCGTTCGTGCCGGTCGGCCAGCTCGACGTCGGCGGGCGACTGTTCGCGGCCAAGACCTCGCGCTCGCTGTGGGCGCTCGGTCACTCGAGCGACGGCGTGCGCGACTTCCTGGCGAGCTACAAGCAGAGCACGGCCAAGAAGCTCGGGGCCAAGGTCCTCGACAAGGTCGCCGACAAGCTGCCCGGGCGCGCGCGAGCGCGGGCCGGCGATGTCCAGGACGTGATGGCGACCCTCGACGAGCTACGCGACGAGGACGTCAAGCTGGTCGGGCAGATCGTCGCCGGTGTGTTGTGGGGCGTGCTCGGGTTGTCGGTCGCGCTGGCCCTCCTGGCGTGGGGCCTGACGCCGCGGTCCCATGTGCTCCGGTTGGTCGGCACGATCGCGACCGCGGTGATCCTGGCGGCGCTCACGGCGGCGGTCCACCTGGTCCTCGAGCGGGTCGTGCGCGAGGCCAACGCCGAGGTCGAGCGCGAGCTGTTCACGCTGCGCTACGGCGCGACGCTCCTGCCGGTCGGCGGCGTCGGCGCGCTCCTGGCGTCGGTGCTGGCGACGGTCGGCTTCGCGCGGGGGCGTCGCCATGGCCTGGGCCCGCGACCGCCACGAGCGGCCGCCGCCTGAGCCGCACCACGTCACCGGCGCGCGACGACCGCGACGTGGCTCCAGAGCTGGACCGGCGCGCGGTCGTCGACGGCCGCCGGGATCGCCAGGGCGTAGGGCCAGACGCGGATCGAGCGCCAGCGCGCGATCCGCTCGACGGTGAAGCCGGCGGCGGCGACCGCGGCGATGAGCTCGGCGGTCGAGGCCGGTTGCCACAAGCCGTCGGTCGGCGGCGGCGCGCGCCGCGGCGACCAGGTGCGACCGCCGTAGAGATGGAAGGCCAGCCGCCCGCCGGGCGCCAGGACCCGGTAGCTCTCGGCCAGCGCCACCGCCGGCGCGAGGTAGCGGAGCGCGCCCTTGCCGGCGATCACCGCGTCGAAGCTGCCGGCCGCGAACGGCACCGCCGCCCCGTCGGCGCACACCACGGTCAAGCCGCGGCCGCGCGCCACCGCCAGCATGCGCGGCGCGACGTCGAGGCCGATCCGGACCGGGGCGTCGACCTGGGCCAGGAGCCGACCGGTGCCGACTCCGACCTCGAGGACCCGCGTGGCCCCACGGCACGCGCCGAGCAGCACCCGATCGATCGCGGCCGCCCGCGCCCGCCCAGGGCGATCGCCGTGGCGCTGATCGTAGCCGTCGGCCGCGGCGTCGTAGCCCGCCGCCACCGCCCGCCGATCGATCACGACGCGACGACGAGGATCTGACGCGCGACCAGGTCGTCGAGGCAGGCCGCGGCGTCGGTCCGCGCGGTCGCGTCGTCGATCTCGTACTCGCGGCACAGCGCCGCGGCGGCGTCGTCGACCGAGGCGCCGCTGGCCGCGAGCGTCCACAGGAGCGTCGCCGCGCCGTTGAGCGTGTGCAGCTTGTTGTCGTCGGGCGTGACCACGAAGGCCTGGCCATCGATGATCCGGCCGGCGGTCTGCGGGTTGCGCTGGTACCGCGCCATATCGGTACGCTACACGCCCGCTGCCGGCTCGGCAACGCCGGCCCGAGGCCCGAGGCCAACCGCGAGGAGCCGCAGGGTCGCGGCGACCTCGTCGAGGGGACGGCGCGAGCGCTCGACCTTGGCCAGGAGCAGCGCGCCCTCGACCGCGGCGAGGACGAAGGTCGCCAGGCGCGTGGCCGCGACCGCCGGCACCCCGAGGGCGTCGAGGCGCGCGGCGATGAGCGCGATCCACGCCTGGTAGTTGCAGGCGATCTCGGCCCGCACCGCCGGCGACAGCGCGGCGGCCTCGAGGGCGACGGTCGCGAACGGACAGCCGTCCTGGTAGTCCGACTCGACCAAGGACGCCGCCAGCGCGTCGCACACGCCGTCGATCGCGGCGCCGACGTCGGGGGCCGCCGCGATCACCGCCTCGAGCCGGGCTCGCCAGGTCGCGCCGGCCTCGGCCAGGGCCGCCTGCAGGAGCTGATCTTTGCCGTCGGGAAAGTGGAAGTACAGCGAGCCGCGAGGCGCCCCGGCCGCGGCCACGACGTCGGCCAGCCCGGTCGCGTGGTAGCCGCGACGCCGGACCAGCGCGCCGGCGGCGGCGATCAGCTTGGCGCGGGTCCGCTCGCCCTTGGTCGGCGCGGTCACGGCGTGGCCTCGACGGGTCGGCCGGCGCGGGAGAACACCTTGGCGCCGAGCGCGCGCATGAGCACCCCGGTCGTGCCCAGGCCGAGGTCGGGCTCGTCGCCGCGCGCCATGCGCCGGAGCTGGTCCTGGAACCACAGCACCTGGAGCGCGTCGTCGACCTTGCGGATCCGGCTGCGGATGCGCGGGGCCGGCGCCGCCTCGACCGTACCGTCGAGGAGCCCGGCCGGCAGGTCGGGCGCCACCGCCAGCGGCCGGCCCAAGCCGATCACGTCGACCGCGCCCTCGCCGAGTATCTCGAGCATGGTCGCGCGGGTCCGCAGGCCTCCGGTCAAGAGCAGCGGCACCGCGGTGGCGGTCCGGAGCTGGCGGGCGTAGTCGAGGAAGTAGGCCTCGCGGGCCACCGAGCTCGCGCGCTGTTCGGTCGGCAGCTCGCCGCGGCCGGCCATCGCCGGGCTCTCGTAGTTGCCGCCCGAGACCTCGAGCAGATCGACGCCGGCCGGGCCGAGCTCGGCCGCCACCGCCATGGCCTCCTCGACGGTGAAGCCGCCGCGCTGGAAGTCCGCCGAGTTGAGCTTGACGCCGATCGGGAACCCCGGGCCGACCGCGGCGCGCATCGCCGCGATCACCTCGGTCAGGAACCGCCGGCGGCGCACCGCATCGCCGCCCCAGGCGTCGTCGCGCTGGTTGGTCAGCGGCGACAAGAACTGGCTGACCAGGTAGCCGTGGGCGCCGTGGAGCTGCACGCCGGCGAACCCGGCGTCCTTGGCGACCGCGGCGGCGGTGGCGAACCGGGCGATCACCGCATGGACCTCGGCGTCGGTCAGGGCGCGCGGCGCCGCGAAGGCTCCGGCGAACCCGCGCAGCGGCACCGCCGACGGCGCGACCGGGCGCGGGGTCAGGTTGCGCGGCGACTGGCGGCCGGCGTGGTTGAGCTGCATCCACAGGCGGGCGCCGTGGGCCTGGGCGGCCTCGGCCCACCGCGTCAGGCCAGCCCGGTGGCGGTCGTCGAGCACGAGGACGTTGCCGGGCTCTCCCCGTCCGTCGGGGTCGACGATCACGTTGCCGGTGATGAGCAGGCCCGCGCCGCCCCGGCCCCACCGCTCGTAGAGCCGGATCAAGCCGTCCGTCGGACCGCCGGCGCGATCGGCCAGGGCCTCGCTCATGGCCGCCTTGGCCAGGCGGTTGGGGAGGGTCGCGCCTCCGGGAAGAGTCAACGGAGACGAGAGGTTCGGCGTCATGAGCGGCATAATATGTCTCGCTGCATATTCCGCAAGGGAAAATATACAGGACGACATATTTTCCGCCGATGGGCCTGCGCCCGTCGGAAATCTGGCTAGGGGTGATTGCACGCTTTTGCCGATCGAGCCAGGGTAGCCGACGTGCGTGGGCCGCCGGATGACGCCGATCGAGGGCTCCTCGGCTTGGTCGCCACCTTGCTCGACCCCGGGGCAGCCGGCGGGGGGGCAGGCGGGGCGGCCAGCGGAGCCGCAGACAGCGATCGGGCCCCGGCCACCACCGGCGCGACCCTCGATCCCGCCCGGGTACGCCGCCACCTACTGGCGCCCCTGGCACACCGCGCCGGGTTCCCGGGCTTCCGGTCCGACTATATTGCCGCGGCCCTCCACGCCGAGCGCCGGGCCGGGTTCCTCGCCGAGGTCCTCGGCGCCTTCGGCGACCTCCCGGTCCTCCGGCTGAAGGGGATCGCCTACATCGCGACCCTCTACGATGACCCCGCCGAACGGCCGATGACCGACATCGACCTGCTGGTGCCCGGGCCGCGGTTCGCGGAGGCGGCCGGCCGGCTCCGGGCCCTGGGCTACGTCGACGACGGCAAGCGCAACCAGCGCTCAGCGGCCAACCACGCCGTCACCTTCCGCCGTCGGGAGAGCGCGATCGATCTGCACCGATCGATGGTCCAGCGCGGCCGCATGGCCCTCGACCTGGACGCGGTCTGGTGGAACGCGACGCCCCTGCCAGACGGCAGCCTGGTGGCCGACCCGACCTCGCAATACCTGATACATCTTGCGCACATGGCCCGCCAGGAGTTCGCGGTGCCCCTGATCGCCTTCGCCGACGCCGCCCGCCTGGTCGCCCGCCTGTCGGGGCCACCCCCGGCCGGGGCCTGGGGACTGGCGCGGGCCCACCGGCTCCTCGAGGCCTACCTGGAGGCGCTCGGTCGCGCTCGACTCCTCGAACTAGCCGTGTTTCCTGGCGTTCTCGAGCTGCTCCGGGGTGAGCTGCCGCCGCGCTGGCTCCAGATCCTGCGCAAGGTCGCGATCCACGACCGGCCGCGCGACCTCCTGGGCCTGGCTGGGGCCTCGCTCCGGACCCGCCTCGGGGTGTGATCTCGGCCGCGCCGCCGGGACCGCCGCGGCCGGAAAACGACGGGGACTTTGAACACCGGGCCCCCCTGCGGTATCCAACGAACCGTGCGCCTGTTCCCGAAGGGAATTCCCCAGGTTGACGCTGCCGGTCGATCCGCGTAGCATCCACCGACGATCCCAAACGGGCGGCCGTCCCTCGGTCACCGCCAGGATGAAAGCCATGCGTTCACGCCTCCTCGTCGCCGCGATCCTGTCTGCCGCCTTCGTCGGTGGCGGGGTGCTGTCCGCGCAGCCTGGCGCTACCCCTTCGGGAGGTAGCCCGAGCACGCCGACCGCGGGTACTCCGAGCGCGGGCGCACCCGCGCCTACCCCGGCACCGGCCCCAGCGCCTGCCCCAACGCCGCCCGCGCCGGAGCCCGACCTGGCGCTGCCGTCGGAGAAGACCTCGAACCTCTCCGCCCAGGAGATGGACCAGAAGTCCGACGAGCTCATCGCCAACATGGAGGGCCTGCACCGCCGGGTCCTCGAGCTCAAGGCCTCGGCCACCAAGGCCAAGGACGTCATCAAGCTCAACTGCGTCAACGAGCAGCTCCTGGTCGTGAAGCAGCTCCTCAACATCGCCGACGGCGCCGAGGACAACTTCACCGAGGCCAAGGTCCAGGGCGACCGCAACGAGCAGGTCCACCAGTTCGGGCAGATCACGATCGCCGCCGAGAAGGCGACCCAGGCCGCCAACGAGGCCCAGACCTGCATCGGCGAAGAGCTGCACTTCATCGGCAAGAACGACGTCACGGTCGACGGCCCGGCGATCCCCCACGACCCGACCATCGACGGTGACGTCGGCCGTTCGAGCGGCGAGGACCCGTTCGAGGCCCCCCTCGAAGATCCGGCCTACGCCAGCCCGTTCGCGCCGCAGTAACCGAGAACCCCGATGCGAACTCTTTCGTCTTGCCTCGCGGGCGCGCTGGCGTCGGTCTTGGCGCTCGGCGTCACCCAGGTCGGGGTCGCCCACGCGCAGGAGGCCGTCGAGGGCCGCGGCGTCGAGGTGTCGCCCGGCACCGTCTTGCACCCGACGGTCGGCGCCGACCTCGGCGTGATCAACAACGTCTTCTACGAGGACGAGTCGCCGGTGACCTCGGGCCTCCTGCGGCTCCTGGTCAACTTCGCGGTCGCCTCCGACAAGGCCAAGCCCGAGGAGCCGATCCCCGGCGAGGAGCCCGGCAACGAGCCGGCCCCGCCGACGTTCGAGTTCCGCGCCAGCGGCGGCCTGCGGTACGAGGAGTACCTCTACTACGACAACTTCTCGACCACCGAGCAGCGCAACCTCGCGCTCGACGTGCAGGGCCACTTCCAGGTCTACCCCCAGGGCAACTGGACCTTCGTCGCCGACGATCGCCTGCAGCGCGACACCCGGCCGCGCAACTTCGAGGACCCGTCGTCGACCAACCGGATCGACAACCTGCTCCAGCTCGGCATGCGCTGGCAGCCCCAGGGCCGCAGCATCTCGGCCGGCGCTCGCTACGAGAACTCGACGATGATCCTCGAGGGCGACTCGGGCGTCGCCAACCGGATGAACCACACGCTGGCGCTGCGCAGCGACTGGCAGTGGCTGCCGTACACCCGGTTCTTCGGCGACGTCAGCGTCGGCTTCTTCGGCGCGCTGGGCGAGGCCCAGGTGCAGTCGGGCTCGCTGACCAAGAACTCGTCGTTGCCGATCCGCGGCCTGGTCGGCGTCGCCACCACCCTGACCGAGCCGCTGACCTTGAAGCTGCACCTCGGCTGGGGCTACTCGTCGTACTCCGCCGGCGAGGGCTATAACGGTCCGCTCCTCGGCGCCGAGCTCGGCTACGCCTACGGGCCGACCGGCCGGATCGTGGTCGAGTACAACCACGACTACGAGGACTCGATCAACGCCAACTACTACAAGGATCACAAGATCCTGGCCAAGCTCGATCAGCAGGTGATGGAGAAGCTGCTCCTGACCGGGGGCCTCGATCTCCGGCTGCGCAGCTACCGCGGCATCGACGGCATCGGCATGCCGTCGCGCGACGACTTCCTCCTCGGCGCCACCGCCCGCGCGCAGTACGTGCTGTCGGATCGCTACTACCTGTCGGCCTCGTATCTCGGCCAGATCGACGCCACCGACTACCAGTCGTCGTTCATGGGCACCGACGACCCGAGCTACACCCGCCACGAGCTGATGCTCGGCGGTCGCGCCGCGTTCTGACCGCGGTGCCGATCCGCGTCGCGGTCATCGGCGCCGGCACCTGGGGCGCGTCGCTGGTGCGGGTGGTCGCGGCCGCCGACGGCGCGGCCTTGACCTGGGTGTGCGATCGCGATCCGGCGGCGCTGGCCCGGGCCCACGCGGTCGCGCCCGGCGCTCGTCTGACCGAGCGGGTCGACGACGTGCTGACGGCGGCCGACGTCGACGCGGTGGTGGTCGCGACGCCGTCGTCGACCCACGCCGAGCTCGCCCTCCGGGCCCTGGCCACCGGGCGCCACGTCCTGGTCGAGAAGCCGATGGCGCTGTCGGTCGCCGACGCCGAGGCGGTGGCCACCGCCGCCGCCGCCAGCGGCGCGGTGCTCCTGGTCGGTCACCTCATGCTCTACCACCCGGTGGTCGAGCGCCTGCGCGCGCTGATCGATCGCGGCGACCTGGGCGACCTGTATTACCTGTCGTCGACCCGGGTCAACCTCGGCCGCCTGCGCTCCGACGAGAACGCCCTGTGGAGCCTGGGCCCGCACGACCTGTCGATGATCGACTACCTGGTGCGCGCGCCGATCACCAGCGTGACCGCGCGCGGCCAGAGCTTCCTCCAGCCCGGCATCCCCGACGTGGTGTTCGTGACGCTCGGCTTCGCCCCGACGCCGGGCGGCCCCAGCCTGGCCCACGTCCACGTGTCGTGGCTGAACCCGCGCAAGGAGCGCCGCATGGTCGTGGTCGGCGCCAAGAAGATGGTCGAGTTCGACGACGTCGCCCCCGACAAGCTGCACATCTACGATCGCGGCTACGACCGGCCGCCGGCCTTCGCGTCGTTCGCCGAGTACCTGACCCTGCGCAACGGCGACGTCACGATCCCGCAGGTGCCGATGGTCGAGCCCCTGGTCGCCGAGGTCGCGCACTTCCTCGACTGCATCGCCGGGCGGGCCGTCCCGCGGACCGACGCCGCCAGCGGTGTTCGGGTGGTGCGGATGCTGGCCGCGGCCCAGGCCTCCCTCGACACCCAGCCGGGGTGAGCCAGCCGCGGTCGCGCCCGCCCGGTCACACCTGACGGGTCAGCCCAGCGCCTCGGCCGCGCTCACGCCAGCCGGCGCCCGACGTAGTACAGGTACGGCGACAGGCCCGGCAGCTCCGGCGAGTTGGCGCCGAACAGCCGGCGCTGCGCCAGATCGAGGGGGATCTGCAGCCAGCGCGTCGCCGCCAGCAGGTGGCGCTTGGGCGAGGTCGGCGGGGTGGTCAACAAGCCGAACTGGAACGCGCCCAGGTAGCCGCAGAAGATCGGCGCCAACCCCTGGTCGTCGAACAGCTCGGCGAAGCGGTCGCGGCTCATGATGTCGAGGTTGTGCGCGGCCAGGAGGTCGGGGTGGAAGAAGCGCTTGAGCGCGGCGTTGAGGCCGGCGTAGTTGGGGATGCTGATCGCGACCAGCCCACCGGGCCGGGTCAACGCGACGTGGCGCGCCACCACCGGGCGGACGTCGCGGAAGTGCTCGATGAACCCATGCGACATCACCAGATCGAAGCCCGCGCCGTGGTCGGCGACGATGGCGTCGCCGAAGAAGTCGGCCAGGAGCACATGGCCGGGGTCGAAGCCGAAGCTGGTGAAGGTCGCGCGATTGGCGACGACGCCGGCCTCGCTGTAGTCGAGGCCCCACGGGTCGAGCTCGAGGGACCGCGCCAGCTTGGCCAGGGCCAGGCCGGGGGCGCTGCCGACCTCGAGGATCCGCTGCCCGGGCCGGACCAGCGGCCGCAACAGCTCGCGGAAGGAGTAGCCGACGTAGCCACCCTGGACGAAGAAGTCGAAGGCCTCCTCGCCCAGCACCGTGCGGGCCAAGGTGCGCAGCCGCCCGCTCGAGGCGCTGGTGCGATGCACCGCGTCCCAGTGGGCAGTCGCGGTCAACCGGTCGCTCGACTCCTCCATCGCGGTGAGCGTAGCACCATCGCGAATCCTTTGGGCACCGACGATCGTCATCGCCGGCGCGGTGCGACCTGGGTCCGCTCGCTGCGGGCGCGCGCGAACACGACCAGCGCCGCGATGAGCGCGAAGCCGAGCATGAGCTGGGCCGGGACCGGGACGAAGGTGTTACGGACGTGGGCCAGGAGCGCGGTCAGCGTGACGCCGGCCACGCACTGGTAGACCCGATCGTCGGGCCACGCCGACAGCCGGCCGAGGATGAAGCCGAGGAGCGCCAGCACCGCGACCACGCCGATCGCGGCGAAGTTGCGGTAGGCCTCGGCGACCACCGAGAACCCGATCGGGCCGGCGCGCTCCATGATCAGGTTGGTCATGACCCGGCGATCCTCGTCGATCGGCGGCCGGGTCCAGCCCGGCACGATGTAGTAGAGGAAGCGATCGATCGGCGCCCAGTAGGTCGCGCCGTCGTCGAAGTCGTCGCCCATCTCGTGCCAGAAGACCACCTCGGAGACCGGGCGCAGCGACGCCCCCATCTCGGCCACGCCGTCGAGCGGGTTGATCGACAGGCTGGCCTCGCCGATGTTCGAGACGCCGACCGAGCGGACGTTGCGGATCACCGCGATCGCCGCCAGGAGCGCGATCGCCAGGATCACCGCGCGGCGCGGCTTGATCGGGACCCGGCGATAGGCCCACACCGACAGCGCGGTCAGGACTGGGAACAACACCTCGCCGCGCAGGCCGAGCGGGAACGCGATCGCCGCCCACAAGACGAAGAACGCCGCCGAGACCGCGTGGCCGCGCGACCACGGCGACGCCGCCAGAAGGACGATCCCGAGGTCGGTCGCCAGGTAGATGGCCGGCATCGGTGTGGTCTCGGTGGCGTCGAGGAACGCCAGGTACGAGCCGAAGATCAGGCGCAGCCCGCCCGACGACAGCGCGAACGCGAACCAGGCCAAGAGCGATCCGATGACCATCGCGGTGCCGACCAGCGTGACGATGCCGTCGAGCTCGTGATCGCGGGGGCCGACCCGGCGGTGGCGCGCCGGGCGCAGGGCCGCCAGCCGGGCGCCGAAGACGTAGCCGACGCACGCCAGATCGGTCAGCCAGATCGCGACGATCGTGCTGTCGCGGAACAGCCACAGGTCGAGGGGATCGCGCACGGTGCCGCCCGGGCGGTGGCCCAGCGCCCACGGGATGATCAAGCCGGCGTGGAACAGCGCGACCATGATCAGGAAGACCGACGACGGTGACCACATCCCGCGCGGCGCGGTCCGGACCACGGTGAAGCACGCGAACACCACGATCACCGACGAGAGCTGGCAGGCGGTCTCGAGGTCGAGCGTGATCAGGTCGGCGCGGAAGATCACCAGCGCCACCAGGATGAGCCCGTGGGCCAGGAGCTCGAGCACCGGCCACGGCGAGCGTCGCCGGCCCGCGACCGCCGTCACGCCGCCACCCCACGCGCTGCGGTGCCGTTGGCGGCTCGCCAGGCCTGCCACACGAGGATGATCCACAGCCAGGCGTGCCAGTCGCGCTGGCCGCGCAGGTGCTCCTCCCAGCGCGACCGGATCACGGCGACGTCGAGGAGGCCGTCGGCGGCCAGCGCGGTCGGCGCGAGCAAGGCCTCGGCCCAGTCGCGCAGCGGGCCGCGCAGCCAGCCGCCGAGCGGCACGGCGAAGCCGCGCTTGGGACGCTCGAACATCGCCGGCGGCAGGTAGCGGGCCAAGGCGCCACGCAGCGCAGCCTTGCCCGGGCCGTCGCCGACCCGGCGCGCGTACGGCAACCGCCAGGCCAGCTCGACCACGCCCGGGTCGAGGAACGGCGCCCGGCTCTCGAGGGCGACCGACATGGTCGCGCGATCGACCTTGGCCATGATGTCGTCGGGAAGGAACAAGAGCGCGTCGGCCAGCATCGCGCGTTCGACCGGCGAGGCGCGCAGCACGTCGGGCGCCAGCGGCAAGAGCCCGGCCGGCTCGGCCAGGCCGGGCGCCACCAGCTCGGGCTCGGCCCAGATCGACATCGCCGCCCGGTAGAAGGCGTCGAGATCGTCGGCGGCCGCGAAGAAGACGCGCCGCCGCAGCCACTCGATCGCGAGCCGGGCCCGCGAGCCGGCCGGGGCCAGGGCCGCGGCCCGCCCCAAGGACGCCAGGGTCGTGCGCGCCACCAGGCGTCGCCCCGGCACGGCGTACAGCCGCGCCACCTGGCGCAAGAGCGCATAGTGGTGGTAGCCGCCGAACAGCTCGTCGCCGCCGTCCCCCGAGAGCGCGACCGTGACGTGGTCGCGGGTCAGGCGCGCCAGGAGCGTAGTCGGGAGCTGCGACGAGTCCGCGAACGGCTCGTCGTAGATCCGCGGCAGCTCGTGGACGATCGGCAGGCACGCGCTCGGGGTCGCGACCAGCATCGTGTGCTCGACGCCGAGCCGGCGGGCGATCGCGGCGGCGTAGCTCGACTCGTCGTGGCTGGTCTCGTGGAAGCCGATGTGGAAGGTCCGGACCCGACCCGGCGCGACCGCGGCCATGACCGCGGCGACCAGCGACGAGTCGACGCCGCCCGACAAGAACGCGCCCACCGGGACATCGGCCTCGGCCTGGCGCGCGACCGCGACCCGCAGCGCGGCGTCGACGCGATCGGCGGCCTCGGCGGCGGTCACCTCCAGGGGCGCGGCGACACCGCGGCGCGCGACCTCGACCAGGTCGTAGTAGCGGCGCGGCGTCGGGTCGGGCTCGCGACCGAGGACGACGTAGCTGCCGGCCGCCAGCTTGCCGAGGCCGGCGTAGATCGAGCGCGGCGCCGGCACGTAGCCGTGGCGGATGAACTGGACGAAGGCGCCGCGATCGATCGTCGGCGCGAACCCGGGGTGGACCCGCAGGGCCTTGAGCTCCGACGCGAAGCCGACGCCGTCGCCGAGCCGGCCCCAGTACAGCGGCTTCTCGCCCAGGCGATCGCGAGCCAGGGTCAAGGTCCGCTCGTAGGTGTCCCAGACCGCCAGCGCGAACATCCCGATGAGGCGCGGCAGGGTCGCGATCACGCCGTCGCGGTCGAAGGCCGCGAGCATGACCTCGGTGTCGCTGTGACCGCGCCACCGCACCCCGGTCAGCTCGGCGCGCAGCTCGCGATGGTTGTAGATCTCGCCATTGAAGGTGACGACGTAGCGCCCCGACGGCGAGGTCATGGGCTGGGCCCCGGCCGCCGACAGCTCGACGATCGCCAGCCGGCGGTGGGCCAGGGCGCACGCGCCATCGGGGCTGACCCACACCCCGGCGCCGTCGGGACCGCGGTGCGCGATCGCCGCCCCCATGGCGCCGACCAGGGCCGCGGCCTCGGCCCGTGGTCGCGGGCGAGCGAGCTCGAGGAAGCCGGCGATGCCACACATCAGGCGGTCGCTCCCGCCAGCCACAGCGCGCGGTGCGCGGCCGTCGCGTGCTCGAGGGTGAAGACGCTGTCGGCCAGGGCCGCCCGCAGCGCCGCCCGCGCCGTCGGGCCGGACCCCAGCGCGCGACGGACCGCGTCGGCCCAGGCCGCCGGGCCGCGCGCGACGTCGACGATCGTCACCCCCGGGACCCGGGCCGCGATCTCGCGCGCGCCCGACAGGTCATTGGCGATGACCGGCGTGCCGGCGGCCAGCGACTCGAGGACCACCCCGGGCAGGCCCTCGATCGTCGACGGCAAGAGCGAGACGTCGGCGCCGGCCAACCACCGCGCGACGTCGGTCCGCTCGCCGACGAAGTGGGCGCGCTCGGCGCAGCCCAGGGCGGCCAGGCGCGCCCGGGTCGCGCGCTCGCGGTCGGCGCCCCCCAGCCCGACGAAGGCGACGTGGAGCCCCGGGGTCGCGGCCAGGACCTCGGCGGTGAACGGGTGGTGCTTGACCGGGTCGAAGCGCGCCAGGTGGACCGCGACCGCGGCGTCGGCCGGCAAGCCGAGCTCGGCGCGGATCGACGCGCCCGCCCCCGACGCGGCGTAGGCGTCGACGTCGACGCCGTTGTAGATGACCTGGCAGCGCGGGTCGTCGGCCCAGCGCGGCGACCAGCCGCCAGCCAGCGCGCCGGCCGAGACCCCGACCAGATCGGTCGCGACCCGATCCATCATCCGGCGCATGACCGCCCGGTAGGTGCGGCGCCGGACGGTGTCGGGCATGCCGTCGGTGGTCGAGCGAAAGTGCGCGATGCGGCGGCGCGCGCCGCCGAGGCGGGCCGCGGCCAGCACCACCGCCGAGGTCAAGAACACGTGGGCGTGGACCACCGCGGCCCGGCGCGCGCGCACCAGCCGGGCGAAGGCCAGCGGGAAGCCGGCGTCGAGCCGGCAGTAGTGGACTGTCGAGCCGAGCCGGCGGATCTCGTCGTCGAGCACGCCGGCCTGGCCCGACAGCGCCACGAACTCGAGGCCGACCTCGCGGCGGTCGAGACGTCGCATCACGTCGAGGGTGCGCAGCTCGGCGCCGCCGCGGTTCATGGCGCCGAAGACCTGGAGGACCCGCACCGGGCCGACGTCATCGGCGCTGGTCCGCGCCGCCCCCGACGGGCGCGCCCGGGACCGCCAGGTCATGGAGCGGCCCCGCGCAGGCGTCGGAGTGGGATGGCGACCACGATGACGTAGAGCGCACATTCTACACCGAATCCGATGAGCATCGCCCAGGCCGCGCCGACGAGCCCATGGGACGGGACCAGGAGGGCGGCGGCCCCGGCGATCACCGCGGTGCTGGCGCCGTGGATCCACGGCTGGACCCGAAAACTTCGCAGCGCGTCGAGGGTCGTGCCGAGAAACACGTAGGACCAGACCAGGCCCGAGGTCACGGCCAGCCAGACCAGGACGTCGGCGTGGCGCGCGGTCTCGGCGGTGAAGACCAGGCCGAGCAGCCACTCGCCGATCGTGGCGCTCACGATCACCGCCCCCGCCCCGAGGAGCAGGCCGCCGAGGACCAGCACCTTGAGCGTGCGCAGGAGGCCGTGATAGTCGCGGGCCGCGGCCGCCCGGGCCATGCGCGCCGACGCGCCGGTGGTCATCGCCGACACGACGATCGTGCCGAGCTGGAGGATCTGGATGAGGTTCGAGAACGCGCCTTGTTCGACCCGCCCGGTGTGATACTCGACGAAGTAGCGCGGCACGTAGATCTGCAGCGAGCCGATCGCGCTGACCACGCCGAGCGGCCAGGCCAGGCGGAACAGCGCGCCCACGCCGGCGCGATCGAGGGGCCCGAGCGGCGCGTCGACCGCGCGCAGGTCGACGATCATCCACGCCGCGTAGACCGCGGCGACCGCCCACGCCACCAGCGCCACCGACGACGTGAGCGCGACCGTGGTCCCGGCCAGCGCCAGGCTGGTGATCGCCCGCCCGAGCTGCGACAGCGCCACCTGGCGCATCCGCTCGCGTTGCCCGAGGTAGCCGTAGACCACGTCGCTGCCCCCCTCGCAGGCCTTGGCGACCGCGACCCCGAGGATCGCCAGCCCAGTGCGATCGCGATAGGCCAGGGCCACGACCGCGGCGATGCCGAGCAGGCCGGCGAACATGGTCGCGCCTCGGAGCTGGAGGTACGCGGCGAAGCTGTGCTCGCCGCGGGCGTCGGTGGTCTGGACCTGGCGCAGCCGCAGGAGGCCGAGCACGAACACCGGGCCGGTCAGGGTCAGGGCCCAGTTCCAGGTGCCGTTGCGGTGCGCGTGATCGCCGTCGCCCAGATGCGACAGCGCGATGATGATCGCGAACTGCGAGACCGCGAGCGCGACGCTGCCGACGAACGACCACGCGACGTTCTGACGGAGCGACGGGACGTGCATGCGGCGGCCCAGTGTAGCCCCGGGGCCGCGCGCGGGGCGACGGCCGCAGCCGGCGGGATGAACCGAGGCCGCCCCGATTGGCGTAGACTACCGCCATGGCCCTGCCGCGCTGGCAGCGCGTGGTCAAGCGCGCGATCGACATCGCCGGCGCCTCGGTGGCGCTGGCGGCCGGCGCCCCGGTGATCGCGGCGACCGCGGTGGCGGTGGCCAAGGACCTCGGCCGACCGGTGCTGTTCCGCCAGGTCCGCCCCGGGCTCCACGGTCGGCCCTTCACGCTAGTCAAGTTCCGCTCGATGCGCGACGCCGTCGATCGCGATGGCCGACCGCTGCCCGACGGTGAGCGCCTGACCGCCTTCGGCCATCGCCTGCGCGCCACCAGCCTCGACGAGCTGCCGCAGTTCTGGAACGTGCTCGTCGGCGACATGAGCCTGGTCGGTCCGCGGCCGCTCCTCGTGGAGTACCTGCCGCGCTACTCGCCGGAGCAGGCCCGCCGCCACGACGTCAAGCCCGGGATCACCGGCTGGGCCCAGATCAACGGCCGCAACGCGCTGTCGTGGGATGAGAAGTTCGCCCTCGACGTCTGGTATGTCGACCACCAGTCGTTGGCCCTCGACCTGCGGATCTTGCTCGCGACCGTGCGCACCGCGCTCCGCAAGGACGGCGTTCGCCACGCCGGCGAGGCCACGATGCCGCCGTTCCTCGGCAGCGCGGCTCGCGCCGCCGGGTGAGCGCCCGGGGCGCGCCCAGTGCGCGGCGGGTGAATAGCGCGCGCGACGCCGCCGTCCACCACCCATGCGCACCGCGATCGGCCTGGCCACGCTGGTGGCGGCGACCGGGTTGGCCCGGGCCGACACCGACGCCATCCTCTCGACCGACACCCCGCTGTCCCGCGATCACTGGGAGCTCGGCCTGGCGATGCTCCTTCCCGCCGAGCTCGACCAGGACGTCGGCGGCCACGCGGTGGTCGCGCGCCAGGTCGGCCCGCTCCGCCTCGGCCTCGAGTACACCTTGGTCGGCCGCAGCGCCGAGCGGATGCTCTACGACAAGGACACCGGCGCGGTCGAGGTGGCCACCGTCGACGCCCAGGTCCACCGGATCGGTGTCGGCGGCCGCTACCGCGTCGGCCTCGGCACCCGCGCGGTCGGCACCGGGCTCTACCTCGAGGGCGGCGTCGGTCGCCAGCAGCACCGGTTCGAGCGCGGCCCGGCCCTGACCCGCGACGACGTGGCGCTCGGCTTTGGCTTCGAGATGCTGGGCGGCGGCGCGCAGCTCGTCGGCTTCGACCTCGGCGGCCGCTTCACGCTGGCGCGCGGCGCCACCGACGACGCGCCGGTGGAGTCAACCGCGACCGTGGTGCTCGGGCTCCTGCTCGGCTCGTGAGCGCGACCGTGAGTGGGCGCGGCTGGCCGAGTGCGCTACGGTCGCCCATGCGCTCGCCGACCCTCGTCGCTCTGTCTCTGTCCCTCGTGGCCTGCTCGAAGAGCGAGCCGGCCAAGGCCCCCCCGGCCCCACCAGCCGCGGCGCCCGCCGCCGCCAAGCGCGATCTGCCGCCGCCGCCGGCCCCGACCTCGCCGGTGATCGGCAAGCCGGCGCCCGACTTCACGCTGCCGGCGCTCGACGGCTCGCCGGTGTCGCTGGCGTCGTTCAAGGGCAAGACCGTGGTCCTCGAGTGGTTCAACCCGCAGTGCCCGTTCGTCGTGAAGGCCCACACCAAGGGCTCGCTGGTCGAGCTGGCCAAGAAGCACACCGCGGCCGGCGTGGTGTGGCTGGCCATCAACTCGGGTGGTGAGGGCAAGCAGGGTCACGACCCGGTGGTCAACAGCGAGCGGGCCACCGCGTGGGGCCTGGGCCACCCGATCCTGCGCGACGTCGACGGCGCGATCGGCAAGGCCTACGGCGCGACCAACACCCCCAACATGTTCGTGATCGGCCCCGACGGCACCGTGGTGTACGCTGGCGCGATCGACAACTCGCCCGACGGCGAGGGCGGCTCGCCAGCCGGCGGCACCCTGATCAACTACGTCGACGCGGCGCTGGCCGACCTGGCGGCCGGTCGGCCGGTCGCGACGCCGCTGACCAAGCCCTACGGCTGCAGCGTGAAGTACGCCTCGTGAGCCGCGCGGTCGCGGTCGCGCTGACGCTGGTCGCCGCGGGCTGCGGCGGTGACGGCCGCTCGGGTCCGGCCGCAGGCGCGCCGGGGGCCGCCGCCCGCGCCGCCGCCGATCCTCGCCTCGACGCACCGCTGCCGGCCGACGCCGCCCGGGTCGAGGGCCCCAACTTCCACCTCCTGGCCGCGCCGCTGGGCTGCCCACCGACCGGGCCGTGCACCGTCGCCGCCGACCTCCACGCCGACAACGGCTTCAAGGTCAACCCGGACTACCCGCACAAGCTGGTCGAGCCGAGCGTGACCCTGTCGGCCCCGGCCCAGTTCGCGACCCGATCGACCACCCGCGGACGGCTCCTCCTGTCCTTCGACCGCACGACCCCGGGCCCCACGACCGTGCGCGGCACCTTCAAGCTGTCGGTGTGCAGCGCCGACGTGTGCCAGATCGAGACCGCGGCGCTGGCGGTGGTCGTGCCGTGACCGCGATCGGGCGGCCCCGGCCACCCTGACTACTACCCCAGGGGTGACCGACACGGCCGACGCCGGGCGCTAGGGTCGAGCGGTGACCGCTCCCCAAGGCCGCGACTGGCTCCTGTACGCCCTGATCGGCCTGGCCTTCGTCGCGATCGTGACCGCCGACTTCCTGCGGCATTGAGGTCCGGCGCGGCTCAGGCCGCGGCCAGCCGACGGTAGAGATCGAGCCCCGCGCGCACCGTGCCGGCGACGCTCGGGTAGCCCGCGGTCGCGTTGGCCAGCCACAGGTTGGCGAACGGCGTGTCCTGAGCGACGCGGCCGGGGCCGACATGCGCCGGGGTCAAGGCCGCGCCGTAGGCGTTGCCGGCCGGCGCGCCGCAGAACCGCTCGTTGGTCGCCGGCGTCCCCATCACCATCATCTGCAGGTGCGCGCGCAGCCCGGGGACGTAGCGCTCCTCGACGATCGTCAGCAGGCGATCGCGCAGGCGCTTCTTCTCGAGGTTGTAGCGCCGGCGATCGCGATCGCGCAGCGCCCGGAAGTGGGCGTGGGGCGCGCTGGTCGCCAGCTCGAGGATCTGATGGCCCGGCGGGCACAGGCCGGGGGCGTCGGTGTGCAGGGTCGGCGTCGACATGAACAGCCACGGGTCGTCGAGGTCGAGGGCCTCCTGCCGTCGGTAGATCGCGTTCAGATCGTCGTGAGGGTAGTGCCAGACGTTGTGGGCGCCGAAGCCGTGGGCGCGCAGGTCGAGGCCGGCGACCCCGAGGTACAGGGTCAGGTTGCCGCCCGAGTAGCGGTAGTCGAGGCGGCGCGCCCACGCCGCCGGCAGCCGGGCCGGCTCGATCATCTGCGCGGTCCGCCGCGGATCGACGTTGGAGACGTAGCGCCTCGCGGTGAAGACCCGACCGTCGCGGGCCCGCACGCCGGTCACGCGATCGCCCTGCACCAAGACCTTCTCGATCGGCGTCGACAGGAGCATCGCGCACCCAGGCCGGGTCGCGATGCGCTCGGCGAGGCTGCCGACCAGGTGCTGGAAGTGGCGTTCGGGGTAGTAGGCGCCACGGTCGTAGCCGCGGACCAGGGCGACGTGGAGGAGCAGCGCCACCTCGGCCGGCGGCAGGAGGTAGTCGCCGGCCTGGCCCGCGAGCACCGCCTGGAGGCGCCGCGGCATCCGCAGCCGATCGTAGAGGCGCTGCAAGGTCCAGGTCCGGTAGCGCAAGAGATGTGGGAACCGCAGCGGCGCGGTCGCGAGCTCGCGCAGCCCCAGGCGCGGCGGCAGGCGATCGAGCTCGCGGCCGATCGCCTGGACCGCGTCGAAGTAGCCGCGCAAGGGCGTCGCGGCCTCGGGGTGGCGATGGATCAGGCGGTCGCGGAACTTCTCGAGGCCGTTGGGGATGCGGTAGCGATCGCCGGCGACGACGACGTGATCGAAGCCCTCGGGATCGAGGCGATGGAACCGGACCTCGTCGGCGAGATCGAGTCGGCGCAGCACCTGGTGGATGGTCTCGCCCTCGCCGCAGCCGAAGATGTAGTGGACCTGGGCGCAGAAGCGATACGCGCCGACGCCGAAGGTGTGGGCGTAGCCGCCCGGGGTGTCGTGGGCCTCGCACACCAGGACCCGGCGCCCGTCGGCGGCCAGGAGCGCGGCCACCGTCAGCCCCGCCATCCCGGCGCCGATCACCAGCTCGTCGAAGGTGGTCGCGGTGGGATCGACGCTCGGCGCGACGGTGGGCGCGACGGTGGGCGCGACGGTACGGGGCGGGGTGGACATCGCGGGGACTGTACGCTCGCCGTCGGTCAGGCGCCGCCGATGGGCCGGTCGCGCGCGCGCGTCAGACCCGATGGGCCGGTCGCGCGTAGGATCGCGACACGATGCCGCGCCGCTGTGCCGCTCTCGCTCTGGTCGTGACCGCGGCCTGCGCCGCACAGCTCGGCCCCCTCGGCACCGGTCCGGTCCACGGCCCCGACGCCACCGCCACCGACGTCGTGGCCGCGCTCGCCGTGACCCACGACGCGCCGACCACCGCGGTCGCGATCGCGGCGGTCAGCCGCTGGGGCTCCCTGGCCGCGCTCGGCGAGCTGCGCAGCTTCGGGCTCTTCGACGGACACCTGGCGTTGATCGCCGACAGTCGAGTCCGCGCCGCCCCGCGCGACGTCCCGGGGCTCTCCACGATCGCTGACGGAGCGCCCCGCGTGGTGCGCCTGATCCGCGCCGCGCCGGCGCCGGCCGAGTGGTTCCTCGCGGTGTCGGCGATCGAGCCGATCGCCCCCGACCTCGACGTGGCCGCCGCCCTCGACGACGCCCTGGCGCGCTGGACGGTCTACGCGGCGGGCTCGGCCCCTGCCCTCGAGCGCGCGCTACGCACGGCCGACCGCGACACCCCGGGCCAGCCGCTCGTAGCTACACCCATCGACCAGCGCCTCGAGCTGTTCGTGCCGAGCTGGGATGGCGATCACCTCACCGTCACCTACGCCATCCACCGCGCGCAGCGGACCGAGGTCTGGCAGCACCACCCGGCGGGTTCGTGCGGCAAGTACCGCATGCCAGGACCGGATGGCGGGCCGCCGGAGAAGGCGCCGTGTCAGCCACGGCCGGCGTCCGCCAGCGTCCTGCGCCGAGGCTACGCCGCCGACGTGGCGCTGGTCCTCACCTACGATCGGCGCGGCGTCTTGGTGCGCGAGCGCCGGTTCGCCCCGCGGGCCGCGCCCGGACCGGCGCCGAAGCTCGAGAGCGCAGGCTGACCGCGATGCCGGTCGCGCCCGGGCCCGGGGATCGCCTATCCTCGGGCCCGGCCGACCATGCCCTACTGGCTCTATCTCCTGCTCACCGTCCCGACGATCAGCGCCTTCATCGGCTGGCTGACCAACTGGCAGGCGGTGAAGATGATCTTCTGGCCGGCCGAGCGCGTCGGGGTCGGCCCGATCGGCTGGCAGGGGATCATCTTTCACCACTCCGACAAGTTCGCGACCAACCTCGGCCGGATCGCCAAGGATGATCTGCTGTCGTCCCAGGACCTGGTCGCGCGCGCCGATCTCGATCAGCTCGATCCGCTGGTCGCGCCGGTGGTCGAGGCCGAGGTGCCGACGATCGTCGCCGAGGTCGCCGACGCGGTCATGGCCGGCGCCTGGGACAAGGTGCCGCCGCCGATGCAGGCGATGGTCGTGGCCCAGGTCAAGGAGCGGTCGCGGGTGATCGCCCGCGAGGTGATCGCCGACGTCCAGACCACCGCCGTCGAGCTGCTCGATCTCCAGGAGCTGGTCCGCCACCAGCTCACCGGCGCCAACGTCCGACGCCTGGCGCGGCTGACCCAGCAGATCGGCAAGAGCGAGTTCCGCTTCATCGAGTGGTCGGGCGCGGTGTTCGGCGCGATCATCGGGCTCGGGCAGATCGCGATCTGGGAGGCCTTCCAGCACTGGTGGGTCATGCCGATCTTCGGCGTCATCGTCGGGCTCATCACCAACTGGCTGGCGATCCAGATGATCTTCCGGCCCCTCGAGCCGCGCCGCTACCTCGGCGTCTTCCGCTACCAGGGCGTGTTCCCCAAGCGGCAGCCGCAGATCGCCGCCGACTACGGCGAGAGCACCGCAGCCGAGGTGATCACGCCGCGCACCGTGATCGACTTCCTCACGACCGGCGCCCGCGGCGAGCGCCTGCGCGCGGTCATCACCGCCTCGATCGAGCGCCACCTCGACGCCGAGTGGGCGCGGGTCAAGGGCCTGGTCCCGGTGCCGGTCGGCGACGACGTGCGCGCTCAGGTCAAGGCGCAGACCGTGGCCCGGGTGTTCGCCCTCGCGCCCCTGGTCCGGCCCCAGGTCGAGGCCTACCTCGGCCACGCCCTCGACATCCGCAAGACCGTCGAGGACAAGCTCGCCAGCCTGCCCAAGCCGGAGTTCGAGCGCATGCTGCGCGGCGTCTTCCAGGAAGACGAGCTGACCTTGATCGTGGTCGGCGGCGTCCTCGGCGGCGCGGTCGGCGTCCTCCAGGCGATGGCGGTCCTGGCGTTCTGACGAGGCGGCGATCACAGTGGCCCAGCCGTCGGTCGACGCGCGGCCATCGCGGTTGTTAGGCTCGCCGCGATGACGCTGCGTCGCTGTTGGTTCGCTGCCCGGATCGCGCTCGCGATGGTGCTCGTGGTCGGTTGCACCACGGCGGTGCAGGTCCAGGCCCTGAACGCGTCCCCACGCCCGTTGACGCCGCGCCCCGCCGACGAGGTCGAGGTGATCTCGACCGGCCGGCCGACCCGCCCGATGATCGAGGTGGCCCAGCTCACCTCGGGGCCCGACCGGGCGCCCGGCGATCGCCACCTGGCGCGGTTGCGCGCCAAGGCCGCCGAGCTCGGCTGCGACGCCTTGGTCCTCGTGTATCCGGTGACGAGGGAGCCGATCGATGACCTCGGCGGCACCTGCGTCATGTGGGTCGATCCCGCGGCGCCGAGCCGGGAGCGCTACCCGGTGCCGTCGACGCCGCGCACGAACCCGGGCGCGGTGTGAGCGACTACGCCGGACGGCGCGCGCGGGTCGCGAAGTAGCACGGCAGGAAGCGGTGGACCGGCTCCGACGCGGTGGTCCAGCGATCCTCGTAGAAGCCGATAAGCACCAGGCCGGCGTCGAGCTGCCCGCCGATCAAATCCTCGAGCGTGTGGCCGAAGGACACCGGCTCGCCGCGCTCGAGGATGGCCCGGACCTCGGGGTCGTCCTGGTGGTCGAGATCGGAATACGGGATCGCGTACTTCATCGTCATCTCGCCAGCCCGCTCGCGGGCGAGGTCGGCGGTGTAGACGACCGGGTTGGTGTTGCCGGCCAAGAGCTCGCCGCCCGGCCGCAACACCCGCGCGACCTCGCGCCACACCGGGCGCACCTCGGGGACGAAGGCGTTACTGCACGGGTGAAAGACCAGATCGAAGGAGGCGTCCGCGAACGCCGACAGATCGCGCATGTCGCCCTGCACCGTCGCGATGGTCAGGCCGTCGCGGTCGGCGACCAGGCGATCCTGCGCGAGCTGCGCCGGCGAGTTGTCGAAGATCGTGACCTCGGCGCCAGCCGCGGCCAAGAGCGGTCCCTGCTGGCCGCCGCCCGAGGCCAGGCCGAGCACGCGCTTGCCGCGCAGGTCGCCGAACCAGCCGCGCGGCACCGGCACCGTCGGGGTCAGGACCACCTGCCAGTCGCCGGCCCGGGCCCGGGCGACCTCGTCGAAGCTGACCGGCTGGGTCCAGCGGTTGCCGGCGGCGACCTGGGCGTCCCAGGCCGCGCGGTTGTGCGCGAGCGGATCGATCGGCGCGGTGGGCGACATGGCCGAGGCATACCGCGAGGCGCGCCGCGCTTGGAACCGAACCGTTCGGTGCGCGCGGCGGACGCGGAGGAAGCGGCCTGGCGCCACGAGCGGGACGCGTGAATGTCCGGGCGGTGATCCCGTCTGTCTCCCATGCTCGCCTCCGCGCTCCGCCCCGCCGCGCTGGCCGCGCTGGCCCTGACCTTGATCGCGCCACCGGCCCGGGCCGAGCCGACGATCGGGCCGACGACCGGGCCGACGGCCACACCGACGGCCGAGCTACCGCTGCGCCGCGTGAAGCCCACGCTCACGCGCCAGGCCGGCGGACCCTGGGTGGTCATGTCGAGCGACCGCCGCCACTGGTTCCTCTACGGCTTGCGCGGCGGCGTGCTCCACGGACCGCGCGGCAAGCCGCGGCGGCTCGCGTTGACCGGCCGACCGTACCGGATCGCGATCGCCCCTGGCGGCGCGACCCTGGCCTACACCGCCGAGGACGACGCCTCGGTGGCGATCGTCGACGTCGCCACCGGCGCGGTGCGCTGGCGCGGCGGGTTCGGCGTGCCCTACGCGATGCTCGCGGTCGAGTTCCGCGATGCTCGCACCGCGATGATCTCGACGGGGTGTCGGATCCTCACCGTCGACCTGGCGCAGCCGGACGCGGCGCCGCGGGCGCTGGGCGCGACCCGGTGCGACGAGGCGACCGCCAGGAAGGTGAGCGAGGATCGCCCGTTCGCCGGCCGCTTCTGGTACCGGCCGGCCGACGGCGCCGCCGAGGCGCGCCTGCTCGACGTCGCGACCGGCGCCGAGCTCGAGCTGCCGTGGACTCGCGACGCCGACGTCGCGGTCGCCGACGACGGCGCGATGGTGTGCGCCGCCCGCCGCTACACCCGACAGCCCGACGTCTGGTGCGCGCGGCCCGGCGAGGCCCCGCGGGTCGCGATCCCGGGGGTGCCGCGGTGGATGGCGATGAGCGCCGACGGCGCCCAGGTCGCGGCCCTGATCGTCGTCGATGATGAGCGCGCGCGCCTGGTGGTCGCCGACCTCGCGACCGGCGCCACGCGCGACCTCGGCGCCGTCGCCGACACCCGGGTCTACGCGGTCGGCCGCGCGCTGGTGACCAGCCACGGGCCCGACGGCGGCGCCACCGTCTGGCGCCTCGACCGCGGCCACCGCGGCGCCCTGTTTCGCGGCGAGGAGGTGGAGTTCGCGTTGCCGACCGCCGATCCCACGACCCACCTGTTCGCGATCGCGC
This sequence comes from Kofleriaceae bacterium, assembly GCA_018057825.1. Taxonomy (GTDB): domain Bacteria; phylum Myxococcota_A; class Polyangia; order Haliangiales; family Haliangiaceae; genus UBA2376. The sequence continues at coordinate 85,796 of JAGPCY010000007.1, read as the reverse complement.
GCGGCGCCGGCGAGCTGTTCTACACCGTCCGGCTGTGACCGCGGCCGCGGCCGCGACGACGCCGCACCAGCGCCACCGCGCCGAGCCCGACCAGGAGGCCCACCCCACGGCCGCCGCCGACCTGGCAGCCGCCGCCGTCTTCGCCCGGATCGTCCCCGGCGTCGGCGCCGGTCCCCTGCCCCGCGTCGGGCCCGGCGGGCGCCCCGGCGAAGGTGTCGATGAACGAGAGATAGAGATCGGTGCGGCGGAAGTGCGCGGGCCGATCGCACAGCCCGTTGTCGGCGTAGGAGTCGACGCCGATCACGGTCTCGACGCCGTCGACCCGCACCAAGGCCGGCCCGCCGGAGTCGCCCAGGCAGGTCACGTGGGCCGCGTCACCGACCCGCACCGTGTCGTCGGGGTCGAGGCCGTCGACCACGGTGGCGGCCTGGCGCCGGGTCGCGCTGGCGACCCCGAGCGTGGCCTGGCCGTAGCCGACGATGCGAGCGGGGCGCCCGACCACGTCGGGCCCCAGGGCGACGCGGCCGATCGGCAGCGGCGCGATCGTCGTCGGCTGGGCCAGGAGCGCCACGCCGATATCGGCCGCGAACGGCGGCGTGCGCTGGTAGCTCGGGTGGAGGTGGACCGCGGTCACCGGCGCCAGGTGCGGCTCGAGGTCGGCCAGGGTCGGGTAGATCGCGGCGTCGGCGCCGACGAACATGCCGTAGCGCCACCCCGGGTGATCGATGCAATGGGCGGCGGTGAGGAGCACGTCGTCGGCGATCACGGTCGCGGTGCAGGTCGCCAGGACCGAGCGATCGTTCGGGTAGGCGGCGAGCAAGACCACCGCGTGGTCGTCGGGTGCCGGGCCACCACCGATGATCGGCGCGGCGGTGGTCGGCGCCGCGGTGACCGGCGCGCCCACGTCGGTGCATGCGGAGCTCGCGGAGGTCGCGGCGACCGCGGCGGCGGTTGCGAGGATACGAGACACGGTCGTCATGCCCGTCAGCTACACCAACCGTCGTGGCTGCGGGGAGCGACCCGCCTGACATTTCTCGGCCGGGTCGGCCGGTCGGCTGTCGCACCCGCGTGCGACGGGTCGCAGCGCGCCAGCAGCGGTGAGCCAAGGCCGGAACCCAACGCCGCGCGGGGTGCGTGCAAGCGCAGAGGAGGAACCATGCGCCACTGTCTCTCTCTATCCCTGGTCGTCGCGGCCCTGGCCGGCTGCGCGCCCCACGGCCTGCGCCACGTCGCCGTCGACAAGGTGCCCCTCGGCAAGGTGGTCGTGTACCGCAACGGCGTCGCGTTCTACGAGCGCCGGGCCCAGGTGGCCGGCGGCAAGCTGACCGTGCGGGTCCCGCGCGAGCGGGTCGACGACTTCTTGAAGTCGCTGACCGTGGTCGACGCCCGCACCCAGCGGCCGCTGCCGGTGTCGTTCCCGCGGCGCCAGGCCGACGACGCGCCGGTGATCGACATGCAGCTCGACCTCGGCGGCGCGGTCGGCGATCGCGCCGAGGTGGTCATGACCTACGTCACCGACGCGGCGGCGTGGAAGCCGAGCTACCGCCTGGTGCTCGGCGCCGAGGACGCGGCGATGCTCGAGGGCTGGGCGGTGGTCGACAACCTGTCGGGTGAGGACTGGAAGGACGTCGTCGTTGGGGTCGGCTCCAGCTCGGCGATGTCGTTCCGCTACGATCTGTGGAGCGTGCGCACGGTCGACCGCGCCGAGCTATCGCCCGAGGAGGCCTTCGCGATCGCGCCGCCGACCGCGGTCAGCCCGTACGGCGGCGCGGCCGGGCCCCAGGTCGCGGTGCAGAACGTCCTGACCCTCGACGCCGACGAGATCCGCGGCAACGCCACGCTCACCGAGGACTACACCAAGAACCTCCCGGTCGGCCGCACCTTCGAGGCGGTGCTGGGCACCGCGGCGGGCGATCAGAGCGACGCGGTGGGCGCGACGTTCTCGGGCTCGACCTCGCTCGAGAGCACCTACGTGGTCGAGGGCATCAACACCGTCGACCGCGGGCCGACCATCGATCCGTCGTCGACGCGCCACGGCATCACCGTGACGCCGCCGCCCGATCCCTACGCGTCGGTCAAGCTCGGCGACGAGAAGCTCGGCCAGGTGTCGAGCGCGCTGATCAAGCAGCGGCAGTATGTGGTGGTCCAGGGCTTCGCCGCGCCCGGCGAGCGCGACAGCGACAAGCTCGCGCTCGAGCGCGCCAACCTGGTGCGCAACCAGCTCATCGACGCCGGCGTCGCGCCGGGTCGGGTGCGCGTCGCGTCGGGCGGCATCGCAGCGCGGGCCTCGGTGGCGATCGTCACCGAGGCCGCTCCGGCCGAGGCCGCGACCAGGACCGCGGCCGCCGCCGATACCAGCGACGCCGCGCCGGTCGGCGAGAGCCTGTTCTCGTCCGGGACGGCGATGACCGTCGGCGACGGGACCAGCGCCATGGTGTCGGTGCTGCGAGCCAAGACCACCGGCCGCGAGGCCTACCTCTACGACGGCCTCGGTGAGCGCGGCAACCCGCGGTTCGCGTTCAAGGCCGTGCGCCTCGAGAACCCGACCGACTCAACCCTCGAGGCCGGTCCGATCACGGTCTACGGCGAGGGCCGCTACGTCGGCGAGGGCCTGACCGACGCGGTGCCGCCGCACGCCGCGGTGGTGATCCCCTACGCGCTCGACCGCCAGATCGTGGTCGACACCGACGGCGGCACCCGCGACGAGCTGGCGCGGCTCGTGACCCTCGAGCGCGGCATCCTGACCGCCGAGGTCCAGCACATCCGCACGCGCACGCTCACGATCACCAGCCGGCTGCGCAGCCCGGCGACGGTCTACGTCCGCCACCCCATCGAGCCGGGCTGGACGCTGCTCGACGTCACGCTGCCGCTCGAGCGGGTCGGCGACGCGCTCCTGGTGGCGGTGCGGCTCGAGGCCGGCGAGACCCGGCAGCTCACGCTCGAAGAGGCGACGCCGCTGACCCGGCGCCTCGTGCTCGCCGACACCAGTACGCTCGACCAACTCGCGGTCTACGTGCAGAGCGACCGGCCGTCGCCCGAGCTACGGCAGCAGCTCTCGGCGATCCTCGCCATCCACCGCGAGCTGTTCGACACCGTCGACAAGATCGCCAGCCTGCGCGAGCGCGCCGGCGAGTACCGCGATCGCCAGGCCGAGCTGACCAGCCAGCTCCTGGGGCTGCGCAAGGTCAAGACCGCGGCGGCGCTGTCGACCCAGCTCGCACACAAGGCGGGCGAGATGGCGAGCCGCCTGCAGGCCATCACGCTGGCGATCGTCGAGGCGCAGGATCGCGTCATGCTCCTGCGCGTGCAGTTCGCCGACGCCCTGGCCGAGCTGCACCTGACCGACGCCTCGACCAGCGCGTCGGCGCCGTGACGCCGCCGGGGCGAGCGGCGACCGTGCTCGCTTGCGCTCTGCGTGCGCTATCGACCCAGCCCGCGCTCGGCGATCACCGCCGCGTTCTTGGCCTCGGCGGCCTGAAGCGTCGGCCGCGCCTCGAGGCGCGCGACGTAGTCGACCAGCCGCGGGCGCGCGTCGATCATCTTGAACCGCAGCATGTAGCGCACGGTGCCGCCGAAGATCACGTCGGCCATGGTGAAGCGCTCGCCCAGGAGGAACGGGCCGTCGCCGATCGCGGCCTCGACCGAGGCCACCATCGCGTCGTAGGTGCCCCACCCGGCCTGGCTGGCCTTGACCTCCCAGCCGGCCAGCTTGGCCATCGCCGCCGGCTCGATCACCGACGGCGCGAACACCGACCACCGCAGGTACGGCGCGCGGGCCGGGTCGTCGAGGGCCGGCGCCAGCCGCCCGGCGGCGTAGCGATCCGCGAGGTAGAGGCCGATCGCCGCGGTCTCGGTCACGAGCGTGCCGTCGTCGTCGAGGGTGGGCAGCTTGCCCATCGGGTTCTTGGCCAGGAACCCCTCCGCCTTGTGCGCGCCGGTCATCAGGTCGACGAAGGCGAGCTGGTACGGCACGCCGACCTCCTCGAGCATCCAGACGACGGTCGCGGCGCGAGAGAACGGGTGGTGATAGAGCGTGATCGCCATGGCCGCGACGCTACCGCGCCGGCAGCGCGTCCGTCACTCGCAGCCGACGTAGTACGAGTACGACGACGAATCGGACGACGACGGGTTGGTCCGCGCGCTGACCGCGGCGCAGCCCGACCCGACGAAGGTCGACGAGCCGGTGCCGACGTCGCTCTTGTAGTAGCTGTCGCCACCACCGCCGCGGCCGCGCGCCGCCGCCATCAGGTTGCCGACGGCCGCACCGCCCTCGGGGCCGAAGTTGCCCTGGCCGTCGACCCACCACCGTCCCGGCCACGGCGCCTGGCCGAGCATCCGGGTCAACCCGGCGACGTCGAGCGGGTGGAGCTCGCGGCCGTTGATGAAGACCCCGGTCAGGCGACCGTCGCCACCACCCGAGGCGTTGGTCGGCAGCGGTCCGCCCAGGCCCAGCCCGGGCGCGAGGAAGCCGCGGGTCGGGCCGCCCCACTGCCCGACCGCGCCGCTGACGCCGTCGTACCAGTAGTGTCCGGCCGGGATCGCGACGCCCCACTGCCGCTCGTAGCCGGCGAGGACCTCGCGATCGCGGGGACTGATCGGGCGACCGTTGAGCGTGATCGCGGCAGCGTCGGCGGACGCGGTGACAGTCAGACGCGGATCGTTGGCCCACGGCGCTGGCGCGACCGGAGGGGCCATCGGCTGGCAACCCGCGAGGGCGGCGACCAGGAGCAGGGCGAGGCGGCGAGCGATCGTCGACATGTCCTGGGCTTCAGCAAGGGTCAGGCCAGCGTTGGACCCCGCGGACGCGCGTCGCCGGGGCCCGCCCGCCGCGCGGTCCCATGGGACACCGGCCGACGCGGACGACCGGTCAGGGCGCCGCGACGGCGCCGACCTCGTCGCGGACGAGCACGCCGCTGGCGTCGAGCTCGCCGGTCCAGGTGCGCGCCGGCTCGCCCTTGCGCAGGTACAGGTGGCCCTCGATCGCGATCGTCCCCTCGGCGGTGTAGCGCAGGCGGTCGGCGTGGGGCGTGTCGACGCCACCGCGACCGCGGCCGCGCCAGTCCCACACCACGGCGCCGGCGTCGTCGAGCTTGACGACCCGGGTGACCGCGCCCCAGGCCGGGTTGACGTACTCGAGGACGAACAGCGCGACGCCACCGTCGACCAGGGCCGCGCTGCCGCCCTCGGACTCGGCGAAGCCGGCGCGGGCGAAGTCGCGCCGCCACACCACCGCGCCGCTGGCGTCGAACCGCGCCGCCACCGCGAGTGAGATCCCGGGGCGGCCACGCCGCGGCGTGACCTGCGTGCCGATCACGACCACGCCGCCGTCCTCGGTCGCGATCATCGGCGCGAACACACCGTCGCGGTTGCCGAGGAGCTTGCGGTGGTGCGAGTACAGCTTGAGGCCGGCGGCGGCGGCGGCGCGCTCGCCGAGGGCCTGGCGCGCGGCGTCGACCGCGCCGTCCGGGCGGACCGGGGCGTCGATCGGCGGCGGCGGCGGCGCGGCATCGATCGCGAGCGGCGGTGGCGGCGGCGGCGGTGCCAGCGGCGGCGGTGGCGTGGTGCAGGCCGCGAGGGACAGCGAGACGACAAGCGCGGCGCGCGAGAACATCACCCCACTCTACCCGGGCGGCCCGCCGCCCTGGGTCAGACCCGCACCGCGATCGGCAACGCCGCGCCGGCGGCCCGGGCCCGATGCTCGGCGCCGTCGAGCAGCACGTCGCTCACGACCCGCGCGACCAGCACCACGGCCAGCGCCAGGGTGGCCACCACGCTCTGAGTCGCGGCGGCGTCGAGGGCGCTGGCATGGACGCCGAGCCAGACATGGGCGACGGTGGTGAGCGCCAGGATCGAGGTGCCGCTGGCGGCCAGGGCGCCCGACAGCTCGGCGTGCCAGCCGTACACGGTCAACCCGGCGACCACCGCGAGCCCGACCAGGCCAACCGCGCCGCCGTGGGTGAGCAAGCGCTGGGTCGGTTCGGCGCCGGCCACCCGCCAGGCCAGCTCGACATGGCCGAGGACGAGGCCGGCGGCGCACGCCATCGTCAAGATCGCGCTCGCGCCGTAGACCAGCGCACGCACGGTGCGGCGCCGGCCGGTGAACCACATCGCGGTCGTCATGACGCTGAGGATGGCGGATCCCAGCGCGGTCGCCACCGCGGCACAACGTCACGGGCCGGCCGCGGTGACGGCGTCGACGCCGATCGCCGTGCGCCGCGCCGGCGCTACTCGCCGAGCCCCAGGCGCTGGCAGGTCAGGCCGCCGGTTCCGCGCACGCACGCCTCGGCGCGACCGTCGCCGTCGAGATCGAGCAGGCGCAGCGTCTCGTACACGTCGGGGACGCTGTAGCCCGTGGCGTCGGACCACGGCGCCAGCACGATCGGAGGCGTGCTCTCGAAGGCCGCGCCGTCCGACCGCCAGCACTGCAGGCCCGCGGAGCCGCGCGCGCACAGGTCGGCGCGCCCGTCGCCGGTGACGTCGGCGAGCTGCATCGTCTCGTAGTAGGCCGGAGCGCCCCACCCGCTCGCGTCCGAGAGCGGTGGTCCAATGACCACCGCGCCGTCGGTCAGGCGCCGGCACTCGACCCCCCAGCTCGCGCGATAGCAGACGTCGGTCTGGCCGTCGGCGTCGAGGTCGCCGTAGCGGATCGTGCTGTAGTACTGGGGCTGCCCCCAGCCCGCGGCGTCGGTCAGCGGCGCGACCATCGTCGCCGGCGCCATCGCGACGAGGCCACCGCTCGACTGCGACCGCTGGCAGAACAGGCCGTAGGCGCCGCGGTAGCAGACGTCGACCTTGCCGTCGCCGTCGAGCTCGACGAACCGGATCGTCGAGTAGTAGCGATGTTCGCCCCAGCCGCCGGCGTCGCCGAGCCCGGCCACCAACTGCCCCTCGGTGAAGGTCAAGGCGCCGTCGACGACCGTGGCCACCGAGCAGTAGAGCCCCCAGTAGCCGCGATAGCACGCGTCGGCCTTGCCATCGCCGGTGACGTCGGCGAGCTGGAACGTCGAGTAGTACTTGGCCTCGCCCCAGCCCGTGGCGTCGCTGAGCGCTGGGCCGGCCACCACGACCGCGAGCGGCGTCGCGCCAGCGCTCACGTAGCAGCGCAGGCCGGCCGTGCCCCGCGCGCAGACGTCGTCCTTGCCATCGCCGTTGACGTCGCCGAAGCGGACCGTCTCGTAGTACTTGGCCTGGGCCCAGGCATCGGCGTCGCGAAACGCCGTCGTCTGCAGCCGCGCGCCACCCGAGGTCCAGCACTCGACACCGGCGCTGGCCCGCCCGCACAGGTCCGGGCGACCGTCGCCGTCGACGTCAGGGTACGCGAGGGTCCGATAGTGCGGCGCGTAGGCCCAACCGTTGACGTTGCTCCACTGCGGCAGGTGGAAGCTCTGGGTCGGCAACGCCGCGCGGCTCGACGCGATCGCGCAGCGCGTCCCCTGGTACTGACCGTTGGCCGTGCCTGCGCTGTCGGCGGCGATCAGCGCCGTGGTCGGCTCATCGAGGCGCCAGTGGCCGATCCTCGACCCGGCCGCGACCGCGGCGGGGCTCGCGCCGGCCGCCAGGCTGGCGATCTGGGCGCCGGTCAGCGCCACCGACCACAGCGCGACCTCGTCGAGCGTGCCGCGCAGGAACTGGCGCGCCGGCCCCGGGTAGCGGCCGAACGACAGCGGCACGGTGGTGGTCGGCGCCGACGGCGCGCCGCTCCAGCCCTGGGTCGCGACCGGTCGACCGTCGACGAAGAGCTGGCCGCCCGCGCCGTCGATCACCAGCGCGACGTGGTGCCAGCGACCGTCGGCGATCGGGCCGCCGTCGAGGCCGAGCCCACCGCCGTAGACCGAACCGCTGGCGCCGAAGTACCAGGCGCGCAGTCGGCCGTCCCAGACGTAGAGCTGATAGCCGTTGGCCGACGAGCTCACGTACTTGTTGACGATCCCGCCGTCGCCGTTGGCCCGCACCCAGGCGCTCGCGGTCAGCGGGACGCTGTTCTGGTCGGCGCGGTGGGGCACCTCGACGTAGCTCGACGCGCCGTCGAGGGCGGGAGCGTAGCCGTCGGCCCCACCGCGCGGCGTCGGGTTGCTGGTGGCGGTCGCGCGCTCGAGGATCGTGCGGGTCACCGCCGCGATCCGGGGATCGGCGCGCGACACCCGCAGGCGCGGCGCGCCGCCGGCGCCGGCGTGAAGATCGTCGAGGCCCCAGCTCCACTGGATCGTCCCGGTGCTGAAGCCGACCGCGGTGCCCTGCTGGTAGAGCGTGACGTCGGAGCACAGGGCTGGCGAGCCATCGGCGTTGGGCGGGCAGGTGTTGACCCCGCTCGGGCGCGCGCCGACCCCGCCCGGCACGTTCGGCGTGCGCGCGAGGATCTCGACGCCGCTCGGCAGGCCGAAGTTGTTGGCTGAGATCTCGTAGCCGAGGAGCCCCGGCAGGTGATCGCCGAAGGTGACGCCGCTGCCGGTGAAGGCCCAATGGCAGACGTCGCCGGCGCCCAGCGCCATCGGCTCGCTATTGATGTCGCCGCCGTACCACGACGCGCCGATCAGCTTCTCCTCGAACAGGTTGTCGGCGCTGGCGTAGTTCTCGCTGCCGGCGCCACCCGGCGCGGTGACGCCGACCCAGGTGCGGCGGTTGTTGGTGGCCGTGAACAGCCAGGTCTCGTCGGACTGCTGGTGGCGGGGGTCGGCGCCGATCGCGTCCTTGTACGCGACCATGGTCCGGTCGAGGTCCTCGAGCCGGACGTTCCAGTAGGCGTTGTTGGCGCCGAAGAACGCGACGTGAACCCCGGCGGCCTTGGCCTCGTCGACGCGGCGCCGCATCTCGACGCTCCAGTACTCGTCGTGGCCGACCGACAAGAACCCCTTGGTGCCGGTCGGCACGCCGCGCGCGTGGGTGTCGAGGTTGGTCTGATACTCGACGCGGTAGCCCTCGCGCTCGAGCCACCGCACCATCGCGTAGTCCCACCCGGCCGCGCCGTTGTTGAACCCGTAGTCGTGGGTGAGGAACTGTCCAGCGCCGACGCCGCTCAAGGTCGCGTCGGAGGCGCCGCGGCCATAGGGCCGCATGAACGACACCTTGATCGCGGGCTGACCGCCGGCGCTGTTGTACCCGTACGTCGAGCGCCCGAGGTTGGCGTCGGGGTTGCTGGTCGGGTACCGCGGCCAGGGGTTGTAGGCCTGGTAGGTGGTGGCCGCGATCTGAAAGACGTAGTCGGCGGTGCGCTGATCATCGCGGATCACCAGCGGCACCCAGCTCTGGTGGGTGACCGCGCCGCCGTCCTTGCGGCTCAGCCGCAGGAGGTACATGCCCGAGGTCCAGGTCGGGTCGGTGGTGAAGGTCGTCGAGGTCCAGTTCGTCGCCGACACCACCGTGGTGTTGCCCGACGTGGTCACGATCGGCGCGGGCTGCGCGACGCCGGTCTGGTTGACCTGGGTCGTGACCAGGCGCGCGCCTTTCCCGCCGTAGTAGCCCATCCGGTAGACGTGGAGGTCGTAGGGCTTGGCCCCGGCGACGTTGACGTAGAGCTTGACGCTGCCACCGGCGGCGACGCTGGTCGCGTCGACGAAGCCCTCGATCTGCCGGGCGTCGGCCGGTCGCGTGAGCGGCCAGTCATCGGTGCCCGGCAGGGCGTTCTCGGTGACGATCGGGTTGGGGCCGGGCTCGGGGGCGGTCGGCGCCGCGGCCGGCGGGTCCTCGGTGGGTGGCGGCTCGCTGACCGGTGGGTCAGCGCACGCGGCCACGACGGCGAGCAGGCAGCTCCACCGCAGCGCCGCGCGGATCTCGGGTAGGTACGACATGATCTCTCCTCTGCGCGAGCGCGCTCGACCAACGCGGTCGGCTCCGTCGCGTCACCGCCACGATGCCGACCTCGCCCACGCCAGGCCGATGTCACGCCGATATCGGGTCGATGTCAGCGATCAGCAGCGGCCGCGGCGTCAGCCCGTCGCACCGTGAAGCCGCGGAGCTGGAGATAGGCGACGAAGCCGGGCAGGTGCGCGCAACCGATCGCGACGAACGCGCCGCCGCGGCGGAGCTCGGCCTCGACCACCGGGGCCCATGCCTGGTTCAGGCCGCCGACCAGCTCGCCGGCGGCGGCCGCGCAGGCGTCGTCGGCGCCGGTGGCGTAGCGGACCGCGGTGGCGCGGAGCTGCCGACGGAGCAGCTCGGGTCGACGCACCACCCGCCTGAGCTCCTCCAGGAGCGCCGGATCATCGAAGGCCGCGGTCACCACCGCGGCGGCCGGGTCGGTCGCCGTCGCCCCGTCGGCCGAGGTCGGGGCGACGCCAGGATCAGCAGGGTCAGGCGCAGGGTCGGCGGCCCGCGCGCTGGCCTCCATGAGCGTGACCACCGGCTGGCCGCGATCGCGCGCGCGCCGCTGGAGCGCGCGATCCATCGGCTCGATCCGCGGCATGGTGGTCGTGATCGCCAGGCCGACCAGCGCCGAGGTGTCCCAGGTCGTCAGCTCCGCCACCGGGCGATCCGCGCGCCGCGCCAACGCGCGCCAGTCGGCGTCGTCGAGGCGCTCGGGCCGCGCCGCCTTCTCCCGCGGCGCGCTCGGCGTCGCCGGTCGCAACAGATCGGCCTCGACGATCGTGACCCGCGCGCGATCCTGGGCCGCGGTCACCGGCGGCGGCAGGTCGGCGAGGCGGTAGCCCAGATGCAAGGTGCCGAACAGGTGGCTGGTCGCGCCGTCGAGCTCGACCACCCACAAGAGCGGCCGCGCGATCGGGGGCAGCGCCGTCGAGGCCGGCCGGGTCGCCCGCCACGCCAGGACCGCGGCCCCGACGCTCGCGACCACCAGCGCCCCGCCGATGACGGCCAGGCGTCGACGCCGCCGTCGGCGCTGGCCGTCCGCAAAGGCGGCGATCGGGTCGGCTTCCATGGCGCGACGATCGCAGCACCCTCGACGCGCGACAAGGGGCAGCGACGGCGCGGCCGCGGCGCTGCTCGGGCCGCCCGCGCCCCTCGCGCCGCGCGCGCGATCAGCAGCGGCAGACCAGGGCGTCGCCCTGCGATTCGACCTGGCACGGCGCCTCGCACGGCTCCCGAAGCTCGTAGCGAAGTCGCGAGACCGACTGGCACGAGGCCTCCGGCACGACGAAGTAGCTGGCCGGCCCGGCGCAGTTCGTGACCTCGGTCCAGGTGGTCCGGAAGGTCGCGTCGAGGAGATCCGGCGCCTCGGTCGGCTCGACCAGCTCGAGGCGGCGCCGACCCGAGGTGCAGGCGTCGAAGCTCACCTGGGTCTCGGCGCTGAAGGCGAGCGCGGCGTCGGTCTCGGCGCGGGCGACGCCCGGCGGCACGCCGACCGGCGACGGCGTGAGGTACGCGAAGTTGAGCCCGTCGGCGGTGCGCGCGAGCGCGACCTCGAAGACGCCGCTCGGGGCCGGCGCGTCACAGCTCTCAGACAGGGCGGAGACCTCGAGCTGGTAGATGCCGGTGGTCAGCGGGCCGTCGGCCTCGGTGCAGGCGGCGACGGCGAGGGCAGTGAAGGCGAAGGTCAGGCGGCGGTTGATCATGGTCGATCCCCAAAGCAAACGCGATGCCGCGATCGGGCGACGGCGATGACCGCGAGGTCAGGCCGGTGGGCTCAGCAGCCCGGCACGCGCCTGCGCACGTCGGACACGCGCAGCATCACCACGAGTGACAACCTGGCAACCGAACGCGCCCGGCGCGAGTCACGCCTTGCGCGGGCGGATGATCCCGTAGGCGGTGAGGCGCGCGATCAACGTGCCACGCGAGATCGACAGAGCGCGCGCGGCCCGGGTCTGGTTGCCGCCATAGCGCTCGAGGGTCTCGAGGATCCGGGCGCGCTCGAGGGCGCGCATCTGATCGCCGAGGCTGGCGTCGTCGCCCGGCGGGGGCTCGGCGTCGCGCAACGCGGTCATCGGCGCGGTGTTCGACATCGCGCGATCGCGTCGCGGCGTCGGCGCCGACGACGGCGGAGGGGACAGCGACGGCGACGACTCGGCGCGCTCGGGCGCCGACTCGAGGGCCAGGTGATGCCCTCGGATCGCGCCGCCATTGCACAAGAGGACCGCTCGGGTGAGGACGTTGCGCAACTCGCGCACGTTGCCGGGCCAGCTATGGCTGGAGAGCATCGCCAGCGCCTCGGTCGACAACGACGGCACCGCGACCCCGACGTCGCGGGCAGCGCGAGCGGTCAGCTCGGCGGCGAGGCTCGGCAGCTCGTCCTTGCGCTCGCGCAGCGGCGGGACCCGGACCGTGACCGCGTTCAGGCGGTAGTACAGATCCTCGCGAAACCGACCGGCCTGGACCTCGGCGCGCAGATCGCGGTGGGTGGCCGCCAGGAAGCGGACGTCGATCGTGCGGGGCGTGAGGCTGCCGAGGCGCAGGACCTCGCGCGAGTCGAGGACCCGCAGGAGCTTGACCTGCACCGCCGGCGGCAGCTCGCCGATCTCGTCGAGGAATACCGTCCCGCCCTCGGCGCTCTCGAGGAGACCGGGCTTGGCGGCGACCGCGCCGGTGAACGCGCCGCGCTCGTGGCCGAACAGCTCGCCCTCGAGGAGATGCTCGGGCATCGCCGCGCAGTTGAGCCGGAGAAACGTGCTGCCGGCGCGCGGCGACAAGCGGTGGATGGTCTCGGCGCAGATCTCCTTGCCCGCGCCGGTCTCGCCCAGGATCAGCACGCTGATCGACCCGGCGGCGACCTGGGCCAGGGTCGGCTCGAGGCGCTCGAACAGCCGGCGGCCGTCGAGAGGCGCCGGCGGCGGGGCCTGGCGGCGGACGACCAGCACCGCGTCGCCTAGGTGCACCGCCTCGCCGAAGGCCAGCTCGGTCCAGGTGTGGGGAGCTAGGCGCTGACCGCGCACCGTCGTGCCGTTGGCGCCGCCCAGGTCGCGGATCGCCAAGCGGTTGTCGAGGCGGATCGAGGCGTGGGCTCGCGACACGGTCGGGTGATCGATCGCGAGCTCGGCGCGACTGCTGCGCCCGATCGTCAGCTCGCCGCGCGCCGGCAAGTCGAGAAAACGGACCTGGTCGCCGATCAAGATCACCGCGTGTAGCGGCGCGGTGGTGTCATCCTGGGGCTTGGTCTCAACGTCGTCGGTCAAGGCGGCTCCGGGGCGTTGCGAGGATGATACCGCGTCCGCGTCACGCCCGTCGTGGTCCAGGACCACGCGCAGAATCGGTCCAGCCGATTCGACGCGTCAGGTGCAGCCGCGGCAGATGTAACCCGCGGCACTGAGCCTGTTCTAATCCTCTGGTGACGCGCCCGCGCCCAACCGACGAGGTCGCCGCCGACGTGGGCTCCACGCCGGGGCTCGGCGCGATCACGAACGAGGGCCCCGCCGACTGGGCCGCACCGGCGCGCCACGCCGCGGTCGAGGACCTGACCGCGCCGACCGTGGTGTCCGCCGTCCGGCCGGCGGCGCCCGACGATCCCGGCGAGGCCCAGGCCCGCGCGAGCGAAGTTCGGGTCGGCGAGCTGGTCGGCCGTCACCTCGTGCTCGGGGAGCTCGGCCGCGGCGGCATGGGACGGGTCTTCTTGGCCCGCGATCGCGAGCTCGACCGCCTGGTCGCGATCAAGTTCGTGACCGTGGTCGACGCGACGCGGATCGAGCGCTTCCTCGCCGAGGCGCGCGTGACCGCTCGCTGCACGCACCCGAACATCGTCGCGGTCCATGAGATCGGCCAGCACCACGACGCGCCCTATCTGGTGCTCGAGCACATCGCCGGCGACTCCCTGGCGCAGCTCGCGCGCCGCGAGCGCCTGTCGGTGCCGCGGGTGCTCACGATCATGACCGCGGTGGCGCGCGCGCTGGCCTGCGCCCACTCCCACGGGATCGTCCACCGCGACCTCAAGCCCACGAACGTCGTGGTCCGCACCGACGACACCGTCAAGGTGCTGGACTTCGGCATCGCCGCCTACGCCCAGGGCGCCCTCGACGACGAGCCGCCGACCGCCAGGCGCCCCCCGGCGGCGCGGCGCGGCGAGGTCGCTGGCACGCTGCGCTACATGGCGCCCGAGCAGCTCGGCGGCGAGGCCCTCGACGGGCGCGCCGACCTGTGGGCGTTCGGCGTGATGCTGTTCGAGCTGCTGGCCGGCGCCCGCCCCTACGACCACCTCGATGACGCCGGGGTGCGCGCCGAGCTCGCCGACCCGGAGCGACCGACGCCGTCGATCGCGCCCCACCGCGCCGACGTGCCGCCCGGCCTGGCGCGCGTGATCGATCGCTGCCTCGAGAAGCGCCGCGCCCGACGCTATCGCTCGGCCGACGAGCTGGTCGCGGCGCTGCAGCGCCTGGCCGGGGACCGCGCCGCGTGCGAGCTGCCGCTGTGGCTCACCCTGGCGCCGACCGCCGACGAGGCCGATCGGGTGGCGGTCGGGCTGGTCCGCGCCCTGGCGACCCGGGGCCTCGGGCGCGGGCTCGATCCGGCCCGGCTTCGGGTCTGGCCCGACGGCCGGGTCGAGGTCACGGCGACCGACGCGCTGACCTCGATGGACGCGCCGGCGCCGAACGACGACCTGCGCGCGATCGCCACCCTCGCGAGCCAGGCCATCGAGAGCGTCGGCGGACCGCGGACCGCGACCGAGCGCCGACGGGCGCAGCGCATGAACCGGGTGCTGGCGCAGGCCCTGCGACCGAGTCCAACCGGCGGGTTGACGACGCCCCGGCTGGCGCGCCGCCTGGCCGCCGCCCACTCACCGAGGACGCCGCGCGTCGCCCTCGCCGGGCTCGTCCTCGTGGCGCTGGCCGGCGTGACCGCGCGCCTGACGATCCTGCGCCCCGCGGCGACGACCGCCTCGATCGCGGCCGCGCCAGCGTCGGCCCAGCGCCTCGAGCGCCTCGAGCGCGAGATGGCCCGGCTGCGCGCCACGGGCGACCAAGGCGCCGCGACCGCGCTGTTCGATCGGTTCGTCGCCCAACCCGAGAGCGCGGCGATGCACGCCGAGGCCTGGCTGCGGCGCGCCGAGCGCGAGCGGTCCGCCGGCGCGCTCGAACCGGCCCTCGACAGCGCCGCCGCGGCCTACCAGGCCGCGCCCGACGAGCCCACCGCGGCCCGCGCGCTCGGCGCGGTGATCGCGGTCCAGCTCGCGCGCCGGCGGTGGGACGAGCTGGCCCAGGCCCTGGCCGCCCGCGGTCCACGCCGCGACCCCGCCGATCGCGCGGCGATCGAGGCGCTGGCCCTCGCCACGCGTCGTCCCCCGCCTAGCGGCCCGATGACCGCGGTCGGCGCCGCGGCCGCACACCTCCTGCGCGGCCAACCCACGCTCGGCCAGGCGCGCGCGGCGGCGACGGTCGATCTCGACGGCGATGGTCAGCCCGAGGTGATCGCCCACTACGACGACGCATTTTGGGCGACCCGCCCAGGCGAACCGGAGCTGTGGCGGATGAACGTGCCCCGCTCGGGTCCAAGATCCTGCGCGTGGCGCGATCGCCGGGGCGCCTGGTTCGCATCGACCGGGAGCGCGATCACGCGGCTGTTTCGCGTCGACGCGCACGGCGCGACGCCGGTCCACCAGCTCGCCATCGGGATCCGCTGCGCGTTCGGCGACCTCGACGGCGACGGCGAGGCGGAGCTGTATGTCGGTGGCCCTCGCGCGCTGGTGCGCCTGCGGGCCGACGCGACCGGCGCCTGGCAAGCCACCGAGGTGCCGCTCGGCTCGGTGGTGAACGCCCTGGCCACCGGCGACCTCGACGGCGATGGGCGTGACGAGCTGGCGGTCGCCGCCGGCGAGTGGCAGGCCTACGACGTCCGGGTCCTGACCGGGCCGACGCTGACGATGCTCGATCGCATCCGGCTCGGCCGGGTCTCGGCCCTGACGACGCTGCGCCAAGGTCCCGGTCGACCACGAGTGCTCGTGGCTCGCAAGGATCGAAACTGGCCGAGCGCGCTCTTCTTGCCCGCCGGTCGACCGAGCGGCGCTCCCGACGGCTACTACGCGCTGCGCCTCGACGGTGGACGCCTGGGCGTCGTCGGTCACCTGGGCGATCGCTTGACGTCGCTCGACGGCGAGTTCGAGGCCGCCGACCTCGACGGCGACGGTCGCGACGAGGGCCTGGCGATCGATCGCACCACCAACGCCGGCATCCATCGCACCATGGTCGTTCACTTCGACGGCGCTCGCTTGACCAGCGCGACCCTCGAGAGCGTGGCGGTCCTCGCGACCGGACGGTTCGCAGCCGGACCGACGACCGGGGCGCTGGCCACCGTCAGCGTCGACGGGCGGCCGGAGCTGTGGTGGTTGGGGTTCGGCGCGACCCCGCTACCGCCCCTCGCGGCCACGCCGGCGGCGGTGACCACGGCGGTGCCCGCGGACCTCGAGCCCCCGCTGGCGCTGGCCTGGCGCCGCGCGATCACGCTCGGACGCGTCGGCGCGACCGCCGGCGCGATCGCCGCGTTCCGCGAGCTCGCCGTGGTGGTGCCCCCCGAGGTGCAGTCGGCCGCGCTGACCGAGGTGCTGGCGTTGCGCAAAGGCCGCGGTGAACCGCTGTGGCCGATCCATCAGGAGCTGGCCGCGCGCGCCGCGCCCGGGTCGCCGGCGGCGCTGGCGGCGACCCTGGCGGCCGTCGACGACGCGATCGCAGAGGGCGAGTTCGAGGTCGCGGTGCGGCTGATCGACGAGGCCGCCGCCCGGCCGGCGCTCGATGCGGGCACCCGCGATCAGCTGACCGCGGCCCGCGCGCGCGCCGCGACCGAGACGACCACGCTGTTCGATGGCGCCACCCTCGACGAGCCGTGGGACATCCGCGATCCGCTCGCGATCCGTCGCGACCCGGTGACGCGGACCTTGGTGCTCGACGGCTTCGGCGCCCAACCGATCGCCGCGCTCGAGCTGACCCGCGGTCGCGGACCGGTGCAGCTCGACCTCGAGGCCACGATTACCCGCGCCGAGTGGGGAGCGGGGATGCGGTTCGCGCTCCAGCCGGACGCCGGCGGCGGCATGCCGGTGGCGTTCACGATCGAGAGCATCGGCGGCGGCGGCGTGTACCGCTTGATCGCCACGCTCGACACCCATGGGACCTACATCGAGCTAGGGCCCCACCGCGGCGTCGACGCGCCGATCGCGCTCAAGGCCCGCGTGACCTGGTTCCCGGACGCCAAGCGGCTGGTCTCGGACTTCACGGTCAACGGCGTCCGGTCGCGGCGCGTCGTGCGACGGGGTGGGGTCGCCACCGAGGCCTGGCGCCTGGAGATCGACAGCGCGAGCAAGATCGGCGAGGGATCGCCCACGCGCCTCGCGCTGGCGCTGACGCGGCTCTCGGTGTCTGGCTTCGCGCCCATCCCCCGCGCCCCGACGACGCCCTCCGCCCAGGCCCGCCTGGCGCTGGCCAACGGCGAGGTCGAGCGGGTGCGGGCCCTGGCGCCGCGCTTGACCGGCCGCGACGCCGCGATGGTCGCGGCGGCGCTCGCGCTGCGCGTCCGCGATCGTGCCGGCGCGCTCGCCGGACTGCGCCGCTGGTTGGGGCCCGCCGGCGCCGACCCCGACGCGCTCCGGGTCTTGGCCCACCTGGTCCGCGTCGAGGACAGCGGCCACGCCGAGGTGGCGCTGGACGCCGCCGGGTCGGCGCAGATCGCGGTCGTCGCCGCGGCCTGGGCCGGGGTCGCTCGCCAACATCCCGACGCCGAGCTGGTGCAGCGCGAGCTGACCCAGAACCTCCGCCACCTCGAGCTCCGAGCGACGTCGCCGGACGCCGCGGCGCTCTTGTTGCTCCGCGCCCGCGCCTACGCTCGCATCGGCGAGCTCGCCGACGCCCGCGCCGACCTCGACGCGCTCCTCGCACCGAGCCTGCGCGACGACATGCCCCTGACGTGGCTGGCTGAGGCCTTTCTGGAGCGCGCCCGGGTCGCCGTCCAGGTCGGCGACCGCGCCGCCGCCGGTCGCGCGATCCTCGACGCCCTCGACGTGAGCCCGTGGCCCGACGCGGTCGCCGACGCCGTGTTGCTCGATCCGATGCTGGTCGCCCTGGCCGACGCCCCGGGACTCGAGCGCGTGCGCGCCCTCGGCCGCACCTTGTTCCTCCCGTAGCGCCGGGTCGGCGACGCGGCGCGGTTGCGGTACGCTCGCGGCGGAGGTCTCGATGCCGCACCGTTCTCGATGGAAGCTGGTCGCCGCGGCGGTGGCCGGCGTGCTGGCCGCGCGCGTCGCCGGCTGTGGCGGCTGCGCCGACGCCCCGCCGCCGCGCCAACCCGACGAGCGCCTGGCGCTGCACTTCACGCACCTGTGCGAGCTGGCCCGCGAGGGCACCGACGAGCCGCGCCAGGGCATCGTGCGCTGGCTGCGCTACCACGGCGACCACGGCCCCGACATGGCGAGCGCGTTCACCGAGACCCTGGTCGCGATCGAGCGCATCGCCGACGACGCCGCCCACGACGCCCGGGCCCGCAAGGCCCGCGAGCGCCTGCGCGCGCCGCTGGTCGCCTGCGAGGACGACCTCGCCGCGTTCTTCGCCGCCGTCGCCGACGACCGCGACGCGTCCGCCACGGTCGAGCGCGCCACCGCCCGCCTCAACCGGACTCTCGAGATCCTGCTCGGGGCCGACGGCGCGAACCTCGATCCCCGCGCGCTCTTGCGCCGCCTCGACCGGCTGGCACCCGCGCCTACGGCCGGTCGACGTTGATCACCGGCGCCAGCCAGGCCTGAGCGGTGCCGGAGATCTTCCTCGACGACTACGCTCGTTTGCTGGTGGTGCTGCACGCCGCCGCAGCGATCGTGCTGATCGGCGCGTGCACCCATCACGCGGTGATCGCGTTCGGCTACCTGCGCGGACGTCCTCGGCTCCGGCTCGGCCGCGTCTACGCCGCCACCGGGCTCGTCGCCTACGCGGTGACGTTCGTCCTCGGCCTCCTCGCCTACCCGACCTTCCGCTACCACGTCCGCGGGCTGTACCTCGACCGCCACGCGCCGTGGGCCTCGAACCTGTTCGACATCAAGGAGAACTTCGCCGCTCTCGGGTTGCCGCTGGTGATCACGACCTTCGTCCTGTCGCGCGTCATGTCGCCCAAGGACGATCCGACCTTGGCGCGGGCCTACGCCGCGACCGTGTCCCTCACCACCGCGATCGTGTGGTTCGCGGTCTTCGCCGGGCTGGTCATCACCGCGACCAAGGGGGTGTGAGGTGACCGGAGCGAGGCCCGCGCACGGCGATCGCGGACGCGTGGTCTACCTCGCGCTGTGCGTGGCGACGATCGGGTTCGCGCTGGGGTTCGTCTATCCGGCGATCACCCCGCAGGCGGTGCTCTGGTACTACCCGCTCGAGGGCCGCTGGGCCTACGAGATCGAGCCCACCGGCCTGGCGATGGACTTCTACGGCCGCACGCTCCTCGCGCTGGCCGCCGCTGCGGTGAGCTTCGCCGGCGGGTACGTGGTGTTTCGTCGGTGGCGCCGGGCCGTGGCCCACCCGACCGTGCTCGGGCTGTTCACCGCGTGGGCGATCACCGCGACCTTGTTCGCGATGCTCAACTTCGGCTGGACGCTCTACTTCCGCACGCCGGTCCCGGCGCCGCTGCCCGACTGGTACGTGCCGCGGTGACCGGGCGCGACCGCGGCGCCCGGCCCGGACGTCGACGTCGCGGACGTAGCGACCCTCACGAGCCCGCGACCACCGGCGGCACCCGCGCCAGGTGGCGCCCGAACCGCCACATCACCAGGCGGTGGACCACCGCCTGGGTGGCTCGGTAGATCCACCACGGCAAGCGCGGCTCGAAGTCGTGGATCGCGGTCAGCACCGTGGCGCCCGGCGCCTCGCGTAACTCGAGGCGGCCACGCCCACCGCGGGCGGCCAGAACTCCACCGGTGACGTACAGGAGCTGGCGATCGGGTTGGCTGCGCGCCGGCGCCGCGGTCAGCTCGAGGAGCGGCCGCCGGAGCCCGCGCATGAAGAAGCGCGCGATCCCGCCGTCGCGCACGACCTGCAAGAGCGGTCGCGTGCCCCGTGGCAACCACCGCAGGTACTCGTCGGCGACCCAGGCGGCGTCGCGCCCGGCCGGCAGCCGCAGCCGTTGCACCGAGCGCACGCCGCGCACTGGGCGGGTCGAGGTCCGCGCCGCGTAGGCGGCCGGCGCCGCCGCCCCGGGTGCCGCCAGCGCGTCAGCGATGGCCTGATCGAGCGACCGTCCCGGGATCCCGGCGGCCTCCTGCAGGCGGCGATCGCCGGCCAGCATCTCGTGGCGCAGGCTGACGATGAGCGGCGCGATCAGGCGGCGCGGCGCACCGGTGATGAGCGAGATCCACAGCGCCGACAGCCGTGGCGTGATGATCGGCAGCGGGATGATGCGACGCCGCCGTCGCAAGCTCACGCTCACCCGCTGCATCAACCCGCGGTAGCTGACGACCTCGGGTCCGGCGATGTCGTAGACCGCACCGGCGGTGGTCGGCGTCGCGACGCAGTAGCCGAGCAGCGCGACCACGTCGTCGACGGCGATCGGCTGGGTCGGCGTCGAGGTCCAGCCCGGTGCCAGCATCGCCGGCAGCCGCTCCACCAGGCGCACGACGATCTCGAACGACGAGCCGCCGGCGCCGATGATGAGCCCGGCGCGCAAGACGGTCAGCGCGGGCTGTCGTCCGCCGAGCACCCGCTCGACCTCGAGCCGGCTGGCCAGGTGGGTCGATAGCGCCGCGGTGTCGGCCGGCAGGATGCCGCCCAGGTAGATGATGCGCGCGACCCCGGCGCGCTCGGCGGCGCGCGCGAAGTTGTCGGCGCAGATCAGATCGAGATCCTGGAACCGACCTTGGACCAGGCGGGCCGACGGCAACATCGAGTGCACCAGGTAGATCGCGACGTCGACACCGACCAGCGCGGCCTCGGCGTCCTTGAGCGAGAACAGATCGCAGGCCCGGCCCGCGCTGTACCCGGGCACGGCCGTGCCGCCGCGCGACAGCGCGATCAGGTCGAGCTGGTCACCGAGGGCGCGGCCCACGGCCTGGCCTACGAAGCCGGTCGCGCCGGCTACCGCTACGACCGGTCGCCGCGCGGAGGCCATGGTGATTGGACGCGCGTGGGCGAGGAAGGTTTCGCGGAGGCGGAGACCGAGGCGGAGGCGGAGGCGGAGGCGGAGGCGGAGGCCGAGACCGAGACCGAGACCGAGGCGGAGGCCGAAGCCTAGATGGAGACCGAGACCGCGGCCGAGACCGAGACCGAGACCGAGGCCGAGACCGAGGCCGAGACCGAGGCGGAGGCCGAGACCGAGGCGGAGGCCGAGACCGAGACCGAGGCGGAGGCCGAGACGGAGACCGATCGGTCGTGAAGAACTCTCCGACGGGGTGTGCGTTTGCAGGTGAATCCCCGCCGCAAGGACCGCGTCATGTCGAAGTCTCTCGCCCTCGCCCTCGCCCTCTCTGCCTTCGCCTGTTCGTCCAAGCCAGCCAGCGATGCGCCACCGACCGCAGCGCCGCCGACCGCACCCGCGCCGGCCCCCGCGGCCTCGATCGACGGCACCTGGCAGCTCGTCGAGCTGACTGCCATCCCCGGCGCGCCGCCGGCGCCGGTCGCGCTCACCATCGCCGGCGCGTCCATGAATGGCAGCACCGGCTGCAACCACCTCGAGGCCACGATCGCCGGCGCCGGGCTCGACGCGCGGATCACGGTCGGCGCGGTCACCGAGCGCGGCTGCGACGACCCGCGCGGCGCCTTCGAGACCGCGTACCTGAAGACCCTGGCGGGCGTGGCCGGCTACCGCCTCGATGGCGGCGCGCTGGTCTTGCTCGACGGACAAGGTGGCGTGGCCGCGCGCTTCGCCGCGGCGGCCGTACCGGCTCGGGCCGCCGCGCCGACCCCGGCTGCGGCGGGCGGCGCCGACGTCGCGAACACCACGTGGCGCATCACCGGCTACGCCGACCGCGCCGGCAAGCTCGGCGGTGGCGCCCACGCCGCGCGCATGACGCTCGGCTTCGCTGACGACTCGCTCACCGGCCACGCCGTCTGCAACAGCTTCAACGGCCGCTACGCCCGTCGCGGCGACACCGCGGTCGCGCTGACGATCGGCGGCGTGACCGAGCTGGCGTGTGGCGGCGCGGCCGACGCGATGGACGCCGAGGGCGCGTACCTCCGGGCCCTGGCCAAGGTCGCCTCGTTCCGCCGCGCCGGCGACGCTCTCGAGCTCCTGGCCGCCGACGGCGCCGTCGTGGTGACCGCGACCCGGGCGCCGTGATCGCGCGCCGCGCCGAGCGCCCGGAGTAGCCCGCGGCGGCGCGGTCCGCTACCGTCGCGCGGTGTCGCTGCCCCCAGCCGTGATCGAGACCCCGCGCCTGTGGCTCGCGCGGTTCCGCCCCGACGATCGCGCCGCCCATCGCGCCCTCCTCGATACGCCGGTCTTGGCCCGCCTCCTGCCGGTGCCGACCCCGATCGCCGACGAGCTGGCCGACGCGGTGTTCGAGCAGATCCTCGCCCTGCCGCCGGAGCAGCCGCACCTCGCGATCTGGCGCAAGGTCGAGCCGGCCCTGATCGGCTCGGTCGGCGTCCACGTCGACCCGCGCGACCGCCACGGGGCGCTGTCGATCGGAATTGCCCCCGACGGCGATCGCGGACGGGGCCTGGGCACCGAGGCCGCGCGGGCGTTGATCAGCCACGCCTTCGCGTCACTCGGGCTGCGCAAGGTCTGGTTCAATCACCACGGCGACAACGTCGCGGTCCGCACCGCGGCCGAGCGCCTCGGCTTCCGCGAGGTCGGCCGCCAGCGCGGGCATTGCCTTCTCGAGGGCGCGTGGGTCGACTGGGTGACGATGGAGCTGTTCGCCGAGGACTGGCGCCCCGAGCCCTGACCGGCGCGCCGCGCCGCCGCGGACGGGGTACAACGCCGACGTGCAACCGAGCCCAACGCTCCTGCAGGCCGACCTCGATCGACTGGGCGCGGCGCTGACCCAGGCCACCCGCGAGCTGTCGGGCGCGCATCTGGCGGCGCTGGTCCACGCCCTGCGCGACGACGCGATCGCGCTGCGCGCCGGCCAGCTCCCGGGCGGGCGCGCCGCCCTGGCGGCCCGCATCGCCGGCCTGGGCCTCGACGACCTCGAGGACGTCGCTCGGGTCTTCACCCACTGGTGCCACCTGCTCAACACCGCCGAGGAGCAGCAGCGCATCCGGGTCTTGCGAGCCCGCGACCGCGCCGACGACGGCGTGGCCGCCGCCGTCTTGGCGCTGCGCGACGCCGGGCTGACTGCCGACGACGTCGCCGCGCTGTTCGCCCGCGCGCTGGTGATGCCGGTCCTGACCGCCCACCCGACCGAGTCGCGGCGGCGCTCGATCCTCGATCACCTGGGCGCGATCGGCGATCGCCTCGATCTCCTCGAGCGGCCGCTCGGCGGACCAGCCCGGCGCGACGCCGAGGACGAGCTGGCGGCCGAGGTGCTGGCGCTGCTCGGCACCGAGGAGTCGCGCACCCGGCGACCGACGCCCCAGGACGAGGTCGAGGCCACGATCGAGGTGTTCCGCCGGACGCTGTTCGAGGTCACCCCCGACGTCTACGCCGAGCTCGAGGACGCGCTGGCCGCGTGCTGGCCCGAGCGGTCGTGGCGCCTGCCGACCTTCTTCCAGTGGGGCACCTGGGTCGGCGGCGATCGCGACGGCAACCCCAACGTCACCGCCCACGTCACCCGCACCGCCTTCGAGCGCCAGCGCGCCGCGGTGCTGACCCGCTACCTGCAGGACGTCTCGGCCCTGGGCCGCACGCTGTCGGTGGCATCGCACCGCGGCAGCGATCCCGCCGGGGTCGCCGAGCTCGAGGCCAGCCTGGCCGACGATCGCGAGCGCTTGCCCGAGGTCGCGGCCCGGGCCCGCCCGCGCACCCAGCACGAGCCGTGGCGCGAGAAGCTCTGGTACATGGCCGAGCGCCTGCGCGCGACCTTGGCCCGCGGCGACGCCGGCTACGTCGACGCCGCGGCCTATCTCTCCGACCTCGATCTCCTCGAGCGCAGCCTGACCGCAGCCGGCTTCGGTCGCCTGGCCCGCGGCCACCTGCGGGCCTGTCAGCGTCGCGCCCTGGTCTTCGGCTTCCACCTCGCGACCGTCGATCTGCGCCAGCACTCGGGGGTCCACGAGGTGGTGGTCGGCGAGCTGCTCGCCGCCAGCGGTCGCCCTGGCTACGCCGCTCTCGACGAGGCCGGCAAGCGCCGTGTCCTCGACGAGATCCTGGCTCGCCCGGTGCAACCGGTGTGGGATCGCAGCGGGCTGTCGGCCACCACCCAGGATCTCCTGGCTACCCTCGACATGGCCGGCCGCGCCTGCCGCGAGCTGGGCGAGCGCGCGTGCGAGCGCTACGTGATCAGCTTCACCAGCCAGCTCTCGGACGTCCTCGAGGTCGTGTTCCTGGCCCGGGCCGCCGGCCTGGCCCCCGGCGAGCTGCGCCCGGTGCCGCTCCTCGAGCAGCTCGCCGATCTGCGCGGCGCCGGGGGCCTGGCCCGCGAGATGGTCGTGCACCCGGTGGTGCGGCACGAGCTGGGCGGCGAGCTCGAGGTCATGCTCGGCTACTCCGACTCGGGCAAAGAGGTCGGCTACCTCGGCTCGGCGGTCGCGCTGCGCCAGGCCCAGCTCGAGCTGGCCGAGGTCGCCAGCGGCGCCGGCGTCGTGCTCACGGTGTTCCACGGCCGCGGCGGCGCGATCGGCCGCGGCGGCGGACCGGCCAGCGACGCGATCCGCGCGCAGCCCGAGGCCGCGCTGCGCGGTCGGGTCCGGGTCACCGAGCAGGGCGAGACGATCACCTCGCGCTACGCCCGACCCGAGATCGCCCACCGCGATCTCGAGCTGACCCTGGGCGCGGTCCTGCGCGCCGCCGTCGACGAGCGCCGCGCCGGCGGTGGGCCCCGGCACGACGCGGCCCTCGAGACCGCGGCCGCGGCGGCCGTCGACGCCTACCGCGCGCTGACCACCGATCAGGATCGCCTCGCCCGCTACACCCTGGCCGCCACGCCGATCCAGCACGTCGGCAAGCTGCCGCTGGGATCGCGCCCGGCGTCGCGCAAGGCCGGCTTCGCCCTCGAGGATCTGCGCGCGATCCCGTGGGTGTTCTCGTGGACCCAGAGCCGCCACGGCGTACCCGGCTGGTTCGGCCTCGGCAGTGGGCTGGCCGGGTTGGTGGCCGCGGTCGGGCGCGCGCGCGCCGTCGAGGTGATCGCCGGGTCGCGGTTCCTGGGCGCCCTCACCCGCAACGCCGAGCTGGCGCTCATCCGCGCCGACCTCGACGTCGCCCGCGCCTACGCCGCGCTCGCCGAGCCGGCCGACGCCGCGCTGTTCGCGCTGATCGAGGCCGAGCACGAGCGCACCCGGACGCTCCTGGCCGACCTCGCCGGGCTCGATCTCGGCCTGGCCGATCGCCCACACCTCGCCGAGTCCGTGCGACGCCGCAACCCCTACCTCGACGTGCTCAGCCACTGCCAGATCGAGCTGCTGCGCCGCAGCCGCGCCGCCGAGGCCGCGGGCGCCCCGGCCGACGAGCTGGGCCGCCTGTCGGTCGCGATCTTCACGACCATCGGCGGCATCGCCGCGGGCCTGCAGACCGCCGGCTGAGGCGATCGCCGATTCGTCGATCGGCTAGCGCGAACCCCGCGACGCGAGACGGAGGCCGAGACCGAGAGCGAGACCGAGACCGAGACCGAGACCGAGGCCGAGACCGAGACCGAGGCCGAGACCGAGGCGGAGGCCGAGACCGAGGCGGAGACCGAGGCCGAGGCCGAGGCCGATACCGAGGCCGAGACCGACCCGGCGCGGGTATAGTGCGCGGCCATGAAGACTGGCCCCGACCTCACCCGCCTGCAGTTTCTCCGCGTCGCCGCCGGTGGCGCCCTCGGCTCCCTCGCGGTCCTGGCCGCGGCCTGCGGCGGCGACGACGGCGACACCCCACCCATCGACGCCGCCAGCGCCGACGGCAGCGTCCCCGACGGCGGTGCGACCGTCGACGCCCCGCCCGCGGCGTGCAGCCCCTCGACGACCATCGGGACCAACCACGGCCACACGCTCACCGTCCCCGCCGCCGACGTCACCGCCGCTCAGCCGCGGACCTACGACATCACCGGCAGCTCGCCCCACGCGCACACGGTCTCGCTGACCGCGGCACACTTCCAGATGCTGGCCCAGGGCATGACCGTGTCGGTCAACTCCAGCTCGGGCGCGGCCCACATCCACGCCGTCACCGTCCGCTGCTGACCGCGTCACAGCGCGATTGCGCCGGCGCGCCGCGGAGGCATGATGATCGGCATGCTCCGCACACCCGGCATCTTGGTCGCCGTCGTGCCGCTCTGGCTCGGCTGCGGCGGCGCGCGCGGCCCTGACCCGGAGCCGCCGGACCCCGACCCGGTGCCGCTGGTCGCCGAGCCCGCACCGCCGCCGGCCGCACCGACGCCGATCGCGGTCGACCCCAACCGACCACCGACGCCGATCGCGGTCGACGCGCCCCAACCGCCTCCGGTCGACGTCGTACCGCCGCCACCGCCGACGCCACCAGGGCGGCCCCCGGTGCTGCCGCCGGCCCTGGCCAAGGTGAAGCCGTGGGTGTTCCGTCGGCTGACGACCGGCCTCGCGCCCGAGGCCTCGGTCCTCGAGACCTACCGCCTGTACCGCGCCGGGCCCCAGGCCGCGTTGGTCCACGAGGAGCGCACCAGCACCGCGCCCGGAGAGCGCCGCGATCTGTCGCCCTGGTCGCCGGTGGTCTGGGTCAACGACTACGTCGGCACGATCAAGCCCATCCGCAACTCCGCGGGTCGACGCCTGCTCCTGACCCTGCGCACCGTCGACGATCGTGGCCCGGCCTACAGCTACGAGCTGTCGTGGACGTGCACCGTGGGGCGCACGCCCCTCGCCGCGGCGACCGCGACGATGGTGCCGAAGATCCCGCCAGACCGCCGCGCCGAGGGCGCCGAGTGCGACGGCGACCCAGGCCAGTGGACGCCGGCGCGGACGCGCGCCGTCTCGACGCTCACCTGCGAGCCGATCGGACAACCCGAAGACGGCTACCCGATGGTGTTCGCCGCCGGCGCGGGCGTCGAGCTGCTGCGCGTCAACGACGACTGCATGATGCAAGGCGAGGGGCTACGCCAGGCCTCGCCCGACGGCGTGGTCGCGCCGGTCCGTCCGTAGCCGACCCGCGGCTCACACCACGCGCGCGGTCGGGAAGTCGACCGGCGGCGGCGGCGGCAGCGCCGGCAACGCGCGCACGATCCCGAACGCACCGAGCGCGCCGAGCGCCGCGCCGAGGAGCGCGTAGCCGTAGACCCCGCCCGGCGTCGCGGCGTTCGACACCCCGTACAGCGCGCCGACGACCTCGCCGCCGATCCACCCGAGCACGCCCAGCGCGCCCCAGCCGCCCGAGCGGTGCTTGGCCTGGGCGAGGTGCGAGAGCTTCTTGCCGAACCAGATGAGACCGATGATCTCGAGCATTCAGATCCTCCACGCGGCGGCGACGATCGCCGGCTCGATGTTGCACGTCTGCGGGCCGGGCTCGGCCCGACGATCGATCGCGTCGTGCGCCGTCACGGCGCGGGCCGTGGCCGCCCGTTGCCGAGCGACCGCCAGTAGGCCTCCGACGCGAAATACGGCCCCCACAGCGCCACGTCCTCCACCGTGTCGGACGCGATCCCGGCCTTGAACCGGAGGTTGAGCGTCGCCACGGTCTCGGCGACCGCGTCGTGGTCGCCCCGGCGGAGCTGGGCCATCACCAGCGCCCACCAGCCCGGCTCGAGGTTCGGCTCGGCCGTCACCGCCGCGCGCGCCGCCACGATCGCCTCGGCCGCCTGGCCGACGTTCAGGTGCGCGTTGGCCCGCAGCACGTTCAAGTACGGATCGCCGGCGACCCGCCGGTCGACGGTCTCGATCGCCTCGAGCGTGCGCGGTAGATCCTTCTTCAGAAAGAAGTAGTCGACCGCGACCATGTCGATCGACGGGTCGCCGGGGAAGTCCTGGCGGTACCGCTCCATGATCGCGCTGTAGGCGGCCGGCTCGAGGTCGGCGCCAGACATGAGCTCGGCCAGGCGCAGCGGCTTGCTGTCGCGCAGCTCGGCGGGCAGCTCGGCGAAGCGCCGCTGCACCTCCTCGGCGTCGCCGTTGGCGCGGGCGCGGTTGAGCGCCTCGACGGCGCGGGCCAGCTCGGCCGGGCTGCGCCCGAGCTTCTTCGCCAGCGCGACCTGATCGAACACCTGGGTCAGCGAAGCGCTCAGCAGATCCCCGCTGGCGTAGATCCGGATGTCGACGACCCGGACCTGCTGGTCCTTGGGCGACTTGCCCAGCTCGAGCTCGTGGTAGTTCACGGCGTCGTCGTTGAGCAGGCGGAACAGCGGCCGCGGCTGACCGTCGACGTCGATGATCCGCAGGAGCACGTAGGTGGCCTCGTCGTCGATGCCCTGGCACAGCCGGCTCGCGATCTGGGCGTTGGTCATCCCGCGCAGGACCTCGCGACGCATCGGCCCGGTGAGCTGGCTGGCCTCGACCGCCCGTCGGACCAGATAGCCGGCGTCGATCAACCCGGCCAGCCGCTCGGCGTCGCACGGGCTGAACGCGGCCCCGAACTCGGCCGCCAGGGCCTGGGCCTCCGCGGCGGTGACCGGCTCGAGCTTGGGCGGCGGCGACGCCTTCTCGCACCCGGCCAGGACCGCTAGCCCGAGCGCCATGGCCGCCCACGCCGACGCGACGACGCGCACGTTCCTCATGCCGCGACTCTAGCTCACCGCTCGTTCGCCGCGGGGCGCCGCGTCGCCGACTTCGACGCCGCGGTCCAGCTTCGATGGCCGAGGCCTGACGCCGGGCTCACCCCGGTTGCGACGGCACCGTCGACGACACCCGCGGATCACGCGGCGGCCAGAAGAACTCGTGCGGGCGCCGGAGGAACCTCCGCAGCACCGCCCACGGCAGGGTGCGGCGCTCGCCGGTCGAGACGTCGCGGGCGCGCATCGCGACGAAGAGGGCCAGGGCGAAGCTGACGCCGAAGTTGCACAGGCCGATGACCGCGATCCCGGCCCAGGCGCGGATGACCGCCTCCCACCCGACCGCGTCGACGCCGACCGAGGACAGGGCGAGGGCCAGCGAGCCGGCCGACAGCGTGACGTGGCGAACCTCGAGCGGTAGCCCGAAGAACTTGGCGACCGGCGTGGTCATGCCGAGGAAGACGCCGAGCGAGATGCTGCCGCCGACGCCCGCGGCCTGGCGCTCGACCTTGCGGGCCAGCCGCGCCATGCGCGCGGCGCCGAACCGCTGCCCCAGCCGATGGTGCTCGATGCCCTCGGGGATGCGGCGGTAGACGACCCAGTTCTCGAACCAGCCGGCGACCAGGCTCGACATCCACAACAAGACGCCGGTGTAGATCGCGAACACGACCGTGCCCGAGCTGAGCGGATCGAACGACGCGATCACCCCGTGCGCGGTCTTGGCGTCGAGGAACGGCCCGCCGGTCGACAGCTTCCAGAGCTGATCGAACAGCGCCATGACCACGATCACCGTGCCGACGTTGCCGACCGCGGCCGCGAACTGCGACCGGCTGATGCGGGCGATCAACGCGACCAGATCGGTCAAGCGATCGGGCCCGGCCTGATCGCGGATCGTGCCAGCCAGCGCCGCCGCGGTCATCGACGGCTGCTTGGTCGCCAGGGTGAACCCGAGGAACTGGATCAAGAGGAAGCTGCCGGCGTACAGGAGCGACGACAGCGCGCCATCGACGAACAGCGGGAACTGCCCCCACTTGATCAAGAACCGACCGATCGCGGTGCCGGCCGTGATCACGCCGCCGCCGGCCGCCGAGCCGAGCATGCGCCAGTACTCGCGTCGGCTCGAGGTCACGTAGTGCTCGCCGGTGCGCCCGGCGCGCTCGATCACCTTGCGCGCCAAGAGGCGCAGGTTGTCGGCCAGGAGCTGGCGGAAGCTGCGCTCGCCGACCAGGCCGCGGCCCAGGACGATGAGCAGGCCGCGCGTGGTCGCGGCCGTGCTGTCGCCCGCGGCCATCGGCAGCAGGCGCTCGAGCCGGGTCAGGCCGCGCTCGATCGCGTCGAGGGAATAGACCACGTCGACGCTCACGCCCTGCTCCTCGAGGTGGTCGCGCACGCGGGCCAGCTCGACCCGACAGGCGGCGATCACCGGCGGCAGCTCAGCGAGCGGGGCGCGCGCGAGCTGATAGAAGGGCGAGCTGCTGAGCGCCGCGTGCTGGAACCACGGCCGGAGGTTCTCGCCCAGCCCGAGGGCGCCGACCCGCGTGCAGATGAGGCCGATCGCGTCGACCGCGGCCGCGCGCATCGGCTCCCACGCCTCGCCCATCGCCGCCTCGAAGCGATCGAGCAGCGCGTCGCTGTCGGGGCCGAGCCAGTCGTAGTCGTGATGGACGCGGATGAAGCGCGCCGCGAGCGCCGCCAGATCGCGATGGTCGGGCGGGGTCGGCAACACCCGGGCGGCCAGGCGATCGGTCACCTCGGCCCACAGGCCGCGATCGTTGGGCTGACCGATCACCGCGAGCAGGCGCACCGCCGAGGTCTGGCGCAGGAGCGCGCCCAGGGCGGCGGCCACCCGCGCGCGCGCCTCCGGAACCCGCTCGACCGCGGTCACCAGCATCTCGAAGCGGATCCGCCCCGCGGCGCCGACCAGGCCGGCCGGGACCTGCCCCGGGGCCGGCCCGGCGACCACGAACCGCCCGAGGTGCTCGAGCTGCGTGCCCAGCTCCGCCAGGGGCGCGTCGGGCCGCAACCGGATCAGCAAGACGCGCAGCGTGCGCACCGCCTTGCCGTCGGGCAGCCCGAGGGCCGACGAGAACTCGGCGCGGTCGGGGAACGCGGCGGCAGCCACCGGTCGATCGGCCGCGACCTCGCTCATCCGCCGACCGTCCCTCGCGGCGCGCGCGCGCAGCTCGAAGGCGGGAGCGCCGAGCCGTGGGCCAAGGCGTGGCCGATCCGGACGCCGGTCAGGCGAGCGAAACCCATTCGCCGAGCATAGCCTGCGGTCGCGCGGTGGCCACCGCTGACGCGCGCGACGCATCGCGGCCGAGCTGGCAACCGTAGCCCGCGCGCGCGCCGTACACTGCGGCATGCGCGTCGCGCTCGTGCTGCTCGCTCTCGGTGGTGTGGCCTCGTGTGGCGACCGCGGCCGCGACGCCGAACGCGAGGCGCGCTCGGTCAGCCGCGAGGCCGAGGCCAAGGCCCGCGGGTACGGCGACGAGGTCGCCGACCGCGCCGCGCAGGTGAAGGACTCCGCGCTCGCGCTGGGCGACCGGGCCCTCGACCGCGTCACCGAGGCCGCCGACCTGGCGCAGCGGGCCAAGGCCGAGCTCGACAAGGTCTATCGCACGAACACCGACTACGACCTCGACATCACGTCAGCGAAGGCGACCAGCGCCCACGCCG
This sequence comes from Kofleriaceae bacterium, assembly GCA_018057825.1. Lineage (GTDB taxonomy): Bacteria > Myxococcota_A > Polyangia > Haliangiales > Haliangiaceae > UBA2376. Next base: position 54,547 of record JAGPCY010000007.1, on the reverse strand, counting down.
CCAAGCTCGCCGCCATGCCCCACGTCACCGTCGGCGGCGTCACCGTCGGCTACGAGGAGGTCGTCGGCGTCTCGACCACCGGCGGCTCGCGCAAGCGGCACTTCCGCGCCACCTGGCGCCGCGGCGACCGCGACGTCATCGTCGGCTACCAGACCGAGTCCCGCCTCGACCTCGCCGCCTTCGGCGCGCTCCTGCCCAGGCTGGTCCCGATCGTCGACCGCCTGTTGTGAGCGCGCCACCTCACCAGCACGGGCCGGTGGAGCCGTCGGCGCGCGCGCACACGCCGCGGCCGCTCCAGTGGGCGTCCTCGCTGGCGCAGATCGCGGCGTAGGCGGGCGCGACGGCGGCCCCCGCGGCGACGTCGGCGGCGGCCAGGAGCGCGACGCGTTGCGCCGGCGCCGGGAACGCGGCGAGCGCCGCGACGACCGACGGCGCGTACTGGCTGGCGTGGGCCGCCGCCACCGCGACCCGGCCGTCCCAGGTCCCGGCGGCCGCGCTGTCGTAGACGACGACCGCCGGATCGGCGGGCACCCACGGGCGCGCCGTCGGCTGACCGGTGGTGTCGAGGTACGGCTCGGTGGTCTCGACCATCAGCACCCGGCGCAGGTCGACGCCCGCGGCGACCGCGGCGCGCAGCGCGAGCGCACCGGCCGCGCGATGGTCGGGGTGGCAATACACGCCGTGCCGCGGATCGAAGGTCAAGATCAGATCCGGCTGCGCGGTCCGGATCACGGAGGCCAGGACCTCGGTGATCCGATCGACCGAGGTGTCGTTGGGCACCCCGGTGAGCCGCTGGTTCCAGTTCTGGGCAGCGCCCACGACCGTCGCCGACGGCGTGTCCTCGAGGGCCAGGAGCGCTGTGCCGCCGAAGAAGTGCGCGGCCGAGCGCTGCATCTCGATGAGCCGCAGCGCCCCTAGGCTCCCGGGCGGCGCGCCGCCGGCGTCGTTGACGCCGCAGGTCGCGGCGTCGAGCCGACAGTTGCCCTTTCCGCCGTCGGTGATCACGACGAAGCCACACGCGGCGCCCCGATCGACGCACAGATCCTCGAGGAGCGGCCCGACGTAGCCCTCGTCGTCGGGGTGCGCGCCGATCCACAACACCCGCGGCGCCGCCGCCAGGGCCGGCATCGTCCCGCCCGTCGTCTCGAGCTCGATGCCGGATTCAGCGACACATGCACCGACCAGCGCCGGAAGTAGCCACAGATGACTTCTCACGCTGCGTCGTTCTGCAAGGCCGGTGCCGCCGACCTCATGTGCCCGCCGGTCTCGGTCTCGGTCTCGGTCTCGGTCTCGGTCTCGGTCTCGGTCTCGGCCTCGGTCTCGGCCTCGGTCTCGGTCTCGGTCTCGGTCTCGGTCTCGGCCTGGGCCTCGGCCTCCGCCTCGGTCTCGGTCTCGGCCTCGGTCTCCGCCTCGGTCTCAGTCTCGGCCTACGCCTCCTCCTCCCGTCATCAGCTCACGGCCCGCCGTCGTCGCAGCCCGACATCGACATCCGCGCCGGCCAGCCTCCATCGTGGGTGCGGACGCCGTGGGCCGATTGGCGCCCGATCGCAGCCGCCAACATCCGCTCAGCCTCGTTGCCGAGGTCGGCGAAGGCGCGGAAGAAGCGCTCGAAGGGCGACGCGCTCGACAGGTCGGCCGGCGGCAGCACCAGCCCCGCGCGCTCCTCGGCCAACCGCTTCTGCAGCGCGGCCGGCTCGCCCGGCGCGGCCTTGTCGGTCAACTCGCGCGCCATCGCCTCGACCGACAGCGCGTCAGCACCGCCGGTGTCGCCGGTGGCCTCGAGGTACCAGGCGCGCACGCGCCCGGCCCACTCGGTCTTGAGCCGCGCGAGCACCGCGTTGGCGGTCGCGACCTCGCCGTCGTTCAGGCCGACCGCCTTGATCGCGTCATCGCCGAGCGCGAAGGGCCGCGGTGACATGAGCGGCGGGAAGTCGATCTTGACCGTGCAGTCCTTGGCCCAGGCCAAGAGCTCCTCCTTGCTGGGCTCGACGTAGTCGCCCTCGAGCCCGGGGCCTCGACCGCTGCGGGCGTTGGCCTCGAGATCGCGGACGCGCTGCCCAAGGGCGGCGATCTGCTCGCGCTGGGCGCGATCGCGGGCGATGAGCTGGGCCTGGCTGAGCGCCGCGACCGACGGATCATCGGCGATCGCCACCAGCTCGGCCGCGCCGGGGGCGACCTCGCCGGCCGGCGCCGGGCCGCGGGCCACGCTGGCGCCGTCGGCGCCGACGGTCACCGCCTGGCCGGGACCGACCTCGACCGGCGCGGCGTGGGTGGGCACCACGCGCAACTTTCCTTCGTACACGGTGACCACGGCCGCGGCGGCCACCGCGGCGCCGACTGCGCCGCTCACGATCATGCGTCGTCTCGACATGTCCTGGATCTCCACGCGAAAGCAGGTGCCGGTCACCTCGACGAGGCCGGCAGGGGTGGCCACCGCGAAGCGGCGGCCGGGTTCGACCCGGTAGAACACCGAGCCGGCGCGTTGTTCGACGAAGCCGTCCCCGGCCGCGGCCGCGTAGGCCAGCGCCGCGCCGGGCTCGAGCACGGCCACCGCGCGCTCGCCGACCGGGACCGAGCGCCGGGCCCCGCCGCTGTCGATCACCCCGACGGTGGCCCCGAGGCGGGCTCCGCCGCGGGGGACCGCGAGGGCCGCCACGCCGGCCGCGGCCACCGCCGCCACCGCCACGCCCGCGCCGAGCCACGCCCAGCGCCGCCGGCCCCGCCCAGGCCCGGGCCCGGACCCGGTCGTCATCGCCGTCGCCGCCGTCGTCGTCGTGCGGGCCGCGAAGCCAGCCGGCGGCGGCGGCGCGAGCCAGCGCTCGAGGAGCACGCGCTCCTCGGTCGACAGCTCCTCGGTCAGCGGGTCGCGATCGCGATCGTCAGTCATGGCGCCACCTCGGCGAGCGCGACCCGCAGCGCTTGTCGCGCGCGGGCCAGCCGGGAACGCACGGTGCCGACCTCGATCGCCAGCGCGAGCGCGATCTCCTCGTAGGCCAGGCCGTGCATCTCACGCAACAAGAACGCCGCGCGGTACTCGGGCGCCAGCCCGGCCAGCGCCGCCTCGATCGCCCGCGCCAGCTCGCGCCGCGCGATCGCGCTCGGCCGCGGATCCGGCGCGATGTCGATCGCCGCGATCGCCACCGGCGCGTGCTTGCGGAGCTGATCGATCGCGCGACGCGACGCGATCGTCAGGATCCACGTCGATAGCCGGGCCGGCCCCTCGGCCGTGAAGTTCGGCAGGCGCTCGAAGACCGCCAGGAAGGTGTCCTGGGCCAGGTCCTCGACCGCGCCAGCCCGCCCGCGACCGAGCATGCGCCCGATCAGCGCGAACACCCCGGCCTGGTAGTGCTCGACCAGGCGCCGCCAGGCCTCGGGGTCGCGGCGCTGCGCGCGCGCCAGGGTGACGTCGTCGAGCTCGCGGCTCGCGACGGTCCCGGGCGGTGGGGCGGTGGTGGCGATCGCCACGGTCACGCCCCCATACTCGGCCAGGTCGCCCGAAAGTTCCCGGCGATCGCACCGACCGCGGTTCGCGGCTACGCCCGGAGCGGCTTCAGGTCGCGCACGATCGTCGCGGCGACGCGATCGATCGCGGCCACGGTGCCCGCCGCGCCCAGGTCGATCGCCGCGCGCGGCATGCCGAAGACCACGGACGTCGCCTCGTCTTGCACGATCGTGATCCCGCCCGCCTGCCGCATCGCCAGGAGGCCGGCGGCGCCGTCCTCTCCCATCCCGGTCAGCAGCACGCCGACCGCGCGACGCCCGGCCGCGGTCGCGACCGAACGAAACAGCACGTCGACCGCCGGCCGCTGGAAGTGCTCGGCGGGGCCTTGTCCGAGCCGGGTCCGATAGCGCGACCCGGTCCACTCGACCGTGAGGTGGCGGTCGGGCGGCGCGATCCGGACCATGCCGTCGCGCAGCTCCTCGCCGTCGCGCGCGTTCGCCACCGACAGCGGCACCCCGACCGCCAGGCGCTCGGCCAGGGCGGTGCCGCGCCCGGCCGGCGTGTGCTGGGCGATCACCACCGGCGGGATGTGCGGCGGCAACCGCGTCAGCACCTGACGCAGCGCGCCCGGGCCCCCCGTCGAGGCGCCGATCGCGACGAGCTGGCCCGGCACGAAGCGGGTCTCGACGCCGATCATCGGCGGCGGCGCGGAGGTCCGGCGCTGATAGCGGGCGTTCGAGCGCGCCGCCTGCCGGACCCGCAGCACCAGCTCGGCCGCGACCTCGGCGGCCGTACGGTTGCCCGGCGACTTCGCGACCACGTGGGTGGCGCCGGCCTGCAGGGCCGCCTGCTCCCGGGCGCTGTCGATCCGCCCGGACATGACCACCACCGGCCGCGGCGCGTTCTGCGTGATCGCGCGCAACAGGGTCACGCCGTCGACCTCGGGCATGTCGAGGTCGAGCGTCACGACGTCGGGATCGTGCTGGACGATCTGATCGCGTCCGGTCCGCCCGTCACCGGCCTCGCCCACCACGACCATGCCCTCGCGCTCGAGCACCGTGCGCAGCCAGCGGCGGGCCGATGCCGAGTCGTCGATCACTACCACTCGGGTCGGTGGCGACGTCACGACACGACCTCGACCGTCACCCCGAGGCCACCGTGTTCACCCGCGAGCTGGACGCCGTAGACCTCGAGCGGCGGCGCGCTCAACTCGGCGCGATCGAGCGCGATGCACTCGTCGCTGTAGGTCTCGCTCAGGACGTGGCCGCAGATCATGTTCGCGAGCTCGCGGACGGCGTCGTCGACCGCGTCGGCGTCGGGGGCCTCGATGCCGAGCGTGGCGCTGGCGAACGCGCGGGCCTCCTCGGGCTCGATCCACAGGTGCATCTCGCCGCGGTGTGGGCCGTGGAACGCCAGGCGCGCGGTGATCGCGCCGGGCGGCGGGGGACCGGCCTCGACCACATCGGCGAGCTCGAACGCCGACACCTCGAGGATCTTCTGGACCGCGGTGACCACCGCGTCCGAGAGCGCCCCGCTCATGACGCCACCCCCTTGACCTCGAGCAGCCCGTCGATGAGCGCGCGCAGCGCCTCGGGCCGGAATGGCTTGGGCAGATAGCCCGAGACCCCGAGGTCAGCCATCATCTTGCGCCGGGCGGCGCTGGCGTCGGTCGACACCACCAGGACGGTGATGTTGGCCAGCACCGGATCGTTGCGCACCGCCCGCACCAGCTCGACGCCGCCCATGCCCGGCATGTTGAGATCGGTGATCAAGAGATCAGCGCCGTCGGTCGCCAAGGCGCGGATCGCCGATCGCCCGTCCTCGGCCTCGGCCACCGCGGACACCGCGAGCCCCGACGCCGAGATGGTGCGGCGAATGATCCCGCGGGTCACCGCGGAGTCGTCAACCACGAGCACTTTCATTGCACTCCTCCGTGTTCACGGATCACGACGTTCCCGGTCGCCACATCGAGGCTCACCGAGCGACTGCTGTGTCCCCCGACCACCTCGTCCGCTATCAGGAAGCCTGCCTTCCACAGGGCCTTGCGCGCCGTCAGGACGTTGCGCTTGCCGATCTGCGCGCTGGCGACGTTCGTCACCATCTGGGCGCCGCCCGCGACGGTCACGCGCGACCGCGGCGCCAGGACACCGTAGGCCGCCAGGCGCGAGGTCAACATCGCGATGCCGCGATCGCCGAACAGGAACGGCTGGTGAGCGGCGCGCTCCGGATCCGTCGTCGAGTCGCCGAGCTGGAAGTGCAGGAGCCCGCCGGCGCGCGCCACCGGGTCGTAGACCGTCACAGCGACACACGAGCCCAGGCCCACCGTCGACAGCCGGCCCTCGTAGACCGCCCAGGCGGCCTCGCCGATGCCGACCGAGACGACGCCCGTGAGCCCTCGCGCGACTGCGGTCATGACACCTTCTCCAGGATCGTGTGGCCGTGCATCCGAAACCCGCGGATCAGCCGCCGGACGTTCTCGGCGTGGCCCACGACCAGATAGCCGCCCGGGACCAGCGCCCCGCGCAGCGTGGCGAGGACCCGCGCCTGGGTCTCGTCGTCGAAGTAGATGAGCACGTTGCGCAGGAAGATGAGATCGAGCTCGACCATCGGCGGCTCCTCGAGCAGGTTGTGGCGCGCCAGGCGCAGCATCCGGGTCAGCTCTGAGCGCACGCGCACCTGCCCGACGCTGGTGCCGACGCCGCGCTGGAACCATCGCCGGGTCCGCGCCGGCGGGAGGCCGTCGAGGTGGCTGGCCGGATAGACCCCGGCCTTGGCCACCGCCAGGGCCCGCCGCGACAGATCGGTGCACAAGAAGTCGATCGGGACCTCGACCTCGGCCCGCTCGAGGCCCTCGCGCAGGGTGATCGCCAGGGAGTACGGCTCTTCGCCGGTGGCCGCCGCCGCACACCAGACCCGGAGGCCGCGGCGCTGGCGCAGCATGCTCGGGAGCCACGTCGTCTCGAGCCACGTGAAGTGCGCCGGCTCGCGAAAGAACGACGTGTAGTTGGTCGTCAGCACGTCCAGCATGTCGGCCATCACCGCGCCGTCCGGGTCACGCTCGACCGCGTCGATCAGGTCGCGGACGCTCCGCCCCGAGCGGCGGACCAGCTTGCTCAGCCGGGCCTCGATCATCACCCGCTTCTCGGCGCCCAGGCTGATCCCGGCGTGGCGGTACACGACCGCGCCCAGACGCTGGAGCTCGCGCTCCGACAGCCGGAACTCCGCGACGGTGTCGACGCTCGCCGCGGTGGACATGGCTAGGCTGCGGCCGCGATGTCGCCGACGGCGGCGGCCACGTCGAGGAGGATGACGACCCGGCCCTTGACCTTGGCCAGCCCGGCGACCTCGGCGCCGGCGGCCGCGGGGGCGGCTTCAGCGTCCTCGGGGCGGAGGCTCATCACCTCGTTCACCGAGTCGACCAGGGCGCCGACCAGGGTCGCGGTCGAGCTCTGGCACACGACCACACAGGAGCGCGGACCGATCTCGCCCGCCATCAGCCCCAGGCGGACGCGCAGGTCGATCACCGGGATCACCTTGCCGCGGAGGTTGATGACCCCGAGCACGTGATGGGCTGTGCCCGGGACCGGGGTCACCGGTAGCGGACCGACGATCTCTCGGACGTCGGTGACCGGGATCGCGTACTCCTCGTCCGCCAGGATGAAGGTGAGGTGTTTTCCGTCGCGGGGTGCCATGGTTGCCTCCGGGGATTCGAGCGCGTCGGCCTAGAAGTCGATGAACTCACCGGGGAGCGGCACCGCTTTGCCATGGCCGTTGTGCCCGTTGTGCCCGTTGTGGCCGTTGTGCCCGTTGGCGCTGTGACCGTTGTGCCCGCCGCTGCCCTCCTCGGCTCCGTCGCCGGGCAGCGGGATCGAGATCTCGCTCGCCATCGCCATCGGGCGCCGCGCCGCCACCGGCCGCGAGCCGGCGCGGTGCACGACCGCGGACCGTCCGGCCGACGCTTCACTCTTCGGCGCCGCCGCCGTCGCGTTCCCGGCGCCACCGTGGAGGAGCGCCTCGAGCATGACGGAGACCTGCATGAGCTGGCTGGCCTGGGCCGAGAGCTGGGTCGCCGAGGTCGAGACCTCGTCGGCCAAGGACGCGTTCTGCTGGGTCACGCGATCCATCTGCGCCACCGCGCTGTTGGTCTGGGCGATGCCGCGGGCCTGCTCCTGCGACGCCCCAGAGATCTCCCGCGACAGCTCGTCGATCTTGCGGACCCGGCCGACGATCTCGGACAGCGAGCCGTGGACCCGGCGGGTGATGTCGACGCCGTTGTTGCTGCGCCGGATCGACTCTTCGATCTTGCCGGCGGTGTCGCGCGCCGCCTGGGCGCTGCGCTGGGCCAGGTTGCGCACCTCGTCGGCGACCACCGCGAAGCCCATGCCGGCCTCGCCAGCGCGAGCCGCCTCGACCGCGGCGTTGAGCGCCAGCATGTTGGTCTGGAAGGCGATCTCGTCGATGACCTTGATGATCTTCCCGATCTCATCCGAGCTGTTCTTGATCGCGTCCATCGCGGTGACCAGCTCGCCCATGAGCTGGGCCGACTGCTCGGCGGTGATTCGCGCGTCGCCGGTGAACTCGCTCGACTGGTTGGCGCTGCCGGCGTTGCGCTTGGTCATCGTGGCGATCTCCTCGAGGGCCGCCGAGGTCTCCTCGATCGAGGCGGCCTGGGTGGCCGAGCCCTGGGCCAGGCTCTGGCTGACGAAGGCCACCTGGCCCGCGGCCTCGGTGACGTCGCGGCTGTTGGCCTGGAGCGTCGCCACACCGGACGACAACCGGCGGCTGAGGCTGATCGCCTGCGCCACGCCAGCGCCGAGGACCAGGAGGACGGTCGCGATCATGATCAGCCACAACGACCGCAGGTCCGAGGCGGCGCCAGCTTGCGACTGCGCCTCGAGGTCCGTCGCGACCGCCCCCACGGTCCCCACCAGGCGCGCATAGGCGAGCCCGACCTTGGTCGACAGCGGCGGGATCTTGGCCGTCAGCTCGGCCAGGCGCGCGCTCGCCGCCGGATCGGTCGCGAGCTTGCGGAAGGCCTCGTTCAGCCCGACCTCGGTCGCCTTCAGCTCGTTCCAGACCGCCAGAAAGGCGTCGAGATCGGCCTTCTCGCTCCGGCCATCCTTGGACACGCGCAACGTGGTCGCGCCGTAGGCCGTCAGCTTGGTGTCGACCTCTGCGATGGCCTTGTCGATCGACTCGGCATCCGCCGGCGTCCCGACGCCGGGCGTGTGCGCGTACTGCATGCGGGCGCCCACCGAGAGCATGAGCCCGCCGCCCTCGGCCAGATCGCGGAGCGCGAGCGTGTAGTCGACATAGGACGTCCGGGCCATGCCTCGGATGTCGTTGGCGGTGTGGACCCCGAGCAGGCCCACGCCTGCGACCGCGACGGCGGTGAAGATGGCGATCGCGATGAGCTGTCGTTTGATGCCAAGACGCATTGATCTCTCTCCCTTGGTCGGACGTTGTCAGGCGACGTAGCGTTCGGCGCGCCGATCACCGGCGCCGCTGACCACTGCGGGTATGTCGAGGATGAGGGCGATGCTGCCGTCGCCGAGGATGGTGGCGCCGGCGAGGAACGGTAGGTGGGACAGGCTCGCGCCCAACCCCTTCACGACGACCTCCTGCTTGCCGATGAGCTCGTCGGCGACGAGGCACACGGGGCGCGAGCCGTCATCGACCATCACGACCACGCCTTCGGTGGGCGCGATCGGCGACGCGGCGAGGCCCAGGCGCGCCGACAGGTGGACCAGCGGATACAGCGCGCCCCGGACCTGGACCATCTGGCCGCGGCCCCGCACCGTCACGAGCTGCTCCCGGGTCGGCCGGAAGACGTCGCGCGCCCAGCTCGTGGGCATCGCGTAGCGCTGTCCGCCGGCGCGCAGGAGCAGCCCGTCGATGATGGCCAGGGTCAGCGGCAGCTTGAGCCGGAAGGTCGTGCCGGTGCCCGGGGTCGAGTGGATCTCGACGCGACCGCGCACGGCCTCGACCTTGGTCTTGACGACGTCCATGCCGACGCCCCGCCCCGACACCGACGTCACCGCCTTGGCGGTCGAGAACCCGGGCGCGAAGATGAGCTGATCGATCTCGCCATCGGCCAGCTCCTCGTCGGGGGCGATCAGGCCGCGCTCGACGGCGCGGGCCCGGATGCGCTGCCGATCGAGGCCGCCGCCGTCGTCGGCTACCTCGACCACGATGTGGCCGGCCTGATGGTAGGCCCGCAAGGTCAGGGTCCCGGCCTCGGGCTTGCCCTTGCGGACCCGCTCGATCGGGCCCTCCAGGCCGTGGTCGAGGGCGTTGCGGATCAGGTGGACCAGCGGGTCGTAGATCGCCTCCACCATCGTGCGGTCGAGCTCGGTCTGCGCCCCCTCGACCACGAAGGCCAGGGGCTTCGACAGGCTGCGCGCCGTGTCGCGCGCGATCCGCGCCATGCGGTCGAAGGTCGCCTTGATCGCGACCATGCGCATCGCCAGCGACGCGTGCTGTAGGTCCTTGGCGACCCGACCGAGCAGGCCGATGGCCCGCGTCAGCTCGCGCGACGCCAGCATGCGGAGCTCCGGGTGGCCGGCGACTTGGGCCTGCGCGATCGCCAGCTCACCGACCAGGTCGATGAGGTGGTCCATCTTCGCGATGTCGACCTTGACCACGCTGCGCTCGTCGTGCTCCTCCGGCTTGGCCGCCGACGACGACGCCGCCGCCGGGGACGCCACCGGTCTGGCCGGCGCGGGTCCAATCCCGCTCGGCGCGGTCGCGGCCGCCGGCGCGCTCGGTCCGGCCAAGAGGCCGTCGAGGACCTCCTGCACGTGGAGCATGAACCCGTCGATGTCCGGACGGTCTCCGGCGCCGTGGCGCGTCGCGACCGCGATGCACCCGCGGACGTGATCGATCGCGGCCAGGATCAGATCGACGAAGTCGCCCGGCGGCGGCGCGCCATCGCGCACCTCGGACAGGACCGACTCGATGCGATGGGCCAGCTCGGCCAGGACGGTCAGCTCGAGGAAGCCGGCGACGCCCTTGATCGTGTGGAAGGCCCGAAACGCGGTGGCGATCGCGGCCGCGGACACCTCGCGATCGAGCGCCAGGCACGCGCCCTCGGCCTCGTCGAGGAGGCTGCGGGCCTCGACCGCGAAGTCGAGGAGCATGTCGGCGGAGTCGGGCGCGACCGTCCAACCGCCGCCGCTCGAGGACGAGGTCGCGGGCGCGGGCGCCGGCGCGGGCAGGGTCAGGGGCGGCTCGGCCGCCGGCGGCAGGGCGAGCGGAGGCGTCGGGGTCGGGCGCGCCGGGCGCGCGAAGCCGCGGGCCCGAAGCTGCGAGCAGACCAGGGCGCAGCGCCCGCGATCGACCTCGACGCCGGCCTCCGCCAGGATCACCAGCTCGCGGAGGAGCTCGGCGACCTCGGGGGACTGCCCGGCCCCGGCGGCCACCAGCGCGTGCACCAGCGCGCGCACTTCAGCGGAGCTCGCGATCTCGAGAGCCTCCTCGAGCTCGGTCAACGTCTCGTGAAGATCAGGTGGCATGATGAACCTGTTGGGGGTGCGTGCGCGGGGGCGAGAGGCGACGGGAGAGGGGCGACGGGCGAGGGGGCAGCCGTCAGGCCGCGGTCGTGATCGCCTCAAGCCGCTGGTTCAGCCCGCCGGCCAGGCGCCCGACGACGTCCTCGTCGAGCGCGAGCATCGAGCGACCGATCATGATCATCGCGCCGACGTCGTCGCTGTCGAAGGAGCCTGAGGCCAGGCCGTGCTTCTTCACCAGCGCGTTGGCGAAGCGCACGATGTTGGCCGCGTTCTTGCGATCACCCGCGGTGTACTCGCTGCAGTCGGTGATCGCGGTGATGACGTCGGCCGGCAGGTTCCACTTCTCGGCCAGCGCGATCCCGACCGGACGATGGGTCTGATCGATAGCCGCCGTGAACTGCTCGGGGGTCAACTGGACCTTGCGCCCGAGCGAGCGCTCGAGCTCGCGCAGCATGCCGGCCACGATCGGCTTGCCGACGTCGTGGAGGAGCCCGGCCAGATAGGCGGTCTCGCCGTCGCCGGCTTGCATGAGAGCCGCGATGTCGCGGGCCATGACCGCCACCGCCACCGAGTGCTTCCACACCAGCGCCATCCGCTGATTGATCGCGCGGTCGCTCGACTCGAAGATCGCGCGCGCCGCGGCCTGGATCAGGAGCGACCGGAGGGAGTTGAGCCCGAGGCGGCCGATGGCCTGCTCCAGCGACGCCGCCGGCTGACCGCCGAAGTTCGCGGTCGAGGCCGCCCGGAGGACCAGGGCCGCGAAGACCGGGTCGCTCTCGAGGAGGGTCGCCACGCGCTTGGTGTTGACGTTGGGGTCCTTGAGCAGTTGACTGCACCGCGTCGCGGTCGCCGGGAAGGCCGGCAGCACCAGCCGATCGGCGTCGATGCGGGCGCGGATGATCCGGGCGATTTCGGCGGTCAGGGGTTCGACGATGCTCACGGAGTGTTCCTCGGTGGCGGAGGGAGGTCCGGCGGCGCGCCACGTCGCCGCCGGGCGGAGGAGGCGAGGGCTAGGCCGCCATGCCGCGGGCGCGGTCGACCGAATCGAACAGCGGCATCTCGGCGGTCTCGGTGACCTTGGCCAGGATGGCGTGGGCCTCGGCCTGGGCGACCAGGCGTAGCTGCACGCCAAACTTGCGCGCGTCTTTGTCGCCCTCGATGAGCAGGCGGATCATGCGGTCGCCGCGGAGCGGCAGGCCGCGCAGGTCGAAGATGGCCTCGTCGTAGCAGGCCGCGGCGAGCTTCTCGGTCGCGTCCTTGAGGGCGGTCTTCAGCTTTGCGTAGTAGCGGTCGACCTTGTCCTCTTTGCCCTCGAAGGCGACGGCGGACAGCACGTTGCCGTCGACCTCGAGCACGTTGCCGTGCTCGAAGTACTTGTTGAGCAGCTCGGAGGTGGCCTCCGGATCGAAGGGCTTGAACAGGTAGTCGGAGAAGCCCTGCGCCGTGATCTCCGCCCGCGGGTCCGCGTTGGTGCGCAAGACCAGGGCCACGAAGGCGGCGTGGGGCTGCAGGGCCCGGAGCTGGTTCATCAGGGCGACGCTGTTGACGTCCGGGATGACCAGGTCGACCAGGATCATGCGGAAGACCCGCTCCTGGCACTGCGTGACCGCCTCGCGCGCCGACACACAGCCGTTGATCGTGATGTGGCCGGGCACCGTCTGGCGGAACTTCTTGTGGACGTTCTCCATGTCGTCGACGATCAGGATGTCGACGAAGTTCTTGCCCGGGGCCGCGCTGGGCGCGGACGGCGACGCGGGCGCGATCGCCCCGCCGCCACCACCGTCGCCGACCGACGCGCCGTCGCTCATCCGCAGGGCCTTCCACACCTTGGCCTTGAGCTCGTCCGGCTTGAACGGCTTCAGCATGTAGTCGTCGATGCCCTGCTGCATCGCGCCGGCGACGATCGAGCGCTTCGACTCGCTGGTCAGCATGATGACCGGCGTCTTGTCGCCTCGCTCGCGCAGCGCCTTCAGCATGGTCGGACCGTCCATGACGGGCATGGTCACGTCGAGCAAGATCAGGTCGACCTTGGTCTCTTCCAGGAGCGCCAGCGCCTTCTCGCCATCCTCGGCTTGCTCGACGTCGAAGCCGAGGCCGGTCAACGTCTTGCCGACGATGGAGCGGATCGAGTTGGAGTCGTCGACAGTGAGTACGATCGGCATGGTTCTCCTCGCGCCTGTGGCTGGTGAGACTCGAGCGGGTGAGCCTCGCGGGTGCTGCGACCTCGCGAGGGGAGGCGCGCCGGGGACGCGCGCTCGGATGTGGGAGCTGGCCGAGCCCGGGCGACCGAGCTCGAACGGCCGGGTGGCGTCAGCGGGCGCGCTCCGGTTCCGTTACGCATCTGTGATTCGGCCAGGGGGGGCCGGCTTACAGGGCTGACGTGCAGAATTCCGGGGGCCGGATCGTCGGCTGGCGCGGTCCTGGCCGGACCAAACCGCCCGGCGCTAGCGCACGGGGCGCCCTAAAGATCCCCCTGAGCCGGCCGAACCGAAGAACCAGCCCCGGTCGAAGCGGCGCAGCGCGCCCGCGACCGATCGCCCCTCGGAGACCCCGTGAGCACAGCCGTCGCCGTCGCCGTCGCCGCCACCGCAAATCCATGGATCGCTGCGGCCCGGGCCGCGGCGGTCGATGTATTGACCCAGGCGCTCAGCTTGCCGTGCGCCATCTCCGACCAGCACCCCCCCCGGGTCACCATGGGCGCGCTGATCCCGTTCGTCGGAGACATGTCCCCCGTCCAGATCGGGCTGTTCAGCGATGAAGCCGGGTGCCAGCGCATCGCCCGGGCGCTGCTCTACGCCGGCCCCGACGATCCGCTGTCCAAGAGCGAGATGGTCGACGCGATCAGCGAGATCGTGAACATCCTGTCCGGCACCATCAAGGGTCGGGTCGCCCGCTACGCCACCCACGCCGCCCTCGGGCTGCCGGCCTTCGTCATGGGCCCCATCGAGCCGACCAGCGGTCAGGTGATCGACACCGTGAACCTGAGCGTCGACGGCGCGGTGGCCCAGGTCGTGATCGTCCGCGCGCTCAACGACGGCTGACCACGCCCGGCGTCAGCGGGCCATGCCGCGCGCCCCAGCCCGGAGGTACTAGGGCAGCTCGCACGTGTCGATGCTGCCGCGCTCGCGGCAGACCAGCCCATCGACGCAGTGGGAGCTCGAGTCGCAGTCGCGCGCCTCGTTTCGCCGACACGGACAGGCCGAGGTGCACTCCGGGTTGGACGCGACACAGTCCGTGCGCCCGGCGCTCCGGGTGATGATCTTGTTCGGGTCCTGGGTCGACGTGGACTCCTCGGTCTGGAGCGTGCGCCACCGATAGCCGTCGGTGAAGTAGCTGTCGCGGCCGCCCATCCAGTCGCCGGTGCGGCTCTCCTCGAGCTCCGCGTACTCGTAGAACGAGCCGCCGACCCACCGCCCGCTGTGCTCGAGGCCGAACATGTGGCCGAGCTCGTGGGTCAAGAGGTAGCCGCGGTCGATCGACGACGCGCCCAGGACGCCGCTCGTCCCGGCGATGCCCATCGCCTCGTCGGTCGGCTTCCAGTCCATGACGTCGATCCAGGCCTCGCCGCTTCGGCTCCACGAGTTCGTGATCAGGATCCAGCCCCAGCGGTAGGCGTCGTCCATCTTGTCGCGGTCGGTGGTGACGTTGACGTTGAAGCCGGCGTAGCTCTTCTGCACCTCGAGGGCCGCGCGCAGGATCGCGCGCCGCTCGGTGGTGCTGAAGCGCGACTTGTCGCTGTCGAGCGAGGCCGCGCTGTAGCTGGTGTCGCCGTAGGTGCCGCCGTCGAAGTCGAGGTACAGGGAGATCGTCGCGCCGGGGCGGCTCTGCCACTTCGGCAGGCCGTTGCTGGCGATCGTGGAGTTGGCGAGGGCGCCGTCGATCTCGGCCTCGGTCACCGCCAGCCGAAGGGCGAGGGCTCCCCCGCTGGCGCCGTCGGGCTGGTCGACCGGACCGCCGCACGACGCCCGGCCGGCGCGGTCGTGGAGGTCGGGACCGGCACCGGCCTCGTCCTCGAGGTCATCGCCGGTCACACAGGCGGCGCTCGCGGTCAACGCGAGCATGGTGGCGAGGCCGGTGAGCCAACGCGGCGTCGAGTTCGTGATCGTCGGGTTCGTGAGCATGGGCGGCTCCTTCGCGGTTCCGTCTGGTGGTTGCGGCGGGTGCGACGGCGCTCAGGTCCCCGACCTGCGGATGATGATCGAGACGCCGATGTCCTTGCAGGTGTCGACGTCGCGGTCGTCCTCCGGACCGCTCGACGCCGGCGTGCCGGTCGCGCTCGTGGAGGTGAGCGTCTTGCTGTAGAGGAAGCCGGCCTCGTCCTTGTCGATCACGTAGGCCTTCCGAGAGAACCCGGACGGCGCGGTGAAGTTGGTCGATTCGATCCAGTTGTCCCGGGAGCCGTCCGGCTTGCGGTACCCGTCGTCGAAGCTCTGGGACAGGAGCAGCAGGTCGCCGACCTGGCCGCCGCTCACCGACGGGAATCGGGTGCCGCGCAGGCGGTCGCACGACGTCTGCCCCTTCCAGACCCGGACCGGGTTGGAGCTGGCCCCACCGTTGGGGACGCGGGCCATGATGGCCCAGGCGGGATGATCGCCGGGGAAGTTGATCGTCGTCGCCTTACCCCCGACGTCGGCGGCCGTCGCCTTCTTCCAGTACAGGACCTGGTTCAGATCGGCCCGATCGGTCCCGGCGCAGTCGAAGTCGCCGGCGGTGTTGTCGAACGAGCACTTCGCGACCGGCCCGTTCCAGTCGTCGACGTCGTCGGGAGTCATGCGCCCGGCGAGCTGCGACGGACCGTCCCAGAAGTTGGCGTCGTCGGTGCGATGCAGGAACAAGAGCAAGAGCTCACCCGAGGCCGTCCCCGCCGGGATCTTGATACCGACCGTGCCGTTCTGTGCCTTGCCGGTCGTCGTGCTGGCGACGTAGGGGTCACCGGCCGCGAACGGCACCGGGGCCTCGCTCGCGCCGTCGATCTCCTCGACCTCCTCGACCTCGACGTCCTCGCCGAGGTCGTCCTCGGTCATGCAGCCGAACCCCAGGCCAGCGGTGGCGAGAAACCCGATCGTGATCGCGGTGCGCATGGACATCGTCTCTTCTCCTCGTTGAACGCGGTTGGTTGTCGAGGAGGCGAAGAGCACGAACGGTGCCGGCGCGAAGTCCGCGAATCACCGAGGCGCGGCCGGCGTTCCGGTTCACGGATTGGGCGTGTTGTTCAAGCTCTGGGCAGATTGCTCAGCGGCGCGTCATCATCGCCGCGTGGGCGGCGCCCCCGTCCCGGGTCACTCCGTTGAACTGCATCCAGTCCAGGGAGAAGTCACAGGTCGACGTGGGCGAGACCAAGATCTCGATCGACGTCGATAGGGGCCGCGACGTCGTGGGGACCGTGGACGTCGCCGACCGCCACGTCGTCGACGCGATGGTGTTCGCCGACCATGCGCCCCGGCCACCCGAGGCGAGGTACGCTGGGCACGATCCCGTCTTCTTGCACCGCATCGTGATCGACGTTCGCCGAAGCCGCCTCGGTCACGTTGTTCAAGGTCTGAACAGCTCGACCGCGGTTCGAACAGCGACGGCCGCCCGGCGGCGCGGCCAGGGCCACCGCGCGACTGCAAACTACTGCAGCAACACGCCGACGCTGTTCGTCGTGCAGACGAGGTTGTTGGCGGCGTCGTAGACCTTCAGGTAGCGGCTGTAGGTGCCGGCCAGGCCGGGCGCCGACGTGTACGTCGCCGACGACGGGAACGCCA
Source organism: Kofleriaceae bacterium (assembly GCA_018057825.1). Classification (GTDB taxonomy): domain Bacteria; phylum Myxococcota_A; class Polyangia; order Haliangiales; family Haliangiaceae; genus UBA2376. The sequence goes on along the minus strand of JAGPCY010000007.1, from coordinate 37,847 downwards.
TCGCGTCGGTGCCGACGGCGTCGACGACGCCGTTCTTGGTACCGTGCCAGCGACCCACGTGGGGCGCCGAGCCCGGCAGGCTCGCCGCGAGGGCGGTGAAGGTCCATGAGCCGTTCGCCGGCACGATCCCCTTGTCGACCGTGAGCTGGCAGGTGGGCGTCGGGCTTGGCAGGAGCTGCACCGTGACGGTGTTGGTCGTGCAGAGGTTGCCACCGAAGTTGAGCTGCAGGCGGCGCGTGTACGTGCCTTCCCAGCCGGCGCTGTTGGTGAACGCGAAGGTCCAGGGCCGGAGGGGCACGGTCCCGGCCGGGGCCCCGACCGCGTCAGCGACGCCGTTCTTCGTGCCGTACCAGGACCACGGCGCCACGCCCGACAGATACGAGGACCGCACCTTGAAGCTGAAGGGCGCGCCCCCTGGGACCAGGTTCGACGAGGCCACCAGCGTGCACCACTTGGGCATCGCGTTGATGGCGGCGGCCAGCGTCTGGGCCTTGCGCTCATAGCCAGCCGCGTTGGGGTGGAGGATGTCAGACAGAAGGTTCCGCCACCAGAAGGTCTCGAGCTGCCACAGGCCCTGATCGACGAGCCGCACGTTCTCGTAGCTCGAGAAGGCGTTGAGCGCAGCCCGGTACTCCTCGAGACGCTGGTTCGCGACGCACTCTCGGATCGGCGTCGGCTTCTCGATGACGACGTAGATCCCACGAGCGACCGCCTGGTCGACCAGGGCCTTCATATCGGCCACGTACTCCGCGACGCTCCGCTGCCCGGGGGCGCGCGCGTCGTTGATCCCGTAGTTCAAGATCACCATGTCGTAGTTGCCGGCGTCGAGTTGACCGCCGAAGATCGAGACCATGTCGGCGGCCCGGCGGCCGGGCACGCCCTGATCGATGACGTTCATGCCCGAGAGCAACTGGCCCAGGCGCTGGGCGAGGGTGAACCCCGTGGCGGTGTAGAAGCGCGTCTTGGGGTACGACGCGCCGACCGGCTGACACGGGTCGAGCGTGTGGACCGGATAGCCGACCGACATCTCGCCGTAGGTCGTGCTGTCGCCGAAGTAGCCGACGTTGATCTGAGCCTGGGCGTGGGCCTGGCCTGCGGCGACGGGCAGGCAACAGGCGATGGCGACGAAGACCTTGAACAGTAGCCTCATGCATTCCTCCGGACAGGGTTGACCGGACCTCGCACGCGGCGAGCCCCGGGCCCCGTCGAACGCATGGGCCGAGCCGACGTTCTAACGATCTCCGCGCCGTCATCCCACGCGCCGCACGCGTGCCCGACACGGCACGCCCCGCGATCGGGGGACGCTGTCCAGGTCGCGGTCCGTTCGTTCAGGAGTCGAACAACGTGGCCGACGCCACGGCGTCGGTGCGGGCGCGGCCCCTCGACGGGCGCTTCGCCGCGCTCCTCCTCGGCCTCCGCCTCGGTCTCGGTCTCAGCTTCGACCTCCGCCTCGGTCTCGGTCTCGGCCTCGGCCTCGGTCTCAGACTCGGTCTCGGCCTCGGTCTCTCGTCGCGGCCTCGTTCTTAGTCCGGCTGCTCGAGCTCGCGCACGCCGACCTCGTACTGGTAGCGGACCCGACCGGCGATCCGCGCCCCGCACCCTGAGCAGGTCGTGGCCTCCGCCGACAGCGGGCCAGCGCAGCGCACGCACACGTCGTGGCCCCAGCGCCCGCCGACCACGCTCCCGAGCAACGGCAGCCCGAAAAGCGCCGACAGGAACAACACTGGGTTCAGCAGCCCGAGGGTCAGTCCGTCGATGACCACCGTCGTGGCGGCGACGGCCATACCGATCCACCCACCTCGGAGCGACCGGGTCCGGACGATCCGGTAGGTGCGGCGCGGGCTCGGCTCCGGCCGAGCGTCGTCGGCCACCGGCGGCGGCGCCGGCTCGCGCTCGAGGGCCGGCCGGGGCGCAGTCAGATCGAGCTCCAGCCGGCGCGCGATCTCCTCGCGATGGGGTGCGAGCTGGTCGATCGCGTCGCGCAGGTGCGCGGCGAGGTCCTCGCGCAACGTGGCGTGGGCCGGGATCGGGGCGTCCCGCAGCACCGCCTGGATCGCCAGGAGATACAAGGTCTCCTCGACCGTGAGCCCACCCGTGGTGACGATCTCGGTGTCGGTCACCCAACGCCGGCCGACCGACCGCGAGGCGGTCCGGTGGTAGTGAACCGCGTTGGCCGCGACCACGCCGAGCCCGAGGTAGATCGCCGCGACGCTGCCGGTGCGCAGCGACGGCGATGACGACGGCTGTTCGCGATACGGCGACGCGCGCTCGACCCAGGCCACGAAGGCACGCCCGACCTCGTGAGCCAGGAGCCCCGCGACGTTGTCGTTGCCGATGCGATCGAGCTTGAAGCTCGCCGTGCCGTCGACCGTGGCGACCCACTCGATCTCGCTCTGCGTGAGCATGCGCTGACTGACCTCGTAGCGACGCCGGTCATCGAGCTCGACGTCGAGGTCGACGTAGGCCAGCCACAAGAGCCGGCGCAGGAGCCGCTCGGTGGCGACCGCGGTCGGCTGCCATGGGTCGGGGAAGGTGGCGGCGTCCGCGGCCGCCACCGGCGCGTCGAGCAGATGGCCCGCACCGCCGCGCGCGATGAGCCGCGCCAGCGTCCCGAGCAATTCCGTCTGGGTGCCGCTAGGCGGCCACCACCGTTCGGTCCACTCCATCCTTTTGAAGCTAACCACGCGTTGACACCTGTCAACGACGTCGAGTTGGCAGAAGTCTCCACTCAGTGGCCGCCGCTGGCCCCGGTGCGTCGGAGTCGCGAGCGACTCAGCCGCTCACCTCGGCCTCCGATCGATCGGCTGACCCGGTCGGTCCGATGCCCCTCACCAGCCTTGGCGGCGACGCTCCTTGTCGAACTCGCGGTCGGCCCACTCGGCGCCGTCCTTGGCCCCCTCGGCCGCCTCCATCGCCAGGGCCGCGAGCTCGAACTGCGTGGTCGGCGCCGGCGCGGCCGCGGTCACACCCGGATCCATGTCGGCCTTCGCTTGGATCGGCTTCTTCGGATCGCTCAACGCCGCCGCGAGGGTCTTCACGTAAATGGTCGCCATCTCGCGCGACGCCCCGGCGATGTGCCGGCCGGTCTCGCGCACGGTCGCCGGGGTCCCGGCCCCCTTCGACTGCATCCGCGTGATCGCGTAGATCGTCCCGAAGGTCTCGCAGTCGCCGGCGAGCTTGTCGATCAGCGCGCTCTCGTCGGCTAGCTTGCCGTCGACGACGGTGCCCCCGAGGAACTCGAGGAAGAGCTGGGCCCGCTGGTTGTAGCGCTCCCCGCCTTCTTCCGTGGCGTTCAAGTACGCCGCGAGGGACGCGGAGAAGGGTCGATCGGGAGACACCTCGACACCGACGGTGCCGGCGATATCGCCCTCGATGTTGACGCTGGCACCGTAGTCGTGGCCGAGGGAGAACTTGCCGTAGGCGGTCGCGTCGGGGTCGTGGGGTGCCATCGCGCCGCCGCGGTTCATCGCCAGCATCCCGCCGCCGCCGCCGATGTCCCCGAGCCAGGTCACGACGTCGAGGCCTGTGCCACCGCTGCCCGTAGGCAGGGTTCGAGCCGCCCAGTTCTGGGCGTCGAGGCCTGCCATGATATGGCCGAAGTCGGTGCCCTTGCCCGCGGGGTCGGTGACCTCGGCGCTGTTCCGCAGCGCGAGGAACAGGCTCTCGCCCAAGGCCGGCCGCGGATCGTCGGGGCGCGTCGTCTTCGTGTAGTAGTCGAAGCCGATGTTCCGCATCTCGCTGCCCTCGTTGCCCGAGCCCTCGAAGTCCATGCTCCACGAGGTTCCGTAGTAGATGCCGCGCAGGATGTGGACGACCTCTTGTGGCGTCGAGGCGAGGCCGGCGGCCGCCAGACGAGCCTCGGCCTCCTCGACGAGCTTGATGAGCTGCGCGAACGACCCGGCCTTGCGGAAGGTGCCACCCGGACCAGCCGCCGGGGCCCCGGCGCTGCCCGTCGACGCCGAGGTCGACCCGTTGGGGCTGCGATAGACCGCGGCCGGTCGCGACGCCACGCTCGTCGGCCGTCCCGCCACCATCGCGTCCGCCGCGCGATCGGCCTCGTCCTCACTGGCGTCGCCGGGAGTCGACACGTTGAGCTTGGCCTGGGCCACGGGCGGATGACCCGCTTGCTGCGCCGTATGCGCCACTTCGTGCGCGAGGAGGTGCATGCCGAAGGGGTCTTCAGGCTGGTACTGGCCGGCGGCGAAGTGGATGTCGGAGCCGACCGTGAACGCGCGCGCGTCGAGCGCGCTGGCCGACCGCGCGGACTCGGCGCCATCGTGGATGCGCACCATCGACAGATCGGCGCCGAGCGAGTGCTCGAAGCGAGCCCGCACCGATGACGGCAAGGGCGCGCCGGCCGAGGGAGCGAGCCCATCTCCGCCCGGCGCCGGGGCCTCCGACCAGCGGTCCACCGCGCGCGGTCGCGGCGTGAGACGCGAGGTCAAGGTCGCCTTCCCGGGCGCCGGGCCGGTTGTCGTCGCACGTTCGTCATCGGGCGTCGACTCGAGGAGGAGGGGCGAGAACATGGGACAGGACACTGCAACCCCTGAACCAGGCCGAGGTGCCGCCGGGTTGACGCCGCAGCGCCTCGGTGGGCAGGCGACCTCCCGCACCCGTCCGTCCACCGGGCTGCGCAGGTCCCAGCGCGGCCGGCAGACCGCAGCGTTGATCAGACGAACTCGGTGTCGGGCGGCCATTCGAGGTCGCGCAGCCCGGGCCCGGTCGGCTGGAACCTGGAGGAGTCGGGCGGCGTGGGCCGCGGCGTCGACTTCCGACCGGGCCACGCGTGCTGGAGCTCCCAGGCCAAGCGCGGAAGGTCGAGCGCGAGGCCGCGGGTGGTGTCGCGCCCGGTGGCGTCGAAGCTGCCCTGGATCCACTCGATGCCGACCGGTTCATCGCTGTCGGCGAAGAACAGCGTGTCGCGCAGGAAGTCGAACCGGTGGACGCCGTCCTCCAGCACCCGCCACAGCTCGGTGTAGGCCGGGAGGTCGAAGTACCTGCGCGGGAGCCGGTCCGGCGAGGTGCGCCGGCCGCCCCCGAGCTCGATCGCCAGCGCGAGCTGCCGGCGCCGCAGCGGCGTCAGCTCGGCCACGGGGATACACCGCGCGATCCGCTCGAAGACATGGCGAGGCGTCATCGTCGTCACGATACGCCCGGACCGACCGGGTCGGGGGCCGGGCGTGCCCAGACCGAACGTAGCTGACTCGTCGGCAAGGCCCCGCGTCGCGCGTCATCGCTGGGAGTACTGGAACTGCACCACGGCACACACGGGGACCGCCGCGCCGTCGATCTGATACGGCTGGTAGCGCCACAACCACATCGCGTCGGCGAGCTTGGCATCGTAGGCCGGAAAGCCGCTCGCCTTCAGGAGCGCGACCTCGCTGACCGCACCGTCGACGTCGACGCACAGCCGGAACGGGATGACCAGGCGTCGGACCCCGGCCTCGGCGATCTCGAGACGGGTGGCGTCATCGGGGAGGACCTGCTTGTCGCCCTGGATGCGCAGCTCCTCGAGGGTGGTGGGCGGCACGATCGTAGGTGGCGTCGAGACAGGCCCGGCCGTCCCGACCGTCGCTGGGCCCAGCCGCCGATCGCGCGGAACTGCCACGGCGCCCCCAGGACCGACGACCGGCGTCCCCGGAGCCATCCCGGCGTCGGCGTCGGCGCTGAGCGGCGCCACCGGTCCGCCAGACGGAGGAGCAGCACCGCGAGCGCGCGGCTGCGCCACGGGAGCACCGCGGCGCGCGTCAGGGCTCGGCAACACGGCGGCGAGGAGGCCCGCCGCCGTCGCCACCGCCGCCGCGATCGCGACCGCGATCACCACGGTGCGTCGACGCCGGGACGCTAGCGGTACCACCGAGGCCAACGGCGCGGCGACCGCTGGCCCCGGGTCACCGAGGAGCTCGGCCAGCACGGCGTCGCGGGTCGTGTTGGGAAGATCCGATCGCATGGCGCTGGCCGCGCCCAGCAGGGTCTCGAGGTTCGGTTCGCTCATCGGGTTGCTCCGGTGCGGGCAGACAGGGCGGCCTCCAGTTCGCGACGCGCCGCCAGCGCGCGCTGCTTGACGGCGTCGGGCTTGGCGCCGACCAGCTCGGCGGCGTCCCGCACCGCCAGGCCCTCGATCGCGATCAGGACGAAGGCGATCCGCTTGTCGACGGTCAGCTCGCCGAGCAGCTCGAAAAGCAGGGCCAAGTGCTGGCGCTGCTCGAGGTGCCGGCTGGGTTCGCCCTCACCGATCACCCCGTCGAAGTGGGAGGGATCGAGCGGCGCGGGCCGCCGGGGCAAGGCCCGCAGGTGGTCGATCGCGACGTTGGTCGTGACGCGATGCAGGAAGGTCGCGAGCCCGGCCTCGCCGCGAAACGTCGGCAGCGCGCGGAACACCTGCAGGAACACCTGCTGGAGCAGATCCTCGCGGTCCGCGACCGGACCCAACATCCGGGTCAGCCGCAACCAGACCCGGTCGACGTGAGCTCGGTACAGCGCGGCGAAGGCGGTGCGGTCGACGGGGTCGGCGTCGATCGGCGGTGGCCGGGGCGCGACGGCTGCCATGACGGTCATGTCTCCTTAGACGGAGCGACCGGTCAATCGGGAAACCGCCGTCGGCCGCCTGGCGGTCGATCGTGGTCGCCGGCCGGCTCGGAGCCCGCGATCGCAGGCGACGCGTCGCAGCGGGTGGCGGAGCGCCTCGTACGCGTCGCGGCAGGCGTGGGCGCGAGCGTCCGCCGCGCGGTCCCTGGGATCTCGGTTGGGATGGTTGTCGAGCGCACTCGCCAACCAGAGAATGCCACCGGTTCCATGGGCTACCGTCCCGTGGGGCCCGGCGACGCGTGAACCGCCCGCGGCCGACCCGACCGCGTTCATCGGCCGTATGCTCCGCGGATGACCACGACGAGCTGGTTGCGCCCCCTCTCCCGGCTACCGATCGTCACTGGTGTGAAGCCCCGCGTCTGGCCGCTCGCGTTGGCCGCTACCAGTTGTCTCGCCCCGGCCCCGCGAGAGCCCTACGTCGAGCCCACGGCTGCGGCGGTCGAGCGGGTGGCGCTCGGCACCTCGATCGACATGGAGACCACGGCCATCACCGGCTGTCGAACCGAGTCGACGATCACCGGGATCGACTTCACCTGGGACAAGCCCAGCAAGGAAGGTCCAAGTCTCGGGTTCACTCGCGAGCACGTCATCGTCGGTTGTCGCGGTCAATCCGTCGAGGCGACGCTGTTCTGTCGTCCGCGCGACGCGTGCGACGCGGCCGAGGATGAGCAACGCGGTCACGGCGGCCTGTCTCTGGCCGTCCTGCTGACCCGCACGGGCACCGTCACGGTGCAGCTCGAGATCAACAACCTCGAGGCGGGGACGCACGAGACGAAGGTGCGGAGCTTCGACGTGGTGCCGCCCGACGCCTTCCGCCTGCAGTGCTTCACGCCGGCGCTTGCCTGGGGCTCGTGTGAGCATGGCGTGGCGGCGGCGCAGCCGTCGATTCGCGTGTGGCCCATGCTCGACGGCAAGCTCGTGCGCACGCGCCTGCTGCGGGTCAATGGCTACGCTGGCACCACGTCGACCTCGTTCACGAACGGTCAGTCCCTCGAGCCGATCCTGGGCGGTGGCCCCGTCCAGCCGGGGACCTATGATCTCGACCTCGAGCTCGGCGAGATGCGGCAACGGGTGAGCATCACCGTGCGATGAGCCCAGCGCTCGTGGACCGGCCCGGCGGCGGCGCTGTCGGCCGGGCCCTGGGGCGGGGCGCCCACCGCAGAACGCTCTGTAGATCCTACAAGGTGATCCCAGGGGGCTTCGCCGAGAGGTCGCTACCCGGCCCCAGGGCAGCCCTTCGCCGAGAGGTTGCTACCCGCCTGGGCAGCCGACGGTCACCGAGCGACACCGAGCGAGTTGAGGTCGCTATCCTGAACGTCGCGAATCGCCTGTGGGGGCGGTCGTCCGCCCCCACGAGCGAAGCACGGTCGCGGCATCGGTGCTACCGCGCGCCGCTAGCACGTCTAGCGCGACGCCGAACGCTTCGCGCTGCGGGGCGGAGAGGATCTCGAGACGCTGGATCGTGAGCGCCGCGACTTCCTCTTGTTGATGCGGCCACGGAACAAGACAGGCGAGCAGATAGTCTTGAAGGTCCCCCCGCACGGCCACGGCCTCGGGAGCCTCCGACATGAGGGCGACGAGGTAGGCGGGGGGCGATCGCGGCGAAGGCCATCGGGCTCAAGGCCGACAGCATCTCGCGGTGCTCGAAGAGCTCCTCGATCGCGAGCGACGTCCAGGGTCGGCCGTGGAACGCCGACGCCATGGCGACCGCGTCCTCGCTCGTCCGGTAGCGAGGAAAGAGCATCTCGTCCCAGCGTGGAGCACGAGCCTCCGCGAACGCACGCTCCACAAGTTCAGACCAGGCGCGCTCCGACATCATCGCGAAGCCGCCGTCCGGCTGGGGAAGCGTCCCGCGTCCTCTCCGCCGCATCCAACGATCCGCTCCGACTCGACGGTGGCTACAGGAAGTCGATCCACTGCGCCAGCCCGGCCTCGAGCGCGCCTGCGTGCCAGGCCAAGAAGCGCGCCCGCTGATCAGCGGCCTGCTCACCCGCAGGTAGGAGCAACGGCCTCACGGGCAACTCGATGAGCTGCTGGTCGGTGTCGCTCGACGTGGCGTCGCGCTCCTTGGGGTCGCGGTGTTCCAGGAAGACGTTCGCGATCGCGTCACCCTGCGTTGGGTTGCCGATGAAGTGCAGTACGAAGACGACCTTCGTGTTGCCACCGTCACGAATCGCCAGCTGAGTCCAGAAGCGCGGCTCGCGCAGGTCCGCCCAGTAGTCGCCGCGGCGTGCGAACTCAGTGATCTGCCAGCGGTAGTAGTGATCCGTCGCCGCGTTGGACTGCGCCGGCGTCGCGCGTACTCCGGGCACTCGTTCGCAAAGAGGAACGCTCGCCTTCAACTGCTCGAAGGAGTCGCCGCACAGCGTGGACAACTGGGTGATCGCCGCAGCGATGCGCGACCGGCCTTGGGTCCGACGAGCCGTAACCTTGGTCGTGGCAGCGCGAAGCACCGCGTCGATGCCACGGGCGCCCTCGAGGACTTTCTCGGCGATTCCTAGCGCGCGCAGCATGTCGCGCTCGATGTTGTCGACGAACAACGTGACCAGCGGCCGCAGGTCGGCGGCGTCAGCCCGCTCGAGAGCATCGATGTACGCTGTCTTCTGGTCGCGATCGACGACGACGGGGAACAACCCTGCCTGGATGAGGTCGATGCTCGCTAGTGCCCGCGCGACGCGGCCGTTGCCGTCGTGAAAGGGGTGAATCTGCGTGAACGCGTGATGCAGCCACGCCGCCCGCACTTCCGGGTGCTGCGCAGGTAGCGCCTGGTACAGCGCGACGAGGCGATCCATCTCCGCAGCGACGTGTTCGGGCGGACAGTACTCGTGGATTGTTCCGTCCGGGCGCGTCGGACTGTTGGGCAGGCGCTTCCAATCTCCTCTCAAGAGCTGGGTCTGGAATCGCCGTCCTTCTTGGTCCTGCGCCTCCACGGTAGGCTGACCACGGGTCATGAGCGCATGTAGCTCTTTGATCCACGACGTGGAGAGGGGGCGCCGTCGCGCGACCACGTCCATGACCATGTCGAGGCCCTCGAGGTGGTCGTTGAGCACGGTCACAAGGCGATCCGAAGCCATCGTCGCGTCGCCGTGACCGATGAGCGCGGCGACGAACCCCCGCTCGATCAGGGTCTTCGTGGCCCCGCGGGAGATGTCGTACAGCCGCTCGATGATGCCGGTCTCGATGGCCCACCGTCGTCGAAGCTCGTCCTCGAACTGCGACAACGCCGACGCGCTGCCTCCCAGCTCACGTCGCTTCCGTTGCCAAGCCCCGACGTAGATCGCAGTGCGCGGGTCAGCGAGCGCCGCAGGGTCGGCGGGCAACTCGATGGGGCGCCGTCTACGCCCGGAAGGGCTGGGCGTCCGCGCCTCCATGTCGTTCGTGTACCACAGCCAAGGCACGCCCGTACTCGCGCGTGTGCCCACCCTCCATCGGTGAGCGCGCCGGCCCAGCGTCGGGTCGCGGGCGCAGGGTCGGAGGCGGGCGCCTGTAGGATGCCGCCGTCGAGCTCGCCGCTGCGCCGAGTGGTTGCCACCCGTGCTCAGCGTTGGACCGGCGTTGGGCCGCTTCGCCGAGAGGTTGCTCCTCCGACCATGGGGGCGCCTGCTGGGCCGCCTGGGTCACGCACCCGCCGGCCCTGGCGGCGGATCAGGCGGATCGGGCTCGGGCCAGCGGTCTGCGATCCACGACTCGTCGTAGCCCATGTCCTGGAGGTCGAGGACGTCGCCGCGCACGATGTGGTTCCGCAGCTCGTAGCCGTCGACCTTCGCGAAGCGCGAGTCCTCGGCGTAGCCGGGCTTGCCGACGATCTGCTCCATCGCCTCGAGGGCCGCGCGCAGCCGGGGCGCGTTCAGCTCTGCGACGGCCCATTGTGACTGGGCCATCACGTTGTAGGGCATCCAGATGTCGGCGTAGGTCGAGAGGCGAATCCAGCAGCTAAAAGAGTCCACCGTCACGCCGAGTTCGCAGGCACCTGGAACGAATCGTGGACCGTCGAGTGAATCGAAGCGGGTATCGCCGTTCAACTCCAAGACGCCCCGCTCTGGCGCCGGGCCAATCAGAGCCTCGAGCTCGGCGAGCAACGTGGCGGACAGGTCGCGCGTCGTGGTCGTGATGTCGGGCGGACGAAACTCACGCCAGCGCTCTACCGTGGCTTCCGTCGGAAGCAGGATCCCTCGTGCGCAGAGTTCTTCTGCGCACGAGCGCAGCCCCGTCAGCGCATCGTGCCATTGCTCCTCAATGGGAGCCTCGGTGCTGACGAGAAGCTGGAACGCCCACGACCCAATCGCGTCCGAACCGCGATGGATCTTCACGGCACCCGCCCCGAGAGTCGAATGCGGGTGCCCGTAGGGGAAACGATGTCGATGATCGCCTGAAGATCGCTTGCCATCGCGTTCAGCTGCGCGCGGCGAGTCAGCAGAATCGCAGCCGTCTCGTCCTCGACGTGAACGGCTAGGATCTTCTTGCTCGCCGGCGCCGCACGGAGTTGCTTTCGCAGCTTGTCCCTGACCCCCGCCAGGATACTGTTGACATCCTGGCTCGCCGGTCGATACGTCTGGATCGCCTGATCCATCGTCCCGTCGGCGTTCATCAGGGCCGAGTCGACGTCGTAGTGGTCGGGGTCGCCGGCGCGGGTGCCGTGGGACTTCTCGCCGAGGGCCAAGGTCTGTTTGGTCATGTCGCCGGTCTCGAGCAGGTGTTCGGCGTCGCGCAGTTCGGCCAGCAGTTCGGCGGGCTTGGGGTCGTCGAGGGACAGCAGGCGCGCGACGACGTCCTGGTAGCCCGTGGCGGCCTGGAGGCGCGGATCGAGGAGGCGGCGGGCGAGCTCGGCGCCGTCGGGGGAGCGCGACAAGGATCGAATGGCTTCGGCGACGCGGTGCTGCTTGCCCGGGATGGTCGCCTTGCGGAGCTGGCCCTCGATGGGCGCGGCGAGGCTGGGATCCCAGGATGCGTGGGGCGGCACGGCCTCGGCGGCCTCGGCCGCGGCGCTGTCGGCGTGGTGGGCGGCCTTGGCTTCGTCCCAGGCGCGCTTGGCGGCGGCGAGCTCCTCGGGCGGGAGCTCGTCGATGGACTTCAGCTTGCGCAGGTGGCGGAGGCGGCTGAAGTACTCGTCGGCGGTGTCGTAGCCGGCGCGGAGGGTCTTGCGAGCGAGGCGAACGGCGGCCTGGAAGCCACCGTCGGCGAGGGAACCGGGGAACGAGCCAACGCGGCCGGTGAGGATTCCGCCGAGCTCGGTCGCAGCGGTGGCGAGCTCCGATCGCGCGGCCGCGGCCCGGACGGCGGCCTCGGCGGCGCGGGCCTCGAGGCGGCCGGCGTCCTGGAGCTGGCGCACGGCGGCGGCGAAGGCGGTGGCGTCGTTGGTGGCCTCGAGGGCGTTGGACGCGGCGCGCAGCGCGGAGACGGCCTTGGCGGCGCCGGCGGCGTCGAGCCCGGCGCCGAGCATCGACACGATCAGCCAGCCGGTGGAGGCGCGGTCGGTGAAGCCGACGTCGGCGAGGTCGTTCTGTTCGACGTAGTCCTGGTAGTCGAGGTACGCGCCGTAGCCGCCGAGGCCAGCGCCGGCGACGCCCGCGGCGGCGGCCAAGGCAGGCGTGGCGGTGCCGAGCGACACGACCGACAGCGCCAGCGCGAGGACCGCGAGCAAGACGGCGTCGATCAGCTTGTCGCTGGCGAGCTGGCGGCGCTTGTCGGAGATGATGAGATCGAAGATCGAGCCCGGCGCCACGCCGAGAGCGGCGTAGAACTGCGGGAAGAGCTGGTCGAGCTGATAGATGACGCGTCGGTCGCCGGCGATGCGGCCGCGGGCCTGCGCGAGATCGGCGAGGCGCTCGGCGAGGTGGCCGTGGAGGAGCGGACCGAGCTGCTCGGGGGTGGCGCGGGCGAGGGCCGAACGATCGAGGCGCTTGTCGGCGGGCAGGCCGTCATCGCGCAGGACCGGGTTGGCCGCGCCCAGATCGCCCAGCGCGCGCTCGGCGCCGGCGCCTTCGTCGACGACGCGCTGACCGGCGCGCGCGACGTCATCGCCGGTGGGCTTGGTCGCGCCCCAGCCGAACTGCATCGACATCACGACGCGCTGGTGATCGCCGACCGCTTGCTCCTGGGCCTGCTGGTGGCCGCGGAAGCCGCCGAGCTGCCCGTGGAGCGCGCGCACCGCGCTCGGATCGCGGAGCCGCGCGGCCTCGGCGCTGAGCTGCGCCGTGTAGCGATCGAGGAGCGCGAACACGACCTCGGCGGCGCCGGCCTCGAAGTCGCGCTCGTACTGCGCGATCTTCGCCTCGAAGTCGCGGATCGTCGCGAAGCCGTAGGCCGGCAGCGCAGCCTCGAGCTGGCGCGACAAGGCGTCGCTCTGCGTGGTGTCGCGGAGGAGCTCGCTGCCGTCGCTGATCGTGTTCGCCGCGTAGGCGATCTCGAGGCCGTGCGTCTCGCGGTAGCGCTGATACAGGCGATAGACGCTCGCCAGACCCGTGAGCTCGACCTTGGTCGCGGCGCGCGCCTCGGCGTCGCGGGCGCCGCCAGGGCGAGGCGCGCGTTGCACCGCCGCGCCGGTGGTCGCGGCGCCGCCCGTTGGGCTCAGCAGGTCCGCGGCCGACTCGCCCGCGACCACGCGATCCGCGACCGCATCGGCGTGGCGCTCGTAGGGATCGCCGTCGGCGCCGACGCCGCCCGCCAGGTGGACGCCGGCGCGCTGCTGCACGACGTGGGCGGCCTCGTGCGCCGCGGTGTGCAGATCGGGCGGCGCCGCGAAGGCCACGTCAGCGCCAGTCGCGTAAGCGGTCGCGCCGATCGCCGCGGCGGCGGTGGCGGCGGCGCCTCCGACGTGGGCGCGCACCGACGACAGCTCGTGGGCCGGACCGAACGAGCGCGCGATCGCGTCGCCGTGCGGCAGCGTCTCGCCCGGGCCTGCGACTCCGGCCGCCGCCTCGGCGCGCACGCGGTCGGCGTCCGGCCCCAGATCGCCGCGGGCCTGGACGACGTCGCCGCCGAGCGTCGGGCAATAGAAGAATGGATCGTCGAGCGGGGTCGTCGTCGATGACGCGGTCGGCCCCACCGTCGGCGACGCGCGCCGCTCTGCCGGCGCGTCGACCAGCGGCGGCCGCGGCAGTTCGCCCAGGCGGCCCACCGTCAGGCCCGCGCCGGCGCGCCGCTGCACAGGCCGATCCGACACGGACCCGGTCGGGGCGTCAGGGCGATCGCGGTCACGCATGCTCGGTTCCTCGCACCTCGTACCTCTCGGACGATACTACGAGTCGCGCGCTGATCTCCTTCCCTGCATGGACTCTCGTCGGACCGGCTCGACGGTCGCGGTCGGTCGGGCGGTCCTCCGATGCAGTCGCGCACGCAACCGCGGCGGCGGCGGGCCGATAGCGCAGGCATGCGCGTCACGGCGACGCGCGGGGAGCGCGTCATGTCTCACTGTCCGCGGTGGTATCTGCCCAGGTTGGTCTACGAGGTCACGATCCGGACGCTGCATGGGACGTTCTGGATGCGGCCGGATCCGGAGTGCGCCGCCATCGTGGCCGGGGCGTTCGGCCATGCGCTGCGCCGCTATCCCGGGGTGCGGCTCCACGGCTTCGACGCGCAATCGAACCACCTGCACTACCTGGTGTCGGCCACCGAGCCGGCCCAGCTCCCGCTCTTCTTCGGCTTGGTCCACAGCAACATCGCCCGGCAGCTCAATCAGTTGCGCCGTCGCACCGGCGTCTTCTGGAGCCGGCGCGGCAAGGTGATCCCGGTCCTCGACGCCGACGCCCAGCTCGACCGCCTGAGGTACCTCTTGAGCCAGGGGCCCAAGAGCCACCTGGTCGCGTCGCCCGCTGACTGGCCCGGCGCCTGTTCGACCCCGGGCCTCCTCGGCGACATGACCGTGCCCGCTCGCTACAAGGGCCTCGACGCCTGCCGCCGCAACCGGCTGCGCCGCACCCCCCGGCCCGAGGCCGAGCTCGAGGAGGACGTGCAGATCACGCTCTCACCCCTGCCCGCCCTCGAGATGCTCGCGCCCGACGAGCTGCGCGCCGTCCACGCCGCCCTCGTCGCCACGATCGAAGCCGACCACGCCGGCGAGCAGGTCATGGGCGCCCAGCGCCTGGCCGAGCAGGACCCCGAGGCCCGCCCGGAGAACTTCGTCCCCTCGCCCGCCCCGCGCTGCCACGCCTGGGCCGAGTCGGTCCGCCGCCGTTTCAGCAAGTGTTACCGGGCCTTCCAAGATCGCTACCGCAACGCCGCCAGCCGCGTCCGCCAGCGCCCCGCCGACAAGCCCGTCGTCATCATGGCCGAGTACCCGCCCGGCGCCATGATCCGCGCCCACTGGCACAAGCCCGGCCCCGCCGACCTCGCCGACGCCTGGCTCCGCGGCACCGACGACTTCGACGCCTTCGAGGTCCCCTTCTGACGCGCCCCGCCGCGTCCCCCCTGCGCTGACGCGCAACCACCCCTCGCCCCCACCTCCCCCACCCGACCCGCCCAGCGCCCCTGGGCCGGCCGGGCAGCGGCGCTTTCGGCCGGGCCAATCCAGCCGACACGCCGAGGTGTCACTCTGTAGATTCTGCGACGTGATCCCAGGGGTTCGCCGAGAGGTTGCTACCCGTCGTTCGGATTCTGCGACGCGATCCAGGGGCTTCGCCGAGAGGTTGCTACCCGTCGTTCGGGCCTGGTCGCCCATCGGCTTCAGCGCGCGCGCACCGCGCTCACCGTCCCTTAATCGTACGTTGCGCCGCACCAATTAGTCGCAGAAGCTCAACACATCGGCCGTACGGCTCCGCACGGAAGTGGGCGAACGCATTGCGGTACTCGTTGATCGACGAGAGCATCGCATCACCAACCCCGGCCACCATATCCCCCTTCTGAACCATACGCGCCAATTGCGCAAAGGTAACATTCTCAAGCAACTCTTCAACACCCGGCTCTGCTCCCAAGCGTTGCCTCACAGAATCGAGCACAGGCATCGACTCCGGCAACGCCTTCTTGATCTCCGCCGTCAGAAGTGGGAGCTGGTCACGATTCGGGGCACAGACGCGCACAACAGCCGCCTTTACGGCCCTAGCGTGGTCGCCGAGCCCCGTCTCCGTCGTCACCTCACGTGCCAATCGCAGTGCATCGTCTCGTCGGAGAGCGGAACGCAGATCAAGCTCGAACGAGGCGATGTGCGCAAAGAACATTGACAGCCGACAGAGCATGAACCGGCGTTCAAAATGACTCGCCGTAGTCGACATCCCAACATGCTCGGCAACGATTTGAGCCGTCAGCGCACCACGAACTCGATACATACTCGCAACGCCATCGAATGCCGCTACTCCTTTCAAGTAGAGGGTCTTCAATGGCCCAGTCTCAAGGGCAGACGGAACCACGTCAGGCACTCCAGCGCCTCTGCAGAACGCCGCGCAGGCATCCCTAAGGTCTTCCCCCACAAGCGCGAGCCGTATCTCGCCTGCACGACGACCATGGGTAAGCACATGCCTGACAGCTGCGTTCACTGTCTCGTCGCGGATCTCACCGTCGTTTGGGAGGCGCTCGACAAGCTCTGTCAAGAAGCCAACGTCCCCGCCCGTGATATCGGCGAGCCATGGCACAAGCCCGGCGGTGAACGATGGTCGCCAGCGTCCCCGCAAGAAGTCATCTACTTCGGAAAGCGTTCGCCATGGGCTCACCGGCTCGACGTGGTGGATCAGAGGGTAAACAGATGCGCCTCCAGGAAACGCCTTCGTTAGTACGGCATCGGGGTCGATCGCGCCTTCGAGAAGGAACGAAAGCACGGGATCACGCATACCCGCCGCAGGCTCAATAACCGCCCTCACCAGCCAATCCAAACAGATATCCGAAGCACGATGGCAATCGTTGAAGATTACGGCCTTAGCACGAATCGACTCGTCAACATCCAGGAGCGCAACCTGCAGGTCACTTGGGTCACGCGGTGGACTAGACAGTCTAAGCGCCGAGGCCAGATGTGCCTGCAGTGCAGCCAGAGTGGCCACGCCTCGTAACGAAACACGGGCGACATCATCGGCGCTCGCAATCGCGATTTGATTCACCAGCCAGGTCAAACCGGACCGCGCAGGGCCGACAACCAGGACCGGCCTGCGCTCACGAACTGCCATGCGCAGATCTGCAATCGCCGCGTGCGCCAGATGCGCCATTCGCTACTCCACGCTTGCAGACGCTGACGGCTCAGCATCTCCTTCTTCGTCGCCATCGGCCGCAACGTTCGCTGGAGTCAAGCGACAGACCCTGTCAAGTATTGTCACCAGCCGGGCATTCACGCGCAGCTCGAGCTCCTCATCTGTAATCTCCTCGTCGGGCCCCTGGACGGCGGATTTGAGGGACTTTGAGATCTCTTTGACTGCGTCGCGTGCGTTCGGAAACCGCTCATTGCTCTTGGGCTTCGCGACCGCAGCGAGAAATCGCTTCGCAAGTCGGAGTCGATTCCGGTAGACATACCACCAAAGGAGAAGTAGGTAGTTAATTCGGTCCACAGTGGCCTCGTTCCACTTGACCGTACGCCCGCCTGGATTGAGCGCGACGCCGAACCAGAGTTCACTGTTGCCAGTCCTTTCCAGGTGCGCATGGACCTCGAGGAGTCCCTCATCATAGATCGCGTCAAGAAATCCATTCCAGTCCTGCAAGAACGCCTGGGTGCCTTCCAAGTCGTCGGGCGACACCGTGTGCCGCAACACTGTGGCGCTCGCACGAAACATTCCTTTCTGAAACACTGCATAGAACGGCCAGTCCCGTATCTTCATCCGTGCGAGCTCATCCAAGGGTTTCTCGATCTTGGCAATGCGATCCTCACCCCACTCCTTCGACTGCGCGGCTTGGGCTCGCTCGGGCAGCGCTAGGTAGAACGCCAACTCCCCATCGAGTCCGCCGCGCGCCCTCACCTGTTCGATGAACTCCTTATAAGGCTTGAATCCCATCAGAATTGAAATGAAGAGAGGCTGCCAATATCGTCGAAAGCCGTCGTCGGCGGCTCGCAGGTACGGCCCAGGGAGATTGGAGAACGGCTGCTCGAATCCGTCCCTGAGGTAGTGCTGTTCAACGTAGCTAATCAGCTTCGGGACACCTTGATAACGATCCGGATTCGCGGCCACAAGCTCGGACACTCGCAATGAGTCTTCAACCGAAGCGACGAACTTGCGTACGTACGCCTCCTCCAACGGATCCTTCGGCGGAGAGATCTCAAGCACATCCTTGACGATGGAATAGAGGAGTTCGACGGTGGTTACAAAAGGTCCGGTTTGTTTTCCGGCGTTGAATTTTGCCGTAACGTTATGCTGCCAATGCACCAGACCAAGGGGCAACCGATCGCGCGTGACCTCGCCGATGCGAGGAGCCAGCAACTGTCGAACACAGCGACTCTCGATCTCTTGATCGTCCAGCAGAATGCGGCGCGCACGCAAGACAGCCTTGGCTGACTTGTTCAAGTCGATGAACACCTCACGGACAATGCCTAGGATCTTGTTGGCATCATCGGCAAACTGAGAATCAGGCACCGCCAGGCCAGCCGCGGGATCCAGGACCAAGAAGATCACTGGAATGCTCGTCGTGAGCGTCGAAAGGGGCAGATTCCCTGCTCGAACAAGTTCTTGAAGTGCTGCAAGACGATGTTGGCCATCGATGGTGGCCGCGAAGATTCGCCGCTTGTCCCAGGAGATAAAGCCGTTGGTCGACTTTGGCGCAGTGACCAGCTGCACTCCACCAATCTCCTTGCTCTCCCAAGGACTCTTGGCGAGCGCGTCAGGTAGCGGCGGCGGGCTTCCTGCGACGCCATAGTCTTTGTCAAGCATCCGCCTGTCATTGAGTGGCAACAATGCGACTGTCAGCGCGTTGAAGAACTGAAGTTTCGCCGGCTGCCGCAGATATCCGTTGACAATATCAACCTTGACGCGGTCCCAGTCGATCTCTCGTTGAAAGAGTTCCTCGAGTCGCCACATTGAGCGGAGATCCGAAGGAAGATTCTCGACGAGCTTCAGTTCTTTTTCGACTTCCTCGAGCGTCATTAGCCCTTGAAAGTACGGAATCGACGACTTGTTGATGCTAAATGTACCACGCAAGATTGGTCGCCGCGGGGTGTAGTCCGGGGCCTCTGGAGCGAGTAGTGCGTCGGAGATATCCATAGGTCGTTTCCTCTCGCATACTAGCCGGGTCGAACAACAAATCCCGGGCGGCAAATGCGCGTGACGATTTCCTCGATCAGAATTAGATCTTGAGGTTCTTGGGACCAACCATCCAATTCTTGAATGTCAGTGCTTAGGAGGGCGTAAGCCAACGTACATTCTTCGATGCGAATTCCGGCTTCCCGCAGACGAGTCGACAACTCCGACATTGGTTCGATGTGTTGTCGAATCCGCCTTTGCAGGTCCTGTGCCTTGCCGACATAGAGTGGAGCCTGCAGGATTGCGGCGGCCTCTACAATGCGTGCTGTGTAGATGCGAAATGCGGGGTCCTGCGCAAGTACGCCAAGGCGGCGACGCTTCGCCGGAGATAGTTCGGAGCGTGATTCAAGAGTAGCCCTATGCATTGGTCCAAGGCGTGCACTCCACTCTGGAGCGGCCGGAGCATCAATCGCTTCGGTCAGACTATCCACGAAGGCGTCCGGTCCTCTGTTTACCGCCACGCGGATCGTGCGGAACCATGCGTAGATGCCGGGCGCGCAGGGGAGCCGTTCGCAAAGCCCACTCGCACCACCACGTGAGTCCTTCAGTGACACGTAGCTCAACAACGGCCCCATCTGATTTGCGTACGAGTCGGAAGGTGGAGGCATCGACGCGCTCAGAGTTCACAAATGAGACAGGGGCGATCATCGTCGTCCGGCTCTTCCGCCGCCAGCACGCGAAGGAGCGTTCCGCCGCGCCGCTGGCCGGCGCGAGGGTCCTTGGACTTGATCTGTTCGACGCGCTCCGGCCGGCTCATCTCCTCCAGGGTCTCCTTCTGCCAAGAGTATCTCTGACCTGTCTCAGGATCCACCTTTTCATAGGCTTTCGCCGCTTCAAAGAGGTCGGGGTGCCGCTCCATCAGACCAATCCACTCGCCCTTCTGCTGGAAGAAGCAGAAGTAGCACCCCGAGCGGGAGCGCCACTCGTAGTAGGTCGGGATGCCGACGCCGCTCTCCTCGAGGATGCGGATGACGTCGGCCTTCACGATCCCGTCTTCCTTGAACGGGAAGACCGCCTTGATGTTCGGCTTGGTCGAGACGTAGCCCTCGCGGTCCTCGTCGGCCCGGATGCCGACGTAGCTCACCACCGGCGCCTCGCCCACATACTCCTCGAACGGCTTTAGCTTCAGCTGGCGCGTGCACCAGCGCATCCGACTCGAGGGGAGGTACCCGCCGTACAGCTCCAACCAGTGGTCGAAACCGCGGTCGGCGTTGAGGCGTTCGATGGGCTTGCCGAGGTAGGCCTCGAGCCGTGCAAGGTACTCGTATGTTTCAGGAAGTTCCTTGCCCGTGTCGCAGAACGCGTACTCCATCTCGGGGACCTTGTCCCGCATGTAGATGGCGAGCGCCGAGCTGTCCTTGCCTCCCGAGAGGCTGAGGATGTGTCGGGTGGCCGTCGTCTCAGGCATCGTAGCGCCTTGTCTGGGTCGTCGAGGGTTCGGTTAGCCGAGGGGCTTCCATGAGCGTCTGGGCGGCCCGCATGACCGCGGCCAGGCCGAGGCTGGCGCCCCCAGGGGTCCGCTGCAGCAGGAGCAGGATAGCCTCTTCCAGCTTGGTGACCAAGGGCGCGCTCTCCTGCGGGATCGCGATGACCTTCTCGAGCTCGGGCTGATTGGGTTGCGTGATCGAGAGGCGCACCAGGGCGTGGCCCTCGCTCCCGGTCTGGGCAAGCTGGATCGCCAGCGACTCGACCGCCCTGAACTTCGGCACGAGGCGGGCCAGCTTCCCTTGCATGGCATCGACGTCGGTGTCGTTCCAACGGGCGGGAGGCTTGGTCGCCAGGTAGGTGGCCATCGACACCAACCACTCTTCGGCCGGCAGGCTCGCGTCGCCGGCGCGCATCAGGAAGGCCTTCAGCTCAGGCTCGCCGGCCAAAGGCAGCAAGCGTGCAGCGCGGGTCACCAGTTGCGGCTGGATGCCGCCCTCGCCGAGTTCGAAGGCAGCGCGAACCGCCTCGCCGATGTCCTCCAACAGCGTCGGGTACGCGTTCTGGAGCTCTCCGAGCGAGCGCCGAAGGGTGGCGAAGAACCGCTCCACCTCGTCCGCCTGCGCCTTGGCCTTCGCCTCGAACGGCTGGCCATCGCAGGCGATCGGCAAGTCGCGGAACAGCAGCGGGGCAGGTTCCTTAGCGCGGACCAACGTGTTGCGGACGTTCTGCGCCACGGGCGAGACCCGCTTGGTGACGCGCGCGAAGTCGGGGAGGTCTGCCACGAACTTCACGAGCGACTTCACCACGGCGAGCAACGTCGGGTGATCGGTCTCTTCGGTGGCGAGCAACGCACGGCCGAAACGCTGGAAGACTTGCGCGCGGACACCGGCGATCTTGAACCGCTGGACCTCGAACTTCTCGGGCATGCGCAGCATGCGCTCCATCACCGGAGCCGAGAGCCCGGGCACAAAGGAGCCTTGCTCGTACAGCGCGACCTCGGCCTCGAGGTGGATCAACGCAGCCCAGACGAACACCGGCGCCAGCCCATCCTTGATGCCAAACGGCGGCGCCGCAAGCTCGGCGTGCAGTTCGGCGATGGTGCGCCGCCGCTCCTCGGTTCCGCTGAGGAAGTCGAGGATCGCGGCCCACACCGCCCTCATGGCGCCATCACCCGACGGCGCCATGATCGCCCACTCGCCTTTGACCTTGCGATGGAGGCCGTGGGGCTCGAGGACCGAGCGATACATGCTGACTTCCGGCGGAAAGCCCTCGAAGCCGAGGCGCGGCTTATCGGCGTGCGTCAACATCGCATCCATGAGCCCACGGCGAGCTGCGGCGGCAGCCGACGACAAGCTGCGCCGGTTGATCAGCTCGTTCTGGACGACCGGCGCCTTGTTGTAGACGTGATCACAAACGTCGGAAATGCAGCGGCTCAGGTCCGCGGCCGCCTTCACCGGCAACCTCTCGCCGAGGTAGTACCAGTCGCAGGCACCGGAGCTTCCGCCGTCCATCAGGCGGGCCACCTCTTCGCGCACCAGTCGCTCGGCCTGCTCGAGCCGAGCGCTTAGCTCACGGCGGGCCACCGGGTCGCGCGCGAGGTCCGGCGTGTTGCTCTGAACCCACTCCAGCGCCGCCATCTCAGCGGCCAGATCGGCGAGGTGACTCGCGTTTCGTGGCACGCCGATGACCACGGGCTTCATGCGGTCAGACATGGCCGTGAACCAGAGCATCTTCTGGGCGGCCTGCTCGCGCAGGTGTCCGCTATCGCTACCAGAGCGCGGAAGGGCGATGAGCAGCGCCCCATCAGCCGCTGCGTCCGGATGGACCTTCATAGCCGACTGGATGTTCTCGCCCTCGACGTAGCGAACCTCGAAGTATCGCAGCGTTCCGGTCTGGAAAAGGTGACGTCGGGCGACGACTGGGCGTGGCGGCACGAGCGCCGTCAGGCGACGCGCTAGGTCTGCGCGCGTGTCGGTTTGGTCCCCCGCCGCGCGCACTAGATCGTCGAGGTTGAGGTCGCTTCCTTCCCAGATCTGGAACGAGTCTCGGTACTTGCGGTAGACGATCGCCGAGCCGCGAGCCAAGCCTTCAAGGCTCTGCTGCACACGCTTCTCACCTTCGGCGGTGCCATCACTGAGCGCTGCCTCAAGCACCTTAGGCGACGGGCGCATGCCAACGAGCTCACCCACGATCGATAGCAGGCCGATCGCCTTAAGGACGCGGGCGTCGAATTGCCCTGCCTCACGGGGTATGCGACGCAGCGCAGTGTCGACCTCCGCCCATCGGCGGCCCTCGATGCCGAACAGCTGCGGCCCGAGCGCTGCCACGACGTAGTCATATAGCTGATCGAGCGCGTAGAGCGCCTGCCTGGGCGCGCGCGGATCGAGGACCTGACGGAGGTGGGCTCTGAAGCCGAGCGGCTCTCCCGAGCAAAGGAAGCTGAAGAGCGAACGCTCGTTCTGCGCGAGCCGGGTACGAAACAGCGGACCGAGCACCAGTGCTGCGACGGGGTGCAATGGAAATACGCGCTGGAGGTCATCGCGGAGGCGTGCTTCACGGCGCGCGTCGCCGTTCGCAGCGAGAGCGGCCACCTGCGTGACGAGCTTCGCGTAGTCCTTGCTGACCGCCGGCGGCGCTGCCTTGGGATGCTCGAGCGCCGCACCGACCAGCCTTAGAAGCTGATCCGAGTCCTCTTGGAAAGCGACGTCCTCGAAGCGTCCCTGAACCTTTGCCCATTCGTTGCGCTGCGTCGCCCCGAGCCGATGCGCGTACCGTTCGACGGCCTGATGAAGAATCGTTACGAACAGGATCGGATGAGGTCCGGACCGATTCGCCGCTTCCGCGAGTTCCTGCAGTAGCTGGACGTCGCCACGAGAGGGTTCATGTGCTGCGTACTCTAGACACTTGCCAGCCTCATCGAGGATGACGACGAGGCCCTCACCGGGAACCGACGACTCAGCGATCTTCCGTGCGGCCTCTTCGAATAGCTCAACGACCTCGCGGACGCTGACATGGTGGCTCTTTTCAGCGCGCTGCAACGCAGCTCCGATACGCCCGACCAGGCTGGGCTTTGCGCCTCGACCGCTCCAGAACTTCTCAACGGTGCGAGCAAGCGCGCCGAGCAGCACGACGTCGAGCCCTGAACGCTCGCCGGTCGCCAACACCGTGATGAAACCACCCTGCTGAGGTAGAAGCTCATCGATCCGCGTCGCCAACGAGTGGTCGGCCTGCTCCAGCAGGCTTCGCGCATGCTCGGTGCGAGGGTCCGCGGGATCCCCGACTAGGCCAGCCCACAACACCGCCATCGACGACTTTCCCGTACCGTAGGGACCGGTGACGCTCCACGCTCGTTGACGGGCGGCTGGATCGAGCCCGGTCGCAAACCGAGCCAACACGCTGCGAACCAGCGGGGTGACTACGTAGCCTGCGAGTGCGCTGTCGGTGCCAGCGTCGCGCTCGAGATGGACCGACTTCTGGTACCGGCCGCGAACCGCGACGAATGCGTCAAGGCGAGACTCTTGGGTCATCACAATCCTCAGCCCTTGGCCCGGCGGTAGTAAGCACGCAGGAGCTGCAGCGCATCGGGAAGCTCATGGACGAGGACCTGCTTCAGGCCGGCGGTCTCGTCGTACGCCAGCTTTCCCTTCGTGAGCTGGCTCAGCGAATCGAGACGCCGCAGCGCACCGGCTTCGCTCAGTGAGAAGACCCGGCCCGGTGAGCCGGGGGCGAACAGCAGCTCCTCGAGGGACAGCGTTCGCGTGGCCTGGTCGCGCAATCGCAGAAACTCCACCAGCCCGTAGACGAAGACCTCATCGGGCAACGAGGTCTGGTCGCCACGTCGCAGGGTCAAGGTTTCGCCGTCGGGCGCGAGACCCAAGAGACCGAGGTCTACCAGCGGACAGTCGATCGTGTCCTCGACGACCACGCGCTTGCTCAGCCTCGGCGCAGCGTACGTGCGGACGAAGGTATCGACGTCCCGCTTGACCGAAGTCTCGGCAACGCGGGACCAGTTGTGCTGCTGGATCAGGCGGAGCAGCTCTGCGACCAGTTCCGCCCGCGTGAACTCGAGGCGGCCGAGCTGATTGAACACCCAGTACCAAGTGGTGGCCTGCTCGGGCGAGTTGGCCACCTGCCAATGGAGCAGCCACAGGGATGCCGGGTCCTCCAGGTACGGGTCCCAACCGTCTTCGCCCAGCAGCAGCCTTCCCAGCTGCGTGACCCTCAGCGCCCGGCCCCGGTTGTTGACAACATCGGGGTCATCTTCGAGCAAGCCCGTCACCGTCCCCCAGTGTCGGATGGACTGCACCATGTTCTTGCCGACACCCAAGGCCACCATGGCGTCCTCTCGGCCAAAAACCGTTGGATCTTCAGCCACATGGTCGACGGCCTTCTTGAGCCACGTGTATCGAAACGGAAACGTCTCGTGGCCGCTGAAGCTGGCGCGTTCCAGGTGTGGCATCGGGGTGCGATTCTATACGCCTGCGGTCTGACGTCTGCGAATCTGTTCGGGATCCCGGCGGATCCGGGCACCCTAGAGACTGATCCGCCGCGGCACGCGCCGTCCTGATGGTCCCGGCAACATCTGCACGATGGCGCGGCGGGTCTCCAGACCGAAGCTTACGTGCAACGGCCGAGCGTCGCCGTACAGGTACAATCGGTCGAACCGCAGGGAGCCGGCGATCCAGCGTGCGACCTCGGTGGCAGCGCGTCCAGGGACAAGGAGGTCGACGGCCGCCCCGCCGCGGGGGCAGATGGGTGACCGGTTTCGTCCAAGCTCGTGGGCAGCGTGTTGGTCAAGCGCCGGCGCGATCCGTGCGTTGATCTTGCGGGTCAACATCGGCCCAGCGAACCCGTAGGTAAGGGTGACGGAGCCGAACTCCTCGATCAGCGGGTCAAGGACGGCCACCGTAAGCGCGCCGAGCGCGTCAACGCTCGCCTGCTCGCGCGGGAGGTTGTCGATGGGGATGCCCTGCTCCGCGTGGTCACGCCAGGTCTTGCCGCACTCGACCAGGTCGCGGTACTTGAAGTAGCGGCCGCAAGGTTCATCGAGATCGATCAACGGTATGGGCAAGCGTGCATTCGACGTTACCCGATTCCGGCGGCTTGTCGCAGATCTCTCGATCGGCAAGCGGCTTCCGGACGCCGTCTACCTTCACGTCGATGCGCTGCCCTTCGGCCCACCCGACCTTCAGGTGGAGGTACAGCAGGCGCTCACTGCGGCGTCTGTGACCGGGCCCTGGAACGTCATCAAGCTCGCCCACGTCGATGGGCGAGTCTCGTTCCTGTGGTACCCGCGGTTCTTCGAGGAGGCTTTCCCGGCCCTGGCGAACTCCACGGCGATCGATCTCGACACCGGTCGCGTCAGCGTCCGCACGTACCAGGAGGACAACGCGCCGATCCTGCACCGTAAGGAAACCCTGCTCCCCTCGGGCCATGCGTCGATCTCGGCAGCCGTAGCGGTGACCGCCGCTGCCGAGGCGGCCGGTCTCTTCGAACGCCCGACAGAGATTGGGCGCCGGCGCGCGTGGGAAGACCGACTGGCCCGACTCGGGTTCCGCGTCGAAGGCCATCGGCTCATCGGCACGGTGGGCCACGCCTCATCGGAGACGATCCATCGTCACCGCACTGCGCTGACTCGCTACGCGTTGTCGACGCCCATGCAGGCCCTCTGGCGGCATGGCTTCCTCGACGGTGAACACTCGATCTTCGACTACGGCTGCGGGCGCGGCGACGACCTGCGAGCGCTGATCGGGCGTGGGCTTGATGCCACGGGATGGGACCCGCACTTCGCGCCGGACCAACAACGGCGCCAGGCCGACGTGGTGAACCTCGGCTTCGTCCTAAACGTCATAGAGGACACCAGCGAACGTCGCGACGCCCTTCTCGGCGCCTGGGCCCTAACCCGGCGGGTCCTCGCCATCGGCGTACTGATCGGCGGCCGCAGTGCCTTCGAACGGTTCCGTCTTTTCCGCGACGGTGTGCTGACGGCGCGCGGGACCTTTCAGAAGTACTACGCGCCAGCAGAGCTACGAGACTACGTCGAGAGCTGCCTCCAGCGAGAGCCCATCGCACTCGCACCAGGCATCGTCTTCGTGTTCAGAGACGACGCTGACGAGCAGGCGTTCCTCGCTCGGCGTTCGTCGAGTCGTGTACCTGTCAGCGCGCTCCCCGCCGCCTCGTTGTCCGAACGTCCGCCGCGCGAGCGGCGTGAACGTCTGCCCCGACCGCGCACACCATCAAAGTGGGAGACGCATGCTGACCTGGCCGACGCGTTCTGGCAGCGGTGTCTGGACCTGGGCCGAACACCCGAGGTCGAGGAGTTCGAGCGCGCTGCTGAGCTGCGATCTGCGCTCGGCGTTCCGGCGACCGTCTTTCGACGACTCGCGCAAGAGAGGGGCACTGAGGAGATCGACCGGCGCGCGAAAGCACGACGCGATGACATTCTGGTCTTCCTTGCGCTGAACCTCTTCGAGCGCCGTCGGTCCGTCAGTAGCCTGCCCGACGGGGTGCGCCGCGACCTACGCGCGTTCTTCGGCTCGTTCCAGACTGCCCAGACCGAGGCGCAACGGCTGCTATTCTCGGCGGGGAGGACCGACGTGATCCGCGAGGCCTGCGAGTTCGCTGCCGCCGCCGGGCTGGGCTATCTGGACGCGGGCCATTCGCTTCAGCTTCACAGCGCAATGGCCAACGAGCTGCCGTCGGTCCTGCGGGTCTACTTGGGGTGCGCCGCTCGCCTGTACGGCGACGTCGAGACAGCAGACGTCGTGAAGGTTCACGTCGAGTCCGGCAAGCTGACGCTGATGACGTACGACGACTTCGAGGGCAAGGCCATCCCCGAACTCATCGAGCGCGTGAAGATCAACCTGCGGCGCCAGCAGATCGATTTCTTCGAGTACGGGACCGCAGAAAGCCCGTCGCAACCCCTCTACCTAAAGTCCCGCCTCGTCCGTCCCGGGTTCCCGTTCTACGAAGAGCAAGTCGCTTTCGATAGAGCGCTGGCCGGAGTCGACGGCCTTGACCTGTCTGGATTCGGACCGTCGAAGGAGATGCTCACGAAGGTCCTTGCGGCGGCACGAAGAGAGATCGACGGGTACGTTCTACGTTAGCCGCTCCCGAAATGCGGGCGCACCGTGAGGTCGGGCCCCGGGGACCGTGGAGTAGCGCCGGCGGAGGGTAGGCCGCGGCGCGGGGTTCGCTCCACGGATGAGTGACGGCGAGGCGGCGTCAGGCGGCGCGGCTTGACGTGGGGCGGGCGGGATGCGAGGCCAGTGCGATGCGAACCGCGTTGCTCTTGCCCCTCGCGCTGTCCCTGATCGCCTGTGGTGGCGATGATGCCGCCGGCCCGATCGATGCGGCGGACGGCGACGGCGCGAGCCCCGACGGGGCGGAGGTGAGCGATGCGCGGGTGGTCGACGGCGCGCTGCCGGACGGTCCGGTGGCGGCGTTTGCGCTGACGAGCGCGGCTATCACCGAGGGCGGCGTGATCCCGAGGGTGCATTCGTGCCGCGGCGCGAACACCTCGCCGCCGCTGGCCTGGACGGGTGGGCCGGCGGCGCCCGGCTACGCGCTGGTCTTCACCGACATCACGACGCCGGCCAGCCCGTTTCTGCACTCGATCATCTGGGACATCCCGGGCACGGCGACCGAGCTGCCGGCGGACATCCAGAAGGTCTACCTGCCGCCGACGCCGGCGGGCGCGAAGCAGCCGCTCGGCTACGACGGCCAGACGCGCGGGTACCTGGGCCCGTGCCCGGGGTCGATGCATCGCTACGAGTTCGCGCTGGTGGCGGTCGACGTGAACCCGCTGCCGGGACTCGGTATGGGATCGACGCGGTTCGCGGTGCGAGATGCGATCGCGGCCCACGCAGTGGCCGGCGGCCGCGCGACGCTGACGGCGACGTTCACGCCGTAGGGCCAGCAGCGGTGGGCGGTCGACGTCGCGACCGCGAAGCGGCCAGGCTCGTCCGCCTGCGGTAGGCTCGGGGCATGCGGCTGCGCGCGCAACTGGCTTCGCTGGGGCACGGGTCCGGTCGCTTTCGCTACCGCGACTTCGTGCTGCGCCCGACGAGCCTGCGGACGGCGATGCGCTCGATGTCGACGCCGGGGCGCTTCGCGGCGGTGCCGGTGCCGGCGGATCGACAGCACGACACCTGGTGGGCCGAGGAGGCCCAAGGGATCGCCCAGGTCGGCGCACACTGGATCATCTCGACCAATCCGCTGTGGACGACGCCAGCCGCCAAGGCGCTGTACACGTTTCCGCTGTCGAGCGGCTTCCGCGACGACGACGTGCTGCACAAGTTCACGATCGACGACGACACGGTGCCGGTGCCGGGGGGCGTGTTTCACGTCGGCGCGTTGACCTGGCATCGCGATACGCTCTGGGTCGATCACTGGAACGACGCGGGCGCCCAGGTGTTGCGGTTTCGCGTCGAGGATGGCGTGTGCCACTACCTGGGGCACATCCCGCTGGTGCATCGATCGGGCCATCGCGTCGCGTTGGTGGCCATCGATCCCTGGCGCCGCGGGTTCTTGACCGCGAGGAGCGATCGCCTCGAGCCTAGCGCGGTGGCGACGCCGCACTTCGGCGTTGGCCCGGAGCCCACCGTCCTCATCAGGCGACAGCCGGTGCTGGGCGATCGCTTGTTCCTGCACGACGCCGACGGCAACGACACAGGCGTCGAGCTACCGCTCGATCCGCCGATCACGGACACCGGCTACGCGCAGGGCGGCTTCTTCTCGGCAAACGGCCACCTGTACCTCGCGTCGGGCCGGTCGGGCATCACGCCACGTCAGTACATCTACGGCTACCACGCGCTCACCGGCAAACGCTTTGCCGAGATCGAGGTGATCGCCGAGAGCGCGAGCCAGGAGCTCGAGGGCTGCGCCGCGGTCGCCGTCGATTGGAACGGGTACCCGGTGCGCATGGTCGCCCTCCTCCTCGAGAACGAGCACGGCGAGTATGACGACTGCTACTTCAAGGCGTTCGTGGCCGAGCGCCCCGACTTCCTCTGATCGCCGGTTCACGGATCGGTCGGTGCGGCCGGCGGCCGCGGCGACGGCAGCCCCGCCCGCTGTTCGAGGGTGGCCAAGCGGTCCTCGATCGCGTCGAGGCGCCGCAACATCCACCGCAGCGTCTGGCCGAGGCTGTCGCTGTTGCTGCGGAGCTGCGTGACCTCGCGGATCTTGCGACCGTCGATCGGGAACTTCACGTCGCGCACGAGGTGCAGCTCCCCGACCAGCGAGCGGAGCTGCACCGCCTCGCCGCCGGCGGTGTCGCCGAGCATCGTGAACATCGCCGGCACTTCGCGCGTCCTGACCTCGACCGGCCCGTGGATCTCGGTGCGGACGTAGTCGCGGTTGACGTTCACCAGCAGCTGGTCCTGCTCGCCGTGCGCCAGCGCGCGCCGCAGCTCGCCCTTGGCGCCGGGTGGCACGCGCGGGTCGGCGCGCACCTCGAGGTCGGGCCCGTCGATGCGGACCCGGGCGGCCTGCAAGGTCAACACCTGCTCGTCGAGGATGAGATCGGTCGTCATCGCGGCAGTAGAGGACGAACGTGGACGAGTCGCAACCGAGCGGGCCAGCGCTCGACGGGCGGGCCAGGGACGCGACGAGCCGGCCCGCGTCGTCCCGAAAATGCCGGCGCCCCGGGTGGGTGGCCCGGGGCGCGGTGGATCCTGCGGGAGGGCTGGAGGCGAGCGATCAGTACGCGGTGGCGTAGTCGATCGGGGTGGTGATGACCCGCTGTGCGCGGCGATCGTAGCAGGGGTGTTCGGCAAGGCGCTGCAGCGCTACCCCGGGGTGCGGCTGCACGGGTTCGACGCGCAGTCCAACCACCTGCACTACCTGGTCTCGGCGACCGAGCCCGCGCAGCTCCCGCTGTTCTTCGGCTTCGTCCACAGCAATATCGCGCGGCAGCTCAACGACCTGCGGCGGCGCACGGGGGTGTTCTGGAGCCGGCGTGCCAAGGTCATCCCGGTCCTCGACCCCGACGCCCAGCTCGACCGCCTGACGTACCTCTTGAGCCAGGGGCCCAAGAGCAAGCTCGTCGCCTCGCCCAAGGACTGGCCCGGCGCCTGTTCGACCCCGGGGCTGCTCGGCGACATGACCCTGCCCGCTCGCTACAAGGGCCTCGACGCCTGCCGGCGCAACCGGCTGCGCCGCCAGCCGCGCCCCGAGGTCGAGCTCGAGGAGGACGTCTCGATCACGTTGACGCCCCTGCCCGCCCTGGGGCACCTGCCGCCGACCGAGCTGCGCGCCGTGCACGAGGGCCTGGTCGCCACGATCGAGGCCGCCCACGCCGGCGACCAGGTGCTGGGCGCCCAGCACCTGATCGAGCAGGACCCCGAGACCCGCCCGGAGAACTTTGTCCCCTCGCCCGCCCCGCGCTGCCACGCCCAGTCGACCCCGGTGCGCCTGCGTTTCAACAAGTGTTACAGGACCTTCCAGGATCGCTACCGCGGCGGCGCCGGTCGCGTCCGCGAGCGCCCCGCCGACAAGCC
The DNA here is from genome assembly GCA_018057825.1 of Kofleriaceae bacterium. Classification (GTDB taxonomy): domain Bacteria; phylum Myxococcota_A; class Polyangia; order Haliangiales; family Haliangiaceae; genus UBA2376. The sequence goes on along the minus strand of JAGPCY010000007.1, from coordinate 7,189 downwards.
CGTCGTCGTCATGGCTGGCTACCCGCCGGGCGCCATGATCCGCGCCCACTGGCACAAGCCCGGCCCCGCCGAGCTCGCAAACTCCTGGCTCTACGGCACCGACGACATCGACGCTTTCGAGGCGCCCTTCTGACGCGCCCCGCCGCGTCCTCCTGCGCTGACGCGCGAACCCAGCCAGCCCCCGCTCACGCCACCCGGCCCGCTCAGCACCCTGGACCCGCCGGGCGGCGGCATTTTCGGAACGCAAGGGGCTCTCCGAGAGGTTGCTACCCGTCCTTGGGGTATACGAACGCAGCATCATGACGAGGATCTGGATCGCTCTGGCGTTGGCGGTCGTGACCGCGAGTTGCGCACCGAAGCGCGTGCGGGTACGGCGCGCCGCTGGCGATCAGGTCGAGGTTGAGCTGGTGGTCAACGACTTCGTGGATGCGACCTTCTCCGAGTTGGTCCACGCGCTGATCGAGTTGCAAGGCCGCCCACGCGGATATCGCCGCGACTGTGCCTTCTTCCTCGAGGTGCCGCGGGAACGGGCTCCGATCCGCGTATGGAGCCGCAACAAGACCGAGGTCGAGATCGAAGGCGCCGACCTCGGCCTCACGCCGGTATGTGGAGCCGCAGTCGGCGACCTGATCACGCGGTTCCTCGCTGAGCGGGGGGTGGTTTTTTACTCGATGCACGGCCGGGTTTCGATGCGCCCGCGGGGCTCGTACGGCGGCTACGGCGGCGACGCATACGAGGTGGGTGATTCGATGGACGCCGCGTTCCAGCGGGCCGTCGAGCTGACCAGGACACCCAGGCCGTCGATCGTCTACGAGGCCGATACGTCGATGCTCGCCTCCGACACGCTGCGGACCGCCGCCGAGCTGGTGCGCCGGGGCGCCGCCGTCCTCATCATCCCGATTGACATCCCGAACAACTTCCTAGAGTAGGTGTCGCTCACGCGGCGGCGCGGGTAGGGTCGCGTCGCAGTTGATGCGGATGCGGCGGCCGGAGGAGTGCGTCGCAACCGATCGACTCGCCGGAGGCCCGGCCGCCGGCGCAGCCGGCCAACTCGGAGCGAGGTCGGTCACGGCGGCTCGGTCGTCGCGGGCATCGTCGCGACTTCCTCGCCGACGGCCTGCTCGTCGTTCAGGCTATGCTCGAGCGCGCGAGCGCCGCTGGACGACTTCCGTGACTCCCGAGACCAACACCCTGGACGACGTCAGGGGCTTCGCCGAGAGGTTGCTACCCGTCGTTCGGGCGGGTAGGTGCGGTAGCGCGTCGGCGCTCCGCCGGGGAAGCCGGTCTGCGTCGGCCCGGCGGCGCCGAGCGCTCGATCGGCGTCGGCGATCGTGCAGCCGGCCGGCAGCCCACGCCACCCGCGGTAGTCGCCGGCGGCCAGCGCGCGCAGGGCGCCGACGCAGCTCGCCGTGCTGACGTCGGGGGACGCGGACGCGGTCGCTGCGGCGTCGGACGCCGGGTCGGCGTCGGGGCGGACGTCGGACCATCGGTGGGCGTGGACGGAGGCATAGCTTCGGCTTTCTGCGGCTCGCCCGATGGCACCGCGGTGCGACCACACGCGAGCGCGAGCAGCGACAGCGAGACGAGGAGGCGGGCGAGGGGCATCAGTGGTGGGGGATGATGATGACCTGGCCCGCGGTCAGGGCGGCGAACGAAACGCCGGGATTCGCTGCGGTCAGCGCGGGGACCGTCACCCCGTTCTGGGTGGCGATGACCGCGGCCGTCTCGGTCCGGGACGACGCGCCGTCGCTCGCCGAGACCACGCGGTGCTCCCGGCAGCCCGGCGCGTGGAGTCGGCCGGCGAGGGGCTCGACGACGCCCGGATTCGCGCTGCGCAGCGTCGCCTCCGGCACGTTGACCGCCGCGGCCAGCGCCGTGAATGTCGTGAGCGACGCCGGCACGTCGATCTGATCTTGCGGGCCGGCCGGCGCGGTCAGCGCGCCGCCCGCTGGCGTGTAGCCCATGTACTCGACGTGGCCCTGGAAGAAGATCGCCTTCATCGCGTTCTGTGCGCCGATCGCCGCCCCACCGAGGTGGCCCTCGATCGCCTCGGCACGGCTCAGGTACTCCGCGTACGAGCCAGGATCGTAGGCGCCGCCGATGATCGCCGCGCTGGGCGCGCCGTGGTCCGCCCCCTCGACCTGGGTCCGGCGCGCGACGTCCGCGCCTGCCGCCGCCGGCAAGAGCGGCAGCAAGACCTTCTTGGTGAAGTACTCGCAGAACCCCTCGCTGATCGTGCGGTTGCGGCGCGGCCACGCCTGCAGCGCCGGGTGCTCGAGTTGGTGGATGTACTCGTGGACCATGATCCGCCACGCGCCCCACTTGCTCGCGCGCTCGGCGTCCGACGGGGCGCCGCCCGTTGCCGTCGTAGAGAGCCCCAGCGGGTGCGTGGTCGGCACGACGATCTGCCCCGACTCGGGGTTGGACATCGCGAACCCGTGGAGGTCGTAGCGGGCGAGCTGCGCGCGGTTGGCCCTCGCGAACGGCCGCACCACGGCGTCGCGGAGGAAGTTGCGCTCGGCATCGCTGCGCGTGTCATCGAAGTGGTGCGTGGTCCGCGCCGTCACGCACCCGGGCTCGGTCTCGGAGATCCAGCCGGCCAGGTCGGTCGGGTCGATCGCCATGCCGGCGGTCCGCCGATCCGCGGGATCCTCGGCGTCGAGCAGGTTGGGGTTCGGGCCGGTCGCGTGGTGGGGTTTCCCGAGAGGTTGCTACCCGTCCTTGGGGCGCGGCGCCCTGGCGGATGGACCCGGATCCCGACGAAGAGAAACGAGGGGGGCGGTCCCAGCGCGGCGGTGACGATCGGATCGATCGTCGCGTTCGTGGTCATTGCGATCATCCTCGGCGGTATCTTCGGGCAGCGGCTCGCCCGCGGCTCGGGCCGCGATGCGCCACCCGGCGACGTCGCGGCGCGCCACATGGCCCGCCCACCCTGCAGGGGTGATTGCCAACCACCGTGGCCGACCCCACGTTGGCTCGCCACACGATGCCCGCCAACGCGCCGAACGCCCTCGCTTCTCAGGTCTTCCCCCCGGCGCCCGAGCGCCTCCGCGCGCTCCGCGACCACCTGCTCGCCGACCTGGTCGAGCGCGACGTCGCGATGCGGCTGGCGCTGCTCGCCGCGCTGGCTGGCGAGCACCTGCTGCTGCTCGGTCCGCCGGGCACCGCCAAGAGCCTGCTGGCGCGCCGCCTGCGGATGGCGTTCCACGACGCCACGTACTTTGAGCGGCTGCTGACCCGGTTCAGCGTGCCCGAGGAGCTGTTCGGGCCGCTCTCGATCAAGGGGCTCGAGCAAGACCGCTACGAGCGCCTGACCGAGGCCTATCTGCCGTCCGCGGCGATCGCCTTCCTCGACGAGATCTTCAAGGCCAACAGCGCCATCTTGAACGCGCTCCTCACGCTGCTCAACGAGCGCGAGTTCGACAACGGCACGCGGCGCGTGCGGGTCCCGCTGGTGGCGGTGATCGGCGCCAGCAACGAGCAACCCGAGGGCGAGGAGCTCGACGCGCTGTTCGATCGGTTTCTGCTCCGCCTCCACGTCGCGCCGGTCTCGGCCGCCGGCTTCCCGACGCTGCTCGGGCTGCGCGGCGACGCCGCCCCCAGCCTGGCCCCCGACCTCCCGGTGACCGACGCCGAGCTGGCCGCGTTCCGCGAGGCGCGTGATCGCGTCGAGGTACCCGCCGTGGTGCTCGCGCTGCTGGTCGAGCTCCGCGCCTGGGCCGCCGCCGAGCGACTGCCGGTCTCGGATCGCCGCTGGCGGAAGATCGTCCGCTTGCTCCAGACCTCCGCCTGCTCGAACGGGCGCACCGCCGTCTCGACCTGGGACGCCTGGCTCTTGCAGTACTGCGTCGGCGCGACGCCCGAGGACCAGCGCAAGGTCTACGCCTGGTACGCCAGCCGGGTCGGCGCCACCGCGGCCGTCGATCCGGCGCGGCTCACCAAGGTGGTCATCGCCTGGGAGAGCAAGGTCCAGCACGATCAAGAGGACCGGACCCAGGCCCGCGACGAGCGGGGCCGCAAGCTGTACATCGGCGCCGCCGGCGAGACCACCGCTAACGGCAACGGCCCGGTGCCGGCGGTCCGCGACACGGAGCCGCTGTACCTCGCACCACCGACGTTCGTCCGCGGTGGCGACCGGACCAACGGCGGCCGCGGGTACACGCTCGCCGAACTCAACAGCCTGAGTTCCAGCATGGAGTACTTCGCGCACTGGCACAAGCGCGAGGCCTACCTCGCCGACCCCAATAGCCGCCACACCGTCGCGGGCCCGCTGGCGCCGCTCCTCGAGCCGACCCGCCACAAGCGCGTGTACATCGATGACTGCCTTAGCCAGATCGCCGCGGTCCAGCTCGACATCCAGCAGTACCTCCGCGACCTCGGCGCGCACATCCTTGCGCTCCAAGCCGACATCGCCGGCCACCTGTGGGTGAGCCCTGACTTCGCGGCGCCGGCGGCCCGGACTCTCGAGGACACCCGCACGACGGCCGAGAAGCTGCTGCTCCGGATCGGCGCGGTGGCCAAGGGCTACGACCGCCTGCCGGTCGCGGCACCGATCGCAGCCTCCGATGGCGTGACCGCGCCGTGACCTTCCAACCGACCGCGCTCGATCAGCGCTACGCGTTCCTCGATGACGTGCCCCCGGCGTTGCTGGACGCGGTGGTCACGGCCCCCGGCGCCACGCTGGAGTCCCGCGCCGCCGGGCTGGTCGCGTGGCGCGCCGCGCTCCTGGACGGCGGCCTCCCGCCAACCACGCCGTGGCCGCCGGCCGAGGTCGCGGCGCCGTTTCGCGCGTCCCTGGCGCAGCTCGACCTGCCCCGGTTCACGCGCAACCAGCCCGCGCTGGTCGACCGGCTGCTCGCCGACCTGCTGGCCGGCTTCGCACGGCTCGACGCCGCGCTCCAGGCGCAGATCGACGCGGAGCTGGCGGCGCTCGAGGTCGCGCGACTCGCGTCCGACGGCGACGACGAGGAGCCGCCGCCGTGGACCGTGGAGGAGCGAGCCAAGGCCCGGGCCTCGCTCGCGGCCGGCCTGGCCGACGCGCCGGCCGCTCCGGACGAGTCGTTCATCGCGGCCTGGGCCGACCGGGTGCGCGCTTGGTCGGCGATCGCGGACGTGTTCGGCGATCTCGGCGACATGCTCGGATGCGGCTGGGACCTGTCGGCCGGGGTCTTGGATCACCTGGGGTGGGAAGCGCTGGCCCGGCTGCAGGAGCTGGTCGCGCGCCTGCCCGAGCTGCGCGCCGTGGCCCGGGCGCTGGGTCGGCTCCACGACAGCGACGACGCGCCGTCGGTCGCCGAGCAGATCACCGTCCTGGTGCGGCGCGTCGAGGAGGAGCTGCACGAGGTCGTCACGCCCCACGTCCCTATCGAGATCCGCGGCATCACGCGCGGCGCCGACATCGGCCGGATGCTGCCGGCCGAGGCCGCGCTCCTGGGCCATCCGCAGCTCCGTCTGTTGTGGCACGCCCGCCGCGCCGAGCGCGCGCTCCTGACCTATCGCGCCGAGGGCATCGACGTCGAGCGCGTGCCCGTGGAGCGGACGATCGAGACGACGGTGACGCGCGCGCGGCCGCCGCCGGAGCGCGGCCCGATCATCGCGGTCATCGACACCTCGGGCTCGATGCAGGGCGCGCCGGAGCACGTCGCCAAGGCGCTGGTGCTCGAGCTGGCGCGGGTGGCCCACAGCGAGCGGCGCCGCTGCTTCGTCTACGCCTTCAGCGGCCCAGGCCAGGTGATCGAGCACCAGGTCAACCTCAGCCGCGATGGGCTCGGTCGTTTGCTCGACTTCATGCGGTTCCGGTTCGGCGGCGGCACAGACATCGACGCGGTGACCCGCGCGCTGGCGCGCGTCGAACAGGAGGCCTGGCGCCGTGCGGACATCGTCGTGGCCTCGGATGGCGACTGGACCGCACCGGCGGCGCTGCGGGCGGCGGTGGCGCGCGTGAAGGCGACGGGGACGAGGATCCACGGCATCCAGATCGGGCGGCAGGGGTGGTCGGGGATGGCGGAACTCTGCGACCCGGTGCATGAGTTCCGCGCGTGGGTGGCAATGGCGGGCTGGTAGACGGGGGAGCGGGGATGGCGAGGCGCGCGCGTCTCGACCCGGGCGGCACCATCGTGCGGGACATCGCCGGCGACGCCTGGCTATTCGATTCGCCGGCGGAGTCGACCACGCTCGGCCTGGCCGCGCGCTCGCGATCACCGGCGGAGACGTTGCTACTCGGACGTTGGCTTCGCCTTCGCGATGCGCTCGAGTTCGGCGGCGACGGCGGGCTTGCCGATACGCCCCTCCGCGACGCCCATGGTCAGCGCGTAGAAGTCCTCCGAAGCGTGCCCCAGAGAAACACCGTTTACATCGAGGAAGACCTGCGCGGCGAGCAACCCCACGCGCTTGTTGCCGTCGACGAAAGGATGGTTCGAGACGATGTGGAACAGGTACGCCGCCGCCATCGCGAACAGGCCGTCGTGCGCGAACGTGCCGCCGAACGACGACTGCGCTTGGGCGACCGACGACTCCAGGAGGCCGAGGTCGCGCAGGCCGGCACCGCCGCCAAACCGCTCGAGCTGGCGCTGGTGAAGGGCGAGCACGACCTCGACCGTGAGGAACTCGATCTCGGCCGTCTCCTCGCTCACTTGGCGAGCTTCCGGTACGTCTCCTCGTGCGCGTCCATCAGCCGGTCAGCGGAAGCCATCGCCCGATCCATCAGAGGCGCCTGCTTCACCGGGCGGATGATGAGCGCCTCGCCGTCGGTCTTGATCTCGAGCGGGGTGTCCTTGGTGATGTCGAGCAGCTCGAGGATGGGGCGCTCGATGATGAGGCCCAGGCTGTTGCCAACGGCGGAGAGCTTCTTGACCATCATGGTGCAACCTCGTTCGTACGAGTGTATTACGTCTAGCATAACGCGGGGTCCTGAGATGGCCAAAGGGGGGCGGCGGAGGCGCCGCGTGGGCCACCGCTCGCGTCGATCGTGCCCTTCACCAGGGGCACGCAACCGCGGCGGCGGCGGGCCGATCGCGGGGGCAAGCGCGTCGCGGTGGCGCGCACGAGGAGCCGGTCATGTCGCACTGTCCGCGGTGGTATCTGCCCGAGCTGGTCTACGAGGTCACGATCCGGACCCTGCACGGGACGTTCTGGGTGCGGCCGGACCCGCTGTGCGCAGCGATCGTGGCGGGGGTGTTCGGCAAGGCGC
>JAGPCY010000035.1 GCA_018057825.1 Kofleriaceae bacterium | reverse complement strand
CGCTGATCCTCCCGCCCCGCGGCCGCAACGACGACGTTCACCTCCCTAGAAACCCGGCGGATTCCGATCGCCTAGCCACCTAACTGATCGGCATTGGTCTCGGTCTCGGTCTCGGCCTCCGCCTCGGCCTCGGTCTCCGCCTCGGTCTCGGCCTCGGTCTCGGTCTCGGTCTCGGCCTCCGCCTCGGTCTCGGTCTCGGCCTCCGCCTCGGTCTCGGCTCGGCCTCCGCATCGCCTCCGACCCGACCTCATCGTCCTCGCCGTCCTTCTCCCCGAGCCCTTGCGCCGGCGAGCCGATCCGCGACAGGTTCGGGCCGCGATGTCCCCCGAGCGCTGGCGCTTGCCCGCCGAGCCGTGCCTGCGCAGCGTCGACAGCTTCGCCGCGCTGGCGGCGGTGCGCTTCCGCGCCGGGGTCAACGCCGCGTGCTGGCCCCGCGACATGGGCGGCGACTTCGGGCAGGTGGTCGCCGCCCTCGAGGCCGCGCTGCCGGCCGCGCCGACCGCGGGCGACGGCGTCGTGTCGATCGACGACGCGGAGCTGGCCGCGCTGTCTCTCGACGACGACGGCGCGCTCGCGGTCCAGGCGATCCAGCGCGATCTGCGCGCCCTCGCGTCGCTGGGGCTAGAGCCCGAGCTCAGCCTCGTCCGCGCCTACCCGCGCGCCGACCGCGACGTCTGCTCGTGGCACGTCGACCGCGCGCCTCACGAACTCGACACCTGGCTGTGTACCTACCACGGCGCGCCCAGCCTCGGCCTCCCCTACGATCAGGCGCGGGCCTTCATCGACGAGCCCGCCTGCCGAGCGCGGCTGCGCGCCGAGTTCGGCGGCGACGAGGGTGAGGCCTTCGACGACTACCTGCGCGAGCGCTCGTACGATCTCCACTTCGCGCCCGTCGACCGTACGCGCGTCTGGTCCTTCGGGGTCGGAAACCTGTGGCGGCTCGCGACCCTGTGGCCGGGTTGCCCGGTCCCGCCGTGCGTCCACCGCGCCCCGGACGACGTCCCCGGCCAAAGCCGGCTGATCGCGATCTGCTGAACCGCCGGCCGGCGCCCCGGGCCGGCCGCTCGCGTTGGCTCGGTCGCGGAAAAAACTCCATCGCCCGGGCGGCCCCGTCACATCGCGGAAGTGCCAGCCTCTGCTAGGCGATGTCTCTCGAAGCTGCGATCCGCGACGCCTCCCTCGACCCCGCCGCCCTCGATGAGCGCGGCCTCCTGCCCGTGGCCCAGGCCCGGGCGCTCCTGGCGGCGACCGACGCGGTCGACCGGGACAACCTCGACCAGGTCTGGCTGGCGCTCCTCAGCCTGGACGATGGCGCGGAGCTGGCCCGGGCCGCGGCGCACCTGCGGTGGAACCACCCGCCGCGCGGCAAGGCCAACCTGGCGCTGGTCGAGCGCTACGGCGACGGCGCGCTGGCGTGGCTGGCGACCCGGCAGGAGCACGGCGTGTTGATCGATCATCCGTGGTGCGTCTTGCCGAGCCTGCACGCGCTGGCGACGCCAGGGGCGCTCGCGCTGTTGCTGTCGGTCGATGGCGTCCTGGTCGACGCCGGCTCGATGACGGCGTGGGTCTACGAGCGCGCGCCGGTGCCCGACGAGGGCGCCGAGCTGGCTGAGGCGGCGCTGGCCCAGGTGATCGCGTGGTCGCGACGCCACCTGGCGATCGCGCTGCCGGTGCTGGCCAGCGCCGCCGAGCACAACCCGCGCGCCGCCGAGGCGCTGCGGGCGCTGGCTCGCCAGGATCCGGGGGCGGTCGGCGAGGGCCTGCGGGCGGCGGGCGCCGAGCGCCTGATCGCGCAGCTCGACCTGACGACCGGGCTCGACGTCGACACCGTGGTCGCCGAGCTGGCCGAGGCGTCGCTCCGCTCGTGGCCGGTGTTCCACACCGGCGTCGACGGTCGCCTCGAGTACTTCGGCCTCCGCGTGATCGGCGCGCGGGCCCGATCCGGCGACGGCTGGGCGATCGTGTTCGAGCGCCTGCAGGGCTCCGATCCCGACATGTTCATGGTCGCGCGCTACGCCTACGGTCCCGCCGCCGAGGGCGGCTTCGACTACGAGCACAGCGATCAGCTCTCCTTCGAGTTCGAGGGCGACGGCGATGAGCCGGTGTTCGGCGGCACCACCGTGGTCGGCCCGGTGGGCCCGATGCGGATCGACGAGTCGGTGTTCGCCCGCTTCGACCTGCGGCCCGAGGGCATGACCGAGCACGGGTCGTGGGCGGCGCGCGCGGTCGCGATCCGCGCGTACCTCGAGGCCCACCCGGGCGCGTGCTGGCCGCCGGTCGAGGACGCGCTGGCCGCGACCGGGCTCGCCGACGCCGAGGTGATCGTCGTCAGCACGAGCTACCAGCACCCGGCGCCGTGGTCGGGCGACGGCGATCCGCCCTGGCCGACCGCGGTCGACGCGGCGCCGGCCATCCGGTCGCTGGTCGACGCGGTGCTCTCCGGCGACGCCAGCCGCTTCGCGCCGGGACCGTCGAACCTCGACTGGCGGATCCACGCGACCTGCGCGAGCGCGATGCCGGCGCCGTGGACCACGCACCCGTTCGACGTCGACGGCGCGTGGGTCGCGGCGGCGATGCGCGTGGCGGCGGTGGCGGCCGACGACCGCGGCCTGATGCCGCTGGCCGAGGCGCGCGCGGTGGTCGCGGCGGCCGACGCGTTGGCCCGCGGCGACGGGCGCGCGGTCGGTGAGGCCTGGGTGTGGGACGGCGATCGCACCTGGGCCGCGCTGTTGTCGCTGGCCGACGGCGACGAGGCGGCGGCGGCGCTGCGGCGCCTGCCGCGGCGCGATGGACCTCGTGACGCCGCCGACAACCGCGCGCTGGTCGAACGCTACGGCGACGACGCTGCCGCGATCGTCCGCGCGCAGGCTCGCGCCGATGGGGTGGTGGTCGGCGAGCCGCTCCTGCGCGCGACGATGATGGCGCTCGGCACCGCGGCCGGCTTTCGCCTGGTGTGGGACCTGACCGGGTGGGACGAGCCGGGCGCCACCGGGACGCCCGACGAGCAGGCCGGCGCGCTGTTCGCGGCCTGGGTCGCGGCGCACCCGGCGGTCGGCTTCGTCGAGCTGGGCCGCCTGGTCGCGACCGGCGACGCCGCCGCCGGCTCGTTCCTCACGACCTGGGCTGCGCCCCAGGTGCGGCGGGTGTTCGGCTGGCTGCGCGATGGGCTGGGCGAGGCGACCGCCGAGCAGATCTTCGCGCGCCTGGGCATGTCGTCGCGCCTGGCGCCGGCCCAGGTGCTGGCCGCGCTCGATCACGCGGCGGCGCGCGGCGGCGACGCCTGGCCGACCTTCGTCACCGGCGTCGGACCGTCGCGCGAATACCACGGGCTGCGGCTCCTCGGCGCGCGCGTCGGCGACGGCTGGGTCGTCGTGCTCGAGCGCTTCGAGGGCTACGGCCCTCGGCTCCGGGTCGCGCGCTACGCCTACGGCGATGGCGTGGTCGAGGGCCTGGGCACCGCGCGCGCCGTCGAGCTCCCCGAGGACCTGGCGGTGGACGACGCCGACACCCGGATGATCGAGCCCCCCGACTACTGGACCCGCGTGGAGCGTCCGCAGCGACGGATCGCCGCGGCCCGCGCGTACCTGGCCGCGACGCCGTCCGCGGTGTGGGCGCCGGCCGCCGAGGTGCTGGCGGCGGTCGGGATCACCGCCGCGGAGGTCATCGTCGACACCGTCGCCTTCGCCCACGCGCCGACGCCATCGCAGTCGCCGACCTACCAGACTCTCGCCGAGGCGCTGGTGGCCCGGGAGCCGTCGCGGTTCGCGCCCGGCGAGTCGAACCTGGCGGTCGCGCTGTACGTCACCGGGCCGGTCGTGCCTGCACCCGCGCCGGTCGACGACGCGGACGCCCAGAACGAAGAACCGGAGGAGCCAGACGACGACGACGACGACAGCGACGACGACAGCGACGACGACAGCGACGACGACAGCGACAGCGACGACGACAGCGACGACGACAGCGACGACGCGACCTGACCGCGGCGTCGCCTACAGCGGCGCGACCGTCGCGCAGGCCGCGGCCACCGCGGTCGCGACCTCGGGGGCCACGCCGTGGATCGTGCAGTCGAGGGCCCGGCCCGCGAGGTCGAGCCGCATGCTCACGCCGGCCTTGCCACCGTCGAGGGTGTACTCGTAGCGCCAGGTCTTGCCGGCGGCGTCCTCGCGGGTGAACGCGAGAAAGCCCGGCTCCTTCTTGAGCGAGGCCGCCATCGCCGGGGCGTCGGGCACCGAGTAACCATCGACCGCGCTCAGGTTGAGCTTGAACGTGCCATCGGTCAGGTGCGCGTCGGTGTCGCGCTCCTCGATCGTCGCGCGGTCGGGCGCGGTGAGCTTGACCTTCAGGCCGGGGAGGGACTTGGTCACCAGGGCATCGGTCGTGCCGGCCGGCGTGGGCCGCGGCTTCGTGGGGTCGGCGCAGTAGGTCAGATCCGCCATCACCTTCGCCGCGACCATGCAGTCGATCCGCGCCTGGTCGTAGCCCTTGGCCTTGCACGTCTGCTCGAACGCGCCCGCCTTGAGATCGCGGGTCCGCTCGGGCGCCAGTCGCCGCATCGCGGCCTCGACGTCCTTGCAGGTGTTGCCGGCGGTCTTCGCGCCAGCCTTGTCGCCGGCCTTGTCATCGGACTTCCCGCCGCCACATCCGGCGACGGCGACGGTGGCCAGAGCGAGGGCGAGGTGGACGGAAGCCGGGTTGGTGCGCATCGCGTCCGGTACCACGGCCCCGGTGGCGGCTGCAATTTCACACGCCCGCGCCGAGCGCTCAGCTCGGGCCGTGCAGCCGCACCGCCAGGCCGGCGAGGTACGGCGAGGTGTCGGCCATCGCGACCACGATCGCCGACCGGGCCGCGATCGCGTCGGTCGGCGCGACCCCGCGGTCGGTGCCGATGGTGAGCGCCGCGACCGCGGCGAGCCCGGCCAACCCTCGCCGGTCGCCCCCGAGCCACCACGCCCGCTGGCTCAGGTCGAACACCAGCGACGTGAACACCTCGCGATCGACCACCGCGGCGGCGCGCCAGTAGCCGGCGAGGACGAGCAAGGCCGCGGCGCCGACCTCGCGATCGCGGCCGATCGTCGCCAGCGTGCGATCGAAGCCGCGGTCGTGGAGGCGCGCCAGGGCGATGCCCAGATCGACCAAGGACTCGTCGTGCGCGGCGTGGGGGCCGCCCAGGAGCCCGGTCAGGTCCCGCGTCTGGGCCAGCACCTCATGAGCGAGCGTCTCCGGGTCGAAGGTCACCATGGCTCCACCCCGCGGACGTCGATGCCGATCGAGCGCAGGTAGGAGATGAAGGCCTGGACCTGACCCGGCGTCGGAGGTTCGAGGTTGTTGTACCGCGAGCGCGGCGCGTAGTTGTAGCCGCCGCCGGGCAGCGGGCGCAGCTCCCCGGCCGCGGCCAGGATGGTCGGCTGGCCGTTCACCGGCGCCAGGGTCGGGTGCCCCATGCCGTTGACCTCAGCGGCGGCGACCGCGTTGCCCTCGGCGGTCATGCCGACGTTGACGGCGGTCGGCGCCCCCGGCGGCGGCGTCGGCACCGGCTCGCCGGCGCTGAGGTTCACCGCGGTCGGGTTCTGCTGCACCTGGCCGTTCACCACCTCGGACGTGCGGACGCCGGGCGGCGGGCGCGGCGTCCCGACCTGCGGCACCTGCTCGACCGGCATCGGGCGGGGACCAACCGCGGCGCCCCCGCCGGCCTCGCCGGCGGCACCTCCAGCGGCGGCGGCGTCCTCGACCGCGGCGGCGCGGGCGGCGACCGACATCCGGTAGCCGCCGTAGGCCACTGTGGCGTTGACCACGATCGACGTCGCGCAGGCGTTCTGACATGCAGTCTCGTCGTTGGTGCCCAGGCAGACGTACGCGCAGTAGCCGGTGCTGCCGGCGATCGCCGCGCCCATCACGACCGGCGCGCACCCGGGCACGAAGACCGAGCACGCGACGCCGCCGACCAGCACGCCGACCCGCACGCACTGCCAGCCGCCGAACGGGTCGGTCGCGCACTCGTAGATGTCGTTGCCGATCTGGGTGACGATGCCGACCACCGCGCCCGGGATGGCCTTGACGGTGTCGACGATCGCCTGGCCGCCGGCCGCGCGCAGCTCGCCGCCGAACCCCGGGGGCGGCGCGTTGGTCGCGAGCTCGTTGCACACCAGATCGCAGCCGCCGAACAGGCCGCCCAACCCGACCCAGCTCGACAGGCACTCGTTGGCGGCCTGATAGTCGGCGGCGGTGCACTGCTGGCCGGGTGTGCCGATGCTGGCTTCAGCGCGCCGCGCGCCGACGAAGGCGACCACGGCGGCGATGAGGAGAGGCAAGACGCGACGTGACAGGGCGAGTCCTGGGTGCTTCATGCGAAGACACCTGAGCAGCCAGCGTGCCAGCGCGCCGACGTCGAAACCGCGCGGGATTCGTCGGCCCAGTGCAGGCCCAGGCCTGCAGCGCGACCCTCGGTGCAGGGCGCCGCCTGCATCCCGGCGCCCGCGGCAGGGCTGGCCGCGTAGACTCGCGGTCGATGGCCGAACCCGACACCGAACGCGACACCGACGAGATCCGCGCGCTGTGGGACCACGCGGCCGACGCCTACGCTCACGGCCAGGCCAGCGGGCGAGACAGCTATCGCTACCGCTTTTTTGGTCCGGCCCAAATCGCGCTGACCGGCGACGTCACCGGCGCGACCTTGCTCGACGTCGGCTGTGGCGCCGGCTACTTCGCGCGCGAGATGGCGGCCCGGGGCGCGCGCGTGACCGCCTTCGATCTGTCGCCGCGCATGCTCGAGCATGCCCGCGCGGCCGGCGGCGACATCGACTACCTCGAGCTCGACGCGGCCGAGGTCGCGCGGCGGTTCGCGCCGGCCAGCTTCGACGTGATCACCGCGTGCATGTCGCTCCAGGACATGCCGGATCCGTCGGCGGTGCTGCGCGCGCTGCGGGTGGTCATCCGCCCGGGCGGCCGCCTGGTCGCGTCGATCGAGCACCCGTGCACCGCGACGCCGATCCGGCGCTGGGAGCGCGACGCCGACGGTCGCAAGCTGCGCCTCGGCATCGGCGACTACTTCGTGCGCGGCGCGGTGCGCACGACCTGGCGCGGGTGGCGCTACGAGTTCGACACCGTCGCGTACCACGCCACGCTCGCCGACTGGCTGGGGTGGATCCGCGACGCCGGCTTCGCGCTCCACGCGCTGTCCGAGCCGTGCCCCGAGCCGGCCGCGGTCGCCGCCCACCCCGAGCTCGAGGACGCGGTGCGGGTGCCGTACTTCCTGATGTTCGACCTGCGCCCGGGGTAGCGCGCCGTCGACGCGCCGCGGTGCTTGGGCCTCGATGCGTCCGCGCTCACGCCATCTGCGCCAGATCCTCGAACGACAGGTAGTAGCTCTTGCGGAAGGCGTCGAGGGTCGCGCCCGAGGCGGCGGCGCGGTGGGTCACGAGGTTGCGGACCGCGGCCAGGGTGTGGAGCCGGTGGGCCAGGCGGATCACCTGATCGCCGCTCTTGGCCGGCAGCTTGAACAGGTTCTTTACCCCCGAGGCGTGATCGACGGCGAAGAACACCAGGAGCCGGGCCCACTCGGTCACCGACAGCGGCGAGTCGAGGCGCTTGCGCTTGTGCTCCTGGAAGTCGCGCAGCGAGTTGGGCAGCGAGCGCGCCGGGACCTCGACCTTGGCGGTGCCGAGCTCGACGTGGTCCTTCCAGCGCTCGCCGACGAAGCGCTGGTAGCTCGACCACGCGCCGCTCAGGCGATCGACGTAGTCGAACAGCGTGGTCGGCTCGCGCTGCACCGCGGTCAGGCGCGCGCCCAGCCAGGCGTGGACGTAGTTCTCGAGGACCTTCATCCACAAGACGATCGGCGGCGACTGATCGGCGTCGGTCAAGCTGCCGGTCGAGCGGTACAGCGCCTCGGCGGTGCGGATGCTCTTCACCAGGGTCTCGAAGCCCTTGAGCTTGACGAAGTGGGCGAACGACGGGAACGCGCTGGCGATCGCGGCGTCGACGTCGCCGGGCGCGGTCGCGCCGCCGGCCCGGGCCTCGAGCAGCTCGAGCTTCGCCGCCAGGAGCGGCTCGTAGGCGCGATCGCCGGGGCCGAGTCGAGCGAGGGCACCGTCGACCAGCGGCAGGAAGTGGGCGGCCTCGCCGGGCGCGATCGCCAGGTGGCTGGCGACCGTGGCGCGCGCGTCGTCGTCGCCGTCGCCGCCGACGTAGGCCACCACCTGCTCGAGGGCGCGTCGGCCGCCCAGGGCGATCAGCGCGCGCGCCGCGCGCTCGTGGATCGCCGGGTCGGCGTCCTCGAGGGCGGCGATGAGCTGGGGCTCGCTGTCGCGCGCGCCCAGCCGCCCGAGGGCGGTCACCGCCTCGGCGCGCACCCGCGGCGACGGATCGGCGAGCAGCTTGATGGCCGCGGTCGGCGACACCGCGCCGCGCGCCAGGCCGGCGACCCGGACCGCGGCCTCGCGCACCAGGGCGTCGGCGTGACCGAGGAGCCCGGTGGTCTTGCTGGCCAGCGGGCCGAGGTCGAGGGGCGTGGCCGGGTGGGCCGCCACCGTCGACGACAACGCGCGCAGCGCCGCGACCAAGGTCCGGGCCGCCGCGCCGCTCGGCAGGCGACGGGCCAGCTCGAGGGTGTCGGTGAAGCCGTCGGAAGCGCGCAGCTCGCCGAGGGCGACGAACACGGCGATCTGGTGATCGTCGTCGGAGTCGGCGGCGGACGCCAGGAGCGCCGCGGTCAGCTCGGTCAGCGCCAGGTTGCCGGCGACGTAGGCGGCGCGGCGCCGAACCAGGGCCTCGGCGTCGGCCAGGAGCGCGCGCACGACGTCGACCGCCTGGCGGCGCGAGGCCCCGACCAGCTTGCTCGGGCGGGCCGCGAGCTGGAGCGCCCACAGGAACGCGCCGCGCAGGCCGGGGGACGCGGCGGTCGCCAGGCCGCCGATGCGCGCGAACAGCTCGGCTTGATCGGCGAAGGCCCCCATCGTCTGGGCGGCGGCGATCTGCACCGCCTCGGGGACGTCGGCGCCCAGGATGATCGCGGCCAGGGCCTCGCGCTCCCACGGCTGGTTGGCCTCGATCGCCAGGGCCGCGCGGGCCCGCACCACCACCGGCAGCTCGGTGCGCGCGACCACCGCCAGGAGGTAGCGGGTCACCTCGGGCTCGCGGATCTCGGCGAGGATCTGGACCACGCCCTCGGGCTCGTCGCCGAGGAGCAGCTCGGCCTGCTCGAGGATGGTCGCCACCGGCAGGGTCCGCAGGCGCCGGGCCAGCGCAGCCCGCACCGCGCGATCGCGTTCGTACAGCGGCACCAGGAACCGCTCGCCGGCGTCCTTGTGCTGCTCGGCCTTCCACGCCCGCGACGCGAAGCTCGCGGCGGTGCGCAGCTCGGGATCGTCGTCGCGCGCCAGCCGGCGCAGGACCGGCAAGACCTCGGCCGCGCCCAGCTCCGCGAGGTAGCGCACCGCCGCCACCGTGACCTCGGGCTCGAGCTCGGCGGCCAACAGCTCGGCCGCCGCCGCGATCGCCACCGGCGAGCGGATCTCGGTGAGCGCGGTCAAGGCCGCCGCCGCCTCGCGCGGATCGCCGGTCACCAGGGCGGCCAGCCGCGGCGCCGACCCGGTCGCGCCCATCCGTCCGAGGGCGGCGATGGCGGCCAGGCGCAGCGGCGCCGGGGCGTCGTCGGTCAGGAGCTCCGCGACCGCCTCTTCGAGGGCCGGGAAGCCCAGGCCGCCGGCGGCGCTGGCCGCGGCCGCGACCGTGGCCGGCTCAGGATCCGACAGCCGGCGGTGGACGTAGGGCAGGAGCCAGGCGTTGCGGAAGCCGCGGCCCATCGCCGCGATCAGCGCGCGCCGCTCGTCGGGCCCGTCGACGATCCGCGCCAGCTCGAGCATCGCGAAGGCCGCGCGCTCGGCCAGCTCCCACGGCGCGCCGAAGGCCCGGCCGGCCAGATCGCCGAGGAGGCCGTAGGCCAGGGCGCGCTGGCCGCGGGTCGGGGCGCCGCGGGCGAGGTCGACGATGGCGGGTAGGGCGTCGGCGGCCGCCGTGGTGCCGGCCTCGAGGGCGGCTCGCACCGCGCGCGCGTCAGTGGCTGTCCCCATGGCCGCAGTATCGCCCGGGTCGGGGGCGATCACGGCGCCAGAGATCGCGCCAGGGCGACGATCGCGGCGGCCAGCGCCGCCGGCTGCTCGAGGGTCGGATCGTGGCCACTGCCGTCGATGATCGTCGGGCCGAGGGCGGGGGCGGCGGCGGCCAGCCCCTCGGCGAGCTGCCGAAACTTGCCGTCGTCGGCGCCGACCACCAGGCGGGCGCGCGCCGCCCGGGCCACCAGGGCCGCGGTCAGGTCCGGCATCGCGCCCAGGCCGAGCACCGCCATCGCCGCCGCCAGGCCGCGCGGAGCGAGCGCGACCCGGGCCGCCCGGCGCGCCGCGCGCGCTGCGGGATCGGCGCGCGCCGCGGTCGCGAAGATCGGCTGGGCCTCCCAGGCGTCGAGGAAGCTCGCCAGGTCGCCGTCGGTCAGCCGCGCGATCCACGCCGCGTCGGCGGCCCGGCGCGCCGCGCGCTCGGACGGATCGGCGAGCCCGGGATGCACGCTCACCAGGATCGCGCCGGCGATCCGATCGCGGGCCAGGAGCCCGAGCGCGACCCGGGCTCCCAGCGAGTAGCCGACGGCGATCGCGGTCGGGTCGAGGCGCGGCGCCAGGGCGTCGAGGGTCGCGTCCCAGTCCGGGCCAACCGCGACCTCGGCCGCGTGTCCGGGAAGCGGACAGCGCACGACCGTGGCGCCGGCGGTGGCCAGCCCGGTCGCCACGTGGTCCCACGAGCTCGGCGGATGGGCGAAGCCGTGGAAGAGCACCAGGGGCCGCATGTCTGCGAGCTTCGCCGTTGTCTCGGTCCAGGGCGAGGGCCTCGGCGGGGGACGGCTGGAGACCGGTGGCCCCAGCCCCCCTGGCAGATCGATCTGCCACCGGACTTCCGACCCCACCCGGTAACCGAGCTTAACCTATCGAAAATAGCGGCCAGACCACCTGGCAGGCTGCTTGCTTGATGGTCCGACCATGCTGACCATGCGCCTTGCCCGTCTCGCACCGATCCTCGCCCTGTCCGTGGCCGCGTGTGCTGGAGAGTCGCCGGTCATCGACGCGGTCGACCAGGCCAACGCGATCGACGACTACATCCGGTCGCTGGCCTTCCTGCCGGCCACGCCGCCGGGCATCGCCGAAGGCGCGGTCACGCCGCCGACCCGCGAGGGCGACTACCAGTGCGTGCGCCAGAACCTGACCGAGACCCGGCAATACGATCGGATCGTCGCCTACGCCGCCAACTCCGACGCGCTGTGGCCGGGCGCGATCGTCGCCGGCGAGTCGGTCTACGCCGGGCTGTTCGCCCAGGTCGGCTTCGAGCGCAAGCCGCTCACGATCTCGGTCGGCCTCGAGAACCTGACCGGGGCCAAGAGCGCGCGCCTCGAGTCGCCCAGCCTGTCGAGCTACCGCGAGGCGCTGACCACGATCCTGTCGAGCGAGCTCGACGGCGCGACCCCGGCCAACATCTTCTCCGAGATCGAGGAGGTCCACTCCGACGAGCAGCTCGCGCTGGCCCTGGGCGCCGAGGTGTCGTGGCTGGGCTCGGCCGGGCACATCAGCGCGTCGTTCGACTGGAGCTCGCAGCAGACCCGCAGCCGGTATCTGGTGAAGTACACCCAGGCCTACTACACGGTCGACCTCGACGCCCCGGCCCGGCCCAGCGACTTCTTCGCCGACGCCGTGACCCTGGGCGACGTCCAGGCCCGCCTCGACGACGGCAACCCGCCGCTCTACGTGTCGAGCATCACCTACGGGCGGATGGTGGTCTTCACCTTCGAGTCGGAGTACTCGGCCGAGGAGATGGAGGCCGCCCTCGACTTCGCGTATTCGGGCGGCGTCGACGTGTCGGGCGACGTCTCGGTCACCTACAAGGACATCATCTCGCGGTCGAAGATCACCGCGTACATCCTGGGCGGCTCGGGTGGCGAGGCGGCGCGCACGATCGACAGCTACGAGGCCCTGATCGACTTCATCAAGGACGGCGGCAACTACTCGCGCGAGTCGCCCGGCGCGCCCATCGCCTACAAGCTCAGCTACCTGCGCGACAACTCGCCGGGCCGCATCTCGCTCACCACCGACTACGAGGTCAAGGACTGCGAGCGCGTGAGCCAGAAGGTCAAGGTCACGCTCAAGAGCATTCGCGTCGACAGCGATGGCGGTGACGGCGGCGACAACCTCGAGCTGTACGGCCGCATCACCGCCACCGGCGAGAGCGCCGCCACCCTGTTCGACAAGGGCACCGGCAACTACGTCGCGATCAACGAAGGTCAGACCTGGCCCCAGGGCGCCTTCGTCAGCGAGGCGATCCTCAACGTCAAGCCGACCGGCGGCGAGGCCATCCGCCTGAGCCTCGACCTGTGGGACTACGATCCGATCTCGGCCAACGACTCGATGGGCCGCGAGCTGGTGGTCGCCGCCTTCGAGGCCGGCTGGCGCCGCGACGTCACCGCCATCCTGACCGGCGACGGCGCCCGGGTGATCGTGACCTTTGGCCTCCAGCCGATCTGAGGGCGGCGAGGACGACCGCGGGACGTGCCAGGCCGCGTGATGGCGCGCACGTCCCCGGCGTCGGTGACCTCGATCGAAGAAACGGGCCAGGTCCGAGCGGCGGTGCCGACGCGGGCTGTGATAGACCTGCTCGGCCGTGACGCGGGTGGCCCGGCGTCGGCGGCAATGGAAGGAACGCGTATGAACAAGCTCGTGGTGTGCTCGACTCTCGTCCTCGCGACCGGCGCCGCCGTCGCCCAGCCGACCGGCGCCCCGGTGCCGGCCCAGCCTCCCGGCCCAGCCCCGGCCATGCGCGTACTACGCGCCGCCGCCGGTGCGCGACGGCCTGACCTTCGAGGCCAACCTCGGCTTCGGGATCTTCCGGGTGTCGAACGACAGCGGCGACAGCGACTCCGAGAACGGTCTGGGCGGTCTCAACCTCGGCGTCGGCACCTTCGTCAACCCCAACATGGCGATCAGCCTGCGCGCCGCTGGCGTCACCTACTCGGAGGGCGACGGCAGCATCACCCAGGCCTTCTTTGGGCCGTCGGTGCAGTACTTCGTCAGCCCCAACGCCTTCGTCGGCGGCGGCGTCGGCCTGGGCGTGGCGCGGCTCGTGATCGACGGGCTCGGCAGCGACACCGAGACCGGGTTCGCGGTCGACCTGCGCGCCGGCTACACGTTCAACCCGGGTGCCAAGCACTCGTTCAACGCCTCGGTCGAGATCACGCCGGCCTTCATCGAGGACGTGACCTTCACCGGCATCGCGTTCCTCGCCGGCTACCAGCTCCAGTAGGCCGGCGTTCCTCGCCGGTCGGCGTGGGCGACGCTCCGTCGAGCTGGCCGTCCCGTCACCCAGGGCGCACGACCCAGACCGCCCTCGCCGCTGCAGGGTTGCAATTGGCGCGCAGCTAGCTACTATGCTTGCATTACACCCGCCGGGCCTAGGTCGCGCATGCGGCATGCTCACTTCGGCGGGTTTTCTTTTTTGGGGGCGGCGAACGTGAAGTACCAGAAGCCGGTCCTCACCGTCGAACAGCAGGTGGAGTTCCTGATCTCGCGCGGCATGGCTGGCGACGCCAACGAGATGGCAGAGAGGCTGGCCACGGTGAGCTACTACCGGCTGAGCGCATACTGGCATCCGTTCCGCCAGGCGGGCACCGAGGCGCTGCGACCCGGGACCACCTTCGACCTCGTCTGGCGACGGTATCGCTTCGATCGCGAGCTGCGGCTGCTAGTCATGGACGCGGTCGAGCGGATCGAGGTGGCCGCGCGCACGCAGTTCACCTATCACCACGCGCACGCCCATGGCGCGTTCGCGTATGCCTCGGATCCGACCTCGCTGCCGTACCTCAACCACGCTAGGCGGCTCGCGCTCCAGGAGTCGCTCGGGCGCGAGATGGCCCGCAGCAAGGAGGCGTTCGTCGAGCACTACAAACGCCGGTACGCCGAGAGTCCGTGTCTTCCGATCTGGATGGCGACGGAGATCATGCCCTTCGGTGACGTCGTCCGGATGATCACGAACTCCGACAAGGCCGTCCGCAACGCGATCGCTGGTGTGTTCGGCGTGCCGAGAGGGATCTTGGAGAGCTGGCTCCTCACCGTCGGGTACGCGCGGAACATCTGTGCGCACCACGGGCGGCTGTGGAACCGGGTGCTGAGCGTCGCGCCGGCGATCCCGCGCGATGTGGCCTGGACGCAGCCAGTCGTCAACGGCAAGCGAACGTTCGGCCTGCTGACGATCTGCAACGTGTGCCTCGACCGGATCTCGCCCGGCCATCGATGGGCCAAGCGCCTCGCTGCCTTGCTCGATGAGTACGCCGAGGTCCCGCGGCACGCGATGGCGACCCCGCAGGACTGGCGGACGAGTTCGCTCTGGGCGCCAGCGCTCGCGTAGCGCCGGCGTGGCGAGAACGCGTCGAACCAAGAACCGCCGTCGACGACCAAGACCGAGCGAGTCTCGCTCGAATCAGAGGACCCGCCGGGTCAGCGCACGGCGGCGGCGAAGCGGCCGGTGAAGCGCGCGTCCTTGGTCTCGATCCGGGCCTCGCCGCACACCCAGCCGTCGCCGACCTTGGTCAGCTCGACCTCACCGGCCTTGAGCCCCTCGGCGGTGACGCTGCCGAGCATGAGGTTGTCGCTGGCGCGGTCGGCGATCGACGGATACACGAGCTGATCTTGCTTGGTGTCCATCGAGTACACCCCCGGCGCGATCGGCTGGGGCGCGCGGTCCTTGGTCAGGTCGAGCTTGGCGAAGCGCAGGCTCAGGCGGAGCTGCGCGCCGCGCGCCGGGTCCCACAGCCGCGCCGGGTCGAGCTGGTAGTTGGCGAGGATGACCTTGTACGACAGGCCCTTGCCGCTCTCGTCGAGCGCGTAGGCCGACACCACCGGGAAGCCGTCGGTCAGGTCGCGGAACCTGGCGTCGAGCTTGCCGGCGTGGGTGCAGCCGGCGGGCAGCCCGTCGAAGGTCTGCTTCACGCCGTGCTCCTGCACCGCGGTCGGCGCCGCGGGCACCGGCGGGGTCTTGTCGTTGACGTGCTTGACCAGGACCGGCGTCGGGCGATCGATGAGCGTGCCGTCGCCGAGCTGACCGAAGCGGTTGTAGCCCCAGCACACGACCTGGCCGGTCTTGCGCAAGGCGCAGGTGCTCTGCGACCCGGCGCTGACCGCGACCGCGTCGGTCACGCCGGTGACCTGCACCGGCTTGGTCGCGTCCTTGGTGGTGCCGTCGCCGAGCTGGCCGCGGCCGTTCGTGCCCCAGCACCACACCGAGCCGTCGCCCTTGACCGCGCAGAAGTGGGTGCGCGCCGACACCGCCTTGACGTCGGACAGCTCGGCCAGCGGCGTGGCCTCGAGCTTGTAGCCGCTCCAGCAGGTCAGCGCGCCGGCCTTGGTCAACGCGCAGGTGTCCTCGCCGCCGGCCTTGGCCGCCAGCGCCACCACGTCGGTCGCGCCCGCGACCTTGGTCGGGTTGGTCTTCAGGCCCGCGTAGCCCCAGCAGGTCACGGTGCCGTCGCGGTGAGCGGCGCAGCCGTGGTTCTGGCCCGAGGCGATCGCGATCGCGTCGGTCACGCCGGGGATCGCGGTGAGCGCGCGGTCGTCGACCTTGACGTCGACGCCCAGGCCTAGGGCATTGAAGACGTTGCCGCCCCAGCCCTTGACCGTGCCGTCGGGGAAGCGGGCCAGGCCCTGGCCCCCGCCGAAGGACAGCTCGACCGCGCCGGCCAGGCTCGGCACCTCGCTCGGCTTGGGCGCGTCGGCCGGGGTCGGCTCGGGGAACATCCCGACGTAGCCCCAGCACCAGACCTTGCCGCCGGCGGCCACGACGCAGGCCAGGTCGCCGCTGTCGCCGGGATCGCCGCCGACCACGAGCGCGGTGGCGCCGGCGACGCCGGGCACGCCGATCGCGCTGGTGACCTGACCCGGGTCGCGCCCGGCGCCCAACTCGCCGACGTCGGACCGCCCCCAGCAGCGGACCGCGCCGCCATCGACGAGCGCGCAGGCCACGCCGTCGCCGGCCGCGACCGCGGTGGCCTTGACCACGGGCCCGCCGCCCTTGCCGTCGCCCTTGCCGCCGCCCTTGCCGTCGCCCTTGCCGCCGCCCTTGCCGTCGCCTTTGCCGCCGCCCTTGCCATCGCCACCCGAGCTCTCGGGGGCCGAGGCCTTGTTCTTACACGCGGCGCCCGACAGGGCGAGGGCGAGGGCGAGGACGAGACGCACTGTGGACATGGTTCCCCCTTGGCGGAGCGATGATGACAAGACCCGAGGCTCGGCCGCAAGGAAGGTGCAAGGATGGTGCGCGGTCGCGAACCGCTGGGGCGCGGCCTCGACGCGGGCGATGAGCGCGCTTCGCGCAGGATCTGCTCGGGGCGGCGGGGCCCGGCGCGCCGAATCTGCGCGTGGTTGTGGCAGCATCGAGGCATGCGCAACCATCGATTGGCGATCGCGTTCGTCATGGCGGCGGCCTGCGGAGGCTCGCAGAAGGCGGTCGAGGTCAAGGGCGGCGACGCCGAGCTGGCCAAGCTGGCCGGCACCTGGAGCGGCGACTATCGCGGCCACGAGTCGGGGCGGTCCGGCACCATCGACTTCGCCCTCGAGCTGGGCCGCCACACCGCGGCCGGTGAGATCCACATGGGCGCCCCGGACGCGCCGCCGCTCAAGATCGAGTTCGTGGCGATCGACGGCGGCCAGGTGTCGGGGACGATCGCGCCCTACACCGATCCCAACTGCCAGTGCGAGGTCGAGACCACCTTCACCGGCGTCGCCGACGGCGACTCGATCGCCGGCACCTTCGCCACCAAGGTCAGCGCCAACGGCGAGACCCAGTCGGGCGACTGGCGGGTCACGCGCAAGCGCTGACCGCCGCGCCGGCGCCGCCCGGCTCAGCGCAGGTAGCCCACGAACTCGCGGGCGGCTGCGGTCGCGGTCGCGCCGTCGGGGTGGATCCCGTCGGTGGTGCGGAAGGTGCCGGTCCAGACGTCGATCACGTCGGTCTGCGCGCTGGTGGTCTCGACGTAGTCGCGGTAGCGCGGGGGCTGGCGCTCGTAGGCGTAGGCCCGCGTCGAGCCGGCGTTCGGGTAACCCGGGTCGAAGCACGCGAAGAACGACGCGTAGGCGGCGTCGGTCATCGCTCGATCGAGGACGAGCGGGTAGTTGATCGCGGCGATCGTGGTCCGCGGTAGGAGCTGGCGCAGCTCGCGCAGCCGGGCGATCGCGACGTCGCCGATCGCCAGCCGCCGCGGGCACAGGGCGCGGTGGGTGAGGCCGACCGCCAGATAGTCGATGCGCGGGACCTGAGGTTGGATCCAGTCGCGGATCGCCGCGGTCCACCGGCCGTAGTCGAAGCTGGCCGCGGCCGGAGCGTCGCACGGCACGACGACGTAGTTGCGGGTCGGGTCGAGGTCCTGGAGCGCGTTGGCCAGGATCAGATCGACGCTCTGCCCGACCAGGACCACCGTGGGCTTGCCGGGATGGAAGCGGCGATCGAGGCCGCTTCGCGCGGCGCGTCCGGCGTCGTTGACGTAGGTGGCGTTGGCCGCGTCCCAGGTGTAGCCGGTCAAGCAGCCCGACGTGACCGACGACGGCGGCGGCGCGACCTGCCACCACCGGGGGCCGCCCGACAGCTCGAGGTTGCGATCGCCGCCGACCGCGTCGATCCCGAAGGCGCGGAACCGATAGCCGGGGGCCCGGTACCGCGCCGGGATCTGGAAGCTCCAACCGTGGCGACCGACGTCGGCGCGGTACTGGTTGGCGACCACGCCGTCGACCTGTTGGACCGCGCCGCTCGGGCCGTAGACATAGAAGTGCACGGTGATGGTGCGGCTGTCGTCATCGGGGTCGCGGGCCCACCCCGAGGCCACGCCGGCGTCGTCGATGCCGTCGAACCAGCCGACCGGCGACGCCGCGTAGGGCGCGCCGGGCGGGTCGGCGACCTCGGCCTCGTCGCCGACGACACAGGCGGGGGTGGTGAGGGTGAGACCGAGGACGGCGGCGACGAGCGTGGCGGTGCGCATGAGGGCTCCTTCGGGTGGTCCCTCTGCGATAACACCGGTGCGCGCGCCGGCCGACCACGCGGCGACATCACGCCGCGACCACCTGCGTCACGCCCTCGGCTCAGGGCAGCATCGTGTCTTCGGTCGGCCCGGACTTCTCGTCGATCACGTCGCCGACCACGCCGAGGATCTTGAACTCGACGCGGCGGTTGGTCGCCCGACCCTTGCGAGTGCGGTTGTCGGCCAGGGGCTTCTCCTCGCCGTAGCCGATCGGCGTGAGCAGCGCGCCGTCGACGCCGGTGCTGATGAGGAAGTCGACCACCGCCTGGGCCCGGCGCTGGGACAGGTCCTTGTTGTAGGTGTCGTCGCCCTGATCGTCGGTGTGGCCCTCGACGGTGATGCCCTTGATCTCCGGGTGCGCGCGGATGACGGTCGCGACCGCGCGCAGGAGCTTGTACGACCGCTTCTCGATGATCGCCTTGTTGGTCTTGAAGTACACGATGTCGAGCAGCTCGATCGTGCTGCCCTTGAACACCACGAGCTGCTTGTCCTTGCAGCCGAAGTTCTTGACCGAGCCCGGCTCGTCGGGGCAGTTGTCGGCGCGATCGACCACGGTGTCGCCGTCGCGATCGGTGTCGGGGCAGCCGCCGTTGTCGGGTACGCCGACCTCGAGCGGGCAGCGATCGCTCGCGTCGATCACGGTGTCGCCGTCGTTGTCGGGATCCGGGCAGCCGTCGTCGTCATCGAAGTCGTCGCGATCCTCGGCCTGCTCGGGGCAGGCGTCGGTGGGATCCGACAGGCCGTCGCCGTCGCTGTCGGGCACGGTGTCGGCGCAGCCGTCGCCGTCCTGGAAGCCGTTCTTGGTCTCGCGGCCGTCGGGGCACTGATCGGCGGGCATCGGCACGCCGTCGCCGTCGGCGTCGAGCTCGTCGGGGCAGCCGTCCTGGTCTTCCCAGTCGTTCACGGTCTCAGGCTGGTTCGGGCAGCGATCGGTCTCGTCGTAGATGCCGTCGCGATCGGTGTCGCGTGGCCCGGCCGGGCCGCCGCTGGCCGGGCGAGCGGTGCCGAACCACAGCCCGCCCAGGGCCCGCCAGTCGGGGGTGCCGAAGCCCGAGGCCAGACCGGCGCCGCCGGCCGCGAACAGCCGCAGGCCCGGCATGACGTCGAGGCCGACGCCGGCCCGGGCCTCGGCGTGGTTGCCGTTGTAGTCGTCGAGGGGCGCGGCGGCCGCGGTCGCGAACGCGACCTCGGCCATCAGGTCGGCGCGGCCGGCGCGCAGGCCCAGCCCGAGGCGCGCGAACAGCTCGTCGTCGATCGCCAGGTCGAGCATGCGCTGCTCCGAGCGGACCCGATAGCCGAGGTTGGCCAGCACGCGCACGGCGCCGCGATCGCGCCCGATCAAGAGCGCCGGGGCCACGGTCAGGCCGTCGTCGCCGAAGTAGGCGTCGTCGGCCGACGAGGTCGGCACGGTCACGGTCGCGGCCAGGGCCACGGTCACGCCGCCGTCGACGAGCATGGCCTTCGGCGTCAGGGCGAGATCGCCCAGGCCGAGGCTGTCGAGGCCACCGGCCCCGGTCATGAGCGGGCCGAGGGCCGCCGACTGCGAGACGATCAGCGGCGCGGCCAGGCCGAGGGCGAAGCGTCGTCCCAGGCCGAGCGACGCGACCAGATCGCCGCCGATCCGATCGCTCACCAGGGCGCCCAGGCGCTCGCCGTCGGCGCCCAGGCGCACGGTCAGCGGATCGTTGGCGTAGCCCATCCACACCCCGACGTCGACCGCGAGGTGGCCGGGGGTGCGAGCGGCCTCGACGTCGAGGACGCCAGCGCGATCCATGGCCAAGCGGAACCGCTCGGCCGGGTAGCTCGACGAGCCGGTGACGACCTGGGCCTGGGCCACGCCGGAGCCGGCGACCGCGAGGCCGCCGATCGCCGCCAGCGCGGCGAGCTGCCCGGCCCGTCGCCGCCGCGGCGCCGCCAGGGCCAGGGCCAGGAGCGCGCCGACCAGGGCCAGGCCGCTCGGCCCGCCGGTCGAGCAGCCGCCGCCGGCCACCGACAGGGCGGTGCAGGTGCTCGGCGCGCCCTCGCACACCCAGCCGTCCTCGAGCTGGCAGGTCGGCGAGCAGCCGTCGCCGCCGGTGGTGTTGTCGTCGTCGCAGGTCTCGGCGCCGACCAGGAGGCCGTCGCCGCACACGGAGTCGCAGGTGCTGGGCTCGCCGTCGCAGGTCCAGCCGTCCTCGATCGCGCACGCCGCCGAGCAGCCGTCGTCGTCGGCGGTGTTGCCGTCGTCGCAGGTCTCGGTGCCGGCGACGATGCTGTCGCCGCAGCCGGTCATGCAGGTCGACGGCTCGCCGGCGCACGACCAGCCGGGCTCGATCGTGCAGGTCATCGAGCAGCCGTCGTCGGCGGTGGTGTTGCCGTCGTCGCAGGCCTCGCCGCCGCGGACCAGCCCGTCGCCGCAGATCGTGCTGCACTCCGACGGCTGGTCGACGCAGTACCAGCCCGGCTCGATGGCGCAGGTCGCCGAGCAGCCGTCGCCGCCCTCGCGATCGCCGTCGTCGCAGGCCTCGGCGCCGGCGATGATGCCGTCGCCGCAGGTGGTGACGCAGGTCGAGGGCGCGCCGGCGCAGCTCCAGCCCGGCTCGATGGTGCAGGTCATCGAGCAGCCGTCGCCGCCGGTGGCGTCACCGTCGTCGCAGGCCTCGGCGCCGACGATCCGGCCGTCGCCACACACCTCGTCGCAGGTCGACGGCGCGCCGGCGCAGGTCCAGCCCGGCTCGACGGCGCAGGTGGCCGAGCAGCCGTCGCCAGCTGCGGTGCCGCTGTCGTCGCAGGTCTCGGCCCCGGCGATGATGCCGTCGCCGCAGGTGGTGGCGCACGCGCTGGGCTCGCCGCTGCAGGTCCAGCCGCGCTCGACGGTGCAGACCGCCGAGCAACCATCGCCGCCGCTGGCGTCGCCGTCGTCGCAGGTCTCGGCCCCGGCGATGATGCCGTCGCCGCAGGTGGTGCTGCACACATTGGGCGTGGCGGTGTTGCAGGTCCAGCCGCGCTCGACGGTGCAGGTCGCCGAGCAACCGTCGCCAGGGGTGGTGTTGCCCTGATCGCACTGCTCGGCGCCGGCGCGGATGCCGTCGCCACACGAGGTCGTGCAGGTCGACGGAGACCCCGTGCAGGTCCAGCCCGGCTCGATCGTGCAGGTGGCGGAGCAGCCGTCGCCGGAGGTCGTGTTGCCCTGATCGCATTGCTCGGCGCCGGCGCGGACGCCGTCGCCGCAGGTCGTGGTGCACACGTTGGGCAGGGCGGTGTTGCAGGTCCAGCCCGGCTCGACCCGACAGGTCGACGAGCACCCGTCGCCGCTCATGGTGTCGCCGTCGTCG
The DNA here is from genome assembly GCA_018057825.1 of Kofleriaceae bacterium. Classification (GTDB taxonomy): domain Bacteria; phylum Myxococcota_A; class Polyangia; order Haliangiales; family Haliangiaceae; genus UBA2376. The sequence goes on along the minus strand of JAGPCY010000035.1, from coordinate 81,321 downwards.
CAGGTCTCGGCGCCAGCGCGGCGACCGTCGCCGCACACCGGGCTGCACGTCGACGGCGTGCCGGTGCAGGTCCAGCCGGTCTCGATCTGGCAGGTCGACGAGCAGCCGTCGCCGTTGCCGGTGTTGCCCTGATCGCACTGCTCGGTGCCGGTGATGATGCCGTCGCCGCAGATCGGCGTGCAGACCGCGGGCACCGCGGTGTTGCAGGTCCAGCCGGGCTCGATGTCGCAGGTCGACGAGCAGCCATCGCCGTTGGCGACGTTGCTCTGCTCGCAGGCCTCGCCGCCGGTGCGCAAGCCGTCGCCGCACACCGCGACGTTGTACTCGAGGACCGCGGTCTCGTAGAGCAGGCAGTCCGCGCCCGAGGTCGACGTCCACGTCAGGTTGGCGGTGGTCGCCGGGACCGCGACGCTGTACGTGCGGACGTCCCACAGGAAGCCGGCCGAGCCCGAGAACTGGTTGGTCGCGATGGTCGCGCCGTTCCAGGTCACGGCGCCGTCGGTGGCGCTCTGGCCGTCGCCGACGATCAGGTGGAGTCGGCCGGTCGACGCGAAGGGCGCGGCGACGCCGGTGAAGGTGTCGGTGACGATGTCGCCGCTGCCGCTGCTGGTGATCATGCCGTCGCGGACCATGATCCGGCGGCGGACGCCGGAGGTCGCCTGGGCGTACTCGACGACCAAGGCCACGCCGTCGGTGTCGGCCAGGGTCTCGTTGGTGTTCGACGGCAGCCCGGCGATCGTATAGATGCCGTTGCCGGTGACCCGGGCGGTGACGTCGGCGCGGAAGCCGAAGTTGTTGGCCGGGGTCCAGCAGGTCGATCCGCCGGTGCCGATCGCGGTGCCGGTGACCGCGACCGCGTTGATGGTGGCGGTGGTGTCGGAGCCGCCGGAGATCGCCCAGTACAGCGTCGCCCGGGCGACCGTCGCGCCGACCGGGATGCCGGTCACCGACAGCGCGGCCGAGGTGTTGGCGACGGCGTCCTCGCGCCCCGACAGGCTGGCGCCGACCACCACCACGCCGCCGCCGCGCACGGTGTTGTCGGAGCGGGCGGCGATCGAGCCGACGACGACCTCGTGGACCGACTCGCCCAGGCTGACGCCGTCGAGCGCGTCGTCGCCGCCGCAGGCTGCAGCGGAGGCCAGAATCAAAGCAAGGCTAGCGACTAGGAGGGCCCTCATCCCTTCATCATCGCGCGCGCCCGCGGCGCGACACAAGGATTCGGCGGGGTAGCCATGGGCGTTGACAGGCCGGGCGCGGGCCGTGACCCTCGTCGGGTGATCGTCTTTCTGGTCCGTCACGCCCACGCCCTCGACGAGCAGCGCGACCTGCCCGACCCGGCCCGGCCGCTGTCGGTCGAGGGGCGCGCCCAGGCCCGCGCCATCGGCCAACGCCTGCGCTGGCACGACTGCACCCCGACCGCGCTGTGGACCAGCCCGCTGACCCGCGCGGTCATGACCGCCGAGCTGGTGGCCGCCGCCCTCGACTGGCCCGGCCCGATCGACAGCGTCCCGGCCCTCGCGCCCGAGGGGCGCACCGCCGAGGTGCTGCACCGCCTGGCGGCCAGCGATCCCGACGGCGCGATCGTCGTGTTCGGTCATGAGCCGAGCATCTCGGCCCTGGGGGCGAGCCTGACCGGCGACCCCGACTTCCCGGCGCTGGCCAAGGCCGAGGCGGTGCGGATCGACGGTCGGGTCGTGCGCTGGCGGTTCGCGTGGGACGCCGCCGCGCCGCGCGCGCCGTGAACCAGTCGCCGGTCGCTGGGAAGCCGATTGCCGGGGTGCGTAGGCGGCTACGCGCCCGTCGGTGACCGCGCCGGATTGGTGCGATCTCGGTTGCTGACCGCGCCGCGCCCGCTGCTACATTGCAGCGATGGAGATCAACTACAAGCACGAGCTGCCGATCGGCGATGCTCGAGCCCGCCTCGAAGTCCTGGGCGAGTACCTCCACAACCGCCACGGCATCACCGTCACCTGGAACGGCGACCGCGCGCGGTTCGCGGGAAAGTACCTGGTCGTGAAGATCGACGGCGAGATGTCGGTGGGCCCGGGCAGCGTGAAGTTCAGCGGCGAGGACCCGGGCTTCTTGTGGCGCAAGAAGGCCACCGAGTACATCGAGGGCAAGCTCAAGGCCTACCTCGACCCGAAGAAGGCGCTGTCCGAGCTGCCGCGCCGCGGGTGAGGCGAGGCGGAGACCGAGGCGGAGACCGAGACCGAGACCGGGGCCGAGACCGAGTCCGAGACCGAGTCCGAGTCCGAGGCGGAGGCCGAGCTACCGTGACCGGCGGCGCCGGAGCCACGCGAAGGTGAACGCGGCCAGGCCGAGGCCGAGGGGGCTGCCGCCGCCGCTCTGGCAACACCCGGCTGGGGCCGGCTTGGGCGGATCGATCCCGGCGTCGATCGGCGCCGGGATGCCGAACTGCTCGCGCACCATCGGCCACTCCTGGACCTCGCAGCGATCGTGCTGGACCGTGCCGACCGGGCACGCCAGCGGGCCGACCATCTCGCTGAACCGAAAGACCTTGGTCCAGCCCGCGGCATCGGACGACCGACCGAGGGCGAACAGGTCGGGCTCCCAGTTGGCGCCACACGCGAACAGCGCGTCGCCGCGGTCGCCCAGGCAGTTGGCCTGGGGCGAGTTGGCCACCGGGGCGAAGGTCTGGCCGCGATCGCTCGAGCGGTAGAGCCCGTCCTCCTTGGTCGCGACCAACACCTCGGCGCCCCGGATCACGACCGCGCGGATCGCGTCGGTGGTGGCCAGCACCTCGGTGAAGGTCAGGCCGCCGTCAGCCGAGCGATACAGCCGATCGCGGCTCGGCGAGCCGGCGCGATCGGAGTGGAGGAAGACCAGGTCGGGGTCGTCGGGCGCGACCGCGTCGACGAACACCAGCGGGCTCGCGCCCAGGGTCACCCCGGTCAACGGGAGCTGGTCCCAGCTCCCGCCGGCGTCGCGGGTCACCCGCAGGTGGACCGAGGCCGGGACCAGGCCGGCGTCGTCGAGCTGCTGCGACACCTGGTAGCCGGTGACGTAGACCCGGGTCGGATCGCTGGGCGCGACGACCAGGCTCTTCCACCAGATCTGGCTCGAGCGGTTGCCGGTCGGGGTGAAGCGCGCGGCGCCGTCGGTCGAGCGCCAGACCTCGTTCTCCTGGCCGGCGTCCGCGGTCGCGATCCACACGTCGCCGTTGGCGGCGACGTCGACGGCCTCGATCCAGCGGTTGGCGAGGTAGCTCGGGTCGGCGGCCGGCAGCTCGGCGGTGGCGGTGGTGAAGGTGCACCCGCCGTCCTTGCTGAAGCGCAGGCCCTTGTAGGTGCTGAGGTAGATCGTGCCGTCGGCGGCGATCCGGTACTTGGGATCGAAGCGCCCCTCGTAGCCGAGGTTGGCCTCGCACACCCAGCGGAAGCGTCCGTCGGCGCCGCCGATCAACAGGCCGAAGGTCGTGGCCAGGTAGATCGCGTCGCGATCGCCGGGCCGGAAGGCCACCGACATCGAGGTCGGGTAGCGGCCGTTGCTGTGGGCGACGTGGGCGGTGCCGAGCGCCAGCGCCACCGCCACCGCCACGCCGGTGGGTCGCGCGCCGATCACGCGCGGCTCCGTCGGCGGCGCCCGAGGAGCGCAGCCACCGCGGCGGCCAGGCCCGCTGAGGTCGCGCCGCCCGACGACGAGCAGCAGCCTCCGGTGTCCTCGACCTCCTCGGGATAGCAGTTGTAGGTCGCGCCGTCGTCGCGGGTGTCACACAGGTAGCCGGCCGGGCAGAACAGCCCGCGCGGCAGATCGCAGGCGTAGGTGCACAGGCCGTCGCTGCAGGTGTAGCGCGAGCAGTCGGTGGCCTCGTCGCAGGCCTGACCCAGCGCGCCCGGCGGCTCGCCCTGGTAGTTGCACACCCGGCCGACGCCGGCGAGCTCGTCGCAGGTCATCCCGGCCGCCGGGCAGTCGCTCGGACCGGTGCACGGCTGCGAGCAGAACCGCGAGTTGCGATCGGTCGTCCACTCGACGCACAACCCGGTGAGGCATTGGCTGTCGGCCCGGCAGATCTCGCCGAGCTCGCTGGTGGTGCAGTCGGGGTCGGGTACGGCGCAGCCGGTGGCGCAGGTGCCATCGGGACCACACGGCTGGCAGTCGGGGTCGGCCGAGCAGCCGAGGCGCACGCACTGATCGTCGGCCCGGCAGGTGACGTCGTTGGCGTCGATGAACGGCTGGATGAACGACTCGAGGTAGAGGTCCGGGCGCGCGTCGCCGCTGGGGTTGAAGCAACCCTGGATCGAGTACGAGTGGACCCCGGCGAGGACCTCGACGCCGTCGATCGTGATGAAGCCGGGCCCACCCGAGTCGCCCTGGCAGATCGCGGTGGCGCCGTCGGGGTCGACGTCGCGGATCTCGACGTAGTCGCCGGTCGTGCGGGCGATCTCGAAGTAGCCGACCCGCTTCTTGCCGTCGAGCTCGCGGGTCTCGCGATCGTGGATGCCGAAGCCGACCGCGCGGTACGGCGCGCCGAGGTGCGCGGCCAGGTCGGCGCGGTTCATGGGCTTGACCAGCGCCAGGTCCTGGGGCGACGCCAGGCGCAAGACCGCCAGGTCGTGGCCGCCCGACAGGTCGCCGGTCCAGCCCGGGTGGGCCATGTAGCTCGAGACCGCGACCCGCGCCCCGCTGGACATGATGTCGTTGCCGAAGTACGCCGCGACCGCGGGATCGCCGCCCGACTCGGCGATGCAGTGGGCCGCGGTCAAGACCACCTGCGGCGACACCAACGTACCGGTGCAGAAGATCCGGCCGCTCGAGGTCACCAGCGCGACGACCTCGGGATCGCCGGTCGCCACCTCGGCGCCGACCACCGGGGCGGTGTGAGAGTCGACCGCGGGGCCGGCCGTACAGGCCGCCGCGGCACACAGGCCAAGGGCGATCGCGCGCATGGGCCGATGATGCACGAGGACGCGGGTCCCTGGTAGCGTGCCGTCCGTGCGCCTCGCCACATGGAACGTCAACTCGATCCGGGCTCGAGCCGCGCGCCTGCGCGCGTACCTGGCCGAGCGCCAGCCCGACTGCGTGTGCCTGCAGGAGACCAAGGTCGAGGACGCCGGCTTCCCGCACGACCTGTTCGCCGACCTCGGCTACCACGTCGTCGCCCACGGCCAGAAGACCTACAACGGGGTCGCGATCGCGGCGCGGTCGGTGCCCACCGACGTTTCGACCGGGGTCGGGGTCGCCGACCTCGACGAGCAGGCCCGGCTGATCGCCGCCACCGTCGACGGCGTCCGCGTGGTCTCGGTCTACGTGCCCAACGGCGCGTCGGTCGGCTCGGACAAGTACGCGATGAAGCTGCGCTGGCTGGCGGCCTTGGGCGCTTGGCTGGAGCGCCACGATCGCGCGAGGCCGCTGGTCCTGGGCGGTGACTGGAACATCGCGCCCGACGATCGCGACGTCCACGATCCGCGCAAGTGGGCCGGGGAGGTGCTGTGCAGCGAGCCGGAGCGGACCGCGTTTCAGGCCCTCCTGGGCTGGGGCCTGACCGACGTCTGGCGGGCCCACCACGGCGACGAGCGGGCGTACTCGTGGTGGGATTACCGCGGGGTGGCGTTCTGGAAGGACCAGGGCTTGCGCATCGATCACTTCCTGGCCGACGCCGCGATCGCGGGCCGGGTCACCGGTTGCACGATCGAGCGCGACCAGCGCAAGGGCAACGACGCGTCGGATCACGCGCCGGTGGTGGTGACCCTGGCGTGACCGTGACTACGCGACCGCGCGGGCGATCGCCGACACCACGGCGAGGTCGATGGTCTCGCGGGAGCAGCCCTGCCGCTCGAGGCGGCGCTGCAGCGACTCGATGATCGTCCACAGGGTCACGGGGGCGGTGCGCTTCTTCATGGGATCTCCTGACGCAGGACGGCGGGGGTCGATCTGGAAACCCGAGGTCGACGCCGCCTATTCCGACGACACCCGCGCCGCGCCGGGGTTGCGGTCGGCCGAACCCGCCCAACGCCGGGCTTGCCCTGGCGCCCCGGCCCTGGTAGGTTCCGCCCCTAGCGTTTCTGGGGCTGGGCCGCTGTCGCGGACCGCGCCGAGCCGCCCGACGATCGCGATCCCCCCTGCCACGAACCGCCCAGGCCCCGACGACCGAGCTCGACGCCCTGGCGATCACCGTGGGGCAACGGTGGGCCGATGCATGCGTGGCCGAGCTCCGTGCCGCGGACCGCCGGCTGTGTGGCGGCTGGCCGGGCACCATGCGTGAGGCCCGCGGGCGCCTGCGCCAGGCGATGGGCGGCCAGGAGGTCGCCGACGACCGGGTCGCTGCGCTGGCGTCGTTGACGTACAAGAGCGCGCGCGACGCCTGGCAGCAGGTCGTCGAACGCGAACCTGATCCCGAAGGAGACGATGATGATGAAGGCTGAGGTCCGGCTGCGCGGCAACCCCGAACGGATCTTCGTGTCCGTCGACGAGAGCAACGGGCGGGCGACGTTGTCGTTCGCGCCGGCGGTGGGCGATCCCATCGCCTACGAAGACGATCGGCAGGGCGCCAAGGCGTTGGCCGATGCGCAGGCGATCGCGGTCCGACACCCCGGCTGCGCGGTCAGCGGTCCTCACTTCCACGGCGCGCCGTTGCGGCCGCGCCGTCCCCAGCGGGGGCCGCGATGAGCGGGGCCCCACGCGCCACGATGAGCAAGCGGCAACGCGAGCTCGACCAGAAAGATCGCGCCAAGCAGCGCGACGTGCGGCGCCAGGAGCGCCGGCAGCGCGCCGCCGATCGCGCGGCCAGCGGCGAGAGCGGCCCGCCGATGGGCGAGCCGACCCCGCCGATCACCGACTTCGTCCTTGACGATGCACTCCGCCAGGTGGGACGGCACCCCGGCGACGATCCCTCTCCGTCCACGGAAGCACGAGCACAAGACATGGGCAATCGACTCTACGTTGGCAACCTCTCCTTCGACACCACCGACGAATCGCTGCGCGCGCTGTTCGCTGAGCACGGCGCGGTGTCGGACGTCCACATCGTCAAGGACCGCGACACCGGCCGGCCGCGCGGCTTCGCGTTCGTCACCATGGGCACGAACGCCGAGGCCGAGGCCGCGATCCGCGCCACCGACGGCCAGTCGTTCGAGGGCCGCCCGCTCCGCGTCAACGAGGCCGAGGAGCGCCAGCGCGGTGGCGGCGGCGGTAGTGGACCGCGCGGCTTCTCGCGCGGCGGTGGTGGTGGTGGTGGTGGCGGCGGCGGCCGCGGTCGGTACTGAGCTTTTTGGAGAGGTTTGTCACCAAACCTCTGCTTTTTGGGGAGGTTTGTCACCAAACCTCCCCTCGCTGGGGCGTAGCCCCAGCGAGCCTCCCCTCCGAGACGCCTCCCTCCGGTCGGCTTTTTGGGGAGGTTTGTCACCAAACCTCCCCTCGCTGGGGCGTAGCCCCAGCGAGCCTCCCCTCCGAGACGCCTCCCTCCGGTCGGCTGGAGGTTCAGCGTAGGTTGGGGAGACCTCGGGGCGGGAGTTCTTGCGGGAGGTTCCCGGCGGGGCCTCGCTCCCTCCGGTCGGCCGGAGGTTCAGCGTAGGTTGGGGAGACCTCGGGGCGGGAGTTCTTGCGGGAGGTTCCCGGAGGGTCCTCGCTCCCTCCGGTCGGCTGGAGGTTCAGCGCGGGGTAGGGGAGACCTCGGGGCGGGAGTTCTTGCGACCAGACCTCTCCTCGACGGGGCGAAGCCTCGTCGAGACTCCTGTGGTTTTCGGGGGGGTGCGAGAGGGGCCCCGCGAGGGATCAGCTGCGCGGGGGGGTGGCGTGCTTGGCGACCCAGGCGTCGACCTTGCGCCACTCGGCGTGGAGGAAGGCGGCGCGGGCGGCGGGCTCGGCTGGCACCGCTGACGCGGGCACGCGCCAGAACTTGACCTTGACGATGGTGCGGTAGAGCCCACCGGCGATGAAGTCCTCGAGGCGCGCGGTGCGCTCGTAGCCGGTGTGGGCGCAGAACACGAGCGCCGCGTCGGGCGCGCCGTCCATGAGCGCCATGACGCCGCCGGTGCGAAACGGCAGGACGTGGGTCAGGGTCGCGGCCTCGGCGGCGGCGGCGGGGTCCTTGGCCATCAGCTTGCCGAGGAGCTGGGCGCGGCGCTCGGGTGTGAACCGCGTGCCCTCGGGGAAGATCATGATCGCCTCGTGGCGGTGCAGCGCCGGGGTGATCGACCGCACCACCTCAAGCTCGCGATCGACCGCGCCCGACGACCGGCGGATGAACGCGACCGGGATGCGGTGGCCGATCGCGTCGACGATCGGCGCCCACAGAAGCTCGGCCTTGAGGACGATGCGCAGGCGCACGCCGTGGACGCGGGTGATGAGTCCGATCGGCAAGATCGTGTCGTTGATCGACGCGTGGCGCATGAGCAAGAGCGACGGGCCGTCGCGCAAGACGGCCGAGTCCTCGACGTCGTAGGTGATGTCGTAGATCGCGGCCATGACCCGGGCGTTCCAGTCGGCCCAGTAGCCCTCGGCCCACACCGTCCAACGGTTGTTGGCGCGCCAGGCCAGGCCGCCGCCCGAGGCCAGCCAGATCGCGAACAGGAGCCACGCGCCCCACACCTGACCGAACACGATGGCGCCGATGCACAGGTAGAAGCGCACCAGGAGCAGCGGCCGACGCCGCAGCAGATCGACCACGATCAAGGTCGGCACGACGAGCGGCGCGACGCCCCACCACAGCGCGGTGAACAGGTGCAGGAGCGAGAACGTCAGCGCGCGGCGGGCCAGCTTGCGCGGCCACGGGTCGCGCCGCAGGTACGGGCGGATGTCGACGTCCTCGAGGGGGCCGGCCGCGGTGGCCGCGGGCCGCGGGGCAGGAGGCGGCGTGCGCGAGGCGGCGTCGGCAGGCGTCGGCGCGGGCTCCATCATGACGGCCCCGGGAGATAGACGAAATCTCCGGGTGTGAGAAGGGCGAAACGTGTCGCGGCCTCGGTCGGCGGACGCTGGCCCGACCAGCGCGTCAGCACCGGCGCCTCAGCACCAGCGCACCTCCGCCGCCAGCGCGGTCCGCCACGACGGATAGCGCGGGGCCCAGCCGAGGTCGCGCTTGGCCCGCTGGTTGGCGATCCGGCGATCGGCCGTCAACATGCCGACGGTTTCGGGATCGACCGCCGACAGCGGCACCCGGGGCGGCGTCGGTAGCCCCAGCGCTGCGGCCGCGGCGTCGGCCAGCGCGGCCGAGGACGCGGGGTCGTCGTCGGCGGCGTTGTAGCTCGGCGCCGGCGCGGCGGCGGTGGCGGCGGCGACCACCAGGGCCGCCAGATCGTCGACGTGGATCCGGCTGACCGCGGTCGCGCCATCGCCGACCACCCGGTAGTGGCCAGCGCGCAGGCGCGCGATCGGCCCGCGATCGGGGCCGTAGATCCCGGCCGGCCGCACGATCACCAGCGGTACGCCCGACGCGACGAGCGCGGCCTCGGCGGCGACCCGGGCGCGCCCGGCGGCGGTGGTCGGCGCGATCGCGAAGGCTTCGTCGACCCAGGCGCCGGCGGCCGGCGCGTACACGCCGGTCGAGGACACGTACACCAGCCGCGCGACCCCGGCGGCGGCCGCGGCGGCCCCCAGGGCGCGCTCGCCAGTCCCGACGCCGTCGATCGGCGGCGCGGTCACCACCACCCGATCGCCGGCGGCGAACAGCCCGTCGAGGGTCGCCGGCTGCGCCAGGTCGACGGCGCGCGCCCCCGGCCCGGCGGTCCGGCGGGTGGCGACCACTGGCTCGCCGAGGGCGGTCACCAGGGCCGCGACCCGCGCGCCGGTGTAGCCGGCGCCGACGATCACCCAGCGAGTCATGGCAGCAACACGCACTGCGGCGCCAGCTCGCGGGCCTTGGCGGCGGCGGTCGCGGCGGCGGCGTCATCGCCCAGCGCGCGCTCGCACCCGGCGACGATCGCGAAGAGCTGGGCCCGGGCCCCGGGGCCGAGGCGGATGTCTTTCAGATAGGGCGCCACCAGGGTCCGCGCCCCGGCGGCGTCGCCCTCGGCCAACCGGACCCGGGCCTCGCACTCGGCGGCGATCACGTCGAGCCCACCGGCGCCGACGGTGCGCGGGTAGCGCGCGACCACGCGATCGAAGGTGGCGCGGGCCGCCGCGACCTCGCCGAGCCGGGTCCGGGCGTCGATCTCGGCTGAGGCCCACAAGAGGTGCCAGCTCGCGGTGCCGCGATCGCCGGGCCGGATGCCCGAGGCGTCGAGGGCGAGCCGGGCCTCGGCGGGCCGCCCGGCGAGGTTGTGGGCGATCGCGCGGTAGACCTGCAGCCCGGCCGGGCTCGTCGAACGCAGGCGCCGCCCGAGCTCCTCGTCGGCCAGGGCCAGGAGCCCGGCGGGATCGCCGATCGCCGCCAGCCGCGAGGCGCTGGCGTGGACCCGCAGGCGGCGGAAGCCCAGCCACAGCCCGACCACCGCGAACATGAACAGCGCCGCCACGACCTGCGCCACGCCCCCCGCGTTGGTCGACCACACGAACGTCAGGAACAACAGCATGAGGGCGATCGGCACGATCACCGCGTCGCCCCAGTAGCGCAGCCAGCGCGGCAGCTTCACTGCGGCCTCCGCAGGTGGCGCGCGACCAGGAGCGCCAGCTCGAGGGCCTGTTCGTAGTTGAGCCGGGGATCGACGCGCGACTTGTACGCGCGATCCAGATCGATCTCCGCCAGGCCGCGGGCGCCACCCAGACATTCGGTGACGTCCTCGCCGGTCATCTCGAAGTGGACCCCGCCCAGGTGGCCGCCGAGGCGGCGGTGCAGCGCGAAGCTGTCCTCGATCTCCGACAGGATCTTGTCGAAGCGCCGGGTCTTGATCCCGGTCGGCGTGGTCTCGGTGTTGCCGTGCATCGGATCGCACATCCACAAGACGACGCGACCGGTCGCGCGCACCGCCTCGACCAGCGGCGGCAGGTGGCGCTCGACCTGGCCGGCGCCCATGCGATGGATGAGCGTGATCCGGCCGGGCACCCGGTCGGGATCGAGGATCGCCAGGAGCTCGGTCAGCCAGGCCGGCGACATCGCCGGGCCGATCTTCAGGCCCAGCGGGTTGGCGATGCCGCGGTGGTACTCGACGTGGGCGCCGTCGACGGCCGCGGTGCGCATGCCGATCCACGGCATGTGGGTCGACAGGTTGTAGTAGCCGGGCCGGCGCGGCACGGTCCGGGTCTGGGCCGCGTCGTAGGCCAGGGCCAGGGCCTCGTGGCTGGTGTAGATGTCGACCCGCTTGAGCGGGGTGGCGTCGATCCCGGTGACCGCGGTGACGAACGAGATCGACTCGCGGATGGCGTCGACGATCCGGGCGTACTCGGCGACGTGGCGGGCGCCGTGGGCGAACGAGATGTCCCAGTACTCGGGGTGGTGGAGATCGGCGAAGCCGCCGTCGGCCAGGGCCCGCACGAAGTTGAGCGTGAGCGCCGCGCGCTCGTAGCCGCGCAGGAGCAACACCGGATCCGGCGTGCGATCCTCCTCGGTGAAGGCCTCGCGGTTGACGCTGTCGCCGCGGTACGACGGCAAGGTCACGCCGTCCTTGGTCTCGACGTCGGTCGAGCGCGGCTTGGCGTACTGCCCGGCGATCCGGCCGATGCGCACCACCGGTCGGCGAGTGCCATGGACCAAGACCAGGCTCATCTGCATCAGGATCTTCAGCTTGGCGGCGATCGCCTCCGACGAGCAGTCGTCGAAGCTCTCGGCGCAGTCACCGCCCTGGAGGACGAAGGCGTCGCCGCGGGCGGCGGCCGCGAGCTGATTGCGCAGGCCCTCGATCTCCCACGATGTCACCAGCGGTGGCAGCCGCCCGATCTCGGCCACCACCCGGGCCAGCGCCGCTTGGTCCGGATACCGGACGGATTGCGCGGTCGGCTTGGTCTGCCACGAGTCGGGGGTCCAGGCGTTCACCGCGGCAATCTAGCCGGGTCCTCCGTCGCCGTCGACCCGGGCCGGCGCCTCGCCCTCGGTCTCGCCCTCGGTCTCGGTCTCGGCCTCGCTTTCCGCCTCGGTCTCGGCCTCGGTCTCGGCCTCGGTCTCGGCCTCGGCCTCGGTCTCGGTCTCCGCCCCTACAGACCCAGCCGACTGGTCAGGAAGGCCTTGCGGTCGCGGACGAAGGCCCGGGCCTCGACCACCGCGGCCTCGAAGCGGTCGAGCTGCGCCGCCGACGCGCCGGTCAGCGGGCGCGCGTGGAGGATGGCGTCGACCTGATCGATCCGGGCCAGGAGCGCGGGCACGTCGAAGGAGTCGCGGCTGACCCTGGCCAGCTCGGCGCGATAGCGATCGGCCAGGGCCGGGATGCGCAGGAACCGATCGCACAGAAAGCCGGGCGGAGCGTCGGCGTTCCACGGATCGGTGTGCAGATCGAACGGGTCCATGTCGGCGCGGAAGTACGGCCAGTTGACCCCGTGGGTCAGCATGACGAAGCGGCCGCCGGGCACGTGGTACAGGTAGAAGTTCCACGCGACGATCGCGTAGTTGTCCCACAGCGCCGCGGCCATCTCGACGGCGAAGTTGGTGAGGAAGCGATCGACGTCGAGGAGCGGCGCCAGCGCGTTGGCCAGCTCGGCGTCGGGGGTGTCCATGACCACCGCGGTCAGGGCCTCGAGGTCGGCGCGCGAGCGACCGTCCTCGACCTCGTCGCGCAGCGGCGCGGCGGCGGCGCCCTTGGGGAAGTCCCACGGGCCCTCGTAGACGTTGCCGTCGCCGGCGCCGAAGTGGGTCGCCAGGTACTGGGCGTCGGTCGACTCCTCGAGGACGTACAGGCCCTTGTCGACGCCGTTGAAGCTGACGGTGGCGTGGGCGGTGCGCGGCGCGGGCAGGCCGGCCCGCCGGTACACCTCGTACGACAGGTGGCCGGTGACCAGCGACGGGTCTTCGATCGCGTTGTCGAGCGTCAGCTTCTTCAGACCGTCGAGCCGCTGGCCGGGCACGAAGCTGTTCAGCTTGATCGTGAAGCCGGGCTTGTCGGCGAGCGGTCGCCGGCTGGTCGCGCCCTTCTTGCGCAGCCCGACCTGGGCCACGGTGACGCCGTCGAAGGTCAGGGTCGCGGGGACCCGGACGTCGACGCTGTCCTCGAGCGTCGCCAGGTGTTCGGGCGCGACCTCGAGGGCGACGGTGTGCAGTACGCCGGGGTCGAACACCGCGGCGCCCACCGCACCGACGGTGGCGTCGGCGGTCGGGCCGGCGTCACCGGGGGCATCGGGATCGCCGGCGCCGCCGCCACAGGCCAGCGCGGCGCACGCGAGCACGGCCAACGAGCGCATCGGACGACGGTAGCACGCGCGATCGCGATCGCGGTAGAACCCCTCCATGGCCGCAGCCGATGCGTGGAGCGCGGTGCGCGCGCAGCTCGCGCGGGTGTCGGCCTGGCCGGCCGACGGTGGCGGCGCGACCGCCTGGCCGGCGTCGATCACGGTCGTGGCCGGGGTCGCGATCGGCGTCCTCGCAGGGCTGGCGGCCGCCGGGCTGCGGGCGATCGCGGTCGCGCCGGCGGTGGCCGGGGTGGTCGCGGTCGTGGTCGCGGCGCTGGTCGGCGCCGCGGTGATCGAGCGCGGCGGCGCGGCGGCCTACGAGCGCTGGCTCGGCCTGCGGTGGGCCGCCTCGGCCGCCGCCGGCACCGCGCTCCTGCGGGTGGTCGCGTTGTGGTCGACCGCGCCGAGCGCGTGGTGGGGCGCGCTGATCGCGCCGGCTGCCCTCGGACGCCTGGCGGCGGTCGGGCTCCAGCGCATCGGCGACGTCGCGCCGGCGCCGGGCGGGCGCTCGCTGGTGATCGGCCGGCCGCGCGACCTCGATCTGGCGCTGGCGGTGGCCGTGGTCGCGTTGGCCGCCGGGCTGACCGCCGGCGGCCTCGGGCTCGCGATCGTCGGCATCGCGGTGGTGGTCGCGATCGCCCTCGGGCTGGCGGTCCAGGTCGGCGAGGGCGAGCTGGCGTCCGACTCGCTGGCGGTGGTGGCGGCCGCGGTCGAGCTGGTGGCGGCGGTCGGCTTCGCGGCGATCGCGCCGGCCGCGCGCTCGCCGTTCATCGGCGGTTGAGCTCGGCCCGGGCGGCACGAGCGCCGCGGTCATCGCGTCGCGTAGTCGGTCAGCGCGATCAGATCGCGCGCGCCCGGCAGCTCGAGGTCGACGATCGCGGCGCCGAACTCGGTCAGCCAAATCCGGGCCGCGGCGTCGGTCGCGCTCGACGGCAGGCCGCGGGTCGCGGCGAGCGCCCGTACCACCGCGAACAGATCGCGCTGGTGGACCGCTTGATGCACGCGGAGGTCGGCGGTGGCGCGGGGCGCGACCCAGGCCGGGGTGGCGGCGGCGATCGCGTGGGCGCGGGCGCTCGGCATCGTCGCGGCTAGCGTCGCGGCGAGGTCGTCGCGCTCATGGCCGCTGACCGCCCGCTCGTCGCCGTCGGTCGCCGGCGCCGCCCGCAGGCTGGCGGTCGCCAGGCCGGCGACCAGGTTGGCGTGATAGATGGCGAAGAACAGGTCGGCGCGCGCCGGCTCGGGAGCCAGCCCCGCCATCGCATGATCGGGAACGAAGCCGAGTTCGTCCCAGGTGGTGTCGAGGGCGGCCAGCGCCAGCCGCGCCGAGGGCCCGAGCGGTGCCCCGGCCGCCCGCGCCGCCAGCACGAACTCGCCGATCAGATCGTAGTCGCCGCGGGCCAGGCTCCAGGCCGCGCCAGCGTCCGCGCGATCGGCGACCACGGCCGCCGCCTCGGCGGGAAGTGGCCGCCGGCCGAAGTCGGTGGCGTAGAACACCGCGTGGGTGAAGGCGTAGGCGTCGTCGGACAGCATCGCCAGGGGATCGAAGGCGCGCTCGATGGCGGTCGGCCCGCGGGGGCCGGGGCGCGGCGCACCGCCCAAGAGGCCGAGCATCCAGTCGATCTCCAGCGCCTCGTAGGGCGACAGCTCGCGGCACTCGGCGAGCGCGTGGCGGGTCAGCCGATCGATCACCCGATCCCAGGCCGGGTCCGGCAGGCCGAGGTCGCGCAAGAGCGCGTGCCCGACCCCGAGCATGCCGGCCCGGCTCGGCGTCCACACCAGGCGCTGGATCACGCCGACGCCTCGCAACCGCGGCACCAGCCGCGCGCCGATCGCGCGGGCCCAGTCGACCCGCACGCCCAGCATCCCCAGGTGGCGCGCGAACAGCGCCACCTCGCAGGCGGCCTTGGCCGCGCGATCGCTGTCGTCGTCGAGGACGACGTCGAGGTAGGCGTCGACGAACCCGCACACCCGCGCCAGGCGGCGCTCGAGCGCGTCGTCGCCGGGGCGCGGCGCGACCAGGGCCGGCTGGTTCACCGCACGCCCTTGAGCACGCCGGCCGAGGTCAGCTCCTCGCGCACCACCGCGCCGATCGCCTCGCGATCGAACTGCGGCACCGGGCCGGGCCAGCGGCGGCGGACGATCCAGCCGTTGCCGCAGAAGACCTCCCACGGCTCGAGGCCGGCCAGGGCGCCGGCGTTGACGATCGTCGCCAGGCTGACGTCGAGGTTCAGGACCTTGGCTTCGACCAGGGTGCGCAGGTTGTGTTCGAGATCGTTGGGCTTGTGCATGGCATCCTCCTGCGAGCCGAGGCCGTCTGTGCCCCTGTGCTCGCGCTCTCCAGACGCCGCCAGCGGCCGATCTTCTCGCGGTCGGGGTCGCGGTCGCGGCGCGCGGTCGGGGCCGCGCGCTGACCGACCGCCGGGCCGGCTGTGGTATTCCCAGGCGGCGTGTCTGGGCATGATCGCGAAGATCCCGGGGCTGACGACGTCTCCCCAGGAGACGCGATGCAGGCCGCTGCCCTCGAGCCCACGCCCACGGCGCCGCCGCCGATCGACCTGTCCGAGGTCCGGCGCGGCTTCGATCGCCTGATCGCGGCGCACCTGCCGGCCCTGCGGGCCCGGGCCGCGCAGCTCTGTCGCCGCGACCTCGATCCCGAGGACGTGATCCAGGACGCGCTGGTCCGGGCCTTCCGCGGCCGGGCCCAGCTCGCCGACCCGGCGCGGGCGCGCGGTTGGCTCCTGGCGATCGTGACCAACACCTTCCTCGACGCGGTCCGCCGCCGCCGCGCCCGCCCCGGCGAGGTCGCCCTCGAGTTCGAGCCGCCGGCCGAGGTGGCCGACGCTGACGCGCCGTGGGCCGAGCTCGACGTCGATGACGTCCGCGCCGCGGTCGCCGCGCTGCCCGACGACGTCCGCGACACCTACCGGATGTTCGCGCTCGAGGGCCGCGACTACATCGCCATCGCCGCCGCGCTCGGCGTGCCCAAGTCGACCGTGGGCACCCGGATCCTGCGCGCGCGCAAGAAGCTGCGCGAGGCCCTGCTCGCGCGATCGCGAGGATCGACGTGAGCAGTCACGGCCGCATCGATGAGTATCTCGACGGCGTCCTGGCCGACGCCGCGACGGACGAGTTCCTGACCCACCTGGCCGACTGCCCGGCGTGCCAGGCCGAGCTCCACGCCGCGATCCAGCTCCGCGACCGCGAGGATGCGCTGCGGGCCGAGGTCGGCGCGCCGCCGGCGCTGGATGTCGAGGACGCGGCCGTCGAGGACGCGCCGGTCGAGGAGGCCGGCGTCGAGGCGCGACCCGCCGAGCGGCCCGCGCCGGTGGTGTCGCTGGCGGCGCGGCGCCGGCGCGTGGTCGCGCTCGTCATCGCCGGGGCGGCCTTGGCCGCGGCGGCGGCCTTGGTGATCCTCCCGCGCGGCCGCGGCGGCGCACGCGAGCGCGCGGTCGCCGCCGGCTCGTCGTCGGCCCTGGCCCTGGCGCCGACCCGCGGCCTCGAGGCCCGCCTGGCCTGGTCCGGCGCCGCCGACTACCGCCGCTACGACGCCGACCGCGCCGGTGGGGTTCGCCTCGAGGCGATCGATCCGCGCGCCATCGCCGCCCTGGCCGAGCGCGGCGACTGCGCCGGCGTGGCCGCCGCGTACCTCCTGACCGGCGAGCTGGCGCGGGCCGGCGTCCAGTATGATCGCTGCCCGGGCGGCCCTGACCTCGACGCCGATCGCGCCGCCCTGGCGCTGGCGCGCGGCGCGGCGGCCGAGGCCCTGGCCTTGGCCGACCGGGCCCTGGCGGCGCAGCCCGAGCACGCGGTGGCGCGCTGGAATCGGGCGCTGGCCCTGCGCGACCTCGGGCTGGGGCTGACCGCGGCCGCCGCCTTCGAGCGCGCCGCCGTCGATCCGGCCTGGTCCGCGGAGGCCCGGGCGCGGGCCGCCGCGGCGCGCGCTCCTCTCGATGCGCTGCGCACCGGCTACGCCGAGGTGGTGGCCGCCGGGCGCGCGATGGTCGCGGGCGGGCCTCCGATCTCCCCGGCGCTGGCCCGCGCGTTCCCGGCCCGCGCCCGGCTCCGTCTCGACGACGCCATCCGGGTCGCGCCGACCCGGGCCCGCCTCGACGAGCTGCGTCCGCTGGCCGCGGCCCTCGATGGCCTGGCCGGCGACGGCCTGGTCGCCCGCCTCGAGCGGGCTCAACCGATCGCCGCGCCGCCGTCGGTGGTCGCGACCTACGTCGCGTGGGTCAACCGCGGGGCGGTCGATGACGTCGCCGCCTGGCGGCGCTGGCGCCGCGACGCCGAGCGCGCGGGCGCGACCTCGCTCCTGGTCGGGACCTTGCTGCTCTCGGGGCTGGGCGCCGACGACCCGGCGCTGGTGGCCGAGGCCGCCGGCGACCCATGGACCGCGGCGCTGGCAGAGGTCCACGCCGCCGCCGCCGAGGCCGACCCGGCCAAGACCGACGCGCGGCTGACCGCCGTCGAGGACGCGTGCGCGCGCCGGGCCCTCCCCGACTACCCGTGCCTGCGGGCGGCGCTCGGGCGCGCGACCTTCGAGTCGGCGCGCTACCGGCCGCCGACCAGCGCTGCCGCTGCGGCCGATGCGCTGGCGCGGATCGCTACCACCGGCGAGTGGGCGGTGCGCTGGCGCGCGCTGTATCTCGCCGGCAACGCCGCCCGCCTGCGCGGCGAGTCGTCCCTGGCGGTCGCCTACTACGACGAGACCGCGCTCGCCAGCGACGACTGCCCGACCCAGCGGGTCGCGGTGGCGATGACGGCGGCGATGGCGGTCGAGGCCGGGCGGTTCGCCGAGGCCGCGGCCCGGGCGCGGACCCGGCCGGCCTGCGGCGCCCCCAACCTGTTCGAGGCGAACCTCGAGGTCGACCTGGCGCGGGCCGGCATGCCGGTCCGCCCGACCGCCGAGCTCCTGGCCGAGCTAACCGCGCTGGCGCCCGACGACCCGTACGATCTCACCGCAGCGCGCTACCAGTCGGCCCGTCTGCGGCTCGGCACCGATCCTATTGCCGCCGACGAGCTGCGCGCCCTGGCCTCCGCCGGCGATCGCCCGGTCGAACCCGGTCGTCCGGATCCCGGACAGCTCGCGGCGGCGGTGCTGGCGGTCGAGGCCGGCCGCGCGGCCCGGTGGGACGATGCCGTCGCGGCGGTCGCGACCTGGCAACGATCGCCAGCGCCGGCGCGCTGCGGCCTGGTCCTCGCCGGCGAGCTGGCCCGCACCGTCGCGGTCGCGATCGGTCCCACCGGCGCCCGGGTCGGCGCGCTGGTCGACGGCGGCGCGCCCGGCGCGGTCCCGCCTGCGGTGGCCGCGGCCCTCGGCGGCTGCGATCGCGTCGACGTCGCCGCGCTGCCGCCCCATCTGGGCGTGGCCCTCGCCCTCGATCCGGCGCTGCCCTGGCGGTTCGTGACCGGACCGGCGCGCGCCGCCGCCGTTGGCCCGGCCCACCGCGTCGTGGTCGCCGATGCGCGCCCGCCGTCGGCGCTCGGCCTGGCCCCGCTGACCGCCCCGGCCGCGACCCCGCCGGGCGCCGAGATCATCCGCGGCGACGCCGCCACGGTCGCCCGGGTCGCGGCCGCGGCCCGGGACGCCACGCTCCTCGAGTTCCACGTCCACGCCGCGCGGGTCGCCGACTCCGACGCGCCGGCCCTCGCGCTCACCGACGGCCCCGGCGGCTGGGCCGCCACCGCCGAGGTCATCGCCGGCTGGTCGCTGGCGCGCGCCCCGGTCGTGGTCTTGGCCGACTGCGAGGCCGGGGTCGCCGCCAACTACGGCGAGCTGTACTGGGGGCTGCCGCGGGCGTTCCTGTCCGCCGGCGCCAGCGTCGTGATCGCGGCCCTGGTGCCGGTGCCCGACGCCGAGGCCGGCACGGTCTTCGCGGC
This sequence comes from Kofleriaceae bacterium, assembly GCA_018057825.1. GTDB lineage: Bacteria > Myxococcota_A > Polyangia > Haliangiales > Haliangiaceae > UBA2376. Next base: position 62,238 of record JAGPCY010000035.1, on the reverse strand, counting down.
GATCGGCGACGCGATCGCCGGGGGCGAGGCCCCCGCGGCCGCGGTGGCCCGGTTGCGCGCCGAGAAGATCCGCCAGGACCCGACGTCCTGGATGCGCCACGTCGTCGTGTTCGAGTGACGTCCGGCCCCTCACCCTGGAGTTCGACATGTTCACCCATCTGTTGCGCCGCCTCGCCGACACCATCGATCGCGCCCGGGCCAGCTTCCTGTCCGAGCCGGTCGCCCTCGCCGCGTCCGACCCCAGCAAGCGCCCGGTCCGCGAGTACGATCTCACGGCGTGGCTCAAGCTCGATGACAACAACCGCGATGAGGACGCGATCGCCGGCATCGATCGCTACAGCGACGGCAAGGAGTACGCGGTGATCGTCACTGCGGGATCGCGCGAGTTGGTCGTGATCGACATCGACGGCCGACGCCAGGAGTTCATCAAGGCGTTCCTCGACGAGAAGGCCACGCGCTCGGTGCTGAACAGCGGGATCCGCGAGGCCCGCTTCAACCCGCCGCCGCCGCCGCCGCCGCCCGGGCGCCCGCCGTGGGAGCTGATCGGCCGTCTCGACGGCCTGCTTCGGGTCGGCGAGCTGCCGGTGGTCAAGGTCGAGGGACTGACCAGGGGCGGGCTGGTCGGGTAGCCGACCTACCCGGTCAACTCGCCGACCGCCGCGGCGATCGCGTCGAGCACCACCGCGATCCGCGGAAGGTGACGGATCGCGCGCCGGGTCACCAGGTAGACGTCGAGGGCCGGCAGGTCGGCGCCGTCGAGGACCGCCAGCCCGCGATCGAACCGGGCGTAGGCCCGCGGGCCGATCCCGACGCCGAGCCCGGCGCGGATCGCCGCGAGCTGGACCTGGTAGCTCGAGCACAGGAGGCTCGGGGGCCGCGCCACGTGGGCGGCCAGCCAGGTCGACTCCGGGGTCGCCAGGCCGGCCAGCTCGACCGCGATCCAGTCGAGGGCCGTCACCGGGCGGCGCCGCCACGCCGCGGCCCGGCCGCGCGCGCACAAGATCGCGGTCGGCAGGCGCGCGATCCGCCGGCCGATGAGCTCGCCGCGGGTGGTCGGGAAGAACCGCACGGCGACGTCGGCCTGATGGCCGATCAGATCGGCGGCGGCGTAGCTGGTCAGCACCTCGAGCGTCAGCTCGCGGTGGGCCGCGCGCAGGCCGGGCAAGGCCCGCGGCACCAGCACGTGGGCGGCCAGCTCGTCGGTGGTCGCGATCCGCACCCGACCGCGGATGGCCCGGGTCCCGGGCCCGGTCGCGGCGTCGATGAGCTGACCGATCTCGGCCTCGATCCGCTCGGCCGCTGGCCGCAGCCCGAGGGCCGCCTCGGTCGGGGTCGGCGCGCGCCGGCCGCGCTCGAACAGCGCCACTCCCAGGGCGGCCTCGAGGGCGGCGATCCGCCGGCTCACCGTCGACTGTTCGGTGCCCAGGGCCCGCGCCGCGGCGGTGAAGCTGCCGTGGCGCAGGACCGCCAGGATCACCCGGACGTCGTCCCAGGCCGCCGCGCCCAGGTCGGGGCCGGGCGCCGGCGCGGTCTTCGGTGCGATGCGTCGACGCATGACTGCGATGCAAGTCTACCGCTGTTCACGCATCGCAGGTCTGGCCACGATAGCGCCATGTCCACCGCCTTGGTGCTCCTCGGTCACGCCGACCCCGGCTCGTTCAACCACCAGCTCGCCGCCGCCTACGCCGACGGCTTCGTCGCCGCCGGCGGCGCAGTCGAGCGCCTCGACCTGGCCGCGCTGCGCTTCGACCCCGTGCTCCGCCACGGCCACCGCGCCGACCAGCCCCTCGAGCCCGACCTGCAGGCGGCCCGGGACGCGATCGAGCGCGCCGACCACCTGGTCTGGGTCTTCCCGACCTACTGGGCGGCCCCGCCGGCGATCGTCCGCGCCTTCGTCGACCGGTTGTTCCTGCCGGGCTGGGCCTTCCGCTACGAGGGCCACGCCTTGCCGACCGGCCTCTTGCGCGGCCGCGCCAGCCGGGTGATCTCGACCATGGACAGCCCGGCGTGGTGGTACCGCCTGGGCCTGCGCCGCACGCTCCACGCCAGCTTCGCCCGCGGCACGCTGGCGTTCTGCGGCCTGGCGCCGGTCGAGGTCACGACCATCCACAAGGTCCGCACCCTCGACGCGTCGGCCCGCGCGCGCTGGTGTGCGACCGTGGCCGGGCTGGCCGGCCGCGATCACCGCCGGGGACCGCGGCGCGCGGTCATGGCCCCGGCCGCCGCAGCGTGACCACGGTCGCGCCCCAACCGCCACGGTCGGCCGGTGCCAGCGCGAAGCCGGCGACCGCGGGGTGGCGGCGCAAGATCGCGTGGACGCGCTCGCGCTGCACGCCCTTGCCCTTGCCGTGGATGATCCGCACCTCGGTCAGCTCGGCCTCGACCGCGGCCGCCAGGTAGTCGGCGACCACGCCGGGGACGTCGCGCGGCGCGAAGGTGTGGAGGTCCAGCGGCTCGGTCGGTCGCAGCACCACCGGCAGGTCGTCGGGCTCGTCGGTGGCGTCGCCGAGCTCCCGGTCGGGCTCGTCCACCACCGCGGCCGCGCGCGGGCCGCGCCACCACGCCGCCAGCCGGGTCCACAGGCGCGCGGTCAGCCCGGCCACGGCCCGGTCGGCACGAAGGCCTGGGTCCGGGCCCGCAGCCCCGGCGGCAGGCGGGCGTCGAGGATCGGCACGACCTCGTCGGGGTGGTAGAGCTGCGAGACGTGCATGAGCACCAGGTTGGGGGTGGTCAGCGAGTCGGCCCGCGCGATCAGCTCGTCGAGGTGGATGTGGCACCCGGCCCGCGCCGCCGCCAGCGACTTGCGCTCGTCGAGAAAGGTGGCCTCGAGGATCACGACCCGAGCGTCGAGCACCTCGGGCGAATGATCGAGCACCTGGACCAGGGTGTCGGTCAGGTAGGCCAGCTCGCGGCGCTCGGTCGAGGTGAACAGGTCCTCGCCGGCGGCCCGGCGCCGGGCGATCTCTGGGCCGGGCAGGCCGAGGAACTCCGGCCGCAGCTTGTCGATGCGCCGCGCCAGCAGGTAGCCGAGGGACGGCACCGGGTGGAAGGTCTTGATCGCGCGGACCGCGAGGTCCTTGCGCAGCCAGTAGACGTCGCCCGGCGAGAGCCCGATCGGCTCGACGTCGAGGGGCCAGCGCTGCAGCCGCGTCATGGCCGCCAGCCCGGCCATCAGATCGTCGACGATCTCGGCGGGCATCAGCACCCGCAGCGGCCGGCGGTTGCCGTGCAGCGCCCGGGCCCCGAGGAAGGTCATGAGCGCGCCGACGTGATCGGCGTGGCCGTGGGACAGGAGCAACGTGCCGACCGCCGACGCCGAGCGCAGCGCGATGCCGACGTCGAAGACGCAGTCGAGCTCGGGCACGTGCAGCGAGGTGTAGACCCCGCCCAGCGACATCCCCCGGATCGTGAAGGCGTCGGCCTTGAGCTCAGCCAGGACCGGCACTACTCGACCGTCAGCTCGACCGCGCGCCAGGCCACGCCGCCAGCGCCGTCGCGCGCCACGACGATCAGCGGGCCGGTGGTGGCGTCGTCGGCGACCACCAGGTCGCACGGGTTCGACTGATAGCGCTCGATCTCGCCCAGCGGCGAGTACCAGGCGTAGCGGGTGTCCTCGGTCGGCGCCGGCGACAGCTCGATCTGGAGCTGGTAGGTGCCGGGCGCGACCGGGATCGCGGTGTCGACCTCGGTCCCGGCCACGGTCAGCCGGGTGATCGTCGGGTTGGTGGTGGTCGCGGCCAGGACCGGCATCGCCTTGATCGCGGTCTTGGGGCCGACGCTGGTCTCGACCGTGACGCTGATCGCGTCGACCGGCGGGATCGACATGCCGCGGTCGGGCACGACCTCGGGCGCGGTGTACAGGCCGGCCTCGCCGGCGCCCTCGGTGATCGTGCCGAGCGGCGCGACCCCGGGGTAGGCCGGCACCAGCGACCAGGTCGCCGGCACCGTGATGATGCCGGTGGCGTCGGCGACCACCGCGGTCAGGGTCGCGGTGCCCCCCGGGGCGACCACCGGCGGGTCGGCGACCACCGCGATGATCGACGGGTTCTCGAGGAGGTTGGGGGTCGCGAAGTCGGTGCAGGCGGCGGCCGAGAGCAGGGCGGCGGCGGCGATCAGGCGGGACATGGCGGGCCAGTATAGCGACGGGCGGCGCCCTGGCACGTCCGGGCGCGTGTACCATCGCGGTGATGCTCTGGTACGTCCTCGCCGTCCTCGGCGCGCTCGCCGTGCTCACCCTCCTCCTCCCGGTGACCCGGCGGATGTGGGCGTTCTCGATGTACGCCAGCAAGTACCTCGGGCTATGGCTCCTCGACGTCACCCGGCTGCGCTGGCTGGGCTACACGCTGGTCGGCCGCCGGGACCGCTACCGCCGCCTGAGCCGGCCGGTCCTCCTGCGCAAGTTCTGCGAGGACATGGGCCCGACCTTCATCAAGCTCGGTCAGATCATCGCGTCGTCGGCTGGCCTGTTTCCCGACCGCTACGTCAAGGAGTTCCAGAAGGTCCTCGACCGGGTGCGGCCGTTCCCGTTCCCCGAGGTCCGCCGCATCCTCGACGAGGATCTCGGGCCCGAGCGCGCGGCCCGGCTGGTCAAGATCACCGAGAAGCCCCTGGCCTCGGCCTCGATCGCTCAGGTCCACACCGCCGAGCTCGACGATGGCACGCAGGTGGTGTTCAAGGTCCAGCGCCCAGGCATCGCCGAGCGCTGCGCCCAGGACATGAAGATCATGCGCTTCATGGCCGGGCTCGTGGCCCGGTTCAAGCGCGACGCCGAGCTGGCCAACCCGGTCGGGGTCATCGACGACTTCACCGCCACGCTCACCGAGGAGCTCGACTTCCGCAAGGAGGCGGCCAACCTGGCCCGCTTCAACGAGATCATGAAGGAGCTCGGCCACGGCAACATCCGCGCCCCGGTGCCCCACGACGACCTGGTCACCAAGCGGGTGTTGGTGATGAACCGCTTCGTCGGCGTCCGGGTCGACCAGTACGACGAGATCGCGCGCCGTGGCATCGACGGTGAGGCCAAGCTGGTCGCCGGCCTGCGGGCCTGGTTCCAGTGCGTCGTCTTCTACGGCTTCTTCCACGGCGACGTCCACGCCGGCAACCTGATGCTGCTCGACGACGGCGACATCGGCTTCCTCGACTTCGGCATCGTCGGGCGCTTCGACGACGACCGCCGGTTCCTCGTCACCGACTACATGATCGCGTTCTCCAGCGGCAACTACAAGCGGCTGGCCGAGGTCATCGTCGAGATGGGCGGCACCACCGGCACCCAGCCTCTCGACATGGACGCCTTCGTGAAGGATCTCGGCGAGACCTACTCGCCGCTGCTCAAGCTGTCGTTCGCCGAGGTGAACTACGCCGACTTTCTCCCCGGCATCCAGCGCACCGCGACCAAGCACCGGGTGCGGATGCCCAAGGAGTTCATCCTCATCACCAAGCAGCTCCTGTACTTCGATCGCTACGCCAAGGCCCTGGCCCCGAAGCTGAACGTGTTCACCGATCCTCGCCTGATCTTCTCGATGATGTCCGACATCCAGAAGGCCCGAGCCCAGCTCACCGCCGCCGGCAAGGCGTCCTAGCCTCGGCCTCGGTCTCGGTCTCGGCCTCGGTCTCGGTCTCTGCCTCGGTCTCGGTCTCGGTCTCGGCCTCGGTCTCGGTCTCGGTCTCGGCCTCGGTCTCGGTCTCGGTCTCGGTCTCGGGTTCGGCCTCGGTCTCGGACTCGGTCTCGGTCTCGGTCTCCGCCTACGGCGCGCACGCCAGCCCGGTGATGACCCCGCTGGCGGCCACCAGGATCGCGACGCCCGTCGTCGGCTCGACCGCGAGGTCGACGTCCGCCTCGACCGGCTCGGTCCGCAGCGCCACTAGATCCTCGAGCCGCCACCAGGTCAGCGCGGTGCCGTCGCCGGTGCCGCCGAGGGTGACGAGGAGGCCGTCGGCCTCGAGGATCACCACCCGGCGCAGGTCGACGTCGACGGTGGCGACTGCCCGCGGCCCCGCGGTCAGATCGTCGAGGTCGAAGCGGGCCAGCAGGCGATCGCCGGCCGCGATCGCGCCGCGGCCATCGGCGGTCAGCGCCAGCGCGCGGAACCAGCCTTGTCGGAGCGCGCCACCGGCGCCGTTGCAGTCGTCCCAGTAGCGGTTCGCCGTCAGGTCGCCGCGCGGCCGGGTCTCGATCGCCGGGCAGCCGTACCAGTCGCCGACCGCGACCACGCGCTCGGTGGTGACCGCGGCGGTCGTCGTGTGCCAGAGCCAGGTCGGCGTGGCGGCGGTCGCGGTGCCGGCGGTCAGGTCGACCACCGTGAGCTGGGTCCGCAGGTCGTCGCCGGCGACCGCCAGCAGCTCGCCGCCGGGGGCGAGGGCGGCGCCGACCGGGCGCCCGGGCACCGCGGTCGCCGCACCGCCGAGCGGCGTGCCATCGAGGCGCCAGGCCGTGGCCGCGCCGCCCTGATCGACCGCGGCCAGGGCGCCGTCGGCGGTGGCGGCCAAGGTGGCGACCGTCGGGCCGGCCTCGCGCAGCGGGGTGCCGTAGCCGGGGCGCCGCTCGATCGCGCCGGTGGTCGACAGGTGCCACAGCTTGACCGCGCCGTCGGCGCTGCCGACCACCAGCGTCGCGCCGCTGGTGGCGATCGCGGTGACCGGAGCATGGAGGTTGTCGACCTGCCAGCGCTGGGTGAGCGGGACCGCCGGATCGGCGCACGCCGCCAGGGGCGAGGTCCGCGGCGGCGGCGGCTCGGGTGGCGGCTCGGGGGCCGGTTCGGTGCAGGCCGCGGTGACGACGGCGACGCAGGGCAGGGCGCGTGACAGCCAGCGAACGAGGTGGGTCATGAGGTCAGCCTGGCGCCTCCGCGCTCTCGACGAAAGCGAGATAATCTTTTCCGATCGTAAAGGAATCCTGAAGATGGCCTGGTAGCGTCGTCGTATGGCCGCTCCCGCAGCGCCGCTGACCCTGACCGACGCCGTGCGACGGCAGATCTGGAACTGGCTGCCGACCTTCGTCGAGATCGCCGAGGTCGGCTCGGTGGTCGGCGCGGCGCGCCGCCTGCGCCTGACCCCGGCGGCGGTGTCGCGGACCCTCGGGCTCCTCGAGGATCGCCTGGGCGCGCCGCTGTTCGATCGGGTCGGCCGGCGGCTGGTCCTGACCGGCGCCGGGGCCGCGCTGCGCGACGCCACCCGGGCCGCCACCCGCGCGGTCGAGGCCGGGTTGGCCACCGGCACCGAGCCGGGCCACGCCGGGCCGCTGCGGGTCGCGTCGCTCGGGGTCCTGACCGAGCACGTCGTCGTGCCGATCCTGATCGCGGCCAAGGCGGACGCGCCGGCGCTCCTGCCGATCCATCAGGTCGAGGGGCCGGCCGCGGCCCACGCGCTCCTGGCGCGCGGCCTGCTCGATCTAGCCTTCTACTACGAGGAGCTCACGACCGACGAGATCGCAGTCGAGCGCCTGGGGACCCTGGGCGCGTCGGTGTACTGCGGACGCGGTCACCCGCTGTTCGCGGCCCGGCGGGTCGACGCGGCGGCGATCGCCGAGCACCCGTTCTCGGTGCCGCAGGTCGGGGACAGCGGTCGGGTCCAGGACGGCTGGCCGGCCGATCGGCCGCGCGCGATCGGCATGCGCATCACGATGCTCGGCTCGAACCTGCAGGTCGCGCTGGCCGGGTTGCTCTTGACCGTCTTGCCCGACGTGACCGCCGCGCCCCACCTCGCCGCCGGCCGCCTGCGTCGCCTGAACGCGGTCACCCTGCCGACCATCCCGGTGTTCGCGGCCCGCTGGCGCTCGGCGCCGGCGCGACCGGTGGTCGACGAGCTGGTCACCGCGGCGCGCGCCCGCGTCGCAGCCCTGGCGACGCCGCCCCCGCGGCGGCGGTCGCGGTGAGACCGCGCCAACCGAACTCACGACGTCGCGCAGGCGTCACGCGGCGAGGGCGGTGCTGTCAAGCGGCCGCGCCACGGTCCCGGCCATGCTCTCTCGCTCGCTTCCCCTCGCGGCCCTGGCCGCGATCCTCGCCGGATGCGCCGCCGACGGCGCCCCCGGGGCGCTCCTCGGCTTCACCGACGAGCCGGCAGGCAGCAACTGCCCGGTCGGCGGCACGCGCATCGACGCCGGCCGCGACGACGACGGCGATGGTCGGCTCGACGCCGACGAGGTCGACACCACGACCTTCGTGTGCGACGGCGGCGATGGCGCCGACGGCACCGACGGCACCGACGGCACTGACGGCACTGACGGCACCGACGGCGACGATGTCCTCATCGACGTCACGCCCGAGCCCCCCGGCGCCCACTGCCCGTCCGGCGGCCATCGCGTCGACACCGGCGTCGACGACGACGGCGACGGCGTCCTCGATCCGGCCGAGATCAGCTCGACCGCCTACGTGTGCGATGGCGACGACGGCGACCCGGCGATCGCCGGCTTTCAGCTCATCGGTCGGCTGGCGCTGTCGACCGGGCCGGTGGCCGAGATCGTCGCCGCCTCCCCTGACGGCCGGACCCTGGCGTACACCAGCGGCGACGCGGGCGACGTCGGGTTCGCCGACGTGAGCGATCCGCGGCGCCCCACCGCGCTCGGCGTGGTCGACGTCGCCGGCAGCGTCGCCAGCGGTCGCGGCGAGCCGACCTCGGTGGCGATCACCCCCGACGGCCGCTACGCGGTCGTCGCGGTCAAGGACACCGCCGATCCGATCGGCCGGGCCGACCCTGGCGCCCTGGTCTTCATCGCGATGGCGACCCGCACGATCGCGGGGGCGGTCGCCATCGGGGTCGGCCCCGACAGCGTCCATCTGACCCCCGACGGCACGCGCGCGGTCGTCGCGATCGAGGACGAGGAGGATCCCGACGGCAACGCGGTGGCGCAGGCCCGCCCCGGCTCGGTGCAGGTCGTGACCATCAACGCCGCGAACCCGAGCGCGTCGACGGTCGTCACCATCGCGCTGGCGCCGACCGTCGGCAACCAGCCGACCGATCCCCAGCCGGAGTACGTCGACCTCACGCCCGACGGCCAGACCGCGGTGGTCACGCTGCAGGAGAACAACGTCCTCGCGATCATCGATCTGACGACCGCGACCGTGGTCCGCTACGTCGACGCCGGCACGTCGCGCCATGGCCGCGCCGATCTGGCCAACGATCGCGCGATCGACTTCACCGCCACCGGCTTCGTCGGGCAACTGCAGCCTGACGCCGCGTGCCTGTTCGCCGACGGCAGCCACGTCCTCACCGCCAACGAAGGCGACGTCGCCAACGGCGCGTTCGCCGCCGGGCTGTACAGCGGTGGCCGCGGCTTCTCGGTGTTCAACCTGGCCGGCGATCGGGTCTACGACAGCGGCGACGCCCTCGAGTGGGCCGCGGTCCGCGCTGGGGTCTATCCGGATCGTCGCTCGGCCAACCGCGGCATCGAGCCCGAGGGCTGCGCGGTCGGTCAGTTCGGCGGCACCGAGTACGGCTTCGTCTTGGCCGAGCGCTCGAGCGCGCTGTTCGTGCTCGATCTGTCGACGCCCACCGCGCCGGCGATCCGCCAGGTCCTGGGCGCGCCGATGCGACCGGAGAGCGCGGTGGCGATCTCGGCCCGCGGGTTGGTCGTGGTCGGCGGCGAGGGTGACGTCACCGGCGGCGGCCTGTGGATCTACCAGGCGGTCACCGATCCCAGCGAGGCCGGCCACGGCCCCGGGGTCTACGATCTGGCGTCGGACGGGTTGGGCTTCGGCGCCATCGGCGCGCTGGCCCCCGACCCGGCGACCGGGCTCGTGCTGGCGATGCCCGACAACGCCTACGGCGCGGCTCGGGTGTGGTCGCTGTGGTTCGATCACGGCGCGCGTCGGCTCCAGGTGATCGGCGAGCGCCTGCTGCGCGACGCCGCCGGGCAACCGCTGACCGGCTACGATCCCGAAGGGCTCGCGGTCCTACCCGACGGCGGCCTGGTGGTGGCGAGCGAGGGCGTCGCCGGCAACGGCGCCGCCGCGCCCTGCGTCGGCTCGGCGCAGAGCAACCGCCTCTTGTTCTTCGATCTCGCCGGGCGCTTGGATCCGCGGTTCGGCGGTGACGGCATCGTCGATCTGCCGTGCGGCGCGGTGGCCGGCGCGGTCGACTGGACCGCGGTCACCGGCGATGGCTTCGAGGGCGTGGCCACGCTCGGCGCCGGCGTCGGGCTGCGGATCTACGTCGCCCTGCAGCGCGGCCTCACCACCGACGGCCGGCGGACCCGGATCGGCGAGTACACGCCGGCCACCGACACCTGGCGCTGGTTCTTCTACACCCTCGACCCCGACCGCGGCGGCGCGGCCGGGGTGCAGTCGCTGTCCGAGCTGCTCGCCGTCGGCGGCGATCGCCTGGCGGTGATCGAGCGCGACGGCGGCTGGGCCGGCGAGGCGGCGACCAAGGCGGTGATGGTGTTCCGCCTGGCCTCGGGCACCGCCGACGTGCCGACCGATCCGGTCGACAAGGTGCGCGCCGTCGATCTGCTGGCCGGCCGGTTCCGCTTCGATCAGGAGCGCCTCGAGGGCCTGGCGCTGGCCGACGGTGCGCTGTGGGTGGTCAACGACAACGGCAACGGCGCCGCCGCGACCTTCGCCGTCCGCCACGACCGCGCCGCCCTCGAGGTCGAGCCCGCGCCGGTGCCCGGTCAGAGCGCGATCCGGGTGAACGAGGTCAACTCGTCGGGCGCCGACTTCGTCGAGCTGATCAACCTCGGCGCCACCGCGGTCGACCTCTCGGGCTGGAAGCTCACCGACAACGATCCGACCCACGTCCTCGTGCTGCCGCCTGGCACCACCATCGCCGCTGGCGCTCGCCTCCTCATCGAGGGCGACACCAGCGCCGCCGCGCTGCGCCTGCCCTATGGCCTGGGCAGCGCCGACTCGATCGTCCTGTCGACCCCCACCGACGTCCGGGTCGACCACCACACCTGGACCACCCACGTCGCCTCCGCCAGCCGATGCCCCGAGGGCAGCGGCGCCTTCGTCGCCACCCCACCGACCCCGGGCGCCACCAACGCCTGCCCGTGACTCGGCGCTGCGCCCCGTGCCCTACGCTGAACCTCCAGCGCCCCGTCCCCGTCTGGCCCGAGGTCTCCTCAACCTACGCTGAACCTCCAGCCGACCGGAGGGAGGCGTCTCGGAGGGGAGGCTCGCTGGGGCTACGCCCCAGCGAGGGGAGGTTTGGTGACAAACCTCCCCGCAAGAAGCAGCGAGGTCTCCCGAACCTGCGCTGAACGTCCAGCCGACCGGAGGGAGGCGTCTCGGAGGGGAGGCTCGCTGGGGCTACGCCCCAGCGAGGGGAGGTTTGGTGACAAACCTCCCCAATCAATACAACGCGCCGGCTGCCTTGATGCGGGCGATCATCGCCTCGAGGCGGTCGCGGGTCGCGTCGTCCGCGTCGACGATCCGGACGCCGAAGCCGGTCGGCGCGGACTCGGCCTCGGGGCTCCCCGGCTCGACCACCCGCGCCACCACGACCTTGAGCGCGATCGTCTGATCGAAGTCGAACAGCTCGAGGGTCAGGGTGGTGCCGGGACGGAACGGGTAGGCCCGCGCGACCTTGGTGTAGAGAAACAGCCCCGAGCGCGACAGGTCGCGGACCCGGAACACCAGCTCGGTGTCCCCGGCAGCGGCCTTGACGAAGGCGTCGATGGCGACGCGCTCGCCGTCGCGCTGGGTAGCCGAGGCTGACACCCGCCGACCGTACCACCGCGGCGCGACGCTGGACCGCCGGGCCGATAGAATTGTCGTCGGCGCCGTGTTATGTCCGGGGTGGAGTCGTACCCCGCGATGGACGTCCGCTGCGAGAAGTGCAACACCGAGTACGAGCTTGACGAGTCCCGCCTCAAGCCGGGTGGGGTGACCGTCAAGTGCACGACGTGCGGGCACATGTTCAAGATCCGCAAGCGCTCGCCGACCCAGAACGGGATCCCGGCGGTGCGCAGCGCTCCGCCAAGCGTGCCGCCGCCGGGTGGGCCCCCGCCAGCCGGGTCCCCGCCGCGGGCGGGCTCCGCCGTGCCCGAGCCGCGACCGCAGTCGGGCTCGGGGCCGATCGACGGTGAGCGCAACTGGATCTTGCGCCTGGACAACGGCGAGACCCGGACCTGCCGCGAGCTCGCCACCCTGCAGCAGTGGATCATCGCCGGCCAGGTGTCGCGCGACTCGATGATCTCGCGCAGCGGCAAGACCTGGAAGCGGCTGGGCGACATCGCCGAGCTGGCGTCGTTCTTCGTCGTCGCCGAGGAGGCCCGCGAGGCCCGGGCGTCCCAGCAGATCACCCCGCCGCGCATGCCGGCGGTCGAGCCGCCCCGCGCCACCGTGGCCGGCATGGGCGCGGTCAAGCTGCCCGAGCGCGAGACCGTGGTCGAGCCGATCCGCGCGCCGCGCCCGCCGAGCGCGGTTCCGCCGGCGCCGCCTCCTCACGTGCCGGCCCCCCACGTTCCGGCACACGTGCCGGCGCCCCAGGTCCTGGCCCCGCGGCCGATGGTCGCGGCGCCGCTCGCGGCACCAGCGCCGATGCCGCCGCCGATCCCAGCCCCGCCGCCGAGCAGCCCGCCGATGCCAGCCGTCGCTCCGCCCGAGCGCGCCACCGGCGCGTGGGCGAACGACGCGGTCGCGCCGATCGGCGGTCCCGAGGCCGGGCCGCGCGGCGGTGTGGTCCGGGCCCCGACTGGGGTCACCGGCGACGGCTTCGGCGGCGTGGTCCGCCAGCACGCCGGCGACGACGCGTTCACCGCCGGCCGGCGCGGCGGACCGTCGAGCGGCCCGGAGCTCTTCGATCCGTACGGCAATGATCTGCCGCCGCCGAAGAAGAGCGGCGCCGGGCTATGGATCGCGCTGGGTTCGTTGGTGGTGATCGGCGCGGCGGCCGCGGTCGTCTACTTCATGTTCCTCAGGCCGAGCAAGACCGAGGACGGCGGCAGCGCGTCGACGGCGGATGCCGCAGCGCCCGTGGTCGCGATGGCCGACGCCGGCGCCGCTCCGGGCCCCGACGCCGCGGTCGCCGACGGCCTGGCCGAGCTCCTCGAGGGCGCCCGCACCCAGCTCGGCCGCGACGCCGCGCCGGCGCTGATCGCTGCCGACAAGGGGCTGGCCGACGCCGGTGGCGAGGACGCCCAGGCCCTGGCGATGCGAGCTCGGCTCCTGACGGCTCAGGCCCAGCTCGCCGACGACGAGGCCGCCCTGGTCGACGATCGCAAGACCGCCGACAAGGTCCGCGAGGAGCGGCGCAAGCTGACGCTGGCCGCCCTGGCCCTCGCGCAGCGCGCGCAGAAGGCGGCGAGCGCCACTCCGGCCGCCGCGGCCCTGGCCAACGTCGCGATGGCCGACGTCCTGCGCCTGCAGGGCAAGCCGGCCAAGGACGTCAACCGCTACCTCGACGCCGCGCGGGCCGCGGCTCCGACCGACGCCGACCGCGTCGAGATCGCGCTGGTCGAGGCGCAGCTCGCGCTGCGCGACAAGGACCACACCCGCGCCGGCACCGCGATCGCCGCGGTCGACACCGGCGCCAACGCCCTCGAGCAGTCGGGCGACGTTCGCGGCCGCTGGCTGGCGGCGCGCCTGGCCGCGGCGAAGAACCAGGCCGACGCCGCGCGCACTGCGTGCGACGCGATCCTCGCGGCCCAGCCCGATCACGCCGCGGCCAAGGCGCTCCTCGCCAAGGTCGGCGGGGTCGGCGGCGACGATCCGATGCCGCCCGAAGATCAACCTGTCGACGCCGGCGCGGGCAGCGGCTCGGGCGCCGGCAGCGGCACGGGCTCTGGCAGCGGCTCAGGCGCGGGCTCGAGTGTGGTCGTGCCGTCGGGCTCCGGCGATCCCTACGATCGCCTGGTGGCCAAGGCCGACAAGCTGGCCGAGGTCGATTGCGGTCAGGCCATGCCGTACTACTCCAAGGCTCTCGACGAGAAGCCGTCGGGCGTCGAGGCCCTGATCGGCATGGGCTACTGCCACATCGACACCAAGCAGTTCCACGCCGCCCAGTCGAAGTTCCGCACCGCGCTGGCGCTGTCGCCGCGCAACAAGGACGCGCTGCGCGGGGTCGCCGAGGCCTACCAGCAGCAGGGGCGCGTCGACCTCGCGATCGAGGCCTACAAGCGCTACCTCGACATCTACCCCGACGACGATCGCATCAAGCGTCAGCTCGAGCGGCTGGGGGGCGGGGGCGCCGGGCCGACGCCGCCCGAGAACGGCTCGGGCGCGCCGACCGACAAGCCGACGGACAAGCCGACCGACAAGCCGACGGACAAGCCGACCGACAAGCCGACGGACTCGCCGACCGAGTCGCCTCCAGCGCCCGATTCGCCGCCGACCACCCCGTGATCGGCCCGCCCCCGCGGGCCGCCAGGAGATCCCGATGCCGTCACCCACCGCCCTGACCGTCGTCGCCGGGGCCGCGGCCTTGGCCGCCCTGGCCTGTGGCGGCGAGCGTGAGCGCCCAGCGGGCTGGCCGGCCAGCGGCGCCGCGCCCGCGTCATCGTCGTCGGATCCGTGGGCCGCGCCCGCCGCCAACGCGCCCGCGGCCGCGGGCGGCGGCCTCGCTGGCCTGGGCGATCCCGTCGAGATGTTGCGGACCGTCGTCGAGAACCTCGGTCGCCCCGGCCCCTACGAGGCCCAGGCGGCCAGCGCCGACCACGCCGCCGACCGGCCGCACCTCGGGGTCCTGACCTTGGCCGGCGCGTTCGGCGAGCTCGAGACGATGTCGTGGACTGGCAGCGACGACGTCATCCCGCTGCGCGCCTTCGCCGCCCGGCTCGACGAGCTGGCCGCCGATCCCAACCTCACGGGCCTCTTGCTCCGCGTCGATGACGTCAGCGCGTCCTTGCCCGATCTGCTCGAGGTCCGCGCCACCCTCGCGGCCTGGCGGGCCCGCGGCAAGAAGCTCCTGTGTCACAGCGAGGGCGCCTCGACGACCGGCTACCTGCTCCTCTCCGCGTGTGAGCGGATCGGCCTGGCGCCGACCGCGCAGCTCGTCCTCGCCGGGCCGACCGCGATGCCGGTGCACCTGAAGGGCCTGCTCGATCGCCTGGGCCTGGTCGCCGACTTCCTCCACGTCGGGGCCTACAAGGGCGCGGCCGAGCCGCTGACCCGCGATCGGCCGTCGCCCGAGATGCTCGAGGTGATGAACCAGATCCTCGATCAGCACTACGCCACGGTGGTCGCCACCCTGGCCGCCGGGCGTCCGGCCGTCGGGGTCGACGGCGCGCGCGCGGCGATCGATCGCGCGCTCCACACCGCCGAGCAGGCCCAGGCCGCCGGCCTGATCGACACCGTCGCGACCTTCGAGGCCTTCCGCGCCGAGGCCAAGACGCCGTGGGCCAGGGTGCCGCTCGAGGCCAAGGCCAGCGACGGCGACGCGATGATGAAGCTGGCGCGGTTCGTCGGCGCGCTGCCGAGCCCGCGTCCCACCGCGGCCCACGTCGCGCTGGTCTACGCGGTCGGCGACGTGATCGACGGCGGAGGCGATGGCCTGATCGGCGCCCGCGGCGAGATCGCGTCCCGCACCCTGACCCCGGTCTTGCGCCTGCTGGCCGCCGACGACAACGTCAAGGCGGTGGTGGTGCGGATCGACTCGGGCGGTGGCAGCGCCCTGGCGTCCGAGCAGATCTGGCACGCGATGGACGAGCTCAAGCGGGCCAAGCCGGTGGTGGTGTCGATGAGCGACGTCGCCGCGTCGGGTGGCTACTACATCGCCGCCGGCGCGACCAAGATCTTCGCCCAGCCCGACACGCTGACCGGCTCGATCGGCGTCGTCGGCGGCAAGCTCGCGCCGGGGCCGGCGCTGGCCAAGCTCGGCGTCACGACCTATCCGATGGGGCGCGGTCAGCGCGCCACCATGTTCGCCAGCCTGGGGCCGTGGACCGCCGACGAGCGCGCCGTGATGTTGGCCTCGATGCAGGCGATCTACGACGTCTTCCTCGACCGCGTCGCCGCCGGGCGCGGCCGGACCCGGGCCGAGCTCGAGCCCCTGGCCCAGGGCCGGGTGTGGACCGGCACCCAGGCCAAGGCCAACGGGTTGATCGACGAGCTGGGTGGTCTCGACGAGGCCCTGGCCGCGGCGCGGACCCTGGGCGGCGTCGACGCCGCCGCGCCCCTCGAGGTCTACCCGCCGACCATGACGCTGCGCGACGTCGTCGGTCAGCTCGGCGAGGTGTCGGTCGGGCGCCTGGGCGGCGTCGCCGCGACCGCCGCCGTGACCGCGCCCCTCGACGTCGCCGCGCCGGCGGTGGCCGCGGTGGTGCGGCGGACCCTGGCTCAGCTCGCGCGCTTCGACGGCGAGCCGATCCAGGCGGTGGCGCTCCTGCCGATCGTCTTCGAGTGAGCGGCGCGGGCCCCGCGGGCCCTCAGGTCACGAGCGCCGCCAGCGCGACGTGCTCGGGCATCGCCGCGAAGGTGGCGCGCGCTGCAGGATCCGACAGCCCGGCGGCGGCGCGCTCGAGGCGCCCCAGCGCCGCGGCCGCGAGCCGCGCGGCCTCGGCGCGATCGCCGGCGGCGGAGCGGACCCGCGCCAGGACCAGCCGGACGTAGGCGTCGCCTTCCTCGATCGCGCCCAGGCCGTCGAGCAGGCGCTCGGCGGCGGCCGCCGCGGCCAACGCGCCGGCCAGATCGCCGTCGGCGAGCGCGGCCTCGGCGGCGGCGGCCTGGGCGTAGCACAGGGTCGGCGGCATCGCCGCCAGGGCCTCGAGGGCCCGGGCGGCCGCGGTCCGCGCCAGCGCGGCCTGACCCAGGGCCAGGTGGGCGCGGGCCTGATAGACCAGCGCGGCGCCGGCCAGCCGCAGCGAGTCCTGCTGGCGCGCCAGGACCTCGGCGGTGCGCGCGGTCCGCAGGCTGTCGTGCGGTTGCCCGGCGTAGTACTGCGCCAGCGCGAGGTTCTGGGTCGCCACCGTGGTGATCCGCACCGCGCCCAGGTCGTCCGCCAAGGCCAGCGCGCGGCGCAAGGTGACCGCGGCGGCCTCGGCCTGGCCGACCATGGTCTCGAGGAAGCCGACGTTGGTGAGGCCGCTGGCCTGATCGCGGCGCGCGCCGACCTGCTCCATCAGCTCGGTCGACGATCGCATCAGCGTCAGCGCGGCCACGCTGTCGCCGCCGACCAGGGCCGCGATCGACTGGGCCCGCAGCCGCCAGGCGCCGGCGACGCTGTCGGTCGACCAGGCGTCGCGCAGCTCCTCGAGCCGCGCGAGCAGGCGGTGGGCCCGCTCGCCGTGGCCGACCAGCAGCAGCTCCGAGGCCACCACCGCCAGCGCGGTGACCCGATCGCGGCGGGCCTCGCCGGTGCGCGCGCGCTCGAGATCGCGGGCCACCCCGACCAGGAGGTGGTGGTTGCCGACCCGGCCGGCGACCACCGCCAGCTCGGCGGCGGCCCGCAGCCACACCGTGGAGCCCTCGCGGGCGGCGTCGAGGGCGCCGATCGCGCAACGCTCGGTGGCGTCGGTCTCGCCCAGCCAGTCGTGGGCCACGCAGGCCAGGAGCAAGAGCGCGCCGCGCTCGTGATCGACCGCGCCGCACTCCAGGCCGCGGGCCGCGCGATCGATCACCGCGCGCGGGTCGCCCGCGTCGAGCGCGTGCTCGGCGGCGTAGCGGTACCACAGCGCAGCCCGGGCCTCCTCGCCGCCGGCCTCGAGGTGCTGGGCCACGGTCAAGGCGTCGCGCTCGCGCTGGGCCTCGAGCCACAGCCCGGCCGATCGGTGGGCCAGCCGGCGATCGGCGTCGAGCAACATGCCGTAGGCCGCCTCGCGGATGGTGTCGTGGCGAAACGCCAGCTCGTGGCGATCGAGATCCTCGGCGACGAGCAGCTCGCGGGCGACCAGATCCGCCACCAGCTGATCGAGCTCGCGCTCCGGGAGTTCGGCGCCGAGCAGCGCGGCCAGCGGCGCGACCGTGAACCGCGTGCCGAGCACCGACGCGGCGCGCAGCACCTGGCGGGCCGGCGCGGCCAGGGCCTCGAGCCGGACCTGGACCATCGCGACCACGGTCTCGGGCAGTCGCCCGACCTCGCCGTCGGCCGCCGCGCGCAACAGCTCCTCGAGGAAGAAGGCGTTGCCGCCGGCCCGCTCGACGACCTCCGCCACCACCGCCGGCGACGCGGTTGGCCCGAGCACGCCCTCGGCCAGCCGGACCGCGGCCTTCTTGGCCAGGGGCCCGAGCCGGAGCTGGCTGGCGCCGCGCTGGGCCCACAGCCGCGGGAACAGCCCCTCGACCTCGGGCCGGGCGAAGCCGATCGCCGCCAGCGGCCGGTCGGCGAAGGCCCGCAGCGCCTCGTCGACCAGCTCGATCGACGGCGCGTCGCCCCAGTGCAGATCGTCGAAGGTCCACACGATCGGGCCGCGGCCCAGCTCGGCCGCGCACAGCTCGAGGAACGCGCGCCGGAGCTGATCGTTCATGAGGCGCGGCTGGCGTCGCGCGGCGGCGAGCTGGGTCGAGGCCGGCCCGGGCTGGGGCGCGCCGATCAGCTCGGCCAGGAAGGTGGTGACCCGCTCGGGCTCGGGCAGGCCGAGATCGTCGACCGCGATCGCGACCCGGCGGATCGCCGCGACCCGGGCCGCCGGGGTCGACACGTCGTCGACGCCCAGGCGGCGGCGCAGCGCCGAGCCGAGCAGCGAGAACGGCGACCCGGCGCGCACCGGATCGCCGCGCCCCGACCACACCTGGGCGGCCCGCCCCAGGCGCTCGACCAGCTCGTGGCGCAGGCGCGACTTGCCGACCCCGGCCTCGCCGATCACCACCGCCGCCGCCGCCGCCGGCTCGGCCGCGCTGTCGCGGCAGAGCTGGACCAGGAGGTTGAGCTCGCGCTCGCGCCCGACCGTCGGGGTCGGCCGCCCCAGGATCGTCCGCACGCCGTCGTCGCGGCGTTCGGCGCGCAGCGCGCCGGCGCCGTCGAGCTCGAAGCGCGGCCCGAGGAGCGCGGCGCTGACCTCGTCGACCGCCACCGGGCGGTCGCGGTCGCCGTGGGCGGCCCGGCGCAACAGGCTCGCGGCCCGCTCGATCGCGTCGCCGACCGACAGGTTGCCGGTGGCGCCGCGGCCCGAGGCCAGGGCCACGCCGCCGTCGCACAGCCGGCGCGCCTCGAGGGCGAAGCGGGCGGCGCGCCCGACCAGATCGGTGGCCGCCGGGCTGCCGGCGAAGGTCACGATCGCGCCGCCGTGGGCCAGGGGTTCAAAGCCGCCGCCGTGGCGATCGGCGGCGGCCGCCAGCTCGACCATCGGCAGCTCGCCCGGGCGGGTGTCATCGTCGTCGGTGGCCGCGGCGCGGTCGCGCTCGCCCTCGACGGACGCGTCGTCGGTCGCGACCGGGCCGATCATCACCAGCGCGACCCGGCGGTGCTCGCCCGACGACGCCAGCGCCACCCCGACCGAGGTGATGCCGGTCGACTCCGGGCCCTCGGGCCGCTCGATCCGCCGCAGCTCGGTGGCCACCACCGCCGCCGAGGCCGGCCGCAGCGCCGGCTCCTTCTCGAGCAGGCGGCGGACCAGGGCGACCAGCGGCGGCGGCGCGTCGGGCCGCGCCACCGACAAGACCGGGGCCTCCTCGAGGAGGATCTTGCCCCAGGTCGCCATCTCGTCGGGGGCCGAGAACGGCGGTCGGCCGGCCAGCGAGGTGTAGAGCACGCAGCCCAGGCTCCACAGGTCGCAGCGCCAGTCGACCGCGCGCGCCGCCCGCACCTGCTCGGGCGCCATGTAGCGCGGGGTGCCGACGCGATCGCCGGTCCGGGTGGTGTCGGAGTACAGGTTGTTCAGGCGCGCGACGCCGAAGTCGAGCAGCGTCGCGCCGCGCACGTCGCCATCGACCAGGAAGACGTTGGCCGGCTTGAGGTCGCGGTGGATCACGCCGGCGGCGTGGGCGAAGGTCAGGGCGTCGGCGATCCGGATCCCCAGATCGCAGGCCTCGGGCAACGACAGCCGGCCGCGGCGCAGCCGGGCCGACAGCGGCTCGCCCTCGAGCCAGTCCATCGCCAGGTAGGGCTCACCGGTCGGCGTCAGACCGTGGGCGACGTAGCGGACGATCGCCGGGTGGGCCAGCTCGGCCAGGGCCAGCGCTTCGCGGCGGAAGCGCTCGGCCCACCGCTGGTTGGCCCGGGCCAGGAGCTTCACCGCCACCGGCGCGCCGGTCAGGCGATCGCGCGCGCGATAGACCGAACCCATGCCGCCGGACTCAGCCAGCGCCTCGAGTTCGAACCGCTCGGCGATGACCGTCGGCGTCGCCACCGCGCGATTCTGCCATCGAACTCGCGCCGCGGGGTCGCGCACCGCGATCGCGCGCCGCCGCGCCGACCGATCGCACGATCGCTCGCGCCCGGGCCGGGCCGGGCGTAGGCTGCCGCCGTGCTCGCCGCGATCCTCCTCGCGATCGGCCTGGCCATGGACGCCGCCGCCGCCAGCGCGGTCCGCGGCATGCTCGCGCGCGAGGTCCGGCCGCGCGACGTCGCCACCTGCGCCGGGCTGACCGGCGGGTTCCAGGCCGGGATGGCGGCCCTCGGCTGGGCCGCCGGGCAACGGTTCGGCCACGTCGTGGCCCAGGTCGATCACTGGATCGCGTTCGCGATCCTGATGGCGCTCGGCGGCAAGGCGCTGTGGGCGGCCTGGCGCGGCGGCGACGGCGACGACGATCCGGCGGCGGTCGCCCATCCGTTCGCGGTGCGCGGCCTGGTCGTCCTGGCGATCGCCACCAGCATCGACGCCCTGGCCGCCGGCGTGACCATCCCGCTCATGTCGGTGCCCGGGCCGGTGGTGATCGCCCTGATCGGCGGGGTCACCGCGGTCTTGTCGATCGCCGCGATCCGGGTCGGCCGCGCGGTCGGCGCCCACCTCGGGCAGCGCCTCGAGATCGTCGGCGGGCTGGCGCTGTGCGCGATCGGCGTGAAGATCCTGGTCGAGCACCTGACCGGTGGCGCCTGACCGCGCGGTCCGCGGCCGCTACACCACCGTGACCAACGCCGGGTCGAGGGTGCCCCAGCCGGCGGCCTCGCGGAAGTAGCGCAGGAACCGGCTGGCCTTGGAGTCGGGATCGTCGAGCTTCATCATCGGCGCGTACTTGCCGTCGAACTGGCTCATGACGTTGCGCAGGCACCAGCTATCGATCGCGACCGGATCGCGGCCGGCGACCACGGTGCCGACCTGCTGCGCGCACTTGTCGTGGTGGCGCATGTCGTCGGAGTCGTCGTAGCCCTCCTTGGGCGTGACCGCGACCCACTCGCAGCAGGTCAGGTACAGGTCGGCGCGCCGGACCTTGTTGTTCCAGTAGGCCAGGGGGCCGGCCATGCGCCAGGTCGGATCGCGGTGGGCGTCGGCCCGGCCGGTGCGCCCGAAGTAGTGGACCGACTGGTAGCCCTGGACCCGCGGGTCGGTGCCGAGCGCGCCGGCGCTCATGTCGACCAGGCCCATCGGCGACTTGCACGCGCCGGTGAAGCCGGTCGAGCCGTGCTCGTTGCCGGTGGTCATGTTGATGAACCGGAGCGTGCGGCCGTCGGCGACCAGCTTGTCGCCGTCCTTGCGCAAGACGCCGTCCTTCAGATCGATCACCGCGCCGGACTTGGCGCTGGTGAAGCGCGGCCACGACAGCGGGGTCTTGGCGCTGCCGACCCGGCTGCGCTTCAAGCGGAACACCTGATCGAAGTCCCAGAAGTAGCCGTCGCGCACGTCGCGCTTGCCGAGCGGACCGCGGCGATCGCCGCCGTACACGCCGTGCTTGTGCTCGGGATCGAACCACGGGTCGCCGGCGAGCGCGCTCGGCCCGGCGTCGACCAGGCCGTAGAAACTGACCGGGACGCCCAGGCCGGTGAAGTGTGGGATCAGATCGCCGAGGCTCTTCCAGCCCGGCACGTCGACGTTGCGCACGCTGGGCGCGGTCCAGGCCCGGGTCAGGCCGCGGCTGGGATCGTCGGCGGCCTTGTCGGGGAAGTGGAAGTGGGTGTTCTCGAAGACGATGATCTCGCCCTTCCAGCCCGGGATCTCGAGGATGTGCTCGATCGTCCGCTTGACCGCGGCGACGTTGGTCATGCCCTGGTTCCACCACTGCGCCGACACCTTGATCACCACCACGTCGTCGACGCCGATCACCTTGCCCATGCCGCCGAGCTTGCTCATCGCGGCGTCGATGTTGCCGGCCGGGCCGCCGCCCTTGGCCACCGCGATCGTCGTGGCGTCCTTGGCCGCGTCGTGGGGCAGGAGCGGCGGCGTCGCCGAGAACGACGCCAGCACGGTCTTGCGATCGATGAAGTTGCGGATGCGGTTGCGCATCACCCACGTGGCCCCGGCCAGGCCAGCGACGGCGCCGGCGCCGAGGAGCAGCTTGCGGCGGCTCGGTCCGCGCGAGGAGGTGTCAGGCTTGTCAGACTTCTCAGACATCCTCGCACTATAACAGCGCGCGGCGACGCGCCACCGGCCGCGCGGCCGGTCGCTGCGCGAAGCCCGGGGCGACCCTGGCGGCGGCGGCGACCGGGTCGATCTGGCCCGACGACTCGGCCATGTCGACCCCACCCGGGCGGCGCGCTTCGGCGTAGACTGCGCGCGCCATGGCGCAGCAATACGTGTTCGTGATGAAGGACCTCCGCAAGGTGGTCCCCCCCAAGCGCGAGATCTTGAAGGGCATCTGGCTGTCGTTTCTGCCCGGCGCCAAGATCGGCGTGATCGGCTCCAACGGCGCCGGTAAGTCGACGCTCCTCAAGATCATGGCCGGCCTCGACAAGGACATCGTCGGCGAGGCCATGCCGGCGCCGGGCCTGAAGATCGGCTACCTGGCCCAGGAGCCGCAGCTCGATCCGGCCAAGGACGTGCGCGGCAACGTGCTCGACGGCGTCGCCGAGACCCGGGCGCTCCTGACCCGGTTCGAGGAGATCTCGATGAAGATGGGCGAGGACATCTCGGACGCCGAGATGACCAAGCTCCTCGACGAGCAGGCCACCCTGCAGGACAAGATCGAGGCGGTCAACGGCTGGGATCTCGACCACGCGATCGACATGGCGATGGACGCGCTGCGCCTGCCGCCGGGCGACGCCGACGTCACCAAGATCTCGGGCGGCGAGCGGCGCCGGGTCGCGCTGTGCCGGCTGCTGCTCAGCAAGCCCGACATGCTGCTCCTCGACGAGCCGACCAACCACCTCGACGCCGAGAGCGTGCAGTGGTTGGAGAAGACCCTCGAGGACTTCCCGGGCACCGTGGTGGCGATCACCCACGATCGCTACTTCCTCGAGAACGTCGCCGAGTGGATCCTCGAGCTCGATCGCGGCGAGGGCCACCCGTTCCAGGGCAACTACTCGGCCTGGCTCGAGGCCAAGGCCAAGCGGCTGCACCAGGAGGAGAAGGCCGCCAACGCCCGCGAGCGCATGTTGCAGCGCGAGCTCGAGTGGGTCCGCAGCTCGCCCAAGGCGCGGCAGGCCAAGTCCAAGGCCCGCATGCAGCGCTACGACGAGCTGGTCGCCGAGTCGCAGCGCGAGCAGCGCGACCCGACCCTCGAGATCGTGATCCCGCCCGGGCCGCGCCTGGGCAACGACGCGGTGATCTTCGATCACGTCTCCAAGGGCTACGGCGATCGCCTGCTGATCGATGACCTGTCGTTCAAGCTCCCGCGCGGCGGCATCGTCGGCGTGATCGGCCCCAACGGCGCCGGCAAGACCACGCTGTTCCGCATGATCATGGGCCTCGAGAAGCCCGACAAGGGCACGATCAAGGTCGGCGAGACCGTCAAGCTCGGCTACGTCGACCAGAGCCGCGATGCCCTCGACGACAAGAAGACCGTGTGGGAGGAGATCTCCGACGGCCTCGAGCAGATGCTCCTGGGCGACCTCAAGGTCGCGTCGCGCGCCTACACCTCGTCGTTCAACTTCCGCGGCGTCGACCAGCAGAAGCAGGTCGGCGTGCTGTCGGGCGGCGAGCGCAACCGGGTCCACCTGGCCAAGATGATCCGGTCGGCCGGCAACCTCTTGCTCCTCGACGAGCCGTCGAACGATCTCGACGTCGACACCCTGCGCGCCCTCGAGGACGGCCTGCTCAACTTCCCGGGCTGCGCGGTCGTGATCAGCCACGATCGCTGGTTCCTCGACCGCATCGCCACGCACATCCTGGCCTTCGAGGGCGACAGCCACGTCGAGTGGTTCGAGGGCAACTTCGCCGACTACGAGGCCGATCGCCACCGCCGGTTCGGCACCGACGCTGACCAGCCGCACCGCATCAAGTACAAGCCGATCGCGTGACCTCCGACGGTCGTCGCCTCGGCCTGGCGCTGGGCGTCGCCGCCTACGTGGCGTGGGGAGTGGTGCCGCTGTACTGGAAGCTCCTGGTGGCGATCGCGCCCCTCGAGCTTTTGGCCCACCGCGCGGTCTGGGGCCTCGGCGTGTTCGTCGCCCTGACGGTGGCGACCGGGCAGGGCCGGGCCCTGGTCTCCGCCGCGCGCTCGCGCCGCCAGCTCGCGATCCTGGCCGGCACCGGCGCGCTCCTGGCCGCCAACTGGGGGCTGTTCATCTGGGCCACCCTGACCGGCCACCTGCTCGAGGCCAGCCTCGGCTACTTCATCAACCCGCTGGTCTCGGTCGGGTTGGGCGTGGTCTTTTTGCGCGAGCGCTTGAGCCGGCCGGCGGCGATCGCGATCGGGCTGGCCGCGGTCGGGGTCGCGGTCATGACCGTGCAGGTCGGCCTGCCGTGGGTGGCCCTGGCCCTGGCCGGCAGCTTCGGCGCCTACGGCCTCATCCGCAAGATCATCGCGGTCCCGGCGCTGGTCGGCTCGACCCTCGAGACCGCGCTCATGGCGCCGGTCGGCGTGATCTATCTCGCGCTCCTGGCCCACCGCGGCGACGGCGCCCTGGGCCACGTCGACCTGGCGACCCACGCCTTGCTCGCCGGCACCGGCGTGGTCACCGCCTTGCCGCTCACCTGGTTCACCGTCGCCGCGCGCCGGCTGCCGTTGTCGACGGTCGGCATGCTGCAGTACCTCGCGCCGACCGGCCAGCTCGTGACCGCGGTCGCGATCTTCGGCGAGCCGCTGGCGACCGCACGCCTGGCCGGCTTCGCGTTCATCTGGGGCGGGCTGGCGCTCTACACCGTCGCGCTGTGGCGCGACTGACGCCTCGGCGCGCGACCGACCCCCAGCGCGCTGATTCGCGCTAGCCTGGGCGGGTGTCGCGGGTCGCCCAGGCCACCACGATCGCGCTCCTGGTCGGGCTCACCGGCGCGGCGAGCTACGGGATCTACCGGGTCGCGCGGCCGGCCGCGGTCGAGGGCCGGTTCCACACCTACGTCTACTTCCGCGACGCCAGCGGCCTGCCGATCGGGTCGCGGGTCAAGATCGCCGGCATCGTCGTCGGCGAGATCGACTCGCTGGCGATCGAGAACGGCCAGGCCCGGATCGGGCTGCGGCTGCGCGACGACATCGCGCTGTGGGACGACGCCTACGCCGAGAAGCGCGCGGCCTCGCCGCTGGCCGACAGCTACCTCGAGCTGTCGCCGGGGGGCCCGGAGCCCGGCGAGGTGCCGCGCGCGCGCCGTCGGCTGCGCTCCGGCGAGCCGATCAGCCTGGTGCGCGAGTCGGCCACCACCGACCGCGTGCTGCGCGGCCTCGAGCAGGCGATCCCGCGCGCGATCGAGTCGGTCGAGGTCGCCGACCGCATGGCCGAGGAGGCCCGGCAGTTCGTCGCCGGGCCGCTGTCCGAAGGGCTGGCCCGCGCTGACCGCCACCTCGACACCGGCGCGATCTCCGGGCCGATCGAAGACGTCGCCGCCGGCGCCGCCCGCCTCGACGACGCCGTGGCCCGCGCCCAGGCCCGGATCCGCGCCGGCGCGCCGTCGGTCCAGGCCGGCCTCGACCGCCTGGTCGACCAGACCGAGGCCGCGCGGGTCCGCCTGGCCGAGGCCCAGAGCGAGCTGGCGGCCCGGATGTCCGAGGTCCGGACCGATCTCGATCAGGCCGACGCCTACGCCGCCCAGGCCTCGGCCGCCCTGGCCGAGCTGGCCGAGCCCGACCGCGACCGCCAGGGCACGCTGGCCCGGCTGATCGATGACCCGACGACCGCCGACGAGCTGGCCGACACCACGACCAGCCTCGCCGCCGCCGCCCGCGATCTCGATCGCCTGCGCGCCACCGTGGGCCTGCGCGCCGAGTGGAACCTGGTCGCGGGCGCGCCGCGGTTCGTGGTCGCCGCCGAGGTGGCCAGCCGCGGCGACAGCTTCTACCTGATCGAGGTCGAGCAGGGGCCGTGGGGCGAGCTGCCGGTCACCACCTTGGTCCGCGAGCCCGGCGGCGGCTACCGGCGGCAGGTCCGGATCTCGGACGGTTCGCGGTTCACGGCGCAGTGGGGTCGGCGCTTCGGGCGGTGGTCGGTGCGGGCCGGCCTGCGCGAGTCGCGGTTCGGGGTAGGCGTCGATGCCACCTTGGGCCACGGTCGGCTCCGGCTGTCGCTCGATGCCATGGAGTCCGACTTCCATCGCGTGCCGCGGCTCAAGGTGATCGCGGCGCTCGAGGTGTTTCGCACGCTGTATGTGCTGGGCGGCGTCGACGACGCCCTGGCGCCCCACGGCACGCTGCCGATCGCGGCCGGCCCGTCACAGCCGCGCACCCTCGAGGATTTTCAGTATGGTCGCGATTTTGTGCTCGGCTTCGAACTGCGGTTCGACGACCGCGACGCCACCGCGCTCTTGCGACTGTACGGCGCGCTCATAGCCACGCTCTTGTCGTAATCGCAACCCTCGGACCTCACCCCTGTCGGGTGTGTGATCGTCTCGCCGCGCCAGATTCGATCGTCAAAAGCTGCGACCTGTGGCACAAGTGATCGTCATGAGTGCTGCGGAACCCATCGGGACCACGGGTGAGGCCGGCCGGCCGAAGCTGCTCATCTGCGAGGACGACCCCGCCCTGGGTCGGTCGTTGCAGCGCGGCACCCGGGCCTACTTCGACGTGGTGATGACCAACACCGTCGAGGATGCCCTCGGCCTGATCGACAAGCGCTTCGACCTCGCGGCGGCGGTGGTCGACATCCACCTGCCCGACGGTACCGGCTTCGAGGTGGTCGAGGCCCTGCGGGAGAAGGATCCCAACCTGCCGGTCCTGATCCTCACCGGCTCGAACGACCCGACGATCATCAATCGCGCCCACAAGCTGCGGGTCGAGTTCGTGTGCAAGCCGTTCTTCTCCGAGAACCTGTCGCAGTTCGTGCAGCGCACGTTGTCGGGCAGCCAGTACGGCGATCGCGAGAAGCTGGCGGTCGTGGTCAACGAGATCACCGGCGAGTACAAGCTGTCGTTGCGCGAGAGCCAGATCCTGGCGTTCGCCGCCGAGGGCATCCCGCGCGGCCGCCTGTGCGACGTGATGGGGATCAGCGAGAACACCGTGAAGAGCCAGGTGCGCTCGCTGCTCGAGAAGGTCGAGAAGCAGGCGCTGTCCGACGTGGTGTGGTGGGTGCGTAACCGCGCCGGCCTGTAGCTCTCTCGGGTTCGGCCTCCAACTCGGCCTCGGCCTCCACCTCCGCCTCCACCTCGGTCTCGGTCTCGGTCTCGGTCTCGGTCTCGGCCTCGGCCTCGGCCTCGGTCTCGGACTCGGCCTCCGTCTCCGTCTCGGTCTCGGACTCGGCCTCGGTCTCGGTCTCGGTCTCGGTCTCGGTCTCGGCCTCGGTCTCGGACTCGGTCTCGGTCTCGGTCTCGGACTCGGTCTCCGCCTCGGACTCGGTCTCGGTCTCGGTCTCGGCCTCCGCCTCGGCCTCGGTCTCCGCCTCGGTCTCGGTCACCCTCCAGCCAGCGGCGCCAGCAGATACAGCTCGTCCCCATCGGCCAAGACCCGCGCTCCGTGCTCGTCCACCGGGCAGCGCTCCCCGTTCCACATGAGCGTGTGGGCCAAGTGGGGGCTATCGGCGACCGCGGTCGCCAGCGGCAGTCCCAGGCGCTCGCCGTCGGCGATGAGCTGCGCCAAGGTCGTGCCGGGCGCGAGCTTGACCGTGCGGTCGACGTCGTACCAGCCCTCGCCGATCCGGCCGCGGATCAGGACGTGGACCGCGATCGTCGGCGCGCGCTTGCCGAACCAGCTCACGCGCCGACGTACTCGCCGAGCAGCTCGGTCAGGCCCAGCTCGTCGGCGCGGGCCCGGCTGAGCCGGCCGGTGGTCAGGTCCCAGCGCATGTGGCCGTAGTAGTCGTCGCGCAGGACCGGCAGCGCGACCCGGACGCCCTTGAGCGGGCCGGCGGCCAGGTTGCCGTCGCCCTCGCCCATCATCCGCGGATGGGCGGTGAAGTCGGCCGGGCGCAGGCCCTCGCGCCAGTTGAAGGCCGCCCGCAGGTTCTGGATCCGCTCGCCGGCGCGCAAGAGGTCGCGCTCGTCGAGGCCCCAGCCGGTGACCGCGTTGACCAGCTCGAGCCAGGGCAGCCGCCCGGTGAGCATCGTGAACATGCACAGCCCGAGGCCGTTCATGGCCTGGTGGGCGTTGGCGAAGTGGGCCTGGGCCAGGCCCTTGCCGGCGTCGCCCTTCCACTTGACCTCGACCTCGTGCTTGGGCGCCGCCGCCGGCAACGAGAAGCCGACGCCGAAGGTCTCGTTCCACGACGCCGAGCCAGCGGTGTGGCGGCCCGGCGTCGGGTCGGCGATGTAGGTCACGCCCATGAGCGAGGTGAAGCGCGGATCGTGGTAGGCCGGCTCCGAGCCGTGGACGTGGACCGCGAAGGCCTCGCTGCCCTTGCCGAGGTGGGCGGCCGCGCGCTGCACGCCGTGGCCGAGCCAGGCGCCGCAGCCGTCGCCTTCGCCCATCTTCACGGTCAGCGCGAGCGCCGCCGCGCCGTTGCCCCAGCGCAGGTCGATGCCGTCGAGGTCGTCCTTGGTCAGGAGGCCGCGTTCGACCGCCTCGCAGGCCCAGCCCAGGGTGGCCGAGGCGCTGACCGCGTCGAGGCCGTAGCGGTTGCAGGCGTCGTGGCAGGCGGTCACGAGCTCGAGGTCGTCGTTCAAGAGGTTGGCGCCGAAGCCGCAGATCGTCTCGTAGTCGGGGCGGCGGACGTCGTCGAGGCCCTTGTCCTTGACCCGGACGATGCCCTTGCACGGCATCGGACAGTCGCCGCACGACAGCTTCTTGGTGACGTACTTGTCGACCTCCTTGCCGTCGAGCTTGTGGCTGCGCTTGGCCAGCGGGAAGTCGCGGCTGCCGACGCCGGTCCAGTTCTTGACCGGGGCGTCGCCGTTCTCGATCGACAGGCTGACCGCGCCCGTGGTGCCGCGATCGGCCCAGAGCTGACGCATCGCCGCGACCGGCGCCTGGATCTTGAGGCCGCGGCGCGGGAACAGGCGGTACATCCAGCCCAGCCACTTCTTGGGCTTGCCCATCCACACGAAGAACCGCATGAACAGCCCGATCGAGCTCTTGTACTCGTCGTTGATGCGCTTGGTCACCGCCTTCCACGCCTTGGGATCGGCCAGCGGCACCTCGCCCGAGCCGCCGACGACGATGGCCTTGAGCTGCTTGGCCCCGTAGATCGCGCCGAAGCCCTGACGGCCGAACGCGTGATAGCGGTCGTTCATGACCGCGGCGGTGCGCGCGCCGCGCTCGCCTGCCGGCCCGATCGCGCTGACCCCGACGTCGCGCTTGCCGCCGAACCGGCGCTTGAGCTCGTCGAACACCGCCGGGATCTGTTGCCCCCAGAGCTCGTCGGCCGGGGCGAAGCTCACCTCGTCGTCCTTGATCACCAGGAGCGTCGGTCGGGCCGCGCGGCCCCGCACCACCAGGGCGTCGAAGCCGGCCTTGCGCAGGTGCGACGCCACTGAGCCGCCGGAGTTGGAGTCGGCCCAGGTGCCGGTGAGCGGCGACTTGCCGACGATCTGGATGCGTCCCGAGAACGGCGTGCCGGTGCCGGTCAGGAGCCCGGCGCAGATCGCGAAGCACGCCTCGGGCGCCAGCGGATCGGCGCCGGCCGGGAAGTGCTTCCACATGAGCCAGGCGCCCAGGCCGTAGCCGGCGAGGAACTGGCGGTAGATCGCCTCGTCGACCTCCTCGACCCAGTGGGTCTCGGTCGACAGGTCGACGTGGAGCACCCGACCGTGGGTGCCGAAGCGCGAGGGGGCCGACGCGGTGGCGGTCACGCCCTATTGTGGTCTGCTCGCGTGGCGGTGGGAAGCGGTCGCCGCTCGGCTTATCCTGTGCCGATGTTCCGCTGGGTTCCCGTCGCCGCGCTCGCACTCGCGGCCTGTTCGTTCACGCCGACCGGTCAGGGCGATGAGTCGTGCCAGGCCCGCTGCGACGGCCCGACCGCCGTGACCTGCCCGGGGGGACCGGACGGCGAGCCGGTCACCATGACCTGCCCGGCGCTGTGCATCGCCGATCCGGCGCCGCGCTGCGCGAGCGTGACCCTGGCGCCGTCGAACCTGACCGCGAGCCAGGCCATGACCGCCCAGGAGGCGTCCGGCGCGCTGGTGATCAACGCCGACGTCACGATCGACACCAGCCTGATGGCCTTCGTCGAGCCGGGCACCAACGACGTCGTCACGTTCGCCGGGGTCGAGCTCGTCCCGCTCGACGCCGGCCGGCTGCTGGTCGCGGCGCGCACGGTGTCGCTCGCCGGTGGCGCGACGCTCTACGGCCGCGGCGATCGCGCGCTGATCCTGGTGGCGGCCGAGACGATCGACCTGGCCGGCGACGTCGACTTTCGACCGGGATGCGCGCCCCCGAGCGTCAACGACCTGCGCTGCGGCGGGCCCGGAGGCGGCGACGGTGGGCGGGTCGGGCTGGCCGCGACCGGCTGCGCCCTCGGGCAGGCCGGCTCCAACGGCGGCGGCGGCGCCGGCGGCGGCAACGCGACCCAGGGCGGCGCCGGGGGCGTCGGGACGGTGGCGGGCGCGCCGCCCCGCGGCCTCGAGATGTGCAACGCGGGGGGCGACCTCGAGCCGCTCCACGGCGGCAGTGGCGGCGGCGCCGGGGCCGGCCCGGGCGCCGACGGTGGCGGCGGTGGCGGGGCCCTTCAGCTCTCGGCTTTCGGCGCGATCCGGATCGTCGGCGACGGCACCGCGGTCCTGAACCTGGGCGGCGCGGGTGGCCAGGGCGCCGACGATGACGGCGGCGGCGGCGGCGGCTCGGGCGGCGCGCTCTTGATCGAGGCGCCGATGGTCACGATCCTCGACGCGCGCCTGCTCGCGGCCGGCGGCGGCGGCGGCTCGGGTCGGCAGGCCGACGACGGTCAGACCGCGCGCAACGACGGCACGCCGGCCGCGGGGGGGGCCTCGTCGAGCGGCGGCGACGGCGGCGGTGGCGCCTCGACCGCCGGGGTCGGCGGCACCGGCAAGGACGACACCGGCGGCGGCGGCGGCGGTGGTGGTGGCCTGGGTCCGATCCGCGTCCTCACCGCCAACCCCAGCTTCACCCTCGACGACAGCGTGGTCGTGCGCGGGGTCTTCACCTCGGGACCGATCAACGTCCGGTGAGCGCGAGGCGGTCCGGTCGAGGCGGAGGCGGAGACCGAAGAGGAGGCCGAGACCGAGACCGAGGCGGAGGCGGAGGCGGAGACGGAGACCGAGGCGGAGGCCGAGGCCGAGGCCGAGACCGAGACCGAGGTCGAGACCGAGACCGAGGTCGAGACGGAGACCGAGGCGGAGACCGAGACCGAGACCGAGGCGGAGGCCGAGACCGAGACCGAGACCGAGGCCGAGACCGAGTCAGGTGAAGGCGATCGCTGCGGCGACCGCGACCGCGACCGCGATCAGCGCGACCACGGCGATGATCGCGGCCCGGCGCTGGCCGCCGGGGGGGGCGCCTGCCGGGCCGTTCATCGGCGGTGCGGGCGACGCGGTGGTGAGCGTGCCGGTCTGCAAGGTCGCGACGGCGTCGGCCAGGGAGCTGAGGCGGCGCTCGCGATCCTTCTCGAGCATTCGGCCGAGCAGGGCGTGGACGTGGGGCGGCGTGCCCGGCGGCAGCGCGTCGAGGGGCGGCGCCTGGGTCAGGTGGGCCTGCATCTGCTCGAACAGGTTGCGGCCGGCGAACGGCGGGCGGCCGGCGAGCAGCTCGAAGAACACGCAGCCCAGCGCGTAGACGTCGGTGCGGTGATCGACCGACTTGGCGTCGCGGAACTGCTCCGGCGCCATATAGGTCGCGGTCCCCATCTGGGTCCCGGTCGCGGTGCGCGCGGAGCCGTCGTCGACCTTGGCGATCCCGAAGTCGAGGATCCGCACCCGCGGCCGCGACGGATCGAGCGGGTCGGGGACCAAGAAGACGTTCTCGGGCTTGAGGTCGCGGTGGATGATGCGCTGGGCGTGGGCGGCCGCGACGGTGTCGGCGAGCTGGATCATCACCGCCAGCGCCGCCGGCGGTGGCAGCGGCCCGTGCTTCCACAGCGCCTCGCGCAGGGTCTGGCCGGTGACCAGCTCCATGATGATGCACAGCTCGCCGGTCGGCGCGACCATGACCTCGAAGACGTCGACCACGCCGGGGTGGCGGATCCGTCCCATGGCCTTGGCCTCGTTCATGAAGCGCTCGACCACGCCCGGTGACCGCGAGTACTCGGGCAGGAGCGCCTTCACCGCGACGGTCCGGCCGACCATCGTGTCCTCGGCGGCGTAGACCCGGGCCATGCCGCCCTCGCCGAGCGGCCGCAGCACGCGGTAGCGACCGATCATCTGGCCGATCATCGGGGTTCGCTATCGCTCCGCGGGCTGCGCGAGATCCGACAGCGCGCGCAGCGCATCGCGGGCCCGTTCGACGTCCTCGACCGCTTGCGACAGCGCCGAGGCGACGACCTGGACCGAGTCGGTCTGCTCCATCATCGCCGCCTCATCACTGGCGGCGCGCATCGCGCCGCGCAGCGACGCGAAGGCCTCTTGCAGCGCGGCGATCTGTTCGCCGGCGGCGGCCAGCGGCGACATCCCGATCGCCGTCGAGTCACCGTCGATCCGCATCGCCGCGGTCTGGGTGGTGACCCGCTCGCTCTGGCGATCGTAGAGGTCGGCGGCCTGCTGCTCGGCCGCGGTGCGACGCTCGCGCTCCTCGGCCACCGCTCGCTCGGCGGCCTCGACCTCGGCGCGGGCGGCGTCGACGCGGCCGCGCAGGCGCTCGACCTCGACCGCCAGCTCCTCGGCCATCGCGGCCTCGCCCTCGAGGCGGGCGATGCGCTCGTGGAGCGCCGCGACCTCGGCGGCGGCGGCCTCGGCGGCGGCGGCGCGCGCGGTGGCCTGCTCGAGGCGGGCGCGCACGGTGTCGAGCTCGGCCAGGAGCGGCCCCCGGGCCTCGGCGGCCTCGGCGGCGGCCTCGGCCCGCGTCGCCGCCAGGTCGTCGGTGAAGCGATCGGCCGCGGCGGTCAGGGCCAGGACCTGCTCCTCGGCGGCGCGGGCTCGCTCGGCGGCGTCGTCGAGCTCGCGCTGGGCTGCGGCCAGGGCCCCGCCGGCGTCGGCGCGCTCGCCCTCGAGGGCGGCCAGGCGGTCGCGGGCCGCCGCCAGCTCGCGCTCGCTGGCGGCGCGCGCGTCATCCAAGGCGGTCAGCCGGGCGGCCAGGTCGCGGACCTCGGCGGCGCGGGCCTCGGCGGTCGCGGTCGCGGCGGCGGCGCGGGCCGCCTGGTCGGCCAGGGCGGCCTCGGCCTGCGCGACGTGGCCCGCCAGCGCGGCCTCGAGCTCGGCGATCCGGGCCTGGGCCCGAGCCGCGGCGGCCCGCTCCCCGTCGACGGCGCTGGCCCCGGCGTCGCGGGCCTGGGCGATCGCGGCGTCGGCGTCGGCCCGGGCGCGCGCGATCTGGGCCTCGGCCTCGGCGCGGGCGCGCTCGAGCTGGGCCTCGGCCTCGGCGCGGGTCCGCTCGAGCTGGGCCTCGGCCTCGGCGCGGGTCCGCTCGAGCTGGGCCTCGGCCTCGGCGCGGGTCCGCTCGAGCTGGGTCTCGGCCTCGGCGCGGGCGCGCTCGATCTGGGCCTCGGCCTCGGCGCGGGCGGTCGTGCGCGCGGCCTCGACCTCGGCGCGGGCGCGCTCGATCGCGGCCTCGGCGTCGGCGCGGGCGGCGGTCGCGGCCTGATCGCCGGTGGTCCGGGCGCGGTCGGCGGCCGCCTGGGCCGCGTCCTCGGCGGCCTCGGCGCGCGCCGCGGCGTCCTCGGCCTCGGCGCGGGTCGCGGTCAGCTCGTCGCGGAGCCGCGCGAGCGCCGCGGTCTGCGACGCCTGATCGGCCAGCGCCTCGCGCAGCTTGTGCTCGGCCGCCGCCAGCTTCTCGGTCGCGTCGCGCAGCTCGCTCTCGACCGTGGCCTGGCCGCCGGCCTTGGCCCGCATCGCGGTCTCGGCGAAGGCCAGCTTGGCCAGCGCCTCCTCGAGCTGACGGCTGACCGCGGCGTGGCGACCGATCGCCAGCTCGCCGGCCTCGACCTTGGCGTCCAGCGCGGCGCGCTCCTCGAGGGCGGTGGCCAGCTCGGCCGCGGTGTCGGCCAGGCGGCGCTCGAGATCGTCGGCCCGCTGCTCGGCGGCCTGGGCCGAGGCCGCGGCGGCGGCGAGCTGGGCCGCGTTCTCGCCGTCGCTGGCGTCGGCGTCGGCGGCCCGGGCCTCGACCTCGGCGATCCGGCCCTCGGCGGCGAAGGCGCGCTCGAGGGCCGAGGTGATGCGCTCGTCGGCGGCCAGGGCCCGCTGATCGGCCTCGGCGGCGCGCCGCTCGGCGTCCGCCTGCTTGCCGCGAGCGTCCGCGAGCTGTTCCTTGAGCTCACCGATCCGGCCCTCGGCGGCCGCCAGCTTGGCCTCGGCCTCGGCCAGGCGCTCGGCGCCCCCGGCGCGCTTGGCGGCGTTCAGCTCGGTCTCGAGGGCGGAGATCCGCCGCTCGGCCGCCGCCTGCTTCTCGGCGACCAGCACGCCGGCCTGGGTCTCGGCGACCAGGAGCTCGTCGGTGGCCTTCTGCAGCTCCTTGCGCGCGGCGTTGAGCTCGGCCTCGTAGCGGGCCTTCTGCTCGGCCAGCGCGCGGTCGCGAGCGCCGGTGGCCTCGGCGGTCAGCTTGTCGCGCTCGAGCGCGGCGCCGCGGACCAGCTTGTCGCGGTCGGCCGCGGCCTCGGCGATCAGGCGCTCGCGCTCGGTGGCCGCCTCGGCCAGGAGCTTGACGCGCTCGGCGGCAAACTCGGCCGCGAGCTGCTCGCGCTCGGCGGCGACCGCGGCCGTGACCGCGGCGGCCACGGCCTGGGCCTGGACCCCGGTGACCGCGGTGACCGCCTCGCTGCTCTGGCGATCCTGGTCGGCCCGCACCGCCTCGAGCAAGGCCGCCAGCTTGTCGCGCTCGGCGGCGACCCCGTCGAGCTCCTCGCGGACCCGATCGCGCTCGGCGGCGGCCTCGCCGTAGCGCTCCTCGGTGTCCTCGGCTTGGCTCTCGAGGGCGCGGACGCGGTCGCGCAGCGTGGCCAGCTCGGTGGTGGCCGCCGCGAGCTGCTCGCGGGCGCCCTTGTCCTCGATGAGCGGCCGGGGCTGGGTCCGGACGTTGGTCAGCTCGTCCTCGAGCTTGGCGACCTGATCTTCGAGCCGCTCGGCCCGACCCATCGCCTCGTCGCGCTGGAGCAGCACCGCGGTCAGCTCGTTCGACGCCGCCCGGCCCTGGGTCATCATCTCCGACAACAGCTCGCCGACGCGCTTGGCCAGCGCGGTGCGCTCATCCTCGATCGCCGCTCGCGCCTTGCGCTCCATCGCCAGCCAGTGCGAGAGCTGGTTGTGGACGCCGCCGGTCGGCGGCAGCGGCCCCTGCGGCCCTAGCACCTGGATGAGCAGGCTGCCGACCAGCGCGACCTCGCCGGCCGGCAGCGCCGCCACCGCGATCCGCTCGGGCCCGACGAACACCCCGTTGGCGCTGCCGAGATCCTCGACCCACACGGTCTGGCCGTCGAAGGTGATGCGGGCGTGCTGGCGCGACATCCGCGGGTCGTCGGAGCGGATCCCGCAGTCGGCGGCGCGCCCGACCACCACCGGCGTCGCGCCCAGCTCGTGGGTCCGATCGGCGCCGTCGACGTCGCAATACAACAGGGTCGGCATGCCCGGTGGCGAGGCTAGCACGAGGGCCCGGGCCCGGGCGCGGCCTGGGCGCCGGAGTTGTCCGTCACGGCGCGGCCAGCCGGGCGGCCAGCGTCTCCGCGGTGGCCAGGGCCCGGTCGGTGTCGTCATCGAGCAGGACGACGTGCCCCATCTTGCGGCCGCGAGCCGGGGTCAGCTTGCCGTACAGGTGCAGGCGGGCCTCGGGCCGGCCCAGGACGTGGCGCCACGGCGGCTCGCGGTCGGCCCACAGGTCGCCGATCAGGTTCAGCATGACCGCGCCCGAGAGCTGGCGCGGCGAGCCCAGGGGTAGCCCACACACCGCGCGGACGTGCTGCTCGAACTGCGAGGTCGCGCACGCGCCGTAGGTGTAGTGCCCGCTGTTGTGGGTCCGCGGCGCGATCTCGTTGACCAGGAGCGCGCCATCGGCCAGCTCGAACAGCTCGACCGCCATGACCCCGACGTGATCGAGGGCGGTCGCGATCGTGGTCGCGATCCGCTCGGCCGCGGCCTGGCCGGCCGCGGTCATCGGCGCCGGCGCCCGGGTGGTGTGCAGGATGTGGCGGCGGTGGACGTTCTCGGCGATCGGATAGATCGCCACCTCGCCGTCGAGCCCGCGGGCCAGCACCACCGAGATCTCGCGCACGAAGGGCACCAGGGCCTCGACGGTCGCGGCCGGGGCGCCGATCCGGTGCCAGGCCGCGACCGCGTCGGCCGCGGTCTCGATCCGGGCCTGGCCCTTGCCGTCGTAGCCCGAGCGCCGGGCCTTGACGATCGCCGGCGCGCCGATCGTCCGGACCGCCTCGGCCAGCTCGTCGTCGTCGGCGAACCCGGCCCACCGCGCCTGCGGAAGGCCCAGGCCATCGAGGAAGGCCTTTTGCACCGCGCGGTCCTGGATCGTCGCCAGCACCTGCGGCCCGGGCCGGACCGGGGCGATCGCGGCGATCGCGTGCAGGACCTCGGCCGGCACGTGCTCGGTGTCGAGGGTCACCACCGCCGAGCGCTCAGCGACGCAGCGCGCGCTCTCCAGATCGTCGAGCGTGCCGACGATGACATCGTCGGCGAACTGCCCAGCCGGGCAGCGGGCGTCGCGATCGAGGACGCACACCCGGTAGCCCATGCGGCGGGCGGCGATCGCCATCATCCGCCCGAGCTGGCCGCCACCGAGCACGCCGATCGTCGCCCCGGGCAGGAGCGGCGGGGTGCGGTTCACTGCGGGTCCTCACCGACCGCCGCGGTCTGGGCGGCGCGGTAGGCCGCCAGGTTGGCGCGGATGATCGGATCGACCCGCCCGACGATCGCCGCCGCCAGGAGCGCGGCGTTGATCGCGCCGGCCTCGCCGATCGCCAGGGTCCCGACCGGGATGCCGCGCGGCATCTGCACGATCGACAGGAGCGAGTCGAGGCCCGACAGCGCCTTCGACGACACCGGCACGCCGAGGACCGGCAGCGCGGTCTTGGCCGCGCACATGCCCGGCAGGTGGGCGGCCCCGCCGGCGCCGGCGATGATCACGTGGAGGCCGCGGCTCTCGGCGGCCGTGGCGTAGGCGAACAGGCGGTCGGGGGTGCGGTGCGCGCTGACGATCTTGCACTCGTGGGACACCCCGAGGGCGGTCAGGGTGTCGCTGGCCGCCTTCATCGTCGCCCAGTCGCTCTGACTGCCCATGATGATGCCGACCACCGGGTCGGCCAGCACCGGGATGCGCTCCGTGATCCGCTCAGTCGTCATACTCGCCTCCGGCCGGGCGGGGGCCACCCGCGCGGTGCAGCCGATCCGCGATCGCCTCGCCCAGGCCGACGGCGTCGGGCACGACCGCGACGATCGTGCGCACGCCCAGCGCGTCGAGGTCGCGCAGCGCCGCGTACAGCCGGGCCGCCATCGCCGCCGGGTCGTCGGGCAGCTCGATCGCGCTGATCGACGGCGGCAGCGCCGCCGCCGCCAGGACCGCCGCCGGGGCCAGGGCACCGACTGGTCCCGGCGCCAGGGCGCAGGCGCCGCCGAGATCGCCGGGCGCCACCGGCACCACCCGCGCGCTCGGCGCGTAGTGCGACGGCAGGCCGCCGGGCGCCGGGGTCGACGTCGGCGCGGCCAGCGGTCGACCGAGGAAGGCCTCGATGGCCTCGCGCGGCACGCCGCCGGGTCGGAGCAGCGCCGGGTGGGGGCCCGACACGTCGACGATCGTCGACTCGACCCCGATCGCGCAGGCGCCGCCGTCGAGGATGTAGTCGACCAGGTCGCCGAGGTCCTGGACGACGTGGGTCGCGGTGGTCGCGCTCACCGAGCCGAACCGGTTGGCGCTCGGCGCCGCGACGCCCTTGCCGAACTGGGTCAAGAGGGCCTGGGCCATCGGGTGCGATGGCACTCGCAGCCCGACCGTCGGCGCGCCGCCGGTCACCTGATCGAGCACCTTGGGCCCGCGCCGCGCGATCAAGGTCAGCGGCCCGGGCCAGAACCGCGCCGCCAGCGCGCGCGCCGCGTCCGACAGCTCGCTCACCCACTCGCCGAGCTGATCGTAGGACGCCAGGTGGACGATCACCGGGTGGGTGCGCGGCCGGCCCTTGGCCTGATAGATCCGCTCGACCGCGGCCGCGCTGGTGGCGTCGGCGCCGAGGCCGTACACGGTCTCGGTCGGGAACGCGACCAGGCCTCCGTCGGCGAGGACCCGCGCAGCGTGGGCGACATCGGCACCGAGGCGCATGAGGCCCGGCAGTTTCGCCCCGGGCGCCGGCCGCCGCAATGGCCAGCGAGCCGAAGTCTCGCGCCGGCTCGGGCGCGCACTGAACCCCGGTCGGTGCGACGGCCGCTCGTATGTGGCGCCGCGTGGACCGGGGCGGGCCATAGTCGGGCCATGACCACCGCGACGTCACGCCCTGCCAGCTTGCGCGTCGAGCGCGGCCTGCCCCTGGTCGGCAGCCTGTTCGAGTTTCGCCGCGATCGCCTGGCGTTCCAGCAGCGGGTCGCCGACGCCGGGATCACTCGGACGCGGATCGCGTGGCGCACGCTGTACGTGATCACCGATCACGAGCTGGCCCACGAGGTGCTGGTCGAGCGCGACGACGCCTTCATCAAGGGCCCCGGCCTGGCGGTGGTGGCCAAGCCGCTGCTCGGCGACGGCCTCCTGACCTCCGAGAAAGACGCCCATCGCCGGGCCCGCAAGCTCCTGGCTCCGGCCTTCACGCCCAAGCGCATGGTCGGCTACGCCGAGGTCATGGCGGCGTGCGCGGCGCGGCACCTGGCCGCGGTCCGCCCCGGCGCGATGATCGATCTCGCCGAGGCGATGATGACGACGACCCTCGACATCGTCGGCCGGACCCTGTTCGACGCCGATCTGACTGGCGACGCCGGGGCGATCGGCGACGCGCTCACCGAGGCCATGGAGTACGTCTTGGCCACGGTCCTCTCGCCGATCCCGCTGGGCTGGCCGACCCCGGGGCGGCGACGCGGCCTGGCCGCGGTGGCGCGCCTCGACGAGGTCGTGCTGCGGTTGATCGGCGAGCGCCGCGCCGCCGGCGGCGATCGCGGCGACGTCCTGTCGATCGTGCTGGCCGCCCGCGATGACGACGGCGTCGGCCTGTCCGATCGCCACGTCCGCGACGAGATCATGACGCTCATGCTGGCCGGCCACGAGACCACCGCCAACCTCCTGGCCTGGACCTGGTCGATCCTCGCCACCCAGCCCGAGGTCGCGGCTCGCCTGCACGCCGAGCTCGACGCCGTCCTGGGCGGCCGGCCGCCGACCTACGCCGATCTGCCGCAGCTCCCCGTGACCCTGGCGATCCTCGAGGAGACGCTACGCCTCTACCCGCCGGCCCACACCATCGCCCGCCAGGCCGACCGCGACGTCACCATCGGCGGCGTCGACATCGCCGCCGGCAGCATCGTCACGATCTCGGTCCTCGCGATGCAGCGCCGCGCCGCGTACTGGGACGACCCGCTGACCTTCCGCCTCGACCGCTTCCTCGGCGGCGATCGCAAGGCGCGCCGCCTCGGCTACCTGCCGTTCGGCGCCGGGCCGCGGGTGTGCATCGGCAACCACTTCGCGCTCACCGAGGCCCAGCTCATCCTCGCCACCTGGGCCCAGCGCTACACCTGGCGCCTGGCCCAGCCGGCGCCCATCGAGCCCGAGGCCCTCATGACCCTGCGCCCCAAGGGCGGCGTCTGGGCCGAGCCGATCGCGCGGTAGCGGCCAGCGGCGATCCTCGGCCTCGGCCTCCGCCTCGGTCTCGGCCTCCGCCTCGGTCTCGGACTCGGCCTCGGCCTCGGCCTCGGTCTCGGACTCGGCCTCGGCCTCGGTCTCGGCCTCGGTCCCGGTCTCGGTCTCGGTCTCCGCCGCGGTCTCGGTCTCGGCGGTCGCGAGTCACTCAGGGAACACGAGCTGGAACTGCTCGCGGGTCGCCGCCGGGACCAAGACCGCGAGCGCGTCGCGCGACAGCCCGCAGAACTCACTACGCGGGCCGAGCAAGGCGCGGCACATCGTCGACCAACCGTCTCGGATCCCGCGGACGTCGCCCTTTTCGACAGCGTTCTCGAACACGAGCACGCGGGGCCGGACGAAGTTGTTGACGTGATCGGTGTAAAGATCGAGGAGCGATGGGCGCGAGAGCCCGCAGACGCGAATGGTCTCGTCGCCCGCGGGGGACAACCCGTACGGTATCCATCGCTCTTTGCCTGACCTGCGCTCTCGCCGGAACTCGATGTGCCGCCGCGGGTCGCTGGTCGGATCGAAGGGATCGAGGAGCAGCGGTTGCTCTTGCCCCGGCGGCGGCGCCTCCGCCACCAGCCGGTGGGCGCCGTTGCTCAGCGGAAACTGCCGCTTCTTGTAGTCGCGATTGCAGGCGAAGCACGCGAACAACAAGTTCTCCCACGTCCACGCGAGCCACCAGTACTCAACCTTGGGCCGGTAGTGTTCGACGTCGCGGTGCTGGGCCTGCTCCTCGCGCTTCTCGCAGTAGGCGCACTTCTGGTGCTGGTCGGTGAACAGAGTCTGCTTGCCGGCATCGTACCTGGCGAACTTGAACGGCCTGCCATCGGACCCCTTCCAGCCGGCCGCAGCGGCGGCGCGCGCCTTTGGCAG
This sequence comes from Kofleriaceae bacterium, assembly GCA_018057825.1. Classification (GTDB taxonomy): domain Bacteria; phylum Myxococcota_A; class Polyangia; order Haliangiales; family Haliangiaceae; genus UBA2376. Next base: position 21,304 of record JAGPCY010000035.1, on the reverse strand, counting down.
CTCCGCCTCACGTGCGACGCGTAGCGCGTCCGGCTCCGGGGTGGTGCGGGTCAATCGGATCACGGGGTCGGCTCGCGCGGCACAGGCTCCCAGTCGAACTCGACGCCAGCCGCCGCCAGCTCCGTCCGCAGCGCGGCGACCACGGCGTCGTCAGCCGCCGATCGGGTCGGGTCGTTGGCGAGCCGGCCGTAGGACTGCACCTTGGCTGCCAGCTCCGTCGGGTAGAGGCCCGGGAGAGCAAAGAACGACTCCAGGATCTCCGTCCCGGTCAGCAGCGCCGGCGATTGTTGCGACTGGGTCGCGACGACGCTGCCGGCGTCGTCCCGCGACAGGATGAACACCTCGTCGGCGGTGAGGGCTGGCAGGACCATCGGCGAGTGCGTCGTGGCGATGAACTGCAGCCGCGGGAACACCTTCTTGAGCGCGGGCACGAGCTGGACCTGCCAGGCCGGGTGCAGGTGCAGATCGATCTCGTCGACCAGGACGATGCCCTCCATCTCGGCGGCGGGGACCACCTCGCCCGTCTCGAGCAAGATCTGGCCGACGACATCCGCGAGCCACGCGATCACCGCCTGGTAGCCCTGCGACAGCCAGGTCGCCGGCACGCGGATCCGCTTGCCGTCGTCGCCCAGGATGTCCATCTCGAAGCGCTGTGAGTCGATGAGGTGGCTGGTCGAGCGGATGCCGCCGCGGCCGCGAAGCTCGAGCTGGGTGATGGCGGGTAGGAGTCCGCCTTCGACGAAGACCTGCTGCAGGATCTTCGCGAAGCCATGCGCGAGCTCCGGCCCCAGGAGATCCATGAACGCGGTCCCGAGCAGGTCCGCGCCAAAGAGCGGCTTCAGACGATCGAACGCGGGATCGCGCCGGCGGGTGGTGTCCGTCGTCCCCGAGGAGCGCAGGAGACGCGAGGTCCCGTACCCGGCGACCATCCAGTCGCTGACGTTCTCGCGCCGGGCCCAGGCGAGCGGATCGGCGTCGGGTTCACCACCGATGGGCTGATCGTAGCGGCTCGAACCCTCGAAGATCCCGCGGCCAGTCTTCAGGTGGATCGTGGTGTGCAGCTGCGGCGGCGCCAAGAAGGCGCGGCCGATAACACCGACCCCGGGCGAGTACCGTCGCCGCGGGTGGCGAGCGGCGCTGAACCCAAAATCAGCCTTGATGGAGATCGAGCCATCCGGCCGACGCAGATCGGGCCAGGACTCGATCACGTCGGTCGCCAGGTGCGTCCCCTTGTCCGGTCCGCTGGCCGCCACCGCGATCGTCTGCAAGAGCGTCGTCTTGCACAGGCGATTCTCGCCGACGAATACCGTCCACATGCGGGGCGCGCCATCCGGGCCTGTGAAGTCGATCTCCACGTCACGCAACAGCTTGACGTTGTTCACGTGGAGGCGTCGCAGGTACATGCGGGCATCCTACTCCGGTCAGCGCGCGGGCGCCGCGCCGGTGCGCCGCGTCGCCTCGGCCTCCGCCTCGGTCTCGGCCTCCGCCTCGGCCTCGGTCTCGGCCTCCGTCTCGGTCTCGGTCTCGGTCTCGGTCTCGGTCTCGGTCTCGGTCCCGGTCTCGGTCTCGGCCTCGGTCTCGGTCTCGGCCTCGGTCTCGGTCTCGGCCTCGGTCTCGGACTCGGTCCCCCTCGGCGGCCGCCGACGTCGGTAGGTGGTCCCTCCAGGGACCAGCCCGCCCCGGTCTGTGGGACCTGAAGGTCCCAGCGACCTCACGCGAGCCAGCGCCAGGCGCGAGCGCCATGGCGCACGGCTTGCAGTCTCCGCCGTCATGCGTCTCGCGGCGATCTCGCTCCTCGGCCTCGTGGTCACCGGTTGCAGCGACGGGGCGCCGGCCGAGCCCGGTGCAGACGCCGCCGTCGACGCTCGTGTGATCGGTCCGATCGGCCCGGTGACGGTGGTCGTCACGACCGAGCCGGGCGAGGATACGGTAGGTGCGCCGGTCGCCGGCGTCGAGGTCTACTTCCTGGGCGTCGACGGCGCCTGGGTCATGCAAGCGACCGACCTCGACGGGCGGGCCACCGCAGAGGTCGAGGCCGGCTCGACCGCCCTCGTGGTGCGGCCGGTCGACGGCGGGACGTACGCGACCGCGTACCTCGATCTCGTGCCCGGCATGGAGGTCCACGCCGGCAGTCGAACGCCTTCGCGTCCGCGGCCCACCAACGGCGGCGAGGTCGAGGTCGCGCTGACCGCGCCGCAAGCTCAGGTCCTGGGCGACTGTATCTTCCCGCACTCGGTCACGCCCGGAATTGATCGGGCGCCCTTCGACGGCACCTGCCCGCGCCTCGCGGACGCCATGATCGTGCAGGTGGCCTACGACGACGCCGGGGTGATCGGGTACTCGACCGTGGCTGGCGTCGACCACACGACCACCAGCGCGGTGACGATGCCCGCGGCGCTGTCGCCACCGACCCGGCTCGCGATCGGCTACCGCGGCCTGCCGTCGTCCTTCATCGCGGTGAACGCCAGCGCCCGCACCGACCATGGCCTCGAGGCGCTCAGCTTCGGCCGCCTCAGCGCCGAGGTCGACGGCCCCGACGTCGACGGGATGATCGCGCTCGCGCCGGTCGGCGATCGGTTCTCGCTCGTCACCATGTTCGGGGCCAGCAGCCGCCCGCCGCTGCACTACCTGCGTCGCGCACCGACCGTGCCGACCACGCTCACCATCGACGTCGGCGCGCAGCACCTCGGCCACAATTCGTACCCGCGGGTCAGTCGGACCGCGCCCACGCCGGTGATCGCGTGGACCAACGATCCCGCGGCGCCCGGGCGCCGCGCCGACGTGGCCTACGCGCGGGGCCAATATCAGGGCGCACAGGGCGCCGTCTACCTTCGCGTGCTCGGCGATGGGGCGCGCACCGAGCTGGCGTTGCCGGCGCTGCCACCGCCGCTGGCCGGGCTGACCGCGCGCGAGGGTAGCGCCAGCTTCAACATCCTCATCCGCGCCGACCTGGGGAGCCATCCCGACTACGCCTCGGCGGCCCGCGACTTCGTCGCCGACGCCACCAACCTGACGTCAAACCCGCGGTCGTTCCCCGCCGAGGTCGAGGCCTGGTACACCGACTCGTCGGTGCAGTAGCGCGCGACCCGCGCCGCGGTCAGCGCTCGCCCGGATCGCGCTCGCGCTCGCGCTCGCGCTCGCGCTCTCGATCGCGCTCGTCGTCGTCGCCGGCCAGGCGGAAGCCGACGCCGCGCACGGTCTCGATCAGCTCGGGGCGCCCGAGCTTGCGCCGCAAGCGCAAGATCGTGGCGTCGACCGAGCGCTCGCCGATGTCGAAGGACGACGCGCCCCAGGCCTGCTCGAGAAGCTGGTTGCGGGTCAACACGCCGCCCTGGGCCCGGAGCAGCGCGACCAGCGTGGTCAGCTCGGTCAGGGTCAACCCGACCGGGGTGCCATCGAGCCAGGCCTCGCAGCTATCGGGATCGAGCACCAGGTTGCGGTAGCGCAGGCGGCGCGGCCCGGTCGGCCGCAGCGCGGCGCGCGCGACCCGGCGGTGGACCGCGCGCACCCGCACCGCCAGCTCGCGTGGGCTCGAGCGGACGACGACGTCGTCGAAGCCCGCGGCCAGCGCGCGCTCGGCGGCACCGGCGGCGTCATCGGCCAGGACGGCGATCCGTCCCAGCGCTGGCACCGCCCGCTCGGACCACGCGATCAGTCGCTCGTAGGCCTCGGCGCCGATCGCCCACACCACCGCGATCGCGCCGGTCGGCGGTGGGCCGGCCAGCGCCGCGGCCAGCGGCATGACCGCGGCGTCGATCGCCTCGCGGCGCAGGGTCGCCACCAGCTCGGCCGGCGGCGGGCCGCTGTCGGCGAACAGCACCAGCGCGCGGATCGGGGTTGTGGCCACAGCGGTCTCGAGCATGGTCGGGGGCTCGGTGCTCACTCGACCGGGAACGCGGTCCAGCCGGTGGTCCAGTCGGTGGCGCCGACGGCACCGACGAAGGTGGCGGCCGCGTCGAAGAAGCCGTCGCTCGGCGGGGTCGCGGCGTTGCCGGCGACCAGGGCCGGCGAGCCGGCGGCCGGGGCGAAGCTGGGCGCGGTCAGGCTGAGCGCGCCGGCCATCATCGGATCGGCCTCGCGGTTGGTCGCCTCGTTGGTCAGGAACACCGCGCGCTCGACCAGGCCCCCGTCGTTGTCGGTGGCGTCCTGCCAGGTCGCCTGGTTGCCGTTGTCGAAGAAGATGCTGTTCTTCACGAACAGGTTGCCGCCGGTCGACTGCGCGGCGGTCGAGGCGCCGTCGATGTCGATCGGGAAGTCGGTCACCGACAGGACGACCGCGTTGTGGATGCGGCCGGCGGTGCCGCGGCGCAGGTGCATGCCCTTCTGGTTCTGCAGCGCGCCGCCGGGCGCGGCGTTCGAGCCGACGATCGACAGGTTGTAGATGGTCGGGGCCGAGCGCGGCGTGGCGTCGTTGGCGTTGCCGTTGTTGTCGGCCTCGATGCCCTGGTTCGAGCCGGTCGACTGCTGGATCGCGACGAACTGCGCCTTGCCGACCCAACCGAAGTCCCAGTCGAGCCCGTCGTCGAGGACCTGGCTGATGAGGACGTGCTTGACGTTGACGGTGCCGCCGAACACCTCGAGGCCGTCGTCCGAGCCCTTGTGGATCTGGACGAAGTCGACCTCGGTCGCCGAGCCGCACGCGCCCAGGGTCATGCCGTTCAGCTCGTTGTTCGGCGCCAGCTCGAAGCCGGCGAACTCGATGCGCAGGTAGCGGACCTTGCCGCAGTCGTGGGCGGCCGCGGTGCCGCCGTAGGTGGTGCCGGTGGTGCCGGCCGGGAAGCCCTCGATCTGCGAGGTGCCGCCGGTGATGTTGATCGGCGCCTGGCCGAGCAGCACCAGGCCACCCCAGTCGCCGGGCGCGCGGCTGCCGACCGGCTGCGAGCTGGTCATGACGACCGGCGCGGCGGCGGTGCCGCGGACGTCGATCTTGGCGCCGGTGGTGACGACGATCGACGAACCGTTGTCGCCCTCGATCCGGGTCCCGGCCTCGATGATCAGGGTGCCGGAGCGGACGAAGACGTGGGTCTTCAGCACGTAGATGTTGTTGGCGGTCCAGGTCGTGTTGCCGGTGATGTCGGCGGTCACGTCGACCCGGGTCGGGGCGACCGGACCGTCGGGCGAGACCGGGCCGTCGATCGGCGCCGGGGCGTCGATCGGGGTGGCGGCGTCGTCCCCACCACAGGCGGTGAGGGCGAGGGCGGCGGCGACAGAGAACCAGTGCTGCTTCGACATGCGAGATCCTTTCGGTTACGGCGCCCACTCGAGCGATGCGCTGACCGCGACGCCGGGGCGGTACTTCTGGACGGCGAACTCGCCCTGCTGAACGACCACGTCTTGGTCGAGCAGGTTGGTCGCGGCCAGCTTGAGCTTGAGCTGGTGAGGCAGGGCCTGGCCGACCGTGAGGTCGACCCGGTGGAACGGTTGCTCGTAGACGTCGGGCAGGCCCTCGACGCCGACCTCGGCGATGCGCTCGCCGAAGACGTTGTAGAGCAAGGACACGTCGGTCGAGGTCGGCTTGTGCTCGTAGCCGAGGTCGAGGTTGACGACGTAGCTCGACTGGCCTTGCAGCGGCCGGGCCTGGTTGGTCTGGGCCGCGGCCTCGGGGCCGAGCTCGATCTCCGACGAGATCAAGGTCAGGTTGCCGGCGGCGCGGACCCCGGCGAGGCGGCGATCGAGGCCGCCCAGGTCGCCGCGGGCCTCGAGCTCGAGGCCGTACAGCGACGCGCCGGCGGCGTTGGCGAAGCTGAGGTCGCCCTGCGAGACGTTGACGATCACGCTCTCGATCGGGTCGCGGAACTGCTTGGCGAAGCCCGACACCGCCAGCACCGAGCGCTCGCCCGGGAACCACTCCCAGCGCAGGTCGGCGTTGTGGATGCGCGTGTCGCGCAGGTCGACGTTGCCCGACACCGCGCGACGGCGCGCGAAGTCGAAGAACAGAAACGGCGCCAGCTCGCGGAGCTGCGGCCGGGCCAGGGTGAAGCTGTAGCCACCGCGCAGGTTCATCGCCTCGCCCAGCCCGTAGATCAGGTTGGCGGCGGGCATGACCGCGCCCTCGGTGCGCTCGACCCCCGGCTCGGGCTGGTTGGTGATCGCGTAGGGGCTGCCGGGCGTCAGCGACAGCGCCTGGTGCTCGTAGCGGACGCCGCCGACCAGCCGCAGCGGTTCGAAGCGGGTGATGTCCACCATCGCGAAGCCGGCCAGGAGCCGGGTCGAGGCCGCGTAGGTGTCGGCCTGGAGCGTGCGCTCCTCGATGCGGAAGTCGGGGCCGATGTGCTCGGGGCTGAGCATGTCCTCGGGCTCGAGGAACACCACCGTCGGATCGGCCGAGCCGCGCAGGTTGAAGCGGAACCGCCGGGCGGTGAAGTCGCGCTCCGACCACTGGGCGGCGACGCCGACCTTCAGCTCGGCGCCGGGCAGCGGCACGGTCGCGGTCGCGCCACCGCCGCCGGTGGTGTCGTCGAGGTGCGAGAAGAAGTGCTCGGCCGAGCCGGGACCGTTCTGGAACCGGCGGCGGCCGTCGTCGAGCAGGTCGTACTCGATGTCGCGGGTGTCGGGCTCGTCGCGATCGATCACCGCCACGTTGGCGTCCCAGGCCAGGCGGGCCCGGCGCAGCGACGGCACGACGTGACGACCGGTGAGCTGGGTGAAGCTCATGGCGCGGGTCACGAACTGCAGCCGGCGCGCCAGGATCTCGCCGTCGTCGGACTCCGAGAAGCCGGTGACCTCCTGGGTGCGATCGTCGGCGGTGCGGGTGTAGAGCGACAGCAGATCGAGCTGGTGATCGGGCGACAGCTCGACCCCGGCGTTGACCAGGCCGCCCAGGGTGGCGGTCGCGGTGCCGACCTCGCTCGACAAGCGCTGGCGCTCACCCAGCTCGCCCTCAGAGATCCGCAAGGACGCCACCTCGCCGCGCTGGACGCCCTGCTTGTAGCCGTAGTTGACCGTCGCCAGGTAGCCCCAGGTGCGATCGCAGCGATCGGTGACGCTGTCGCCGACCTGGGCGCCGAGCGACAGGTTGGGCATGACCTGGCGGCGGGCGGTGGCCCACACGTTCTGGAAGGTCTCGGCGACCCGCTCGGCGGTGTCGGCGTCGACGCCGCCGGTCGCGACCCGCAGCGGTCGATCGGTCGGCACGGCGCCGGGCAGCGACCGCGTGCCGTCGTCGAAGGCCAGGAAGTCGGTGGCGCCGCCGGCGTAGTCGAGGCGGTCGGCGAAGGTCGACACGCTGTCGCCCGCCAGGCCGACCTTGGCCTTGATCTCGAGGTCCTTGGGGTAGCTGTTGGTCTGGATCAGCAGATCGCCACCGGCGAAGGCGCCCGGCAGGTCAGGGGTGTAGCTCTTCACCACCGTCAGGTTGGCGACCAGCGACGCCGGGAACAGATCGAGCGGCACCGCGGTCGAGTCGGGGTCGGGGCTAGGCAGGACCACGCCGTTGACCAAGGTCGTCGAGTAGCGGCCACCGAGGCCGCGCACGAACACGTAGCGGCCGCCGACGACGGTCGCCGACACCACGCGCTTGACCGCGTCGCCGGCGCTCGAGTCGGGCGTGCGGCTGATCTCCTGGGCGCTGACCGCGTCCTGCACCGTCGCGGAGCGCTGGCGCTCGGCCAGGTTGGCGGCCTCGCTCTTGGCGTCGGGCTCGGCCTCGACCACGACCTCCTCGACCGCCAGGTCGTCGAGCTTGAGGGCGACGTCGACGGTGGCCAGGCCACCGCGGACCAGGACATTGCGGATGCGGCGGATCTGGTACAGCTCGGCGCGCACCCGCAGGACGTAGGTGCCGCGCGGCAAGGCCAGCTCGTAGCGGCCGTCGTCGTCGGTGGTCGCGCGGGCGTCGCCGCCGACGACCTCGACCACCGCGCCGGCGAGCGGCGTCCCGGTGTCGCGATCGCGGAGCTGACCGCGGACCCCGGTGCGGACCGCCGGCTCGTCGGTCGGCGGCAGCTCGCTCGGCGGCGGCTCGCTCGGCGGGACGACCGGCGGCGGCTCGTCGGTCGGCGGCTGATCGGTCGGAGTCGGACTCGGACTCGGACTCGGACTCGGACTCGGACTCGGCGTCGGACTCGGACTCGGCGTCGGACTCGGCGTCGGCGTCAGGTTCGGCGCCAGGTCCGGGTTCGGCGCGCCCGGAGGCTCGTCGGTCGGTGGCGTGGGCGGATCGCTCGGCTGGGCCACGGCCGAGCCGAGGGTCGCGGTCAGGGCCAGGGCCCAGACCGTCCGCGCGCAGAGGGAGGTGCGGTTCATCGACGGACTCGTCAGGGAGAGTGGGGGACGTCGGTGGCGACCGGGTCGAGCCGCGGTGCCAAGGTCGCGACGTGTTCGCTACTGGATCGCCTCGGTGGCGACCGCGATGTTGGCGGCGCCGCCACCGCGGGCGGCGTCGAGCACGGCCATGGCGTCGCCGTACGGGACCTGGTCCTCGGCGTCGAAGAACACCAGGCGATCGGTGCGGGCGGCGAAGATCCGCGCCAGCTTGTCGGGCAGCTCGCCGACCGTCACCGGATCCTTGTTGATCCACACCGAGCGGTCGGCGCGGACCGTGATCACGATCGGCACCGGGCCATCACTCGACGCTGGCTCCGGCGCGGTCGCGGTCTCCTTCTTCGGCACGTGCAGCCAGAACTGCTTCACCATCATCGGCGCGATCACCATGAAGATGATGAGGAGCACCAGCACCACGTCGACCAGCGGGGTGACGTTCATCGACGGCGTGACCGGGCTCTTGCGGCCGCGTCCGCCGACCTCGAGTTGGACCGCCATCAGCTCTCTCCTTGCCGCTTGTCGCCGACCTGCAGCGACACGCCGGGGAAGCCCAGCCCTTGGCACTCGCGGAACAACGCGCGCATGAAGCCGTAGCCGACCGCGCGGTCGCCCTTGAGGATGAGCCGGCTCTGCGGCGAGCGGCTGCGCGCGGAGGCCAACGCAGCCGCGAGCTGGTCGCGGCCGACCGCGGCCTTCTCGAGGTACATCGCGCCGCTGGCGGTGACCGAGAGCGTGATCGGCGGCGCCTTCAGGTCGGTCTTGGCGTCGGGGTTGCGAGCTCCCGGCACGTTGACGGTCGCCCCCGCCTCCATCTGCGGGATCACGACCATGAAGATGATGAGCAGGACCAGGACGACGTCGACCAGCGGGGTGACGTTGATGTCGGGCTTGGCGCCCGCGATGCGTCTCGACATGGGGACCTCCGCGGTTGGCGAGGAGCTACGCCGACGCGCTGGCCCGGGCCTCGAGCGTGCGGACCCCGGCGCGGGCGCGGGCGCCGTCGGGATCGGCGTGGGTGCCGCCGCCGCTGCCGCCGCCGCGGTCCTCGAGGTAGTCGAGGAACTCGCCGCGCGACAGGTCGAGCGCGAGCAACAGATCGTCGGCGCGCCCCGACAGGTAGTTGAAGGCCAAGACCGACGGGATCGCGACCAGCAGGCCGATCGCGGTCACCACCAGCGCCTCGGCGATGCCGGCCGACACCGCGCCCAGGCCGCCCGAGCCCTCGGCGGCGATGCCCTGGAACGCGCCGATGATGCCGATCACCGTGCCGAGCAGGCCGACGAACGGCGACACCGAGCCGACCGAGGCCAGCACGTTCATGCCGCGCTTGACGTCGGCCGACACCGCGTCGGCCTGGCGGGCCAGCTCGCGGCGGGTCAGCTCGATCGCGCCCAGCTCGCCGGGCTTGGCCTGGGCCGCCAGATAGGTGCGGGTGCCGGCGGTCAGGAGCGTCGCCAGGTGGCAGCTATCGTAGCGCTCCGACAGCTTGATCACGCCCGGCAGGTCGCGCTCCTCGAGGGCCTTGGCGGCGGCGGCGCCGAACACCTTGGCCTGTCGCCGCGAGCGGAAGTAGGTCCACATACGCTCGACGAAGATCGACAGCGCGATCATCGCCATCAGCCCGAGCACCGCGACGATCGCGATGGCGAAGGGCTGCATGTGGCGGAAGACGTCGACGAGATTGAAGCTCATGGGTGGACTCCTTTAGCGACGGATGCGGAACGGGATCTGGACCCGACGCGTGAACGGGCTAGGGCGGCCGTCGACGGTCGCTGGGCGGTAGCGCCAGGTGCGGACGGCGGCGATCGCGACTGACGCGAACGGCTCCTCCCCGCGGATCAGCTCGACCTCGGTGACCTCGCCGGTGGCCGAGATGTGGACCTTCAAGATGACGTCGCCCTGGCGCCCGGCCTTGCGGGCGGCGTCGGGATAGGCGGGCAGGGTGTTGCCGGGCAGCGGCGCGGGGGCCACGACCTCCTCGGCCTCGTCGATGGGCGGCGGCGGCGGCAGCGGCGGCGGCGGTGGGGGCGGTGGCGGCGGCGGTGGCGGCGGCGGTGCGACCTCGCCGGCGCCGTCCTCGCCATCGCCGTACTCCTCGGGCTGCCCGGTGTCGATCGCCCCGGTCGGCTCCGACTCCTCGGGGCGGGCGTCGGGGATCTTGGCCACCGTGGTCGGCGCCGGCTTGCCCGGGCGCTTGGCGCGCGGCGTGTTCTTGGGGGGGGGCGGCGGCGGCGGCGCCTCGGTCTTGACCGGCTCGGGGGCGGCGGCGGTCGGCGCGAAGGTCACCTCGAGCGGCGGCTCCTCCTTGGCCTTGGCCACGGTCTGGCTGGCCAGGAACACCAGCCCAGCCCCGACCACCGCGTAGACGATGAGCGACGTGCCCGCCGACGCGAACCAGCGCTTGCGCGCCTTTTCGTCCTTGGCCTGTTCGAAGCCGCCAAACATCGCGGTCACCATGACCGCGGCGCGTGACGTGGTCGCTCGTGGTTCGTGCCGCGGGCGTAACAATTCACGGGATCGCACGCGCTCGGTGACGAGACCGTGGCGGACCGGTCGCGGGTCGGTGGCGTCGACGCCCACCGCGGGCACCTGCCCCAGGCCTGAACCACTGTGGCGCCGGCGCCACGCCCGTCACCGCGATCACGCCTGCCAGTCGGACGCCGCGTGACCGCGCCGAAACCGGGTACGATCGACGGACCGTCCGCACCCCTCTTCGGAGCCTCCCGTGAAGCCTCTCCTCCTCGCCTCCCTCGTCGCCGCCACCCTCACGACTGCCGTCACCTCCCCGGTCGAGGCCCAGGTCGTGGTCTCCGGAGAGGCCCGCGCCTCGGTCCAGGTCAACGCCGGCGGCACGATCAACCAGCCGCGCCGCTATCGCCGCCGCCCCGGTCCGCGCCTGATGGCGCCGCTCAAGATCGATCTGGGCGGCCTCATGGCCGGCTCGGACTACGGCACCCTCGGCGGCGCCGAGGTCTCGATCGGCGTCCACTCGGCGTCCTTGTGGCCGGTGCCGGTGAACTGGGACGTCGGCATCGGCGTGTTCGGCGCCGCGCTGTCGAACCAGCGCCTCGAGGATGACAACCAGGATCCGATCTCGATGGGCGGCGCCTACCTCGAGTTCGGCAAGACCCTTTCGGGCGGCGACTTCTGGCGGACCTGGGCGTCGGGGCGCGCCGAGTACTTTGGCTCGACCGCGTTCGGCGAGGAGCGCACTGGCATCGGCGGCAGCGGCAAGCTCGAGGCCGAGCTGTACCTATCAGGGGTCGGCATCGCGCCCAACGGGATCTTCTTCGGCACCTACGCGATCGGGGTGTTCGTCGAGGCCGCGGCGCGCCGGGTGTCCGACGACGTCAACCTGGTGCAGATCGGCGCCGGCCTGACGATCCGCACGCCGCTGGTGTGGGGCTGGTGATGCGCGGCCTGGCGCTGGCGCTCCTGGCCCTGGCCGCGTGCTCCGACGAGGTCAGCGGTGAGCTGCGCCTCGCCCGGCCCATCACCACCGCGACCGCGACCGCGACCGTCGTCTTGTGGGAGTACGACCGGGACGTCGCCGACACCTCGGCCGACGCGATCGCGCGGTTCGTGGTCGCGCCGGTGACCCAGGGCGTCCAGGCGGTGCCGTTCACGCTCGAGCCGGCCGACGCCGATAGCGGCCTCGCGCACTACGTCACCGCCGAGGTCGATCAGGACAGCGACGGACTGTCGGAGGTCGGCGACTTCGTCGTCGACGACTTCCATGCGGTCGACCTGGGCCAGCGCGACGTGATCATCCCGCTCGTCCCGCGCGCCGATCGGTAGGGCAGGGGCGGAGGCGGGCCGAGGCCGAGACCGAGGCCGAGACCGAGACCGAGGCCGAGACCGAGTCGGAGGCCGAGACCGAGACCGAGTCGGAGTCGGAGGCCGAGACGGAGGCCGAGACCGAGACCGAGACCGAGGAGGAGCGCGGGGAGGCCCCTCGCCCGCGCGGGGGGGCCGGAGCGCCACCATGGTATCGTCCGGCCCATGGCGACCCGCGAGTTGGTGCGCCGGCCCGACGCTCGGACCGAGACGGTCGAAGACCTGGTACGTCGGGTCCTCGCCGGCGAGGTCCGGATCCCGGCCTTTCAGCGGCCGCTGCAGTGGCAGGCCGCCGATGTGGTCGATCTGTTCGACAGCGTCTACCGCGGCTACCCCATCGGCTCGCTGCTGTTGCGGGTGGCGCCCGGCGTGGCGGGGCCGCTCCGCATCGGTCCTCTCGAGGTCTACGGCGAGGAGACCCAGCGGGCGCTGTGGGTCGTCGATGGCCAGCAGCGCTTGACGTCGCTCGCGGCCGGGCTCGCTCGTCCGGCGCGTGGGCCGGCGCCGAAGGATCCCTTCGTCGTCTACTTCGACCCGCACACCGAGCGGTTCCACGCCCCGCCGAAGGTCGACGAGGTGCCCCCGGGATGGGTGCCGGTGTGGCGCCTGTTCGACGCGGCGCTCTTGAGCGAGTGGGTGTTCTCGGAGTGGCCCGACGGCCGGGATCCCCTCGCGCGGGCCGCGGTGTTCGAGGCCGGTAAACGCCTGCGCGAGTACCGCGTGCCGTACTACGTGATCGAGACCCCTGACGAGGAGGTCGCGAAGCACATCTTCGATCGGGTCAACACCAAGGGGAAGCCCCTCGACCGCGACGACATCTTCAACGCCCTGTTCGGTCGTGCGACGGCGGCACCCGCGACCTTGAGCGAGCTCGGCGCCGAGCTGGCCGGGCTGGGGATGGGAACGCCCGACGAGGAATCGCAGCTCCTCCCCGGGTTGGTCGCGATGCGCGGGCTCGACGTCACCCGGCCCTTCAAGGAGCTCGCCCACGAGCACCCCGACCAGTTCACCACCGCGATCGCCGACGGCGCGCCGGTGTTTCGGCGTGTGCTCGGGTTCCTGCGGGTCCACGCCGAGGTGCCGCACCTGCGGCTCTTGCCGTTCTCGACGCCGCTCATCGTGCTCTGTCGGTTCTTTGCGCTCCACGCCGAGCCGCGGCCGCGGACGCTCATCCTCCTGGTCCGCTGGGTCTGGCGCAGCTTCCTGTCGCCGAGCGTCGACGACCGGACGCTCCGGCGCCGAGGGGTGAGCGCCGTCGAGGCCGACGAGGAGGCCAGCGCCCAGCGGCTCCTCGCGCTGGTCGAGTCCAACCGTCGCGACGGGTTTCGCCTCCCCGATCGCTTCGACGCGCGCGCGGCGGATTCTCGCCTCGTGCTCCTGGCGCTGGCCGCGCACCAGCCGCGCGTCCTCGCCCCCCGTGACGACGCGACGCTCGACGTGGCCTCGGCGCTGACCGCCCACGACAAGGACGTGTTTCGCCCGGTGTTCCCCGGCTCAGGTGCCGCATGGTCGTCGCCTGCGAACCGCGTGCTTTCGGTCGGCGTCGGCTCGGCGCGGTCGGAGCTCGTGGCCGAGGTCACGGGCAGTGGTCGCGACACCCGGCTCCTGCGTTCCCACCTGATCGATCCGAACGCCGCGGCGGCGCTGATCGATAACGACCCGGCGCGCTTCGTCGCAGTGCGCGGCGCCGCCCTGGTCGCCGCGGTCGATGCCATGGGGGCGCGGCTGGCCGAGTGGGGGCACAACGACCGCCCCTCCATCGCCTACCTGCTGGCCGAGGTCGGCGATCCATGACCGGGCGGCGCGCCCTGGTCAAGCTGGGCGAGGTCGTCGTCGGGCATCTGGTCGAGGACGCCCAGGCGTGGATCGAGTTCCGCGTCGATCCCGCCTACCGCGCGAGCCGGCCGCGGCCCGTGCTGGGGCAGTGGTTCGAGGACGATCGCAAGGACGTCCAGCGCGGGGACCGTCCCGGGCTCGCGCCGCCGTTCTTCGCCAACCTCATCCCCGAGGGCGACCTGCGGAGCCGCGTTGCCGACCGGCTCGGCCTCGACCTCGGCGATGACCTCGGATTCCTGTGCGCCGTCGGGCAGGATCTCCCTGGCGCGTTGACGATCGAGGCGGAAGGCGGCGAGCCCGCCGCGCGGCCGCCGGTGGAGCCATCCTCCGCGGAGTCCGCGGGCCTGCGCTTCTCGCTGGCCGGGGTGCAGCTCAAGTTCTCGCTGGTGCGGGGGGCCGACCGGTTTCACCTGCCGGGAGCTGGCGAACGGGGCGCCTGGATCGCCAAGATCTCCTACGCCCAGTACCCCGAGCTGGCGGCCAACGAGTGGGTCACGATGGAGTGGGCGCGACGCCTGGGCTTCGACGTCCCAGCCACCGAGTTGCGGCCGCTGACTGACCTCGTCGACGTGCCGCACGACGGCGAGGTCGACGGGCTGGTGTTCTTGATCGCCCGCTACGATCGGACGCCCGACGGGCGCCGGATCCACCAGGAGGACTTCCAGCAGATCGTCGGGCGCCGCCCCGACAAGAAGTACGATGACCTGACCTACGACAAGCTCACCCGCTTGGCGATGGCCATCGTCGGACCCGAGGCCTACGACGAGGTGATCCGGCGGCTCGCGTTCATCGCGGCCTCGGGCAACGACGACGCTCACACCAAGAACTGGTCGGTGCTGTACCCCGACGGGATCCGCGCCGCGTTGACCCCGCTGTACGATCAGGTGTTCACCGGTCAGTGGCCGCAGTTCGGTCGCGAGCTGGCGCTCAAGCTCGACGGGACCAAGCACTTTGCCGAGCTCGATCTCCGGCACTTTCGCGAGCTGGCGCGGCGCCTGGGCAACGATCCCGATCGGACGGCTGACCTCGCGGCGTCCACGGTGGCCCAGGCGGCGACAGTGTGGCGTGAGCTGCGGGACCATCCCAACGTCACGGTGGGATACCGGGAGGCCCTTGGCCGCCACTGGAGCAAGGTGCCGCTCTTGCGGGCGCAGCAACCCCGCATCTAGGACCCATGCCGATTTGGTAGTGTCCGCCCGCGAGGCCGAGGCGGAGGCGGAGGCCGAGTCGGAGACCGAGACCGAGACCGAGTCGGAGGCCGAGGCCGAGACCGAGGCCGAGTCGGCGTCGGAGGCCGAGGCCGAGGCCGAGACCGAGTCCGAGTCGGAGGCCGAGTCCGAGTCGGAGACCGAGTCCGAGGCCGAGGTGGACTCGTTCGCGCTAGGCCGAGACGGTGACCTTGATCATCTTGACCGGGGTGGTCGGGCGGTCGCCGCGGGCGGTCGGGGTGGTCTCGATCTTCTTCACCACGTCCATGCCGCTCGTGATCTTGCCGAACACCGGGTGCTTGGACTGCCCGGGGGTGAACCAGTCGAGGTAGGCGTTGTGGACGGTGTTGATGAAGAACTGCGCGCCGCCGGAGTTGGGCGCGCCGGTGTTGGCCATCGACAGGGTGCCGGGCTCGTTGGACAGCTTGTGGGCCGGCGGGTGCTCGTCGGCGATGCGGCCGAGCGGCGAGTTGCCGGTGCCGGCGCGCGGGCTGTTCGGGTCCTTGGAGAACTCGCAGCCGAACTGGATCATGAAGTTCTTGATGACCCGGTGGAAGTGCAGGCCGTCGTAGAAGCCGCTCTGCGCCAGCTTGATGAAGTTGCCGGCGGTGAGCGGCATCTGGTCGACGTAGATCTCGGCGGTGAAGGTGCCGAGCGAGGTCTCGAAGGTCGCGGTCGGATTCGCCATGGGGCCGTTGGTAGCACGGCTCGGTGCGGTCAGCGATCGAGCGCCAGGGCGATCAGCGCGAGGATCCGCTTGGCCTCGGGGTGGGCCACGTTCTCGTCGATGAAGCCGTGCAGGTAGGGCTGGACCTGGGCCAGGAGGGCCAGGCTGTCGCCGCCGCTGGCCCGGTCGAGATCGTCGAACGACGCCGCCCGCGGGCCTCGGCCGGCGGCGCGCTGGTAGCACTGCGCGATCAGCGCGGCGTGGAAGATCACGTTGACGATGGCGTCGGCGCCGCCCAGCTCGGCGTCGTGGGCGCTGACGTAGGCGGTGATCGCCGGCTGGCCTTGGACGAAGCCGCCGACCAGGACCGCGGCGTAGTTGGGATCCTTCATCTCGCGCGACGCGTCGGCGACCACCGCGGTGACGACTTCTTTCTTGAGCGGCATCAGGGCTCCTCGAGGATGGCCAGGGGCGGGCGGACCGCGGCCGGGGCGAACCGGCACAGGGCCTCGGCGGTCAGGGCGGCGGCCTGGGCCGCCAGGTGGGTGCAGAACTGGACCCGGGCCGGCCCGGCGAAGTCGCCGTGGGGCCGCACCAGGTTGGCGCAGATCACGTCGGGGGCGCCGCCGCGATCGATCGCGGCGCACGCGCCCTGATACCAGGTGATCGCGGCGCGCAAGGCCGGGGTCACCGCGGCCGTCGGATCGGGATCGCCGAGCAGCTCGCCGAGGATGTGCTCGCCGGCGCGCAGCGCGCCGCACGGGCCAGCGCCGGTGATCCCGCCGCGGCGCAACACCTGGTACGGCGCGGTGGCCCGGCCGAAGGTCTCGGCCAGCGCGATGCCGCAGCTCCGGTGTGGGGTCCGGACGCCCTCGTACAACGTGAACGTCAGGTCGCGGGCGGCGGCGATGTACGCGCGTTCGTCGTCCGACAGCGCCCGGGTGGCGGCGTCGGCGTCGCGCCTGGACTCGACCATGGCGCAATGCTACTGCCGAGGCGGAGCCTCGTGGTGTCGCCTCGCCCGAAACCCAGCCGCTCGGTGCGGCGCGCCGCCGTGGTGGCGTCGATCGCCGTCCACGCCGTGGCGCTGTGGGGCCTGGGGCAGGGCGGTCGCGGGCGGCCGCCGCGCCAGCCGCCGATCTTCGCGGTCGATCTGGCGCCGGCCCCTCGCCTGGCCACCGAGCTGGCGCCCGAGGTCGAGCCGGCGCCGGCCCCGCCGCCGACCCCGGCCACCGTCGAGCCGGCCGAGGGGCCACCCCCGGCGCCGCCGCCCCCGGTGGCCGGCGTTGGCCTGGCCGACGCCGGCATGGCCGACGCCGAGGTGGTCGACGCCGGGCCGCCGCCCGACGCCCGGCGCCGGCGCCCGGACGCCGGGCTGGACGGCGGTGACGACGGCGGGCTCGACGGTGGGCTCGACGGTGGGCTCGACGGCGGCGACGACGGCGGGCTCGACGCGCCGCTGGTCGCGGCGGTCGACGACGGTGGGCCTGGCGACGATGGCGCCCTGGTCGCCGCGACCGTCGACGACGGCGGTGCGCGCGACGCGGGCGGGGCGGTCGCGACCGCGACCGGCCCGGTGGGCGACGGCGGGGTGGGCGGCGCTGGCACCGACGATGGCGGGACCGTGGTCGCGGGCGGCGCCGATCCGACCGGCTCGCGCGCGGCCCGGCCGTCGACCGGCGCCGGGGCCGACCTGCGGCGGTTCTTCCCCCACGGTCATCAGGTCAGCGTGCTGGTCCGGCTCGATCGCCTGCGCGACACCGAGTGGGCGCCGCGGGTCGACGCGATCTTCGGGCCGATGCCCGATTACCAATCCTTGGTCGGCGACAGCGGCGTCAAGCTCACCGAGACCTTCGAGACCCTGGCGATCTCGACGCCGCGGCCCCGGGACGCCACCGCGACCACCTTGGTGGTGCGCGGTCGCGCGACGCCGGCGGCGCTGCGCGATCTGGTCGATGCGCCCGATGCGCCGGTGGCCTGGACCGCGGTGGCCGGCGGCGCGCTGGGCCGACGGGCGCCGTCGCCGCGGGTGTTCGCCGGGGATCGCCGGGTGTTCCTGCAGTGGAAGCTGGGCTGGACCGCGCTGGCCCAGCCGGCCGATCTCGGGGGCCTCCTGGCGCCCCGGGCCGGGCCCCTCGACGTCGAGGCGCCGCTGGCGGCCCTGCCGGCCTGGCTCGACCAGGTCGCGCTGATCGAGGCCGAGGCCGGCGAGCCGACCGGACCGGTGGTGATGGCGACCGCCGCCGGGGTGTTCCCGGCCCGCCTGCCCATCCCCTACGGCAGCGGCGGCGATCTGCCGGGGCCGGATCGGGCCACCGTCACGCTCGAGCTGGCCGCGACCGGCTTCCTGGTCGGAGGTCACGTCCGGTTTCCGGACGAAGCGGCCGCGGCCACCGCCCACGATCTGATCGCCCGCCTGCGCGACGAGCTGCTCGGCGACCGCTTCACCGCGTTCGCGCTGGGCCGCATCGGGGTCCTGAACGCGATCAAGAACCTGAGCATCCACCGCACCGGTCGCCGATTGGCGATCGAGACCTCGATCAGCACCCGCGACGCCCGCGAGCTCTTGGTGGTGGTCGCGACCCTGGTCGAGACCTACTTCACCCGGGCCGGCAGCCCACCGCCGTGACGGTTGAAGGCGCGGCCCGGGCGCGGCATCCTCTCGGCGTGCGCCTCCTGGTCGTCGCCCTGGTCGCCGCCGGTTGTGGCTCGCCCAGCGCGCCGCCGTTGGCGCCCGCCGGATCCCTGGCCGACGACGGCGTCGGTGACCTCGCGCGGTTGTCGGCCAAGCTCGAGTACGGCGGCGCCGACAGCGACCGCCGCGAGCTCACCGCCCTCGAGTCGAGCGACAGCGATCCGCTGGCCGGGTTCGGCGGCTTCGGCTACGCCGGGTTCGGCTACGGCGGCGACCGCTACGGCGGCCTCCTCGACGTCCTGCCCGGGATCGGCGATGGCTGGACCGGGCCGCCGTCGGCCGCGGAGCCGTATGAGGTCGAGGCGCTCGGCGATCCCGGCGCGATCGAGGGCCGGGTGACCTGGACCGCCGACGGCGGCGTGCGCTGGCCGCGCGGGTGTGGCCAGGCCGCGGTCGCCCGCGCTGGCGCTCCGGTGGTCGGAGCCGTCGTCTCGCTCGTCGGCATCGAGACTGGGCGCCTCGAACCGCTGTCCGCCTCCGGCGCGGTGACCGCCGGGCCATGCGCGCTCACCCCGTCGGTCCAGGTGGTCGGCCCGCCGCCGACGACGATCGCGATCGACAACCGGCGGACGGCGACGATCGTGATGACGATCGGCGACGCGACCTACCCGATGTCGGCAGGCGGTCGCCTCGAGGTCGCCGCCGATCGCACCGGCCCGGTGCGGGTCGGGGCCCACGATCTGGCGCACGATCTGGCGCCGGCCTGGGTGATCGCGGCGCCGCACCCGTACTACGCCGTCACCGACGACGCCGGGCGCTTCGCGCTCGACCTGGTGCCGCCCGGCCGCTACCTGCTCGCGATCTGGCACCCGCCGCTGGCGCTGGGGATCGACGGCGAGTCTCCGCGGTGGTCGTCGCCCGTGACCGCCACCCGCGAGGTGACGGTCGGGCGGCTCGGGCTGGTCAAGCTCGCCCTGACCCTGGCGCCCTGACCGCGATCGGGCGGCGTCCGATTCCGTCCACGGCGGCGGACGGTCGGCTGTCCGGCCGGCCGGCCGTTCTGTCCGAAATTCGGACGTCATGTCCGGACTTCGGACACGGCGCGCGGGCGATCGCGGGCTTGCGGCTGGCACGCATCGTGATCAGTGCGGCGACGGACGTTTCAACCCGAGAGGATGATGACGATGAGTGTCTCGACCGCGACCAACAAGTCCCGCATGTTCAAGGTGATGTGCCCGATCGAGCGCAAGGACGGCTCGACCTTCTGGATGCGGGTCGGCACCGGGTTCCCCAACAAGGACCTGTCGATCAACCTGTACCTCGACGCGCTGCCGACCAACCAGAAGCTGCAGCTCCGCGAGATGGACGAGGAGGACCTCGCGC
The DNA here is from genome assembly GCA_018057825.1 of Kofleriaceae bacterium. Classification (GTDB taxonomy): domain Bacteria; phylum Myxococcota_A; class Polyangia; order Haliangiales; family Haliangiaceae; genus UBA2376. Next base: position 1,476 of record JAGPCY010000035.1, on the reverse strand, counting down.
CCAAGGGCCGGCGCCGCGACGACGGGGCGCCGCCGCGGTCCCGCGACGAGCTGCCGTTCTGACCGCGCGATCGCGCGGCCGCGGCGTTCGGTCGCGGCCGCGAGGGCCCCGAACTCTGGATGACAGGAGGAGCGAGTGAGCGACGAACCGGGAATCGACACGAGCCGAGCGCGTGGACGCTCGGGGCTGGCCGTGGCCTTGACGGTGGTGGTGGCGCTGGCCGCGGTGGTGTGGCTGCGGCCGCGGCCGGCCTGGGCGGCGCCGCCGTCGGTGGCCGCGGCGATGGCCGAGCCCGACGGTGAGGCGCGGGCGGTGCGGAAGGCGGCCAGCGGCAAGCTGAACCTCAACACCGCGACCGTCGAGCAGCTCCAGATGCTGCCCGGGGTCGGGCCGGCCAAGGCCGAGCGCATCGTCGACTACCGCACCCGCCACGGCGGCTTCCGGCGGGTCGCCGAGCTGCGCCGGGTCCGCGGCTTCGGGGCCAAGACGCTGAAGAAGCTGGAGCGGTTCCTCGACGTGAAAGGTGAGACCACGCTGTCGGCCAGCCCGCCGTGACCGCGGCGCGGCCGGCCGACGCTCACGCCCACCATGTGGGGAAGGCTGCGCCCTTGCGCGGACGTCCCCGGGCCGCCGTGGCGCCAGGGCCTCGTTGTACACTCGGCTCATGAGCGACGCGTCGGGCATGCGGGTGGTGGGGACCATCCGGTCCATCGAGCTGTATGCCTCGATGGCCAAGTTCCAGAGCGTCGCTCCTCGGCAGGTCGCGCGGATCGTGCTCGAGATCGAGCAGGCCACCGACGGTGATGGCAGCGAGATCAACGTCGACAACCTGGCCGGCGTGCACTTCCAGGGACCTCCCGAGCTGGTGCCGCGGTTCGCCGCGGGCGAGCGCGTGCAGATCATCACCACCACGCCGAGCGGCATGCAGATCGCCAGCATCCGTCCGGCACCACTGTCGTAGCGCGCTCGCCCCGCGATCTTCCTCGGACTCGGACTCGGGATCGGGATCGGGATCGGGATCGGGATCGGGTTCGGGATCGGGTTCGGGTTCGGGTTCGGGATCGGGTTCGACCTCGGTCTCGGCCTCGGCTTCGGTCTCGGTCTCGGTCTCGGTCTCGGTCTCGGTCTCGGTCTCGGCCGCGGACTCGGGTTCGGACTCGGGTTCGGGTTCGGGTTCGGGATCGGTCTCGGCCTCGGACTCGGTCTCGGACTCGGACTCGGACTCGGCCTCGGTCTCGGTCTCGGACTCGGGTTCGGACTCGGACTCGGTCTCGGTCTCGGACTCGGGTTCGGTCTCGGTCTCGGTCTCGGTCTCGGACTCGGTCTCGGTCTCGGTCTCGGTCTCGGGTTCGGCCTCGGGTTCGGTCTCGTTCCCGCGCGACGCAGCCGCCGCTCTCACGGGGCCCGCGCGCCCCGGTCGAGGACGAGCGCCCCCCCTTCCCCTTCCCCTGCTCCTTCCCCCTTGCCCCCTTCCCC
>JAGPCY010000064.1 GCA_018057825.1 Kofleriaceae bacterium | reverse complement strand
CGGCGGACGTGATGGACAAGCTGGTGTACGCGGCGACCAACCCGGTGGCCGGGCTGCTCGTCGAGCGGGTGCATCACTGGCCGGGCGTGAACGGGCTGGGCGCGCTCCTGGCGGGGCGGACGCTGACGGTGAAGCGGCCGAGGCACTTCTTCCGCGCCGACGGCCCGCTGCCGGAGGAGGTGACCTTGACGCTGACGATCCCGCCGGAGCTCGGGGACGCGGCGGTGGTGCGGCGCGAGCTGCGGGAGCGGGTGGCGGCCGTCGAGGAGGCCATGGCCGCCGAGCGGCGGCGGACCGGCGCGCGGGTGCTGGGGCGGCGGGGCGTGCTGCGGCAATCGTGGCGGTCGAGCCCGAGCCGGCCGGCGCCGCGAGGTGGCCTGCGGCCGCGGGTCGCCGCGCGCAGCCGGTGGCAGCGGGTCGCGGCGCTGCAGCGCAATCGGGACTTCATCGACGCCTACCGCGCCGCGCGGATGCTGTGGCGGGCCGGTCTGCCCGCGGTCTTCCCGCCCGGCACGTACTGGCTCGCGCGCTTCGCGAACATCACGGTCGCCGCCGTCGCGTGACGACCGCCCCGGTCCGCCGCCCAGCGCGTGCCCCCCGCACGCGCCGTCGCGGCGTGGCCGATCTGGCAGTTTCGCCGCCGCCGCGCCCCGTCGCCCCCGCCCCTCTCCCGGCCCGCCGCGCCGGCCGCGCCCCGCCCGCCACGCCTGCCTCCCCGAACGACCCCCGGTTCGGCCGGCCCCGTCGCGCCCGCCCCTCTCCCGGCCCGCCGCGCCGGCCGCGCCCCGCCCGCCACGCCTGCCTCCCCGAACGACCCCCGGTTCGGCCGGCCCCGCCGCGCCGCCCGCGCCCCGCCCGCCACGCCTGCCTCCCCGAACGACCCCCGGTTCGGCCGCCCCCCGGCCGCCCTCGGTTCGGCCGCCCTCGGTTCGGCCGGCCCTCGGTTCGGCCGCCCCCCGGCCGCCCCCTTCGGGCGCGCGCCCGGATCTGCCTCACACGTCCGCGTCTCGCGACGGCATTCAACCCGTTCGGTGCGCTAGCCCGTAGGCCTTGAGCTTGTTGTAGATGTGCGCGCGGCTGACGCCGAGCAGGCGGGCGGCCGCCGCCGGCGAGCCGCCGGCCTCCGCCAGGGCCTCGCTGATCGCGGCGCGCTCGACGGCCGCGGCGGCGTCGTCGACGATGTCCTTGAGCCTGCGCCCCGGGGTCAGGCCGGCCGAGGCCCGGGCCGGCGCGGCCGCGGTCGGCGCCAGGCCGGCCAGGTCGAGATCCGAGGCGCGGATCTTCTCGCCGTCGCACAGGATCGCCGCGCGCGACAGCACGTTCTCGAGCTCGCGGATGTTGCCGGGCCAGTGGTAGCCCATGAGGCGAGCCAGGGCGTCCTGGGTGAGCGCGGTCGGATAGCGCGCGCCGGTCGACGAGGTCTTGGCCGCGCCGCGGCGGCGCGCCAGGATGTGGCCGGCCAGGAGCGGGATGTCCTCGCGGCGCTCGCGCAGCGGCGGCACCTGGATCGGCACCACCGCCAGCCGCCAGTACAGATCCTCGCGAAAGTCGCCGCGCGCGACCAGCGCCCGCAGGTCCTTGTTGGTCGCGGCGACGACGCGGACGTCGATCGGCACGACGTGATCGCCGCCGACCGGCTTGATCTCACGCTCCTGCAGGACCCGGAGGAGCTTGTTCTGCACGCTGGGCGCGACGTCGCCGATCTCGTCGAGGAAGATCGTGCCCCCGTGGGCCTCGCGGAACAGGCCGCGGCGGGCCCGGCCGGCGCCGGTGAACGCGCCCTTCTCGTGGCCGAACAGCTCGGCCTCGAGGAGCGACGGCGCCAGGGCCGAGCAGTCGAAGGCGACGAAGGGGCCCTGGGCCCGCGGCCCGACCCGATGGAGCGTGCGCGCCAGGAGCTCCTTGCCGGTGCCGCTCTCGCCGAGGATGAGCACGGTGGCGTCGGCGGCCGCGACCTTCTCGACCAGCCCGAGGAGCGCCCGCATCGGCGCCGACTCGCCGACGATCTCGCCCAGGCCGCGGGCGCGATCGACCTCGGTGCGCAGCCGCGCGACCTCGCGGGCCAGGGAGCCGTGGGCCGCGGCCCGGGCCACCGCGGCCCGGACCTCGTCGGTGGTGGCCGACTTCTTCAACACGTCGACCGCGCCTCCGCGCATCGCCGCGACGGTGTCGGCCACCGTCGGCGCCGCGGCCAGCGCGATGATCGGCACCTCGGGCGCGGCGGCGTGGACCCGCTCGAGGAGCGGCTCGGCGTCGCCGCCGACCTCGACCAGGGCGACGTCGTACGGCACGGCGTGGAGCGCGGTCAGCGCGGCGTCGCCATCGGCGCAGGCCGTGACCCGGTAGTCGTCGCCGAGCTGGAGCGCCACCAGCCGCGGGATGTGCGGCTCGCGATCGAGGACCAGGACCACGCCGCGGGCGCGGGTCATGGCCGCCCGGCCCCGGCCACCGCCGGCAGGTGGACGACCGCGGTCGTGCCCTGCCCAGGCGCCGACGAGAACGCCAGGGTGCCGCCGTGCTCCTCGACGATCCGACGACAGATCCCGACGCCCAGGCCCGAGCCGCGATCGCCGCGGGTGGTGAAGAACGGCTCGCCCAGGCGCGCCACCACCTCGGGCGCCATCCCGACGCCGCGATCGCGCACCGTGATCGTCGCGTCGTCGCCGGCGTCGGCGATCGCGATCTCGATCGGCTCGCCCGGCGCGGTCGCCAGGGCGGCGTTGTGGACCAGGTTGATCACCACCTGCGCGAGCTTGCCGCGGTGGCCCAGACACAGCGGGTGGGCCCCGACCTCGCGGTGCAGGGCCCGGCGCCGGACCAGCGGGTCGTGGCGCAGGAGCGCCAGGGCGTCGTCGACGATCGTCACCAGGTCGACCGGCTCGTGGGCGACCGGCGGCCCGGCGGCGCCGGTGAAGTCGCGGATCGCGTCGACCATCGCCAGGAGCCGGCGCTGGGCGCCGACGATCACGTCGGCCAGCTCGACCAGCTCCGGATCGTCGGCGACCCGGGCCTTGAGCGCCTCGGCGTAGCCGACCAGGGCGAGCTGCTGGCCGAGCTCGTGGGCGATGCCGGTGACCACCCGGCCGACCGCGGCGAGCTGCTCGGCGGTGACCAGGCGCTCGGTCGCGGTCGCCAGCTCGCTCGACGTCGTCGCCAGCGCCGCGGTCGCGCGCTCGGCTGCGCCGCGGGTCGACGCCAGCGCGCGATCGCGCGACTCGATGTGCTCCGACAGCTCGTCGATCGTCGCCAGGTGGCGAGCGCGCTCGAGCTGCGCCGCCAGCCGCGGCAAGAGCTCGGCCGCGGTCACCGGCCGCGTCACCACCGCGAGCGGCCCGACCAGCGCCGCGGCCTCGGCGATGCCGTCCGCGTCCCCGGCCGCGCACGCGATCACGATCGGCCGGTGGCGCTCGTCGGCGCGGGCGGCAGCCACGATCGCCGCGGTCGGGCGGCCGCCGTAGCGCGCGCCGACCACCAGCGCGGCGCCCCGAGCGCCCTCGAGCGAGCTGGCGATGATCGGCGCCCAGCCGATGCCCTCGCCGACGACCGCGGCGGCGGCCCGGGCGTGGATGGGATCGTCTTCGAGGATGAGGACGCGCACGGGAGAAGTCCGGGCGGGTGGGCCCGCCGAAGCGAGCCAGCGCACTGTCTACGGGGCCGGAGACGGAGCGTCTACGACCGTGGACATCGTACATGACGATGGACGTGGACGCACGGTGAATTCTACGCAACATCATGGAATCGCTTGTCCTCGGATGTGGAACGGCCCTTGCGAAACCCGGTCGCGAACCCTTGGAGGACCCCATGAACGACCGGCCCCTGGACTCGCCCCGACTCGACGCCGAGGCGCGCTCCTACGCCAAGGCCATCGCCTTGCGGTTCGTGAAGGACGACGTGACGGCCGCTGACGACATCGCCCAGGACGCGATGCTCCTGGCCCACCGCCACCTCGCGTCCTACCGCGGCGACGCCCGGTTCTCGACGTGGCTCTACCGCGTCACCACCACCGCCGCGCTCATGCACTTGCGCCGCAGCCGGCGCCGCTGCCGCGAGGTGCTCGCGCCCACCGACGACGCGTCCTGGCTCGAGGCCCTGCCCGGCCGCGCGCCCTCGGGCGAGGCCACCGCCGCCGCCCGCGAGCAGTGCGCCCGCCTGGCCCGCGGCGTCGATCGCCTGGGCGCCCGCTACGGCGAGGTCTTCGCGCTGCGCTACGGCCTGGGCTTCACCGAAACCGAGATCGCGCGCGCGACCGGCCTCTCGCTCGCCGCGGTCAAGACCCGCGCTCACCGCGCCAAGCTCGCCGCCCGACGCGCGTGCGCAGACGTCGACGGCTCCGTGTCCGCTGGCCCACGGTGACGGCCAAGGGCCTGGGATCCCAGGCCGCTCTCGCTGGCACAGCGGTCGCATTTCTCGTCGGTGCCCGCCGTCGCGGCGGGCCCGACGGTGCCCCATGCTGCCGACCTTCCTCCTCCCGGTCCTCGCCGCCCTCGCCACCCCCGCCCGCCCCGCGTCCCCGCCCTCGGTGGTCGCCGCCTATCTCGCGCCCGGCGCGGTCGTGTTCGATCTCGACCGCGGCGAGCAGCTGACGGTGGTGCTCGACGATGACGGGCGCGCGACGCGCGCGGTCCGCGGACGCCGTCGCACCGGGCTCGCCCCGAGCGACGCGCCGACCCTGCCCACGTCGATCGAGCGCATCGACCTGACCGTCGACCACGCCGCGGTGATCGTCCGCGGCGACGGCCGCGCGGTGCGCGTGCGCCTGGTCCGCGAGGCGGGCTGATCGCGGCGGTTAGAAGCCCCCTCGGACGCCCAAGAGCCCACCATTACGGTGAAGGTCAAGTTTGAGACTGGCGCTGGTGGGTGACAAACGCCCGCGCGATGGACGCGTAAGCCAAAGGTAGACGCCAGCACCGACCGCGACGACCCCGACACCCGCGACGATGCCAGCGTAGAGCCGCCGGTCGTTCGCGAGTTCGTAGCTAGCCTGCCGTTCCGGGTTCGTTGTGGCGGCCTTCGCCTCCGAGTACGCGGAGCGCGCGTAGATCTCAAGGCCGGCCGCACTGCCCAGTGCAAGGACACCGACCGCCCAACTGCCCCAGAGCAAAGCGGGCCGTCCGCCGCGTGTAGGTGGCCCCGGCCCGAACTGCTCGACCTCAGCCAGCGCCAGCCTTGGGACGACAATCTCGATATCGTCTCCCTCGACGGCAACGGTCACCGTCGTATCCCACGACCTGCGGCCGGGCGCCGTCGCGACGTAGCGATGGCGACCGCCATCGATTGGGAGGCGCTTCCCCCATTCCACAGCATCAACCGCGACATCGTCGCGCGTGATGGTCAGGCCGTCGGCAGCGGCATCCGAGGGCACAACAAGGGTGACTCGCGACAGCCGCGGCTCTATCGCCGCTGCCCGGCTCCGCGCGACCTCAGCGAGTTCGTCCTGGTTGCTGCGGGCCGCCAACCGCGCACTCTCCAGAAAGTAGGCCCAGGCCGACGCAAGCTCGCCGTTCTTCTCCCGGCAGTCCGCGAGGTTCACCAAGGTTGTCGGCAGCGGCTCCTTCTCATAGCTCCCCCGGAAGGCTTCGCACGCCTCGGCGTAGCGCGAGGATGCCATCAAGGCCTTCGCCTCGCGGAAGAGCGCTTCCGCAGCAACACCTTGCGCCTCAATGTCCTTGGCTGAGAGCACCAACATTGCGGCGACTGCTGCCATGCGCATGGTGCGCGAGAGCATACGCGATCTGACGCCGGCACGTGCCATCGACCAGCCCTCCGCGGATGATGGTACTCTTGCCATGTGCGTGGCTCGGCCAGATGCTTCCCTTGTTTCCTCCTTGCTGCTTCCAGCGTCGTGGGCTGCCGTTTCCCGGAACTTCCCGCGCTCGATGACGACGCGCGAGACGGCATGCGCGACACTGGGGTGGCGATCGATGGACCGCGTCTCGCCCCCTTGGTAGCGAACTATCAAGCCGCAGACCTCGTGATCGGGCAGCCAGATTTTCTCACCAACGCCGATCGCGGAATCTCGGCACGATCCTTCAGTCCCGATGGCATCACATTCGCCGAGGGGCATCTTTGGGCTACGGACTGGGGACGACACCGAGTCCTGGGCTGGGCCAGTCCCACGGCCACGGACGCCTCGGCCACAATCGTCCTGGGACAAACCTCCTTCGACGCCGGTGCGGCCACGAATGCGAGTGGGACCACGCTTCTTCAGCCACTCGACGTCGTCGCCATTGAGGGCTACGTTGCTGTAGCGGATGGTTACAGCCGCGTCCTCATCTGGAACAGACGTCCGACCGGCGTGGCTGCCGCCGCGAATCTCGTCCTCGGGCAGCCCGATTTTCTGTCGTCGGCGCCAGGTCTCGGAGCGGCCGAGCTAAGGAACCCATCTGGAGTCTGGACGGATGGCAGTCGGCTGCTGGTTCGTGGCGGCGAACAGACGTTTCACCTGTGGTCATGGAATCAGTTCCCGATGTCGCTAGGCGAGCCAGCTGACCAGGTGCTCGTCGGCGGCTTGCAAGTGAATGCAGCAGAGTTCGCCTCGACTGGCACAGCCATCGTTGACAAGGACCGCCTCATCCTCACAGATCCCCTCAGGAACCGCATCCTGATCTGGAACACCGTGCCAGCGACTACAGGAATCCCCGCGGACCTCGTGCTCGGACAAGCGAGCTTCTCCTCCAGCTCTCCAGGGACCACGGCAGGTGGGATGAGCCGGCCGACGGATGTCCTAGTCCACGATGGTGCACTTTTCGTTGCTGACAGCGACAACGATCGTGTCCTCGTTTTCGATCCCTTTCCGACGACGTCCGGGGCGACGGCGACCCAGGTACTCGGGCAGGCCGACCTCGACGTCGTCGTGACCGATGCTGCCACAACGAGCCGGTCGCTGAACGGACCCAGAGGGCTCGCCACAGACGGTCGCCACCTCTACGTCGCGGATCGCGAGAACCGCCGCATCGTTCGCTATGCCTTCGGAGGCCAGTGACCGCAGCGATCACGACCGACGCGACGGCGATCGACGCGGCCGACCTCGACGCCGCGCTGGCCGCGGTGCCGGAGCGCTGGCCCGACGACGATCCGGCGATCGAGCCGCTGATCGACGCCGAGGTCGCGGCCTTGGCGTCGGCCGCGGCCGCGGACAGCCTGGCCCGCGACACCTACTGGCCGAAGTGGGACTCGCCGTGGTGGCAGATGGCGCTCCTCGACGAGCTCGGTCGGACCGACCGCATCCCGACATCGGCGGTGACGGCGATGGTGGCCGGCCTGGCGGCGCTGCCGAGCCACGGCTTCCCGATCGACGACGCCGACTGGCCGCCCGGCGTCGAGCGCTGGCGGGCGGCGTCGTGCCACTGCGCGATCGGGACGATCGATCGGGTGCTGGCGCGCCGTGGGGTCGCGGTCGACGAGGCCCTGCCATGGATCGGCGCGTGGTACCCGCGCTACCAGCTCGCCGACGGTGGCTTCACCTGCGACGAGGCCGCGTACCGCGTGACCGACGAGTGCCCGAGCTCGATGGTCGGCACGCTCGCGCCGCTCGAGGCCCTGGTCGAGCGCGGTCCGAGCGCGACCGCCGATCGCGCGGCGGCGATGGTGCTCGGCCGCGGCCTGCGCGCCGGCTCGGCGACGCGCCACAACGCAGAGGAGCGCGACGCGGCGACCACCTGGCCGGCGCTGTGCTTCCCGCGCGCGTACTTCTACGACACGCTGCGCGGGCTCGCGGCGGTGACGAGCTGGGCGACGCGCCACCAGCGCACGCTGCCGGTGGCGGCGATCGCGCCGGTGGTCCTCGACCTGACGCGCCGGTTCGCCGACGGCGTGATCGTGCTCGGCCGCGCGCCGCTCTGCGATCGCACGACCTGGGCCCCGGCCCCTGACGGCGGCTGGCACCGACGACCGGCGGCGCTGACGGCGCTGGCCGCGGCGGTCAGCGTCCCCGGGACCGCGAGCCCACCGCTGACCCGACAGTGGACCGCGGTGCGACGGTCGCTGCGCGCGCTGGCCGCCGACGGTCGCCTCACCGCGTGATCGTCACCGAGCGCCGACCGACAGCAGGCGATCGACCACCGCGCGGGCCCGCCCGACCTCGCCGCGCATCGTGATGCACGGGACCTGGCGCGCGCTGAAGAGCTGCTCGAGCCACTGCGGCGCGACGCCGTGGCCGAGCAGGCTGTCGTCGATGATCGCGGCGTCGGGCGCGGCGCCCCCCTCGGCGGTGCGCAGGAGCGCGCCCGGGTCGGCGCACGGCGCGACCGCATAGCCGGCGTCGGTCAAGGCCCGGGTGATGGCCTCGAGGCGCGCCAGCCCAGCGCCGACCACGACGGTGCGGCCACTGCGCCGCTCGATCCGACCGAGGAACTGCGCCCACCGCTCGCGCGCCGGCTCGGCGAGGGGCTCGAGGCGTAGGCCGGCGCCGGCGACCAGGCCGCGGGCCACCGCCTCGCCCGCGGAGACCACCCGCGCCACCCGCGTCGCCACCACCAGCGGCGGCGGGCCATCGTCGAGCGACACGGTCACCGCCAGCGCCTGGTCGACCGCCAGGTCGAGCGCCGCGACGAACATGCCGCCGAGGGACAGATCGAGGGCGTCGCTCACCTCGCCCCCGAGGGTCACCGGCCAGCGAACCGGAAAGCGCATCGCGGCCCGGGCCGGCGGCGGCCGGATCACGACGCCGGCGGCGCGCGCGGCGTGGAGCAGCTCGAGCAGGCGACCGCGGGCCGCGCTGGGCGCGGTGTCGAAGCGCACCGCGAAGCCGGCCGAGCCGGTGGCGGCGGCGTCACGCGCGGTGGTGACGTGATAGACCCGGCCGCGGACCAGGGCCGAGCGATCGCCGAGGTCGATCGCGACATAGACGTCGTCGTCGGGGCGCGGCGGCGCGCCGGTGACGAGGTACGCGCCCCGCGCCGACAGCGAGCGCAGCCGGGCCGGCGACCACTGCCCACCGCGCACGAACCGCGCCGTCAGGGGCAAGGCCGGCCGCTCGCCAGTGCCGGGCCGCGAGCCCGCGGCCACTGGGCCGGCGCCGCCCGATCCCCTGCCGCTCGGGCGCTCGCCCCGCAGGTTGACGGTCGGCGCGCGCGCGCGGCCGCTGCCCTCGGACAGCGCCGGCACGCCCAGGGGCGGCAACTCGGGCACGTCGCCCGGCTCGCGCACTGCGCCCAGGCCGCGCGAGGTCGAGCGGGTCGGATCGCCGCGGGGTGGCAGCGGTGGCAAGGGCGGCGGCTCGGAGGCCGCTCGTCGCGAGGGCACCTCGGCCAGGGCCCGGGCCGGCCCAGTGCCGCGGGCCGCAGCCTTGCCGCGGACGGACGGCGCCAGGATCACCATCGCCGCCGCGACCCCGGCCTGGGGCTCACCGAGTCGTTGATACGCGCCCAGGTACGACGCGAAGAACGCCTTGCGATCGCCCTCGCCCATGCGCCCCGGGTCGATCACCGCCAGGCCGCTGGCCACGACCTCGCCGATCCACCGCCCGCGGGCGTCGCCGGGCACCAGGTGGACCGCGACCAGCGCGACGTCGGTCGAGGGCCGATAGAACAGCGCGACCTCGAGCACCGCGGCGCTGTCGAAGCGCTCCCACGCGCGCGCAACCGCCTGGCTCTTGGCGCTGTCCACGACCAGGAAGATCGCGCGATCGAGGTCCATCTGCGGGGGAGACATCTGCGGGCGAGGCAGCATCCGCCATGCCGACCCCGACGGCGGTAAGGCCGCGCACGCGCGCCGCGACGGGCGTTCGTGATCGCGCGCACTTCGACCTCACCACGGACGGGCGATATGCGGCATTTGCACCACGATCGACGTGGCATCTTCGCCCCGTTCCAACCATTCGGAATCCTTGAGGTCGGGAGTGGAGCCCAGGCCACAGCGCGACAGGCATGAACTTGCCACCCCCGGAGCGCGGCATAGAGTAGGGGCTCATGACCGGCAAGCCGACGACGCGCACCCTGCCCCTCCTGCCGCTCCGGGACATCATCGTGTTCCCGCACATGGTGGTGCCGCTGTTCGTCGGCCGCGAGAAATCGGTGAGCGCCCTCGAAGAGGCGATGGCGACCGACAAGGAGCTGTTCCTGTCGGCCCAGAAGAAGGCCAAGACCAACGACCCGCGGGAGGAGGAGATCTTCCCGGTCGGGACGATCGGCCACATCATCCAGCTCCTGCGCCTGCCGGACGGCACGGTCAAGGTGCTGGTCGAGGGCAAGGCCCGCGCCGAGATCTCCCGGTTCGAGTCGGCGACGCCGCACTTCGTGGTCGAGGCCACGCCCCTGGTCGAGCCCGACGAGCGCTCGGTCGAGCTGGCGGCGCTGGTGCGCTCGGTCCAGGGCGTGTTCGAGACCTACGTGAAGCTCAACAAGCGCATCCCGCCCGAGATGCTCATGAGCGTGCAGACGATCGAGGAGCCGGGCCGCCTGGCCGACACGATCGTCGCCCACGTCAACCTGAAGCTGAAGGACAAGCAGGAGCTGCTCGAGACCACCTCTCCGACCAAGCGCCTCGAGCGCCTCTACGAGCTCATGCAGGCCGAGATCGAGATCCTCCAAGTGGAGAAGAAGATCCGGACTCGCGTGAAGAAGCAGATGGAGAAGTCGCAGAAGGAGTACTACCTGAACGAGCAGATGCAGGCCATCCAGAAGGAGCTGGGTGACCGCGACGAGTTCAAGAACGAGCTGGCTGAGCTCGAGGCCAAGATCAAGGCCAAGCGGATGTCGAAGGAGGCCAAGGAGCGGTGCGGCAAGGAGCTGAAGAAGCTGAAGATGATGTCGCCGATGTCGGCCGAGGCGACGGTCGTGCGCAACTACCTCGACTGGATCCTGGCCCTGCCGTGGGACGAGAAGTCCGAGGACCGCCACGACATCACCGAGGCCGAGCGCATCCTCGACGCCGAGCACTACGGCCTGCAGAAGGTCAAGGAGCGCATCCTCGAGTACCTGGCGGTCCAGGCCCTGGTCGATCGCATGCGCGGCCCGATCCTGTGCCTGGTCGGCCCACCCGGCGTCGGCAAGACCTCCCTGGCGCGCTCGATCGCCCACGCCACCGGCCGCAAGTTCGTGCGGCAGTCGCTGGGCGGCGTCCGCGATGAGGCCGAGATCCGCGGCCACCGCCGCACGTACATCGGCGCGCTGCCCGGCAAGATCGCCCAGTCGCTGAAGAAGGTCGGCACCAACAACCCGGTGTTCCTCCTCGACGAGATCGACAAGATGGCGATGGACTTCCGCGGCGATCCGGCGGCCGCGCTCCTCGAGGTCCTCGACCCCGAGCAGAACAACACGTTCAACGATCACTACCTCGATCTCGACTACGACCTTTCGGACGTCATGTTCATCACGACGGCCAATAACCAGCACGCGATCCCGCTGCCGCTCCAGGATCGACTCGAGATCATCGAGCTGCCTGGCTACACCGAGTGGGAGAAGATCGCGATCGCCCGCCAGTACCTGATCCCCAAGCAGGCCGAGGCCAACGGCATCGCCGGCCTGGCGGTGACCTGGGAGGACGAGGCCCTGACCCGGATCATCCACCGCTACACCAAGGAGTCAGGCGTCCGGTCCTTCGAGCGCGAGATCGCCACGGTGTGCCGCAAGATCGCCAAGGACTGGCTGGCCGCCGGCAAGCCCGACGGCGCGACCTTCGCGGTCAGCCCGGAGACCTTGACCAAGTGGCTCGGCGTCGAGCGCTACCGCGAGGCCCGCCGCGAGGGCGCCGACGAGATCGGCCTGGCCAACGGCCTGGCGGTGACGATGGCCGGCGGCGACCTCCTGCCGGCCGAGGTCACGGTCGTGCCGGGCAAGGGCAAGGTCACGCTGACGGGCAAGCTCGGCGAGGTCATGCAGGAGAGCGCCCAGGCCGCGATCACGTACCTGCGCAGCCGGGCCGACAGCTTCGGCCTGCCCAAGAACTTCCAGGACAAGGTCGACATCCACGTCCACTTCCCCGAGGGCGCGATCCCCAAGGACGGCCCGAGCGCCGGCATCACGATGGCGACCGCGATGGCGTCGGCGCTGATGCGGGTGCCGGTGCGCCAGAACTTGGCGATGACCGGCGAGGTCACGCTGCGCGGTCGGGTCCTGCCGATCGGCGGCCTCAAGGAGAAGATCCTGGCCGCCCATCGCGCCGGCGTCACCACGGTCTTGTTCCCCGAGGACAACGAGAAGGACCTGAAGGACATCCCAGCCGCGGTCCTGGCCGAGCTCACGGTCAAGCCGGTCAAGCACATGGACGAGGTCCTGCGGATCGCGCTCCTGGTGGCCAACCCCGACGAGTTCCTGCGCGAGGGCTCGGGGGTGCTCGACTGGCGGGTGGTCGAGGCGGTCGCCCCGGTCGATCCCCAGGCCGCGCACTGATCTCGGGGTCGGGAACGGGAACGGAGTCGGGGTCGGGAACGGAAACGGGGTCGGGGTCGGGGTCGGGAACGGAAACGGGGAACGGGATCGCGGCCGGTCTCGGTCTCGGTCTCCGCCTCGGTCTCGGTCTCGGTCTCGGTCTCGGTCTCGGTCTCGGTCTCGGCCTCGGTCTCGGCCTCGGTCTCCGTCTCGGCCTCGGCCTCGGTCTCGGTCTCCGTCTCGGCCTCGGTCTCGGTCTCCGTCTCGCGCATGGACCTTCGGCCCGGGCGCCCCCGGTTGGGCGCAAGTGGCGCCGCCGCGGCGCCTGAGGCTATGATCGCAGGGCGTGCCGTCCTCGCCGCCCCCCGAGCACGACGCCGCGGCGACCACCTTGGTCGACGAGGGCGAGGGCGACGACGTCGCCGCCGATGACCGCGCCGCGGCGACCCTGGCGGCCGCGCCGGCGGCCCGGCGCCGCGGTCAGGTCGACAGCGTCCACGATCACCCGACCCAGCAGCTCCCCGGGACGCGCGGGCTGCCGTCGTCGACCGACGCCGACAGCCGGCACACCACGGCGACGACCCCGCTAGCGGCGATGCAGGCCGAGGAGCTCGAGCGCACCCGCGCCTTCGGCCTCCTGGCGATCCTGATCGGCGCCGGCGCCGCGGCCGCGGTCGCCCTGGCGGGCGGCGATCCCCAGGCCAAGCAGCTCTTCGTCGCGGCGATCGCGGCGATGATGGCGGCGATCGGGTTCCTCTTGTGGCGCCTGCGCGACCCGGCCAACTTCTCGACGCGGATCGTGGTGATCGCCGGGGTGTTCGGGTTCATCGCGGTCCTCGGTGGCGTCCACTACTGGGGCATCGCATCGCCGGCCGCGGCGGTGATGCTGTTCGGGATCCACTTCTTCGCCCTGGGCCAGTTCCGCTCGACGGCGCTGTCGCTGTATCTGGCCGGCGCCCTCGGCCATGCCGTGCTCGCGGTCCTCATCATCACGCGCGCGGTGCCCGAGCTGGCGGTGGTGTCGACGCTGCAGATGCCGCTGCGCGAGCAGATCATCAGCCAGGTCACGATCCAGCTCCTGTACGGCTGTGCGTACTACTTCGGGCGGCGCAGCCGGCGGGCCACCGTCGAGGCGGTCGAGCGCCTCGATCGCGCGGTCCGCGCGGTGTCGATGCGCGAGGCGCTCCTGGCCGAGGTCCGCCTCGAGCTCGATCGCGCGCTCAAGGTCGGCGGCCCGGGCCGCTACACCGAGCAGGAGGTCGGGTCGTATCGCCTGGGCGTGCTGATCGGACGCGGGGGCATGGGCGAGGTCTACGAGGCGGTGAGCGTCCACGACGGCCGCGAGGCCGCGGTCAAGCTCTTGCACCCGTCGACCCTGGCCGACGCTCAGGCGGTCAGCCGATTCGTGCGCGAGGCCGAGGTGACCGCGCGCCTCGACAGCCCACATCTGGTCGCGGTCTACGAGGTCGGCCTGACCAGCGGCGAGATCCCGTTCATCGCGATGGAGCGCCTGCGCGGCAAGGACCTCGCTCACCATCTACGCCGGGTCCGCCGCCTGACCGCACCCGAGACACTCGATCTCGTGCGCCAGATCGCCGACGGCCTGACCGTGGCCCACGACGCCGGCGTGATCCATCGCGACCTCAAGCCCCACAACCTGTTCCTCGCCGAGAAGGACGGGGCCCGGCGCTGGAAGCTCCTCGACTTCGGCGTGTCGAAGCTGGCCGCGCGCGGCGGCACCCTGACCGCCGGCCACGTGATCGGCACGCCGGCGTACATGGCGCCCGAGCAGGCGCGCGGCGAGGACGTCGACCGGCGCGCCGACGCCTACGCCCTGGCCGCGATCGCGTACCGCTGCCTGACCGGACATCCGGCCTTCACCGGCAAGGACGTCCCGACCACGCTCTACGACGTGGTCTACAAGATGCCGACCCGACCGTCGGTGCTCATGGGCGAGACCAACCCCGACCTCGATCGCGCGCTGGCGCTGGGCCTGGCCAAGGCCAAAGCCGATCGGTTCCCTACCGCCGTCGAGTTCGCCGAGGCCCTCGCCGACGCCCTCGACCAGCGCCTCCCCACCGGCCTGCGCGAGCACGCCGACGCCCTCATCGCCGCGCACCCCTGGGGCCACCGCCTCTAGCGGAGGTCGGAGTCCGAACCCGAGGCAGAGACCGAGGCCGAGACCGAGTCCGAGACCGAGGCCGAGGCCGAGACCGAGGCCGAGACCGAGTCCGAGTCCGAGACCGAGCCCGAGACCGAGACCGAGTCCGAGTCCGAGTCCGAGACCGAGGCCGAGGCCGAGACCGAGTCCGAGTCCGAGACCGAGACCGAGTCCGAGACCGAGTCCGAGACCGAGACCGAGTCCGAGTCCGAGTCCGAGTCCGAGTCCGAGCCCGAGACCGAGACCGAGGCCGATCCGTGCGCCCCGGCTTCAGGGATCAACCCGAACGCACGGAGTTCCGGACACCCGCCCGGTAGAATCCACAAACCCGGCGCGCTGCGCACCGGGTTCAGGGATCAACAACGACAAAACCCGGCGCGCTACGCACCGGGTTCAGGGATCAACCCGAACGCACGGAGTTCCGGACACCCGCCCGGTAGAATCCACAAACCCGGCGCTCTACGCACCGGGTTCAGGGATCAACACGAACGCACGGAGTTCCGGACACCCGCCCGGTAGAAACCACCGCCCAGCGCGTCACTCACCGGGTTCAGGGATCAACACGAACGCACGGAGTTCCGGACACCCGCCCGGTAGAAACCACAAACCCGGCGCGCTACGCACCGGGTTCAGGGATCAACACGATCAAAGGTGCAAGCGCGCCGACGCGGTGACCGTCAGGAAGTCCGCGCCGGCCTCCTTCAGGTCGTCGAAGCCGATGCGGGCGCCGAAGTCCATGGCGTTCGACGGCGAAAAGAAGCCGCCGACGCCGAGGGGAATGACGTCCGCGCCGAACAGCACGGTCTCGCTGTCGGCGATCTCGATCTGGCCGATCGAGGTGTCGACGAAGGCCCAGATCTGCGGGGTGGCCTGGTAGCCGACGCCGACCGGCAGGTTGAGGGCGATCGGCTTGACGTCGCCCTCGAGCGTGATTCCGAGCTGGCCGCCGGGGGTGTACACGGCGAGCTTGTCGTTGACCTTGAACTGGACCTCGGCGCCCAGGGTCAGCGGGTCGAGGCCCTCGGCCAGGACGTTGTAGCCGAACCCGAGATCCGCGGCGACCGTCAGGTTGCCGTCGGTCAGGATGCCGTAGGCCGCGTGCAGGCCGATGTCGCCCTTGATCTCGAACTCGTCGAGGGCGAAGGCGTAGGCCGCGCCGACTTCGAGCTTGTCGTTGACGCCGTAGAGGCCACCGACGTTGAGCGCGGTCCCGTTGGCGTCGCCGAACTTCTGGAAGATGAGGTCGCCGCCGACGGTGATCTGGCCGGCCGGGGTGGTGCGCGGGCGGTCGATGATCTCCTGCGGCTGGTTGACCTCGGCCATGGCGAGGGCGGGGGCGAGCAGGGCGGCGAACGGGATCAAACCAACGAGCGTCTTGTTCTTCATAGTGCTGTCTCCAGGTGTGCCCGGATCTCGGGCCTCGTCTGCCGCGAGCCCGCGGCGCAACAAGCCGACCCCACCATGGGGACGGCAGAGTCCAAGCGCAAGGTCAGGATGCAACGCGCACCTCGACCGAAAGTGCTGCGAACCCCTGGCGGGCTCGCCCGCCCAGGAGATCGTCCGTGCCGAGCCCGGCGGCGGCAGACCACCGCCCGCCCGGGCGCAGCGCGAGCCAGAGCCCGGCGGGGGCCGCCAGGTCGGCGAAGAAGCCGTCGGTGGCCGGCCCGGCAGCGCCGACGGTCACCTCGAGGGCCAACGGCCCGGAGCCCTGCGCGCCGACGGTGAAGCGGGCCGCCAGGCGATCGCTGTTGCCGTCGGCCCGGCCGAGCAGGCCGATCGCCAGCTCGCTGCGCGCGCGCGCGTAGAACCGCGCGCCGTCGCGCTCGGCGATGGCAGCGACCCGGACGGCGGCTCGAGCCGGCGACCAGGTAGCGATGTCGGTCGCGACCTCCCCTGTCACTCGCCGCGCACCATATACGAGGGGAAAGCGAGCGGCCACGTCGAGACCCCGGAAAAGATCATCCGCCGGCAGGCAGCCGGCGACGCACAGCCCGCGGCTCGCGCCGAACCCGTCCCGGCTGCGGTCCGAGGTGGTGATCCCGAGAGTCAGTCGATCGCTTAGGCCGAGCCACAGATCAGGCGCTGCGCTGCCGATCGTGCCATCGAGGCGACTGGCCATCGTGACGGAGACCTCGACCGCCCCGGCAGGTCGCAGCGCCGCGGGTGCCGCGTCGGCGCGCACCCGACCACAGCCACCCGAGGCCTGGACGAGGACGAGGACGACGAGGTGCGTCGCGCGGAGCGTCATGCGATCGCCATCGGGCAGCCCGGCCCTTGTACGCCGCAGCTTGCCCGGTGATGCATCGCCCGGCCAAGTTTTCGGCGACCGAGCACCGCGACGTGAAGTCGCGCACGGGTGCGTCGCCCGCTACGCACCCTCGAGCCCTCCGCGCCAAACGTCTCGGAGAGGGGACCCGTCGGGGACCTGGCCCCGACGCAGTACGCCTCGAGGTCTCCCAGCGCTCACGCTGCACCTTCGCGCCCCGGAGGGGCGCGGCCGACCGGAGGGAGGCGTCTCGGAGAGGAGGCTCGCCGGGGGCGTGACCCCGGCGAGGAGAGGTTTGGTGACAAACCTCTCCAGAAAACGCTCTACTGAAAGTCGTTGGAGGCGATCTCTTCCTTGAGTCGCCGCAGATTGCCAGCCTGCTCCTCGAGGGCCTCGCGCAGGCGACGCTGGGCCAGCTCCTCGCGCAGGGTCGCGGCGCGATCGCGCGACGCCCGCCCGACCGCGGCCAGGCCGAGGATGCGGCCGGTCGAGCAGACGACGTCGGCGGCGGCCTCGAGGACCAGCATCTCCTCGTCGGGATCGCGCAGCGCGCGCTGGGCCGCCTTGGCCAGGCGCGCGAACACCCGATCGGCGTCGTCGAGGATGAGCTGCTCGCTGTCGCCCCAGGCGAGGCGCCGCGCGACCGCGTCGTGCAGCGTCAGATCGAGCCCGAGCGCGGTGTCGAGCCCGGCCGACAAGGTGCGGACGATCGCGTCGAAGATCGCGACCGCCGGCGCGTCCTCGCTGCCGCCCGCGACGACATCGAGCACCTCATCGCGCAGGACCGCGATCCGTTCGCCGAGTTCGGTCATCGCTGGGTCTCCTTGGATGGCCGGCGCCGCGGCAGGGGCGGCGGCTCGGCGCGCCGCGGTTTATCCAGGCCGAGATCGAAGCGCATGCCGGCCGGCAGGTCGTCGTCGATGATCGTGGCGAACTTGCGCTCGAGGTCGGCGACCCGCTGCTCGTTCTTGGCGACCTGGGCGCGCAGCTCGGCGGTGGCCGCGGCCGCGGTGCGCAGGGCCTCGGCGCTCGGCGCGACCGCCTCGACCACCAGGCCGGTGATCGCGCTCGACAGCCGCTGGTAAGCGGCGGCCAGGCGACGCAGGGCCGCGACCTTGCCGGCCATCGCGCCGGGCACCGCGCGCACCGCGTCGACGTGCGCAGCCCGGGCCGCGTCGAGGGCGTCGTACAGCGGCGTGACCCCGGCCTCGTCGAGGGAGCGGACGTCGAACAGCTCGCGCGCGATGACCGCGGCCTCGGCCTCGCTCGAGCTGGTCGCGATGCGATGGATGTGCTCGACGGTGCGCGCGAACAGCGCGCGATCCTGGGTCGCGGCCGGTCGGCCCAGGGCCCGGCGGCGCGCGCCCTCGAGGAGCTGGGCGACGTCGGGCGCCGGCGGCTCGGGCGGGGCCTCGACCGCGCGCATGAACGGCACCGTCGGCTGATCGATGAACTTCGACGTGACCTCGGCCTGGGCCCGCGATCGCTCGGCGTCGCGCCGGACCAGCTCGGCCTCGACCGCGCGCAGCCGGAGCGCCAGGACCCCGCCGGCCGCGGTCTCGGCGTTGACCATGGCCCGCGCCAGGGCGCCCTCGATCAAGCCGGCCAGCGCGGCGTCCTCCGCGCGCAGCTCGCGGATCACCGCGTCGGCGCTGCGGGCCAGGCCGTCGAGGAGATCGCGCAGCGGCGGCCACGCCCCGCCCCGCCCCAGCCAGCCCGCGGCCAGGTTCTCGACGAAGGTCCAGACGTTGACCGAGGTGCCCTTCTCGAGGTCGTGATAGACCGCGTCGGCGAAGTTGCCGGCCACCAGGGCGATGGCGTCGTCGGGCGGCAGCATCGCACACAGCGGTGAGCGGTGGACGCCGTAGGCCCGGGCCGCGGCCAGCAGGCGCTCGCGCCGCGCCCACCACGCCCCGGCGCCGCTGGTCTGCAGGACCACGGTGGCCCGCGGCACCGCCTGGGCGCCGGCGTCGATCAGGATCGCCGTGACGTTGTCGCCGCCGCCGCCGCGCAGCGCCGCCTCGATCAGATCGCGGACCACGTCGGCGCCGGCGTCGGTCGACGCGATGAGCTGATGCAAGGCCTCGCTCGAGGCGTAGCCGTAGAGCCCGTCGGAGCACAGCATCAGACGATCGCCCGGCGCCAGGTCGAGCTCGTTGACGTCGACCGCGGCGGTGGCCTTGGCGCCGAGGTTGCGCGACAGCACGTTCTTGTAGGCGTGGCGGTCGGCCTCTTCGGGCTTGATCGCGCCCCGCGCCACCAGCTCGGCGACGATCGTGTGATCGTTGGTCAGGCGATGCAGCCGACCGTCGCGCAGGAGGTAGGCCCGGCTGTCGCCGACGTGCGCGATCGTCGCCCGCCGACCGTCGATCAAGCACGCCACCACGGTCGTGCCCATGCCGCGGCGATCGCGCCGGCGCTGGGCCTCGCCGTGGACCGCGGCCGACGCGGCGTTGATCGCGGCCTCGAGGAGCTGGCGCGGCGCCAGGGCCCCGCGCCGGGCTCGGACGTACTCGTGGATCACGTCGCGGGCCTTGGTCGACGCGACGTCGCCGGCGCTGGCGCCGCCCATGCCGTCGAGCACGGCGTACAGGCCCCACTTGCCGTCGACGATCAGCGCGTCCTCGTTGGTGTCACGGACCGCGCCGACGTGGCTGTCGCCGTAGCCGGCGATCGCGAGGGTCACCGCAGCCCCCCGGGCGCGGCGAGCTGGCCGTTGCGGCGCGCCAGCTCGTCGGCGATCGTGTCGTTGACCATGCGGGCGGTGAGGCGCGCGGCGTGATGCAGGGCCAGCGCCAGGGTGCCATCCGTCGGGGTCCGGGCCTTGGCCACCCCGGCGGCGACGTCGGTGATCGCCACCAGGAGCCGCTGCGCGTGATCGGGTCCCAGGCCCTCGGCCGAGCGCAGCGCGACGAAGGAGTGGACGAAGCCGCGGTGCAGCGTGTGATCGCCGGTGACCAGCAACGTCGACAGCGCGTGCAGCACCGCGTCGCACAGGGCCCGGGCCTGGTCCGGGGTCAACCGCGCGATCGCGTGGTCGAGGCTGGCGCGGACCTCGGCCAGCCGGGTCGTGATCGCGGGTCGCAGCTCCTCGAACGCGGCGACGTAGGCGGGCACACCCGACATGTCCGGCGATGGTATGCTGCGCCCGTGGCCCACGGCAAGGGAGGGACGATCCTGGTCATCGACGACGAGCCGATGGTGCGCTCGGCGGTCGGACGCGTGCTCGCCGATGAGGGGTACACCGTGGCTTACGCCAGCGATGGCGCCGCCGCCCTGGCGACCCTGGCCGAGCAGCGGTTCGACGTGGTCTTGCTCGACCTGATGATGCCGGGGATGAACGGCCGGCAGTTCCTCCACGCCCTGCGCCGCGATCGCGGCGACCCCGTGCCGGTGGTCGTGATGACCGCCGTCCACGGCCTGGGCCAGCGCGCGATCTCGCTCGGTGCGACCGACGTCGTCGAGAAGCCCTTCGACGTCGACGAGCTGCTCAACAAGATCGCGCTGGCGGTGTTCCGCGGTCGGCAGGAGGCGACCGGCGAGACCGCGCTGCCGACCACCGCCCCGGGGCGCGCCGACGCCCCCAGCGAGGACGTGGTCGTGGTGATCGATCGCGACCTGGCGGCCCTGGCCGCGCTCGAGGCCCGGCTGTCCGAGGGTGGCTTCGCCGTGGTCGCCATGCCGACCGTGCCGCCCGACGCCACCCGCCTCTTGCGCGCCCTCGACCCGACGGCGATCGTGGTGGCGGCCGACGACTCTCCTGACGGCGGCACCGCCCTGGCGCGCACGGTCCACGCCGCCGACGGCCTGGCCGAGGTCCCGGTGATCCTGTGCTCGCGCGACGCCACCCTGGCCGCGACCGCGACCCCGTCGGCCATGGTCCTCACCCGGCCCAGCCCCGACGAACTGGTCCGCGTGCTCGAGCTGCTCCGCCACTCGACCGCCGACGGCCGCGACCGCGCCCCATGGTAGAACCCGGGGATGGCCGCCGGTCCCGATCCTGTGCAGTCTGACCCTGGGTCCGCCGACCCGTTCGCCGCCCGCCGCCGCGCCCTGGCCGAGGCGATCGGGCCCGGCGCGGTGTGCGTGGTCCGCTCGCTCCCGGAGCGCATCCGCAACGGCGATTCGCACTACCGGTTTCGCCAGCAGTCGGACGTCCTGTACCTGACCGGGTTCGCCGAGCCCGACGCCGCGGTGGTGCTGCGGCCGGGCGCCGACGGCGATCGCTTCATCATGTTCGTGCCGCCGCGCGATCCCGACATGGAGATCTGGAACGGTCGCCGCGCCGGGGTCGAGGGGGCGCGGACCCGCTACGGCGCCGACGCCGCCTATCCATCGAGCGAGTTCGCGACCAAGCTGCCCGAGCTGATCGCCAATTGCGACGAGCTGCACTACGCCCTGGGCCTGGACGACGCCACCGACCTGTTGATCGCCCGGACGATCGCGCGCCTGCGCAAGACCGAGAAGCGCGGCCAACGTCCGCCGCGGGCGGTGGTCGATCCGCGGGTGGCGCTCCACGAGCTGCGCCTGCACAAGGACCCCGCCGAGGTCCACGCCCTGCGCAAGGCCGCCGCGATCGCGGGCGAGGCCCACGTGCTGGCGATGCGCCAGGGCCGCCCCGGGACCTTCGAGTACGAGCTCGAGGCCACGCTCGATCACACCTTCCGCAGCCGTGGCGGCGACGGCCCCGGGTACGGCACGATCGTCGGCGCGGGCGAGAACGCCACGATCCTGCACTACGTCGACAACCGGTGCGCGATCGCCGATGGCGATCTCGTGCTGGTCGACGCCGGCGGCGAGTTCCACGGCTACACCGCCGACATCACGCGGACCTGGCCGGCCAACGGACGCTTCTCGCCGGCCCAGCGCCGGGTCTACGAGCGCGTCCTCGCGGTCCAGATCGCGACGATCGGCAAGGCCCGGCCGGGGGTGACGCTCGACGAGCTCCACCAGTTCGCGATCCGCGGGCTGACCGAGGCGATGGTGGAGCTGGGCCTCCTCGCCGGCCCGGTCGACGACCGGATCGCCGACGCCAGCTACAAGCGCTTCTACATGCACCTGACCTCCCACTGGCTCGGCCTCGACGTCCATGACGCGGGCGCGTACACGGTGGGCGGCAAGCCGCGGCCCCTGGCCCCCGGCATGGTGATCACGGTCGAGCCCGGCCTCTACATTGCGGCCGACGCGCCGGACGTGCCGGCCGAGTACCGGGGCATCGGCGTGCGGATCGAGGACGACGTGTTGATCACGGAGGACGGTCACGAGGTGCTGACGGCCTCGTGTCCGAAGGAAGTCGCGGATCTCGAAGCGATCTGCGGCGGTTAGGGGGAGGGGGGAGGCGGGGGGACCGAACCCGAGGCCGAGTCCGAGGCCGAGGCCGAGACCGAGCCCGAGTCCGAGGCGGAGGCCGAGACCGAGTCCGAGACCGAGTCCGAGTCCGAGGCCGAGGCCGAGTCCGAGTCCGAGGCCGAGTCCGAGTCCGAGGCCGAGACCGAGGCGGAGGCCGAGACCGAGACCGAGTCCGAGCCCGAGGCCGAGTCCGAGTCCGAGTCCGAGGCCGAGTCCGAGTCCGAGGCCGAGACCGAGTCCGAGGCCGAGTCCGAGTCCGAGGCCGAGTCCGAGTCCGAGGCCGGGGCCGAGGCCCAGGATGCGGCGACCTGTCCACTCCCACCTCGTTAACCATGGCCGGCGGCAAGGGTCGAACACGAGGCGCCAGGGGTTCTCACCACTTGCGCGATCAGGCCGGGCGGAACGCGCCTTGCTTTCGTGTCCGAACTGTCCCCGGCGCGTTACACAACCGCCGAAAGCCATTACGTATCTGTTGAAATTCGGTCACTACGCCCCGGCGGGTGACAGCTTCTCACCGCCCGGCACCCCACCACCATGACCCTACCGATCCTCTTTACTCCCGGCCCGGTCCGCATCCCGCCCATCGTGGCGGCGGCGATGGCCGAGCCGCCGTGCAACTACCACCGGCAGGCGGGCTTCCGGGAGGTGTTCGCGGAGATCCAGACCACCCTCGGCGAGCTCCTGGGGCTGCGCAACCCGGCGGACTACTTCGCGCCGATCCTCACCACGACGGGCACCGGCGCGGTCGAGGGGTGCATGCAGGCCCTGTCGGCCCTGGGCCCGGGCCTCATCCTCGAAAACGGCTTCTTCGGCGCCCGCTGGGTCGACCAGGCCAAGCAGAACGGCTTCGCCCACTACGCGCTGTCCTCTCCCTCTGACCAGCCGATCGACCCGGCGGCGGTGGCGGCGTTCCTCGACGCCCACCCCGACATCCGCTGGTGCTTCTACGTCTCCCACGAGACCCGCATGGGCCTGGTCAACCCGATGGTCGAGCTCGGCCAGGTCTGCAAGGCCCGGGGCGTGATGGTCGGCGCCGACATCATCTCGAGCGCGTTCGCCTACCCGATCGACATCGAGGCCGCCGAGCTCGATCTCGCGGTCACGTCGTCGGCCAAGGCGGTCATGGCGGTGGCCGGCCTGGGCATCGTGTTCGTGCGGCTGGCGTCCCTGCCCGCCCTCAAGGCCGCGCGCGGCCCCGGCGACCACCGCAGCTACTACCTCGACATCATCGCCGAGTGCGAGCGGCAGCGGGCCGAGCACCAGCCGCGCTTCGCCCAGCCGGTGCCGCTGTACGCCGCGCTCCACGCCGCGTGCCGTCACATGAAGCAGATCGGCATCGCCAACCACATGGCGCGCATCCAGCGGCAGATGGACACGATCGCCAAGCACCTCGCGCAGTACGGCTGCACGCCGCTCCTGCCGCGCGAGCGCCTGTCGTGGATCGCGGTCAACTTCTCGCTGCCGCCCGGGCTCGTGTACTCCGAGTTCGCGCCGCGGATGCAGGCCGAGGGCTACTTCCTGCTCTACGGCGTGCCCGGCAACGAGAGCCACTTTCAGGTCTCGACGATCGGCGATCTCACCGACGCCGACGTCGCGGGGTTGTTGCGGGCGTTCGACCGGGTCCTCGGACCCATCGTCCAAGCGCGCCCGGCCGCCGAGGCTGCGCGAGTCCACGGAGGCGCATCGTGATCTCCCAGCTCGGATCGCACCACGGCAAGCACATCATCTTCGGCTACGACCACCACGGGCTGCCACACCTCGACGGCTACGTCGCGGCGCTCGCGGCCTACGGGCTGGTCGTGACCTCGGCCCAGGGCGAGCAGCCCCACTACCTGACGTCGACCCAGCGGGTGTGCGAGCGGGTCCGGGGCCGGGCCGACGCGGTCGGCGTGCTCCTGTGCTCGACCGGCATGGGCGTGTCGATCGCCGCCAACAAGTTCGGCGGCATCTACGCGGCCCGGTGCTTGACGACCGAGGACGCCACCATGGCGCGGCAGATCAACAACTGCAACGTGCTGTGCCTGGCGCTGCGCTCGACGCTCGAGGTCAACGCCGAGATCATCTCGGCGTTCATGACCACGGCCTACGAGGGCCGCAAGCTCGACCAGCTCTCGCGGATCACGATGTTCGAGCACGACCTGGTCCCGGTCGAGCCGGCCCGCCCGCGCGCGCTCAAGAGCGTGTGACCGGTTCGCGGGTGACGCCGGGCGATCCCGCTGCGTCGACGGTGCCCCACGGTCCCCCGGGCGGTGCTAGAACACGCGGTCCATGACCAAACCCGACCGCATGTTCGGCGTGAAGGACGTCTTCACGACCATCAACGCGATGGGCGGGGTGGTGGCGATCTGTTTGTGCATCGACGGCCGGCCGTTCTGGGCCGGGGTGGCGATGTTGCTCGGCTACCTGTGCGGCGACACCCTCGACGGCTGGGTCGCGCGCAAGCTCGGCACGTCGAACCAGTTCGGCGCCGAGTACGACACGATCGCCGACCACCTGTCGCACTGCATCGCCCCCGGCGCGATCGTCTACACCGTCTACCGCCAGGCCGACCTCGGCATGGTCGAGTGGCAGCAGCAGGTGCTGGCGATCGCCCTGGGCGGCGCGATCATGGTGACGGCGTCGATCCGCCACGCCCGCAACATCGTCCGGCCGATCGAGGTCAAGGGCGTCTGGGTCGGGCTGCCGCGCACGGTGCTCGGCTTCATCTGCGTGGCCTACGCGGACGCCAAGCTGTTCCACGACCTCCTGGGCGGGCTGTGGTTCGGGCTGGTGCTCATCCCGCTGGCCTGCGTCTCCGCCCTGACCTACTGGCCGTTCCCCAACCACCGCATGGCGCGCAGCCACTTCGGCCACGTCAAGTTCGCGATCGCCTGCTTCTTCGTCACCCAGATCGGGATCATCGCGTGGAAGCCGGCCTACATGTTCGACGTGCTGTTCTTCTGGATGCTCGGGTACTCGACGACCTCGTGGCTGTCGCTGACCAAGGACGAGCGGGTCGCGTACTACGCCAAGGTGCGGGCGGCGCTGGCCGAGCCGACGGCGTGATCGCCCGCGCAGATCGCGCGACGCGCGGATCGTGCGCACCGCGCTTGACAGTGCGCGGGCAGTCGTTTAGAAACCTCCAACCTCGCGTCGAGGACGCGGGCGGATAGCTCAGCGGAAGAGCATTGCCCTTACAAGGCAGTGGTCGCAGGTTCGAACCCTGCTCCGCCTACGAGCCCCTCACGATAGCCCTGACAACTAGTCTCACGTTTTCTGGAGCGGTAGTTAAGTCGGTTATAACGCCGGCCTGTCACGCCGGAGGCCGCGGGTTCGAGTCCCGTCCGCTCCGCCACTCGTCGATGGCGAAATTCGACGCGACGGAGGACCAGCAGTGACCCTGCTGGTCCTTCGGCGTTTTCGGCGTCGCTCAGCCGTCCAGGCACCCGCCCACGTCGACCCCGTCCTCGGCCAGCTCGGCCATGAGGCGCGCGAGCGACGCGCCGGGGGCCAGGAGCGCGCCGGGGGCCAGGACCGTGAGCCCGGCGATCCCCAGGGTGCGCAGGTACGCAGGCAAGAGCGCACGCGCCGTGGCGCAGAACCCGGCGGTGACGCTCGCCGCGCCGCGCAGATCGAGGACCAGCCGGGCCACGCCGACCGGCGCCTGGGCGAACACCGCGAGGAGAAACCCGACGTCGACCTCGGCCGACGCCGGGGTCGGGCGCGGCGGTGCGGGCGGGGTGCGATCGACCTCCACGCCTGCTGATCCGACCGGGGCGGCCCGCGGTTCGGGTGTCGCCTGGGTAGCCGAGCTGGCTCGACGCCTGCACTGGCCCCGGGGCATGCCCCCTGCCGTGCCTCGTACTACCCCGTTTTTGTGCCTCCTTGGCGTCGTCGCCGCCTGCGGTGGCGGCGCCAGCCAACGACCTGCGACGTCGCACGCTGCCGCACCAGGGACAGCCGCAGGGCCGCTGATCCCGCGCGCGGTCCTGTTCGGTAACCCCGAGCGCACCGCCCCCGAGCTGTCGCCCGACGGCCGCTGGGTGGCGTTCGCCGCGCCGGCCGACGGCGTCATGAACGTCTTCGTCGCGCCGGTCGACGACCTCGAGCGCCGGACCCAGGTGACCTTCGACAAGGTCCGCCCGATCCGGCAGTACTACTGGTCGCCCGACAGCAGCTACGTGCTCTACGAGCAGGACACCGGCGGCGACGAGAACTTCCACATCTTCCGGGTCGGGCGCGACGGCCGGGGTGCCCTCGATCTCACGCCCAAGGCGGGCGTCGCAGCTCAGCTCGTGGCGATGTCGCCGCGCCACCCCGGCCACGCCCTGATCGGCATGAACGATCGCGACCCGTCGCTCCACGACGTCTACCGGGTCGAGCTGGCCACCGGCAAGGCGACGCGGGTCTTCGAGAACCCCGGCTACGTCAACCCGGTCGCCGACGGCGACCTCCAGGTCCGCCTGGCTCACCAGTTCCTGCCCGACGGCTCGGTCAAGATCATGGGGCGGACCGGCGATCGCTGGGTCGAGCAGTTCGCGGTGCCGGCCGACGACCAGCTCACCACCGCGGTCCTGGCGATGGAGCAGGACGGCGGTCGCTACTACATGATCGACTCGCGCGATCGCGACACCGCCGGCCTGTTCCTGGTCGAGGCGTCCGGACGCCGGACGCTCCTGGCCGAGCATCCGCGGGCCGACGCCGGCGGCGCGATCATCCACCCGATGACCGGAGCGGTCCGGGCGGTGTCCTTCAACGTCGCGCGCCCCGAGTGGAAGGTGATCGATCCGACGATCGGCCCCGATCTGGCGGCCCTGGCCAAGCTCGACGAGGGCGACCTCTCGGTGCTGTCGGCCAGCCATGACGATCGCACCTGGATCGTCGCCTACAACGGCGATCGCCAGCCGTCGCGGTTCTGGCGCTGGGATCGCACCGCCCAGCGCGGCACCTTCCTGTACAGCGCCCGGCCGGCCCTCGAGGGCCTGCCGCTGGCGCGGACCCACGCGGTCGAGATCCCGGCCCGCGATGGCCTGACCCTGGTGAGCTACCTGACCCTGCCGCGGACCGCCGATGCCGATCAAGACGGCCGGGCCGAGGACCGCGCGCCGATGGTGCTCCTGGTCCATGGCGGCCCGTGGTCCCGCGATGCCTGGGGCTATAACGCCCTGGTCCAGCTCCTGGCCGACCGCGGCTACGCGGTCCTGCGGGTCAACTTCCGCGGCTCGACCGGGTTCGGCAAGCGGTTCGTCAACGCCGGCGATCGGCAGTGGGGCAAGGCCATGCACACCGATCTCCTCGACGGCGTGGCCTGGGCGGTGAGCCAGGGCGTGACCGCCGCCGATCGGGTGTGCATCGTCGGCGGCAGCTACGGCGGCTACGCCACCCTGGCCGGCCTGACCCTGACCCCGACCGCGTTCCGCTGCGGCGTCGACATCGTCGGCCCGTCGAACTTGATCACCCTCGCCGAGTCGGTGCCGCCGTACTGGAAGCCGCTCATCTCGGTGTTCCAGCGCCGCATGGGGGACTGGTCGACGCCCGAGGGGCGGGCCGAGATGCTGGCGGTCTCGCCGCTGACCCACGCCAACAAGATCGAGCGGCCGCTGCTCATCGGCCAGGGCGCCAACGATCCGCGGGTCAAGCAGGCCGAGTCGGATCAGATCGTCAAGGCGATGATGGCCAAGGGCCTGCCGGTCAGCTACGTGCTGTTCCCCGACGAGGGCCACGGCTTCGCGCGGCCCGAGAACATGCTGGCGTTCACCGCGGTGGCCGAGGCCTTCCTGGCCCAGCACCTGGGCGGGCGCGCCGAGCCGATCACCGCGGCGGACTTCGCCGGGTCGTCGATCCAGATCCCGGCCGGGGCCAGCGAGCTGCGCGGCCTGCCGGCCGAGCTCACGGGCGCGCGCTGAGCGGCGCTGCGGCGTAGCGCCGCGCCCCCGATCCGGCGCCCGCCGCGCGGCCTTACACTGTGCGTGATGCCCCCGACGCCCACCCCGCTCTGGCACGCGTTGTCGTCGAGCCAGGTGGTGGCGTCGATCGACTCCGACGTCGCGGTCGGGCTGACCACCGACGAGGTCGCGGCGCGGCGGGCCCGGGTCGGTGCCAACCGGCTACCGGAGGTGGCGCGGCGCTCGCTGGCCCGGGTGATCGCGGGCCAGTTCGCGAGCCCGCTCATCTACCTGCTGTGCGTGGCGGCGGCGATCGCGGTGGCGCTCGATCACCGGAGCGACGCCCTGGTGATCGTCGTCGTGGTGGTCCTGAACGCGATCATCGGCGCGCTCCAAGAGGGCCGCGCCGAGCGGTCGCTGGCGGCGCTGCGCCGCCTCGAGGTGCATCGCACGCGGGTGATCCGCGGTGGCGCCGAGGCGCTGGTCGAGGCCTGGGAGCTGGTGCCGGGCGACGTGATCGTGCTCGACGCCGGCGACGCGGTGCCGGCCGACGCCCGGGTGCTCGATCACGCCGCGCTGCAGATCGCCGAGGCGGCGCTGACCGGCGAGTCGCTGCCGGTGGCCAAGGACGTCGTCGCGCTCGCGGCCGACACCCCGCTGGCCGACCGCGCGAGCATGGTCTACGCCGGCACCCACGTGACCGCCGGCCGGGCCCGCGCGGTGGTGGTCGCGACCGGCAGCGCGACCGAGCTGGGCCGGATCGCTGGCAGCGCCGCCACCGCCACCGACGCGGCGACGCCCCTCGAGCGCCGGATCGCGCGGTTCGGTCGCTACGTGGTCATCGCTGCCGCGGCGCTGTTCGCGCTGGTGCTCGCGGTCGGGCTGGCCCGCGGCGTGCCCCTGGGTCAGGTCGTGATGCTCGGGATCAGCCAAGTCGTCGGCATCATCCCCGAGGGCCTGCCGGTAGCGATGACGATCGCGCTCGCGGTCGGCGTCCAGCGCATGGCGCGCCGCCGCGCGGTGGTCCGGCGGCTGTCGGCGGTCGAGACCCTGGGCTCGACGACGATCATCTGCACCGACAAGACCGGGACCCTCACCAAGAACGAGATGACGGTGGTCGCGCTGGCCCTGCCCGACGGCCGCCGCTTCGCGCTGACCGGGGCCGGCTACGAACCGCGCGGCGAGCTCGAGGCCAACGGCGCGGTGGTGGCGGCGGTGCCGGCCGAGGTGCGGGCGCTGGTCGAGGCGGCGACGCTGTGCAACGACGCCACCCTGCGCGGGCCGCGCGACCTGGCCCCGCGCTGGCAACCGATCGGCGATCCCACCGAGGTCGCGCTGGTGGTGGCGGCGATCAAGCTCGGGGTGGTGCCCGACGCGCTGCGGGCCCGCCACCCGCGGCGCGCCGAGCTGCCGTTCGATCCCGCGGCCAAGCTGATGGCGACCCAGCACGCCGGCGATCCGCAGGCCGGCGCGCCGATCGATCGGGTGATCGTCAAGGGCGCCCCCGAGGCGCTCTTGCCGCTGTGCGCCGCGGTCCGCGGGCCCGACGGCGACGAGCCGTTGACCGCGGCCCTGCGCGCCCAGCTCGAGGCCACGAGCGACGCGCTGGCGGCCCGGGCGCTGCGGGTCCTGGCGGTCGGGGTGGTCGAGGGCGGCGACCTCGACGGTCGGCTCGGTTTCGCCGGTCTGGCCGGGCGCGTGACCTTGCTCGGGCTATTCGGGCAGATCGATCCGCCGCGGCCCGAGGTAGCCGAGGCGGTGGTGCGGTGCCGGCGGGCCGGCATCCGGCCGGTGATGGTGACCGGCGATCACAAAGCCACCGGGGCGGCGATCGCGCGCGAGCTCGGCATCGCCGGCCCCGACGATCGCGTGGTCGATGGCCGCGAGCTCGAGGCGATGTCCGACGCCGAGCTGGCCGCGGACCTCGATCGGATCGCGGTGTTCGCCCGCGTCCACCCGGCCCAGAAGCTGCGCATCGTGGGCGCGTACCAGGCCCGCGGCGAGGTCGTGGCGATGACCGGCGACGGCGTCAACGACGCGCCAGCCCTGGTCGCGGCCGACGTCGGGGTGGCGATGGGCCAGACCGGCACCGAGGTGGCCAAGGAGGCGTCGAAGATCGTGGTCGGCGACGACAACTTCGCGACGATCGTCGCCGCGGTCGAGGAAGGGCGGGTGGTCTACCGCAACATCAAGAAGGCGGTGCTGCTCCTGGTGTCGACCTCGGCCGCCGAGGTGCTGGTGCTGCTCTTGGCGCTGATCGCCGGCTACCCGCCGCCGTTCGCCGCGGTGCAGATCCTGTGGAACAACCTGGTCACCGAGGGCCTGGTCACCGTCAACTTGATCATGGAGCCGGCCGAGGGCGACGAGATGACCCGCCCGCCGATCGCCAGCGATGAGCCGCTCCTCACCCGCGTCCTGCTGACCCGGATGGCGGTGATGGTGCCGACGATCGTCTCCGTGACCCTGGGCTGGTTCATCCTCCGCCTCGAGGCCGGCGTGCCGCCGCCCCAGGTCACCACCGAGACCTTCACGCTGCTCGCGATCTGCGAGTGGTGGAACGTCCTCAACTGCCGCTCCGAGACCCACAGCGCGTTTCACCGCGGCGGCCTCGCCAACCACTGGCTGATCGGCGGGCTCATCCTCGGCAACCTGCTGCAAGTCGCGGTGGTCTTCTGGTCGCCGCTGGGCCGGGTGTTCCACACCGTGCCGTTCGGCTGGCGCGAGGCCGTGGCCCTCGGTGTCGTGGGCAGCCTGGTGCTGTGGGTCGAGGAGCTGCGCAAGTGGCTGGTGCGCCGGCGCGCCGGGATCACGAGCTAACTCGGACTTGAACTCCGGTTCGACCTCGGTCTCGGCCTCCGCCTCGGCCTCGGTCTCGGTCTCGGTCTCCGCCTCGGACTCGGTCTCGGCCTCGGTCTCGGCCTCGGTCTCGGCCTCGGTCTCGGCCTCGGTCTCGGACTCGGGTTCGGGTTCGGGCTCGGGGTCGGGTTC
>JAGPCY010000063.1 GCA_018057825.1 Kofleriaceae bacterium | reverse complement strand
CCGCACCGGCCGCGACAAGAAGCACTCCTACCGCATCGCCGCCGCCGAGGCCCAGGAGACCAAGTTCGCCCTCGAGGTCGCCCTCGCCTGGCGCTGGCTCGACGAGCCGTCCCTCGCCACCGTCCGCGTCCTCGCCGACCGCGTCGGTGCCGTGACCTACGCCCTCGCGCGCTAGCCACCTCCGCGGGCCCCCGGGCCCGCATTCCTTCTCCTCGTCCTCGTCCTCCTCGGACTCGGACTCGGTCTCGGTCTCGGTCTCGGGTTCGGGTTCGGGTTCCGGTTCCGGTTCCGCCTCGGTTCGGCCTCCGCCTCCGCCTCTGCCTCCGCCTCAGCGCATGCGGAACTCGGCGGCTGCGCCGATCGCGAGCCCGAGCTGCGAAGCCGTCCCGATCTCGCGATCGAGGCGAGCCACCCCGAGGAAGCCCGACGCTCCGCCAGTGACGGCCAGCCCGGGCCCGAGCCCGATGCGCAGACCGACGCCGACCTCGCCGCCGATCGCCGCGCCGGTGACGTCATCGCCGGCGAACCGCAAGACCCGGCCGAACACGGCGCCGCGCGCATAGGGGACGACGTCCGCGCGCCGGCCCAGATCCCGGCGGACGCCGAGCGCGAGATCGCCAGCGAAGCCCTCGGCGACGCCGTGGTCGCAGGTCATCTCGCCCGAGCCCACCATCCCGCAGCCGCGGGCGTCGCCGCCGTAGGTGAAGCCGACGCTACCGTCGAACCAGTCGCGCTCGGCCAGGCGGTACAGGTAGCGTCCGGCGACCCGCAGGCCTCCGGGAGTCGTCCCGCCGCCGCTGACCGCGGCCAGCTCGGCGGCCAGGGCGACCGCGCGATCGTCGTCGAGGGCGGGCTCGGCGACCGCCGACGCCGGGACGGCGACCGCGGCCAGGACCAGACAGAGGCGGCGCATGGCGCGAGGCTATTGGTCGCACCGGCCCGGGGCCAGTTTTCGGCCGCCCTGGCCCCGGCCCGCGACCACCCGGGCTAGATTCCCGGCCATGAAGCTCGTCGCGTTCGCCCTGGCTGCCGTCCCGTTGCTGGCGGCCTGCCCCAAGCCCCGCACCTCGGCCGCCACTCAGCCGACCCCGGTCGCCTTCGACGCCGCCAAGTCGGATCCCAAGGCCGTCGAGGTCGTCGACGCCGCGATCGCGGCGCTGGGCGGCGCCCCGGCGTGGGACGCGGTCAAGGAGCTGCACTTCGCGATGACCCTGACCCACGATGGCAAGGTGATCATCCAGCGCGAGCACTGGTGGGATCGCTGGAACGGCCGCCACTACTACGTCGGCACCGACGTCTCGACCCTGGGCGGCAACCCCGACGAGATCAAGGCGTTCACGATCAAGCAGCAGCTCTTCGGCGACGGCGTGCCGTGGGCCGCCTACGACGGCGGCGAGCTGACCCGCGGCGACGGCGCCAAGCAGGCCAAGCAGGCCAAGCAGCACCTGTACGCCGACGCCTACTACCTGGCCGGCGTGTACAAGCTGAAGGACCCGGGCGCCATCCTCTCGGTCGAGAACGCCGAGGTGAAGATGCCGCCCGAGATCGACGCGTGCAAGCCGTCGTGCGTGTCGATCAAGGTCACGTTCGAGGCCGGCGTCGGCACCAACACCTGGTTCTTCAACTTCAACAACGAGACCAAGCTGCCCGAGGTGATCGAGGAGCCGCGCGGCGCCAGTGGTCGCATCGGCTACCGGTTCAAGGACTGGGTCGAGGTCGGCGGGCTGAAGTTCCCGGGCACCCTGCAGAACATCGGCATGCCCGGCGAGGTCTTCACGTTCAGCGGGATGAAGGTCGCGGAGCCCGACGACATGCGGTACGAGGTCCAGGTTCGCTAGCTCCACCCACGCCTCCGGAGGTCGCCATGGCTCCCAAGCCGCTGGTCTACAACGCCACCCTGGTCGAGCGGATCGACCTGACCGATGCGCTGAGCCTGTACCGGATCGCACCGGACGAGCGACCGGCGCCGGGCTGGTTCATCCCCGGCCAGTACTGCGTGCTCGGCCTCAACAACGAGGTTCGGCCGGAGCTGGGCTCGGTCCGCCGCTCGATGTCGATCGCGTCGGCGCCCGAGGACACCGGCCTGATCGAGTTCTACATCCGGTTCGTGGCCAAGCCGGAGAGCGAGAACCCGCTCACCCACCTCTTGTGGAAGACCAAGAGCGGCGACCGCATCTACATGCGGCCGGTCGCCGCCGGGGTCTTCACGATCAAGGACACCGTCGGCGATGACGATCCCCGCCTGCGGGTGATGGTCGCCGCCGGCACCGGCTCGGCGCCGTTCGTGTCGATGGTGCGCAGCGAGCTCTGCCGCAACCCGAACGCCGATCTGTCGCGCTGGGTGCTCCTGCACGGCGCGTCCCACGCCTCGGATCTCGGCTACCGCGACGAGCTCGGCGCGATGGTCGCCGAGCGCGGCCTGCGCTACTGGGGCACGGTCAGCCGGCCCAAGGAGTCGCCCGGCTGGGACGGTGACGTCGGCCGGGTCGAGCAGTTCTTCGCGCCCGATCGGCTGCCCGACCTCGAGCGCCGCCTGGGCCTTCCGCCGGGCGGGTTCTCGCCCAAGACCGCAGCGATCTTCATCTGCGGGCTACAGGGCACGATCGGCACCACGATCACCAACCTGTGCTCGCGCGGCTTCGTGCCCGACCACAAGCGTATGCGCGAGGCCCTCGGGGTCGCGCCCGAGGTCCCGGCGTCCTTGTTCTACGAGCAGTACGACACCGAGCCGGTGATCGACATCAAGGATCCGGCGGTGGTCGGCCCGCTGGCCAGCCAGCTCGCGACGGCCCTGGCCGCGCTGTGACCGCCGCGCTGTGACCGCCGCGCTGTGACCGCCGCGCTGTGACCGCCGCGCTGTGACCGCCGCGCTGTGACCGCCGCGCTGCGCGGCTCGCCGGCGCGATCGCGCCGGCTATCCGTCACCGACCGCGACCGTTAAGGGCCCGCGAAAGAACAACTCAGCCGATCTCGCGGCCGATCCATCCCGGCTGGCGGCGTTGCTCGTCGGTTTCACACCGAGAGTGTGCGCCGCTCCTCGCGCCTTGCCATCCGGG
This sequence comes from Kofleriaceae bacterium, assembly GCA_018057825.1. GTDB lineage: Bacteria > Myxococcota_A > Polyangia > Haliangiales > Haliangiaceae > UBA2376. The sequence continues at coordinate 28,905 of JAGPCY010000063.1, read as the reverse complement.
CGCCTCGACCGCGATCTTCGACCGACTTGTTCATTCGCGGGCCCTAGCCGCGGCGCGATCGCGACGGAAGAGGTCGGTCACCGGGGCGGTCGTGATCGCGAAGCGCCGACCGTCGAGCAGCGCGTCGACCGCGAGCCGCAGGTTGGGCACGATCAGCGGCGCCTGCCGGACGATCCGCCGCAACCGCCGGGCCAGCCCGCGATAGGCGTCGCCGCCGGCGGCGCGAAACCCATTGATCGGCCCGCTGGCCGAAAAGCTCGGCAGGCGGCCGCGGGCCGCCGCGACGACCTCCGGCGGCGCCGCCTTCAAGGCGATCGCGATCGGCCGGCTGACCGAGGGCAGCGCCGCCACCACCGCGACGCCTCCGGGGAGCGCCAGGCCGAGCGGCGCGACCGCGGCGTCGGCCTTGCCCAGGCCGACCGCGGCCACCGCCGAGGCGGCGTCCGGCGACGGCTCGACGCGCCAGAACCCGGGCGGCAGCTCGCCGCCCAGGAGCGCGTGATCGACGAAGGCGGTGTGCTGCCCGTCGCCGACCGGGGCGAGGACCGTGCGGCCGCGCAGCTCGAGGATCGTCGCGATCCCGGTGCGAGCGATGAGCTGCCAGCCGACGCTGGCGTCGCCGTCGGCCACCGCCACCGCCAGCGGGGTGTGGGCGAGGCTGGCGGTCGCCAGGTAGGTGGCGTCGACCACCGCGAGCTGGATCTCACCGCGCGCGGCCGCCGACGCGAAGTCCGCGGACCGTCCGTACACCCGACCGACGGCGTCGGGACCACCGACGTGGACCGCCACCGCCTTGGCGAACTCCAGGCGCGCCGCGGTGCCGGCGAACGGCGTCGACGGCGCGAACACCCCGACCGTGAGCGGCTCGGCGGACGCGGTGCCGACCGCGGCGAGCGTGACGACCAGCGCCAAGAGGCCGCGGCTCATCGGCCACCTCCGCCGTAGATCCGCTCCTTGGCCGCGATCCACTCGTCGAGGGTGGACAGCTTGGCGCCGGCTCGTCGCGCCTGGCGCCACAGCTCGAGCGCCGCGGCGCCATCGCCAGCGCGATCGGCGGCGATGCCAGCGCCGATCAGGGCCTCGGGGACCCGGGCGGCGATCCGCGCGAACCCGGCCTTGGCCAGCTCGACCTTGCCGTCGGCGAGATCGAGGGCCGCCAGATCGTAGGCCAGCTCGTCGCTGCCGGCTCGCACCGCGACGTCCTTGGCTGCGACCAGGAGCTTGCGAGCCGCCGGCAGCTTGCCGTCGCGATAGGCCCGCTCGGCCGCGGTCATCGCGATCACCCGCAGGGCCGACCCGGCCAGGGCCTTGGTCACCCCGGTCGAGCTGCGATGGAGCGAGGTCAGCTTGGTCACCGCGGCTGCGGCGCGGCGCGGCGCCAGCCCGTCGACGAACGCGGTCAGGACCGGCACCGCCTGGGCGTCGGCCGCGCTGCCATAGCGGCAGCCGAGCTTGGCCACCGCGCGCAGCCGGGTCAGGGCGCGGTCGCGATCGCCGATCGCGACCGCCGCCAGCGCCGCGTCGCACTGCGCGGCGATCGCCGCCTCGCCCTCGGCCCGGGCGATGACCTCGTCGAGGAGCGCCAGGGCCCGCGTGGCCTGGCCGGCGCGCAGGGCCGCGACCGCGGCGGCGTGGCGCGCGGTGGCGAGGGCCTCGACCACCCGCGGCGCGGTGCGCTCGACGTCGTCGGGCAACGCGGTCAGGGCCGCGACCGCCAGCTCGGGCTGATCGGCGACGAGCTCCAGGGCGGCCAGCTCGAGGGCGACCTCGGCGGCGGTCGGCGCCGCGACGTCGCGCGGCGCCAGGAGCGCACGGGCGGTGGCCAGCCCGCCGCGCTGGACGTGGGCGCGGGCCAGGACGATGCGAGCGACGTCGTCGAGGCCGGCGGCCGGCGCGCGCCCCAGCACCTCGATCGCCCCGGCGGCGTCACCGCCAGCCAGGCGGGTCGCGGCCAGGGCCCGCCACACCGGCAACCCCGGCGCCACGGCGTCGGCCCGGGCCAAGGTCCGCTCGGCCTCGGCCAGATCGCCCGCCGCCAGGGCCAGCTCGCCGACGTCGACCAGCACCTCCGCCAGGGCGCCGCGCGTGAACCCGCCGCCGCCGTCGCCCAGGGTCAAGGCCCGCTCGAGCGTGGCCACCGCGGTCGCGCGGTCGCCGCGCCGATGCTCGGTCAGGCCCAGCCAGGTCACCAGCTCCGGATCGTCCGGAATCCGGACGACCGCTGCGCGCAGCCCGTCGTAGACCTCGGGCAGGCGACCGCGGTTGGCCAGCGCGCGCGCGTACTCGACCCAGTAGTTGCGATAGTCGGGGGAGGTCGGCGGCACCGAGATCGCGGCCAGCGTCGCGAGCTGCTCGTCGTGGCGCCCGGCGGCGCCGAGCACCCGCGCCAGGCGGACCGCGTAGCGCGGGCGATCGGGTTCGCGGGCCCGGGCCGAGCTCAAGGCGGCGATCGCCGCGTCGAGGTTGCCCAGGCCGGCCTCGGCCTCGCCGAGCAGCGCCGTGGCCGGCGCCGAGTCGGGCTCGACCGCGAGGTAGCGGGTCGCCAGCCGGCGCGCGTCGGCGAACGCGGAGGTCTCGAGCGCGCACTGGCCATCGACCAGGACCACCGTGCGCGGCGCCTGGGCATCCTTGGCGATCGCGGCGAGGAGCGGACGGGCCACCCGGCAGTCGGCGGCGGCCGCGGCCCAGGCCTGACCCAGCCGCGCCGCCATCCACGCGGGATGGCGGACCACCAGCCCGTCGTAGATCGTGCGCGCCGCCGCGACCCGATTGGTCCGCAGGTAGCCCTGGGCCAGATCGAGGAGGTGGCGATCGTCCTCCGCGGCCAGCGCCGCCGGCCGGCTCGCGCGGTAGGCCTCGATCGCCAGCACGGCCTCGCGCCAGCGCTCGCCGCGGGCGTAGTGATAGCCGAGCAGCGCCTGGGCCTGGTAACGCTCCGGCGCCCGCGCCACCACCGCCTCGAGGAGCGGCACGCCCTCGTCGAGCTGATCGGCCAGGACGAGCTGGGTCCCGAGCGCGGCGACGACGTCGTCGGAGGTCGGCGCCAGCTCGCGGGCCTTGCGCAGGAGCGCGACGCCGCGCGCCGGCTGCCCGGCCGCCGCCCACACCGCGGCCCGCAGGAGGTAGGCCTCGACCCGGCGCGGGTTCAAGGCCAGCGCGGCGTCGAGGGCCCGGGCGGCGGCGCCCAGCTCACCCGCGGTCAGCGCACGCCGCCCGGCGTCGACCAGCTCGGCGCTCTCGTCCTCGCCGCGCGGCTGGGCCGCGATCGGCGTGGCGGTCGTCAGCCCGACCGTCAGCCCGACCGCCAACGCGACGCTAGTAGCGATAGCCGAGCCGCGCATACAGCTCCCTCCCATCGCCCGGCAAGGTCGGGACGAGCTCGCTGGGTCGATCGTAATCCTCGGGGGCCGGCACCTGTTCGCGGGTGCCGAGCAGGTTGCGGACCCCCACCGTGGCGTCGAACCCGCCGAGCGAGGGCGCATACAAGGTCAGGTTCCAGGTGACGTGGGCCGGCGCGCGCTCGCCCTCGACCCGGGTGGTGCGCTCGCCGATCGCCAGCGCCTCGGTCGAGACGTGGAACCGCCCCAGCAGCAACCGGCTCGAGGCCCCGGCCGACGCGGTCCAGCGCGGCGCGCCGATCGCGCGCGCGCCGTCGCCGTCCTCGACCTTCATCACCGCACCGCCGACGAACCCGAGCCACCCCTCGGCGTCGCGATAGGACGCCTCGACCTCGGCGCCGGTCGACTGCAACCGGCCGCGGTTGGCGAACTGCAGCCGGGTCTCGGTCCCGACCATGACGGTGTCCTGCTCGACCAGGCGATCGGCGGTCCAGCGGAAGCCCGAGGCCCGGGCGGTCAGGCCCAGGCGCGGACGGGCCCACACCACCGCCTCGAAGCTGCGGATGGTCTCGGCGCCGATCGCCGGGTTGGCGACGAACTGGATGCCGTCATCGAAGAAGCCCTCGTAGGCCGACGGGTTGCGGAAGCCCTCCGCGTAGAGGAGCTTGGCGCCGTAGCGCTCGCCGCTCGCGAACAGCGCGGCCCGGGGCGACACTCGATCCTCGAGGATCGAGTTGCGATCGGCGCGCACCCCGGCGGTCAGGGCTAGCCACGCCAACGGCCGGGCGTCGACCTCGGCGTACAGGCCCTGCAGGCTGAAGGCCTTGGGCACCACCACGACGTCGTCCGGCGTGGCGTCGTAGTAGGCCTGGCTCTCGGTGTCGATCAGCGTGACCTCGGCGCCCGCGGTCAGGCCCAGGCGATCGCCGCCCACGAGCGCGTAGCGGCCGCGAGCCTCGACCCCGGCCCACCGCGAGTCGCCGATGTCGGTGAAGGTCCCCGAGCCGTCCTCGAGCACGAGGGCGTCGCGGTAGCGGTAGGCGCTGGCGTAGCCGCGGACGGTGGCGACCAGGCGCGAGGTCAGCTCGCGGGTGTAGCCGCCCTCGAGCATGGCCAGGCTGTCGGTCGCGGTGGTGTCGGGATCGCCGACCACCGACTGGTACGGCGCGAACGGCAGACCGCGGTGGCGCTGGTAGGCGCGCAGCTGCGCGAAGGCCCCGGCGTAGACCCCGACCAGGCTGACCGCCACCGACCGCGCGCGATCGGCCTCGCGGTCGATCGTCCCGAGCGCGGGCACCGTCAGCTCGTCGCCGAGACGGCCAGCCGCCGTCACCGAGGCGCGGAGCTGGTGATCGAGATCGCCGACCGCGAACCCAGCCGACGCCTGGCCGCCCAGCGGCGACCCGCCGATCCGGCCCCACGCCCGCGGGCTCTCGGTCGCGCCGCGGGTGACGACGTTGATGATGCCGAAGAACGCGTTGGTGCCGTACACCGACGACACCGGCCCGCGGATGACCTCGATCCGCGCGATGTCATCGATCGCGACCGGCGCGTCCCAGCCGACCCCGGCGAACTGGTTCCACGGCTCGTTGACGGTGGCGCCGTCGATCAGGAGCAGCCACCGGGTGTTGAAGTCGCCCAGGACCTGCAGGCCGCGCACGCCGACCCGCTCGGTGTAGTGATCGTCGACGACGTAGATGCCGGCGGCGCCGCGCAGGGCCTCGGCGACCGTGCGGTACCCGAACCGGCGCAGGCGATCGCTGGTCAAGACCGTGACCGCCGACGCGACGTTGCCGAGCGACTGCTCGCGCTTGGCCGCGCCGACCACCACGTCCTCCTCGACCGCGGTCGCCGCCACCACCGCGAGCTGGGTCTGGGCGCCATCGGTGGGCGCGGCCGGCAACGGCGGCAGATCTTCGACCGCGACGCGCGGCACGTCGGCCCACGCGCCGCCAGCCAACGCCACCACCGCCGCACCGACCAGGGCCGCCTTCATCCCGCGACTCCGACCGCCTCAGCCCCCGGCGGATCGTAGTGACACAGGACGAAGGTGATGTCGTCCTGGGCCACGGTCCCGGCGGCGAAGGCCTCGACGCTGTCGCGGATGTCGTCGCGCAGCGCGGTCAGGGCCGCGCCGTCGGCGGCGAGGGCCCGGCCGGTGAACAGGCTGCGCAGGCGCCGATCGCCGAACAGCTTGCCGCTCGGCGCTTGCCGCTCGACCAGGCCATCGGTGAACGCGACGAACAGATCGCCGGGCCGGAGCTGCAGGCTGCCGCGGCGGATGTCGAGCTTGAGCAGGCGATCGCCGAGCGGGTTGCCGCTGGCCGCGATGATCGTGCTCTTGTCGAGGCGCCGGTCGGCCTCCATGTGCATGAGGTACGGGAAGTTCTGGCCGGCGTTGGCGTACTGGATCGAGCCGGTCGCCGGATCGAACACCGCCACGAACGCGGTCATGAGCAGGTTCTCTTCGCCGACGTTGCGGATCGCGCCGTCGATCGACCGCAGGATCTGATCCGGCGTCAACAGCCGCTCGTCGGCCTCCGCCAGCGCCTCGACCGCGCCGCGCGCGGTGCCGGCGACGATCGCCGAGTGGACGCCGTGGCCGGTGGCGTCGCCGATCACGATCAGCAGGCGGCCGTTGGCGAGCCGGCGGTAGGTCCACCAGTCGCCGCCGCAGCTCGACGCCGGCTCGCAGTGGCCGATGACCCGGAACCGGCCGTGCTCGACGACATCGGGCGGCGGCAGCATGCCCTGCTGGACGCTGCGCGCCAGGGCCAGCTCGCGCTCCATCGACGCCTTGGCCGCTTGCTCGGCCATGAGCTGGCCCAGGCGATCGGCCATGAAGTTGAAGTTGCGGGCCAGCGCGCCGATCTCATCGCCGCGGCTGGCGTCGACGCGCTGGTGGAGATCGCCGGCGGCGATCCGCTCGGCCGAGGTCGCCAGGGCCCGCAGCGGCCGGCCGGCCCGGATGCCCTGCCAGGCCGCGACCGCGACGCCGACGCCGAGCAGCGCCAGCGCGACCAGCAGCACGGTCTGCATCGACGCCTTGGCCCGCGCGTCGGCCGACGCCAAGGCCGCCGCCAGCTCGGCGTCGAGATCGGCGGTCGAGACCCCGATGCGGAGCTGGCCGAGCGGCTGCTCGCCCAGGCGGATCGTCGCGCCGTAGATCCAATCGGGGCGATCCGGCGCCAGGCGGCGGTGCTCGACCGTGGCGCCGCTGCCGGCGAAATCGGAGAAGTCGACGGTCGGCGCGCCGTCGGTGGCGGCGACCAGCCGCCCCTCCGACGCGATCGCGATCCACTGCAGGCGCGGGTACTCGCGACGGGTCGCGGCGATGAGCGGGCCGATCTCGGCGAAGGCCTGCTGGGCCATCGGGATCGCCGCCGCGGTGGCGATGTTGCGGGCCAGGAGCTCCGACTCGCGGACGATCGCGGCCTCGCCGGCGGCGCGGCGGGCGGCGACCCCGTCCTGGGTCAGCTCACCGATCGTGCGGCGGCCGTACCACGCCGAGATCGCGACCGCGGCAGCGACCACGATCGACGTCGTCAGCATGAGCTTCACCGAAAGCGGAAGGCCGATCCGGCGCGCGTCCACGCCACGATCCTCGGGCCGCGCGGCGCGGCTGTCAACCGGCCGCGGCCACCGAGCCTCGACCGCTCCGGCGCGATCGTTGGACCGCAATCGCAAACAAGCCCTCGAGGGCCGCGGCCACCGGCTCGCCCTCGATGAGCCGCAGGGCGTGGGCGATCGCCTCGATCGTCGAGACCAACCCGGTGGCCGGCGCCGCGCGCATCCGGGCCGCCGCCGGGATCGGCGCCAGGGCCAGCGGCGGCAACCCGCGCAGGTACGGCAGGCGCTGCCGCATGCGGCGGGCCTGGTGCCAGGTCGCGTCGAGAAACACCAGCCCGGTCGGCGGGGGCGTCGGCGCGACCGTGTGGACCGGCCCTTCGGGGAAGACCAGGTAGGTCCCAGCCGGCAGGTTCGGCCCGGGCTGGTGGCGGTCGGGGCCGAACACGTCGCACAGCTCGCTGCCCGCCAGCGCCAGGTGGGCCAGCCGCCCGGTGTTGCTCGAGCGATAGCGCTCGCTGTGGTGGCGCAGGATCACGACCCGGGTCCGGGTCACCAGGGGGCCGACCTCGGCCACCGCCGGGCACACGCACAGCGCGGCGATGAACAGGCAGCGATCGCAGCGCGTCGGGTCCACGCCGCCGTGTAGCACGGAAGCCGCGACATCGATGTCGCGGCGCCCCGGCCGCGCTCGGTCAGCCGGCGTGATGATCCGGCGGCTTACTCGTGGCACCGAGGTTGCTGAGACTCAAGCCATGCTCCGCGCCCTCCCCCTCACCGCCCTCGCCCTCGCCCTCGTCCTCGCCGCGGCGCCGGCGCGCGCCGACGGCACCTACTTCACCTTCGGCCTGGGGCCGGCCGAGGTCTCCGACGACCTCGGCGCCTACGTCGACGAGACCTTCGGCGTCCGCCTGGCCCTCGGCCACCGGGTCGGCGCCCTCGCCATCGAGGGCTACCTCGCGCCGGAGGGGAGCGCCGGCGGCGACGACCTGGGGATGTCGGCGGTCCGCCTCGGGGTCGACGCCCGCTACCTGGTCCGTCTGGCCTCCGGCGTCCAGCTCTACGCCCGCGGTGGCCTGGGCCGGATGGACGCGACGCTAGGCGATGGCCGCGGCGGTCGCGGCGTCGACTACAGCGGCCGCGGCATCGCCGGTGGCGTCGGCGTCCAGCTCCGCGGCAAGGTCCGCGCCCTGGGGTTCCTGTACTGGCCGCTGTTCTTCATCCCGGTCGGGCCCAAGGTCAACGCCAGCCTGTTCGTCGACCACGGCACCGAGTTCTACCGGCTCCACCCCGAGGGCGGCCAGGGCCGCACGATCGACGCGCGCCTGAGCCGCCTGACCTTCGGCTTCAACGTCGGCGCCGACTTCTGAGCGCGCCGACCTCGGATCGGCCGACGACCGATCGCGCCGACGGCGGACGGAGGCGGGGATGGATCGGCCGCGAGAACGGATGACTTGGGTGGTCCCGGGCTCGTAGGATCTTGGCTGGTGTTCTCGATCTTCGGCATCTGCGGGCTCTTGTTCTTCATGCTGGCCCGGCCGCAGGAGTACTTCACGGCGCTCCAGAAGCTGCCGATGCTGTACCTGTTCGTGCTCGCCGCGGCCGGCGGGTACGTCCTCGACGTCAAGCTGCGCCTCCTCGAGCTGCGCGCGACCCCGATCCTGCGCTGGGTGCTGGTGTTCATCGGCTGGACCCTGGCGTGCAACGTGATGAAGGCCGGGCCGGCGTTCCAGCACAACCTGATCGAGCTGATCATCCTGTTCATCCTGTTCGCGACCATCGGCCACGCCGTCCAGGGCCTGCGGACCCTGCGGGTGGTGGCGGCGACCCTACTCCTGACCTGCATGGGCCTGACCATCGTCGGCATCCACCAGGGCCTCCAAGATCGCACCTGCATCGTCACCGACGCCGAGCACCCGGGCGAGGGCGTGCCCGACGGGCGCCCCTGTGAGCTGGCCGACGACTGCTACGGCGACGACTCCGAGCCGGGCTCCGAGTACCGGTGCGAGAAAGGCGGACTGTTCGACACGTTCTCGATCGAGGATCGGGTCCGCTACCGCGGCGAGCTCCAGGATCCCAACGAGCTCGGGATGACGATCTGCATCGGCGGCTTCTCGCTGCTCATCGCGTTCGCCAACCAGCGGCGCCGGATCGGAACGATCGCGCTGGCGGTGGTCGGCTCGGTGCTGGTGTTCTGGTGCGTGCTGAAGACCCAGTCGCGCGGCGGCATCGTCGTGTTCGCGCTGGTCGGCGGCGTGTACTTCGCCCGGCGGTTCGGCATCGCCGGCCTCCTGGCCGCCGGGGCCCTGGCCGCGCCGGTCATGGCCATGGCCGGTCGCTCGGGCGACAAGGCCGACGCCTCGACCCAGCTCCGCTACGAGGCCTGGGGGGCCGGGATCCAGATGTGGAAGGCCAGCCCGATCTTCGGCGTCGGCCAGCGTCAGTTCGCCGAGAACCACTCGCTCACCGCGCACAACTCCTACGTCCTGGCCCTGGCCGAGCTCGGGTTCATCGGCCTGGTGTTGTTCATCTGCCTCCTGACCCTGACCGTGAAGACCCTGGTCGTGGGGATCCGGACCCTCGACCGCTACCCCGAGGCTCGTCCAGCCCAGGCCTGGGCCCTGGCGCTCCTGGCGTCGTTCGCGGGGATGTTGTTCTCGATCAACACCCTGTCGTTCTGCTGGCACTCGGTCATGTGGATCTTCCTCGGCCTGGGCGCGGCCTGGGTGTCGGTCGTGCGCACCCACAAGCCGGACTTCGAGGTGACGCTGACGATGCGCGACATCGCGATCGTGATCGCCGCGTGCGCCGCTTACGCCCTCGTCATCCTGCCGCTGTACCTGCGCTCGAAGGGCGTTTGATCGCGGCGCGAGGTTCCGCGCTACGGTTGGCCATGCTCTCCCGCGTCGACGCCGTCGCCTATCGCGCGCAGCACCTCGGGTTCCTGCTGGGGGCGACCGCCCTGGGCGCCTCGGCGCGGCTCCTGACCCGGACCCCGCGCCCCGACCTGACCGCCGAGCTGCCGATCCTGCGGGCGCGCACCGAGGCGCTGTTCGCCCGCGACCTGGCCAACGTCGACGCCGGGCTGTACCCGCGCGAGCTGTTGTTCCAGCTCCCGACCGCGACCTACCTGCGCCGCCTGCCCCAGCTCCTGCGCGACGCGCCGCGGGTGATCGCCCGCAAGCGCCGCGGCGACTACCACGATCTGCCGGCGGTCGATCGCGGCCGCTACCCGGCGTACTACCGGCGCACCTTCCACTGGCAGACCGACGGCTACCTGTCGCCGCACTCGGCGGCGGTCTACGACCTCGGCGTCGAGCTCTTGTTCCGCGGCACCGCCGACGTGATGCGCCGGCAGGTGATCCCGCCGATCTCGCGCTGGCTGGCGTCGCGGCCCGCCGGGCCCCGCGTCCGGGTCCTCGACGTCGCGTGTGGCACCGGGCGGACCCTGCGCCAGCTCGCCACCGCCCACCCCGACCTCGCGTACCACGGGGTCGATCTATCGGTGCCCTACCTGCAGGCGGCCCGCGCGCTCCTGGCCGACGTCGGCGAGGTGACGCTGGCAGCCGAGAACGCCGAGGCCCTGCCCTACGCCGACGCCACCTTCGACGTCGCGACGAGCGTCTACCTGTTCCACGAGCTGCCGCGCAACGCCCGGCGCCGGGTCATGGCCGAGCTGGTGCGGGTGGTCCGGCCAGGGGGGCTGATCGTCCTCGAGGACTCGGCCCAGCACGCCGACAGCCCCGAGCTGGCGGCCGTCCTGGCCGGCTTCCCCCGCGAGTTTCACGAGCCGTTCTACGCCGACTACCTCGACGATGATCTGGCGGGGATGGCGACCGCGGCCGGCGCGGTCGACGTGACCGCGGAACCGATCCTGGTGGCCAAGCTGGTGACCGCCCGGCGGCCGTGATCGCCGCCGCGCTCGCCGCAACCCCGGTCGGCGAGCGTTGTCCCGCTTCTGCCACCGATGGGGTATCGTAGTCACATGGCCCCGTTTCGCGCCCACGCGAGCGGCGAACTCCTGACCTCACCGACCTCGGCTGGGGTGCTGTCCCTCGAGGTCGCGCCCCGCCATGTGTCGCTCCGGCTGGCCGACCTGCAGCTCGCGATCACCGACGGCACGCTGGTGGCCTCGCGGATCTTGCGGCGCGGGGTCAAGCGCATCGTGTCGCCGATCCGCGGCCGCCTGGTCGTGGCCCGCGGCCTGCCGCGCGAAGCGGTCGGGCTGTGGCACGAGACCGCGCCCGGCCAGGTCGAGCGCATCTTCGGCGTCGAGCCGCGCGAGCTGATCAGCGACGACGGGCTGGCGGCGCTGCGCCAGCTCGACCGGCTGGCCCGGCGCCTCGGTCAGGCCCTGGCCGAGCTCGGGCGTGGAGCGCGCGGCGCCGTCGAGGTCGGGCCGCCCAGCGCCGGTGGGCTCGACAAGGTCCTGGTGATCGACCTCGGCGAGCGCCTCGTGGTCTACCGCCGGTCGCTGTTCCGGCCGCGGGCCCGGCGGATCCTCGAGGCCGCCGCCGACGGCACGGTCACGGTCGCCGGCCCGCGCGGCGATCAGACCTTCGTGTGCCGCTCGCGCTTCGCGGTGTCGGTGCTCGGCGACTACCTGCGGTTCGCGTCCGGCCGCGGCCCCGACGTGCGGATCGCGCTGCCGTGGATCGCTCGGGAGGATCGGGACGAGCTGGCGCGGCGGATCGGCGAGGTGATCGAGCGCGGGGCGATGGCAGAGGGCTGAGCGGAGGAGGCCGAGGCGGAGGCCGAGACCGAGGCCGAGACCGAGGCCGAGGCGGAGACCGAGACCGAGGCGGAGACCGAGGCGGAGGCGGAGGCGGAGGCGGAGGCGGAGGCGAAGGTACTAACCGATCCGCGCCAGGGTCTCGGCGGTGACCGCGGCCGACACCGCCGACCGCGGCGCGGCCTGCTCGGGGCCGACCAGATCGGCGGTCAACGGCTGGCCGCGCTCGACCACCGCGGCGATGGCGCCGTCGATCGCGGTCGCGCCGCGGCCCAGGCGCTCGTCGCCGTAGCGGTGGCCGAGCCAGCGCAGGGCTTCGGCGGTGGCGCCGAACATCGCCAGCGGATTGGCGGCGTCCTTGCCGGCCAGGGGCGGCGCGCTGCCGTGGATCGGCTCGAACATCGCGTGGTCGTCGCCGACGTTGCAGCCGACCGCCATGCCCATGCCCCCCTGGAGCACCGAGCCCAGGTCGGTGAGGATGTCGCCGAACATGTTGGTCGACACCACGACGTCGTAGTACTCGGGCCGGGTCAGGAGGAACATCGCGAAGGAGTCGACGATCGCCACGTCGGGCGCGACGTCGGGGTAGGCCGCGGCGACCTCGCGGAAGACCTCGAGGAACAGCTTGCAGCCGTAGAGGACGTTGTGCTTGACCACGCAGGTCACGCGCCGCTTGCCGTCGGCCGGGGCCCCGGTGCCGCGGGCCCGCGACAGCTCGAAGGCCTTGGTGATGACCCGACGCGAGGCCGCCCGGGTCACGACCCGAGTGTCGATCGCCGCGTCGCCGATGACGCCGCCGATCCCGCTGTACAGGCCCTCGGTGTTCTCGCGGACGAAGATCAGATCGACCTGGCCCGGCTGCCACACCTGGGCGAAGCGCCCCGACAGCCCGTGGCGGATCCCGGGCAGGAGCTTGATCGGCCGGACGTTGGCGTACAGGCCGAGCTTGGCGCGGTTGCCGATGACCGGCGACCAGCCGGCCATCTTGCCGTCGGCCATCGTCGCCGGCTGGCCGTCGGGGCCGTTCCAGCCGACCGCGCCGAGGAGGATCACGTCGGCGGCCCGGCATCGCTCCTCGCTGCCCACCGGCCAGTCGCGCTGGCCATGCTCGAGGTAGTAGCGCCCGCCGCACGGGATCTCGGTCAGGTCCAGGTGGACGCCGAGCCGCGGCGCCAGCGCGCCGAGCAGCGCGGTCGCGTCGGCGGTGACCTCGACGCCGATGCCGTCGCCAGGGAGGACGACCACGTCGTACGTGGCCTTGGGGGTCAGCATGGCGCGCAACCTAACACGGGCCGGCGCGGCTACCGCTCGACGCCCAGGCTCAGCATGAACGAGCGACCGGACTGCGGCATCAGGTTGGTGGCGTAGGGGAAGGCCGGCAGGCGGTAGCTCCAGTCGAACAGGTTGTAGACCCCGACCGCGTAGCGGACGCCGGCGCCCCCGGCGCGCCCCGACACCACCGCGTCGGCGACCACCGCGCGCTCGGTGCGATCGGTGGTGGCCGGCTCGACGCGCCGCCGATCCTCGTAGGCCACCCGCAGCGCGCCGGTCGCCAGGTTGGGCACCAGCGGCACGACCGCCTTGATCGCCGCGTAGTGGGTCGGGGCGTTGGGCAGCTCGCGGTCGGCGACCGCCGGATCGGGCGCCTCGAGGTAGCGGGCCCGGGCCACGCCGTACTGCACGGACAGCATCGTGCCGCCGCGCCACTCGCGGCGCAGCTCGAGATCGGCGCCGAGGATGAGCTGATCGACGGCGCTGTTGCGGTAGTAGTTGACCGCCGGATCGATCTCGCCGTTGGCGTTGCCGCACCGGGCCTCGGTCGGCACCGGGACCGTCTCGACGACGTTTACCGCGTAGGTCGCGTGGGTCGCGGCGAGCGCGACCCAGTCGCGGCGGAACCGCCGGCTGGCCTCGACCTCACCCGAGTACACCCGCTCGGGGTCGAGGGTCTCGCCGCACACCGACGACGGGGCCTGGGTCGCGCCGCCGTCGGCGTAGTAGTACTCGAAGGCGCTGGGGGCGCGGAACGCGGTGCCGCCCATGACCTTGACGACGTCGCGGCTGGTCGGCTTGACGATCACCGCGACGCGCGGCGACAGCGCCGGGAACGAGGTGACGACGTTGGGCTCGCCGGCCAGGGCCCGGTTGTTGCCGCCGATGTTCCAGTAGTCGAAGCGCGCGCCGGCCGACACCGCGACCCGGCGGTGGGCCTGCCAGTCGAGGAGCGCCGCCAGCGCGCCGACCTGGTAGGGCGAGTTGACCCCGAGGATCGGCGTCCAGGTGCCGTCGGCCTCGTACTGGCCAGTCGCCATCTCGACCTTGGTGTGGAAGGTGCCTTCGGCGGCCAGCCCGAGCTTGAGCCGCGGCGACAACGCGATCGCCAGCCGGGCCTCGGCGCCGGCCCACCAGCTCCGGTAGGTCTCCTGGTAGTTCTGCACGAACGGGTCGCCCAGCTCGGTCTCGGCGTCGAACACCGCGTCCTGGTGGTAGTAGGCCCAGTTGAGGTAGCCGCGCAGGGTCAGCTTGACCTTGGCCGACAGGTCGTCCTCGAACTTGAGCTCGGTCAGGAAGCGGCGATCGTCGGAGTAGTTGCGCAGATCGCCGACCCGAGAGCCGAAGGAGCCGGTCGGCACGGTCAGCCGCCGCCAGGTGTAGAAGCTCTGCAGCGTCAGCTTCTTCCACCACGCCTTGCCGCTCGCGGTCCAGCCGTAGAACTTGTCGTAGCCGTCGATCACCTGGCCGGCGCCGTCGGCGTCGGGCCCGAGGTCGACCACGCGCCCGCCGGCGCGGGCCATCCCGAAGCTGGCCCAGGCGCCGACGTCGTCGCCGCGGTAGGTGCCGCCGAGGCGCGCGCGCGCCACGCCGCCGTCGTAGGTCGAGGCCTGGGCGTGGACGCCGGTCGGGGCGTCGCGGCCGCGGGTCACCAGGTTGACGACGCCCGACACCGCGCCGGTGCCGTACAGCACCGAGGCCGGCCCGCGCACGACCTCGATCCGCTCGACGTCGCCGAGGTCAGTGCGACCGTCGTAGTGCACGAACGCCTGGTAGAGGACGTTCTCGTTGAGCACCGCGCCGTCGGACAGGAGCAGGAGCTTGTTGTTGTAGTCGTTGGCCTGCCCCAGGCCGCGGACCGCGGCGTTGCCGTAGATGCTGTCGTAGTTGATCGCGAAGCCGCGGACGCCGCGCAGCGCCTCGAGGATCGTGGGATAGGCGAAGGCCTCGAGCTCGGCGGCCTCGATCACCGTGACCGAGGCCGGGGCGTCCTCGACCCGCTGGGTCTCGCGCGACGCCGCCGAGACCTGGCGCAGCGGCTCGAGGGCCAGGTCCTTGAGCTCGACCTGCTCGTCGACCCGGACCTCGACCTCGCGCACCACCGGCTCGAAGCCACGCAGGCTGACCCGCACGGTGTGGCGGCCGACCGGGATGCCGGTGGCGACGGTCGGCGCGAAGTCGACCGCGCGACCGTCGATCTCGACCAGGGCGTTGGGCTCGTCGGTCGACACCAGGATCGAGCCGGTCTCGGCGGCGAGCTCGGCGGTGGCGGAGACCACCGCGTTGGCCACGACGGTGACCGTGCGCGGCGCGCCGCGGAAGCCGGCCCGACGGTAGAACAACAGGTGGGGCCCGGGGCGCAGCTCGAGCTGGCACGGCGTGACGCAGGCCGGCGCCCCGGCGTCGTCGTCGATCCGGACCTCGGTGCCCTCGGGCCCGCCGATGCGCAACGTCCCGACGATCAGCGCCAGCTCCGCGGTCACCGGGGTCTTCGACCCGAGCTTGACGTCGAAGGGCCCGAGCTCGCGCGGGTGGTAGCCCGGGGCCTCGATCAGCACGGTGTAGCGCCCCGAGGCCAGGCCGAGGCGGGCCGGGGTCGAGCCGACCGAGCCCAGGTCCTTGCGGTTGATGTAGACCGTGGCCCCCGGCGGCGTGCTCTCGATCTCGAGCACCGCCACCTGCGGGCTGATGCGCGCGATCGCGGCCTCGACGTCGCGCCGGATCTGCGCGTCGCCCTCACCGCGCAAGGCGTCGACGTAGTAGCGGTAGGCGTCGGGGAATCGCCCGAGCTGCTCGTAGGCGCGCGCGATGTTGAACATCACGTTGCGGTTGGGCACCAGGCGGTTCGAGGCCAGGAAGTGCTCGAGGGCGGTGCGGAAGTCGGTCCGCGTGTAGGCCTCGGCGCCGAGCGTGAAGTGCAGATCGGCCTCGTCGGCGACGCCGTCGGCGGCGGCCGGCGCGGCGGCGAGCGCCAGCACCACCGCCGCGATCAGGGCGGCGAACCAGGACATCGGACGGGGACGAGACATCAGGCCTCCAGGGGTGCCGCCGAAGCGGCGCGGACGAGCCGCGCGTTGGCGCGGCTGGGATCGAGCGAGGGCGCGGCGCGGACCGGCGCGGTCAGCGGTTGGTGCGCTCAGCGGTTGGTTCGAATCTCGAGGCCCGGCGCGCTGCCGCTGCCGGAGCCGCTCGCGGGGGTCCCGCCACTGCCCCGACCGGCGCGCGGAACGTCCTTGGGGCGACGACCGCGCGGCGGTCGCGCCGGTGGATCGCCGGCGACCGCGACCAGCGCCGCGTCGAAGCTGGCGTCGGCGGTCACGGTGATCGCGCGGCGCCACGGCTCGAAGCCGGGCTGCTCGAGGCGGAGCTCGCGCGGCCGATCACTGCGCTCGACCTCGCCGGAGAACGGCGTCGTGCCGAGCTCGGCGTCGTCGAGGAACACGGTCGCGCCCGGCGGCGTCGTCGTGACGGTCAAGGCGACGCGCTGCGGCGCGGCTGGCGCGATCGGCTCGGCGACGGTCGGCCGCGTCGGGTCTGGGGCCGGGGCCTGCGTCGGCACGGGCGCCGGGGTCACCGACGGGGCGGTCGCCGCAGCGGGCTGGGCCGACGCGCCATCCTCGCCCCGGAGCACCAGCGCCAGGGCCGCGCCGGCCCCGAGGAGCGCGATCGCCGCGACCGCCATCCAGCCGCGGCGCGACCGTGGCGCCGCGGCCGCCTCCGGCGCCAGGGTGGTCGCGGCGGTCGCGGCCGGCGTCGGCACCATCACCTCGAGCGACGGCCGGGTCGGCGCGGTCGCCACCGGATCGACGCGGGCCATGCGCTGCGACGCACCGGCCTCGGGGAACGGCGTGGCCGCGCCCTCGGTCATCGCCCGCATCACCGTCGTGCCACGGGCGGCCTCGACCAGCAGGCGATCGGCGCCGGCCGGCAGCGCGTGCTCGAGCGCGTGCATGCACTCGGTCATGGTCAGGAACCGATGGTCGGGATCCTTCTCGAGGGCCCGCAAGATCACGGCCTCGAGCTCGGGCGACATGTCGGGCCGCCAGTAGCGCGGCGCGGTCACCGGATCGCTGACCTGCATCTGCAGGACCTTGAGGACGTTGTCATCCTCGAAGGGCACCCGGCCGCACCACAGCAGGTACATCAACACGCCGAGCGAGTAGATGTCGGCGCGGTGATCGACCTCCTCGCCCTTGCACGCCTCGGGCGCCATGTACATCGGGCTGCCCAGGGCCTGGCCCATCTTGGTCAGCTTCGAGCGTCCGATCGGCGCCTTGGCGATCCCGAAGTCGAGGACCTTGACGCCCCACCGCCCACCGCTGCGCAGGGTCAGGAAGACGTTCTCGGGCTTGACGTCGCGGTGGACGATGCCCTCGGCGTGGGCCTCGGCCAGGGCCCGCGCCACCGGGATGATGATCGCGACGATCTCCTCGAGGGTCAGCGGACCGTCGAGCAAGCGGGCGTCGAGGGTGCGCCCGCGCAGGAACTCCATGACGATGTAGGGCCGGGCGTCGGCGGTGAGGCCGTAGTCGGTGATCGTGACGATGTTCTCGTGCTCGAGCTGCGAGGCGGCGTGGGCCTCGGTCTGGAACCGCGCCCGGGCCTCGGCGCTGGCCGCGAGCTCGGACGACAACACCTTGGCGGCGAAGCGCTTCTTCAGCGCCGCGTGCTCGACCAGGTAGACGACGCCCATCCCGCCCGTGCCGATGCGCTCGAGGACCCGGTAGTCCTTGCCCAAGAGCTGGCCGATCAACGGATCAGTCACCGGCCGGTCGTGGTCGAGAGACGTCATGAAGCCGGCACAGTATCACCGGGCGACGGTGACCGTGAGCCGCGACTCACCGACCGTTCACCTGCGACGGGCGAGATCGGGCTGGCCGGGTGGTCAAACCAACCCGGCGACTCGCGCCGACGAGGCCCGACGACCTCGCTACGCGATGAGCGAGCGGATCGTCTCGATCACCTGGCGCAGCCGCATCGGCTTGTCGATGAACAGGTTGGCGCCGGCCCGGAGCGCCGCCGACCGCGCGGCCTCGCCGCCCGCCGAGACCGCGATCACCGGCAGGGCCACCAGCCCCAGGCGCGATCGCACCTGCTCGATGACGTGGGCGCCGTCGATGACCGGCAGGTACACGTCGATGATGAGGGCGTCGTAGGGCGCCTCGGCCAGGCGCGCCAGCGCGTCGCGACCATTGGCCGCCGTGTCGACCGCGAACGACACGTCGCCCTGGCGCTTGGTGGCGGCGGCGAGCCCGGCCTCGATGAAGGCCGCGACGTGGGGGTTGTCCTCGACGACCAGGACGCGCACGACCCGGGTGACCAGCTTGGGATCGCGGGCCCGCACCCGCTCGATCACCTGGGCCAGGCGGCGCTGGCCGTCGCCCGGCGTGAACTCGATGCCGACGCCGGGTTCGTCGCCGCCGCGGTTCCACCGCACCAGGCCGTCGATCGCGATCGGCTCGACCAGGCCGGGGAACGACAGCGCCAAGCGCACCGCGCTGCCGACCGGGAGCTCGCGCCCGGTCGCGACGAAGGTGCCGCCCTGGGACAGGTTGTCGGTGTAGTCGACCAGGAGCTCATCGGCGCCCTCGTACTCCACCAGCAGGGTCACACCGGCGCGTTGATGGCGGCGCTTGTCGCTGGCACCGCCGGGGTCATCGGGATCGCTGCTCATCGTCGGCGCGCGAAGCGCGGCGGGATCATCGCCCGGACCGGGGCTCGGACGCAACCCACCGACGCTGGGACCTCACCGCTCCTGGGTGGCGCGCGGCAGCCGGATCGTGAAGGTCGCGCCGGGACCACCCGGCGTCAGGATGAGGGTGCCGCCGTGGTCGCGCACGATCTGATGGGTCAGGGCCAGGCCCAACCCGGTGCCGCCGTCCTTGGTCGACACGAACGGGTCGAACAGCCGATCCCGCAGGTCGGCCGGGACCCCGGGCCCGTCGTCGGCGACCTCGATCGCGACCTGATCGCCGTCGGCGCGGGTCCGGATCGCGACGTGACCGCCGCCGTTGCCAGCGACCGCTTCGGCGGCGTTGCGCACCAGGTTCAGGACCGACTGCCGGATCTGGCCCTCGTCGAGCATCGCCCGGGGCGTCGCCGCCTCGTGCTCGACCGCCAGCGCGACCCCACGGCTGGCCAGGTCGTCCTTGACGAAGCGCGCCAGATCGTCGACCACCGCGGCCACCGAGCCGGCGGCCAGCCGCGGCGTCGGCAGGCGCGCGAACGACAGGTACTCCTCGGTGATCGCGGTCAGGCGATCGACCTCGCGGCCGATCGCGCGACACAGCTCCTTGGCCTCGTCCCCCGCCGCCAGCGCGGCTAGCTCGTCCTCGAGCAGCTCGGCGTTGAGCCCGATCGACGACAGCGGGTTGCGGACCTCGTGGGTGATCATCGCCGCCATCTTGCCGACCGCGGCCAGGCGCTCGGCGCGCACGACCTCGCGCTCGCGCTCCTCGACCGCGCGCCCCATGGCGTTGAACTCGCGCGCCAGATCCGCGACCTCGGCCGGCCCGGCCTCGGCGATCCGGCTGCCGTAGTCGCCGGCGGCGATCCGCCGCGCCGCCGAGCGCAGCCGCCCGAGCGGGCGCAACGACATCGTCACCCACAGCGTGATGAGGACGCCGATCGCGACCGCGATCACCCCCATCACGCCGGTGAACAGGCGCAGCCGGCGGGCGTTGTACTCGAGGTTGCCGGCGATCTGCTCGGTCCGCGTGCGCAGCGTGTTGTCGAGCTCGGCCAGGGTCGTGCGCAGCCGGCTCTCGCCGGCCAGCAAGAGATCGCGCGCGCGGATCGCCTCGGTCAGCGCCACCGGGTCGACCACCGGCGGCTGCGCGGTCAGGCTGCGCTCGATCGGCGGCGCGGCCAGGAGCGCGGCGTACGG
This sequence comes from Kofleriaceae bacterium, assembly GCA_018057825.1. Classification (GTDB taxonomy): domain Bacteria; phylum Myxococcota_A; class Polyangia; order Haliangiales; family Haliangiaceae; genus UBA2376. The sequence continues at coordinate 9,110 of JAGPCY010000063.1, read as the reverse complement.
CCCGTCGAGATCGGTGATGGCTCGCTCGACGGTGGCCACCCGATCGAGGTAGCGGCCGGCCAGCGCGCCGTGACCACGAGGCTCGCCGCGCAGGCTGGCCAGGGTGGTGCGGAGCTGCCCCACCGAGCTGGCCCGATTGGCCCGCAGCCGCGCGATCCGCCGCTCGACCACCGCCGCCGAGGTCTCGCCCGCCATCTCTTCCTTGAGGTACGCGACCAGGAGCTGCTGCTGGCCGGCGAGATCTTTGGCGACGATCGTGACCTTGAGGTAGCGGGTGCGGATCACCGCGATCTCGGAGCGCAGGTCGTTCATGTACGACACGATCCAGACCATGGTCGCGGTGAACACCGCGATCAGGACCACGAACCCCGCGAGGATGCGCGCCGACAGGGTCCGGCCAGCCGAGAGGGCCATAGGGCGAGGCTACTCGAAAGTGGGCCGATCGCCCGGCCGGGGTGCGTCGGCCTGCTTGTGACCGGCCCCGACGTGTATACTGCCAGGGTTATCCTTGGAGCAGCCATGAAGCGCGTCCTCAGCCTCTTCGTCTTGTTCCTCGGCCTGGCGGTCGCCGCCCCGGCCGACGCCAAGCCGTCGATCGCGGTCCTCGGCCTCGAGGTGATCGAAGAGTCCGACACCCCGGACCCCAAGGCCGCGGCCTACGCCGAGGCCCTGACCGACGCCCTGCGCCAGCGCGCTCGCCTCAGCTCCGGGCCCTTCACGTTGGCCCCGGGCAGCGACAAGAGCCTGGTCGAGATGAAGCTCCTGTCGGGCTGCGACGAGGGCAACGCCTGCATGGCCGACATCGGCACCGAGCTGACCGCCGATCGCCTGGTCTACGGCCACGTCCAGAAGGCCGGCGGCAACTACCAAGTCACGCTCAAGCTCCTGAACGTCGAGAACAAGTCGATCGAGCGGACCACCAGCGACCTGGCGCCGATCGCCGACTCGGGCAACGCCGCGATCACCGCGCTCGGCAAGAAGCTCTACGCCAAGATCACCGGCGTCACCAACCAGGGCACGCTGATCGTCCGCGCCAACGTGCTCCAGGGCGAAGTCCTGCTCGATGGCGAGCGCCGGGCGACGCTGTCGGGCGGCACCGCGCGCCTCGAGGGCCTGGCCGCCGGCGACTACAAGCTGGTCGTCGAGGCCGACTGCTACCTGGCCTACGAGGGCAAGGTCTCGGTCGAGGGCGGCAAGGACAAGTCGGTCGAGGCCGAGCTCGAGAAGAACGCCCTGGCGACCGGCGGGGACTGCAAGACCGGCGGCAAGGGCAACGGCGGGCGGCGAAGCGATCGCGATCGGATCGTGGCCGGCGGCGCGTCGGACGATGCTCGGCCGGGCGGCGGCGCGCGGGCGATGTTCTGGGTGAGCGCGGCGGCGACCGTCGCGGGCGCCGGCCTGTGGGGCTACGGCTACATGCAGATCTCCTCAGCCAACGACGAGCTGGCGGGGCTGAAGGGATCGTCCGCGGCAGGCGTCGACGTGTGCAAGGTCGCCATGTCTCAGGCCGACAAGGACGCCTGCACCAAGGGCGATCGCGGATCCTTGATGACCTACATCGGCGTGCCGCTGACCGCCGCCGGGGCCGCGGCGGCGATGTACTTCTACTACAAGGGCTACGTGGCCTCGAAGCGCACGGAGCGGCCGCTCAACGCCAGCCGGACCCGTTCGCGCCAGATCCTCGTCGCACCGACCGTCACCGCGACCACGGTCGGCGGCGTGATGCAGCTCGAGTTCTAGTACGAGCGCTAGCGGCTCTCGTCGAACAGGCGATCGAGCAGCGCCCGGCTCGAGCGCTCGCGACCGGCGGCGATGGCGTGGACCAGCTCGACCACCCGGCGATTGATCGGGGTGGCGACGCCATGGAGCGCCCCGCGCTCGACCACCTCGCCGTTCAGGAAGTCGACGGCGGGGATGCGCCCGCGCTCGATCGCCGCCAGCATCGAGCTGCGCATCTTGCGGTAGCGCAGGCCGACCGCTAGCAGGAGCGCGTGCTTGGCGGCCAGCGCCGGCGACCCGGCGGCGGTCCGCTCGGCCTCGGTCAGCGCGATCCACTCGAGGTCGAGGGTCCCGGCGACTTTCTCCAGGCGGACCCGCTCGGCCCGCGCCACCAGCACGACCTCGGTCATGATCTCGAGGGCCAGGCGCCGGTAGCGGCGGACCCGGACCAGCGGCCCCAGGCGCTCGCCGGCGATCGTGCCGAGCGATGAGATCGCGCAGTTGAGGGCGAGCTTGCTCCAGCGCGCGCCGCTCAGGTTGTCGGTGGTCGCGGTCGGCCCGACCGCCTCGAGGAGCGCCGCGACCTGCCGGCAAGGGTCGTCGGGCGGACCCGCCAGGCGGCCGACGGTGAAGCCACCGGCCGCGGTCCGCTCGTAGCGGCCGGGCGCCGGCATCGACGCGCCCCACGCGACGATCGCGCCGATCACCCGCTCGGCGCCGAGGAGGCGCGCGACCCGGGCCTCGCACAACCCGTTGGGCGTGACCACGCACACGCCGCCGTCGGCCAGGACCAGCGCCGCGGTCCGCGCGGCGTCCTCGAGCTGCGGCGGCTGCACCGCCAGGATCGCGACGTCGAAGCGCTCGTCGGCTGGCGGCGCGGCGACCGCCCGGAACCGAGCCGGGCGCGCCTCGCCGTCCTCGACGATCTCGGCGGCGCCGGACTCGATCGCGGCGCGGATCGTCGGGTTGGTCGTCACCGCGGTGACGTCGACCTCGGCCTCGGCCAGGTGGGCGGCGATGATGCCGCCGATGCCGCCGGCGCCGACGACCAGGACCCGCGGCGCGGTCGGGAGTGCTGTCATGGCCGGACTGTGCCACGCGGCGGCGGCGCCGCGCACCGGGCGGCCGCGCCGCGCGGTTGTGCGCTACCCTCGGCCGCGGTGGAACGCCTCCGGGTCGCGACCTTGAACATCTGGAACCGCCAGGGCCCGTGGCCCCAGCGGTTGCCGCTCCTGCGCGCCGGCCTGGCCGGCCTCGACGCCGACGTGATCGCCCTCCAGGAGGTGCTGGGCTTCCCCGGGCAGCCGACCCAGGCCGACGAGCTGGCCGCCGGCACCGACTGGCACGTCTTCTACGCCCCGGCCTGGCACATCGGCGGCGGCCTCACCTTCGGCAACGCGCTCGTCAGCCGCCACCCACTGCGCGACACCGCGAGCCTGCCGCTGCCGACCCCACCCGAGGTCGACACCCGCACGGTCGCGTTCGCCCGCGTCCTGGCCCCCGGCGGACCCTTCCCGATCTTCGCGACCCACCTGACCTTCCAGCACCACCTCGGCCACGTCCGCTGCGCCCAGGTCCGGGCCCTGGCCGACCACGTGGCCGCCCACGCGCCGATCGACGGGCCGCCGCCGATCCTGCTGGGCGACTTCAACGCCGACCCCGACTCCGACGAGATCCGCTTCCTGCGCGGCCTGACCCCGCTCGGCGGCACCTCGGTGTACTTCGCCGACGCCTGGGCCACGACCGCCGGCGCCGCGCCCGGGGCCGGGCCGGGCTGGACCTACGATCGCCGCAACCCCTACGCGCTGCGCAGCCGCGAGCCGTCGCGCCGGATCGACTACGTGTTCGCGCGCGGCCCCGACCGTCACCTGCGCGGCGAGCCGCTGGCCGCCTGGCTGGCCCTCGATCAGCCGGTCGACGGCGTATGGCCCTCCGATCACTTCGCGGTGGTGGCCGACGTCGCGGCCGCGATCCGGCCCCACACGTATTGAGCGCCGTCGCGCCTGGCGCCGCGAGACCAGGTGGCGAATCCTTCCGGCGGCCGACGATCCGCGTTAGATTTCCCCGATGGAGATCACGTTCTGGGGGGTCCGGGGGAGCTACCCCGTGCCCGGCCCGGCCACGGTGCGATACGGCGGCCAGACGTCGTGCGTCGAGGTCCGCACCAAGAGCGGCGCCGGCGTGATCATCGACGCCGGGACCGGGCTGCGGGCCCTGGGCCAGAAGCTGGCCCGCGAGGGCGGCACCGGGCCGCGCCGCTACTCGATCCTCCTGTCCCACGTCCACTGGGACCACATCCAGGGCCTGCCGTTCTTCGAGCCGGCCTACGTCCCCGACACCGTGATCGATGTCTACGCGCTCCTGACCGCGGCCGACGAGCTGCACCAGGTGATCGGCGGGATCACCCGCCACGAGTTTTTTCCGATCCCCCTCGAGGCGGTGCCGGCCGACTTCCAGTTCCACGAGGTCGAGCCGGGCGTGGCGATGACCCTGGGCGAGATCGCGGTCATGCCGATGGCGCTCAACCACCCGTTCGGCGCGGTCGGCTACCGCCTCGACGCCGATGGCACCTCGGTGGCCTACGTCAGCGACACCGCGCCGTTCACCGAGGTCTTGCACAAGCAGCACTTCCTGTCGGGCCTCGAGCTCCTGACCGACACCGACCGCGCGACCCTGGCGCAGATGCGCGCCGAGCTGGTGACGGCGCTGCGCGGCTGCGACACCGTCATCTACGACACCCACTTCGTGCCCGACGAGTTCGCCCGCTTCCCGCACTACGGACACTCGACGCCGGATCACGCCCTCGAGCTCCTCGCCGGCAACGACGTCCGCCGCTTGATCCTCTACCACCACGCGCCGTCCCACGACGACGATCAGATGGACGCCATCACCGCCGAGTACAAGGCGCGCGGCGCGGCGGTCGGCATCGACGTGATCACCGCGTGCGAGGGGATGGTGCTCACCGTGGGCGCGGTGCGAGGCGCCGCGGCGTGAAGCTCCGCTTCTGGGGTGTCCGCGGCTCCTTCGCCATGTGCGGCAAGGACTTCCTGCGTTACGGCGGCAACACCACCTCGGTCGAGCTGGTGACCGCGCGCGGCGGCCGCCTGCTCATCGATCTGGGCACCGGCGCCACGGTCTATGCGCGCCACCTCATGGCCAGCGAGTTCGGGCGCGGCGAGGGTCGGCTGCCGGTCCTCTTGAGCCACACCCACCTCGATCACATCCAGGGCCTGCCGTTCTTCACCCCGTTCTTCATCAAGGGCAACCAGATCCGGATCCTCGGGGTCGACCCGGCCGGCAGCTCGCTCAAGGGGACGCTGCAGAACCAGCTCGCGCCGCACTACAGCCCGCTCAACGGCCTCGAGAACCTGGCCGCTGGCGTGTCGATCGAGACCTTCCTGCCGGGCGCCGAGCTGACCGTCGACGACTTCGAGATCACGACCGCCGCCCTGCCCCACGGCACGATGTGGACCACCGGCTTTCGCATCAAGGCCGACGACAAGGTGGTGGCGTTCCTGTCGGACGTCGAGTACCCGGCGCCCCACCGGCCGACCCGCGAGGCCTTCGCGCTGGCGGCCGGCGCCGACCTGCTGATCCACGACGCCATGCACGATGACGACGCCTACGCGCTGGCCCGGGGCTGGGGCCACTCACCGGTCTCGGCCGGGGTCCACCTGGCGCGCGCCGCCGGCGCGGCCCGCCTGGCCCTGTTCCATCACAGCCCCGACGCCACCGACGCCGCGATCGATCGGCTGGTGGTGACGGCGGCGGCCCGGGCCAACGTGCCGGTGTTCGCCGCCGCCGAGGGCGAGTACCTCGACGTGTGATGCGGACCGCCGTCCTCTGCACCGCGCTGGCGCTGACCGCGTGCGCCCGCACCCTGCCGGCCGATCGCTCGGCGGCGGCGCTGTACCGCGATCTCGAGCGCCTGGTCACGGTCGCCGAGACCACCGGCTGGGGCATCGATCGGATCGAGGTCGCGTCCCTCGAGGCCGACGCCCTCGACTCGGTGTGCCGGGTCGAGCCGCTGGCCCGGGCCGCGCTGCGCGAATGGCTCGACGAGCAGCTCGGTCCACCGGCGGCCCTGGCCGAGCGGTGGCGCGCCGCCGGCCGGCGCCTCGACGCTGTCGCGGCGCGGCTGACCCAGCACCGGGTGCGGCTGGTGCTGGCGGCCAGCGACGCCCTGGCCCCGGTCGACTGCCCGTTCTGGCTCGAGCCGACCGAGCCGTTCCGCGGCCGCCAGATCTCCGACGGCCGCTGGCAGCTCCACCTGGCCGGCGGTGGCAAGGGCATGATCGTCCACCAGGGCGATCGCACCGACCTGTCGGGCGGCGGCGCCGGGCGGCTGCTCCTGGGCAAGGTCCTCGACGATCGTCACGCGCTCTACGGTGGCATCGAGGCCGGCGCCACCGCGGCCTTCCCCAAGGACGCCGACGGCAACCGCGGCGGGCTCAAGCTCGGGGTCGATCTGGTGGCGCCGGTGGTCTACCGCTACACGTTGACCAACGCCTACCTCGAGGTCGAGGCCGGGTGGCTCGGCCGCACGACCGAGGACGCCCTCGATCGCCTCGATCACGGCGTCCACCTGGGCGCGTCGATCGGCGGCCGGGCGCTGCGCACGCGGTTCTTCTTCCCCGGCGCGTCGTTCGGCGTGAGCTGGGAGCGGGCCTTCGTCGACGGCGACGACCTGACGACGGTCAAGCTGGGGGCGCGGGTCGGGTTCGACGTCGATCTGTGGTGACCGCGATCGCGGTCACGGCGGCGGACCGAGGCCGCGCACCACCGCCGGCGCGATCGCGAACCGCGCGCACAGCTCGTCGAGCTGGGCCTGAGCGGCGCGATCGTACTTCTGGACCCGGCGGGCCAGGATCAGCTCGTTCTTGAGCGAGTGCTCCCAGCCGGTCAGCTCGGTGACCGTGACCTGGTAGCCGCGGGCGGTCAGGGCCAGGGCGCGCACGACGTTGGTCAGGTGCGAGCCGAACTCGCGGCGGTGCCAGGCGTGACCGGCCAGGGCCGCCAGCGCGGCGTCACGCGGCCGGCGCTCGCCGAGCTGGCGCGCGACCTCGGCCTGGCAACACGGCACGACCGCGATCCAGTCGGCGCCGGCGGCGATCCCGCGGACCAGGGCGTCGTCGGTGGCGGTGTCGCAGGCGTGGAGCGCGGTCACCAGGTGCACGCGCTCGGGCAGCGGCGCGTCGGCGATCGCGCCGGCCACGAACTCCATCCGCGTGCAGCCGAAGCGCGCAGCCCGGGCGGCGCCGGCGGTGACCAGCTCGGGGCGGCTCTCGATCGAGATCACCCGCGCCGCGGTCGGGCCCAGCCGGGCGACGTAGAGGAGAAAGCCCAGGTAGCTCTTGCCGGCGCCGCAGTCGACCACGGTGGCGACGTCGGGGAAGCGGGCCAGGAGGTCGTCGAGGGCGGGCCCGAGGAGCTGCAGCAGGTGCCGGATCTGCTTGAGCTTGCGCCGGGCGTCGGCGTTGAGATCGCCGCCGCGGGTCAGGAGGTGGAGGTCCTGCAACAGCTCGATCGGGGCGCCGGGCAAGAGCTCGGCCGCGACCTCGGAGCGAGGGGCGTTGTGGCGCACGGCTCACGCTACCGCGCGCCGGGGTCGGCGGGAAGGCGCGGCCGCCCGGCACCGGCTATGCTGCCGGCGATGCACCCGCTCCATGACATCGTCGTGCCGACGACGATCGAAGAGTTCGTCCCGGTCGTGATCGAGATCCCCAAGGGCTCGAAGCTGAAGTACGAGATCGACAAGACCACGGGCCTGCTCATGCTCGACCGGGTGCTGTACTCGTCGGTCCACTACCCGGCCAACTACGGCTTCATCCCGCAGTCCCACGCCGACGACGGGGATCCGCTCGACGTGCTGGTGCTGATGCAGGAGCCGGTCGTGCCGCTGACGATCGTCCGAGCCCGGGCGATCGGCGGGCTGCGCATGCGCGACGACAAGGGCGCCGACGACAAGATCATCGCAGTCGCGGTCGACGATCCGGCGGTCAATCACTACACCGACTCGGCGCAGCTCCCGCCCCACCTGGTGCTCGAGCTCGACCGGTTCTTCCGCGACTACAAGGTCCTCGAGGGCAAGACCTCGGAGGTCGATCGCCCGTACAGCCGGGCCGAGGCGCTCGACGTGATGCGAGCGGCGCTGACCGCGTACCGAGGCAAGGCGGCCTGGCGCAAGGGCTAGCGCGAGACGGCGGCGCAGCTCAGCCGACGGGGGGCACGGCGCGGCCGGCCCGCCGCACCGCCCACACGAGGATGAGGTAGTGGACCGCGAGCTGCGCGACCAGGGCGAGCTGGCCGATCAGCAGGCCGCCATGGATCCGGCTGTCGATCGTGCGATGACCGACGAACAGATCGCCCCACGCGGCGTGATGCAGCCCCGCGGTCAGGCCGGCGGCCGACACCAGGTTGGGGATCAGGGCCCAGACCCCGACCGCCAGCGACACCATCCACATCCGCGCCAGCGGGCGCGCCAGCGGCGCCGACGGCGAGGTCAAGGCCCGGAGCACCGGCCACGCGGTCGCGGCGGTGCCGACCGCGAGCCCCACCGCGAGGTGCAGGTTGGCGTGGGCCATCAGCGCACGTCCTGCGGGTGTGGGGCTCGCTCGCGCTGGGCCAGCTCGCGCCAGCCGATCGCGAACACCAGGACGCACGCGGCGACGAACAGCGCCGGGAACACCATCGAGCTGTCGATGTCGTCGCGGGCGTCGATCGCGCAGTGGCCCCAGAAGACGTTGCAGTACGGCAGGTGGTGCCAGTCGACGTAGCGGACCTGATCGCCGAAGAGGCGCGGCAGATCGGGCACCACGGCCCACAGCCCGGAGGCCATACAGGCCAGCGGGGTCACGATCAGGGAGGCCAGGCTGGCGCGACGGCCGCGCCGCCACCACAGGAGCACGAACACCGTCAGCGGCAGGGCCGAGGCGATGAGCAGGTGGATCATCGGGGGGCAAGAGCGTAGCCCACAACGACGCCAGCGCGAGCGAGGGGCGCGAGGCCAATCGGGATCGGGATCGGGATCGGGATCGGGATCGGGATCGGGATCGGACTCGGTCTCGGTCTCGGTCTCGGTCTCGGTCTCGGCTTCGGTCTCGGTCTCGGTCTCGGACTCGGACTCGGTCTCGGACTCGGACTCGGGTTCGGTCTCGGTCTCGGTCTCGGTCTCGGACTCGGTCTCGGACTCGGACTCGGGGACGGGGGCGGGATTCGGGATCGGGATCGGGGACGGGGTCGGGGTCGGAGTCGGGGTCGGGATTGAGCCTGCCCCGATTTTCTGGACACCCGCCATCCGACCACCGTCAAGATGAGCGAGGCATCCATGAGTACTTCGTCTCCTTCCAAGCTGCCGCGTCGGCGGCGAACCTTCAAGCCAGAGTTCAAGG
>JAGPCY010000062.1 GCA_018057825.1 Kofleriaceae bacterium | reverse complement strand
TGAGCTCGATCTCGTATCGCGCCGCCGCCACCGCCAGGCAGTACAGGAACGTCTGGTTGGTCTCCTCGTCCGGCCGCAGCAAGAGTTCTCGCTGCACGCACCGCCGGTTGATCATCAGGAACCGACCGGGCAACACCTGCCGTGGGAGCGACATCGCCAGCGCCGCACCAGCAAGCGCCTTGCCAACGCCAACTGCGCGCTATCACGGGCAACGCCTGTCCGGCTTCGTCCGAGATCCGGCCGCTCTGTCCGACATTCGGACATTCCCGGACAATCTTCCGAGGGCTCTGCGACGCCCCGAGACCGAGACCGAGACCGAGACCGAGACCGAGACCGAGACCGAGACCGAGACCGAGACGAGACCGAGACCGAGGCCGAGTCCGAGACCGAGACCGCGGGCGGCCGGACCGGGGGTTCTTTGGCGGGGCGGCCGGACCGGGGGCGGCCGGACCGGGGGTTCTTTGGAGGCACGTGCGGAAAGCGGGGGGCGGCCGGACCGGGGGTTCTTTGGAGGCACGTGCGGAAAGCGAGGGCGCGGGCGGCGCGGCGGGCCGGGAGAGGGGCCGGGGCGACGGGACGCGGCGGCGGCAAAACTGCCGGATCGGCCACGCCGCGACGGCGCGTGCGGGGGGCACGCGCTGGGCGGCGGACCGGGGCGGTCGTCACGCGACGGCGGCGACCGTGATGTTCGCGAAGCGCGCGAGCCAGTACGTGCCGGGCGGGAAGACCGCGGGCAGACCGGCCCGCCACAGCATCCGCGCGGCGCGGTAGGCGTCGATGGGGGCGGCCGGACCGGGGGTTCTTTGGAGGCACGTGCGGAAAGCGAGGGCGCGGGCGGCGCGGCGGGCCGGGCGAGGGGCGGGGGCGACGGGGCGCGGCGGCGGCGAAACTGCCGGATCGGCCACGCCGCGACGGCGCGTGCGGGGGGCACGCGCTGGGCGGCGGACCGGGGCGGTCGTCACGCGACGGCGGCGACCGTGATGTTCGCGAAGCGCGCGAGCCAGTACGTGCCGGGCGGGAAGACCGCGGGCAGACCGGCCCGCCACAGCATCCGCGCGGCGCGGTAGGCGTCGATGAAGTCCCGATTGCGCTGCAGCGCCGCGACCCGCTGCCACCGGCTGCGCGCGGCGACCCGCGGCCGCAGGCCACCTCGCGGCGCCGGCCGGCTCGGGCTCGACCGCCACGATTGCCGCAGCACGCCCCGCCGCCCCAGCACCCGCGCGCCGGTGCGCCGCCGCTCGGCGGCCATGGCCTCCTCGACGGCCGCCACCCGCGCCCGCAGCTCGCGCCGCACCACCGCGGCATCCCCGAGCTCCGGCGGGATCGTCAGCGTCAACGTCACCTCCTCCGGCAGCGTGCCGTCGGCGCGGAAGAAGTGCCTCGGCCGCTTCACGGTCAGCGTCCGCCCCGCCAGGAGCGCGCCCAGCCCGTTCACGCCCGGCCAGTGATGCACCCGCTCGACGAGCAGCCCGGCCACCGGGTTGGTCGCCGCGTACACCAGCTTGTCCATCACGTCCGCCGGGTCCACCAGCTCGACGACGCACGGCTCATCCGACGACCAGAAGTTCTCACTCCGCCCTCGCAGCGAGTTCATCGCCCGCGCGATCAGGCCGTGGAAATACCCCCGAAACTCCACCTCGCGCCCATGCCGGTCGTACAGCACGTCGTGGTGATGGTTCGACATCGCCGACGGCAGGATGAGCTCGATCTCGTATCGCGCCGCCGCCACCGCCAGGCAGTACAGGAACGTCTGGTTGGTCTCCTCGTCCGGCCGCAGCAAGAGTTCTCGCTGCACGCACCGCCGGTTGATCATCAGGAACCGACCGGGCAACACCTGCCGTGGGAGCGACATCGCCAGCGCCGCACCAGCAAGCGCCTTGCCAACGCCAACTGCGCGCTATCACGGGCAACGCCTGTCCGGCTTCGTCCGAGATCCGGCCGCTCTGTCCGACATTCGGACATTCCCGGACAATCTTCCGAGGGCTCTGCGACGCCCCGAGACCGAGACCGAGACCGAGACCGAGTCCGAGACCGAGACCGAGTCCGAGACCGAGTCCGAGACCGAGTCCGAGACCGAGCCCGAGTCCGAGCCCGAGCCCGATCCCGAACCCGAACCCGAACCCGCCCTCAGTCCAGCTCGTCGTGCAGCCCGTAGGCCCGCATCTTGGCGACGAAGGTCCGCCGCGGCATGTGCAGGATCTCGGCGGCGCGAGTCTGGACCCCGTCGGCGACCCGCAGCGCTTGCAGCATGCGCTTGCGCTCGAGGGCCCGCAGCTCGTCGGCGATCGGCACGAAGCTCTCGGCGGTGCGCGGCGCCGAGGTGTCGAACGAGCGGTCGGCACGGACCGCCACGGGCTCGGCGTCGACGATCGAGGTCGGCAGGTGCCAGACCTCGAGCTCCTCCCCGTCGACGGCGGCGGCGGCGGCGTAGTCGAGGGCGTTGCGCAGCTCGCGGATGTTGCCCGGCCAGCGGTGCCGCGCCAGGGCGTGCATCGCCGGGGTCGAGACCTCGCGCGGCTCGCGGCCGAGCCGGACGAGGGCGGCGGCGGCGAACTCGCGGACCAGGAGCGGCAGCTCGCGCGGGCGCTCGCGCAGCGGCGGCAAGGTCACGGTGGCGCCGCTCAGCCGGTAGAACAGATCCTCGCGGAACCGACCGGCCGCGACCTCGGCGCGCAGGTCGCGGTTGGTGGCGGCGACGATCCGCACCTCGACCGGGCGCTCGGTCAGCGAGCCGACGCGCAGGACCGCCTTGCCGTCGAGGACCCGCAGGAGCTTGGCCTGGACCGCCAGCGACAGCTCGCCGACCTCGTCGAGGAAGACCGTGCCGCCGGCCGCGGCCTCGAACAGCCCGGCGCGGGCGGCGACCGCGCCCGAGAACGCGCCGCGCTCGTGGCCGAACAGCTCGCTCTCGACCAGGGTGTCGGGGATCGCCGCGCAGTTGATGGCGCGAAACGGCCCGGTCCGGCGCGAGTAGTGGTGGACCGCGCACGCCGCGCTCTCCTTGCCGACCCCGGTCTCGCCCAGGATCAAGACCGGCAGGTCGCTGACCGCGAGGCGCTCGATCAGGGCGAAGGCCCGCACCGTCGCCGGCTCGGCGATGACGACCCGGGCGCCGCCCAGCTCGACGACCCGGGCCAAGCTGGCGGCGGTGGCGATCGCGTCGGGCGCGGCGGCGGCGGCCGCCGCCCGGGCCCCGGCCAGGAGCGTCGCGGGATCGACGCCGTCGTCGGGCAACCGGGACCAGCCGGTGGCCGCCCGCCGACCGGCCAGGGCGCCGCTGATCGCGGCCGCGGCGCTGGCGGTCTCGTCGGCGGTCAGCTCGGGGAGCAAGACCAGCATCGCGTTGGCGCCGTCAGTGCCGACGGTGTCGATCGAGCGCACCGCCGCCGCGACCGCGGCCCGGGCAGCGTCGCGACTTCGAGTGTCCGGAAACCGGACGGAGAGCACGGTCACCGACCGCTGATAACGGCGGGCCCGATCGAGCTCGACCGCGAGCCGCTGGTGGAAGGTGGCGTCGTCGACCGGCGCCGCCGGTTCGGGCTTGCGCTCGCCACCGTGGAACACCAGCAGGGTCGCGCACACGCCGATCGTGTCGCCCTGGCGCAGCTCGCGCTCACCGTGGACCACCTCGCCGTTGACGGTGGTGCCGTTGTAGCTGCCGAGGTCGACCACGAAGTAGCGGCCGCCGTCGATCCGGATCTGCGCGTGCTTGCGCGACGCAGTCGGATCGCGGAGCTGGAGCTCGCAGTCAGCGATGCGGCCGATGGTCACCACGCCGGCGGCCGGCAAGCCGAAGCGGTACGAGCTCTCGTCGTCGATCACCACCAGCGACGGCCGACCGCCGCTGGCGCCGTCGCCCGGCGACATCTGGGTCGGGTCGGGCAGGGTTGGTTCGGACACTCGACGATTGTAGCCAAGCGGCCGCGCGGACGAGCGCGGCGGCGTTACGATTCGCCCGCGATGGCCACGCCGCCGTGGCGCCCCCCCGACGAGTTCGACGAGTACCGCGTGGTGCGGCCCCTGGGCCATGGCGGTATGGGCCAGGTGTTCGTCGCGCGCGACCTGACCCTCGACCGGCTGGTCGCGGTCAAGTTCCTCGTCGAAGACGGCGGCGCAGGACCGGCGCCGGAGCGGATCCGGATCGAGGCCCGGGCGCTGGCCCGCCTGCACCACCCCAACGTGGTCATGGTCCATCGCGCCGGCGAGGCCGCGGGCCGGCCGTACCTGGTGTCCGAGCTGATCCGCGGCCAGACGCTGGCCGAGATGGCGCGGCCGCTGCCGTGGCGGCGCGCCGTCGAGCTGGCGATCGGCCTGGCTCGCGGGCTTGCCGCCGCGCACGGCGCCGGCGTCCTCCACCGCGACATCAAGGCGTCGAACGCCATGGTCACCGAGGACGGCACGGTCAAGCTGCTCGACTTCGGCCTGGCCAAGCTGCGCGACACCGCCGCCGAGGTCGCCACCGCGGCGCCGCGGCCACCGACCCCGATCCCGACGCCGGCCCTCGCGCCGGCCGCCGCGCCCGGCCCCGCCGTCGCCGATCCCCGGCAGATCGTGACCCTGCCCGGGCGGCCGGGCATGGCGGCCAAGCCCGACGACGATCCGACCATCCGGGTCGCGCCGCCGAGCTCGAGCGACGACGCCCTGGTGACCGCCGACGGCGCGGTCCTCGGGACACCGAGCTACATGGCTCCCGAGAGCTGGCGAGGGCAGCCCGCGACCACCGCCACCGACGTCTATTCCCTCGGCGCGCTGGTGTTCGAGCTGTGCGCCGGCGCGCCGCCGTTCGCGGGCCTGGGCGTCAACCTCGATGAGCTCGCGCGGATCGTGACCACCACCGACGCGCCCAGCCTGGCGAGCCGCTGCGCCGACGCGCCGACGGCCCTGATCGCGGTCGTCGATCGCTGCCTGCGCCGCGCGCCGGCCGACCGGTTCGCCGACGGCGAGGCCCTGCGGGTCGCGCTCGAGGCGCTGGCCGCCGACCTCGACGCCCCGGTGCGCGAGAACCCGTACCGCGGCCTGGCCGCCTTCGAGGCCGAGCACCGCGCGCTGTTCTTCGGCCGCGACGCCGCGATCGCGACCGTGCTCGATCGCCTGCGCCACGCCCCGCTGGTGCTCGTCACCGGCGACAGCGGCTCGGGCAAGTCGTCGCTGTGCCGGGCCGGGGTGCTGCCCCGGCTGGTCGACGGCGGCGCCGGGCCGCGCTGGCGGGCGCTGGTGGTCTTGCCGGGGACCGATCCCCTCGCCGCCTTGGCCGCCGAGCTGGCGCCGTGGCTCGAGGAATCGGTCGACGCGGTGACCCGGACCCTGACCGACGATCCCGAGGCCGCGGCCGCCGCGATCCGGGCCCGGGCGTCCGCCGTCGGGCCGCTGGTGGTGTTCCTCGATCAGCTCGAGGAGCTGATCACCCTGGCGCCGCCGGCGACCGCGACCGCCGCGGCCCGGGTCTTGCGCGCCCTGCTCCACCCCGGGCCGGCGGTCCGGGTGCTGGCGACCGTGCGCAGCGATTTCCTGGCCCGGGTGGCGGCGCTCCTCGACGGCGGCGAGACCGTCGCCCGCGCGATCGTCCCGCTCTTGCCGCCCGGCCGCGCCGAGCTGCGGGCCGCGATCACCGAGCCGGCGCGCCGGGCCTCGACCCGGTTCGAGACCGAGGCCATGGTCGACGAGCTGGTCGCCGCTGGCGGCCGCGGCGACGGCGCGCTGCCGCTGCTCCAGTTCGCGCTGGCCGAGCTGTGGCAAGCCCGCACCGCCGACGGCGTGATCCCCCACGCCGCGCTCGCGGCCCTTGGCGGCGTCGGCGGCGCCCTGGCCAAGCACGCCGACGCGGTCCTCGACGCGCTCTTGCCTGGGCCGCGGCGGGCCGCGCGCGCGCTCGCGATCGCCCTGGTGACCAGCGACGACACCCGGGCGCGCCGGACCGAGGCCGAGCTGGTCGACGGCGACGACGCCCGCCGAGCCCTCGACGCGCTGGTCCGCGGCCGCCTGGTGGTCGCGCGCGGCGGCGACCACCCGACCTACGAGCTGGCCCACGACGCGCTGGTCGGCGCCTGGGCGACCCTGCGCGGCTGGCTCGACGCCAGCGCCGGGGTCCGCGCCACCGCCGAGCGCTTGACCCGCGCCGCCGCCGACTGGCAGCGCCTGGGCGCGCGCACCGACGGGCTGTGGAGCGAACGCCAGCTCGCCGAGCTCGACCCGAGCGCGGTGCCGCCCGAGGCCCGCGCGTTCGTGGCCGCGTCGGCGCGCCAGCATCGCCGTCGGCGGTGGCGCCGGCGCGCGCTGGCGATCGCGATCCCCGCCGCGATCGCCGCGGTCTGGATCGGCCTGCGCCTGGCCGACGCGCGCGCGCGCCGCGCCACGGTCGCCCGCCATCAGGCGATCGCCGCCGCGGCCGCCGACGCCGAGCGGCCCCACGCCGAGCGCGCCGCCCGGGCCGCCCAGGCCGCGCTGGCCGGGTTCGCGGCCGACGCCCTCGAGCCGGCCGAGGCCGCGTGGGCCCAGGCCCGGGCCGCCGCCGCGGCCGCCGACGCCGAGCGCGCGCGCGGCGCTCGCGCCCTCGAGGCCGCGGTCCTGGCCGATCCGGCGCGGGCCGACGTCCGCGCCGCCCTCGCCGAGCTGACCTACCAGCGCATGCTCGCCGCCGAACAGGCCGGCGACGCCGCCCAGCTCGACGACCTGGCGCGCCGCCTGCCGCTGTGGGACCTCGACGGCGCCCGCCAACGGCGCTGGCTCGCGCCGGCCACCGTCACCCTGACCACCGGCGCGGCGCGAGTCGCGGTCGCGGTCGAGCGCTACGACGAGCGCGATGGCCGCCTGACGCTCGCCGCGGTAGCCGCGCCGACGACCACGCCGCTGCGCGAGCTGACGCTGCCGCCCGGCTCGTATCGCGTGACCTTCACCGTCGGCGCCACCGCGATCCGCTACCCGCTGGTCGTCACCCGCGGCGAGCGCTTCGTCGCCGACGTCGCCTTGCCCGATCCGACGACGTTCCCGCCCGGCTTCGTCTACGTGCCGGCCGGTCGCTTCCGCTACGGCTTCCGCGGCGACGAAGATCTGCGCCAGGCGTTCTTCGCCGCGCCGCCCGAGCACGAGGCCTACACCGACGCGTTCTTGATCGGCCAGACCGAGGTCACCTTCGCCGACTGGCTGGCCTTTCTCGACGATCTGGCGCCGGCCGACCGCGCCCGCCACACGCCGACCGTGGGCAGTGGATCGATCCTCGACGCCGCCGCCCTGACCCTGCGCGAGCGCACCCCGGGGCGCTGGGACTTCGCGCTCGACCGCGGTCGCTTCGTCCTGCGCAGCGACGACGCCGGCCGGATCCACTACCCGGGGCGCCGCGACCACGGCCTCGCCCGCTGGCGCGAGCTGCCGGTGGTCGGGATCTCGGTCGACGACGCCGAGGCCTACCTGGCATGGCGGGCTCGGCGCCAGCCCGGCATCCGCTGGTGCACCGATCGCGAGTGGGAGCGGGCGGCCCGCGGCGCCGACGGCCGGCGCTTCCCCCACGGGCCGACCTTGGTCCCGGGCGACGCCAACACCTACGAGGCCCACAGCCGAAGCGGCGACCAGAGCGGCCCCGACCCGGTCGGCCAGCACCCGGCCTCGCGCAGCCCCTTCGACGTGGACGATCTGGCCGGCAACGCCTGGGAGCTGGTGCGGGTCGACGATCGGCGCTTCGTCGCGCGCGGCGGCGCCTGGTACTGGCGATCGATCGCGGCCTGGATCGTCAACCACCAGGACCGGGCGCGCACGGCCCGCGACGTCACGGTCGGGCTGCGGCTGTGCGCGACGCCGTGAGCAGCGCTGGCGCAGGTGAGCCGAACTTGCTCACCGTCGACGCGCATCGTCCTCGACCGGCCCCCGCCCTGGCGCGCCGCGCGCCGGCATCGCGCTTGCTCTACGTCGCGCCATGCGCGCAACCGTCGCTCTTGTCACGATCGTGGCCCTGGCTCGCGGCGCCGCGGCCGATGAGCTGGCCAACGGCATCCCGCTCGGCAACGGCATCCCGCTCGGCAACGGCATCCCGCTCGGCAACGGCATCCCGCTCGGCAACGGCATCGCGATGGGCGACGCCGGCGCGACCGGCGTCTACCTGAACGGCGCCCCGACCACGGTGCGCCTCGAGGGGACTCGGTTCCGCCAGCTCGTGTCCGCCGGCGCGCCCAGCCTGACGCCGTGTCCGGGCAACGGCACGAACGGCTGGCGCGACTGCGATTGGCGCTCCGAGGGGATCGGGGCGTGCACGCCGACCACCCAGGTCACCGTCGCCGCCGGCGGCTGTGGACCGGGCGGCACCGCGATCGGCGGCGGCGCCCAGCTCGCCACCGGCTCGGAGCTGGCCCCGAGCTACCGCACCCCCGACCTGATGCTGCGGGTGTGTGAAGACACCGCGGCCTGCGACGGCGCCGGCGCGCTGGCGCAGAACGACGACGCCTGTGGCCTGGCGCCGGCGGTCACGTTCACCTGCCCGGCCTCCGGTCGGTACAACGTGCTGGCGACGCCCTATTTCGCCGCCGACCGCCACGGCCGCCTCGAGGTCGACGTGGTCGCCTCCAGCGGCAGCTTCCCCGTGCTCCTGACCGACAGCGAGGTCCGAGCCCTGCGGTTCCGCACCGACACCCACGAGGGACGGGTCGCGACCTACGTCGATCGCATCCCCAGCCATCCCTCGACCGCGCCGTGTCCCCTCACGCTCTGGGGCCAACCGACGTCCTTGTCGTCGAACTGCGGGTGGCGCGCGGCCCACGTGATCGGCTGCAACCCCGGCCAGGCGACCCGGGTCGCGGTCGGCGCCTGCAGCCTGGGCGAGACCAACGCCAACCCGATGCTGCGGGTGTGCACCGGGGTCGGGGCCTGCAACAAGGGCACGGTCGCCACCGGCATGCTCGGCGACTCCGACGACTACGCGGCGATCGCCGGCGACGCACCGGCGACCTGTCCCGCGACCACCGGCGCGCTGGTCCGGTTCACCTGCCCGGCCAGCGGCGTCGCGACCGTCATGACCGCGGCCAAGGCGTCGCCCCAGACCGGGACCATCGTGCGCCCGGTCGCGGTGACGCCCCAGGGCGCGACGTACGTCGAGGCCCCCTACCGCCTCGCGCCCATGGACCCCGACGTCGCGCTGTACCGCCTCGAGGTCAAGCGCCGGTCGACCGGCGCAGTCGAGAGCACCAACGACGGCCGCCTGCTCACCGTCGTGCGCGGTCGCTGGACCGCCAGCACCGCCGCCGCCGGGGGATGGAACGACGCCGCCCGCTACGTCGGCGACGAGCTACTGACGTTCGCGTCGACCGAGGGCGCGATCCACAAGTGCGAGCGGCTGACCGACGGCACGGGCTCGCCGCGCGGCGCCGACCAGCGCGCCGCCTGCGTCCGCATGGTCCGGGCCGACTACTGCGGCGATGGCGCGCCCCACACGGTAAATGGCGTCCGCCTCGAGGTCGGCGGGGTCGACGAGGAGTCGTGGGACGACGGCGCGCCGCTGCGCGACGACTTCGAGGCGATCTGGCACGCCGGCGGGCCGGTGTGCATCGACGCCGAGATGGTGAGCCAGCTCTATCAGACCGGCCGACGCTCGGGCGGCTACCAGGGCGGCACCGTCTGGTGCCCCGGCGATCCGACGCGGGCGGTCTGGAACCCGGCGACCGGCTCGTTCGTCGTGCCGCCCCGCACCCTGCCGACCTGCGCCGCCGGTGGCTACCCGCCCCCGGCCGGCCACAACCTGTGGTCGTTCGTGCTCTCGCCCTGACCGCGGCGCGCGGTCAAAAGCGGCCGCGCTCCTCGTAGAGATCGCCGAGCCAGCGCAGAGCACGGAACACCGCTCGACCGTCGGGCAGGACCGCGACCCGGCTGGCGCCATCACCTCGCGCCAGGCGGTGCAACACGCGCGACGCGCCGGTGGCCAGCTCGACCCGAACCACCGTGGTCTCATCGTCGGCCGTGACCACGATCGCGAACTGGCCGTCAGGGGTGATGCGGGCGTCGGTGATCGGCTTGCCGTCGAGCTGGGCTGCCTGCGGGGTCACAGCGCGGGTCGTCGGATCGAGCCAGGCCAAGGTGGTGTCGCGGACCAGCAGCACCCGCCCGCTGGCGAGGTCGACGTCGCCGACCTCGGCGTCCTCGACCAGGAGCTCGGGCGCGGCCCCTGGGCGCTCGACGCGCTCGACGCGATAGCCGCGCTCCTCGCGCGTGTAGATCACGCTGCCGTCGATCAGCCAGTGGGCATCGTAGGTGTCGGTCGCCGCGTGCCAGCGCTCGGGTGTACCGCCAGCGCGGGCGAGGACCAGCACGCCAGCGTCGGCGCCATCGACGGTGAACACCAGGCGCTGCTGATCGCTGGCGAGATCGGCCGCCCCGATCTCGCCAGCGTGCTCGAACAAGGTCGGCGCGGCGTCGACGTCCTGACCGGGACGCCACTCGACCAGTCGAGTCCCGCCGCGCCCGGCCCGCTTGGCGACCAGGTACAGCGCCCCGTCGGGGCCGACCGTCGGTCGGGTGACGTAGGGCAGCGGGACCAGCACCTCGGGCGGCCCGTCGCCGATCGCCACGATCGAGCCCCAGGTCCGGCACTCGGAGCGCACCAGGCGCGTCCCGTCGTCGGAGATGGCGAGGCCGCCGCCGGCGCGGACCTCGGGGATGACCAGCGCGTCGGCGCCGGTCGCCAGGTCGAGGCGACGGACCCCGGTGCGCGAGGCGTAGTAGATCGCGCGCCCATCCGGCGCGAACGCCGGCCGGCCGTTCTGGGCCTCGTCGGTCTCGGGGCAGGTCGCGGTCGCGATCGCCACCTCGATCACGCACAGCTCGGGCAACACCGACGGCGTCCCGGTGACCACCGCCAGGTGGGTCCCGGTCGGTGAGCTCGCGAGCGCGTAGGCCTGCAGGCCGGCCGGCAGCCGGGCCCACGGCGCGCTGACGCCCGCCCGCCGCCGCCAGATCTGGCCGCGATCGGCGTCGGTGACGTAGTAGAGCGTCTGCTCGCTGGTCGTGACCGCGATGCCGTCGCTGAGGGCGGTCGTCGAGCCGATCGTCGGCTCGAAGGCGCGGATCGAGGTCGCCCCGGAGGCGTCGCTCAAGTACACGACCTGCCCGGGATGGAGGCCCGGCGTCGGCATCGAGGCGAAGGCGGCCTCCGAGACCACGGTGCGCTCTTGGCCGTTGGTCCCGAGCACGACCAGCGCGCTTGTCTGATCGGCGCGCCGCGTGAATAGCAGGCGGTCGCCCGGCACAAACAGCGGATCGCGCGCGCAACCGTCGGTCGAGGTCAGGCGCCGCCGCATCGCCGGGTCCGGGACCGAGCCCGGCCCCACCGCCGGGGCCGACGCGGCCGGGCGCCGCGACGACGACGACGACGACGGCCACACCATCCAGGTCAGCCCGACCACCGCGGCCAGGCCGCCGGCCAACATCGTCGCGGCCAAGGCTGCTGACGGTCGATCGTCTCGCGGCGCCGCCGAGGACGACTCGCGCGGTGGCGCCGCCAGCGCCGCGGTCAGCGCCGCGGCCAGCGCGCCGGCATCGGCGAAGCGCGCCTCGGGCCGCGCCGCGGTCGCGCGATCGATCACCGCCGCCAGCGCCGGCTCGATCAGCGCGGCCCCCGCGATCGGCGGAACCTGCGCGGCCGCCCCGGCCAGCGCCTCGGGCGCGAGGCCGGCCAGCGGGTGCCGGCCGGCGTAGAGCTCCCACAAGACCAGGCCCAGCGAGTACACGTCGCTCGCGGCGGTCAGCCGCTCGCCGCGCCAGGCCTCGGGCGACATGTAGCGCGGCGTGCCCAGCCGGCTGCCCGCGCGGGTCAGCTCGCCGACCTGGCCGGCCGGCGTTGGGGTCGGCGCCGGCGGCGTGAAGGTCGCGGTGGCGTCGAGGTCGTCGGTGCGCGACCGGCGCGCGCGGGTGGGGGCGACCGGGTCGTCGGTCGACTCGGCGGTCGACTCGGCGCTCGACTCGGCGGAGCGGTCGGTCAGGTCGAGCTTGGCCAACCCGAAGTCGAGCAGCTTGACGGTGCCATCAGCGGCGACCACGACGTTGCTCGGCTTGACGTCGCGGTGGAGGATGCCCTGGCGATGCGCGGCCGCCAGGCCCTCGGTCAGGCCGCGCGCGATCGCCGCGCGCTGGTCGGGCGCGATCGCGTGGATCGTCCGATCGAGGGCCACGCCGTCGACGTACTCCGACACCAGGTACGGCTGCCCGTCGTGCTCGGCGATGCGGTAGATCGCGACCACGTTGGGATGGTTGAGCCGCGCGATCGCGCGGGCCTCGATGAGGAACCGCGCCCGGGCGCTGGGATCGTCGGCGAAGCCGTCGATCACCTTGATCGCCACCGACCGAGCCAGCAGCGGATCCTCGGCCAGGTACACCGCGCCCATCCCGCCGCGACCGAGCTCGCGGACGACGCGGTACTCGCCGATGGTCTGCGCGGCCATTGCACCGATCGTACGCGCCCAGCCTCGACGCGCGAGCCTCGCCGACCAGATTCGCGCTACGCGAAGTGATAGAGCATCAGGTACACGACGACGCCGGTGACTCCGACGTAGAGCCACACCGGATAGGCCCAGCGCGCCAGCCGGCGGTGGCGATCGACCCGATCGGTCAGCGCCAGCCACAGCGCCCGCAGCACCAAGGGCAGCGCGATCGCCGCGAGCACGGTGTGGGTGCCGAGGATGATCAGGTAGACGGTCTTGGCCGCGCCGGTCCCCGGGTAGCGGTGCGCGCCCGTGGTCGCGAACCGGATGAGGTAGCTCACCAGGAACACCGCCGAGCATCCGACCGCGGCCAGCATGCACCGGCGATGGAAGTCGATCGCCCGCCGCTTGATCGCGATGCCACCCGCGATCACGAACACCGCCGAGGTTCCGTTCAGGATCGCGTTCACCGCCGGGTGCATCCGGGTCCAGGTCCAGCCGGTCTGGGCCAGGGCCGCGCCCAGCGGCACCATGGCCAGCGCCACCGACAGGACCAGCCACCCGAAGGGCTGTCCGAAAAACGGACGCGTCGTCGGCGCGCTCACAGCCGCCCGTCGACGACCATGGCGGCGTAGACCGTCGGCAGGTAGACGATCGACGCCAGGAACACCGCGCGCGCCCACCGGGCGTCGCCGCGCCACAGCCCGCGCGCCGCCAGCGCCGCGAAGCCGAGGCCGGCTGCGGTCGCGACCACCAGGTAGCCGCGCCCACACACCCCGAGGGCGAACAGGAGGAGCGAGGCCGCGAGCTGGACCAGCGAGTACATGACGATCTCGACCCGGGCCGCCGCCGGCCCGCGCGCGCCCGGCACCGTGACCAGGCCGGCGCGGTCGTAGTCCTTCTGTCGGTACAGCGCGATCGCGTCGAAGTGCGGGATCTGCCAGAAGAACAGCACCGCGAACACCGCGAGCCCGCCGAGGTCGAGGCGCCCGGTCACCGAGGTCCAGCCCATGAGCGCGGGCATCGCGCCCGGCACCGCGCCGACCCACAGCGCCAGGTGCGAGCGCTGCTTCATCGGCGTGTAGACCAGGACGTAGCTGACGAAGGCGATCACGGCGAGGAGGCCGGTCAGCGGCCCCGCGGGCCCCAGCCCGAACGACAGGATCGGCACCGCGAGGGCGGCCTGGGCCAGCCCGAAGGCCAGCGCCAGCTCGGGCGCCATCCGCCCGGCCGGCAGCGGCCGATCCTTGGTCCGCGCCATCCGCTGATCGACCTCGCGCTCGAGGTACATGTTGAGCGTGTTGGCGGCGCCGACGATGAGCGCGGTGCCGAGCAGCACCACCAAGGCGTGGCTGAGCACGAACGGTCCCGGCGCCAGGCTCATGCCGCCGGCGGCGGTGAGCAGGGCCATGACCGCGATGTTCGGCTTGACCAGGGCGATCAGATCGGAGGCGGTGCGCGTCATGGAACCATCGCCCCCTCACCGCCGACCCCACGGAGCGCCCGCCGGCCCGACCCGGTCACCAACCAGGCGCCCAGCCAGATCGCGAACAAGCTGGCGGCGCCCGCGAAGTGAGCGACCGCGATGGGGACCGAGCGCATGGTGAGGACCGTATATACCCCGAGCGTGACCTGGGCGGCGGCCACCAGCGGCGCCGCGATCGCCAGCGCCCGCAGCGCCGGCCAGCCCCGGGCCCGCCGGCCGACCTGGATCGCCGCGATCACCACCACCAGCGCCGCCACGCAGCCGAAGCCGCGGTGGATCATGTGGAGCTGCTGCGGGAAGGTGTCGGCCCAGTAGGAGCCGGCGGTGCACGCCGGCATGTCGACGCAGGCCAGGGTGGCCTCGAAGTGGCGGACCAGTCCGCCGAGGGTGATCTGCACCAGGACGACGACGAAGGCGAAGCCGATCCACCGGCGCGCCGGGCCCAGGCCGGCCTTGCGGTCGTGGTGGCGGTTGGCCTCTTCGGGCAGCGGCCCGGTCACCGGCCGGGTGAGGTACGCGATCCCGACCAGGAGGCCGAAGTACGCCAGGCCGTGCAGGAGGTGGACGGTCGAGACGATCCACGGGAGCTGGAAGGCCACCGTGATCATGCCGAGGGCGCCCTGGACGCAGACCATGACCAGCGCCAGGACCCCGAGGCGCCGGGCCGCCGGGCGGCGCCGCCACAGCACCACGGTCAGGGCGATCTGCAGGAGGCCGAGGATCCACCCGAACTGCCGGTGGCCGTGCTCGTAGAGCACCCCGCCGGTCATCTTCGGGAAGAGCTGGTCGTTACACCGCACGCTCCATTCGCACGCCAGACTCGAGCCGGTGGCGTTGACGGCGCCGCCGATGACCAGCATCAGGAACGCCATGACGGCGGTGGCTTTGGCGAGGCGGTGCTCCAGCATGGCGGGTTCGATGCAGCGAACCGGTGCACGGGTATCACGGCCGGCGCGAGCTGGCGCGCGGATCGTCATCGGCTGCGACAATTCGCCGCCGCCGGGCGCGAACCGGCCGAAACCGAGGGGTCTTTGGAGCGCCTGGGCTTCGGCCGGCGGCCCTGACTTCCCCGCGGTCGGGTGATTGCCGGTCGGCCGGCCCCGAGGGTAGAGTCTGGCAGCGCGGCCAGCCGTCGCGCGTCGATGATTCCCCCTCCCTGGGTGGAGAACACCCAACTCGGCGCGCTGCGCGCGGACGACCTGAACCAGGCCGACCTGGTGTTCCGGTACGGGCGGTATTTCTATCGCACGACCGGGATCCACCTGGCGGCCGGCGGCATGGGCACGGTCTCCGAGATGGAGCGGCGCCTCGACAACGTCGGCCCGATCGAGGCGGTGGTCGGCAAGACCTTCCAGGTCCAGTACCTGAACCAGCTCCGGTCCGACGAGGTCACCCGCCGCGACCACGCGACCAACCTGAGCGCGGTGAGCCGGATCGCCGGCCTGTCGCACCCTGGGCTCCTGCCGATCTACTGCGTCTCGCCGATCGCCGACAACTACCTGTTCATCACCCCGCGCATGGGGGTGACCCTGCTCGAGGCGATCTCGCGCCACAAGCTGACCCCGCGCCAGCGCACGACGCTCCTCATGCAGGCCCTCGACGCCTTGGGCCACCTCCACGAGGTCCGGCTGCTCCACCGCGACTTCACCCTGCGCAACATCCTCCTCGACGATCGCGCCGCGGTCGCCTACCTGTTCGACTTCGACCTGGCGCTGTCCCTCGACGACGTCACCGGCGGGACCTACGCCAGCCACTACCGCGGCCGGGTGTTCGGCTCGCCCGGGTACTCGGTGCCGCCCGAGACCGTCGATCCCGGCCTGGCCGAGCTGCCGGTGACGCCGGCCCTCGACATCTTCGCGGTCGGCGGCGCCCTCCACGGCCTGTTCACCGACGAGCTGCCCTACGGCAAGGCCGACGATATGTGGGGCCTGCTCATGCGGATCGGCGAGGGCCTGGTGATCGACGGCAAGAGCCGGGTCCACTACCCCGACTCGGTGCCGCGACCGCTGCGCCCGATCATCGAGCGCTGCCTCGAGCGCGATCCCGGGCAGCGCTATCTGCGGGTGGCGTCGATCATCGCCGACCTGCGCGCGATCCTGCCCGACCTCGATGACCGCAACGCCGACGCCCGGTTCTTCGCCTCGTCCACCGTCGGCGCGCCGCAGCTCGACGGGCCGGCGCGCGTCCAGGGGGTGTTCAACCGCCGGCGCGACGAGTCGGTGACCAAGCCCGAGATCGAGCTCGGCGACGCCGCGCTCCACACCTGGGGCTACGAGCTGCAGAAGTCGTTGGGCCGGGTCAAGGGCCACCCGATCTACGTGGCCACGCCGCGTCCCGATCTCCTGGCGGCAGGCAAGTTCCCCGACGCCAACACCTTCCCCAAGCTGGTCACGGTCATCGATCTGCACCAGCTCCCCGATCCGCGCGGGCTGGTCGACGCCTGGCAGCAGGTCTACCTGCCGACGCTCAAGAAGGTGCGGCGCGGGATGATGACCACGCTGCACAAGGTCATCCTCGACACCAACACCGGCTCGCTGCTCCTGTTCTCGGAGTTCATCGACGATCCCAAGTTCGGGGCCCAGCTCGCCGAGGTCGACCTCCACGTCGACGGCGCGCTGGCGCTGGCCTTCCTGATCACCCGCCAGGT
The DNA here is from genome assembly GCA_018057825.1 of Kofleriaceae bacterium. Classification (GTDB taxonomy): domain Bacteria; phylum Myxococcota_A; class Polyangia; order Haliangiales; family Haliangiaceae; genus UBA2376. The sequence continues at coordinate 15,533 of JAGPCY010000062.1, read as the reverse complement.
CGCGCTGCTCCACGAGAACGGCATGGCCCACAACAACGTCCACCCCGGGGCGCTGTTGTTCAAGGCCGCGACCGAGACCCACATGGCCCAGCCGGCGATGATCGGCCTGGTCGAGCCGTCGCTGGCCTTCGAGGCGATGATCGCCGACACCCGCGCGATCGCGGCGATGGTGCTGTCGTGGCTGCGGCCGGCCCGGATCCTCCAGCTCAACGCCCGCACCCGGCCGCACTTCGACGCCCTGCGCTCCCGCCTCACCATGATCGCCACCGATCGCAACGCCGCGCCGCGCATCGACGAGCTCTTGGCCGTCATCTCCGACGGCTTCGCCCTGGTCGACTTCAACTTCTCGGTGCTCCGCGACTCGGGCGGCGACCTCGAGGAGTACGCCCAGCTCGTGCTCAGCCACCGCGCCTACCACGTCCTGTGGCCTGAGTCGCATTGACGGGCCCTGGCGAGGTCCGCCGGGCGGCAGCAGCACGCGCCTTCCCCCGCGGCCGTGAGCATCCCGGGCTGCCGCGCCGCCGCCGCGTGCGATGGCACCGGCATCGATCCGGCGTCCGGCCCAAGCGCCGGGTCGGACTCGTCGACGAACCCATACGCGTCCCGGACGCCGCGGACCACGGCCGTCGCCGCAGTCAGCGCCCGATCGCGTCGTCCTCGCAAGCCGGCCGGCTGCGTCGCCGAACCGAGACCGTGCACAACGTCAGGGGGTGGGCGGCGACGATGGCGGCGATGCCTCGGCCGGGTCACCGAGCAGGGCACGCAGGTAGGTGAGGATGAGCTGCCCGATAGGGATGGGGAGGCCCCAGATTCCCTCGTAACGGTAGGGACTGCTTATCGGCCCCAGAAGCTCCTGTATAGGTTCGGCGTGAACGCGACGGGACAGGTTGAACGATACGCAGATCGAAGGTGGATGGAGAGGAATTCATGCCGCCTCTTGGTAGGCGGCGGCGCGGCGGGCAGCGCGGGCTTCGCGCGCGGCCTCGAGCTTGCGGTCGCGGGCGGCCCAGATGGCAGCCGAACGGCCGGCGAGGAAATCGGCCGGGGTGATGTAGCCGATCGCGCTGTGCAGGCGGATGGTGTTGTAGTGCTCGACCCAGCGGGCGACGAGCGCGCGGGCCTCGTCGAGAGTGGCGGGCTGGCCGGGCCGGATCGCGTCGGACTTGATGGTCTTGTGCCAGCGCTCGATCTTGCCGTTGGACTGCGGGTAGTACGGCGAGGTGCGGACGTGGGTCATGCCGGTGAGGCGGATGAACTCCTTGAAGTCCTTGGCGATGAACTGCGGTCCGTTGTCGGAGATCACGCGCGGGCGCGCGTCGGGGTGCCGCTCGCGCGCGCGAAGCAAGATGCACTCGACGTCGACCTCGGTCATCGCTTCGCGGATCTCCCAGTGGACGATCGCACGGCTCGCACCGTCGAGGATCGAGCACAAGTAGTAGAACGTGCCGCCGAGATTCAGGTACGCGACGTCGATGTGCCAATGCTCGTGTGCGCGAAGCGGCTGCACGAAGCCGGTGCCCTTCTTGGTCGGCTTGGGGTTCCACCGGTCGAGCAGACCGGCCCGGGAGAGCACGCGGTAAACGCTCGACGCGCTGGCGGCGGCGACGTCAGCGTCGATCATCATGAAGGTCAGACGGCGGTAGCCCTCGAGCGGGAACTTGTCGTGGAAGGCGATGATCGCCTGTTTTTCCTCGTCGGTGAGCCAGTGATCGCGCGGCACCAGGGCGTTGTGCTCGTTCGCCTTGCCGTAGCGCTTGCGCCAAGCGAAGAACTTGCCGCGGGCGATGCCGATCCAGGCGACGAAGCGGTCGGACGGGAGCTCGGTCTTGGCCGACCACTCGCCGACGAAGTCGACGACGGTGTCGCGCGTGTCATGGGGAACCCAGCGGCCGGTCAGGGCTCCCCAAGCTCTTTTTTTAGCTGCGTGTACTCCGCCGCGATCTCGGCGATCACGCCGTCCTTCTTCGCGAGCTGGGCCTTGAGCCGCGCATTCTCGGCCGCGAGCTCCTTCTCGCGCTGGCTCGGCCCGACCGCCGGCGGTGGCATCAGCGCGCCGGCCAGGTTGTCGTGGACCTGGCGCTGCCACTGGTAGAACACGCTGGGCTGGATCCCCAGCTCGTTGCACAGGTCCGAGACCGGCACCTTGTCGACCAGGTGGCGGCGCAGGATCTCGACCTTCTGCTCGATCGTGTAGTTGCGGCGGGTTCGCTTCTTCGACATGACCATCGGGCTCCTCGCCGTGTGAGTAGCACGGCTGCTCGCCCGTCACGTTCCGACCGAGGCAGGACACAGGCCGGGACGCTCTCTCCAGTTCGCGCCGTCCCGTCGCGGGTGCGGGGCCAAGCGCGACTGCTGCGCGCACGTTGGCCGCTCGCGCGGCTCCTGAGCGAGGTTCGGCCTGATCGGCGCCACGGCGGCGGTGGGCGCCACACGGGCGAAACGGCCGCGCGGTCACCGCGGCCCGAACGTCCCCTCGACGTAGCCGATCGGGATGAGCCCTGGCAGCGTTTCGCTCCGGGCCACGCGAACGCCGGCATCTTCGACGGCCTGCCGGAGGGACCTCGCCGTGAAGCGCCGGTGGCCCGGGAAGCCGGTCACGGCCAGCGCCCTCGAGACGACCCACGAGAGGGCCGTTTCGTCGTGGCAGAAGGTCGGAACGATGACCCGCCCGCCCGGCTTCACCACGCGTCGAAGCGCAGCCAGGGCCCCGGTCAGGTCCGGCACGAGGTGGAGGACGTTCGCCGCGACGACCGCGTCGAACGATCCGTGGTCGAAGCGGAGGGCGTAGAGGTCCGCTTGCTCGCATCGCACGTTCGCCACCCCGGCGCCCCGCACGCGCCGCTCAAGCTCGGCGACCATCGCCGCCGAGTAGTCGGTGGCGATGACCTCCTCTGCGCCAGCGGCGAGCGCGGGTGTGACGAGGCCGGTGCCGGCCGCGACCTCGAGCACGCGGCCCAGGCCGCGAGTCGCTTCCCCGGCCAGTTCGACCATTCTGGGGATCGGCCGTCCGAGGAGCGACATCGAGCGGTCGTAGTTCTTCGCGTGCTTGTCCCAGTAGCTGCGGTCCCCGTCCGTCATGTTGCTCCAGGTCGATGTTCGTACGCCAGGAGCCTCAGCGCGTTCGCGACGACGAGCAAGGTCGAGCCTTCGTGCAGCGCGACCGCGACGCCGATCTTGGCGAAGCCGAAGATGGTCGCGGGGACGAGGAACGCCACCATGCCGAGACTCGCCCAGAGGTTCTGCCGGATGATGCTGCGGGCGGCGCGGCTGAGCCCCACGGCGAAGGGCAACGCGCGGAGGTCGTCAGCCATCAGTGCGACGTCAGCGGTCTCGAGCGCGACGTCGGACCCGCCCGCACCCATCGCGATCCCCACCGTGGCGTTGGCCATCGCCGGCGCGTCGTTCACACCGTCACCCACCATCGCGACTCGGCTCTTCGACTTTGCCAGATCCGCGATGGCAGCGACCTTCTGCTCCGGCAACAGGTCCCCGCGTGCGACGCGGATGCCGACGTGCTTCGCGACGGCATCCGCCACTCGCTGATTGTCGCCGGTCAGCATGATCGTCTGTTCGATGCCGAGCGCGTGCAGCTCCGTGACAACCGCCCGGGCACTCTCACGAGGGGTATCCATCACGCCTAGGACGCCGAGGAAGCGGCCTCCCAATCGAACGACCATGACCGTACGACCCTCGTTCTGCAGCTTGCGCACGGCGTCGGCGACGCTCTGCGGCAGCGCACCGTCCCGCGTGAACAGGCCCGGCTTGCCGATCGCCACCTCGGCACCGCCCACCGTCGCGCGGACTCCATAGCCGATCACTGCCTCCACACCCGAGGCTTCCATCGCCGGGAGCCCAGGACGCCGCGCACCCACGCCTTCCACGATCGCGCTCGCGAGCGGATGGTCGGAGCGCCTCTCGACCGCCACCGCCACCGCGAGCAACTCATCCTCCGGCGCACCGTCGACGGTGATCACGTCGGTGAGACGAGGTTTTCCTTCGGTGAGCGTCCCGGTCTTATCGAAGGCGATCGCGCGAACCAACCCGAGCGACTCTAGGTGTGCGCCGCCCCTCACGAGCACGCCTCCCCGCGCCGCTCGCGCAACGCCCGACAGCACGGCGCTTGGAGTCGCGATGGCGAGTGCGCATGGGCTCGCGGCCACGAGTACCGCCATGGCCCGATAGAAGCTGCGCGCGAAGGGTTCGTCGACCACGACCCACGCGAAGAGTAGCCCTACGACGAACACGAGGATGATGGGGACGAACGCCCGCTCGAAGCGGTCCGTGAACTGCTGCGTTGGCGACTTCTGCGTCTCGGCCTCGGCGACCAACTTCACGACGCGAGCGAGGGTGCTCTCGCTCGCGGTCTTCGTGACCACGGCGGTGAGCGCCGCTGCCCCGCTGATGGTGCCGGCGAACACGCGGTGCTCCGCGTCCAGCGCTTCGGGCGCGACCAAAGCAGCCTCGACATCAGGAACGGAGCGCTTGTCGACGGGGACGCTCTCTCCCGTGATCGGTGCTTGATTCACGCTGCTCGAACCAGCGCTAACGAACCCGTCCGCTGGGATGCGCGTGTTGGGTTTGACCAAGATGCGATCACCCACCACGAGCTCGGCAACTCCCACCTCTGCCTCGCGGCCGTCGTCATCGATGCGCAGCGCAGTCTCCGGGACGAGCTTCGCCAGCGCACCGATGGCATTGCGGGCGCGGCGCATCGCGTAGCCCTCGAGCCCGTGACCGAGGGTGAAGAGAAACAGCAGGAGAGCACCCTCGAACCACTCGCCGAGGATGGCCGCGCCGATCGCCGCCAGCAGCATGAGGAAGTCGATCTCGAACTTGCGCGCACGGAGCGCGACGACGACCTCCTTGACTGTGAACCAGGCCCCGAGGACGTACGCAAGCACGAAGAGGCTTGTCGTGATGGCCGGGGCGATGCCCGCCTTCTCGAGGCCCCAGCCGATGCCGGTCAGCGCACCGCAGGCGAGGCTGAAGACGAGCTCGGAGCGTTCGCCGAACGGTCCCCCATGCTCGTGCTCGTGCTCGTCGTGCTCCGCAGCGGCCGCCGCCGGAGACGCCGTCTCAGTGAACGAGACAATCCCTGCCTTGGCGGCGACCGCGAACAGCGTCTCTCGATTGGTCTTGGCGGGATCGAACTCGACGTAGAGGCGCCTCGAGCCGAAGGCCACTGACGCGTGCCACACGCCCGGCTGCTTGGCGAATACACCCTCGACAAGCCTCGCCTGCCGTTCGTGTCGCAGACCAACCGCAGGCGCTGACAGATGCTCGTAGCGTGCTTTCAGCGAGGCACCCGCGCTCTGAACGAGCGCCTCAATCTCCTCGAGACGCACCGACGTAGGGTCGTAGTGGAGGCACAGCTTAGGGCGCAGGGGATCATCGCGATCCACGTGAACACGCACGATGCCATGCGCGGCACCAACAGTGTCGACGAGGCGCGCAACGCAGGCGTCACAGCCAGCGCCCTCGTTGGGAAGAACAAGTTCGAGGTCGAGCTTGTGCTTCTTCATGCCGGTCCCCCGGCAAGCGCGATGCCGCTCGACTCCTCGAGCGGCGGGCCGCCCGCCGCGCCGTCCGGAGGTGGCAGTTGCTCCTTGCGGTAGACGAAAGCGTAGACGGTCGGAAGGACGAACAAGGTCAGGAAGGTCGCACTCACGAGACCACCGATGACCACGGTGGCGAGAGGCCGCTGCACCTCCGCGCCGGCGCTGGACGAGAGCGCCATGGGGATGAAGCCGAGGGCGGCAACGGTCGCCGTCATCACGACGGCTCGCAACCGAGACTCCGCCCCTTCCTGCGCAGCTTCGAGCGGTGACTTGCCTTGCTCTCGTAGCTTCTTGATAGTCGTGAGAAGCACGACGCCGTTGAGCACCGCGATGCCGAAGAGCGCGATGAACCCGATCGCGGCGCTGATGGAGAACGGCATGCCCCGCAGGGCCAGAAGGAACACGCCGCCCACGGCGGCGAACGGCACGTTGAGGTAGATGAGCAGCGCGGGCTTGAGCTGACCAAACGCCATGTAGAGCAGGATGAAGATGAGCCCGAGTGCGACGGGGACAGCCACTGCGAGGCGTTCCGACGCGGCACTCAGGTTCTCGAACTGCCCACCCCATTGCACGACGTAGCCGGGTGGCATCTGCACCTGGTCGCGCACTCGCGCCTGCGCCTCACCGACGAACGACGCCAGGTCGCGACCGCGCACGTTGGCCTCCACGTTCGTGCGCCGACGAACGGCCTCGCGGCTCACGCTGGCTGGCGAGTCCACGATCTGGATGCTCGCGATCTGTCCAAGCGGCACCAGCGGGCCGCTCTGGCCGCTCACGGGGAGGTTTCGCACTTGGTCGATGTCGTCTCGCAGCCCCGACGGTACCCGCACCTGCAGGCGGAAGCGGCGCTCGCCCTCGTACACCTCACCAACGTTCCGTCCGCCGAGTGCTTCGATGGCGTCGAGGGCATCGCGCACCGAGATGCCGTAGCGTGAGGCGGCTGCGCGGTCGACGGTCACCTCCAGCGTCGGCAACCCGGCGAGTTGCTCACCACGTACGTCGGACGCACCGGGAATGCCGCGAACGACGCCTTGCACCTGCAGGCTGAGCCGCTCGAGCGTCGCGAGGTCGTCGCCGTAGATCGTGATCGCAACGTCCGAGCGCGTGCCGCTGATCAGCTCGGCCATGCGCAACTCGATGGGCTGAGAGAACGAGAACCCGAGCCCAGGCAGCGCGTCAGCGAAGCGCGCGGACATGCGTTGAATCAGCTCTTCGCGCGTGTGCGCCGTCGTCCACTGGTCCTGGGGCTTCAGAATGACGATGCAGTCCGACAGCTCCACGCCCATGGGGTCAGTCGCGATCTCCGCTCGCCCGGTCTTCGATACCACGGTGACGACCTCGGGAAACTCGCGAATGACCCGCTCGAAGCGCGTCGCGCTCTGCACGCTCTCCTCGAGCGAAACGCTCGGCAGTCGGAGGATCTGAATCGCGATGGCTCCTTCGTCGAGTCGCGGAACGAACTCTGCGCCCATGCGCGAGGCCAAGACGCCACTCGCCGCGAGCAAGACGAGCGACACGGCGATGACCTTCTTCGGGGCCTTCATCAGCGGGGCGAGGAGGCGCGGGTACACTCGGTGTAGAAGCCGCACGATGAACGGCTCCTTCTCCTCGGTGTGCTGCCGCAGGAACGTGGCCACCAGCACCGGCACGAAAGTCAGGGAGGCGACGAACGCACCGAGCAGCGCGAACAGCACCGTGATGGCCATCGGCTTGAACATCTTCCCCTCGACTCCCGCGAGGGTGAGGATCGGGATGTAGACGATCACGATGATTGCCTCGCCGAAGAGCGCGGCCTTGCGCACGTCGAGCGTGGAGTTGAGCACCACATCCGCCGCCTCGCCGTAGGTCATCGGGCGTTTCTGCCCGCGTGCTGCGGCCGCCAAGTGCACGACGGCGTTCTCCACGACGATGATGGAGCCGTCGACCACGATGCCGAAGTCGATGGCTCCGAGGCTCATAAGGTTTCCCGAGAGCCCGAGTGCCCTCATGGCGGTGAACGCGACCAACATCGCGAACGGGATGGCTGCGGCGACGATGAGTCCGCCACGAATGCTGCCGAGCAGCAGAAACAGCACCGCGATGACGAAGAGCGCGCCCTCCGCGAGATTCTTCCCGACGGTGTGGATGGTCCGGTTCACGAGGTCGGAGCGGTCGTAGAAGACGTCGATGCGCACTCCGGGCGGAAGCGAAGGCGCGATCTGCGTGATCTTCGCCTTCACGTTCTCCACGACCTCGCGGCCGTTGGCGCCGACGAGCATCATCACAATACCGGTCACCACCTCGCCTCGCCCGTCGCGCGTGACTGCGCCCTGGCGAATGAGGGGCGCCAAATGGACGCGGGCGACATCGCGGACCCGCACAGGCACGCCGTCCTCGCGCGTCTCGATCAGCACGTCGCCGATCTCGTCGAGGCTCTGGATCCGGCCCTCGCCACGCACGAGCACTTGCTCGCCGGAGCGAACGAGATAGCCACCACCCGCCGTGGCGTTGTTGCGTTCGATCGCCTCGAAGAGGTCGTTGAGCGAGACGTTCAGCGCCCGAAGCCGGTCTGGGAGGACCTCAACCTCGTAGGTCTTCAGCTCGCCGCCGAACGAGTTGACCTCGACGACACCGGGCACTGAGCGCAGCTCGTAGGCTACGAACCAGTCGAGCACGGAGCGAAGCTCCATCGGCGTGTAGCACTGCTCCGTGTCGGGCTGACCAGCGGGGCACATGTTGTCGGCACGCACCTCGAACTGAAAGATCTCTCCGAGGCCCGAGCTGAGGGGGCCAAGCTCCGGCGAAGCACCAGCGGGAAGACGCTCACGCGCCTGAACGAGACGTTCTGAGATTAGCTGTCGCGCGCGCAGCAGGTCGGTACCCTCTTCGAACACGATCGTCACTGCCGAGAGCCCAAAGCGCGAGACGCTGCGGATCTCCTCGACGCCGGGGAGCCCACTCATGGACGACTCGACCGGGAAGGTGATCGTGCGCTCGACGTCGACCGGACCGAGCGCCGGCACGTTCGTCAGCACCTGCACCTGGACGTTGGTGATGTCCGGGACGGCATCGATGGGCAGCTGCTGCGCGCTGCGCACGCCGACCGCCGCGACGATGACGACGAAGGCGAAGACGAGGAGCCGCGACTTGAGACAAAGTTCGAGAAGCTTCTTCATGGCGTATCCCTCAGTGCTCGTGACCTTCAGAGAGCTCGCCGCTGCGCAGCGCACTCTTCAGCGTGAAGGCCCCGCTGACGGCGAGACGCGCTCCCTCCTCAAGGCCCGAGCGCACCTCGAAGAAGCCGCCCGCGCGACGGCCGAGCGCGACGGGCTGAGGGCGGAAGCTGTTCGGCTGGTCAGCGGGGACGAACACCACCGTCTGCCCGTCGAGTGTCGCCACCGCGTCGGCCGGAACGACGAGCACGCGCTCGTCGACGCTCCCTCCCACCAGCTCGATGCTTCCAAAAAGGCCGCTGCGGAGGCGTGCGTCGGGCGCTTGTAGCGTCACTCGAACGGGTAGCGAGCGCGTGCGCTCGTCGAGCGCGGGCGCGACGTAGGTGATCGTGCCGGGCATCGTGGCGTCGGGAAACGCATGCAGGCGGACGACAGCAGCCGAGCCCACCTGCACCCGCGCAAGCTCCAGCTCCGGCACGTTGCCGCGCACCCAGACCTTCGTCGGGTCAGTCACGATGAAGACGGGTTGGTCAGGCGTCGCGGTCTCCCCGAGTGTTCCGTGAACTGCGACAACGACACCGTCGATGGGGGCGGTAAGCGCGAGTTCACCCGCGCTCCCGGACCCGAACACCGAGAGCTGACGCCGCAAACCTTCGACTTCGGCTCGCAGCTCGCGGACCTGCGCCTCCGCGTCGATGAGCGACCGTTGCGCGCCAATACCTTCCGTCGAGAGCTGCTGCTGACGACGGAGCGTGGATTCGGCTGCGGATAGTCGTGCGCGAGCCTGGTCGAGGCGAGCGCGCGCCGTCGACACGTCGCTCGACGCGACCACGCCGAGGAGCTGCCCGCGTCGCACCCTGTCGCCGAGCGCGACGGAGACGCGGGTGATGCGTCCCGGAACGAGCGGCCCGACGTGTGCAGTGCTGCTCGGCTCGAACTGGACTTCGGCGGGGATGGCGACGCCACCCGTCAGCGCGCGACGTTCCGCAGCAGCGAGCCGGATCCCAGCACGCTCGAGCGCCTCCGCCGAGAGATGCACCTCATTCTCATGCTCGCCTTCGCGATGGCCGGCCTCTTCGGCGTGCCCACCTTCCTCGGCGTGCCCATCATTGCCGCCGCCCTTGTTGCAGGCCGAGGTCAGCAGGGCGAGTAGGAAGGAAGTTAGAAGCATGCGGTTCATGGGGTGCTCTCCTCGTGGTGGTCATCGCGCCAGAGGTCGACGCCGACGACCCGCTCGAGTCCGGCCAACGCGACGAAGTAGTCCTGCTGAGCGCCGAGCGCGTCGCTCTGAATGCGCAGGAAGCGTTCGCGCCCAGTGGAGAGCGCGAGGATGTCGATCTCGCCGAGTTCGAAGGAGCGGCGCAGCAGCGTAAGGTTCTCCTCGAAGCGCGGGAGAATCTCAGTACCGTAGGCACGCGTGCGGGCCGCGGCGGCGACGACCTCGCTGCGGGCTTCGGCGATCTGGCCCTCGAGCAGGCGTCGTGAAGCGTCGAGCTCGGCCTCCGCGACAGTCACGTCTGCTCGCGCCCTCGCTCGCTCGCCTTGATTCAGCTGGAAGCTCGGAATGGGGATCGAGATGACTCCCATCACGATGTCGTACGCGCCTTCGCTCGTCGGATTGCCTTCACGCCGATACTGCAGGCCGAGCGAGGGACGCGGCCACGCCTCACGATCGGCGAGCGTTGATCGGGCTTCGGCCTCTCGAATCCGGGCGGCGCCAGCGCGAAGGCTTGGCAGGCGTTCCCGAGCGACCGCGCTCAGGCGATCGAGTGGCGGCGGGTCGCGCGGGCTGTCGACGGCCCCTGCTGGCATCGGCGGGGTAGCAACGGGCCATCCCGAAAGCTGCGCGAGACGGATGCGCGAGGCGAGAAACGACTGCTGCGACGCGACGAGCACCTGCTGCGACTGGGCCACCTCAGCCTGCGCCAGTCGAAGCGCGAGTGGCGCAGCCTCGCCCGCCGAGATCTGGCGCTCGACGACGCGCAGCACCTCCTGCTGAAATGTCACCACTCGCTCAGCCAGTCGGGCGCGCTCCTGCTCGACGAGAGCCCGATGAAAAGCAGCATGCACGTCGCAGTGCACGGCCCAACGCATCTGTTCGATTTCGGCGTCCGTGAGGTCCCGAAGGGCGTCCGCGGCGTCGATACGCAGGCCGCGTTCACCCGCGATCTGGATCTGCTGCATCAGCGTGACGTCGACATCAACCCCTGTACCGGAGATGCCGAAGCGCGGGCCGGCAGCGACCGACACCTCGGGGTTCGTGGGGAGGAGGATCGACGCAGCCACGCGTGCGGCTTCGGCGCGCGAGCGCGTGCTTCGCGCGACCGTGAGGACGGGCGAACGTTGATCAGCGAACGCCAGGATGCCGCCAAGCGAGACCTCGGACCCCGCAGCAGGATCCGGGATGGGATCGGTGTGCTCGGCATGGCCGCTCACCGAGCCGCCGTCTGCAGGACCTCGAAGATGCGGGGGCGGCGCCTCGCGAGCATCCGCTGCGGTCCTCGTCTGCGCGTGAGCGCAGGCGCCGACGAGCAGCGAGAACGCTACTGCGACCGCGGTGGTACTATGCGCGATAGTAGTTGAGGGCAAGCGTGCACGTCGCGATCGGGTCATCGAGTTCCTCAGCGCCAGAAGTAGGTGAGCGCGTGCTCCGCGCCCGTGTGGAGCACATCGAGCGCAGCAGTGCCGGTCTGGTGCGGCAACAGCAACGCGATGAGCAGGAGGACGAACGCCACCGGGAAGGCTGAGGGCCCTTGGTGACAGCAGCGCGCGGGCGCGCGCTCGGCGAAGGCGAGCAGCATTCCGATACGGAACTTGAGGACGGCGGTGTCACGCGCTCCCAGCGCGACGGCTTCGCGAACGCCGGGCCGGGCCGCCCTGACGATCGCGTCCGCTAGCGGAAGCGGAGCGGCGCCGTGAATGACCGCTTCGCGGTCGCAGTGAGCCTCGCGCGCGGCCTGCCATCGAGCCGCGTGCGGTTCGAGCAAGAACCGCCCAAACGGATTCACGGCGAGCGCGAGTTGAAGGATCAGGTAGCGAAGCGGGTCGAGGGCACGGACATGCTCGGCCTCATGACCGAGTGCGCTCGCGAGCATCTCGTCGGAGAGACCACTGGCGAAAGCCGATCCGAGGAACACGCGAGGCTTGATCCACCCGTGCGTGCCGAGCGCGAAGGTCCTGTCGTCGGTGACGACGACGCGGTGACGGAGGCACGTAAGCCCCGAATCGCTCTCGACGATGCGTGTGACTCGGCGAAGAAGTGCAACGGCGACTTCGGACGACGACGATCGCACCCCGCGATGCCGCTGGATCACACCAAGCGACGAGGCGAGAACTGCAACCGAAAGTACGAGCGCGAAGAAGCCCGGCTCGAAACACAGCTCGGCCGTGTCGTGATCGAATAGGCACGCCAACGCGGACTTGCCCGTTTCGGCTTGGTGAAGACCGGCTGAGAGAAGCCACGCGAGCGGGAGCACGCTCGATCCCGTGAGGAGCACGTAGCGCAGGTTGAGTCCGTGGAGCGGCCCCCCCACCTCGTCGCGCTCGAGCATCACGAGCCCCGCCTTTGCGAGCAGCGCGAATGCGGGGAGCACGATGAGCACGACGAACGCCGTGCCGAGCAGTGGGAAGGTAGCCTCGATCACGCGTCGAGTTCCTCTCGTCGCTTCTGGATGAGCGCCTCGAGGTCGTCGAGCTCACCGGCCGAGGCCTCCGAGACCTTCTCCGCAAGCATCACCATCGCTTTGTGGCCACCGACCGCTTCGTCCAGCACCTCGCGCGCGGTGGACTCCATGAACTCCTCGCGCGCGAGCTTCGGGGAGTAGAGGTAGCGCTTCCCATCGCGCTCGCGCTCGAGGATCCCCTTCTCGTAGAGACGCGTCACGGTCGTCATCACCGTGGTGTACGCGATGTCCCGCTGCTTCTCGAGGATGGCCAGGACGTCGCCGACGGCAAAGGACGCGAGTCGCTTGCTCCACACCACGTCCATGATGGTCGCCTCGAGGTCGTGAAGACGTAGTTCGAGGCCCTTCTTCCCTGAGCGAAGGCGGAACGTCACTGCTGGCTCCTGTGGTGGCTTCTCATCTACTATCCGCTATAGTAGCTGCGAAGGTGGCCGATGTCGAGTGCGACTCGTCGCGGCCGGACCGGAGCACCATGGAGACCACTGCCCCAGCCACGTCCTGCGGATGCCACACGGCCTGCGCTGCGTCGGAACCCGACCTCCGGCCGGAGTCGGTGAACCGCGCGCTGCGGCTCGAGTACTTGACCGTCGGCTGGAACGTCGTCGAGGGCATCGTCGCGGTGACGGCTGCCCTCCTCGCCGGCAGCGTCGCCATCCTCGGGTTCGGCATCGACAGCTTCGTCGAGTGCGCTTCGGCGCTCGTGATGATCTGGCGCCTGCGCGCAGAGCGCGACCATCGGATGAGCGGCGACCAGCTCGAGGCCATCGAACACCGCGCGCGCCGGCTCGTCGCCGGCTCGCTCTTCCTCCTCGCGGCGTACATCACTTTCGACGCGGCACAGACCCTGTGGACCGGCGACAAGCCGGCGTTCAGCGCCGTCGGCGTGACGCTCCTCGCGCTCTCGATCGCGGTGATGCTCTGGCTGGCGCGGGCGAAGCGGAAGCTTGCTCGCGAGCTTGGGAGCGAAGCCCTTGAGGCCGACGCGTTCCAGACGACCGCATGCTGGTGGCTGTCCGTCGCCGCGCTCGTCGGCGTCGGGCTCAACGGCCTGCTCGGGTGGTGGTGGGCCGACCCGGTCGCTGGGCTCGTGATCGCGGCTCTCGTTGTGCGCGAAGGGCGGGAAGCCTGGAACGGCAACGCCTGCTGCTGAGGTCGAATTGCCGCTTTGGGGAGAAGCGGCTATTCGCCCACGCCCCGGACGCCGCGGCTCAGCCCGCCAGCTTCTTGAGGAGCGCCATCCCCCGCTCGGCCTCGGCGGGCGTCGCGTCAGCCAGCTCGAGGTACACGCGGCCGCGAGCGTCGTAGAAGCTCTCTGTCTGGACGATCCAGCGCTCCCGCTCGGGCGTGGCCAGCTCGACGTCGGCGGCGAGCTTGTGGAGCGCGGCGCTCACCAGGCGGTGGCTGGTGCCCTTCGGGAGCCGGATCTCGATCTGCGGCTCGGCGGTCCCGTAGCGGCTCTCGCCCTGGCTCACCGTCTTCGTCGTCTGCGTGTTCTGGCTCGTGGTCCGCATCGTCGTCCTCGCGTTCCGCAGGGCGGCTCGTCGCCCGTTGCGAGGGACATACAGGTGTTAACGGCAGCCTGAAGACGTCGTGATCTGACGGTCGGGTCGGTCGGCGAGAAAGTCGACCCAGCGAGGATCTCGCCGTAGATCCGCGGACCGAGGACGCCGAAAATGAGAAGAGGGCCCGGTGGCAGCCGGAACCCTCGCCGTGGACGACGGCTCGCGCACGATGCGCGAGGTGGGCGCTGCGGGCAAGTATTCGATCGCCGTCCTCGTTCAACGTGGACGACGTCGGCCTTCTCCTCGAGAGGTGCGCCCAGTGCCTGGGCCTGTTTGCGATCTGTCGGGCCTGCTACCGGGGCCAGGTCTACTGCGTGTCAGCGCACCAGGTGACGGCGCGTGACGCGCAGGTGCGAGCTGCCAAGGCGCGTCACCGGCGCAGTCCGGAGGGCCGCGCCGACAACCGCGACCACAATCGGGCGTGGCGTGCCCGGCACCGGGCCGCACGCGACCGCGTGAGGGATCAAGGTTCCGCCGAAGTTGCCCCGTCGGGCAGCGTGTGCCCGCCGGAGGATCCGCCCACGTCGATGGACGACGTGCACGTGACCGTCGGCGAAAGACCCGACGATGACGCTGCGCCCCAGGACCACCCCGAACCCACCCCGGGTCGACGACGATGGGATCGAGCGAGCCGCCTTGCCGCGGCGCTCCTGGCCACGCCGGCGCGCGCTGTCCATGCGTCGTGCGACGTGGGCCGCGTGGCGCCCGGCGATGGCGCACGCTGCCAGCACTGCCAGCGCGCGGGGCTTGTGGTCACGGCGTGGCCGCGTCGACGAACCCGCCCGCGGAGCCGCGGTCATCCGCGTCACGGACCGGGTGCGTGATCCTGGCGGTGCACGATGAAGACCACAGCGGAGGTCGAGGCGGAGGTCGTGCGCCTGCACTACGTCGAGCACTGGCGGGTCGGCACGATCGCGACCCAGCTCGCGCTGCATCCCGACGTCGTCAAGCGCGTGCTCGGGCTTGGTGTCGCGAAGACGCCGTCGCAGCTAAAGGCCAGGATGATCGACCCGTACCGCGAATTCATCGACGACACGCTGCCCCGCTATCCGAAGCTGCTGGCGACGCGGCTCTACGACATGGTCCGCGAGCGCGGCTTCACGGGCGGCGTCCGCACGCTGCGCGAACACGTCGCGCTCGTCCGGCCTCGCCGGCGGCGCGAGGTCTACCTGACCACCGAGACGCTGCCCGGCGAGCAGGCGCAGGTCGACTGGGCCTTCGTCGGCAAGCTGCCGTTCCCTGGTGGCGAGCGACAGCTCTGGCTCTTCGTGATGGTGCTGGCGCACTCGCGCGCGCTGTGGGCCGAGTGCGTCCTCGATCTGTCGGTCCACTCGCTGTGCCGCTCGCTGGTGCGGGCGTCGGTCGCGCTCGGCGGCGCGCCCCGGCAGTGGCTGTTCGACAACCCGAAGACCGTCGTGCTCGAGCGCGTCGGCACCGCCGTCCGGTTCCACCCGACGCTGCTCGCGCTGTGCGCCGCGATGCGGGTCGAGCCGCGGCTGTGCGCGGTCGCGCGCCCCGAGGACAAGGGCAAGGTCGAGCGCGCGATCCGCTACCTGCGCGACCGCTTCCTCGCCGGTC
>JAGPCY010000034.1 GCA_018057825.1 Kofleriaceae bacterium | reverse complement strand
CCAACATGATCGCGAGGTCGGTGTTGAGCGTCATCCCCGCACGCTGATCCTCCCGCCGCGCGGCTGCAACGACGACGTCCACCTCCCTAGAAACCTGGCGGATTCCGATCGCCTAGCCACCTAACTGATCGGCATTGGTCTCGGTCTCGGTCTCGGTCTCGGTCTCGGCCTCGGCCTCGGTCTCCGCCTCCGCCTCGGCCTCGGTCTCCGCCTCCCTCACCCGACGTTGCCGCCACCGCGAGGCCACAACAGGGCCTTGGTCTCCTCGAGCGTAGCGACCTTGCGCCCCGACAGCTTGACCAGCTCGACCGCGGCCCCGACCAGCGCGCCGTTCGACGACGCCATCGTGCCGTCGGGCAGGTAGAAGTTGTCCTCGAGGCCGACCCGAACATCGCCGCCCAGGCACAGCGCCGCCATCGCCAGCGGCCACTGCTCGCGGCTGATCCCGATCACCTTCCAGCGCGCGTCGGCCGGGATGTTGTCGGCCTGGAACGCCAGGTGGCGCGCGGTCGCCGGGATGCCGCCGAGCACGCCCATGATGAACGAGAAATGGTACGGCCGCTCGAGCAGCCCGAGCTGCTCGAGGACGACGTGCGACGCGGCGTGGCCGGTGTCGAAGCACTCGAGCTCGGGCTTGATGCCGTGCTCCTTCATCTGGGTGGCGAAGCCGATGATGTCCTCGAAGGGGTTGGCGAAGACGAACTTGAAGGCGAAGTCGCGCTTGGCCTCGCTCCACTTGGCGTAGTTCATCGATCCCATGTTGAGCGCGGCGATCGCCGGGCGCTGCGCCAGGTGGGCGATGCGCGACGTCATGGGGCCGGCGCCCCCGGTCGACCAGTTGATGAGCACCGGGCAGCGCGCCTTGATCTCCTCCATGATCCGCGCGAACACCGCGGGGTCCCAGGTCGGGGCGCCGTCGTCGGTGCGGGCGTGGATGTGGACGATCGTGGCGCCGGCCTCGTAGGCGCGGCGGGCCTCGTCGGCGATCTCGACCGGGGTGTACGGGATGGCCGGGCAGTGCTTCTTGGTGGTCACCGCGCCGGTCAGCGCGCACGACAGGATCACCGGGTCGGAGGAGCTCATCGGCGGCAGCGTGCCAGCGCCACCGCCGGGCATCAAGCCGCGGTCGTCCTCGGTAAGTCGATGAAATCGAGCACCGGGGCCACGTCGGTGACGACCGCGGCCTGGGCCCCCAGGCTGGCGAGGTAGGCCAGCTCGTAGGCCGGGGTGTGGGGACCCCGGACCAGGGCGACCCGGGCGCCGAGGGCCGCCGGCAGGCTGAGGTCGAGCTCGAAGATGTCGCCGACCACGGTCAGGCGCGCGAAGTCGCCGCCGCACAGCTCGGCCAGGATGTCGTAGTAGCGCCGGCGGCGGCGCAGGATCGGCCGCGGCAGCCCGGGGATCGCGAGGTCCTCCGGGCCGCTGGTCCAGGCGTCATCGATCAGGAACTTGCCGGCGTTGCCGCGCACCCGCGGCCCCAGCCAGGCCACGCCGCCGTGGCTGCGGTCGAGCCGGGCGATCTTCTCGCGGACGTGGTCGGTGCCGGAGTTGGTCACGACCCAGACGTCGAGATCGTCGCGCGTCCCCAGGGTGGCCAGGAGCTCCGGCGCCCCCGGGCGGAACACCGGGGCCTCGATCGTGGCCTTGTAGTGGTGATTGTAGAGGAGGGTGCCGATCCGCTGGCGATCGCCGGGGTCGGCGATCACCTTGTAGTGATCGTAGATCCGGCGGGCGATCGGGGTCATACGGAGGTACGGGTCGACGACCGCCGGGGCCACCGCCCGCGGCGGGTTGCCGAACTCGGCGGCGAACCGGGTCGGGTCCGCGAACATCTCGGCCAGCAGGGACTCCGCCAACGCGGTGACCTCGGCCCCGGGGGCCCCGGTCAAGGTCGCGAGATCGGTACAGTACCCAGGGAAGAACCGGGCCCCTTCGGCCTCGGCGTCGGTCATGGTGCCGTCGAAGTCGAGGACGACGACTGGGCGCTGCGACATGGGGCGAGCCTTCCACGACCCCGGGTCAACCGTCACCGGGGCCGGGGCGCAAATCGCGCGGGCGCCCGCACGGTTTCCGCGGCGCCGGGGGCTTGTGCGACAGATTGTCATAGGCGACGATGGTCCTGACCGCGGGGAACCGGCCACCTGGGGTGGGGGAGGAGGGGTGGGGGAACGAGGGGCCCCAGCCCCGGGGCCGCATCCCCTCAGACCCACGCGATCCCCTGGCACCCAACCGGCTGAAATCAAATGACGTTCAACCTGACAGGGCCTGGCACAACCGCTGCTACATGCGTGTAACAGCAAACCGAGACCGACAGGAGAACCCCAGATGAATCGAACCTTCAAGGCAGCTTTGTTCGTCGCGGCGATGGCCCTGCCGACCTCGGCGCTGGCCGGTCCCATGGACGAGCAGATCGCGGTGATCAAGGTGCACGACGGCGACAACGCCGGCCTTGGCGCCCCCAACCAGAACAACCGCCAGACCGGCGCCGGTATGGAGCACGTCTCCATGGCGGTCGTGAAGAACGCCCCGGGCGGCCCGGCGCTCGCGTTCTGCGGCACCGCCAGCTACACCGACATCCCCGGCTCGCCCATCACCCCGGCCAACAGCCGGGTGCAGATGCTGTGCGGCACCTACCGACTGGACGCGACGCTCGGCCTGCAGAGCGCTCCGACGTTCATGAAGTACATCACCGAGAACAACAACAACCAGTACCAGAACGGCCACAAGCCCAAGGTCGTCTCGGTGCTCGGTGGGACCGCCTTCGCGGTGTTCTACGGCTACGACCCCGACAACAACACCGACACCTGGGTCCAGGTCTTCGACACCACCGGCCAGCGCCTGGTGCCCCAGACCCGCATCATCCAGAACAACAACGACGACCTCGGCGGCGCGGCCCGCGAGTTCGTGACCAAGTCCGACTCGTCGAACAAGACCTGCCTCGTCGGCTCGGTCATCGGCAACGGCAACGGCAACGACGATAGCTGGGTCTACGAGGCCTGCATCGAGAAGACCGCCGAGGGCTACACCGCGGCCCAGATGTGGCGCGAGAACGTCATCCTCGCCGAGGAGCGGTCGCGCGGCGTCCTGGCCCCGACCACGATCCCGGGCCGGGTGCTGTACTGCGGCACCGCCGGCGACACCCAGCCGCCGAACCTCGGCGTCGTCTGCTCGCTGATCAACACCGAGCCGAACGTCCAGGACCGCGTGGTGTGGAAGAAGTTCGTGGCCCAGCGCGAGGGTCAGAACTACAAGACCACCGCCGACGTCCTGCCGATCTACGACGCCAGCGGCAACCTGACCAACGAGTACATCGTCGGCTTCGTCAACGCCGACACCAGCGAGCGCAACGGCCGCGAGAAGGCCAAGACCACCGTCTATCAGGTGCCGATCGAGATCAGCGACACCACGATGACGCTGCTCGACGCCCCGCGGGCCGACGCGACCCTGACCGGCGCCGGCGCCCACCCGAACTGGGGCTTCGGCAACTGGGGTGACGGCCAGGCCGCCGGCCCGGCGTCGTTCCTCATCCAGGGCTCGATCATCGACTCGCCGCAGGGCATCGGTCGCCTCGCGATCATGCGCTACGACGCGGCGACCAAGAAGCTCGTCAAGTCCAACGAGGTCGCGCTGCCCGTCGCCACCGGCATGGGCATGATCTCGCAGAAGTTCGGCAACAACCCGCAGACCCCCCAGGGCCGTGGTCACCACGACGTGATCATGATGGAGAACCCGGGCTTCGGTCTGCCGAGCGGCT
This sequence comes from Kofleriaceae bacterium, assembly GCA_018057825.1. Classification (GTDB taxonomy): domain Bacteria; phylum Myxococcota_A; class Polyangia; order Haliangiales; family Haliangiaceae; genus UBA2376. The sequence goes on along the minus strand of JAGPCY010000034.1, from coordinate 105,210 downwards.
TCATGCCCAACGTCAAGCAGTTCATGGTCATGGGCAACGTCGGCCCGACCCTGCGCCAGGACGGCACCCTCGCCCAGAAGGCCGGCTTCTCGATCGTCATGGTCCCGGCCGTGACCGCGAGCGCCGCGTCGGGCACCCCGCCGGAGCCGCCGGCCCCGCCGCCGACCCCGGAGGAGGAGGAGGAGGAGGTCAAGGGCAACGCCTCGGGTGGTTGCAGCACCTCGGGCTCGCCGGCGACCGGCCTGGCCCTGGCCCTCGGCGCGGCCGTCGCCCTGGTCCGCCGCCGTCGGAAGTAGTCCGCTGACCACCGCCCCCTCGGATCCCGTCGACCGCCTTCGCCCCACGGAGAAGCCCATGCGCCGCACGATGCTGACCCCGACCCTGTTCGCGACGCTCCTCACCGCCGCCGGTTGCGTCGGGACCTTGGAGTCCGGTGACGACGACCCGAACCCGGACCCGGAGCCCACCGCGAGCCTCGGCCGCCAGCAGTACGACCGCGAGGTCGCCACGATCATGCAGTCGTGCGGCGGCTGCCACGAGGCCGGTGGCTCGGCGACCGCGTTCCTCGGCGCCGGCGGTGCCTCGGACAACTACCAGGTCCTGACCACCACCCAGCGGGCCGTGATCGGGGACTTCAACCCGACCCAGGCGCCGGTGCTCATCTACGGCGTCAACCCCGCCCACGCCGGTCCCGAGTTCACCACCGCCCAGGCGGCCACCGTCGAGGACTGGCTGATCCAGGAGGCGATGGACCGCGGCATCGACCTGAGCGGCGACCCGCCGCCGGCCCCCGCTGGCCGCATCTCGTCGCGCCAGGCCCTGGCCAAGTTCTCGGCCTGCATGAACTACGGCGACTGGAGCGCGAACATCGGCAACCTGACGATGACCTCGTGGGCCAACAAGAACACCAACAACGGCCAGCAGTGTGACACCTGCCATGCGGCTGGCGACGGTGGGTTCTACGTCTACGACAACGGCCAGATGATGTTCGACATGAACCGCACCGAGCTGTTCATGCGCGCGTTCTTCACCACCAAGGCGGTCAACCCGGCAGACCCGATGTCGGACTACATGGTGGTGCCGAACATGACGAAGCTGCGGGCCAAGGGCTCGGGCCAGGGTGGCCTCCACCCGAACTACGGGGTCGGTGAGAACGACCCGTACTTCGCCCGCCTGCAGGCGTTCTACGACGCCACCATGGCCGGCCTGGCCGGCTGCGCCGCCCCGCCGCAGTTCCCGCAGTGAGCGGAGCGTCGGGGTGACCGAGGGTTCGACTCGCGTCGACTGACCCGAGTCCTCTGTCTCTGTCCGGTCCTTCGATACGTTCGGTTTGCACGACGCGCCACCGCTCTGCCGGTGGCGCCGCCGTTTTCGGCCGCCGTCGATCCTCCTCGGACTCGGTCTCGGCCTCGGTCTCGGTCTCGGCCTCGGTCTCGGTCTCGGCCTCGGTCTCGGCCTCGGCCTCGGCCTCGGTCTCGGCCTCGGCCTCGGCCTCGGTCTCGGACTCAGCCTCGGCCTCGGTCTCGGACTCGGCCTCGGCCTCCGTCTCGGCCTCGGCCTCCGCCTCCGCCTCCGCCTCCGCCTCCGCCTCCGCCTCGCCTCCGCCTCCGCCTCCGCCTCCGCCTCCGTCTCGGCCTCGGCCTCCGCCTCCGCCTCCGCCTCCTCTCCCTCCGCCTCGCCGCTACTTGACCGGCGCCGGCGCCGGCGCCGGCGCCGCCGCGACCGGCACCGGATCCGGCGGCTCGGTGGCCGGGTACGGTTCCTTGGTCTTGCCGTCGAGGAAGGTCTGATCGGGCGCCGGCGACCACACCGGCGGCACCCGATCCTTCGAGAAGAGCTGGATCGCCTCGATCGGCTGGCGGGTCGCGGCGACGATGATCTTGCCCTGGGCCTGCTCGGCGACCGTGAACTCGAACCGCTTCATGTCGAAGTCGTGGTAGCGGCCGCGCCAGTCGCGCGAGATCAGATCGGCGGCCACCACGTCGTCGGTGGTGACGCCGTTGGCGGCCAGGAGGTCAGCCAGGTTCCAGCGGTCGGTCGTGCCGGCGACGCGGCCGACCTCGCCCAGGAGGTTGCGCTTGAGCGCGAAGGCGAGCTGGCCGTCCTTGTAGATGCGGATGCCGCCGCGGATCGGCGAGCCGTAGTACGGGATGCCGTCGCCGACCGGCTGGCCGTCGAGGAGCAGATAGTCGGTCGACTTCTCGAGCTCGGGGAGCGGCTTGTCGACGTAGACGGTGATCGCGACGTAGCGGTCGAAGGACACGTTGCGCGGCATGCCGGTCGGCAGAAAGACCCGCAGCTTGGTGCGGTTCACGCCGGTCAGATCGAAGCGCAGGCCATCGGACCACTTCCGCAGCACGTCGCCGGGGAGGTAGACGACGCCGCGGCCGCCGTGGATGCACACGAGCTTCACCTTCGCCAGGTCCACGCCGATCGCGGTCAGGTAGTCGGTGACGCGCCAGCGCTTGGCCAGGTAGTAGAGCACCCGCGGCCCGGTCGAGTTGGCGTCGAACTCGACGTCCTCGTCCTTCTTGGTCCAGGCCACCGGCATCGGCGGCAGCTCGGGCTCGCGCAGCACGCCGGCGGGCTTGCCGTCGACGTAGACCCAGGCCTCCTTGAAGTTCTGGAAGCCGCCGTCGGTGAACTCGTCGCCGGGCTCGCCGCCCTTCCACTTGTCGCCGTGGGCGCCGGCCTGGTCGGCGTCGGGGGCGCCAGCGTCGATCGCAGCGACCGGTGGCGGTGGCGGGGGCGGGGCCTCGCGCTTGGACTTGCAGGCGGCGCTGGCGGCCAGCGCGAGGGTCAGACCGAGCGTCGGCGTGTAGCGGAGCACATCGTGAGGTTTAGCACCTCTCGTGCCGCGTCGGACGGGCCGGCGGGGACGACCGTCGACGGTGCCCTGGGGTCGGCAGTCCGCCGCCGCGGTGGCGGGACCCCGGCGGCGGCCCTCGCGATCGCCACTTCCCGCGTGTCCGCGATCGATTCCCTTCGGCCCCGCACTTGCACTACCATCGCGATATGCGTCTTGCCCGCGTCTGCTCTCTCGCCCTCGTGGCTGCGGCGTCGTGTGACGGCGCCGTCGGTGAGGATGATCCCGGTCCCCTCGAGAACGTCCTGTGCGAGGCCCCGCTGACCGTGTCGGGGTCGTTCACCAGCTCGGTGACGCCGGCGCCGACCGCCGATCAGGGGTGCGTCCCGCCCGGGACCTGGACCGTCAACGTCGCGGTCGCCGGCAACGGCGATTGCTCGTCGGTCGAGGTGCTGCCGACCTACACGGTCCAGGTGGTCAACACCGCGCCGGCCGGCGAGCGCCCCAACCACGAGATCACGCTCACCAACGCGCCCAGCGGCGCCGACGTCGACGCCTCGATCAACGCCAGCGGCAACGGCGCCTGTAACCTCGCCCTCGACGTCCTGACCGCGGCCCCGACCGCCGGCCAGTTCCACCTGGTGGCGGTGCGCGCGTACTTCGATCCGATCGACGGCGCGACCCGCACCGTCATGGCCGGCCCCGACAGCCGCTACCAGCTCTGGAAGCAGCGCCCGTAGGGGGCGATCACGCCGCGGCGATCGCCGCGAAGAGCTCCGCCTTGCGCGCCGCCGGCAGCCACGCGGCCTCGACCGCGTTGTGGGCGAGCTGGCGCACCTCGTCGGCGGAGAGCCCGAGCGCGGCGGCGGTGGCCCGGTAGTTCTCGCTCAGGTAGCCACCGAAGTAGGCCGGGTCGTCGGAGTTGATGGTCACGCACAGCCCGGCGGCCAGGAGTCGGCCCAGGTTGTGGGCGGCCAGGTCGGGGACCACGCACAGCTTCAGGTTCGACAGCGGGCACACCGTCAGCGGGATCCGGCGAGCCGCGAGCTCGGCGACCAGCGCGGGATCCTCGTCGCACCGCACGCCGTGATCGATCCGGACCACCGCTAGGAGGTCGAGGGCCTCGCGGATGTACGCGGCCGGGCCCTCCTCGCCGGCGTGGGCCACCGGGGTCAGGCCCATGACCCGAGCGGCGGCGAACACCCGGGCGAACTTCGACGGCGGGTTGCCGCGCTCGCCGGAGTCGAGGCCGACCCCGGCCAGGTGAGACAGGTACGGGCGGGCGGCCTCGAGGGTGGCGAAGGCGTCGTCCTCGGACAGGTGGCGCAAGAAGCACATGATCAGGGCCGAGGTCAGGCCCCAGCGCTCGGCGGCGTCGCGCTGGGCCCGGACCAGCCCGTCGATCACCGTGCCGAACGCGACCCCGCGCGCGGTGTGGGTCTGTGGATCGAAGAACAGCTCGGCGTGGACGATCCGATCGGCGTGGGCCCGGGCGAAGTACGCCATCGCCAGATCGTAGAAGTCGTCCTCGTCGCGCAGGACCGCGCAGCCGGCGTAGTAGACGTCGAGGAACGACTGCAGATCGGTGAACTGATACGCGGCGCGCAAGGCCTCGACCGAGGCCCACGGCAGATCGAGGCCATGGCGCGCGGCCTTGGCCATCACCATGGCGGGCTCGAGCGTGCCCTCGATGTGCAGGTGCAGCTCGACCTTGGGCAGGGCGTCGATCAGGCGCGCGAGAGGGGCGGGCAGGGCGGCGACCATGGGGGCGTGTTACCACGGGCGCGACACCTGGCGCCGCGTCGGTGACACTCGAGGCATGACCGGTCGCTGGCTCGTCGCCCCCCTCGCCATGATCGTCGCCCTGGTGATCGCGCCGCCGGTCGCCGACGCCTGCCGATGTCGGCCGCCGGCTCCGGCCAAGGCCGCGGCCGGCGCCGACGTGGTCTTCGTCGGCACCGTGACCGCGGTCGACGCGCCGGCGGTCGGTCGCGGGGTGGTTGGCACGGTCGCCGTCGACCGGGTGTGGAAGGGCCAGGTCGGCACGACGGTCTCGATCCATGACAGCCCGACCTCGTGCGGCCGTGGCCTGACCGCCGGCGAGCGCCTGATCGTCATGGCCCGGCGCGACGGCGATCGCCTGACGGTCCGGCAATGCGACGGCACCCAGCGCGCGACCGCCAAGGTCGAGCGCCTCCTGACCCGACGTCTAGGCGCACCCCGCGCGCCGTCGTGATCACGGGACCGCGGCGTGGCGGCGCTGTCGGCGCCGCGCCAGGGCGACCGCGCCGGCCAGGCAGAGCGCGAGGACGGCGATCGCGGCGAACGGGGCGGCGGCGCGAAGGCGCGCGGTCCAGCGCGGGTAGCGGTCCCACAGGTCGCGGTGGCGCGGCTGGTGGCGCGGCGGTCGCGCGTGGCGGGCCTGGGCGAAGTTGGGCTCGGCGCAGGCGGCGTCGGGCAGCGGCGCCCCGGCGAGGACGTGGGCGCGCAGGCCCGCCAGGTAGGCCTCGCCGCGACCGTCGGGGTAGGTGTCGGCCCAGCAGTGGAGCGCCCGATGGGCAGCGGCGTAGGGCGGCACGAGCTCGGCGGCGGCGCGGGCCAGCTCGGCGGCGCGGTGCCGGTAGTGGAAGCGGCGCGGATCCGAGGGCGCGCTGGCCGCGACCCGTCGCCGCTCGTCGGCGCTGACCCAGGTCGACGGCGGCGCCGGCGGGATCGGCTCACCGTCGTCGTCCCACGGGCGGCTGTAGGTCGACACCAGCGAGTCGGGGCCGTAGGTGTAGGTGGCGAGGTCGAACTCGCCGTCGACGATCGCCCAGTCAGGCGCGTGGCCGGTGCCGGCCAGCTCCATGCCGGCGGCGCGGGCCAGGAGCGAGGCGCGAAACAGCGCCTCGGCGCGAACCAGGCGATCGGGCGCGACCTCGGCCAGGGCCAGATGCTCGGCGTAGGCCAGGGCCGCCGGGCGATCGGCGGCTGGCAGGTGCGCGGCGCCGAGGGCGAGCTGGCCTTCGCGGATCAGGCGGCGGGCGTAGAGCGCCTCGAGGGCGTCCTGCGACAACAGGCCGTGGTCGTCGGCGCGATCGGCGGGCGCCGCGGCCAGCTCGTCGAGGAAGGCGCGCAGCTCCGCGGTGGAGACCACGCGATCGGCGATGTAGAGGACGTCGCGGTAGCGGCCGCGGGCCTGCCAGGCGTGGCGCATCGCCGAGGTCGGGCGATCGGCGGCCAGCTCGAGCATCGCGCACTCGGCGAGCGCGCGATCGCGGGCCAGGTAGTCGCCACACGAGAAGCCCGCGCACGCGGTCGCGGTCGGTAGCTCCTCGGCGGCGCTGCACGCCAGGTCGGCGGCGCCCGCGACGTCGCCGGCCCGGGCCGCCAGCTTGGCGCGGACCCAGCGGTTCACGGCGGTGTCGTCGGCGCGGGCGGCCAGGGTCGCGGCGCGGTCCCACGCCCCGGCGCGGTAGGCCGCGGCGGCCAGGCGATCGGCGCCGGCGACCCGCGGCGCGCGGGCGATCGCCGCCCACACCGCGGTCCGCTGGTCGTCGGTCAGCTCGTGGTCGCGGCTGTAGAGATAGGCGGCGAGCAAGCGCTGGCCGATCGCGGTGGCCAGCAGTCGATCGACCGCGCCGTCGGCGATCGCGGCGCGCGCGCGGGACAGGAGCGCGCGCGTGCTGTCGTCGTAGCCCAGGGCGGCGCGCGCGGCCAGGAGCGCCAGCTCGTCGTCGGGATCGTCGGTCAGGACCGCCTGGTTGCGCAGGCTGGCAGCGGCCAGGCCGTCGGGGTCGACGAAGCCGGCGTCGACCAGGGTCCGGACCCGACGGTACGAGCCGCGGCCGCCGTCGTCGACGTGGAGGCGACCCAGGCTGTAGGCCGCCGAGGTCGAGAGCTGGACCCGAAGCGGACCGGGCAGGGCCAGGAGCGTGGTGAACCAGGCGGCGGCCTCGTCCGTCCGGCCGGCGTGGAAGGCCGCCGCGCCGGCGCGGTAGAGCGCCGCCTCGAACAAGCCCGGCGGGGCGACGCCGCGGGCGGCGGCGCAGGCGCGCTTGGCCTCGGCCACCGTCGCGGCCCGGGCGCTGGCGTCGTCGCCCTCGCCGGCGTCGGCGTCGGCGTCGGCGTCGGCGTCGGCCGGGCACGGATCGCGGTAGCGCTCGGCGGCGGGCACCAGCCGCGCGGCCTCGTCGACGAAGATGCCCTCGGGCAGCTCGGCCAGCGCCGGGCCGCGGTCGGCCAGGAGCTCGATGGGAAAGTCGGGGCCGCAGGCCGTCGACGGGCGCGCGGCGAGGGCCAGCGCGCCGAGCGAGAGGGCGGCGCACAGCGAGCTACGGGACGGCATGGACGATCACGTCTTTCCCCGTCGCCCAGCCGACGACGGCGCGGGCGCCGGGCGCGAGGGTGCGTCCCGGCGCGAGGTAGCGATGGTCGGCGGCGAGGCGGTAGCCGCCCACCAGCTCGGCGCGCAGGTCGGCGCCGGTCAGGGTCAGATCGGGCCAGGGCGCGGCGATGGTGCCGCGGTTGACCAGCACCACGTCGAAGCGCTCGGCGCCGGCCGGGGCGACGGCCGCGGTCAACGCGGGAGCCAGCGGCGCGCCGGCGATCACCGCGGCCAGCGTGGTCGACGACCAGGCGCGGTCATCGCCTAGGACGGGCAGGCGGAACCACACCACCCCGGCGATCGGTGGCGCGGCGGTGGTCTCGAGCCAGCGGACGAAGCTCGCGACCTCGAGCGGATCGCTCCGCCGCAGGGCGCCGGCGACCCAGGCGTCGTAGGTCGGCAGCGCGACCCGCAGGGGGCGTGGCGCGACGGCGGCGGCGAACCGCCGCAGCTCGCGGCGCGCGGTCGCCGCCGTGAAGATCGCCGGGGCGCGCACCGCGTGGACCTGCACGACGAGCTCGTCGACCGCCGCGGCGACCGCCGGCAGCGCGCGGCTGTCGGCCCAGGTCGGCAGCGCGGTGATCGACCAGCCCAGCGGCGCCGGGGGCCGGGCCTCGACGAGCCAGCGCGCGTAGTCGGCGAGCTGCCCGGTGGCGCAGTCGAAGTCGATCTCGAGGCCGCGCACCGCGACCCCGGCGGCCTGCCAGCGCGCGGCAGCGGCGATCAAGTCGCGCCGGGGCAGCTCCTCGGGGCGGCGCCGGCCGTCGATCCGGGCCACCAGCACCACCGGGCGGCGGCTGGCGGTCAGCGCCGCCAGGTCGACCGCGGGCCAGTGGGCGCCGCCGCGATCGAACTCGACCGCGAGGACCCGCAGCGCCCCGATCGCGTCGGGCGGCGCGGCGGCGGCGGCGCGCACGGCTCCGGTCCACGCTCGTTGCCAGACGTAGGCGTCGTGGGGCAGCGGCTCGGAGCGCGGCCGCACCGGCGCGGTGCAGGCCACGCCGGCCAGACACGCGAGAGCGAGCAGGGTGCGCCCCATCGGCCGCGCAACGCGCGAGCGGTGGGGGCTATTCCCACCGAGGCGGAGACCGAGGCCGAGACCGAGACCGAGACCGAGACCGAGGCGGAGGCCGAGACCGAGACCGAGACCGAGACCGAGACCGAGACCGAGGCGGAGGCCGAGACCGAGGCGGAGGCCGAGGCGGAGACCGAGACCGAGACCGAGACCGAGACCGAGACCGAGACCGAGACCGAGACCGAGGTGCTCGTTACGGCCGCAGGCGCGCGGTCAAGAAGTCGAGGACGGTGTCGAGGGCGACCCGGGTCGGGTGCCCGGGTCGATCGACCAGATCGTGGGTCAGGACCGAGTGGGCCAGGCGCCGCAGGCCGTGGGGGTTGCCCGGCGACGAGTCGATCTCGACGGCGAGGAAGCGCTCGCCCAGGAGCGCGCGCAGGGCGGCGAAGCGCTCGGCGGGCACCAGCGGATCGCCGGTGAAGCGCAGGCCGAGCACGTCGAGGTCGCGGGCGGCGACCCGGGCGCAGGCGGCGGGATCGAGGCCGAGGTCGGCGCGGTGGCGCGCGGTCACCGGCAGCGGCAAGGACGGCTGCGACAGGACCGGCGCGATCATCCGGTCATCCTGGGCCATCGCCAGCGCGAACCCGCCGGTCAGGCACATTCCGACCGCGCCGACCCCAGGGCCGCCGCCCTCGTCGTGGGCGATCGCGGCCAGGTGGCGCAGCCACGCGACGATCGGGCTGGTGGTGCCGGTGGCCCAGGTGGCGAACTCGCGGGCGACGCAGACCTTGGCCAGGGACGCCGCGGTGTAGTGCCCGGTCATCGGCCGACCGGGCTGGCCGATCAGCGACGGTAGATACGTGGACAGCCCGCGCTGCCGGACGCGCGCCGCGAAGTCGAGGACCCCGGGATGGAGGCCCGGGACCTCGTGCATGATCACGACCGCGGGACCGGCGCCAGCGACGTAGACGTCGCGGGTGAACCCGGCTCCGGTGATGGCGCGGCGGGTGTAGCCGGGCAGCTCGCTCGACCCCATCGCCCGGTGGTACCACGTCGCCGTGGTTGCGCGCCCGGGGGGTCGGGGCTAGGTTCGCGCCCCCTCGCCATGACCGCATCGACCTCGCCTGATCTCGTCGCCGAACTCGCCCGTGAGCTGGCCTTGACGCCGGCCCAGGTGGCCGCCGCCCTGGCCCTGTTCAGCGACGGCGCCACCGTGCCGTTCATCGCTCGCTATCGCAAAGAGCAGACCGGCGGGCTCGACGAGGTCCAGCTCCGCGCGATCGAGGAGCGCCACGCCTACCTGGCCGAGCGCGAGGCTCGGCGCGCCACGATCCGCGCCGAGCTGACCGCCGCCGGCGTCTTGACCGACGCCCTGGCCGCGCGCCTGGAGGCCGCGACCACCAAGGCCGAGCTCGAGGACCTCTACGCGCCGTACCGGCCCAAGCGCAAGACCCGCGCCGGCACCGCCCGCGAGCGTGGCCTGGGGCCCCTGGCCGAGCGCATCCTGGCCCAGCCGAGCGACGGCGATCCGGCGGCTGAGGCGGCGGCGCTGGTCGGGGGCGAGGTCGGCTCGGTCGAGGAGGCCCTGGCCGGCGCCCGCGACATCGTCGCCGAGGTGGTGACCGATCGCGCCGACGTCCGAGCCCTGGCCCGCGCCGCCTTCGCCGCCGGCGCGGTGGTGGCCGAGGGCGTGGCCGACAAGATCACCGAGCCGACCAAGTACGAGGCCTACTACGCCTTCCGCGAGGCGGTCGCGACCATCCCGTCGCACCGCTTCCTCGCGATCCGGCGCGGCGAGGCCGAGGGCGTGCTGCGCGCGACCGTCGAGCCCGACGGCGGCGCCGACGGCGTCATCGCCGGCATGCTCCGCCTGGCCGGCCACGCCCCGGGCTCGCCGTGGGCCGACCTCCTGGCCCGCGCGGTCGGCGAGGGCTACCGTCGCCTGCTGGCGCCGGCGATCGAGAACGACGTGCGCGCGGAGTGCAAGGCGAAGAGCGATCAGGAGGCCGCGGCGGTGTTCGCCGGCAACCTGCGCGCGCTGCTCTTGGCCGCGCCCCTCGGCGCGCGGACCGTGATCGGCATCGACCCCGGCCTGCGCACCGGCTGCAAGTGCGCGGCGGTCGACGCCACCGGCAAGTTCCTCGGCACCGTCACGATCTACCTGACCCAGGGCGAGGCCGCCCTCGAGCGGGCCCGCGCCGAGCTGGTCGAGTTCGTGCGCAAGCACGACCCGATGGCGATCGCGGTCGGCAACGGCACCGGCGGCCGCGAGGCCGAGGTCTTCACCCGTCGGACCCTGGCCGCCGCCGGGCTGGGCGAGCGCGTGGTGGTCGCGGTCAACGAGGCCGGCGCCAGCGTCTACAGCGCGTCGGACCTGGCGCGCGAGGAGTTCCCCGACCTCGACCTCACGATCCGCGGCGCGATCTCGATCGCGCGGCGGTTGCAGGATCCCCTGGCCGAGCTGGTCAAGGTCGAGCCCAAGGCCATCGGCGTCGGCCAGTACCAGCACGACGTCCACGCGCCGCTCTTGGCCAAGAAGCTGGGCGACGTCGTCGAGAGCTGCGTCAACCACGTCGGCGTCGATCTCAACACCGCCAGCCCCAGCCTGCTCAGCTACGTCGCCGGCATCGGCCCGGCCCTGGCCGGCAAGATCGTCGCGCACCGCCACACCCACGGCGGCTTCGCGTCGCGCGCGGCGCTGCGCGAGGTGCCGGGCCTGGGCCCCAAGACCTTCGAGCAGTGCGCCGGGTTCTTGCGGATCCGCGGCGCCGCCCAGCCCCTCGACGCCACCGCGGTCCACCCCGAGCGCTACGCGGTCGTCGAGCAGATGGCCGCCGACCTCGGCGTCGATCTCGTGACCCTGTTCGGCAACCCGACCCTGGTCGAGACGATCGATCGCGCGCGCTACGTGAGCGATCAGGTCGGCGAGGCCACGGTGCGCGATATCTGCGCCGAGCTGGTGCGCCCCGGGCGCGACCCGCGGGCGCTGTTCGAGCCGCCCAAGTTCCGCGACGACGTGTTGGTGCTCGAGGACGTCAAGGAGGGCATGGTCCTCGAAGGCGTGGTCACCAACGTCGCGGCCTTCGGCGCCTTCGTCGATGTCGGCGTGCACCAGGACGGGCTGATCCACGTGTCGCGGCTGGCGTCGCGGTTCGTGAAGGACGCCGCCGAGGTGGTGAAGGTCGGCGACAAGGTCTCGGTGCGGGTCCTCGGCGTCGATCTGGCCCGTCGGCGGATCGCGCTGGCGCTCAAGGAGCCCGGCGGCGACGGCGGCCGCGGCGACGGTGGTCGCGGCGAGCGGGGGCCACGTCCCGAGCGGGGCCCACGCCCCGACGGCGGCCAGGCCCGCGGCCCGCGCCCCGACGGCGGTCAGCCCCGCGGCCCGCGCCCCGACGGTGGCCAGCCCCGCGGCCCGCGCCCCGACGGTGGCCAGCCCCGCGGCCCGCGCCCCGACGGCGGTCAGGCCCGGGGCCCGCGTCCCGACGGTGGCCAGCCCCGCGGCCCGCGTCCCGAGGGCGCTCAGGCCCGCGGCCCACGCCCCGACGGTGGCCCACGCCCCGACGGTGGCCCGCGCCCCGACGGTGGCCCGCGCCCCGACGGTGGCCAGGCCCGCGGCCCGCGCCCCGACGGTCCGCGCCCCGATCGCGGTCCACGCCCCGATCGCGGCCCACGCCCCGACGGTGGTCCACGCTTCGATCGCGGTCCACGCCCCGATCGCGGCCCACGCCCCGACGGTGGCCCCGGCCCCGACGGCGGCGGGGATCGCCCCCCAGCGCGCGACCGCGGCGACGATCGCCGGTCCGAGCGCCGCGAGCCCGGCCCAGGCATGGGAGTATCGGGCTTCGTCAACAACCCCTTCGCCAAGCTTGCCGAGATCAAGAAACCGCGCTGAGGTCTGGATCGCTGCCGCGCTGGCGGTTGGGCTGGCCTGTGGCGGCGGCAAGCGCGCGGCCCCGCCGCCCGACGCCGGGCTCGCCGCCGCGGTCCCGGTCGACGCCGCGCCCGCGCCGACGGCCGTCGACGCCGCGCCCGCCGCGCCGCCCCGCGACGAGCGCGCGGTATTCGCGCTCGGCGATAACCTCTTGACCGCCCACCGCGTGGTCGACGGCGATCTCGCGATCGACGCCGGCTCGATCGGCTTCGCGCGCTACACCCGCTTCGACCTGCCGGCGCCGCGGTGGAAGCTGCGGCGGGTCGTGCTCGGCCAGCGGGTGGCGGTGGCCGCCCGCGGCGGCTCGATCGAGGTGCCGTTGACCGAGGCCCAGGCCGCCGCCGCCACCGGCCTCACCGTCCGGCTGGTCGTCGAGCGCCCGACCACGATCCCCATCCGCATCGGCACCCGCACCGTGGCCCGCATCGCCGCCGCGGTCGGCGACGCCTGGTATCCGGTCGCGACCCCACCCGGCACCTGGCGAGCGGGCGAGAACGCGATCGTCTTCGATGCGCCGGTGGCCCTGGCCGCGCTGCGGGTCACCGCCGACGCCGCGGTCGCGAGCAAGGACGACGATCCGCTGGCCCGCGCCGCCTGGGACGGCGCCGCGCGCACCCTCACCCTCGACGACGGCGCCGGGCTGGCCTGGTACGTCCACCTGCCGCCCGGGGCCCACCTGGTGGCCGCCGTCGACGGGCCGTGCCGGGTCGAGGTCGACGCCCGCACCGACGACGGCACCCGGGCCGGCGGGCTCCTCGGCGGCGGCCAGGATCGGATCGCCCTCGACGCGGTCGGCGATCGCCCGGTGCGCCTGAGCGTGACCGCCCGCGACTGCCGGCGCGCCACGATGGCCGAGCCGCGCATCACCATCGCCGGCCCGCCCCTCGACCCGCCGCCGTCCGGGCCGCCGGCTCGCTACGTCGTCCTCTGGATCATGGACGCGCTCCGCGCCGATCGGGTCCGGATCTTTCAGCCCGGGGCCCGCGCCGAGGTGCCGAACTTCGAGAAGCTCGCGCTGTCGTCGGCGGTGTTCCGTCAGTACTACACCCACGGCAACGAGTCGCAGACCTCCCACGCCAGCCTGTGGACCGGGATGGTCCCGGCGGTCCACAACGTCCGGCTGGCCGGCGACGGCGGGAGCTGGCGGATCCCGCGCGAGCTGCCGGTCCTGGGCGAGCTGGTCGCGGCCGCCGGGCTCGAGCCGATCGCGGTCACCGGCAACGGGTTCGTCACCGAGGGCGGCGGCTACGCCCGCGGCTTCGTCGAGTTCCGCAACATGATGCGCGAGAAGGGCGTGGTCAACGGCGTCCTGCCCGGCGCCCAGGTGGTCAAGGCGGCGCTGGCGCGGATGGCGGCGCGCAAGGATCGACCGACGCTCCTGTTCCTCGGCACCGTCGACACCCACGGCCCGTGGATCGCGCGCAAGCCATGGATCGATCGCTACTCGTCGCCGTCGTACCGCGGCCCGTTCCAGACCCACGGCACGATGTTCGAGCTCGGGATCAAGAAGGGCGAGATGGGGTGCTCGAAGATCCCGCCGCCGGCCGACATCGAGCGGCTGCGCGCGATCTACGACTCGGCGGTCAGCTATCACGACGAGCGGCTGGGCGAGCTGGTGGCCGAGCTCGAGCGCCTGGGGATCTGGGATGAGACCCTGCTCATCGTCACCGCCGATCATGGCGAGGAGCTGTTCGAGGACGGCCGCTGCGGTCACGGCGGCTCGCTGCGCGACACCCTGGTCCGGGTCCCGCTCCTGGTCCGCTATCCGCCGCGGATCGCGCCGGCGGTGGTCGACGAGGGCGTCGATCAGGTCGACATCCTGCCCACGCTCCTCGAGGCCATCGGCGCGCCGGTGCCGGCGACGCTGCAGGGCCAGCCCTTGGCGCCCCTGGCCGCCGGGGTCGGGCGCGGCTGGGCGCGGCCGTCCTACGCCTCGCAGTTCGAGTACGCCCACGCCATGCGGGTCGGGCGGTGGAAGCTCAAGGTCGGCAAGCGCGGGGTGCCGACCACCCTCGACGTGGTCGGCGATCCCGACGAGCGGATCGACCAGTCGGCCAGCCGGCCGGCGGTGCGGCGGCTCCTGACCGACGCACTGGGGCTCTTCCTCGCGACCCGGACCCGCTGGCACAAGCGGACGATGGGCGTGGTGACCAACCTCGCGCCCGGCGCCGCCGAGCTCCTCGAGCGCGCGCCGTGATCGCGGCCCGGGTCACCGCGCTGGCCGTCCTGGCCGCCTGCGCGGGAGCGCCGCGTCCGAGCGAGCCGGCGCCGCCGCCGCCGATCGACGCCGGCCCCGACGCCATCGCGATCGCCGCACCGCCGCCGCTGCCGCCCCCGCCGCGCTGGCTGCGCGGCTCGACCCACGTCCACGCCGCGCCGTCGGGCGACTCGACCACCGACCCGGCCGCGGTGATCGCGTGGTACCGCGATCACGGCTACGACTTCTTCGTCCTGACCGACCACAACCGGGTCACCACCGTCGCGCCGGCCGGCCTCGGGCGGCTCGCCACCGACGACGATCCCGCCGCGCCCCTGGTCCTGGCCGGGATCGAGCTGACGTACAACCCGGCGGCCTGCGACGCGCCGCCGCCGCCGCCCGGCGGCAAGTGCCGGATCCACGTCAACGCCCTGGGCGTGACCGGTCGTCCCGACGGCAAGCTGGCCTGGGCCGACCGCGCCGCGACCACCCGACGGGCGATGTACGCCGCCGCGCTGGCCGCCACCGCGACCCTCGGCGGGCTGGCCCAGCTCAACCACCCGGGCTGGCACTGGGGCCTGACGCCGGACCTCCTGGGCGCGCTGGCCGCCGACGGCGTGGTCCTGTTCGAGCTGGCCAACGTCCAGTTCACGCGCTGGAACGTCGGCGACCCCGAGCATCCCGGCCTCGAGGCGCAGTGGGACCTGGCCCTGGGCGCTGGCGCGACCGTGTGGGCGGTGGCCTCCGACGACGCCCACAGCTACGACGGCCATGGCAAGTACCCGGCCGGCGGCGGCTGGGTCATGGTCGACGCCGCGCGCGACGCCGACGCGATCATCGGCGCGCTGGCGGCGGGGCGGTTCTACGCCTCGACCGGCGTGACCCTGGCGCGGGCCGCGGCCTACGGCGACGACCTGGTGGTCGAGGTCGCCGGCGATCCGGCCGGCCACACGATCGACTTCGTCGTCGACGGCGCGGTGGTCGCGCGTCACCCCGGTCCGCTGGCCCGCCACCCGATCCCACCGGCCGGCAGCTACGTCCGCGCCACGGTCACCCGGGCCGACGGCGCCCAGGCCTGGGTCCAGCCGGTCCGCCGCCCGCGGTGAGCCGCGCCGATCACACCGGCATGAGGCCGTGCTGGATCGCGAACCGGGTGATGTCCGAGTTGTTGCGCAGCCGGAGCTTCTTCAGCACATGGCCGCGGTGGGTGTCGACGGTCTTCACGCTGATCGACAGCATCTCGGCGATCTCGCGGTTGGTCTTGCCCAGGGCCAGGTGCTCCATCACCTGGAACTCGCGGGACGACAGCACCTGGGCCGGATGGTCGCTGCGCTTCTTGCCCAGCGCGGCCTCGACCTCCTCTGGCACCACCCGCTCGCCGCGGTGGACCTTCTCGATCGCGGCCAGGAGCTCGTCGAGGTTGGCCGACTTCTTGACGTAGCCGGCGGCGCCGCTGCGGATCGCCCGCACGCCGTGGGCTTCGTCCTCGTGCATGGTCAGGATGATGGCCTTGGTCGGCACCGACAGGCCGGCCATCTCGGCCAGGGTCTGCATGCCGTCTTTCTCCGGCATCGTGACGTCGAGGAGGAGGACGTCGGGCTGGAGGCGCGTGACCGCCTCCAGGGCCTCGGTGCCAGTCGCGGCCTGGCCGACCACTTCGATGCGCCGCGAGGCGGTCAGCATCTTGGCCAGGGCTTCTCGGATCAGGGTGTGGTCTTCGGCGAGGACGACGCGGATCATGGGGTACTCCGAAGAACGCTCAATGCGAGGCGCAAGGTACCACGTAGGACGCCCGAGGCCGCCGCCCCACGGTTAGCCATGGGGAAGCCCACGGGGAGCGCCGGACCGTTGATCGCGCCGCGCAGATCGCTACACTCGTCGACGGAAACCGTGACCGGCTCCCCCAGCGCGACCGCTTACCCCGCCGAGCTCGGCGAGTTCACCCTGCTCGGGGTGCTGGGGCAGGGCGGTTCGGCCACGGTTTACGACGCCCGCTGGGGCCACCGCTCGATCGCGCTCAAGGTCGTGCGGTCCGAGCTGGCCGACGGCGAGCGGCGCCGGTTTCTCGACGAGGCCCGGCTGCTCATGGAGATGGCCCACCCCGGGGTGGTCAAGGTCCTGTCAGCCGGCACCCTGCCTGACGGGCGACCGTACCTGGCGATGGAGCAGCTCCCGGGCGTGACCCTGGGCGAGCGCCTGCGCGACGGGCCGCTGCCGCTGCCGCGGGCCACCGCGCTGTTCGCCCAGCTCTGCGACGCGGTCGCCGCCATGCACCGCGCCGGGCTGGTCCACCGGGATCTCAAGCCCGAGAACGTCATGCTGGTCGAGGGCGGCGGCGAGTGGCACGCGGTCTTGCTCGACTTCGGGATCGCCAAGGCCATGACCGACGGCGCGGCGTCGCTGACCGAGACCGGGCAGGTGCGGGGCACGCCGGCGTACATGGCGCCCGAGCGGTTCTTCGGCCAGCCGGCCTCGATCGCCACCGACGTATACGAGCTGGCGGTGACCTACTACGCGATGGTCGCCGGGCAGCTCCCGTGGGTCGACTCGGTCGATCCCGATGTGCGGCTGAACCCGACCCGCCTGGCCGAGGTGGCCGAGGTGCCGCCGGCCCTCGACGAGGAGATCGCGCGCGCGCTGTCGACCCGGGCGGCCAAGCGCCCGCCCGACGTGGCCGCCCTGCGCGATCGCGTCGTAGCCGCCGCCGCGGCCGACATGGGCGCAGCGCTGCGCATCACCGCCCGCGACAACCCGTCGGCCGCGACGTTTGGCCTGGCGCCGCCGCCGCGGACCACCGGCGGCAAGACCGGCCCGACGCCGTGGCGCGAGCCCGGCGGCGCCGCCACCACCGGCGAGGCGGCCGCCGGCGAGCGCGGACGAACCACCGCGCCGACCCGTCGGCGCCGACGCTGGCCGCTGGTCGCGGCGCTCGGTGGCGTGGCCGCCGCCGGCACCTTGGCGGCGATCGTCTGGACCCAGCGCAGCGACGCCCCGGCCGCGGCCGCCCAGCTCCGCGCCGATCCCTGGGCGGGCGGCGTCGAGGTCGACGCCGGCGTGGCCGCGGTCGAGCCGCGCCTGACCGCGGCCGTCCTGACCCCGGCGCGACGCGACGCCTTGCGCGGCAAGCTGTCGACCGCGCTCCTGCACCACAGCCCCGACGCCACCGTCGCGGTCGGCGTGTCGTTGGCCGAGCTCCGCGCCGAGCCCGATCTCAGCAAGCTGACCAGCACCGACTCGATGCTGTTCGGCGCGCTGCGCGCGATGCTCCTCGGCGCGTGTGCCCTGCCGATCGGGGCGGAGGCCGACTGGTTGACGCTGGCGCTGGTCGAGCGCCCCGAGGCCGACGTCCGCGACTACGAGCTGATCGTGAGCGGGCCGTGGTCGCGCGCCGAGGTCGAGGCTTGCCTGGCCACCGGTCGACCCGGCGCGCCGAGCCAGGTCGGTGGCCCCGGCCTCGACGGCACGCCGCTGACCTCGATCCCGACCGACGGCGACCCGGTGCTGGTGCCGTGGCTCGACGACCGCACCTTCCTGGTCTCGACCCGGGTCCTCGACGTGGCGGCGGCGGCGGCGCGGGTCCGGCCGCGGATCGCCAACCCGAGCGCCCTCGATCAGATCGGCACCCGGATCGATCGCCACGCCACCGGCTGGATGGTCGGCGCCGCGGCCGCGGTCACCGACGTGATCGAGAACCGCGAGCTGGCCCATCCGTTCACGCTGCGCCTGACCTTGGGCGACGACGGCGTCGCTGGCTTGCTGTCGCTGTACCCGCCCGATCGCGCCCGCGCCGATCGCGCCCAGGTCGCGGCCCGCGGCCTGCTCGGCGAGCTGCAGAAGAACCCGCTCCTCGTCCAGGCCTTCCCCGAGCTCGCGGTCGAGCGCGACGGCGACACCGTGCGCCTGCGCGGCCGGCTGCCGGCCCGGTTCACGCCGGTGGTCGCCGCCCAGCTCGTGGCGGCGCTGCCGTGATGGTCGCCGGGACCGCGACCGGTGGCACCGGGCCGGCGTTCGTGCGAGAACCCCGGCGGTGACGACGCGCCCTCTCACGATCGGCATCGCCGGCGGCACCGGCTCCGGCAAGTCGACGGTCGCCGCCAAGCTGGCCGCCGCGATCCCGCCCGGTCGCTGCGCGGTCGTCGATCATGACGCGTACTACAAGGACCAGGGCCACCTGACGCCGGCCGCCCGCGCCGAGATCAACTACGACCATCCGTCGTCCCTCGACAGCGCGCTCCTCGCCGAGCACCTGGCCGAGCTCAAGGCCGGCCACGCAGTCGACGTGCCGATCTACGACTTCGTCACCCACACCCGCCGGGCCGAGACCCGCCACGTCGAGCCGGCGCCGCTGATCCTGGTCGAGGGCATCCTGGTCTTCGTCGAGGCCGCGGTCCGCGATCAGCTCGACATCAAGGTCTTCGTCGACACCGACGCCGACATCCGGTTGATGCGCCGCATCCGCCGCGACCTCGAGCAGCGCGGCCGCAGCTTCGCCTCGGTGCGCGATCAGTACTACGCCACGGTCCGGCCGATGCACCTCGAGTACGTCGAGCCGTCCAAGCGGTGGGCCGATCTGATCGTGCCCGAGGGCGGCGACAACAAGGTCGCCCTCGACGTCTTGCTCGGCGCCCTGGGTCGGGTCGCCTACGGGACCTGAGCCGCGGGCGCGCCGGTCGCGCGCCGCGGTCCGAACACCGCGAGCAGGCGGCGATGGGAGTTCTGCGTCGGGCCGGCGCCGGCCGCGCAGTCGCGCGGCTTGTGCTCGCCGCACCGGGCGTCGCGATCGACGAAGCCGCGCTTGCCGCACGGCTTCAGGTAGCTCATCACGTCGCTGCACAGGTACGCGTGGTCGAGACCGAAGGCGTGCGCGACCTCCATGCCGATGGTCTCGCACACCGCCTGCGGCTGATGCCGCTGGGTCGCGGCGAAGGCGAACACCACCGCCCGCGGGATGACGCCGCCGGAGAAGGGCGCGAGCCCGGCGACCCGGCTGTCCTTGACCCCGAGGTCCTTGGGCCGCCCACCGACCACCACCAGGACGTGATCGGCGGAGCTCGGCGGCTGATCGGTGACCACGACGTCGAAGGGCGCGAAGAGCTTCTGCACACAGGTCACGAGCTGGCCCCAGGCCTTGTCCGAGCCCTTCCAGCCCGGCAGCGCGCGCGTCGCGGTGCCCTGGTGGGCGACCACGCTCGACCGTCCCGCGGCCGCGTCGTCGGTGCCCGGCCCGATCGTGCGCGGCCGGCGGTCGAGGAAGATCACCCGCGCCACCGGCGGTGGGCTGCCGACGCCCAGGCGATCGGCCACCCGGTCGCCGACCTGGACGAAGTCGGCGGCCGACGGCGCCTGCCAGGTGCCGGTGGTCAGGCGCTTGTCGACGATCACCGCGATCACCACGGCCAGCGCGAGCACGGCGACGGTCGCGAGCGCCGCGAGCGCGATCACGGCCAACCGCGAGCGCCGGGGGCGAGGGGCGGCCGCCGAGGGGCGTTCGCCGGCGCGCGAGGGGGAGTCGGCCATGCGCCATCGTGCACCGAGCCCCGGGGTCGTGGTAGCACCGCTCGGTGAGTTCCGCGGTAGCCGCTCGTCCCTTGGTCCTGGTCACCGGCGGTGCCGGGTTCATCGGTTCGCACACCGTCGATCGCCTGGTCGGCGAAGGCCACCGGGTGGTGGTCCTCGACGATCTGCGCACCGGCAAGCGCGCCAACCTCGCGCACCACGGGTCGCTCCGCTTCGCCGACGGTTGCCCGGTCGAGCTGGTGGTCGCCGACGTGAGCTGTGGCATCTTCGCGCCGCTGGCGCCGATCACCAGGGCGCACGGGCCCATCGCGCGCATCATCCACCTGGCGGCGCAGGTGTCGGTCGTGCACTCGCTGGCCAACCCGCTGGTCGACGTCGCGGTCAACTACGTCGGCACGGTTCAGGTCCTCGAGTACGCGCGCGCGGTCGGCGTCGCCAAGGTGGTGTTCGCGTCGTCGGCCGCGGTCTACGGCGAGACCGCCGCGATCCCGGTGGTCGAGGACGTGCCGT
This sequence comes from Kofleriaceae bacterium, assembly GCA_018057825.1. Lineage (GTDB taxonomy): Bacteria > Myxococcota_A > Polyangia > Haliangiales > Haliangiaceae > UBA2376. The sequence goes on along the minus strand of JAGPCY010000034.1, from coordinate 84,868 downwards.
GTCGACCGCTGTCGCCCTACGGCGTCGACAAGCTGGCCAGCGAGCTGATGCTCCGCGCCTACGCCTCGACCCACGGCCTGGCGTCGACGCCGCTGCGGTTCTTCAACGTCTACGGCCCGCGCCAGGACCCATCGAGCCCGTACTCCGGGGTGATCTCGATCTTCGCCGATCGCGCGCGCGCCGGCCGGCCGATCACGATCTTCGGCGACGGCCAGCAGACCCGCGACTTCGTCTACGTCGGTGACGTCGCCCGGGCGGTGGTGACCGCGGCCCTGACCGACGGCGGCGACGGCACCGCGATGAACGTCGGCACCGGCCGCGAGACCACGGTGCGCGAGCTGGCCGAGGTGGTCGTGGCCCTGGCCGGCACCGACGTGGCGATCACCCACGCGCCGGCCCGCGCCGGCGAGATCGTGCGGTCGTGCGCCGAGGTCGGCCGGGCTCGCGAGGCCCTGGGCTTCACCGCCGCGACCTCCCTGGCCGACGGTCTGGCCCGGACCCTGGCGTGACCGCGGCGCGACCGCGGCCGGGCTTGCGCGCGGTCGACGGCTGGGTAGGCTAGCCGCCATGCGCCTGACCCGGGTCGTCGTCCTGTCCCTCGCCACCCTCGCCGCCGGCGCCGCCGGCTGCGAGAAGAAGGCCCCGGCCGCCAAGGCCGAGGCCACCGCGGTCAAGGAGATCTCCGTCGACGAGCTGGCCGGCCAGCTCGCCAAGGCCGCGGTCAAGCCGGTCGACGCCAACGGCGACAAGACCCGGCGCGACGTCGGGTTCATCCCCGGCGCGGTGCTCTTGACCGACTACGAGACCTTCGGCGCCGCCGAGCTGCCGACCGACAAGCGCCAGCCGCTGGTGTTCTACTGCGCCAACGAGCAGTGCAGCGCGTCTCACGAGGCGGCCAAGCGGGCGATCGCGCTGGGCCACGCCGACGTCAAGGTCCTGCCGGCCGGCATCATGGGCTGGGCCAAGGCCGGACAGCGCACCGAGAAGCTGTGAACCTGGTCCTGGTCGACGACCACGAGGTCGTCGGCGATCGGGTCGCGCTCGCCGATCGGCGAGCGGCCCACCTGCGCGAGGTCGTCGGGGTCGCGGTCGGTCAGCGCGTCCGCGTCGGGATCGTCGGCGGTGGCCTCGGCGCGGCCGAGGTCACCGCGGTCGACGGCGATCGCGTCGAGCTGGCCCTGGGCCCGCTGGCGCCGGCGCCCGCGCCGATGCCGGTGGTGCTGGTGCTCGCGGTGCCGCGGCCCAAGGTGCTGGCGCGGACGATCGAGATCGCCGCTGCCTACGGCGTGCTCGGCATCGAGCTGGTCAACGCCTGGCGCGTCGACAAGGCCTACCTCGGGTCGCCGCGCCTGGCGCCCGGCGAGCTGGCGGCGTGCGCGCGCCTGGGCGCCGAGCAGGGCGTCACCACCCACGTCGCGCCGGTCCGGGTCCACCCGCGCTTCATGGGCTACCTCGACGCCCACCACCCGGTCGGCGCCGAGGCCGGCTGCCGGCTGTGTCTGCACCCGCGCGATGCCGCGCCGATCGAACGCGCGGTCACCGCCGCGCCGGCGGTCGGCCCGACGGTCGTGGCGATCGGCCCCGAGCGCGGCTGGATCGAGCGCGAGGTCGAGACCTTCGCCGCCCGCGGCTTCGCGATCGTCACGATCGCCGCCCCGATCTTGCGGGTCGAGGCCGCGGTCAGCGGCGCTCTGGCCCAGCTCGCGCTCTTGGCGCGGCGGTGATGCGCGGCGTTCATCGCCGCGTGCTGGTCGCCGCGTCCGAGGTGACAGTCGCGGGCCGCGGGGCGCTTGGCGACCTTGTCGGGCGCGGGTAGGGTGCGGCGATGATCGACTTCGCGGCTGCGTCGGCGCTGGTCCGACGCGACGACCAGCGGTTCACCTGGGATGTCCCCGACGGCTGGCAGCAGGGCAAGGGCGCCTTCGGCGGCCTGGTCATCGGCGCCCTGGCGCGGGCGATGGGCGCCACCGAGTCCGATCCGACGCGCCGGCTGCGGGTGGTGACGGCCGAGCTGTGCGCCCCGGCGCCGGTCGGTCCGGCGACCATCACCGTCGCCGCGCTGCGCCGCGGTCGGGCGGTCAGCTTCGTCGAGGCCCGGGCCGAGGCCGGCGGCGAGGTGTTCGCGCGCGCCTCGGGCCTGTTCGGCGCGGCCCGCCCGCCGTCGGCGCTGCGCCTGGCGTCCGCACCGCCGGCGCTGCCGCCGCCCGACGCGATCGCGATCGCGCCCCTGGGCGCGCCGCCGTCGCCGCGCTTCACGTCGGCCTACGAGTTCCGCCCGCTGCCGCCGTTCCCGTTCTCTGGCTCCGTCGAGCCGGCCGGCCGCGGCTGGCTGCGCGAGCGCGGCGTGGTCGCCGCGCCGCGGCCCCTCGACGCCGCCGATGTGATCGGCCTCCTCGACGCGTGGTGGCCGTGCGCGCTCACCGCCGAGCCGGCGCCGCGCGCCATGGCGACCGTGGCCTTCACCGCCGAGCTCCTGGTCGAGCCGGCCTCCCTCGATCCGGACGCGCCGTTCGCGTTCCACGCCCACCTGGCCGGCGCCAGCGACGGCTACTCCGTCGAGCTGCGCCACCTGTGGCAAGGCGAGCGCCTGGTCGCGCTCAACCAGCAGACCTTCGCGGCGCTGTAGGCGGAGGCGGAGGCGGAGGCGGAGGCGGAGACCGAGCGGAGACCGAGACGGAGGCCGAGGCCGAGTCCGAGTCCGAGACCGAGACCGAGACCGAGACCGAGGCCGAGACGGAGGCCGAGGCCGAGACGGAGGCCGAGACGGAGGCCGAGGCCGAGTCCGAGTCCGAGACCGAGACCGAGACCGAGACCGAGACCGAGGCCGAGACGGAGGCGGAGGCGGAGACCGAGGCCGAGGCGGAGACGGAGACGGAGAGAGGGCGCTACTTGCGCGGCAAGGCCGCCTCGACCGCGGCGATCACCGCCGGGTCGTCGGGCTTGGTCTTGGGCGCGAACCGGGTGATCGTCTTGCCATCGGCGGAGATCAAGAACTTCTCGAAGTTCCACCGGATGTCGCCCTGGTGGCCCTCGGCGTCGGCGATCGGCGTCAGCGCGGCGTAGATCGGGTGGCGGTTGGCGCCGTTGACCTCGACCTTCTCGGTCATCGGGAAGGTCACGCCGTAGGTGGTCGAGCAGAACTCCTCGATCTGCTCGGCCGAGCCCGGCTCCTGGCCGCCGAACTGATTGCACGGGAAGCCGACCACGGTGAAGCCCTGGGCGGCGTACTTCTCGTGCAGGGCCTCGAGGGTCGCGTACTGCGGGGTCAGGCCACACTTCGACGCGACGTTGACGACCAGGATGGCCTTGCCCTGGTGATCGGCGAGGGTCATCGGCTGGCCGCGCAGGGTCTTCATCGGGACGTTCCACATGCCCGCCACCGTAGCACTGGCCTCGACCGCAGGCGGCGCGACGCCGGGCGGCGGCAGGGCGATGCGCTCGGCCTTGGCGGTCGGCCCCTCGACGACCGGCGGCGTCGGCTTGGGCGCGGGGGCCGGCGCTGGCTCCTTCTTGCAGGCGGTGAGCGCGAGGGTGAGAGCGGCAGCGGCGAGGGCGGGGCGCATCGCCGGCAAGCCTAGCCTGGTTCGCGCCGCCGTCGATCGCCGTGGCGCCGCCGCGCGCGATCCGGTACACAGGGTGACCGCGCCATGCGACACGTCTACGCCGACTTCATCGACAGCGTGCTCAAGCCGGCCCGGTACCTCGGCGGCGAGTACCAGTCGGTCACCAAGGACTGGACTGCGGTCGAGGCCACGGTGTGCCTGGCCTTCCCCGACGTCTACGACATCGGGATGTCGCACCTCGGGACCAAGATCCTCTACAGCCTGCTCAACCGCGATCCGCGCATCGCGTGCGAGCGCGCGTTCACGCCGTGGATCGATCTCGAGGCCGAGCTGCGGGCCCGCGGCCTGCCGCTGGTGGCCCTCGAGTCGCAGCGGCCGCTGGCCGACTTCGACGTCGTCGGCCTGTCGCTGCAGTACGAGCTGACCTTCACCAACGTCCTCACGCTGCTCGACCTCGGGGGCCTCGGCTTGCACGCCGCCGACCGCCCGGCCGACGCGCCGCTGGTGCTCATCGGCGGCCCGGTCGCGACCCACCCCGAGCCGCTGGCGCCGTTCATCGACGCCGCGTTCATCGGCGAGGCCGAAGAAGAGCTGCCGGCCCTGGTCGTGGCCTGGGCGGCGCTGCGCCGCGAGATCGCCGCTGGCGTCCGCACCCGGCAGGACGCCCTGGCCGAGCTGGCCGCGCGCTTTCCGCTCTACGTCCCGACGCTCTACGCCACCGAGGTCGATCCCGACACCGGCATGATCGTCGTCGGCGCGCCCAAAGACGATCGCGCCCCGGCCCGGATCCGCCGGGCCATGGTCCGCGATCTCGACGCCTACCCGTTCCCGACCGACGCCCCGGTGCCGTACGCCGAGGCGGTGTTCGAGCGGGCCTCGGTCGAGATCGCCCGCGGTTGCACCGAGGGCTGCCGGTTCTGCCAGGCCGGCATGATCTATCGCCCGGTCCGCGAGCGCAGCCCCGACTCGATCATCGCCAGCGTGCTGGGCGGCGTCGAGCGAGCTGGCTACGAGGAGACCGGCCTGACCTGCCTGTCGACCGCCGACTTCTCGAGCATCTCGCCGCTGGTCGGCAAGCTGGGCGCGGCGCTGCGCGAGCGCGGGGTGTCGATGTCGGTGGCGAGCCTGCGCGCCTACGGCCTGCCCGACGAGATCCTCGACGAGCTGGCCCAGACCCGCATCACCGGCCTGACCTTCGCGCCCGAGGCCGGCACCCAGCGCATGCGCGACGTGGTGAACAAGAACATCACCGAGGCGCACATCGAGGACTCGACCCGCAAGGTGTTCGAGCGCGGCTGGCACCGGGTCAAGCTGTACTTCATGATCGGCCTGCCGACCGAGGACGATGACGACGTCCGCGGCATCGTCCTGACCGGCCAGCGCATGCTGGCGATCGGCAAGCGCATCGCCGGCGGCCGGGCCGAGGTCACGGTCAGCGTGTCGTCCCACGTCCCCAAGCCGCACACGCCGCTGCAGTGGTGCGCCCAGGATCGCCCGGGCGAGATCCGGCGCAAGCAGGCGCTCCTGCGCATGACCGTGCGCGATCGCCAGCTCCGCCTGAAGTACCACCACGGCGGCGTGTCGTGGGTCGAGGGGCTCCTGGCCCGCGGCGATCGCCGGATGGCGGCGGTGGTCGAGCACGCGTGGCGCGCCGGCGCGCGATTCGACGGCTGGGAGGAGCTGTTCGACGACGCCCGCTGGGAGGCGGCGCTGACCGCGTGCGGGATCGATCAGGACGCCTACCTGGGGACCCGGCCGGTGACCGCGCGCCTGCCGTGGGACCACCTCGACGTCGGCCTCGAGGACGGCTTCCTCCTCGCCGAGTATCGCAAGGCGATGAAGGGCCGGGCCTCGCCGCCGTGCGGCAAGGTCGCCGGCGCTCTGGTCCATCACACCAACCTGACCGACGCGGTGGCCGATCAGCGAAAGCTGGTCTGTTACGACTGCGGCGTCGCCTGCGATCTATCGACCATGCGCGAGGATCGCCTGGTCGCGCTGCGCGCCCTGGGCGCGACCGCGCCGCGGCCGCGGCCCGTGGCCCCGGCCCGCATCGACGGCGACGCCAGCCTCGACGTCAGCGAGCGCGGCGGTGGTTCGCCGGCCGAGCACGACGGCGGCGGTCGCGGTGGCGGTGGCGGTGGCGATCGCCGCGAGGTCGAGCGCGCCGATCGCGTGCGCAAGAACGGCTTCCACGGCGCCGATCAGCCGTACACCACCTACCGGCTGCGCTACACCAAGCTCGGGCGCACCGCGTTCCTCGGCCACCTCGACGTCGCGCGGCTCCTGGCTCGGTCGTTTCGGCGCGCTCAGCTCGAGCTGGCGGTCAGCCGCGGCTTCTCGCCCAAGCCGCGCATCGTCTACGGCCCGGCCCTGGCCCTCGGCGTGCCCAGCTTCGCCGAGGTGATCGACGTCGATCTCGAGCACGGCGACGGTCCGTCCCTGAGCGCCGACGAGGTGGTCGCGCGGCTGGGCGCGGTGTGCCCCGAGGGGCTCGCGATCATCGCCGGTCAGATCGTACCGGCGCCCCCGCCCGGTCATGGTCGCCCCAGCCTCGGCAAGCTGGTCACCGCCACCGACGTCGCGATCGCGCCGGCCCCCGACGGCCTGCGCTTCGACGCCGCCCGCCTGGGCCGGATCGCGGCGCGGCTGTGGGCGGCCCCGAGCGCGGTGGTCGCGCGCGGCGACAAGGCGATCGAGGTGCGCGAGCTGATCGAGCGCCTCGACGTCCTCGGCGAGGACGCCGCGGCGCCGCTGTGCGCGGCGCTCGACTGGGAGCCGACCGCGCTGGTGGTCGCGCGGGTGTCGGCGACCGCCGCTGGCTCGGCCAAGCCCAGCGAGGTCGCGCGCGCGCTGGGGATCTACGGCCCCGACGATCCGCGCGCGGTCCACGCCCGCTACGCCCGGCTGGCCCTGGTCGGGCTCGACGACGTCGCGCCGGCGATCGCGCCCGAGCATCGCCTCGCGGCCGACTCCTTCGCGCCGACGCTCGCCCCCGAGCAGCTCGTTGCGGCCGATCAGCCCTTCGCCGCGAGGGCCTCCTCGGCCATCTCGTCGAACGACATCGCGTTGGACCGCGCCAGCTCGTCGTCGCTGTAGAGCCGGGCGGCCAGCCGCGGCTCGGCGCCCAGCGCGCGCAAGAGCAGCCGGCCGGCCAGCGGGCCGATCACCGGGCGCAGGTACAGCTCCTGGAGCGCGAGCATCACGCGCATGAACGGCTGGGCCGCGACCGCCGGCTTGCGGGCGATGAGCTGGATGCGCTTCATGGCCTCGCGCAGGCGCCGGCCGCTGGGGTCGGTGCGATCGATCGGCTCGAGGAAGACCTGGCGCAGGAACGGCTGGGCGTGCCACAGCATGCGGGCCAGGGCGGCGGCGCCCCGGGCTCGGGTCCGCGCGTCGGGGCTCGGCCGCGCGGCGCGGATCGCGGCGTAGGCCGGCGAGGCGTAGACCTCGGTCATGTGGAAGTCGATCGCGATGTGGCGCGACTCGTCGCGGTTGATGAGCTCCATGGCCTGGTGGCTCATGGGATCGCCGACGTAGTCGTCGAGCGAGCGCAGGAGCGCGACGTCGAGGAGCAGCTCGCCGGCGGTCACGTAGGCGTTGGCGATCTCGGGTGGCGCCAGCTCGATGACCGCCAGGAACGGTCCGCGGAAGGCCAGAAGCGCCGGCGCCTGGTGGTAGGCGCGGTAGCGCGAGACGTCGTAGTAGCGGGCCAGCCGGGCCGCGACGTCGGCGTGGCGCTCCTCGTCGGCGACGAAGCTGTCGAAGATCGCGCGCAGGGTCGGGTCGGTGGCCTTGGCGGCCTGGGCCCGAAACAGCGCCGCGGCTAGCCGCTCGATCCCGGCCATGTCGGTGAAGGCCTGGACCACCGCCTCTTCTTTGGCCCGCGGCAAGCGCGGCGGCGGCGCGCTCCAGTCGAGCTGGTCGGTACGCCACTGGCCGTCGCGACACTTGCTGAGCATCCGCGCGAGGTCCACGGCGCGATCCTACCGCGGTCGCCGGCGGCCGCGTGGGCGATCGCGCGGTGCGACATCGGACCGCTTCGCGGGCCGCGGTCGGTGCGGTAGCGTGCGCGGCATGTGTCGTCGCGTCACCTGTTCGCTGTGCGGCAAGCCGACCTTCGCCGGCTGTGGGGCTCACGTCGAGCAAGTCCTGGCCGGGGTGCCCAAGGCCCAGCGCTGCAAGTGCACCGCCGAGGACAAGGCCGCGGCCCGGCCGTGGTGGAAGTTCTGGTGAGCGGCGCCGCGCCGCCCGGCGCGGCTACGACGCGCGCCGGCGGAGCGCGATGATCTCGGCGGTCGACGGCACCCGAGCCAGGGGGCCGGTGGGCCGCACCTCGCGGGCGACGAAGGCCTGCTTCCAGGCCGCGAAGCTGCCGCCGGCCTGCCAGGCGTCGAGCACCGCGAGGCCGGCGCGGCGATCGCCCTGGGCCAGCATGTACTCGACCCAGGCCCAGCGCGCCGAGGTCGGGCGGACCGTGGCCTTGCCCTTGTACGGCGCCAGGCCGCGGCGCAGGCGATCGAGGCGGTCCTCGACCACGTCGATGCCGGCGAAGTCGGTGCCGTCGAGCGGCGTGTTGCGCTTGGCGACGAAGGGCGCGACCCCGAAGGCCACCTTGGGGTGGAGCTTGATCAGCTCGCCGGCGAACCGGCACAGCTCGTCGACGTCGTCGTCGGTCTCGGTCGGGACCCCGACCATCATGTAGATCTTCACTGTCGCCAGGCGGTGGCGCGCGGCCAGGGCGGCGGTGGCCAGGAGGTGCTTCTCCTGGGTCGAGCGCTCGACCACCCGGCGCATGCGCTCGCTGACGCCGTCGGCCGCGACCGTCAGGGTCCGGTAGCCGCCGCGGGCCAGGAGCCCCACCAGCTCGTCGTCGAGCTTGTCGGCCCGCAGGCTCGAGATGCCGACCTCGCGGCCGCCGTCGACCACGCCGCGGACGATCGCGCGGATGTCGGGATGATCGGTGACCGCGGCGCCGACCAGCCCGACCCGGCGGGCCTCGGCCGGGATGCCGGCCAGCACGGTCTCGGTCGGCACGATTCGCATGCCGCCGTTGGTCGAGCGCCGCATGACGCAGTAGGTGCAGCCGCGCGAGCAGCCGCGCGCCGCCTCGGTCAGGAACATGTCGGACAGCTCGGCGTCGGGCGTGAGGATCTGCGACCGCGCCGGCAGGAGCGCGTCGTCGGCGGCGGCGATCGGCGGCACGCGATCGCCGTGGACGGTCGGCAGGTAGTAGCCGGGCCGGGTCGCCAGCGCCGCGATCAGCCGCGCGCGATCCCAGCCGAGCTCGCGCGCGGTGAGGATCAGCTCGCTGGCGAGCTGATCGCCCTCGCCGAGGACGATCACGTCGACGAACGGCGCCAGCGGCACCGGGTTCGAGAACGTCAGCGGTCCGCCGGCCACCACCAGCGGATGGCGATGATCGCGGTCGGCGGCCAGGACCGGCAGCCCGGCCAGGGTCAGGGCGTCGAGCAGGCCGACCAGCTCGAGCTCGTAGGCCACCGAGAACGCCAGGAGCGGGTAGTCGTTCACCGGCCGCGCGCGCTCGAGCGTCAGCCACGGCTGGCCGCGGGCGGCGGCGACGTCGTCGGGGAGGACCGCGCGGTCGGCGGCCAGGTCGGGCACCGCGTTGAGCAGCCGGTAGATGTGCTGGTAGCCGAGCGACGACATCGCCGCGCGGTACGGGCTCGGATAGCACAAGGCGATCCGGGTCGCGGCCTCGCGGTGGATCGTCCCGCGCTCGCGCCCCAGCCGCTCGGCGATCGCCCGGGTGGCATCCCAGCGGCGGGTCATGGCGCGTCGAGCTCGGGGCCGTCGATCGCCAGGGCGGCGTCGGGGCCGCCGGCGGCGTCGAGGGCGGCGCCGCGGACCAGCCCACACGGCGCCACCGGTGCGCCGTCGACGCGGGCGACGTCGCCGGGAGCGCGGTTCAGGCCGAGGTCGGCGATCGGATCGTCGGCGGCGCGGTGGGGTTCGAACAGCTCGAGGGTGGCGACCGCGCGGACCGTGCCGGCGGTCGCGCCGGTCGTGAAGCCGCCCGACACCAGCACGGTGCCGTCGGTCAGGCGGGTCAAGCGGTGTCCGTAGCGGGCCAGGCCCGGCGCGCCGGTCGCGCTGACCAGCGCCGGATCGACCCGCGCGCTCTGGGGCGACACGCAGGCCAAGGTGCCGCCGGTGCAGTCGGTCGAGCCGGCGACCACGCCGCCGGCGACCAGCGCCGCGGGGCCGGGCACGGTCACCGCCGCGCCGTAGGCGGTGCCGACCAGGGCCGGGTTGGTGTAGGCCGCGACCGCGCCGGTGCCGTCGACGCGGAACGCGGTCACGCCGCTGGTGTCGTCGCCGATCGCGCCGGCCGCGACCCGCAGTCCACCGAACGCGAAGACCTCGCCGCCGACCCGCGCGGCGGCCGCGAAGGCGCGGTTGTAGTCGACGGCTGGCAGCGCCGGGCCGGCGGTCAAGGTCGGGGTCGTACCCAGCCCGGAGATCCGATCGTAGAGCGCCATGCCGCCGGTCGCGCCGCCCAGCCAGATCGCGTCGGTCGCGCTCTGCCGGACGATCACCGCCCCGACCCGCGGCGAGCCGGTCAGGACCGGGCCCTCGGCGCCGGTCGGGCTCAAGGCGACCAGCTTGTCGGCGGCCGCGCCGACCCCGCCGCCGACCAGGGGCGGCGCGCCGAGCTCGGCGTCGTCGGCGCCCCCCGACGCGAAGAGCTGGCCGGCGACCATCGCGATCGCGGTCCGCGTGACGGTGCGCGCGATCGGATCGTAGAGCAGGATCTCGGCCGGGACCGCGGCGGTGCCGGCGCGGGTTCCGCCCGGGCTCACCGCGCGCCACGGCGCCTCGCCGGCCGGGCCTCCGATCGCGGCGACGTTGCCGGCCGCGGCCGGATCGCCGTTGACGCCGACCCCGCCGCTGACCGCGAGCACGATCTGCCCGGTCGGCGCGGTCCCGAGCACGATGACCTGATGGAACGCGCGCGGGGCGATGCCGAGGGTCAGCGGGAACACCCGCTGGTTCACCGGGTCGTAGATCTCGGCGCTCGCTGTGACGTAGGCGCCCGCCGCCGGCGCCAGGTCGGCGCTGGCCGCGGCTCCGGCGCCGCCGGTCAGCCCGCCGAACAAGAGCACCTCGCCGGTCGGCAGCAAGGTCGCGCTGTGGAAGGCGCGCGGCGCGGTGGTCTGGGTCGGCGCGCAGCCGTAGCCGGCGGTGGCGCCAGCGTAGATCGTCACGTCGTCGCCGCCGGTCAGGGTCACCGCGGTCTTGCTGCCGCGCGCGATCAGCGCCCCGGCGTCGTCGAAGTACTCGACCCACAGATCGACCGGCTCGTCTTTGCGCGGCACCGCGATCACCGGCTCGACCGCGGTCCTCGCGACCACCACGTCGCAGCGCAGCGCGCCCGGCGCGCCGCCCGGTCCGGGCCGATCGCGAAACGTGAAGCGGACCTTGGTCGCGCCGGCGGCGGTCGGCGGCGCGGACGCGGTCGGGCACGAACCCGCGGTCACCGGCGGCCGGCCGATCACGCGGTAGCGGACGTCGATGCGCAGATCTTCGCCGCAGCCGGCGAGCGCGAGTACCAGGGCAGCCTCGACGAGGCGGCGGCTTGACCGTACCACCCGCTGAGGGTATCCCTTCGCGCGCGCGCCGGCCAGCCGGCCCGCCCGACTAACCGCGGCCCGGCCGCACCCGGAGGATCCCATGCGTGACGTCGTCCTCGTCAGCGCTGCCCGCACCCCGATCGGCAGCTTCCTCGGCGCCCTGGCCGCCGTCCCCGCGCCCAAGCTCGGCGCCATCGCGATCCAGGCCGCGCTCGAGCGCGCCAAGCTCGACCCCGGCGCGGTCGACATGGTCTACATGGGCGCGGTCCTGCCCGCCGGTCAGGGCCAGGCCCCGGCCCGCCAGGCCGCCCTCGGCGCCGGCCTGCCCCAGGGCGTGCCGTGCGTCACCGTCAACAAGGTGTGCGGCTCGGGCCTCGAGACCATCCTCCTGGCCGCGCGCGCGATCGCGGTCGGCGACGCCGAGGTAGTGGTCGCGGGCGGCATGGAGTCGATGTCCAACGCGCCGCACCTGGTCCGCGGCCTGCGCGCCGGGGTCAAGATGGGCGGCCTCGACACCGTCGACAGCATGGTCCACGACGGCCTGTGGGACGTGTACTCGAACCAGCACATGGGCAACTGCGCCGAGCTGTGCGCCAAGGATCGCGGCATCTCGCGCGGCGCCCAGGACGAGTTCGCGGCCGAGAGCTACCGCCGGGCCCTGGCGGCGCAGCAGGCCGGCCACTTCGCGGCCGAGATCGCCGCGGTCAAGCTGCCGGGTAAGGGCGGCGAGACCGTGGTCGACAGCGACGAGGAGCCCGGCCGCGGCAACATCGCCAAGCTCGGCGGCCTGCGCCCGGCCTTCGCCAAGGACGGCACGATCACCGCCGGCAACGCGTCGTCGCTCAACGACGGCGCCGCCGCGGTGGTGGTGATGAGCGCCGAGCGCGCCAAGCAGCTCGGCGCGCCGGTCCTGGCCCGGATCGTCGCCAACGGCTATCACGCGCAGGCGCCGGAGTGGTTCACCACCGCGCCGGCCGCCGCGATCGACAAGGCCTGCGCCAAGGCCGGCTGGAAGCCGACCGCGGTCGACCTGTGGGAGATCAACGAGGCGTTCTCGGTGGTGTCGATCGCCAACAACCAGCTCCTCGGCCTCGACCCGGCCAAGGTCAACGTGTGGGGCGGCGCGGTCGCGCTCGGCCACCCGATCGGGGCGTCGGGCACGCGCATCGTCGCGACGCTGTTGTCGGCGATGGCCGCCCGCGGCGCCAAGACCGGCGGCGCGTCCTTGTGCATCGGCGGCGGCGAGGGCATCGCGCTCCTCCTGGAGCGGCCGTGATCGCCCGGGTCGGCGTGGTCGGCGGCGGGCAGATGGGGCAGGGCATCGCCCAGGTCGCGGCCCAGGCCGGACTCGACGTCGTCCTGTGCGACGTCACCGCCGAGCTGGCGACCGCCGCGGTCGGCAAGCTCGGCAAGACCCTCGACCGCCTGGTCGAGAAGGGCAAGCTGACCGGCGAGGCCCGCGACGCGACCCGGGCCCGGCTGCGCGCCGGCGCCGGCCACGGCGACCTGGCCGATCGCGACATCGTGATCGAGGCCGCGCCCGAGAGCGAGGCCCTGAAGATCGAGCTGTTCAAGAGCCTGGGCGCGATCGCCCGGCCCGAGGCGATCCTGGCCTCGAACACCTCGTCGATCTCGATCACCAAGCTGGCCGCGGCCTCGGGGCGCCCCGACAAGGTGATCGGCATGCACTTCATGAACCCGGTGCCGGTCATGAAGCTGGTCGAGATCGTGCGCGGCCTGCCGACCTCGGACGCCACCTACCAGGCGACGATCGAGCTGGCCCAGCGCTTCGGCAAGACCACGATCGCAGCGCGCGACATCCCCGGCTTCATCGTCAACCGGGTGCTCATCCCGCTGCTCAACGAGGCGTGTTACGCGCTGTACGAGGGCCTGGGCACGCCGGCCGACATCGACACCGGCGTCCGCCTCGGCCTCAACCACCCGATGGGTCCCCTCGAGCTGGCCGATCTGATCGGCCTCGACACGGTCCTGGCGATCGCCAACGTGCTGCACCAGGAGCTGGGCGACGACAAGTACCGGGCGTGCCCGCTGTTGCGGCAGCACGTCGCGGCGGGCTGGCTGGGGAAGAAGGTCGGGCGCGGGTTTTATCGCTACGACGCCGGCGGCGCGAAGCTGGCGTAGCGGAGGGGAGGCAGGGAGGAGGGGAGGAGGAGAACGAGACCGAGGCCGAGGCCGAGGCCGAGACCGAGTCCGAACCCGATCCCGAACCCGAGTCCGAGTCCGAGTCCGAACCCGAGTCCGAGTCCGAGTCCGAGTCCGAGTCCGAGACCGAGACCGAGACCGAGACCGAGTCCGAGTCCGAGTCCGAGTCCGAGACCGAGTCCGAGGTGGAGGTGGAGGATCTCGGTTCAGCGCGGCGCGAGGTCGTCGTCGTGGCCGGCGTCGGCGAGGATGACCTCGGTGGCGCCGTCTTCGAGGACCTTGCCCTGGGCCATCCGCACGACCCGGCTGGCCAGGGCCCGGGTCTCGCCCAGGGAGTGGGTGACCGCGATCGTCGGCACCGCCAGCTCGGTCACCAGCTCGCGAACCAGCGCGATCAGCGGGCGCTTGCGCTCGCGGTCGAGGGCCGAGAACGGCTCGTCGAGGAGGATGACCCGCGGGGTCATGGCCAGGGCCCGGGCCAGGGCCACCCGCTGGGCCTCGCCACCCGAGTACGAGCCCGGGCGGCGGCGCGCCAGGTGGCCGACCCCGAGCTTGGTCAGGAGCGCGTGGGCCCGCTCGCGGCGCTCGGCGCGCGGCATCGCGCGCGGCAGCGGGTAGCTGACGTTGCCGAGGCCGTCGAGGTGCGGGAACAGCGCCAGGTGCTGGAACAGGTAGGCGCAGTGGCGGGCCTCGATCGGCAGGGTCCGGCGGGTCGCGGTGTCGACCCACACCTCGTCGCCCAGGGCGACCCGGCCGCGGGTCGGCGCCACCAGGCCGCTGACGACGCCCAGGAGCGTGCTCTTGCCGGCGCCCGACGGACCGAGCACGCAGGTGATGCCGGGGTCGAAGGTCAGGTCGACCTTGAACACGAAGTCGCGCCGCGCGACCTCGGCGGCGACCACGAGCGTCATCGCTCGTCGCTCCGGGTGTGGCGCGCGGTCAAGACGTTGACCGCGAACAGGATCGCCACCGCCGACAGGGTCAAGACCAGCGACATGAGGAGCGCGCTGTGCTCGCGCCCGGCCTGGACGTGATCGTAGATCGCGAGCGGCGCCGACTGGGTCTCGCCGGGGATATCGCCGGCGACCATCAGGGTCACGCCGAAGTCGCCCAGGCCGCGGGCGAAGCCGAGCATGAGGCCACCGACCAACCCGGGCGCCGCCAGCGGCACGGCGATGGTGAAGAACGCGCGCACTCGCCCTGCACCCAGGGTCCGGGCCGCGGCCAGGAGCTTGCGATCGACGCCCTCGAAGGCGGTGCGGGCGGCCTTGGCCACCATCGGCAGCGCGCCGATCGCGGCCGCCAGCACCACGCCGTGGAAGGTGAAGGTCAGATCCGAGCCGACCACGTCGCGGTACAGGCCGCCTAGCGCGCTCTTGCGCCCGACCGCGACCAGCACGTAGTAGCCGAGCACGGTCGGCGGCATCACCATCGGCGCGGCGACGATCGCGTCGAAGAAGTGGCGGCCCGGGGTCCGCGGGTTGGCCAGGAGCGCGCCGATCGCGATGCCGGCCAGGCCGGCCAGGACGGTCGCCATGAGCGCGGCCTCGAGCGACAGGTACAGCGGTCCCCAGTCCATCACGGCTCCGGGTTCACGGCGCGTCGACCCCGGCGTCGACCGCCGGCGTGGCCCGCGCCAGGCACTGCGCGATCACCTCGGCGCTGGTGCCGTCGCGGTAGGGCGGTCGCAGCGCGCAGCCGGCGCCGGCGCAGCGCACCAGCAGGCGGGTGTTGGGGTAGTCGACGTCGAGCTCGACCGCGGTCAGGGCGTCGAGGCCGAGGATGCCGTCGACCTCGGGCAGGCCGGGCCGCAGCTCGGCCCGGAGCGACTGCAGGAGCGGCGCGTCGTCGGCGATCACCACGACCGCGATCGCGGTGGCGAGCTCGACCACCGCCGGGGCCGAGCACGAGTCGTCGTCGACACAGGGGTCGTCGCCGGTGGCCAGGCAGGCGGCGGCGCCGGTCAGGTAGTAGTGGCGGTAGATCTCGCGGCACGCGCCATCGGGGGGCACCGCCCGCCCGGCGATCGCGAAGCGATCGATCTGACCGGCGCGGCCGGTCACCGCCCCCGACGGCAGGCGCACCGTGACCTCGGGCAGGTCGGCCAGCGCCGGGGCCCCGCTGACCTGGCGCCAGGCCTCGTAGCGCGACGCCGCCAGGATCGACGGCCCCAGGCCCGACGACACCAGCAGGGTCGCGTCGACCCCGCGGGCGCTGGCGCTGGCCGCGCACGGGTCGGGCGACAGGCACAGGCCGACCGCTGGGCGCAGGCCGGCGAACGCCACCTCGGTGCCGCCCACCACCAGCGTGCCGCCGCCGTGGAACGCGCTGTCGATCACCGCGTCGCAGGCGCGATCGCGGGCCGCGCCCTCGCCGGCGATGTCGTCGAGGATGTAGATCGTGTCGTCGCCGGCGCGGACCCGGAGGGCGTCGTCGCGCAGGGTGTCGCCTCCGATCACCGCGCCGATCGGCACCGGGGCCGCAGGATCGCCGACGGTGCAGACCTCGGCCGCCGCGCACGGATGCTGGAACAGCGCGGTCGGGCGGAAGCGGGCCCGGGTCACCCGGGCGTCGTCGCCCGGCGCGCGGCGCCCGAGGATCGTCAGGTCGATGCCGGCGCGCCGCGGCGCGGCGTCGGCCGCGACGTCGACCACGGTCAGCGGCGACAGCACGTCGATCACCGCGGTCACCGGCGCGGCGCCGTCGATCGCGACCTGCGTGGTCAGCGCGCCGCCCGGACGATCGACGTAGATCGGGAAGCGGTCGCCGGCCGGGGGCTGATCGCTGCACGCCGCGGTGGCGAGCGCGAGGGCGAGGGCGGCCTGACGCACCGACCTACGCTACCACTCGACGTCGGCCCACGGCAGCGCGTGGACGCGCGCTGGACGGCCGTCGACCGTGACCTCGCCGCCGACCTCCCAGGTCGCGCGATGCAGGTAGGCCAGGGCGATCGGGCCGAGCCGCGGCGAGGTGGTCGACGAGGTCACGACGCCGGCGGCGGCCTTGGCCGGGTGGGCGACCGCGGTCCCGGGCGCCGGCGGCGGTCCGTCGGCGAAGCGCAGGCCGCGCAGGGTCCGGGCCGACTGGCCCTGGGCGTGGACGCGGAACACCGGCTCCTGGCCGACGTAGCAGCCCTTGCCGTAGTCGAGGAGCGCGGTCAGCGGGGTCTCGAAGGGGAAGTGGTCGTCGTCGACGTCGACCCCGTAGCGGAGCAGGCCGGCCTCGATCCGGGCGACCTCGACCTCGGCGGCGCTGGCCACCGGCCCGGGCGCGGGTCCGAACTGGTACGGCGCCTGCCAGGCCTGGGTCGGGGAGGTCCAGCGCTTGTGCGCGGTCAGCTCGATCGGCGCCGCGGCCACGTCGTCCATGACCGCGTACTTGTCGAGGAGCGCCAGGGTCGGCGCGACCAGGGCCGGCTCGACGTGGACCAGGATCCGCTCGGCCTCGATCGTCAGCTCGATCACCGACAGCACGCGGCCCTTGGGCGACAGGATCGCGCCCCAGGCATGGCCGTCGATCGGCAACGCCGTGACGTTGATCGTGGAGAGGCCGTGGAGGAAGCGGACGCGATCGGCGCCGGTGACCGCCAGGTGGCCCCAGCCGGAGAAGTCGACGAGCATGGCGCCAGCCTACGGCACCTCGGTCACGGCGCACGCCCCGCCGCGCGCAACCGATCGGCCCGCCGGGCGGCGGCCTCGGCGTGGCGGCGGTGGTCGTCGGGCGACTCGAGGAGGAGCTGCGGGATCGCGCGCGGCGCCCCGGCGTCGTCGATCGCGACGAAGGTCAGGTAGGCCTCGGTGGTGGCGCGCCGCGACCGCGTGCGCATGTCCTCGGTCTCGACCCGGCACCCGACCTCCATCGAGGTCCGGCCGGCGTAGTTGACCTGGGCCTCGAGGACGACGACGTCACCGACGTGGACCGGGTGGACGAAGTCGAGGCGATCGATCGACGCAGTGGTGACGCGGCCGCCAGCGTGGCGCATGGCTGCGACCCCGGCGCACACGTCGATCCACTGCATCATGATCCCGCCGAACATGACCCCGCCCGAGCCATTGGTGTGGCTGGGCATCACGATCTGCGTCATCACGCAGCGCGACGCGGCAGGGCTGGCGGGTCGCGACGGCTCGACCACGCGATTTCCTCCCGACCTACGTCTCCGACCTACTTCTTCTTGCTCGGCGCCGGCGCGGGCTTCTTCGCGGCCTTGGCGGCGGCGACCTTGCGGGCGATCCGCGCCTTCAGCTTGTTCTGGCTCTTGCGGCGGCGCATCTTCGGCGAACGGCGGCTATCACGGCGACCCATGGGCAGGCTCCTTGGAAAGGCGCGCAGTATTGGGAAGCCGGGGCCGCCTGTCAACCGTCCGCGGACCCGTGTCCGTCGTCCGAGGCGTCGTCGTCGCCCGGCGGATCCGCCTCGGCGTCGTCGTGATCGTCGGGGTCGTCGGGATCGGCGCCCTCGAGGGGGGCGGTCGAGCTGTTGATCAGCTCGCGCAGCTCCTTGCCGACCTTGAAGAACGGCAGGCGCTTGGCCTTGACGTGGACGGTCTCGCCGGTCCGCGGGTTGCGGCCCTCGTAGGGCTTGTAGCTCCGCACCTCGAAGCTGCCGAAGCCGCGGATCTCGATGCGCTCGCCGCGCTCGAGGGCGCCGGACATGGCCTCGAACATCACGTTCACGACCTGCTCGGCCTTGGCCTTGGGCAGGTGCTGGGTCTCAGACAGGCGGACGGTGAGCTCGCTCTTGGTGATCGGCATGGTGGTCTCCCCCGGCGGAGCTGGCCCCATACCGCTGGCCTGGCCCTTCGCACTCGGCTCCTCCATGGAAGCCTGAAAGTCGGTCGGGTGCAACCCTTGCGTACCCGCTGGTGCGATCCGGGGCGCCCCCGCCGCCCTCCTCCTCGGTCTCGGTCTCGGTCTCGGCCTCGGCCTCGGTCTCGGTCTCGGTCTCGGCCTCGGTCTCGGTCTCGGTCTCGGCCTCGGTCTCGGCCTCGATCTCCGTCTCGGCCTCGGCCGCCGTCTCCGCCTCGCCCCGCGTCAGCCCGCGGTGCGCAGATCCCTGGCGGTCCGCCAGCCGACGAACTGCTTGGCGAACCGCGCCGGATCGGGCGCCAGGGCCGGGATCCGGCACGACACCCGCCCGACCCACACCGACATCTTGCGCCACGGCAGGACCGCGGCGCGCGGCACCTTTTTCCACCGCGGCCGTCCGGTGAGGACGTGGAGCGCCGCCGCCTCGCCGGCCGACAGGTACGAGAACGCGGTGTCCTTCGACGGCGACCGCACCTCGAGGCGCCAGTCGTCCTTGGTCTCGCGCAGGGTGATGTCGACGTAGCGATCCCAGTCGGGCGACCGCGCCGCCTCCCAGGCCGCGCCGCCGGCCGCGGTCAGCCCGATCACGTCGGGCCGGCCCAGCAGGTGCTCGGCGCGCCCGCGCCAGCGCAGGAAGCCGCGCCCGACGAACTCGGCGAGCAGGCGGGCCAGGGCGGCGTCGTCGAGGCCGTGGCTGGGGTTGCCGAACTTCTCGGCGAACCCGCGGTTGGTCAGGGCCGGGGTCGGCAGGTCCTGATCGAACATCGCGTCGGCCAGGATGAGGATCGGGCCGCGCAAGGGCGAGGTCGGCACCGGCAGCGCGAGCTGGCGGCGGATCGGGGGGGCCGGGACCTTGGCCCGGCGCGGGCGGGGCGCCATGGTCACAGCGTCCGGGTCGGCTGATGCTCGCCGAAGACCGCGCGCAGGGCGTCGGCGATCTCGCCGACCGTGGCGAGGGCCTTGACCGCGCCGACGATCGGCAGGACCAGATTGTCGGTGCCGCGGGCGGCGTCGGTGAGGGCGGCGATCGCCCGGGCGTGCTCGCTGGCGCTGCGCCGGCTGCGCACCGCGCGGACCCGGGCCACCTGCTCGCGCTCGAGGGCCGGATCGACCTTGGCGACCTCGACCGGCGGCTCGGCGTCGATCGCGAAGTCGTTGACGCCGACGACGATGCGCTCCTTGCGCTCGACCGCGCGCTGGTGCTCGTAGGCCCGACGCTCGATCTCGCGCTGCGGATAGCCGCGCTCGATCGCCGCGATCACCCCGCCGGCGTCGGCGATCGCCGCCAGGTAGGCGCGGGCCCCGGCCTCGATCTGATCGGTCAGGTGCTCGACCGCGTAGGCGCCGCCCAGCGGATCGATGAAGTCGGCGACCCCGCTCTCGTGGGCGATCACCTGCTGGGTGCGCAAGGCGATCCGCGCCGCCTCCTCGGTGGGCAGCCCGAGGGCCTCGTCGTAGCTGTTGGTGTGGAGCGACTGGGTGCCGCCGAGGACCGCGGCCAGGGCCTGGATCGTGACCCGGACGATGTTGACCAGGGGCTGCTGGGCCTGGAGCGTGACGCCGGCGGTCTGGGTGTGGAACCGGAGCTGCCAGCTCTTGGGATCCTTGGCGCCGAACTGCTCGCGCATGATCCGCGCCCACATCCGGCGAGCGGCGCGGAACTTGGCGATCTCCTCGAGGAAGTTGTTGTGGCCGTTCCAGAAGAACGACAGCCGCGGCGCGAAGTCGTCGACCGCGAGCCCGGCGGCGAGGGCGGCCTCGACGTAGGCCATGCCGTCGGCCAGGGTGAACGCGACCTCCTGGACCGCGTCGGCTCCGGCCTCGCGGATGTGGTAGCCGCTGATCGACACCGTGTTCCACTGCGGCACCTCGCGGGCGCAGTAGGTGAACGTGTCGGTGATGAGCCGCATCGACGGCCGCGGCGGATAGATGTACGTGCCGCGGGCGATGTACTCCTTCAGCACGTCGTTCTGGATCGTGCCGCGCAGCGCGCTGCGCGCGACGCCCTGCTCGTCGCCGACCGCGACGTAGAGCGCCAGGAGCGTGGCCGCGGTGGCGTTGATCGTCATCGACGTCGACACCTCGCCCAGCGGGATGCCATCGAACAGCACCCGCATGTCCTCGAGGGAGTCGATCGCGACCCCGACCCGGCCGACCTCGCCGGCGGCGGTCGGGTGGTCGCTGTCCTTGCCCATCTGGGTCGGCAGGTCGAAGGCCACCGACAGGCCCTTGCCGCCCTGGGCCAGGAGGTACTTGTACCGGCGGTTCGACTCGGCGGCGGTGCCGAACCCGGCGTACTGCCGCATGGTCCAGAACTGCCCGCGGTACATCGTGTCCTGGACCCCGCGGGTGAACGGGAAGCGCCCCGGCTCCCCGAGCTGCCGGGCCGGGTCGAACCCGGCGACGTCGTCGGGGCCGTAGGCGCCCTTGATCTCGAGGTCGGCGTCGGTGGCGAAGCGGGCCTTGCGCAGCGGGCGCGGCCGCTTGGCGGATTTTCCGTCGGCGGGTTCGGACACGGCCGGGGGAACCTACCGCGCCCGCGCGCCCAGGGGAACCGCCGGCGCGGCCGGTCGCGTCAGCCGCGCAGCGCCGCCACCAGCTGGGTCAGGCCGGCGGGGCCGAGGGCGGCGTCGAGGGCCGCGCACAGCGCCTCCTCCTCGTCGTCGTGGGCGCCCAGCGCGGCGTGGAGCGCGGCCTTGGCGGTCAGCGCCTTGCCGCGGGCCCCGGCCGCCAGCGCGTCGGTGAACGCCGCGATCAGGACCTCGAGCTCCGCGTGCTGGGCGTGCATCGTCGCCACCAGGCCCGGCGTCGCGGCCGGGGTCGCGGCGTAGGCCGGGAACAGGTGGGTCTCCTCGAGCCGGATGTGGTGGCGCAGCGCCGCGGCCATGGCGTTGGCCTCGCGGGCCGCGGCGCCGTCGTCGCCGTCGTCGAGCAAGGCAGAGGCGCGGGCCAGCCGCGCATCGATCACCTGATGCTGGCTGGCCATGTCGTCGGCGAGCGCGGACCCCATGGCCGGCATCGTAGCGCAGGGCCGCGCGATTCCTTCGGGGATCGAGAGTGAGATCGGTCTCCGCCCCGACCTCGACCTCGGCCTCGGCCTCCGCCTCGGCCTCGGCCTCCGCCTCGGTCTCGGCCTCCGCCTCGGTCTCGGCCTCGGTCTCCGCCTCGGTCTCGGTCTCGGTCTCGGTCTCGGTCTCGGTCTCGGTCTCGGTCTCGGTCTCGGTCTCGGTCTCGGTCTCCGCCTCGGCCTCGGTCTCGGTCTCGGCCTCCGCCTCCCTACGCGATCGCGATCTCCGGCACGTCCTCCGCCGCAGCCAGCGGCGCGCCGGTGGCGGCCCGGATCGCCTCGACCGTCACCCCCGGGGCGCGCTCGCGCAAGATCAGGCCGTCGGGGCCGACGTCGATCACCGCCAGCTCGGTCACGATCGTATGGACGCAGCCCACGCCGGTCACCGGCAAGGTGCAGCGCTCGAGGATCTTGGGCGCGCCGTCCTTGGTGACGTGCTCCATCATCACGATCACCCGCTTCGAGCCGGCCACCAGATCCATCGCCCCGCCCATGCCCTTCACCATCTTGCCGGGGATCATCCAGTTGGCGAGGTCGCCGGTCGCCGACACCTCCATGGCGCCGAGGATCGACACGTCGACGTGGCCGCCGCGGATCATCGCGAAGCTCTCGGCCGAGTCGAAGAACGCCGAGCCGGGGATCGCGGTGATCGTCTGCTTGCCGGCGTTGATCAGGTCGGGATCCTCGTCGCCCTCCTCGGGGAACGGGCCGATCCCGAGCATGCCGTTCTCCGATTGCAGGATCACGTCCATGCCGGCCGGGATGAAGTTGGCGACCAAGGTCGGCATGCCGATGCCGAGGTTGACGTAGTAGCCGTCGGCGAGCTCGTCGGCGACGCGGCGGGCGATCTGGTTGCGGTCGAGGGCCATGGGGTCTCCGGGGCGGCGCGAGGTGGGCGGGGGCGGGCGCAGGTCGACGCGGCCTAGCGCCGCGGGCGGACGGTGCGCTGCTCGATCGGCTTGTCGTAGGCGGTGCCGACGAAGATGCGCTGGACGTAGATCGACGGCGTGTGGATCGCGTTGGGATCGAGCGCGCCGACCGGCACCAGCTCCTCGACCTCGGCGATCGTGATCCGGCCGGCGGTGGCCATGAGCGGGTTGAAGTTGCGCGCGGTCTTGCGGAACACCAGGTTCCCCCAGGCGTCGCCCTTCCACGCCTTGACGATCGCGAGGTCGCCGCGGATCGCGTGCTCGAGGACGCAGCGCTTGCCGTTGATCTCGCGGGTGTCCTTGCCCTCGGCGACCTTGGTGCCGTAGCCGGTCGGGGTGTAGAACGCCTCGATGCCGGCGCCGCCGGCGCGGATGCGCTCGGCCAGGGTGCCCTGCGGACACAGCTCGACCTCGAGCTGGCCCGACAGGAACTGCTGCTCGAAGATCTTGTTCTCGCCGACGTACGACGAGATCATCTTCTTGACCTGGCCCTGGGCCAGGAGCACGCCCAGGCCGCGGTCGGTCGTGCCGCAGTTGTTCGACACGATCGTCAGGCCCATGACCTTGCGTCGGGCCAGCTCGCGGATGCAGTGCTCGGGGTTGCCCGACAGCCCGAACCCGCCCGACAGGATGACCGCGCCGTCGGTCACGTCGTGGAGCGCCGCGGTGGCGTCGGCGAAGACCTTGTTCATCGCCGCGGATCGTTAGGCGCCTCGGCGCCAGGTGTCAATCGCGGGGCGCCGCGCCCGACGGCCCGCTGGGACGGCCCGGTCAGGCCTGGGCCGGGGCGTTCGGGGTGGCCGGCGCGTCGGTGCCGGCGCCCTTGCCGCCGCGGGTCGCGAACAGCGAGGTCACGACGCCGGTCGTGATGATGCCGAGGACCACGCCCATCACGTAGAAGTTGAAGTGCTCGCCCAGCCAGGCCTTCAGGTAGCCGTGGGTCATCATCTTGCCGCCGATCACCACCAGCACGGTGGCCAGGGCCGGCTTCAAGTAGCGGAAGCGATCCATCATCCCGGCCAGCGCGAAGTACAGGCTGCGCAGCCCGAGGATCGCGAAGACGTTGGAGGTGAAGACGATGAACGGGTCGGTGGTGATCGCGAAGATCGCCGGGATCGAGTCGACGGCGAAGATGACGTCGGTGAACTCGACCAGGAGGAGCGCCAGGAACAGCGGGGTCGCCAGGAGCGCGCCCTTCTTGGCCGCCGCCGCCACCGGGTCGGGCTCGTGGGTGCCGCCGGGCGTCGCCGGGGCCTCGGCCTCGGGCGAGCCGGCGCGGACGAAGAACCGGTGGCCGTGGTAGCGCCGGGTGATGGGGATGATCCGTCGGATCATTCGCACCAGGCGGTTGTCGCTGACGTCGCCTTCGCCGCCCGACAGGAGCAGCATCTTCACGCCGGTCAGGATCAGGAAGCCGCCGAAGACGTAGATGATCCAGGAGAAGCGCGTGATCAGCGCCGCGCCGGCGCCGATCATGATGCCGCGCATGATCAGCGCGCCGAGGATGCCCCAGAACAGGACCCGGTGCTGATACATCGACGGCACCGCCAGGGCGGTGAAGATCATCGCGATCACGAAGATGTTGTCGATGGCCAGGGACTTCTCGACGAAGAACCCGGTCAGGTACTTGATCGCGGCGGTGCCGCCGTCGTTGTAGTAGGTCACCCCGTCGGGGCCGACGTGGGCCGTCGCCATGGTGTCGACCCCGGTGCCCAGGCCGAGCCAATGGTGCTCGTAGCCGAGGTAGATGAGCCCGGAGAAGGCCACCCCGAGGCTGATCCACAGGGCCGACCAGCCGAGCGCGGCCTTGACCGAGTCGAGCTTGTCTTCCTTGTGAAAGACCCCGAGGTCGAGTGCCAGGAGGGCGAGGATGAAGGCGACGAAGCCGACGTACAACCAAAGCATAGCGACCTCCGGGGGAGGGGAATCGAGCCAGGTTGGGGTCGGTCGGCTACCGCGTCGATGAGAATGTTTGCTAGTTTCGCGTCGGGTTTTTCGAAGCGAAAGAGCGCCCTATGTTTTGGCTCAACTACCACCACCTTCTGTACTTCTGGGTGGTCGCGCGCGAGGGTGGGCTGGCGCCGGCCGGCAAGGTGTTGCGGCTGTCCCATCCCACCTTGTCGAGCCAGGTGAAGAAGCTCGAGGAGGCCCTCGGGGTGGCGCTGTTCGAGAAGCGCGGGCGCAAGCTGGCGCTCACCGAGACCGGGCGCATCGCCTACCGCTACGCCAACGAGATCTTCGGGCTGGGGGCCGAGCTGCGCGAGGCGGTCCGCGGCCAGCGCACCACCGGGCCGCTCCGGTTGACGGTCGGGATCGCCGACGTGGTGCCCAAGCTCCTGGTCCGGCAGATGTTGGCCCCGGCGCTGGCCGGGCCCGAGCCGGTGACCCTGGTGTGCCGCGAGGACCGGTTCGAGCGCCTGCTGGCCGATCTCGCGGCCCACGAGCTCGACGTCGTGATCGCCGACGCTCCGGTGCCGCCGGGGTCGGCGGTCCGCGCCTTCCACCACCTGCTCGGCGAGTCGGGCGTCAGCGCCCTGGCGCCGCCGGCCCTGGTCCGCAGCCTGCGCAAGGGCTTCCCGGGCAGCCTCGACGGCGCCCCCATGCTCCTGCCGCTGTCGGAGTCGCCGATGCGCCGGACCTTGTCGGCGTACTTCTCCCGCCACGGCATCACGCCGCGGGTGGTGGCCGAGGCCGAGGACTCGGCGCTGCTCAAGGCCTTCGCCGCCGACGGCATGGGTGTGCTGTTCGTGCCGACGGTGATCGCCGAGCTGGTGGCGGCGCGCTACCACGTCGCGGTGGTCGGCGAGCTGGCCGGGGTGCGCGACCGCTACTACGCGATCTCGGTCGATCGCAAGCTGGTCCATCCCGCGGTCGTGGCGATCCGCGACGGCGCCAAGGGCGAGCTCTTCGGCGCGCGCTGAGCGGGTTCGAGACCGAGACCGAGACCGAGACCGAGACCGAGGCCGAGACCGAGACCGAGGCCGAGACCGAGACCGAGACCGAGACCGAGGCCGAGACCGAGACCGAGACCGAGACCGAGGCCGAGACCGAGACCGAGGCCGAGACCGAGACCGAGTCCGAGTCCGAGTCCGAGACCGAGGCTCAGCCCTCGCGCCGCGGGATCCGCACGCCGCCTGCGTCGGCGGCGGCGATCGCCTCGTCGTAGCCGGCGTCGGCGTGGCGCAGGATGCCCATGCCGGGGTCGCTGCGGAGGACCCGCGCCAGGCAGCGGTCGGCCCGCGCCGAGCCGTCGGCCACCACCACCATGCCGGCGTGGAGCGAATAGCCCATGCCGACGCCGCCGCCGTGATGGAACGACACCCAGGTCGCGCCGGCCGCGGTGTTGACCAGGGCGTTCAGGATCGCCCAGTCGGCGACCGCGTCGGAGCCGTCCTTCATGGCCTCGGTCTCGCGGTTGGGCGAGGCCACCGAGCCGGAGTCGAGGTGGTCGCGGCCGATCACGATCGGCGCCTTGACCTTGCCCTGGCGGACCAGGTCGTTGAAGCGCAGCCCGACCCGATCGCGCTCGCCGTAGCCGAGCCAGCAGATGCGCGCCGGCAGGCCCTGGAACGCCACCCGATCCTTGGCCATCTTCATCCACCGCGCCAGGCCGTGGCTGTCGCCGATCTCGTCGAGCACGACCTGATCGGTGACCGCGATGTCGGCCGGATCCCCCGACAGCGCCGCCCAGCGGAACGGGCCCCGGCCCAGGCAGAACTGCGGCCGGATGTAGGCCGGCACGAAGCCGGGGTAGCCGAAGGCGCCGACGCAGCCGCCCTTCTCGGCCTCGGCCCGGAGGTTGTTGCCGTAGTCGAAGACGTGGCTGCCGGCGGCCTTCATCGCCAGCATGGCCTCGACCTGGACCGCCATCGAGGCCCGCGCGCGCGCGACGTAGTCGTCCGGCTCCCGGACGCGCAGCGCGGCGGCGTCGGCCAGCGAATAGCCCTGCGGGATGTAGCCGTTCAGCGGATCGTGAGCCGAGGTCTGATCGGTGACCAGATCGGCCAGCTCGCCGCGGCGCACCAGCTCGGCGTAGACGTCGGCGGCGTTGCCGATGACGGCGATCGATCGCGCCTGGCCCTGGGCGGCGTAGGCCCGGGCCCGGCGCAGGCCGTCGTCGAGGGAATCGGCGACCTCGTCGAGGTAGCGGGTCTCGAGGCGGCGCTGGACCCGCGTCGGATCGATCTCGATCGCCAGGCACACGCCGCCGGCCATGACCACCGCCAGCGGCTGGGCGCCGCCCATGCCGCCCAGGCCTGCGGTCAGGACCAGCTTGCCGGTGAGGTCGCTGCCCCAGTGGGTGCGGCCGGCGGCGGCGAAGGTCTCGTAGGTGCCCTGCAAGATGCCCTGGGTGCCGATGTAGATCCACGACCCGGCGGTCATCTGGCCGTACATCATGAGGCCCTTGCGATCGAGCTCGCGGAAGTGCTCCCAGGTCGCCCAGCGGCCGACCAGGTTGGAGTTGGCGATGAGGACCCGGGGCGCCTCGTCGTGGGTCTTCCACACGCCGACCGGGCGGCCCGACTGCACCAGCAGGGTCTCGTCGCCCTCGAGCCGCCGCAGCTCGCGGACGATCGCGTGGTAGTCGGGCCACGACCGCGCGGCCTTGCCCAGGCCGCCGTAGACGATGAGATCGCTCGGCCGCTCGGCGACGTCGGGGTCGAGGTTGTTCATGAGCATGCGCAGCGCGGCCTCTTGCGGCCAGCCCTTGCAGGACAGCGCGGTGCCGTGGGGAGCGCGGATGATCGGGGCGTCGGTCATGGGGGCCTCACAGGGGAGCGCCGGCGGCCTTGGCCGCGGCGAGCAGGGTGCCATCGTCGATGAGCGCGCGGACGGCGGCGATGTCGGGGGCCAGCGGGCGATCGACCATCATCGCCGGCACGGTCGCGCGGATCGCGGCGTGGACCGCCTCGAGGATCGCGGTCGAGCGCAGCGGTCGGCGCAGGTCGAGGCCCTGGGCCGCGCATAGAAGCTCGATGGCCAGGACGGTGCGGACCTGATCGTGGACCTGGGCCAGCTTGAGCGCGGCGTGGGCGCCCATCGACACGTGATCTTCGCGGCCGGCCGACGACGGGATCGAATCGACCGAGGCCGGGTGGCACAGCACCTTGTTCTCGCTGACCAGCGCGGCGGCGCTGACCTGGGCGATCATGAAGCCGGAGTTGAGGCCGGAGTCGGGGGCGAGGAACGGCGGCAGGCCGCTCGACAGGTGCGGGTTGACGAGCTGCTCGACCCGGCGCTCGCTGATGTTGGCCAGCTCGGCGATCGCGAAACACGCGAAGTCGAGCGCGAGGGCCACCGGTTGGCCGTGGAAGTTGCCGCCCGAGATCATCACGCCGCCGGCGAACACCAGCGGGTTGTCGGTCGAGCTCGCGGCCTCGCGCTCGAGGACCGCGCGGCCGTAGGCCAGGGCGTCGCGGGTGGCGCCGTGGACCTGCGGCATGCAGCGCAGCGAGTAGGGGTCTTGCACCTTGCCGCAGTCGGCGTGGGACACCGCGATCGGCGAGTCGGCCAGGACCGCGCGCAGGAGCGCGCCGACCGCGACCTGACCCGGGTGGGGGCGGGCGCCGACCACGCGCTCGTCGAAGGCGGCGGCGGTGCCCTTCAGGGCCTCGAGGGACATGGCCCCGGCGAGGTCGGCGATCCGGCAGGTGTCCTCGGCGTCGCGCACGGTCAGCGCGCCGATCGCGGTCATGTGCTGGGTGCCGTTCAGGAGGGTCAGGCCCTCCTTGGCCTCGAGGGGCAGCGGCGACAAGCCGGCGGCGGCCAGGGCGGCGGCGGCCGGCACCCGCGCGCCGCGGTGCTCGACCTCGCCCTCGCCGATCAGGGCCAGGGCCAGGTGGGCCAGGGGCGCGAGATCGCCCGAGGCGCCGACCGAGCCGCGGCGCGGGATGATCGGATGGATGCCGGCGTCGAGCATCGCGCACAGCCGATCGGCGATGGCCGGGCGCGCGCCGCTGCGGCCGGTGGCCAGGACCGCGGCCCGCAGGAGCATCATCGCGCGGGTGGCGTCGCGCGGCAGGGGCTCACCCACCCCGGCGGCGTGGGAGCGGACCAGGTTGACCTGGAGCTGCCGGACCTGGTCGGCGGAGATCCGGACCTCGGCCAGCGCGCCGAACCCGGTGTTGACGCCGTAGACCGCGGGCGCGGCGTCGCCGTCCGCGACGACGCGATCGATCGCGGCGCGGGCCTCGGCCATGGCGGTGCGGGCGGCGGGCGCGATCGCGACCGGGCGGCCGCGGCGGGCGACGTCGGCGATGTCGTCGAGGGTGAGCGGCGAGGCGCCGAGCGACAGGGGCGAGGAGGCGGTCACGACCCGTGGTGTAGTCGGCCGGCCCGGTCCGGTCAACGCGCCGGTCGGGGAACAACGTCCAACTATGTCCACGGGTTCCGTTGACGACGGGGCGGGGCCGGTGTGATCTGGTAGGCGGTGTCGAACCCCTCGGAGCCCGGCGCGCCAGATACGGCAGGAGCAGGAGACCAGCGCGAGGTCGAGGGGGCCGACCCCGCGCCGGTCGCGGCGCCAGCCCCCGGGATGGCGTCGCGCATCGACGCCCTGATGGCCAGCCTCGACGAGGATGAGGGCGCCGCGGCCGGCGTCCTCCACGAGGTCGCCGCGCACGAGGCCGCAGCGGACGGCCCGGACGGCGGGGCCGCGGTCGAGGGCGACGACGGCGTCGCGGTCGAGGTCGGCGACGACGAGGAGCTGTCGATGGACGACGTCGCGGTCGACGCCGAGCCGGCGGCGCCGCCGCCGATCGCGATCCCGCGGCGCCCGCCGCTGCCGCCGGTGCCGTCGCTGCGGCCACCACCTCGCCCGCCGGCGGTGATCCCGCCGGTCCGGCCGCCGGCGCCGCCGATGGCGATCCCGCCCGTGCCGCCGCCGGTCGCGGCGGCCGCGCCCGCGCCCGCGGCTCCGGCCGACGCGGGGGACGATGCGCCCGAGTACGATCCGGTGTCGGACGTCGCGATCCCGATCGACACCGTCGATCTCGGCGAGGTGTCCGAGGTGTCGGGTGTGGTGCCGCTGCCCGAGCCCCCGGTGCCACCGCCGCCGCCGTCCTCGCCGCCACCGCCGATCGAGCTGCCGATCGAGCATCGCCTCGAATCGCCGACCGCGATCGAGCGCGCCCTGGGCGATCTCGGCGAGGCCGCCTGGGAAGAGCGGGCCGCCGAGCTGACCCGCCGCCTCGAGATCGAGACCGATCGCGAGCGCGTGGCCGACGTCGCCTACGAGCTCGGCGAGCTGTGCGAGCGCCGCCTGGTCGACGAGGCCCGCGCGGTCAAGGCCTTCGGGCGCGCCCTGGCCAGCGATCCGTCGCTGCGCGCCAACCTGTGGGCGATTCGCCGCGTGTTCTACCGGCGCGGCCTGTGGCCCAACTTGATCAAGCTCATCGACGCCGAGTCGCGCTTCGCGATCGACGACGACGAGCGCGCCGATCTGGCGATCGAGAAGGCGGCGGTCCTGGCCGACAAGCTCGGCCAGCAGGACGACGCCCGGGCCGCCCTCGAGGACGCCGTGCTCTTGGCCCCGGGGTCGGCGCCGGCGCTCCTGGCGCTCGAGCGCGTCGCCGACGATCCGGCGCGCCAGGTCGAGCTGTGGGCCCAGCTCGCCGAAGCCAGCGCCCGCCCCGAGCGCAAGCTGGTCTACCTGCTCGATCAGGTGCGGTTCTGGACCGAGCGCGGCGGCGATCTCGATCGCGCGCGCGAGCTCCTGGTGCGCGCCGCCGAGCTGGGCGTCGATCGCGAGCGGGTCGACCGCGAGCGCCTGCGCCTGGCCGAGCTGGCCGGCGACCGCGAGGAGATGCTGCTCGCCCTCGACGCCAGCGCCGAGCATCTGCTGGCCCGGGCCGCCGCCGCCGGCGCGCCCGACCCGGCGCTGTCGGCGACCAGCCCTGGCCAGGCCCCCGGCCGGGCCGCGGCGCTGCGCCTCGAGGTGGTGGCGATCCGGCGCCGCCAGGCCCAGCTCGCCCAGGCGCTGGCCGCCGGCGATCGGGCGTGGGACTACCTCCAGGCGGCGATGGCGGCGGCGCCCGGCGAGCCGATCCTCCTGGCCGACCTGGCTGACCTGGCCGAGCAACTCGGGCGATACGACGAACTCGCGGAGCTGGTGCAGAGCTGGCAAGCCGTGGAAGGCGATCCGGCGCGGGCCCTGGCCCTGTCGATCCGCCGCGCCGACGCCCTCCTGCGGGCCGGCCGGCGCGAACCGGCGCTGGCGGTCCTGGCCAGCCTCGAGGCGACCGCCCCCGGCTGGGCGCCGGTGGTGGCGCTGCGCGAGCGCGACGCCCTCGGCGTCGGCGATCCGGCCGCCTTGGCGGAGGCCTGGCAGCGGGCCGGCGACGCCGCCCGCCTGGGCGAGTCCCTGGGCGCGGGCGGAGCGCCCGAGCCGGCCGCGGCCCTCGCCGCGTACCTCGCCGCGGCCCACGCCTGGGCCTTCGACGTCGGCGGCGACCGCGGCGACCGCGGTGCCCAGGACGCCCTCGGCGCGGCCCGAGAGCTGGCCCCCGACGATCCGGTCGCCCTCGAAGCCACCGTCGAGCTGCACGAGCGGGCCGGACGGATCGACCTGGCCGCCGCGCTCCTGGCTGGGCGCCCCGAGGCCGCCGCCCGGCTGGGCCGGCTCTACCGCACCGCGGGGCGGGTCGCCGACGCGCTGGCGGTCGATCGCGCCCAGGCCGAGGCCGCCCCCGACGATCTGGCCCTGGCCTGGCGGATCGACGCCGCCCTCGAGCAGCTCGGCCGCGATGACGAGCGCCTCGCGCACCTGCAAGCGTTGGCCGGCCGCGACGGCGATCCAGCGCGCCGCGGCTACGCCCGGGTCACCGCCGCCCGCCTGGCCGAGGCCGCCGGCGCCACCGACCTGGCGATCGACCTCTACCGCGCCACCGTCGCCGACTGGCCCGACGATCGCTTCGCGCACGGCGCGCTCCTGGCGGCCCTGCGTCGGGCCGGGCGGTGGGACGAGCTGGCGACCGCGCTGCGCGCCCAGGCCGACGGCCTCGCCGACGGTCCCGAGGTGCTGGCGGCGCTGCGCGAGGCGGCCTGGCTCTACGAGGATCGGCTCGGGCGTCCGCGCGACGCGCTGGCGGTGTACCGCGCGCTCCTCGAGCGCGCGCCCGACGACGTCCACGGTCGGGCCGGCGCGGTCCGCACCGCGGCCGCGGTCGGCGATCACGGCACCGTGGTCCGCACCCTCGAGCTGGCCGCCGACGACAGCGGCGCGGCGGCCCTGGCCTGGGCCCAGGCCCGGGTCCGCGCCGGCGAGATCGACGACGCCGCCGAGGCCTTCGTCCGCGCCGACGGCGCTTGCCCGCCGGGCTCGGTGGCCGGCGCCCAGGCCGCGCTGGCCGCGCTCGGCCTGGCCGCGACCCGCGGCGACACCGTGGCCCGCATCGCCGCGGCGCAGTCGCTGGCGGCGCGCACCGCCGGTCAGCCGGCGCTGGCCGCGGCGCTCCACGAGGATCTCGGCTGGCTCCATGCCCTGGTCCTCGAGGACTTCGATCGCGCGGCCGACGCCTTCGCGGCCGCTGAGGTCGACGGCGCCGCCAGCGCCGGCGCGCTCCTGGGCGCGGCCCTGGTCGCCGCGCGGCGCCAGGATCGAGTCGCCCAGGCCGAGGCCTTCGCGCGCCTGGCGGCGCAGGTCACGATGCCCGAGGCCGCGGCGGCCTTGCACCTGCGCAGCGCCGCGATCGCGACCGCGGCTGGCGATCACGACGCCGCGATGGCGCGGGTGCTGGCCGCGCGCTCGGTCGCGCCGGACGACGTCGGCGCGCTCCTGGTCGCCGCCGAGCAGCAGGCGGTCGCCGCGCCGCCGGCCGCCGGCGAGGACACCGCGACCGCGGTCGATCGCCTGCTCGCCCGCGCCGAGGTCCTGGCGATGCGCTCGACCCTCGCCGACGATCCGGCGGCGCGCGATGGCTGGGAGCTCGATCGCGCCGAGGCCCTGGAGGCGGCCGGCCGCCTCCGCGAGGCGGCAGCGGCGGTGGCGGCGGTCCTGCGCGGCAACGACAAGGACGTCCGCGCGCTCGAGGCGCTGCTGCGTCTGGCGGCCCGCGGCGGTGACGCCGCGACCGAGGCCCGGGCCGCGGTCGCGCTGGCCGAGCTGACGGTCGGCGCCGAGGCCCGCCGCGAGCTCTTGGTCCGCGCCGCCGAGCTGTTCGATGGTCGCGGCCCCGGGCGCGACATCCCGGCCGCGGTCGCGGTCTACCGACGGATCCTGCGCGACGATCCAGGTGCGCCGGTGTTCGATCGCCTGATGATCCACCTGCGCGGCAAGGGCGACGTCCGCTCGCTCGTCGAGGTCTTGACCGAGCGCCTGGCCTGGCTCGATGGCGCCGGCCCACCGGCGGCCGCCGTCGAGCTCTTGTCGGAGCGCGCGGCCCTGCGCCGCGCCGTCGGCGATCAGCGCGGCGCCGCCGACGATCTCGACGCGCTCCTGGCCCGCGCCCCGGAGCACGGCGACGCCTTGCGGCGCCGGGCCGAGCTGGCCGGCGAGCTGGGCGAGGCCGCGGCCGCCGCCGAGCTGTGGCGTCGTTACCTCGCGGTCGAGACCGCGCCGGCGGCCCGGGCCGAGGCCGAGCTGGTGCTGGCCCGGACCCTGGCCGAAGATCTCGGCGACGTCGTCGGCGCGATCGAGCAGGTCGAGCGGGTCATCGTGCAGCGCCCGAGCGAGCTGCCGCTGCGCGAGCGCCTGGTCGGCCTGGCGACCCAGGCCGGCGACTGGCCTCGGGTCATGCGCGAGCTGCGCGAGATCGCGCGCCAGCGTCCGGGCGCGGCCGAGCGGGCGCGCGACGAGCTGCGCCTGGGGCGGGTCGCCCGCGATCACGGCCGCGATCCCGACGAGGCCCTGGCCGCCTTCGAGCGGGCCCGCGGGCTCGATCCCCAGAACCTCGACGTGCTGCGCGATCAGGTCGAGCTGGCGGCCAGCCAGCGGCCGTCGGCCCGCGCCGACTACCTCGCCCGCGGCATCGCCGATCTCCGCCGCGCCATCGACGCCACCCCGGACGCGTTCACGCTCTACGATCGCCTGGCCACGGTGTTCGGCTGGGCCGGCGACCGCGATGGCCAGTGGCTAGCCCTGGTCGGCCTCGAGGCCTTGGGCGCGCCGCGGCCCGAGCAACGCGCGCTGATCGCCGCCGGGCGCGAGCGGCCGCAGCCGCCGCTGTCCCGGCAGCTCCTCGACGCCGAGACCCGCGCGGCGCTGCGCCCGCCCAGCGCCGGCGGTGTGGCGGCCGAGCTGTGGCGGGCCCTGGCGCCGGCGGTGACCGCGGCCCTGGCGATCGATCCGGCCAAGCTCGGCTTCGTCCGCGGCGATCGCGTCGCGCTGAAGGCCCTGGGCAAGAAGCACGAGGGCCTGGCCGCGGCGCTGGCGGCCTTCGGCGTCGGCGACGTCGAGCTCTACGTCAGCGATGCCCGCGCCGGTCAGGCGCGGGTGCTGTCGGCCGACACGCCGATCTTGTGCTGCGGCAGCGACGTCGCCGCTGGCGCCACTGCCGGGGCCCGCTTCGCCCTCGGGCGCGCGGTCCAGCAGCTCGCCGACGCGTCGGCCGCTCTGGCCGAGCTGAAGGAGCCGGAGGTCGCGTGGTACGTGGTGGCCGGGTTGCGGGTCGCTGGTCTGGCGCCGCCGCCGGCGCTGGCGCAGGCGGTGGCCGGCGATGACGCCGCCCTCGCCGAGCGGACCCGGCTGATCGACAAGCACATCGCTCGCCGCGACAAGAAGGCGGTCGCGGCCCTCGGACCGCGGGTCGCCGAGCTGGTCGACCTGCCGCGCTGGCGCGCCGCCATGCTGGGCGCGACCCATCGCGCCGGGTTGGCCGTCGGGGGCGATCTCGGGGTCGCCCTGGCTGCCCTCGACGTCGGCCGCGGCGGCCGCGCCCTCGACCCGGCCGCCCTCGACCTCGTGCGATGGTCGGTGTCGGCGGCTCACGCGGCGGTGCGCGCGCGCGTCACGGGAGGAGCTCGATGACCACCGGTGGTTCTGACAAGCCGGGCTTCGGCGATGATCTGTTGGCCGAGCTCGACGCCTGGGACAAGACCTTCGACGCCCTGCACGTCGACGACAGCCTGTTCGGCGCGCCGGCGGCCGCCTTCGACGGCGGCGACGACGAGGTGACCCGCACGGTCTCGCCGACCGCGCCTCGCCCGGGGGCGCCGACGGCGCCTCGCCCGGGGTCGCCGCCCGCCACCGGCAGCGACGCCACCTTCGACGGGCCGACCTCGGTCGTCACCCGGGCGGCGCCGGCGGCCGGGCGACCGCCGGTCGCGGGTCCAGCCAGTCCGAGCTTCGACGACGCCACCGTGGTCACGACCGCGCCGCTGTCGCCTGCCGCCTTCGATGCGCCGACCACGGTGTCGGCCCGGCCGGTGGACCCGACCGTCGCCGACGCCCCGACCTCGGTCACGGTGCGCCCAGTCGCGCCGGCGGTCGAGGCGGTCACCGTCATCACCCGCGTGCCGGAGCCGAGCGCCTCGCCGCGCCGGTCCGCGCCGCGGACCCAGCCGCCGCCACCACCGCGGGCCCCGACGCCGGTGCCGACGCCGGTGCCGAGCCCGACGCCGATGTCGGCCCGGGTCGTCGACGAGACCGACTTCTCCGATCTCGGCTTCAGCGGCCCGCCGGAGGCCCTGGGCTCGCTGCTCGGGCAGCCGCCGCCGCTGCCGCCGATCGAGGAGCTGGGGCCGACCTCGGCGGTGGCCTCCTTCGACGACGACGAGGTCCTGACCTCGGCGGTGCGGCCCGAGGCGCTGCTCGAGGCCGCTGAGCCCGAGGACGATCCGTTCGCGCCCTCGGCGGCCGAGCTCGACCAGCTCCGGCGCGAGGCCCACCGGGCCAGCCCGGACGAGACCCGGGTCGCCGGCGCGACGCCCGAGCTGTTCGAGATCGACGAGACCATGGATCGCGGGCTGACTCCGCGCCGCGACGAGCTGTCGGACCCCGGCCGCGATCCGTCCGAGGACACGTTCGATCGCGCGAACCGCACGCGCATCCTCGACCCCGACGACCAGCTCCTGGCCGAGGCCGGCGCCGCCGCCAAGCGGCCGCCGCGCGCGGGACCGTCGATCGTGCGGCGCGGTGGGCCCCCGGCGCGCAAGCGGCCCGAGAGCACCGGAGGCTTCGCCGGGCCCGAGTCGACCCGGGTCGCCGACATCCGCGAGCTCGAGCGCCTGGCCCAGCGCGAGGACCCGCGGCAGTCGCGGCCGACCCCGGCGACCGGCTACCAGCCGCCGCCTGAGCCGGTCGTCCCCGACGAGGATTTCTACGCCGACATCGAGATCGGCGGCGACGACGACGAGGTGACCGGCACCCCGGCCTCGGCCCGCCGGGTGACGTCGAACGTCGTGCGCCGGCCCGGCGACCGCCCGTCCACAACGATGGCGCCGGCGCCGCGGCCCGTCGCGGTCGGGGCCATCGACGACGAGCCCGAGCTGGCCCTCGACGTCGGCGCGCCGGCGCCGGCCGAGGACGATCTCGGCCTCGACGCGGCGATCGCCGAGTTCGCGGGCCACGAGGTCACGCCGGTCGGCGAGCGTTCGCCGGGGTTCGCCCGGGTCGCCCCGGCGGCGCCGGCGGTCGAGCTGGCGGTCGACGAGCCGGTCGCCGCCGAACCGGCGGTGGTCGAGCTGGCGGTCGACGAGCCGATCGCCGACGAGCCGGTCGCCGCCGAACCGGCGGTGGTCGAGCTGGCGGTCGACGAGCCGGTCGCCGACGAACCGGTCGCCGTCGAGCTGGCGGTCGACGAGCCGCCGGTCGACGAGCCGCTGGCCGACGAGCCGGCGGCGGTCGAGCTGTCCGCCGAGGCGCCCACCGCCGCCGATCCGGCGATCGCGGCGCTCCTGCACGATGGCGTGGTCGAGGCCGTGCCCGAGCCGATCGCCGAGTCTGGCGCCTTCGCCGGCGCGGGTTCTCACCCGGTTTCGGCGGCGTCCGCGGCGGCCCACGACGCGCTGGCCGCGGTCGACGAGCTGGTGCTCGAGGCCCCGCCCGAGGCGCCGGCCGCCCTGACCCTCGACGAGGCCCTCGACGCCGACGGGGCGGGCCTCCCCGCGATCGGCGCCGAGGAGCCCGACCTCGACGTCGAGCTGACCGCGGTCGTCGAGGATCCGCCGGCGCCGCCGCCACCCGTCGTCGTCGCCAACCCGTTCGCCGACGACGCCTCGGGCCAGACCAAGATCGGCGTGCCGCCGCCGCCGCGGGCGCTGGCGGTCCCCGAGCTCGTCGCCCCGGTCGGCTCGGCGCCGGCGCCCGCGCCCGCGCCCACGCCGCCGCTCGCTCCCGTCGCGCCTCTGCCCGCCGCCGCGGCGCCGGTGCCGCTGTCGCCGATCGCGCCCGCCGTCGCGCTGCCGGCGGCGCTGTTCGCGTCGGCGCTGCCGCGCCTCGACCTCGACGCGCTGGCGCTGCCGGAGCAGGTCGATCCGACCACCGGCTTCGATCCGGGCGAGGCCGCGGCCCGCGGCATCCTGCGCCTCGAGCGCGAGCTCGAGACCATCGACGATCCTCACCAGCAGGCGGTCCTGCGCGTCGAGGCCGGCCGGCTGTATGAGCGCCTGGGCGACGGCGAGCGCGCGCGCGCCAGCTACGACGCCGCGCTCCTCGCCGATCCGCGGGCCACCGCGGCGCTGCGCGGTCTGCGCCGGATCGCGCGCGGCGCCGGCGATCTCGCCGAGGCCACGACCCACCTCGACGTCGAGCTC
Organism: Kofleriaceae bacterium; assembly: GCA_018057825.1. Classification (GTDB taxonomy): domain Bacteria; phylum Myxococcota_A; class Polyangia; order Haliangiales; family Haliangiaceae; genus UBA2376. The sequence continues at coordinate 48,058 of JAGPCY010000034.1, read as the reverse complement.
GGGGTCGCCGGGCCCCTCGAGCGCCGGGCCTTGGCCCTGCATCGGGTCGATCTGCTGATGGCGGCCTCGGAGCAGGACCTGGCTCGGGTGGCGGTCGGTGAGCTCCTCGACACCGCCGGCGGCGACGTGCGCGCGCTCCTGGCCCAGCTCGAGCTGGCCTTCCTCGACGGCCGCGCCGACGAGCTCGACGAGGCCCTCGACCGGCTCGGTGCGGTCATCGCCGATCCCGCGCTGCGCGCGGCGGTCGACACCGCCCGCGGTCACCTGGCCGAGCGCAAGGGCGATCGCCCGCGCGCCACCGCCTCGTTCGCCGCCGCGGTCGCCGCCGATCCCTCGGCCTTGGCCGGCCACCTGGGCGCGCTGCGCGGCGACGCCGCGGCCGCCGCCACCTCGGCCCTGGCCGACCGGGTCACCGAGCCCGCGGTCCGCGCCGCGCTCCTCCTCGAGGGCGCCGCCGCCGAGCCGTCGCTCCTCGCGGGCGCCGCCGCGCTGGCCCCCGACGATCCGACGGTCCAGGCCGCGGTCCTCGGCCGGGCCATGGCCGGCACAGAGCCGCCGACCGCCGAGCTGGCCGCCCTGGCCGCGCGCGCCGTCGATCCGGCGCTGCGTCGCGCCGCCTCGCTGTGGGCCGCCCACCGCGCGCCCGACGCCGCGGCCGCAGCCGCCGGCTACCGGGCCGCGCTCAGCGCCGAGCCCGGCGACGTGCTGGCTCAGGCTGCCCTCGCCGACGGCCACCTGGCGGCCGGGGAGTTCGCTGCCGCCGCCCGGGTCTGGGAGGGCCGCGTGAGCGCCGGCGCTGGCGCTGAGCTCGATCGCGTCCGCGCGGCGACGCTGTTCGCCGCCGCGGGCGACCTGGCCGCCGCGGCCGCCCTCGTGCCATCTCCGACCGACGTCGACAGCCCCGCTGCCGCCGACGCCTGGGCCGACGTCCTCGGGGCGGTGGGGCGCCCGGCGGATCGCGCCGCCCTCCTGGCGGCGATCGCGGCGCGCTCCGACGAGCGCGTCGAGCCGCGGCTGTGGACCGGGCGGGCGGCCGCGGCCGCCGACGCCGCCGCGACCCCCGACGATCCGGCCTCGATCGCCCGCGCCCTGGCCGCCTGGGGCGAGGTCATCGACGCCGGCGGCGATCCTGCGGTCGCCCTGGCCCGAGCCCTGGTGCTGTCGGCCTCGACCGGCGACCCGGCGACCATCGCCGCCGCGTGGACCCGCGCCCAGGCCGCCGCCGAGTCGCCCGCCGCCGCCGCTACGCTGGCGCTGGCCCGCGCGCGCGCCGCCGCCGCCGCCGGCGCCGGCTGGGACACCGTCGACGAGATCGTCCGCGAGGTCAGTGGCGACGATCCCCGTCGCCTGGCCGCCACCGTCGCCCTCGGCGCCGCCGCGGGGCAATGGGGCGACGTCGCCGCCGCCTACGAGGAGCGCGCGCGGGCCATCGCGGCGCGCGCGCCCATCGAGGCCGCCCTCCTGCGCTTCCGCGCCGCTGGGCTCTACCTCGACCGCGCCGCCGATCCCGGCCGCGCCGCCACCCTCCTGGCCAGCCTGGCCGACGATCATCCGGAGCTCGCCTTCGTCCACGACGCGCTGGCCGCCGCCCGCCGACGCCTGGGCGACGCCGCCCCGGCGCCGCGCGTGGCCCGCCAGGACGGCAGTCGCGGCGACGGCTTCGCGCGCTTGGTGCGCGACGGCGAGCACCTCGCGTCTCAAGGCGACGGCCTGGGCGCCCTCGCGCTCCTCGCCAAGGCCCTCGAGCTGCGGCCGCACTATCCGCTCGCCGCCGAGCCCCTCAAGCGCGTGGCCTACGCCGTCGGCGAGGCTGGCCCGATCACCGCCCTGGCGCTGGCCGAGCTCCGCTTGGCCGAGGAAGCCGGCGACGATCGCGGACGCGCCGACGCCTACGAGGCGCTGGCCGCGATCGACCGTGGCCTGCGCGGCGACGACGCCTCCGCGCTGATCTCGATCGAGGCCGCGATCGCCGCCGATCCGTCGCGGCTGGCGGTGGTCCGCGAGCTCGAGCGCGCCTACGGCGCCGGGCGGTGGGCGGACCTCGCGGCCCTGCGCGAGCGCCAGCTCGCCGGCGAGCCGGCCGGCCCCGATCGCATCGCCCTCGCCCTCGATCGCGCGCTCGTCCTCGAGCGGCTCGATCGCCCCGAGGACGAGCTCCGCGCGGTCTACCAGGGCATCCTCGCCGAGGCGCCGCGGGCCCGCCGCCCGCTGTTCCACCTCGAGAGCCTGGTCCGCCGCGGCGGGGCCTCGCCCGAGCTGGTCGCCCTCGAGGACGCCGTCGCCGAGTACTTCGCCGCCGATCCGCGGACCCGGGCCGCGTTCCTGACCCGGGCCGGCGAGACCCTGACCGACCTCGGTCGCCTCGACGACGCCCTCGCGCACTTCCGCGCGGCCAACGAGCTGCGCGGCGGCTACGCCCCGGCCCTCGAGGGCTGGCGCGACGCCGCGCTTCGCGGTCAGCTCTGGGTCGACTTCGCCGAGGCCGCGATCAAGGAGGCCGGGCTGTCCGACGACGACGCCACCAAGGCTCGCCTCTGGCACCTGGCCGGCGTCGCGCTCATGGATCGCGCCCTGGCCGGCGAGCGCGCCGTCGACGCGCTGCGCGAGACCCTGGCCGCCGATCCCCGGCACCTCGACGCCTTCATCCGCCTGCGGCTCCTGCTCGACGAGCAGGGCGAGCACGAGGCCCTGGCCGGCTTGCTCGAGGCCCGCCTCGAGGTCGAGCCCGATCTCGGCGAGCAGATCGGGCTGCACCGCGCGATCGCCGAGCTGGCCCGCAACTTCCTCGAGGATCGCGAGCGGGCCAAGCGCCACTACCGGGCGATCGTCTCGCACAGCCCGGCCGACCTGCGCGCGATCGCGGCGCTGTCGGACATCGCCTGGGAGCAGGGCGCGTGGGGCGAGGCCGCCGACGCGCTCCAGACCAGGGCCCGCCTCGAGCGCGACCCGGGGGTCCTGCGCAACATCCACTTCCGCCTCGGCATGGTGTACGCCGATCGGCTGCCCGATCCGACGGCCGCGATCCGCGCCTTCCAGCGCGTGCTCGCCCACGACCCCGACGACGAGGCCGCCCTCGAGCGGCTCGCCGATCTCGGGATCGCCACCGGCGAGTGGCGCATGGCCCTCGGCGCCTGCGAGCGGCTGGTCAAGAACGAGACCGTGCCGGCGCGCAAGGTCACCCACCTGCACCGGGTCGGTCGGATCTTCGCCGAGGGCTTCGCCGATCGCCGCAAGGCTGAGCGCGCGTACCAGCTCGCCGTCGACGCCGCGCCCGACAGCGACGTCGCCCTGTCGGCCCTCATCCGCTTCTACGAGGCGGCCGGCGACGCCGCCGCGATCCGGGTCCACCTCGGGATGGTCGCCGCGGCGATGCGACAGCGCGCGTCCACCGGCAGCGATCCCACCGCGTACCGCGTCCTGGCCCGGGTCGCCCGGGCGCGCCTCGACGCCGGGGTGGCCGGGCAGGGGGCCATCCACCGCGCCGCGGTCGATCTGGCCCGGCTGGCCGGCGCCGACGCCGAGCTGGCCAGCGTGCCGACCCCCGATCACCTCGGCGGCCTGCTCCGGGCCGAGGCCGATGAACTCCTGTGGCCGGCCGCGGTGTCCGCCGGCCTGCGCCAGCTCGTCGCGCTCCTCGGCGATCGCGTGGCCAAGCACGTCGGCGTCGATCTGCGCCCCTACGGCGTGACCCGCGGCGATCGCGTGCGCGCCAAGGACAGCCCGGTCGCGGCGGCGGCCCAGGAGGTCGCCGAGGCCTTCGGGCTCGGCGAGCTCGACGTCTACATCTCGAGCCGCCAGCCCTACGCCATGGTCGCCGAGCCGACCAGCCCGCTGTCGCTAGTCATCGGCAGCGCGATCGCCGACGGCAATCGCCTGGCCGCGGTGCGGTTCGCCGCCGCCGGGGCCTTGCGCCTGGCCACCGCGCACCTCGCGATCCTGGCCCGCCTGCCCGAGGACGAGCTCGGTGTCCTGGTGGTCGCGCTCCTGCGGCTGTTCCAGCCCGAGCTCCCCTACCTCCTGGTCGACAACGATCAGGTCGGGCTTCAGCTCCAGCGCCTGAAGCGCCTGATCCCGTCGGGGCTCCTGGCCGAGCTGCGACCCCACGCCCTGGCCATCGACGCCGCGGCCTTCGACCACCGGGTCCTGCACCGCGGGTTGCAGCACGCCGGCCACCGCGCGGGCCTGGTCGCCGCCGGTGGCGCGGCCGCCCCGCTGGCGGTCCTCCTCGGGCGGGCCGGGGCCAGCGACCTGGCCAGCGGGCTGCGCGATCCCGCGGTCGCCGCCCTGGTGCAGTTCGCGGTCAGCGAGGACCACGCCGCCCTCGCGGCCCTGTGCCAGGCCTGACCTGCCCGCCTGCGCCGTGACCGCGGCCACAGGTGGTCGGTGGCCGCGTCGCCGCCTGGCCCGATCGTTGCGTTGGCCCGGCCGCGTGTTGGGTTACCATCGGCAACTGGAGGAGATCATGCGGCTGCTATCACCCCGATCGTCGCGACCCGCGATCGCCTTGTCGCTCCTGGCTACTCTGGTGGCCTGTGGCGGCGGGGCCGCGCCGGTGCTCGACTCGATCGACGATCAGATCGTGGCGGTGGGGGCCGACCTGACCTTGACCCTGCGCGCGACCGACCCTGACGGCGACGCGCTCAGCTACTCCTTCCGCTCCGACGTCCCCGACCTCGGCGAGCGCGCCTCGATCGCCACGACGCCGGCGGGCACCGGCCTGTTCCGCTGGCGGCCGCTGGCCGCCGACGTCGGCACGTGGCACTTCGACTTCGTCGCCTCGGACGGCGACCACGACACCACCGTCACCGTGACGATCCAGGTCAAGAGCGCGGTCGGCGATCAGACCACGCCGGTGTTCCGCCAGCCCCTGGGCAGCGGCACCACCCTCGATCTCGCGGTCCGGCAGTGCCTCGACCTCGACGTCGTCGTCGAGGATCAGGACTCGCCCGAGGTCGCGCTCACCGAGGAGGATCCGCTGATCGAGGGCGCGACCCTCGAGGTCACCAGCGGCCTGGCCGCGGTCTGGCACTGGTGTCCGAGCCGCGAGCAGATCGACGCCGAGGATCGCTACACCCTGACGCTCGGCGCCGACGACGGCGACAACCCCAAGGTCCCCAAGAACTACCTGATCGTCTTGCGCCGGCCGGGCCAGACCAACTGCCCGGGCACCGCGCCGGTCGTGACCCACACCCCGGCCGACGAGTCGACCGTGGTCGATCTGACCCTCGACGCCACGATCACCGACGATCTCGGCCTCAAGCAGCCGCCGCTGCTCTACTACTCGACGACCGCGCCGGCCTCGCCGCCAGATCTCGCGACCATGGCCCAGACCACGATGGTGCTGATCAGCGGCACGATGCAAAACGGCGTGTGGGCGGCCGACGTGCCCAACCCGGTCGCTACCCAGCCGGCCGGCACCGCGGCCAACCTCTACTACGTGATCGTCGCCAACGACGACGACGACGACACCGGCACCTGCGATCACGAGACCCAGGCCCCGGTCACCGGCACCTACCAGATGCGGGTCACCAACCCGGGCGGCGCCGGCGGCCTCGGCCTGTGCGAGAGCTGCTCGGCCGACGTGCAGTGCGGCGACGCCGACGATCACTGCGTGCGGGTCGGCCAGACCGACAGTTGCCTGCAGGGCTGCACCGGCGTCGCCGGCGAGTGCCCCACCGGCTACACCTGCTCGGCCAACCCGGTGAGCTCGGTCAACGGGGCGTCGGGGCGGCAGTGCGTGCCGACCACCGGGACCTGCGCGATGGCCCCGCCGTGCGAGGACGACATCTTCGAGGACAACGACACCCGGGCCCAGGCCGCGGCCAACCTGCCGGACCTCGACCCCGCCACCTACGACTTCACGAGCTGTCCGCTGGCCGATGGCTCCAACGACGATGAGGACTGGTTCCCGATCATCCTCACCGCCGACGCCACCGTGACCCTGACCCTGGCCGGCATGGCGGTCAGCGATCTCGACCTCGTGCTCTACGACGGCACCGGCACCCGCCTGCAGTCGGCGACCGGGTCGACCTCGAACGAGACCATCAGCCGGTGCCTGACCGCTGGCACCTACTACGTGCGGGTCTACGCCTGGGGCGCCGGCGCGCCCAACGACTACACCCTGACCTACGCCCGCTCGGTCGGCGCCTGCCCGGCGGTGTGCACCGACGACCGCTTCGAGCCCGACGACAACCGTGACCAGGCCCGGCAGATCACCTACGGCGGGTTCACCCAGGCTGGCCAGATCTGCGCCAACGACGACGACTACTTCAAGCTGGCGCTGTTCAACGGTGAGACCGTCACGATCGACCTGACCTTCACCCACTCGGCGACCGGCGATCTCGATCTGCACTTCTACGATAGCGCCGGCGTCGATCTCACGCCGTGCTCGGAGGCCATGCCCGCCACCTGCACCGCGGCCCAGGGCCAGGGCGCCAGCTCCAACGAGCGCTACAGCTTCACCGCGCCAGCGGCCTGCGCCTCGCTGTGCACGTACTACGTCGCGGTCCACGGCTGGCGCAGCTCGCAGAACAGCTACTCGATCTCGATCCTGGCCCCGCCGTGAGCCGCGCCGTGTCCCCTCGGCTGCTCCTGGCGCTGGCGGTCGCCCTGGGCGGCTGCGCGTCGTCGACCGTGCCCGACGTCGCCCTCGAGGGGCTGGCGCTGTCGGCGGTCGGCCCCGAGACCTGGATCCCGGGCACCGCGGTCGGCCTGACCGGGGCGTCCTTCGTCGAGGCCGAGTGGGGCGACACCCGCCTGGTCCTGACCGGGACCGCCGGCGGCGCCGCGGTCGAGGTCGCCCTGCCGGCGAGCTTCGTCGACTACACCCACCTGACCGCGACCGTCGACGACGCGGTCCTGGCCGGACTGGGCGCCGACGTCGCCGCCGTCGAGTTCGTGGGCGACGCCGTGGTCGAGGTGGTCTCGGCGGTCGACGGCGAGACCTATCGGACCGCGCCGCTGCCGGTCGCCTTGGCGGCCGCGCCGTCGCTGGTCCCGCGGGTCGGAAGCCTCGAGAACAGCGGCGTGATCTTCACCAACGACGAGCTCGAGATCGCCGGTGACGGCTTCCTCCTGGGCGGCGGCGAGGGCGTCACGGTGGCCGTGGTCGCCGGCTGTCTGACCCCGACCGGCTCGAGCACCTGCGGCCCGGTCGCCGAGCAGGTGGTGCCGGTGATCCCGGCGGTCGCCGGTCGCCGCGACCGCGGCCGGTTCCGCTTCGTCCCGGCGCTGGCCGGGATCCGCGGCGGCAGCTTCACCGGCACCGTGACGATCGAGAACCGCCCCCTGGTCGGCGGCGCCACCCGGGCCGCGGCCGTCGACGTCGCCTACGACCTGGTGACCGCGCAGATCTTCAGCGTCGCCCCGGCCCAGGCCAGCCTGGGCCAGTACGTCGAGGTCGTCGGCGGCGGCTTCGTCGGCGGCCAGACCGGCGCCTCGACCGAGCTGCGGCTGGTCGGCACCTTCCGCCCGACCGGCGCGCCCACCGGCAACCCGGTCGATCTGATCCTCATCCCCGAGTACGTCGCCGGCGAGCGCCTGCGCTACGTGGTCTCGACCGACGACGCCCTCGGCCAGGCCATCGATCTGCGCACGGTCACCGGGACCTTCACCGGCACGATCCGGCCGATCGTGCGCTTCGCCGGCGACACCGTCACCGGGCCGACCACCGCGGTCACCCTCGGCATCGCCGCGGTCAAGCAGGTCGTCTACCTCGACTTCCGGCCGAGCTACGTCGAGAGCTTGCGCGGCTTCGGCCTGCGCGCCGTCGACGCCGCGGTCCGGGCCCGGGTCTCCGACGTGGTCCGCGCCGCCTACCCCGGGGTCAACATCGAGTTCGTCACCGCGCCGCCCACCGACTTCGCGCTGTTCTCGCAGGTCGAGATCCACGGTCCCGACCCCAACGGCATGGGGCTGTTCGGCTACGACAACACCCCCGGCAAGGACAACGGCAACCTCCGGCTGTACGACCGGCTGGGCGGGGTCAACGCCGCCACGCAGCAAGACGGCTACCCCGGCTACGGCGGGGTGTTCATCGAGTCGCTCATGGGCTTCTCGCTCCACCCGGCGCGCGGCGAGTCGCTGCCCGGCGCCGACGCGCTGTTCGATCAGATCTTCGATCCGTTCCGCCCCGATCGCGGCGACATCATCGTCGCCGCCGACCTCGCCGGCGGCGTGCCGGTGCGCGGCGGCGCCGATTGCCCGGCCTCGGGGCGCCGCGAGCGCATCGGCTGCGCGGTGTGGACCATGGGCGCGCTCATCGGCACCACCTTGGCCCACGAGATCGGCCACTCGCTGGGCCTGGCCAACCCCGGCGCCGAGGGCTTCCACAACCCCGGCGACGAGCCCAACCGCCTGATGGACACCGGCGGCGATCGCTCCTTCGCCGAGCGCGCCGAGCTGGCCGGCGAAGGGCCGGCGGTGTTCTGCGCCGACGAGTACAGCTACCTGCGGCAGATCCTGCCGACCGACCTGCCGGCCGATCCGTCGCCCCGCCCGCCGTGTTAGGGCAGCGAGGCGGAGACGGAGACCGAGGCGGAGACGGAGACCGAGGCCGAGGCCGAGGCCGAGACCGAGGCCGAGACCGAGGCGGAGACCGAGACCGAGACCGAGACCGAGGTCGAGACCGAGGCGGAGACGGAGACCGAGGCGGAGACCGAGGCCGAGACCGAGACCGACCGTCGAGGAGCGGTCCCGCGTCAGAGCCCGACGGTCAGATCCGGATCGCCACGCCGCCGGCGATGCGGAAGGTGTTGTCGGCCTCGTCGAGGCGGTCGAAGCCGAGGAGCGCCGATAGATCGAGGCGGCGGATCGGGGTGTACAGCACCTGGACCCGGAGGTTCGACGCGGTATCGTCGTCGGCGAAGTCGTCGAAGGTGATGCCGAAGCGGCCGGTCAAGGCCAGGTTGGCCTCGAGCTGATAGATCGCGCCGAAGTCGAGCTGGATGAAGCCGTCGCTGGCGATCGTGTTGGTCGCGAAGCTGTCGGCGATCGCCTCGTTCTCGCGCTCGCTGTCGAGGCTGGGCACGAAGCGGTCGCCCTGGAACTTCCAGCCGACCAGCTCCTCGAAGCCGACGATCGCGAAGCGGTCGCCGAACCGGAACTGCATGGGCGCGCCCACCACCATGCCGATCGAGAACGGATCGACGTACATCGGGATGGCCACCCGCGGGGCGATCCAGTCGGCCACCAGGTAGGTGAAGTTGATCTCCACCGCCTTGCCGGTGTTCCAGCCGACCTTGTCCTTCTTGCCGTCGTCGTACAGCCCGCCGATCGCGTAGCGCACGCCGATCTGGGCCTGGCGGGTGATGCCGTAGCGGGCCCGCAGGCCCAGCTCGAGGTCGATCGGCGACGGGTACAGCGACGCGCCGAACTCGATCTCCGACGTGAAGTCGGGCAGGGTCAGCGGCCGCAGCACCAGCTCGCGCGGGTAGCCGGTGGGGCGCGCCTTCGGCGCGGTCGGCCCCGGGGCCGGGTCCTCGCCGAGGAGCCGCGGGGCGTCGGGGTTCTCGTCGCCGTCGTCGTCGCCGCCGATCGGGGTCGGATCCTCGTCGAGCTCGGCCTCGCCGCCGGCGCCGGGATCGGCGCCCGACGGTTCGTCGGGGAGGACCTGGGCCGCCGCGGGAGCGGCCAGCGCGCACGACAGGACGACGATGGCAGTACGGACCATGGGCGGACCATACACCGGTCGCGGCGCGCCGGGCGGTGAGGAGCCGGCCGATGCGTCGCGCGGCGTCACGCCGGCGTCACGCCGAGCCGGGCGTCAGGCGTGGCCGATCCAGCGGGTCTTGCCGTGCCAGCGATCGCCGCGCGGCGTGGGGCGGGACTGGTCGCGCGGGACCAGGGCCGCGGTCAGGGCCGCGGTCAAGGCGCCGCCCAGCAGGCGACGCCGCGACAGCCGGGGCTTGGGCTTGGGCGGGGGCTGGGTCATGGCTTCTTGTCCGGATCGCCGGCGTAGCCGTCCACCAGGTTCTCCAGCTTGAAGTGGAGATCGGGCGGCGGCGGCGGCGGTTCCTCGACGTAGCCGAACTCGCCGGCGACGTCGTCGTTGTCGTCGAGGACCTTGCCGGTGACCGCGACCGGCCCGCCGACGTGCTTGTGGGCCGAGTTGGCGTACTCGATGAAGCGGATGGGGTGGTAGTGGAAGACCGTGCCGTTGACCGGCAGCCCGAGCCCGCTCGCGACCTTCTCGGTCCACCAGGTGAACGGCGCGAGCTGCTCGTCGATCAGCGTGCCGAGCTTCAGGTCCTCGTCGTCGTCGTCGATCGCGGCCGACACGCCCTTGCGCTTGGGCGACTTCTTCTTGAACTGCGCCGCGGCCGCGGTCAGCTCTTCCTTCCAGTCGGGCTCCGGCGACCACTCCGAGACGTGCAGCGTGATGAGGTCGCGGGTCGCCGCCTTGTCGGGCCCGGCGTAGTAGTCGCGCAGCTCGCCGCGCGACATCCGGCCGTCCTTGTCGCGATCGATGAGGCCGTTGACCAGCGGGTCCTCGCAGAACCGGCCGGTCGCCGAGCCGTCGATCAGCTTCCACGGCGACGCCGCCGGGTCGCCGCCGCCGTCGAACCACCGCTGGGTCGAGAAGATCTCGACGTGGACCTGCGGCGCCGCCAGGTCGTCGGGGCCGACCGTGCCGACCCGGCCGATCACCGCGCCGGCGTCGACCACCACGTCGTAGCCGCGGACCTCGACCGAGTCGTCGAGGTCGCGCGACGGCGCCGCCATCCAGGCTGGGCCGTCGGTGGTGCCGGTCTCGTCCTGGAGGTGCATGAACAGCGAGTAGACCCGGATGGCCTGCGACGCGACGCTCAGGTCGTGGCGCATGAGCACGAAGTTGTTCGAGCCGATCGGGGTCGACCCACCCATGCGCGCGGCGATCACCCGGCCGGCGAACGGCGCGTAGACCGGCACGCCCTCGGCGGCTGGCAGGTGGACGCCGCCATGCCACAGGCGGGTCACCCCGAAGGGCCCGACCGGGAAGAAGCCGCCGCCGGCGTTGATCTCGTTGGCGTCGTAGTACGGCTGGATCGCCGCCGGGAGCTGCGCCGGATCTTCGGGGATGACCGGCTTGTCGGGGTTCTTGACCCCGGCCACGGTCACCGGGAACACCCGCTGACCGCGCAGCTTATCGATCCACTTCTTGAAGTCGAAGGGCCCGGGGTCCCACTTGCGGGTGGTCAGGTGGTAGTGGCCCATGAAGCCGGCGAACGACGACGCCGGGTAGCTGTCGCCCAGGGCGTCGACCGGGCCCAGGGTGCCCCAGGCGGCCTTGGTCGGGAGCTGCGGATCGCGCGGGTACTCGAGGGCCAGGTTGGGCAACACCCGCACCAGCACCTTCGACAGCTCGTAGAACGACTCGTACTGCGCGTCGGTGAACTCCCACGACCGGCGCTTGTGGCCGTTGATCGAGTACTCCTCCGACAGCTTGTGAGGAAACGGGTGGTTGTCGTAGTAGTTCGCGTTCGGACCGTCGATGATGCCGCGGTTGCAGAACTCGACGCCGATCGAGTCGACGTTGTACTTGGCGGCGTGGAAGCCCATGAGGGCCAGGTCGAGGGTCTGGTAGACCGTGCCGTCGTTGTCGATGAGGAAGTGGCACGACAGGCCGCGCTCGTTGTGGAGCACGTTCCAGCACACCGCCGAGCTGTTGACGCCGTCGTGGTGGAGGATGAACTTGCGGATCACCGCCTGGGCCGCGGACACCGAGGCCTTCCCCATGCGGCGCAGCGCCGGACGGGTCGAGTAGCGTCGCAGGCCCTTGTTCTTGGCCTCGGCGCTGTACGGATGGAGCCCGGGCCTGCGCACGCCGTTTTGCTCGAGCTGCCCCTCGAAGGTGGCGTCCCAGTACGGCGGCTGCAGGAAGTTGACGAACTTCGAGCCGAGGAGGTCGGCCACCGATTCGCCGGCGATGATCAGTTCACCCATGGTTAGGCCTGCCAGAAGCGGAGGTCGGTGGAGCCCAGCCGGAGGGTCATCCCCGGGAACAGGCGGACGGTGGTGATGCGGTTGCCGTTGGCGAAGCTGCCGTTGGTCGAGCCCAGGTCGGTCAGGACCCAGGCCGCGCCGTCGAAGGTGATCTGGGCGTGGTGGCCCGAGGCGGTGCCGTCGTGGGCCAGCGACAGGTGGTTGTCCGGCGCCTTGCCCAGGGCGAAGCCGTGGTGGAGCGGGATCTGTCGACCGGCCTCGGGGCCCGACATCACGATCAAGACCGGGCCACCGGGGGGCGCGGCCGGCGCCGGGGCGGGGGCCATCGGCGCCGCGGGCGCAGGCCCTGGGAGCGGCGCTGCGCCCCCGGGCGCGATCGACGCCGGCCGAGGGCTGCGCCGTCGCCGGGCCACGGCGCGGCCGCCGAACCCGAGCGCCACCAGCCCGAGGCCACCGCCCAGGCCGATGAGCAACCAGCGCAGGGCGCCGGCCTTGGGCTGCCGAGCGTGGGGCACACACTCGCCGCGCACGCAGTAGGCGTTGGGATCGCAGACCTCCTTGGCGCAGGTCGGCGGCGGCAGGCGCAGCGCCGCGGTGGTGAGCGGCACGCCGCCGTTGTCGATCGTCACCGCCAGCTTCTGATCCTCGAGCTCCGACGGGGCGACCAGCGCGGTGACCACGTATTGCCGGGCGAGCTGATCGACGAGCTGCTCGGTGGCGACCGCGAAGCCCTCGACCGTCTGGACCCAGCGGAACGTCCCGCCCGACTGCTTGGACAGCTCGCCCAGGTTGAGGAGCGGGCGCCGCGCCTGGCTCGGCGAGAAGCCCAGGGCGTGGATGCGCACGTTCTTCTTGCCGGCGGCCTCGGCGACCTTGGTCACCTTGGCGCGGGCCTCGGGCTCGGCGGGGATGCCGTCGCCGTCGGACACGATCACGATCGCGGTGCGCTGCATCGCCCCGGCGGCCTTGGGCTTGGTCTTGGTGGCCAGGGTGGTGGCCTCGGCGATCGCGGCGACCAGCGCGACCTCGGGGGTGACCTCGTCGACGGTCAGGCGGGCCAGCGCGGCTCGGGCGGCGGCGATCGTGCCGACGCTCTTCTGGCCCAGGGTCCGCTCGCCGTAGCCCAGGATCGCGACCCGGACCCGGGACGGGCCGAGCTTCTCGAGCGGCGTCAGCAGCCCGACGTCGATGGCCTCGCGGACCCGGTCGAGGTGATCGCGGAACACGTCGGTGGTCGCGACCACGATCACCAGGTTGAGCTCGACCTCGCCCAGGGCCGCGAACCCGAGCAAAGCCGGTCGACGCTCACCGCCGACCTTGACGGTGACCTGGGGCTTGCCGGCCTCCGGGATCCGGGCGCCCTGCAGCGTCGTCGCCGAGACCAGGGCGCGGATCCGCGCCAGGCCGTGGATCGGCGACGGCCGCACGTCCACCCGATCGATGGTCGCGCGGTCGCGCTCGTCGGCGCGCGCCGGCGCCGCCGCGACGAGCGCGGCCATGATCAGCCCCAGGACCGCGACCGGGCGAGCCATGGGGCTACCGTAGCCAACGCCGCCGGCCGCCGCAATCGCGCCGGCCAGGCCCGGTCGTGCCGCCGCCTCAGCGCAGACGAAAGCGGTGGGTCACCGGCACCCAGGCCAGGAGGTCCATCTCGGTCGTCACCGTCCCGTCGGTCCAGTTGTTGATGATGAGCGGCAGGCCGCTGTCGCCGGCCCGCTCCGACGCGATGCCGATATGATCCGGCCCCGATCGCGACGGGAAGGTGTCGAACAGGATCAGATCGCCGGGCCGGATCGGGTCGGCGGGGTCGTCGATCGCCGGGCTGTGGGTCTCGAGGTGCCGACGCAAGTAGGGCAGGAGGGTCTTCACCCGGCGGTGATCGATGTTGGGGTCGCCGCGGCCCTTGACCATCGGGTAGGCCGATCGCGCGCGCCGCAGGTCGGCCTGGAGGGCGGCCTGCAGATCGATCCCGGCGTTGCGCAGCGCCCGGACGATCACGTCGGTGCAGACCCCGTGATCGCGCGGGACGTCGCCCATCGGGAACGGGATCGACTCGTAGCCGCCGCGGTAGGCGTCGGCGTTCTGGACCGTCTTGCGAGCGCCGATCAGCGCGTCGAGGACGTCGGGCAGGCCGTCGCGATCGCGGTCGGGAGTTGCGGCGGCGACCGTCAGGCGATCGGCGGTGAGGAGCGGCGCCAGCTCGGCCCGATCGCCGGGGCGCAGCGCCAGGGTCTGGTCGCCGACCGTCAGCGTCGCCGGCCCGCCGAGGGGGTAGGGCTTGGTCGGCCAGTCGTCGACCCACAGGACGAGGAGGGGGCGCGTCGGGTCGCGGGTGACGCGGACCCGCGCCGGGGTGAGCCCGGTCGGCAACGCCAGGGCGATCTGGTCGTCGAGATCGCTCCAGATGCCGCGATCCGCGACGCCCAGGCAGGTCTCGCCGCCCCCAGCCGACGCGGGCGGCGTGGCGCTCGGCGCCGGCGTCGAGGCGGCCGGTGCGGCCGGGCCGGGGGCCGGGCGCGCCGGGCGATCGTCGGCTCGGCCGTCGGCACACGCCGCGAGCCCGACCAGCGCGAGGATCTGGGAACCGTGGGCCAGGCCCGGTGTCCAAGGCGAACCCGAGCGGCATGCCCACCGCGCGCTCCCGCGGCGCCTGGCACGGTCACGCTCCTGCTCACGCCTGGTCGTGCGACGCGTCAGGAGCGAGGCTCGGGCCGGATCGCGGGTCATGTCCCTACAGACGAACGAACCGCGCCGGCGGTGTATTCCGCGCGGACGAACGCGTTGACCGCTCCTGCACAACCGCACTACCGTACGCCCCGGAGAAGCCCATGACCGACCTGCAGAACTTCACCTCCCTGCCTCCCCACGAGGAGGCCCAGTTCGTGGTGTTCGAGCGGACCAGCCAGGAGGGCCTGCACAAGGCGTTCATGGCGGCGCTCGTGACCTCGATCGTGATCGCCGTCTTCTCGCTGGTGGTCTTCTTCGGCTTCACTCCGCCGAAGAAGGTCAAGAAGACCGAGGACGCCAAGGCCCAGACCAAGGACGCGGCCAAGGCCGAGGCGCCCCCGCCGAGCAAGTGACGTCGCCTGCGTGATGCCTCCCGACGAGCGGTTCGCCGGCGGCGCGTGAGCGCGGCCGCGCCGACGCCGCCCACGCGTCCCCGCGGGGCTCGTCCCGGGCCCTTGGTCGCGCTGGTCGCCGCGCTCGCCACCGCGTGCGGCAGCGACACGTTGCCGTCGGTGGTGCCGCCGCCGCTGCGCCTGGTCGTGAGCGAGGGCTGGAACGGCGGGACGCGCCTGGTGCTCCTCGACGAGCGCGGCGATCGCTGGGCGGTCGTGAGCGCCGGTCGGGGCGGATCGCCGACCCGCGACGAGCAAGCGACCTTCTCCCCCGACGGCCGATGGCTCGCGTTCGTCTCGTCGCGGGGCCGCCCGGTCGAGCGCACGAGCCTGTGGCTCATGCCGGCCGCGGCCGGGGCCACCGCGGTCCGGGTCACCGACGGCCGAGGGGACGACGTCGACCCGACCTGGACCCCGGACGGCGCCGCCGTGGTCTTCGCCCGCCGGACCGACGCGACCTTCGCCCTGTACCGGGTGGCGATCGCGCCCCGGGCCGGCGGCCTGGCGCTGGGCCCCCTCGAGCGCCTGGTCGATGGGCCACGCCACCACCTGGCGCCGTCGGTGGCGCCGTCGGGCGACCTGGCGTACCAGGAGATCGACCTGGCCGGCAGCCGGATCGCGGTCCGGGCGCCCGACGGCAGCGTCACCTTCGCGACCGACGGTCCGGCCGACGCGACCCCGGCGTGGCGCCCGGGCGGCGGCCTGGCCTTCGCCCGACGCGTGCCCCGCCCCGACGGTACGGCGGACCTCGACCTGTGGTTCGTGACCGACGACGGGGCGCCGCGATCCCTGGCCGAGCTGCCGGGCAGCGACGAGAGCGGCCCGCGCTGGTCGGTCGACGGGCGCTGGCTGTTCGCCACCGCGATCGCCCGCGACGTCGACGGCGAGGTCCCGTCGGTGGTCTACCTGGACGTCGCCCGCGCCGGCTCGACGCCGCGGATGCTCCGCGATCAGGTCGGCGCGATCCCGCGCCAGGGACCGGCGCCGGCCCCGGTGGTCCTCGACGGCGCGGCCCTGGCGGAGGGGCCGCCGTTCGTGGACGCCCTGGATCGGCAGTGGCGCGAGCGGGCCTTCGCGCGCGCCTCGGCAGCAGCCGCGGCCGACGCCGCGGCCGACGCCGGGCTATAGTCTTCGCCATGGTGGTGCGCTCGATGTTCGGCTCGATGCTCCTCGTGGCCGTGGTCGGGGGCGCTTGCGGCGGGGTGTCGCCGCGATTCTCGGCGGCGCAGCCGGTCGCGGTGATCGTCGATCGTCCCGACCGCCCCGTCCTCCACCGGGGCGGCCCCGGGGCGCTGTCGGCGGCCGCCGACGCCACGATGGTGGTCATCCCCAAGAGTCGGTCGATCGCCGGCTCGACCCCCGAGGAGCGCCAGCTCGCCGCCGACGACTGGGCCGCCGGTGCCGGCGCGGACGCCAGCCGTGCGGCCGCGTGGTTCGAGCGCGAGGAGCCGCGCCGGATCGTCGAGCTGCCGACCTTCCGCATCGATCTGATGCCGGTCACCAACGCGGCCTACGCCGAGTTCGTCGCCGACGGCGGCGCTCCGGCGCCGACCATGGACGAGGCGACCTGGCGCGCCCAGGGCTTCGCGCAGGACTGGGCCACCGAGGTCGCGCGCTACGTGTGGGTCGACGGCCGCCCGCCCGAGGGACGCGCCGATCACCCGGTGGTCCTGGTGTCGTGGGACGACGCGGCGGCGTACTGCGTGTGGCGGGGCCTGGTGGTCGGTTCGCCGCGACGCCTGCCGAGCGCCCACGAGTACGAGAAGGCGGCGCGCGGCGATGCCGGGGCGCCGTATCCCTGGGGGCCGGTCTGGGATGCCAGCCGGCTCAACGCCGCCAGCGGGCCCGGCGACACCGTCGCGGTCGGCTCGATCCCCGCGGGCGTGAGCCCGACCGGCGTCCTCGATCTCGCGGGCAACGTCTTCCATTGGACCGCGACCCGGTGGCCGGTCGACGCCCCGGGCGACGGTCCGGCTGCCGAGATGACGGTCAAGGGATCCGCCTGGGACGATCATCCCGGGCTTGGGCGCGGCGCTTCGTGGCACGGCCGCCCGCGCACCGCCCGCCACGTCATCGTCGGCTTCCGCTGCGCCGGCCCGTGATCGGCGCCGGCGGCCCCGCCCTCTGTCAGCAGCTCGTTTCCGCCCAGCTCGTCTAGAACGTCATCAACCCGCCGAGGCGCATGCGGCTGTAGCGCTCCTCGTCGGCCGGGACGATGCGGGCGACCGACTCGTCGAGCGGGCGAACCCCGCGGTCAGCCAGCTCGCGCTGCCCGAAGCGCAGGTCGCCGAACAGCGTGAAGCGCTCCGACAGGCGCAGCCGCAGGCCGCCGCCGAGCTCACCGAGCTTCTGGCTGTCCTCCCAGGTCTCTCCGACCTGGACCTGGGTCGTGCCGACCGCCGCCACCGCGTAGGGGGTCAGGCGGCGGTGCGGGTTGAGCTCGAACTGCAGGCCGGCCATGAAGCGCCGATCCTCGCGGGCGCCGTCGGCCAGCTCGTTCTTCGCCAGCTCGGCCTCGAGCTGGAAGCGCTTGCCGACGCGGAGCTGCGCGACCAGGCCGGCGTCCTTGCCCTCGTGCTCGCCGTCGACGGCGACGCCGCCGAGGAACACGCCCAGGCCGAAGCGCGACAGCGGCCGCGGCTCGGGGGCCGGCGCGACCGCGGCGTAGGCCACGGGCTGCGGCGCGATCGGGTAATAGTTCGGCTCGCAGTTGCAGGCCGGCTGCGGGGGCGGGGGCGGGGGCGGCGGCTGGGCGAAGGGCTGGCGGTAGACGCCGCCGATCCAGATCGCGCCGCCGACGTGCACGCGGTGGTGGTGGCGCACCCAGTGGGCGCGGGCGTGGCCGCCGCCGCCGATGCGGATGTGGCCACCGCCACCGATGGAGATGCGGACGTCCGCCGCGGCGGTCTGGGCGCCGACGGCCAAGGCAGAGCAGGCGAGGAGGAGGGTGAGGCGGCGGGTGCGGGTCACGGGGGGCTCCTTGGACGGTCGGGTCGTTCGTACAGACGCCCAACGGCGGTGAACGGTTTACCTTGCACTGCGCACGCCAGGCGCAATCCCCTCGCGTGCCAGGTGTCACACGCATGGACCCGTCGCATCTCGGAAGGTTAGGCCGGCCCGCCGACCCGAGGCGCCGATCTCGTGAACGGATCTTCACGGTCTCCGTGCCCCGGCGGCACATGCCCCACGAGTAAGGCGAAGTCCGCCGAACTCTTCTGCAATGCTTGACAGTCAAAGGTCCAGGTCCCTAGAGTCCCGACGCGATTGGAGGCCCTTACGTGAGCCAGCAGCCCCCCAAGAAGCCGGCAAGCCGCGACATCAATGACCTGAAGGCGCGCCTTGGCATCAAGAAGGGCACCTCGCCCCAGACCCCGGTCGGTAGCAAGACCGCGGGGATGCCGGCCGTGGTGCCTCCGCCGGGGCTAGCGGTTCCGCCGCCCCCCGGCGCGGTCCCGCCCCAGCCCCCCCAGCCCGTCGTCCCCAACGCGGCCGAAGATCCGTTCGGGGCCATGAACGCGATGGCGCAGATGGGGGCCGCGCAGCGGGCCCCCGAGATCGTCATCGTCAACGACGGCAAGCCCGTCGAGTCGGTCGGCCGCGAGAAGAAGGGCGTCAAGTACGCGATCTTCGGCGGCGCCGGCCTCGTGCTCCTGTTGCTGGGCATGATGCTCGGCGGCGCGGGCAAGAACGCCGCGTTCTACAACGCCGGCATCCGGGACTCGCGGGCGATCCTGAAGGACGTGAAGTCGGTCAAGAAGGCGCTGGTCTCGCTCAACGAGGCCGTGGCCAAGGCCAAGGACTCCGCGGGCAAGGACGTCACCACGGCGATGAACGCCGTCGACAAGGTCGGCCTCGACCAGGCGCTGATCTTCCGCGCCAAGCAGAACAACCTGAACCCGGAGCTGTCGGTCAAGATCCTGCAGTTCTACGCCCAGGTCGCCCAGCTGAAGGCCATGATCGCCGACCACCAGCGCACCGCGCGCGCCGACGCCCAGGCCCTCGGGGCCGCGCGTGAGGCCACCGAGAAGATGATGCTGCCGCCCAACTCGGCCTTCGAGAAGGCGGTGCGCGTCCGCTACGGCGTGCTGGTCTGGAACCCGTCGGCCGAGGAGAGCCGCACCGATCAGGACTTCGGCGCGCGGCTGGTCGAGCTCGGGCCGCCGTTCTGCACCGGCGAGACCAAGCCGGCCGCCAGCGGCACCTGCCCCGAGGGAGCGGTCGAGACCCTGTCGTACCGGGTCAACCCGTCGGGCACCTGGCAGCGCGGCGACTTCGCGATCCCCGGTCAGAACATCGAGCCGGGGGCGTCGATCCCGCCCAAGAAGCTGCTCATCATGTCGCCGACCGGCGTGTTCGACGGCCTGATCCAGGGCGCGGCCGGCATGGCCTCGACTAGCCTCTACGTCAAGCGCGTCGAGGCGATCCGCGAGAAGGTGGCCGAGCTGATCGAGGCCGGCAACGAGCTCGAGGCGCGCCTCGGGCCCAAGGCCAACGAGAGCGAGCGCTTCTCGTTCTTCATGTGAGCGGGGCGGCGGCGGCGGCGGGCAGGCGAGGATCGCCGTAGGTTCGGGTCTCGGACGCTGCCGATCCCAGAAGGTCCGGCTCCCAGACGTACGGATCCCGGAAGGTCCGGATCCCAGAAGGTCCGGCTCCCGGCCGTCCGTGCTCCGGCGCGGGCTCAGCCGGTGAGGCAGAACAGGAACTCGACGGTGTCGCGCTGGCCGCCCGTCGGGGTGGCCTCGAAGGTGAGGCGCCACAGGCCGGGCATCCACAGGTAGATCTCGGACACCGTGTAGCGGCCGGGGACGGTGCCGTCGGGGGTCCACACCGGCGTCTTGCCGGCGCCGTGCATGTGGTCGATCATGAACGGTACGAGCTTCGGGGTGACGTCAGTGAGCGGGGCGCCGCCCCGGCTGACGTCGACGACCCAGGTGTTGTCGCCGCGGATCGGCAAGGCCGGCGTGGCCGACACGATCGTGAACGTGACGCCGCCGGCGCCGGTCCGGGTGTTGCCGGCGACGAAGGGCTCGTCGCGGTCGTCGGTGTCGCAGTTGTACGTGGTGTCATCGTCGCCGTGCTCGTCGGAGCACGCAGCGGCGGCGGCCAGGGCGGCCACGAGCGCGAGGCGGCGAAGGGGCGAGGTCGGCACGAGTAAGGAGCGTACGCTGACGGCGGCGCGGCGCAAAGGGTCGCGCTCGTGAGCGTGATCAGAGCGTGATCAGTGCATCGCCGGGGCGACCAGCACCGCGGCGTCGCGGTCGGCGCCCAGGCCGATCGGCGAGCCGCAGTAGGTGACGATCGCGAGGTCGCCCGCGCCCCCGGGGAGGGCCCAAGTCTGGCGCAGGGTCGCGCGCGGCCGCAGGTAGGCCACGACCATCTGTCGGCCCGCCGCGATCGCCATGCCGCCGAGGTGGCGGCGGACGCCGAGCGCGAGCGCGAACTTGCGGATGGGCGCGAGGTCGTCGGTGAGGCGCAGGCCGCGGCGCTGTACCACCCGCGTCGTCAGCTCGAAGCCGGAGGAGCTGACCGGCACCAGCGCGATCAGCTCGCCGGCCAGCCGCGGCAGCGCGTCGGGCGCCAGCGACATCGGCGCGCCGGCGTGCTCGCCCCGGGTCGGGATCACGATCGCGGCCGTGACTCGCTCGCCGGTGCGCTCCCGCCCGAGGATGCGATGAGCCACCGGGTCGTAGCCGAGCACCTCGAGGCGGGTCGCGGCCGGGGCCTCGCCGTGGTTGTCACCCGTCGAGGTCGTGGTGGTGAGAAACGACAGGGACGCGCGCATGGTGGGGCTCCGGCGCGGGCGCGAGGCGCCCAGGGAGATCGGATTACGCACGACACCATCGGTCGGATCGGGCCGATCGTCGGCGGCGCGCGCGGCGGGGCGAGCGAGGGCAGGGCGCGTCATACCCAGGTAGAACGTGCGAGCCCTGGCGACCGTTGCACCAAATCGACCGCGGAATAACGTCGGTGTGAGGTCGGTTAGGGCGCCGGCGAAGGCGTCGGGTCACCGCAGCGGCTCACCGCAGCGGCTCACCGCAGCGGCAGGTCCGGCGTGCCGTGGTCGACCTCGACCTCGCCGGTCGCGGTGCGCTGTCGCCAGCGACCGGTGCGGTGCCCACCGACGTGTTGGCCGGTGACCACGACCGCGCCGGTGGCGTCGAGCTCCTGCCACGGCCCGTCGAGGACGCCGGCGGCGTAGGTGGCGCGGAGCGCGAGGGTGCCGTCGGCGCGGTAGGTCTGCCAGGCGCCGATCCGAAGGTCGTCGTGGTACTGGCCGACCACGGCGGGGCGCCCGTCGGCGAAGTACTCGGCGTAGCGCCCGGCGCGGACGCCGTCCTGGTAGTCGGCCTCGAGCAGCAAGACGCCGTCGCGCCACCGCGCCAGGCGGCCGTCGCGGCGCCCGTCGCGCCAGGTCTCCTCGCCGGTCAGCGCGCCGCTGGCGTCGTAGCTCCGCCAGGTGCCGACCCGCGCGCCGTCCTCGTGCTGACCGACCACCAGGGGCCGCCCGCGGACCGATAGCGCGCGGTACGGCCCGTGAGGCACACCGCGGCGGAGCGTGGTCTCGGTCGCTGGACGGCGGTTGCGGTGGAAGGTCCGCACGACCCCGGTGCCGTCGGTCAGCGTGTCGCGTCCGAGCTCGGCGCCGCGCCCGTCGTAGCTGACCACCAGGCCGTCGAGCCGGCCGCGGCGATAGCGCTCGGTCCGGGTCCGGCTGCCCGCGGTCCACTCGGTCCACTCGCCGTCGCGGACGCCGGCGCGGTAGCTGCCGAGTCGGGTCGTCTCGCCGCGGGCGTCGAACCAGGTCCAGGGTCCGATCCGCTGACCGGCGCGATAGGCGCCCCGCTCGCGCGGGCGACCCTCGCGCGACGCGGTCCACGGCCCGTCGAGCCGGCCCGCGCCGTCATGGCCGGCCTCGAGCTCGCGTCGACCGCGCCGGTAGATGACCAGCGCGCCGATCCGATGGCCGGCGCGCCAGGCGTCGGCGAGCCCGATCGTCTTCGCGGTGCCGATCGTGCGCGCGCCGTCGCGGCGGTCGGCCCGCCAATGTTCGCTGACCAGGAGCTGCCCCGACGGCAGGTAGCGGGTCGCCGGGCCGTCGCGGAGGCCGTCGCGATAGCTCGTGACGGTCGCGATCGAGCCGGCGTCGTGGTGGAGCGTGAGCGTGCCGGTGCCGTCGACCAGGGCGCCGACCTCGCGCCAGCCTCCGGCGAGCCACTGCCGCCAGGTGCCGTCGGGACGACCGGCGCGAAGGTGGCCCTCGACGGCGCTGCCGCTCGGCGCCACCATGCGCCAGGGACCGTCGGGCTGATCGTCGCGGTAGGTGCCGCGGACGACCACGCCGCCCGCCGGATCGAGCCACACCGCCGGGCCTTGGCGGCGGCCGGCGGCGTCCACGCACGCGGCGCCGCGCGTCGGCCACGGGAGGTACGCCGGCTGGGTCGGCGGCGCGCACACCACGCGCGGCGGCGCGAGCGGCGCGTCGACCGCGGCGTCGCGCGCTGGCGCGGACTCGGCGGTCGCGGGGGCCGCGGTCGGCGCCGACCCCGGCGAGCGACAGGCGAGCGCGGTGGCGGTGAGCCCGAGGAGCGCGCGCACGACCTGATGGTGCCACGCGCCAGCGGTGTACAGTGTGGCCATGCCGCATCCCCGCACGATCGCAGTGGCCCTGGCCCTGGCCGTGGCCGCGGCCTCCGGCGTCGACGCCGCCGAGGCCCGACCGCGCCCCAAGAAGGCCAAGCGCTTCACGGCCAACAAGGGCTTCGGCCTGGGCCTCATGGTTGGCGCGCCGACCGGCCTGTCGGGCAAGTACTTCTACGCTCGCGACAAGGCCTTCGACTTCGGCGTCGGCGCCATCCGCTACTACCGCGAGCGCGATGGCCTCCACCTCCACGTCGATCACCTGTGGCACCCGGTCAGCTTGCTGTCGGACCGCGCCTTCGAGCTGCCGGTGTACCTCGGCCTGGGCGTCCGGGTCTTCGACTTCGACGACGACCGCGAGGACCACGGCCTGGCGGTCGGCGCGCGCGCGCCCCTCGGCATCGCCTTCGACTTCAACAACGTCCCCCTCGACCTGTTCGTCGAGCTGGCGCTGGTCGTCGACTTGTTCGTCGACTACGGCGATCGCTACGGCGCCGACGTCAACGGCGCGGTTGGCCTCCGCTACTACTTCAACTGAGCGCGCCCGTCGTTCGGCGCGCGTCGTCGCGCACCGAGCTACTAGGCCAGCGCGTTCACGCGCCGCTTCGGGCCGGCGATCTCGGCCCCCGCGCCGACCTGGCGGTTGGCGCCGTCGACGAAGATCGCGACCGGCTCCCAGGTCGCGGCCTCGGCGGCGTCGACCTCGGCGAAGGTCGCGATGATCACCTTGTCGCCGGGGTTGGCGAGGTGCGCGGCCGCGCCGTTGATGCAGATGACGCCGCTGTGGTCGTCGCCGCGCAGCGCGTAGGTGGTCAGCCGGGTACCGCGGGTCACGTTCCAGATGTGGACCTGCTCGTAGGGCAGGATCCCGGCGGCGTCCAGGAGCTCGCCGCTGATCGTGACCGAGCCCTCGTACTCGAGGTCGGCGTGGGTGACGGTGGCGCGGTGGATCTTGGACTTGAACAGGTGCAGACGCGTGCTCATGGTTCCTCCAGTCCCGGCCTCTCGGTCCGGGCTGCTACGTGGAACTGTTGCGTGCGCGGGGCCCGCCGTCAAGCGCGCGGACGTGGTCCGGGAGCGACCGCTTCTCCGCTACAGCGGATCGGTCTCGAGCCATAGCGGCACGATGACGGTCTCGCCGCCGCCGACCTCGACCTGGCTGCGCTTGACCTCGAGCTGGCCGCGCTGCAGCACGGTGTAGTAGGCGCTGACCTCGTAGGTCCCGGGCGCCAGCTCGACGCGAAAGCGGCCGCGGTCGTCGGTGATGGTCTGGACGGTCTCGATCGTGCCGGTCCGCGTCACCGACACCACCGCGGCTTCGACGCGGCGCTGACGGAGGGCGTCGGCCACGGTGCCCTCGATGACCCCGCGGCTGGGATCCGCGTTCGCCGGCCGGAACCGCCACAAGGTCGGCGCGCCCGGCGCGGTGGGGTCGGGCATGGTGAGGCCGGGCGGCGGGACCGCGAAGTCGAGGCCGATGACCTCCCCGCCCCGGACCTCGGCCGAGCGCTCGCCGACCAGGCGGGTCTCGACGTAGGCGCTCACCTGGTACGTGCCGGCGGGCAGGTCCGGGATCATGTACGTGCCGTCCCCGGTCGAGCGATCGGACACCGGGGCGAGCTCGCCCGGGCGACGCAGCGTGATCACCGCCTCGGCGACGCCGGCGCCCGACACCGCGTCGCGGACCACCCCGGCGATCATGCCGCGGGGAGCTGGCCCGGTCGGCCGAGCATGAGAGCAGCCGAGCACGAGCGCGAGCACGACGAGGCAGGAGCGCATCGCCGGCACTGTAGCTGGCGATGGGGTCGACGTCCTCCCGGCGCGCGTAGACCGGCAGCCCTGGCTCGGACGTAGTATCCCTAGCTCATGCGTCGCCTCGGTCTGGCTCTGCTCCTGTGCGCTGTCGCGCCGCTGCCGAGCTGCGGCGGCGACTCGGCGGCCAAGCCGGCTGCGCCCACCGGGGTCGAGGCCGGCACCGTCCTCGAGCTCGAGGGCGCGGTCACCGCGACCCGGGCCGGCACGACCCGCCCCCTGGCGGTCGGTGCGCGGGTCCACGACGACGACGTGATCGCCACTGGCTCCGGCCGGGTCGCGATCAAGCTCGATCGCAACCAGGTGGTGTGGCGCCTCGGGCCCGAGCTGTCGCAGCAGGTCGCGCGCTCGGCCGCGTGGACGGCCCCGGCAGCGGGCGGCCAGGTCGCGGCCACCGACGAGCACTCGGCCGCCGCCGGCCGTCACGCCGAGCGCGAGGCCGCCGACACCGCGGCCTCGGCGGCGCCGGCGGCAGCGCCGCCCGCGATGGCGCCCGCGCCGCCGCTCGACCAGCGTGAGCTCGCCAAGGGCGTCGCGCCCGGGCGCAGCGGCGGCGGATCCCGGAGCGCCGACCTCGAGGCGATGGCCGAGCCAGCGCCGCCGGCGCCGCCGCCGCCGCCCGACCGCCGCCCGGAGGCCTTTACCGACCTGGCCGTGGAGGACCGCGTCACCGGCGGCGGCCCCGGCGACGACGGCAAGACCGGCACGCCGCCGCCCACCGTCGAACCGACCGACCCGGTGGTCGGTACGACCGTGACCGCGCCAGCCGCGGCGCGCGCCGCCGTGCGTGCGTTGGTGATCCGCAAGGTCTGGGCCGGCGGGCTGGTCTCGGACGACGACGTGCGCGCGCAGGTGATGGCCGCGCTCGATCCGCTGTCGGCGTGCGCCATCGACCTGCCGGCCGAGACCCTCTACGTGTGGCGCTTCCGCGTCGACGTCAACGGGCGGGTCGACGTCAACGTCATCAAGGGCGCGGCGCCGGCCCTGGTGACCTGCTTCGGCAACGTCGCGGCGACGTGGCAGTTCCCCGCCGCCAAGGAGGCCTGGACCGCGAACGTGGCGTTCAGCGCGCCGTAGCGCTGGCCATCGGCAGCGCCGGCATCGGGATCGCGAGCGCTGCGCACAGCGCCGGCAACCGCACCGGATCGGCGCCGCGCCAGGCCAGGTCGTCGGGCGCGCACGCGATCGGCGCGTCGGTGCGCAGCGTGGCCAGCCGCCGATAGAGCAGCGCGTCGGCGAAGCCGGCATCGAAGGTCGCGGCCAGGCTGGCCGCGCCGCGCACCGCCACGTCCCACCGGCCGTCGCGGGGGATGTCCTCGAGGTGCGGGTAGCGCGCGAGGACCGCCGCCGCCGAGCGCGCGCCCCAGCGCGCCAGCCCCGGGATGCCGTCGGCGTCGTCGCCGACCAGCGCCAGCAGATCGGGCACCGAGGCCGGCGCCACGCCGAGCCGGGCCCGCACCCCGGCCTCGTCGAACCGGCGATCGCGCAGCCGATCCCAGGTGACCACCCGCGGATCGACCACGCACTGGCACAGGTCCTTGTCGGGGCTGGCGATCACCACCTGGGCGACCGTGGGGTCGGCGGCCAGCGCCGCGGCCGCGGTCGCCAGGGCATCGTCGGCCTCGAACTCGACCATCGGCCACACCGCGCAGCCCAGCGCGGCGGCGACCTCCTCGGCCAGGCCGAACTGCGAGGCCAGGGCCGGCTCGAGGCCGTCGCCGGTCTTGTAGCCGGGGTAGAGCTGGTTGCGGAACGACTCGATGACGTGGTCGAAGGCCACGCCGATGTGGGTCACGGTGCCGGTCCGCAGCCAGGCCGCGAGCCCACGCAGCAGCGCCCGGGCCGCGCCGACCTCGCGGCCGTCGACGGTCGCCGCGGGCGCACCGTAGAACGCCCGGAAGAGCTCATAGGTGCCGTCGACGACGTAGGCGGTGATCATGGCGGCGGCAGGGCGGCCAGGAGCGCCGCGAGATCCGGCACGGCCTCGCTACGCCGATCGAAGGTGCGGAGGTGGGCGCCGCGGCGATCGAACACGTAGACCGTCGGGATCTTCGGCGGTCGCCCGAGGCTGGCCCACACCGCGTCGTCGGCCGGCACGACGCGCAGCCACGGCGCCTCGGTCGCGACCAGGGCCCGGACCGCGGCGGCGTCGCCGCGGCCGTCGTACTCCTCGTGGGCGCGGTAGTTGACGCCGAGCACGCGCACGTCGGGCCGCGCGGCCACGAGGGCCGCCAGGACCGGCAGCTCCTCGCGACAGTGGGTGCACCACGACGCAAACACCACCGCGACCGTCGCGGTGACGCCCTCGGGGGTGGGCCCGACGACGGCGCCGTCGAGATCGCGGGCGGCCTCGACCGCCGCCAAGGTCGGTCCGGCCGGCGCCCGCGGCGCCGCCGCGGTGCCGCCACCGCCGCAGCCGATCGCGGCGCTCACCACGAGCCCGAGCCACGCCGCCGCGACCCGCGCCACCGGCGGGCGGCCCGACGGCGACCGCAGGGGCGACGGCATGGTCGGTCGCTTACAGGAGCGCCGCGAGGGTCTTGCCCATCTCGGCCGGCGTCGGCGACACCGCGATGTTGGCGTCCTTGAGGGCGGCGATCTTGTCGGCCGCGGCGCCCTTGCCGCCGCTGATGATCGCGCCGGCGTGGCCCATGCGCTTGCCGGGCGGCGCGGTCTGGCCGCCGATGAAGGCCGCCACCGGCTTCTTCACGTTGTCCTTGATGAACTGGGCGGCGCGCTCCTCGGAGTCGCCGCCGATCTCGCCGATCATGAAGATCGAGCTGGTGCCCGGATCGTCGGCGAACAGCGCCAGGGCGTCGATGAAGTCCATGCCCTTCACCGGGTCGCCGCCGATGCCGATCGCGGTCGACTGGCCCAGGCCCAGGGTCGAGAGCTGGTGCACGACCTCGTAGGTCAGCGTGCCCGACCGCGACACCACGCCGACGCCGCCGGCCTTGTGGATGTAGCCGGGCATGATGCCGATCTTGCACTGGCCGGGCGTGATCACGCCCGGGCAGTTGGGGCCGACCAGGGTGACGTAGGGGTGCTCGCGCTCGAGTACCGCCTTGACCCGCACCATGTCGCGGGCCGGGATGCCCTCGGTGATGCAGATGATGAGGTCGACGCCGGCGGCGGCTGCCTCGAGGATGGCGTCGGCGGCGAACGGCGGCGGCACGTAGATGACCGACGCGTTGGCGCCCTGGAGCTGGACGGCCTCCTCGACGGTGTCGTACAGCGGGACCTGCTCGAGGCCGGCGACCTTCTGGCCGCCCTTGCCCGGGGTCACGCCGGCGACCACGCGGGTGCCGTACTCGATGGCCTGCTTGGTGTGGAAGGTGCCGGTCGAGCCGGACATGCCCTGGACCACGAGGCGGGTGTCGTATCCGACGAGGACGCTCACTTGCCGGCTCCCTTCGCCGCGGCGACCACCTTCTGGGCGCCGTCGGCCATGTCGTTGGCCGCGATGATGTTGAGGCCGCTCTCGGCCAGCATCTTCTTGCCGAGCTCGACGTTGGTGCCCTCGAGGCGGACCACCAACGGGACCGCGAGCCCGACCTCCTTGACCGCGGTGATCACGCCGGTGGCGATCGTGTCGCACTTCATGATGCCGCCGAAGATGTTGACGAAGATCGCCTTCACCTCGGGGTCGGCGGTGATGATCTTGAAGGCCGCGGTGACCTTCTCGGCGGTGGCGCCGCCGCCGACGTCGAGGAAGTTGGCCGGCTGGCCGCCGTAGTACTTGATGATGTCCATCGTCGACATCGCCAGGCCGGCGCCGTTGACCATGCAGCCGATGTCGCCCTCGAGCTTGATG
This sequence comes from Kofleriaceae bacterium, assembly GCA_018057825.1. GTDB lineage: Bacteria > Myxococcota_A > Polyangia > Haliangiales > Haliangiaceae > UBA2376. The sequence continues at coordinate 19,753 of JAGPCY010000034.1, read as the reverse complement.
AACGACAGGTCCCACTTCTTGGCCTCGGTCTCCGAGGCGTCCTCCTCCGCCGGGTCGCGCCAGTCGGCCAGCTCGGGGTGGCGGTACAGGGCGTTGTCGTCGAAGTTGATCTTGGCGTCGAGCGCGAGGACCGCGCCGGTCTTGGTGGTGACCAGCGGGTTGATCTCGAGCAGCGAGCAGTCCATGTCGTCGTAGCAGCGGGTCAGGGCCCGGAGGAACTTGGGCAGCGCCGCGGCGGCCGCGCCGGTCATGCCCAGGCGCTTGGCCAGGCGGCGGGCCTGGTGGTCCTGCCAGCCGGCGCCGGGATCGATCGACTCCTTCAGGATCTTCTCGGGGTGGGTGGCGGCCACCTCCTCGATGTCCATGCCGCCTTCGCGCGACGCCATGACCGTGACCCGGCCGGTGGCGCGGTCGAGGAGCATGCCGAGGTAGTACTCGTGCTCGATCGCCAGGCCCTGCTCGACGAGCAGGCGCTGGACCTTCTTGCCTTCGGGGCCGGTCTGCGGGGTCACGAGCTGCATCCCGAAGATGCGCTTGACCGCCTCTTCGGCGTCGGCCCGGGTCTTGGCGACCTTGACGCCGCCGCCCTTGCCGCGGCCGCCGGCGTGGATCTGGGCCTTCACGACCACGACCTCGGTCCCGGCTTGCTGCTGGACCGTGGGGATCGCGGCCAGGGCGTCCTCGACCGTCATCGCGGCGATGCCGATCGGCACCGGGACCCCGTACTTCCGGAACAGCTCTTTGCCTTGGTACTCGTGGATCTTCATCGCAACCTCACGGGCCACGCGGCCGCGCGGTTGGGGGTGTAACGCCGCGGCGGCGGCCGGCGCAAGACGCGAGCCGATCCGATTGCGCCGCGCGCGGGTGGCGATCGAGGCGGAGACGGAGACCGAGGCCGAGACCGAGACCGAGACCGAGACCGAGACCGAGACCGAGGCCGAGACCGAGACCGAGACCGAGTCCGAGGCCGAGACCGAGACCGAGACCGAGACCGAGTCCGAGTCCGAGGCCGAAACCGAACCCGAACCCGAACCCGAACCCGAACCCGAACCCGAACCCGAACCCGAACCCGAACCCGAACCCGAACCCGAGTCCGGTTAGTCCTGGTCCATCGCGGCGGCGGTCGCCGGCTTGCGGAACGAGACCAGGAGGATGATGGGGTAGGGCAGATAGAACGCCAGTGACACGAACACCCCGATCCTGACCGCCCCGGTGGCGGTGGAGCGGGCCGCCGCGCTCGGCAGGTCGGCGAACACCCGCTCCATCGCCGGGATCACGACGGTGAAGTTGACGACGACCTGCACGGCGAGGAACGCCAGGGCGGCCAGGGCCCACGCCACCGAGGCCTTGCCGGCCCAGCGCTTGTAGCCGCGCTGGCCGACCCCGATCACGATGAGCGCGATCGACATCGCCGCCAGGAGCGTGCTCATCGCGATCGCAGCGGTAGCGATCTCGTCGAGGTAGCGCTGCCAGGCGCCAGTCGAGATGCCCTGGGGCTTGAAGCCGCCGCCGCGGTTGACGATCGCTCCGAACAAGTTGAACAGCGCGACCAGCGAACCGAACACGATCGACAACACGCCGAGGGTCTTGGGGCTGGTCGGACGGGGCGGGCCGTAGCCGGGCGGCACCATGCCCGGGTAGTAGCCGGGCGGGTAGCCGTATCCGGTCGGCGGCGGGGGAGGGTAACCGGGCTGCATGGCCGGAGGCTACCGCGGCCCGCCGAGGCGGTCGAGGCTCAGGTCCGGCGCGGCTGGTCGAGGGCGGCCACGAACCGGGCCCGGCGCAGGAAGGCCACCAAGACGATCGGGAACGGCGCGTAGATCGCCACCGAGCCCAGGCCGGCCCAGCGCATCGCCGGCGCCATCTCCGCCAGCTCGCGGTCGTCGGCGGTGGCGAACAGCGCCTCGGCCGCGGGGCCGATCACGACCCCGTTGACGTAGGCGATCGCGCCGACCAGCACCAGCGCGCCGAGGCTCCAGCGCGCCGCCGCCCGCCCGGCCCAGCGCTCGTAGCGGCGCAGGCCGGCGCCGATGAAGACCAGGGTCACCGACATGGTGATCAGGATCAGGTTCAAGCCCAGGTTGGCCGCCTGGGTCGCGTCGGTGAACGCGGCCAGGGCCTCGGCCGGGAAGTTGTCGTCGCTGGTGCCGCCGACCCGGCCGCCGTTGAGCAAGGTCATCGCCGCGAAGGTCGCGCTGATCCAGCCGAAGACCACCGCCAGCGTGCCGAGCGTGCGCGGCGCGCCAGGGCGCCAGGGCGCGGGCGGCAGCGGCGCGGCGGACATGTCGGGTTGGTACCCCGGACAGCCGGCGCCGGCAACGCCGAACGGCGGTCGGTCCGAGGGCTTTCGCTCGCGCCCCGGCCGCGGTAGGCATGGGCGCCATGTCCGCCAAAGCCGCCACCGCCATCGTCCCCACCCGCGCCGAAGACTACGCCGAGTGGTACCAGCAAGTCGTCAAGCACGCCGATCTGGCCGAGACCTCGCCGGTGCGCGGCTGCATGGTGATCAAGCCGTGGGGCTACGCGCTGTGGGAGAACATGCAGCGGGTCCTCGACGGCATGTTCAAGGACACCGGCCACGTCAACGCCTACTTTCCGCTCTTCATCCCGCTGTCGTTCCTCGAGAAGGAGGCCGCCCACGTCGAGGGCTTCGCCAAGGAGTGCGCGGTGGTCACCCACCATCGGCTGGTGGCCAAGGACGGTCGGCTGGTGCCCGACCCGCAGAGCCAGCTCGAGGAGCCCCTGGTGGTGCGGCCCACCTCGGAGACCATCATCGGCGAGATGTTCGCCAAGTGGGTGCAGAGCTACCGCGACCTGCCGCTGCTCGTGAACCAGTGGGCCAACGTGGTGCGCTGGGAGATGCGGACCCGGCTGTTCCTGCGCACCGCCGAGTTCCTGTGGCAGGAGGGGCACACCGCCCACGCCACCGCCGACGAGGCCGTGGTCGAGACCATGAAGATGCTCGGCGTCTACGCCGACTTCGCCGAGAACTGGATGGCGACCCCGGTGATCCAGGGCGAGAAGACCGCCGGCGAGCGGTTTCCGGGCGCGGTCCAGACCTTCTGCATCGAGGCGATGATGCAAGACCGCAAGGCGCTCCAGGCCGGGACCTCGCACTTCCTCGGCCAGAATTTCGCCAAGGCCTCGGGCATCCAGTTCCTCGACGACAAGGGCGTGCTGCAGCACGCGTGGACGACGTCGTGGGGCGTGTCGACGCGCCTGGTCGGCTCGATGATCATGACCCACTCGGACGACGACGGCATGATCTGCCCGCCGCGGCTGGCGCCGGCCCACGTCGTGATCATCCCGGTCACCCACAAGCCCGAGGACCGGCAGCGCGTCCTCGACTACTGCCACGCCCTCAAGGCCGAGCTGCGGCAGCAGCAGTTCGCCGGGGGCCCGCTGCGGGTCGAGCTCGACGATCGCGATCTGCGCGGCGGCGACAAGGTCTGGCAGTGGATCAAGAAGGGCGTGCCCATGCGGCTCGAGATCGGGCCGCGCGATATCGACAAGGACTCGGTCTTCGTCGGTCGCCGCGACAAGGCGCCCAAGGACAAGGCCTCGGTCGGCCGCGGCGAGTTCGTCGCGACCGTCGCCGCCACCTTGCAGTCGATCCAGGACGCGATGCTGGCCCGGGCCCGGGCGTTCCGCGCCGAGCACACCCGCGACCTCGACACCAAGGCCGACTTCTACGCCTACTTCACGCCGCCGGCGCAGAAGGACCCCAACGCGCCGACGCCGATCCACGGCGGCTTCGCCATGACCCACTTCTCGGGCGACGTCGCGGTCGAGAAGCAGATCAAGGACGACCTGGGCGTCACCGTGCGGTGCATCCCGCTGGCCGACGGCGAGCCCGGCACCTGCCCGTTCACCGGCAAGCCCAGCCCCAAGCGCGTCGTCTGGGCCAAGTCCTACTGACCCGCCTTCGCCCGCCGGTCTCGTCGCCGGCGTGGGCGTAGGCAGCGGGCGGGGATCTGGTGATGACTCCGGAGGTGGGGTGGCATGTGGCCGTCGGCGGGGGCGCTGGCCGCGGCCGGGGATCTGGTGATGACTCCGGAGGTGGGGTGGCATGTGGCCGTCGGCGTGGGCGCTGGCAGCGGGCGGGGATCTGGTGATGACTCCGGAGGTGGAGTGGCGCGCGGCCGTCGGTGTGGGCCTGCCCGCAGCGGTCGCCCCCGACGCCGACGCCTCCCCGTTCGCTCTGCATGGGCCTCGCGGCCCTCGAGACCTTCGGACACCTGGGATCGATCCACCCGGGCTGCCTCACCGTCGGAGCTCACGAGGTCGGCGCCTGCGCCGGGTCTCCCTCGCGGGCGGCCGGCCCCCACCTCCTCCGTGCCCTCACCACTATTCCGAGCCCGCGTCCGCGTCCGAGCCCGAGCCCGCGTCCGCGTCCGAGTCCGAGCCCGAGTCCGAGTCCAACATCCGAACCCGAGCCCGCGTCCGAGTCCGCCCACGGTCGGTTGGTCTGCGTCCACCCGAGGTCCGCGCTGAGGCACCTGGCGCCCCGGAGGGGCGCCAGCGCCCCGGAGGGGCGCGTCTCGGGAGGGGGACCCGCCGGGGGCGTGACCCCGGCGGGGGAGGGTTTGGTGACAAACCCTCCCAAAAAGCTCAGTTGAACGCGTCGGTCTTCTTGGGCGCCACCAGCGAGAACGCGGCGATCTCGGCGTCGAAGCCGGCGCCGTCGTCGCGCACCATCTGGTAGGTGCCGTGCATCGTCCCGATCGGGGTCTTCAGCACGCAGCCCGAGGTGTACTCGAACTGCTCGCCGGGCTCGAGGCGCGGCTGCTCGCCGACCACGCCGTCGCCGCGGACCTCCTCGATCCCGCCGCGGCCGTCGGTGATGATCCAGTGGCGCGTGCGGAGCTGCGCTGGGCGCTCACCGCGGTTCGCGATCTTGATCGTGTACGCGAACACGTAGCGATGATGATCGGGCGCCGACTGCTCGGGCAGGTAGCGCGAACGAACCGTGACCTCGATCCCTTGAGTCGTGGCGGTCGAGACCGCCGTCGCCGGAGCCAGCATCGCGCGGACCATGCCGCGCCCCAGCCCATCGCGCAAGCCTTGCAGCCATCACGCAGCCACGTTGCCACCCAGACCCCATCGAGATCACCGACGACGCTCCCGCGATCCGGACCTCCGGGCGTCACGTGGGAGGGGGGGAGGGCTTTTTCGAAAAAACCTCCCTCTCAATTCTCCGAGGTCACCCACGCACCTCGCTGAAGCAGACAGCGGCTGAACGTCGACGCTCACGCCCCACCACCACCGCCTCAGATCACCCACCGCGCTCCCGCGATCCGGACGTTATGGGAGGGGGGCCCCGTCCGCTTCGCGGACGGGGGGAGGGTTTTTTCGAAAAACCCTCCGAAAGTCACGCGAGGGTTTGCCCGAGGTCACCACCCTCGGTGGTGCATGCAGACAGCGGCTGAACCTCCACGCTCACGCGCCACCACCACCGTCGCAGATCACCAACGACGCTCCCGCGATCCGGACGTTATGGGAGGGGGGCCCCGTCCGCTTCGCGGACGGGGGGAGGGTTTTTTCGAAAAACCCTCCCTCTCAACTCGCGATTTCCCGCAGCGACCGCAACAGCTCGCGGGCCTGGTCCGCGAAGTCCGCGGCGTTCTTCATCGACTGACGGATCAGCTCGAAGGAGGCGCGGGGTAGCTGGTGCGAGTACTGATCGAACTCGCCCTCGGCGGCCATCACCTCGATGCGCAGGCTCGACAGCACGTCGTTGAGCGAGGTCACCATCTCGGCGGCCTTGCCGCGGATCTCGACCGCGCGCTGGACCTTGGCCGAGCCGCTCTCGGCCTTGAGGGTGCCCTCGAGCTCGTCGATGCGCCGCTTGAAGCGATCGCGCTCGACCTCGGCGTTGGACAGATCGTTTTCGAGATCCTCCATCCGCCGCGCCTTGTCCTGGCCGACCTTGCCGCCGCGATAGGCCCGCAGCTCGGCCTGGAGCTGCTCGATGCGGCGGCGCAGGCGGCGGATCTCCTCGTCGTCACCGGCGCCACCGCCGGCGGCGGGACCGGGCGCCATCGGCGCCGGCGCCATCGGGGTCGGCGGGGGGGCCATCGGCGCGGGCGCCGGCATCGGCACCTGGGCCGCGGTCGGCGGGATCGGCATCGGCGCGGGCATCGGCGCGGGCATCGGCATCGGCGCGGGGGCCGGCGGCGCGACCGGGGCGGGGGCCGGCTGGCCGAGCTGGGCGGTGTCGACGAACCGCAGCCACAGGCTGCCGCACCGGACCGCGTCGCCGTGGCGCAGCATGTGCTGCTGCACCACCTGCTCCTGGTAGTAGACCTTGTTGGCCGAGCCCAGGTCTTCGACCATGTAGCCGGCGCCGGCCCACACGATCCGGGCGTGGTGTCGAGACACCATCGCGTCGTCGGTGCGGATCGCGCAGTCCATCGACCGCCCGACGCGGATCTCCTGCGTGCCGAGCTCGATGGAGCCCTCGATGCCTTGGGCGTCGCGCCACAGGACCTTGGCAGTCACTGGGCGCCATTGTCCGGCAGGTCGGGTCCGGGCACAAGGTTTCGGCGGTTGGACCTGCGGCGATCACCCCCCCTCCCCCCGGGGTGACAGCGCTTTGGCCTCGTGGTACCGGAGGGACCATGTGTGGCGTCTTCGGCATCCATGGTCACGACGAGGCCGCCAACCTGGCCTACCTGGGCCTGCACGCCCTGCAGCACCGCGGCCAGGAGTCCGCCGGGCTGGTCGCCGGCGACAAGGGCCTACGCCGCCACGTCGGCATGGGCCTGGTCACCGACATCTTCGACGAGAAGTCCCTGGCCCGCCTGCCCGGGCGCGCGGCCATCGGCCACACCCGCTACTCGACCGCCGGCAGCTCCGAGCTGCGCAACGCCCAGCCGTTCCTGTTCGACTACTCGGGCGGCTCGGTCGCCATCGCCCACAACGGCAACCTGGTCAACGCCGACGAGCTGCGCACCCGCCTCGAGGCCGCCGGCTCGATCTTCCAGACCACCAGCGACACCGAGTGCATCGTCCACCTGATGGCCAAGGTCCCGGAGTTCGATCCGGTGGCCCGGTTGATCGCCGCCCTGCGCCAGGTCACCGGCGCGTACTCGCTGGTGCTCCTGGCCGACGGCAAGCTGATCGGCGTCCGCGATCCCCACGGGTTTCGCCCGCTGGTGGTCGGTCGGTGGAAGGACGCCTACGTCTTGTCGTCGGAGACCAGCGCCTTCGACCTGATCGAGGCCGAGTACCTGCGCGACGTCGAGCCCGGCGAGGTCGTGGTGATCGACGAGCGCGGGCTGACCAGCCACCGCCTCGACGTCGAGCCGGTGCCGCCCAAGTTCTGCGTCTTCGAGCACGTCTACTTCGCCCGGCCCGACAGCCTGGTCAACGGCAAGGCGGTCTACCGCGCCCGCGAGCGCATGGGGCAGCGCCTCGCGATCGAGCAACCCGCCGAGGCCGACGTCGTCATCCCGGTGCCCGACTCCGGCGTGCCGGCGGCGATCGGCTACGCCAAGCAGGCCGGGATCCCCTTCGAGATGGGGCTCATCCGGTCGCACTACGTCGGCCGCACGTTCATCGAGCCCCAGGACTCGATCCGCCACTTCGGGGTCCGCCTCAAGCTGTCGCCGGTCCGCACGGTGGTCGACGGCAAGCGGGTCGTGGTGGTCGACGACTCCCTGGTCCGCGGCACGACCTCGCGCAAGATCGTGAAGATGCTCCGGGCCGCCGGCGCGACCGAGGTCCACCTGCGGATCAGCGCGCCGCCGACCACCCATCCGTGCTTCTACGGCATCGACACCCCGACCCGCAGCGAGCTGGTCGCGGCCTCGCACTCCCTCGAGGAGATCGCCCGCTACGTCACCTGCGACTCCCTGGGCTACCTGTCCCACGATGGCCTGATGGGGGCGGTGGCGGTCAAGGAGGCCGGGGCGGTCAACGCTGGCGGCTACTGCTCGGCCTGCTTCACCGGCGAGTACCCGGTGCCGCTGGGCAAGCGCGAGCTTGTGCCGCTGCGCCGCGGCGGGGTATAGGGACGGCATGTCGCTGTCCACCGTCGACGTGCGCGAGACGCGCGCCCTCCTGAAGGAGCTCTCGGGCAAGGCCGAGTCGCTCCGGAGGTTACTTTGACCTCGACCCCAAGCGCCTGAAGATCGAGGAGCTGGAGTCGGTCGCGGCCGAGCCTGGGTTCTGGAACGACCGGACCCGCGCCGAGGCCATCACCAAGCAGACCAAGCAGCTCAAGTCCTTGGTCTCGGCCTACGACAGCCAGATCCGAGCGCTGTCCGACGCCGAGGTCCTGCTCGAGCTGGCCGACGAGGCCGCCGACGAGGCCACCGGCCAGGAGGCGGTCGCCGCCGCCAAGGCGGTCGGCAAGGCCCTCGACGACCTCGAGTTCCGCCGCATGCTGTCGGGCGAGTTCGACGGCCAAGGCGCGATCGTGCAGATCCAGGCCGGCGCCGGTGGCGTCGACGCCTCGGACTGGGCGCAGATGCTCATGCGCATGATCATGCGCTACGCCGAGCGCAAGGGCTGGAAGGTCGAGGTGGTCGACGAGCAGCCGGCCGAGGAGGCCGGCATCAAGGGCGCGACCATGATCATCACCGGCGACAACGCCTTCGGCCTGCTCAAGGCCGAGAACGGCGTCCACCGCCTGGTGCGGGTGTCGCCGTTCGATCAGCAGGGCCGACGCCAGACCTCGTTCGCGTCGATGACGATCACCCCGGACATCGACGACGACATCGTCGTCGACATCAACACCGAGGATCTGAAGATCGACACCTACCGCGCCGGCGGCGCCGGCGGTCAGCACGTCAACAAGACCGACTCGGCGGTGCGCATCACGCACCTGCCGACGGGCATCGTCGTCCAGTGCCAGAACGAGCGCAGCCAGCACTCGAACAAGGCCAAGGCGATGAAGATGCTGTCGGCGCGCCTGTACGAGCTCGAGGTGTCCAAGCGCGAGGCCAAGGCCGCCGAGGAGGCCAAGGCCAAGCTGAAGATCGAGTGGGGCAGCCAGATCCGCAGCTACGTCTTGTTCCCCTACCAGCAGGTGAACGACCACCGCACCGAGGTCAAGACCAGCCAGGTGTCGGCGGTGCTCGACGGCGACCTCGACGATCTCATCCGGACCTATCTGCTCCAGCGCGCCGGCGCCGGCGCGTAGCCCCGAGCCTCCTCGGACTCGGTCTCGGTCTCGGTCTCGGCCTCGGCCTCGGTCTCGGTCTCGGTCTCGGCCTCGGTCTCGGCCTCGGTCTCGGCCTCGGCCTCGGCCTCGGTCTCGGTCTCCGCCTCGGTCTCGGCCTCGGTCTCGGCCTCGGCCTCGGTCTCGGTCTCGGTCTCGGCCTCGGTCTCGGTCTCGGTCTCGGTCTCGGCCTCGGCCTCGGCCGCCGCCTCCTCCGCGCTAGCCCAGGGCCTCCCGCAGATCCGCGATCAACTCGTCCGGCTCCTCGAGGCCGATCGACAGCCGAAGCAGCTCCGGCGGCACCGGCGAGTCAGGCGGCTCGACCGAGGCCCGGTGCTCGACCAGCGACTCGACCCCGCCCAGCGACGTCGCGCGCAGGAACCGGGTCAAGCGGCCCGCCACCGCCAGCGCGGCCGGCGCCCCGCCGGCCACCCGCACCGACAACATGCCGCCGAACCCGCCGCGCCATTGCCGCGCCGCCACCGCGTGGTGCGGATGCGACGGCAGGCCGGGGTAGCGAACCTCGACCAGCCGCGGGTGGCCCTCGAGCGCGGTCGCGATCGCCAGGGCGCTGGCGCTCTGGCGTCGCACCCGGACCGCCAGCGTGCGCATGCCGCGGTGGAGCAGCCACGCCTCGAAGGGCCCGAGGATCGCACCGGCGTCGTGGCGATGGACCCGCAGGCGCTGCCACGGTTCGTCGTCGTGGGCGGTCACCAGCGCGCCGGCGATCACGTCGGAGTGGCCGTTCAGGTACTTGGTCGCGGCGTGCATCACCAGATCCGCGCCCAGGGTCAGCGGCCGCAGGTGGATCGGCGTGGCCGCGGTGGCGTCGACCGCGACCCGGGCCCCGGCCCGATGCGCCAGGTCGGCGCAGGCCGCGACGTCGGCGACGTCCCAGGTCGGGTTGGCCGGCACCTCGAGCCACAGGAGCGCGGTCGGCCCGGCGGCCAGCGCCGCGGTCACCGCGTCCAGGTCGCTGGTGTCGACCAGCGTCAACGGCAGGCCGAACTGGCGGGTGTAGCGCTCGAGCCAGCCGCGCAGGCCCCAGTACATGACCCGCGGGGCGATCACCCGGTCGCCGGGCGCCAGGGTCTGAAACACCGCCGTCGCCGCCGCCATCCCCGACGAGAACAACAGGGCCGCGGCGCCGCCTTCGAGGGCGGTCAAGAGCTCCTCGGCCGGGCGCTGGCTCGGGTTGTCGTCGCGGCCGTAGGCGGCCGCGCTCGGCAGCCGATAGTCGGGGTCGCGGGCGTAGGTCGAGGCGACGTGGATCGGCGGCACGACCTCGCCGTGGACGGCGTCGGGCGCGGCGCCGCCGGCGGCCAGGAGGCTGTCGATCGGGCGGTCGCGCTCGACGGCCACTTACTTGCTCGCGTCGGCGCCGGCGTCGCCGCCAGGCGCGCTCATCGCCGCCAGGTCGGCCTTGGCCTTGGCCAGGGCCTCGGGCTGCGCGACCTCCGCCGGCAGCGCGGCCAGGGTCTCGATCAGGGCCTCGCGGGCGGCCCGCTCACCGGCGGGATCGCCGAGCCCCTTGGCGATCTCGACCGCCATGCTGGCGACCCGGACCTTGCGCGGCCCGTAGGCCTTGGTCATCGCGTCGGCGATCCACTTCTTGGCCTCGGGCAGCCGGCCAGCCTTCAGGTGCACCCACGCCAGGCGATAGGGCGGGTCGTACTCCTTGGGCAGATCGGCGACCGAGCGCTCGAGGGCGGCCACGATCGCGTCGGGCTTGCCCAGGTAGACGTAGACCTCGGCGCGATGCCAGTTGAAGGTCATGGCCACCATCGGCTCGGTGGCCTTCGCCGCGGCCTCGTCGAGGAGCGCGGCCTGCTCGGCGGCCACGGCCTTGGCCTGGTCGGCCTGGCCGAGCTTGTCGAGGGCCTCGCGGAGGTTGAGCATGAGGTCGCTCTTGTCGTCGGCCGACAGCGGCGCGGCGGCGTCGGCCTTGAGCGTGCCGAGCACGGTCACGGTCAGCTCGCGCACCGCCCGCGCCGCCGCGGGATCGGCGCCGTCCTTGTCGGCGCACGAGTTGGCCCACACCAGGAAGTCGGTGGCGTTGGCGCTGGTGCCGGTCTGAGTGGCCCCGGTCTGCGCCAGGGCCAGGCACCCGGCGACGTCGCCGGCGCGGTTGAGCGCGGAGATCTGCGCGACCAGCACGTCGGCGCGGCGCGGCCAGTCGCCGGGCGCCTTGGCCAGGGCCTCGCCGTACCGCGCCGCGGCGGTCGCGAAGTCCTTGCCGGTCGCGGCGACGTCGCCGGCCTGCACCAGGGCCAGGAGCGGATCGAGGGCGGCGCCGCCGTCGAGGGCCAGGGCCGCGGTCTCGCCGTCCTTCAGGAACTGCCGGAACTGCGCGACCGCCGCGGCGCCGAGCCAGCGGCCGGCGATCGCCTCGGTGGCCGGGGCCAGGACGAAGTAGGTCGGCCAGTTCGACAGCGCGAAGCGCCCGACCACCGCGGCGTTCTTCTCGCGATCGGTGTCGAGGGCCACCCACACGAAGCGATCGGCCAGCGGCGCCAGCGACGGATCGACCAGCACGGTCGCCGACATCGACAGGCAGGTGTGGCACCACGGTGCCCACATATCGACGACCAGGGGGCGCTTGCTGGCCCGCGCGCACGCCAGCGCCGCCGCGTAGTCGTCCTCGTACCAGGTCAGCGGGCCCTTCTTGACGCCGCCGGCACAGGCGGCGACGGCGCCAGGCGCGCCGGTCCCGGTCCCCGCGGCGGGGGCCTTGTCCTTGTCCTTGCCCTTGCAGCCGACGACCGCCAGGGCGATCGCCGCGACCAACGGAAGCGTCCTCATGGGCGCGTCTTAGCACGTTCTCGGATAGACTCCGCCGCCATGTCCGACGGGCCCAGCTTCGACTCCACCCTCGACCGCATCATGGCCGAACGCCGGGCCAAGGCCGACAAGCTGCGCGCCGCCGCGCGCGATCCGTACCGCAACGACGTCCGCCCGAGCCATGGGCTGGCCGAGCTGCGCGCCCGCTATGAGCCGACCAAGCCGCCGGCGCCGGCCGCCGACGCGCCGCGCGACAAGGGCGCGCCGATCGAGCCCATCGACGGCGAGGTGGTGCGGGTGGCGGGCCGGGTCATGGCCAAGCGCGGCTTCGGCAAGACCGTGTTCGCGCCGATCCGCGATCGCGACGCCGACCTCCAGCTCTACCTGGCGATCGATCACTGCGACGGCGACGACTTCGCGGTCGTGGTGCCCGAGCTCGACGTCGGCGACATCGTCGGCGCAGAGGGCCGGATGTTCTGGACCAAGCGCGGCGAGCTGTCGCTCCTGGTCACCCGGGTGTGGCTCCTCACCAAGTCGATCCGGCCGCTGCCCGACAAGTGGCACGGCCTGACCGACGTCGAGGCCCGCTACCGCCAGCGCTACGTCGATCTGGCGGTCAGCCCCGAGGTCCGGGCGGTCTTCGTCAAGCGCTCCCAGATCGTCGCCGGGATCCGCCGCTACCTCGATCAGCGCGGCTTCCTCGAGGTCGAGACCCCGATGATGCACCCCATCGTCGGCGGCGCCGCGGCGCGGCCCTTCGTGACCCACCACAACGCCCTCGACCTCACGCTGTACCTGCGGATCGCGCCGGAGCTGTACCTCAAGCGCTTGATCGTCGGCGGCCTCGAGCGGGTCTACGAGATCAACCGCAACTTCCGCAACGAGGGGCTGTCGCGCCAGCACAACCCCGAGTTCACGATGCTCGAGTTCTACTGGGCCTACGCGACCTACACCGACCTGATGGACGCCACCGAGGAGATGATCACCGAGCTGGCGACCGCGGTGTGCGGCGGCACGCAGCTCACCTGGGACGGCGTCGAGCTCGATCTGGCCCGGCCGTGGCGGCGGATCTCGATCAAGGACGCCGTCCACCAGCTCGGCGGGCTGTCGGCCGACGACACCGCGGCCCTGTTCACCGATCCGATCGCGGCCGCGACCCTCGCCGTCGACCACGGCGTGCCGGCCGCCGACGTGGTCCGCATCCTCCTCGAGGGCGCCGCCGACGGCGCCGGCCTGGTGGCGGCTGAGCTGACCGCCGCGCTCAAGGACCCGGCGACCCGGCCGACGGTGGCGCCGCGCATCGTCGCCGCCTACCCCGACGGGCCGACCGGCCTGACCGCGCGGCTGCGCGCCGGCCACCTGGGCTACCTGGTATTCGAGGCCACCGCCGAGGCCAAGCTGGTCCAGCCGACCTTCTTGACCGACTTCCCGCTCGCGGTGTCGCCGCTGGCGCGGCGCAGCGATCGCGACCCGGCGTTTTGCGACCGCTTCGAGCTGTTCGTGAACGGCAAGGAGATCGCCAACGGCTTCTCCGAGCTCAACGACCCCGACGATCAGCGGGCCCGGTTCGTCGCCCAGCTCCGGGCCAAGGCGGTCGGCGCCGACGAGACCATGGACTACGACGAGGACTACTGCCGGGCCCTCGAGGTCGGCATGCCGCCGACGGCGGGGGAGGGCATCGGCATCGATCGCCTGGCGATGATGCTCACCGGCGCGGCCTCGATCCGCGACGTGATCCTGTTCCCGCAGATGCGGCCCGAGTAGCGCCGAGGGGCCCGAAGTGGTACCGCAGGAGCGTCCCCTCCCATGAGTCGAAGCCGCTTTCAGGTGTTCGTGGCGCTGCGGTACCTCATGGCCCGGCCGCGCCATGTGAGTTCGCTCGCGCTCATGATGGTCGGGCTCTGGCTGGTCATCGGGCTGGGCGCGCAGGCCGCGCAGGCCTGGTTGCTCGACGCGCCGCGCGCCGGTTCCCTCGTCGATCGCGGCTCGCCGAGCTGGCAGACCGCCGGCTGGGTCGCGATCGGCGGCTACGTCTTCGCCGGCCTGTGGCTGTTCGTGTTCGCGATCCGGTTCTTCTTCACGTTCTACTCGACCGTGTCGATCGTCGGGGTCTGGTTGGGCTGCTGGTCCCTGGTCACGGTGCAGTCGGTGATGAACGGCTTCGAGGGTGACCTGCGCCAGAAGATCCTCGGCTCCAACGCCCACATCCAGATCACGAAGGAGGACGGCGAGTTCACCGAGTGGGCCGAGCTGCGCGCGACGATCGATCGGGTCCCTGGGGTCGTGGCCTCGACGCCGTTCGCCACCTCCGAGGTCGTGATCGCCGCCAGCGGCAACTACGCGAACGTCGTCATCAAGGGCATCGACCCGGCCAGCGCGGTCAACGTCACGTCGCTGCGCTCCTTCCTGGAGGATCCCTCGGCCCTCGAGCGCCTCGACCCGCTGATGGATGGCGGCACCGACATCCCGGTCGTCGAGCCGGCGGCGCCGCCAGCGCCCGACGCGATCGATCCCGCGCCGGACGACCTGCCGGCCGGCGGCGACCCGATCGACTTCTCGGATCCCAGCGCCGGCCCGGTGGTCGATCCCGCCCCCGAGGACTTCGCCGACGGCGCCGCGGTCGACCCCGACGCCCGACCGCGCGATCTGTCCGGGGCCGTCACCGACGATCCCCGGCGCGCCAGCGCCCGGATCGCGACCCTGTCCGGGGTGCTGGTCGGCCGCGAGCTGGTCAAGCAGATCCACCTCTACACCGGTCAGGAGGTGCGGCTGGTGTCGCCCCTGGCCGACCCGATGAACCCCGACGCCAACGGCACGCCCATCCCGTTCAACCGCGACTACCGCGTGGCCGGGCAGTTCTTCACCGGGATGTACGAGTACGACCTGAAGCTGGTCTACGTGTCCCTCGACTCGTTCCAGAGCTTCCTGCGCCTGGGCGACGGGGTCGACGGCATCGAGGTCCGGGTCACCGACCCCGACCAGGTCGACGTCGTCGTCGATCGGCTGAGCCGCGCCCTGGGGCCGAGCTACCGCGTGGCCGGCTGGCGCGAGCTCAACCGCAACCTGTTCTCGGCCCTCAAGCTCGAGAAGATCGCGATGTTCATCATCCTCGGGATCATCATCCTGGTCGCGTCGTTCTCGATCGTCGGCACGCTGATCATGACCGTGGTCGAGAAGGCCCGGCAGATCGCGCTGCTGAAGACCCTGGGCGCGAGCGATCGCGGGATCGTCGGGGTGTTCCTCATCCAGGGCACGCTGATCGGCGTCATCGGCGGTGGCCTGGGCGTGCTGACCGGCCTGGGCATCTGCGCGTACCTCATCTACGCCGGCCTGCCGATCGATCCCAACGTCTACTACATCGACACCCTGCCGGTGCAGATCGACCCGATGACGGTCGCGCTGACCTTCGCCGCCGCCCTCGGCACGAGCTTCGTCGCGACGATCTACCCGGCCCTCCTCGCGGCGCAGCTCCGGCCCGCGATCGGCCTGAAGAAGTCGTGATCCCACGGCCGGCGGCGCCGGCGTGACGATCGCGGCGGGTGGGCGTGAACCGCAGGTCATGGCGACTGGCGACGCGCGGTGATTTGGCCGGTCGCCCGGTGGCACATCGCTTGCTGATTCCCTCGGCATGCGCACCGCGCTCGCCGCCCTGATCGTCCTCGGCTCCGCTACCGCCGCCCACGCCGGCACCTACGTCTCCCTCGGGATGGGCGGTGTCATCGACGGCGAAGGCATCCTGGCCGCGCCGGTCGAGGCCGCGCCGTCGGACACCCCGCAGCAGCGCCTGGCCCTGGGCACGCGCCTCGGCCGGCTGGCGATCGAGGCCAGCCTGGGCCGGTTCGGCATCGGCGCCGGCGAGGCCCGGGCGGTCGGCATCCACGGTCGGCTGAGCCTGCCCCTCGACGGCCACCTGAACGGCTTCCTCCGGCTCGGGCTGGAGCACACCTGGGTCGACGGACTCGACGCCCGCCTGGGCGACTCGGCCCGCGGCCTGGTCGGCGGCGTTGGCCTCGAGTACCGGCTGGAGGCGCCGCTCCTGGGCGAGGCCGGGCTCTGGGCAGAGGTCGCCCAGGACGAGTTGACCTTCGCCGACGGTTCGAAGGGTGGGGTGCGGACGTGGACCGTGGGCGCGTCCTTGGGGCTCTAGAGCGCCGAACCGTTCGGTGCTCTGGCCCGATCTCTAGGCAACCGGAGCCGCGCGGTCGGGGTCCAATCGCGTTGACAGGCCCCAGACCGCCGACTAAGTTCCGGCGCCGCTTAGAGAATCCCGTGATCTCCGACTCGTCGACCCCCACCGCCCCGCCGACCGGCGATCGCACCTCTGGCCCCGCCGCCACCTTCGGCCCGAATACGGGGAGGCTCGGCGCCCGCGTCGACATCGTCGGCATGGCCAAGGAGTACGTCCATGGCGGCCAGGTGCTGTCGGTGCTCCGCGACGTCGAGCTGCACCTCGCCGCGGGCGACATGGTCGCGGTGGTCGGCGCCTCGGGCGTCGGCAAGTCGACCTTCCTGCAGATCCTCGGCACCCTCGATCTTCCGACCCGCGGCTCGATCACGTTCGACGGCGAAGAGGTGACGACGATGGGGCCCGAGCGCCTGGCCCTGTTCCGCAACCGGAAGATCGGCTTCGTCTTCCAGTTCCATCACCTCCTGCCCGAGTTCACCGCCCTCGAGAACGTGATGATGCCGGGCCTGATCCAGCGCCTGCCCAAGGCCGAGATCCGCCGGCGCGCCGCCGACGTCCTGGGCCGGGTCGGGCTGGGCAAGCGCCTCACCCACAAGCCGTCTCAGCTCTCGGGTGGCGAGCAGCAACGGGTCGCCCTGGCGCGCGCCATGGTGCTCGGCCCGGCGCTGCTCCTGGCCGACGAGCCGACCGGCAACCTCGACCGGCAGACCGGCGAGGAGATCCACCAGCTATTCCTCGAGCTCAACCGCGAGCGGGGGTCGACGCTTCTGGTCGTCACCCACAACCTGGAGCTTGCGCGCCTCATGCCTCGTTCGCTGACGATGATCGATGGCGGCCGCCTGGTGCCGACCGAATCTCTGGGCGGCGACGGCCTGACCCGTCCCGCGCAACCCCGCGAGGTCGCGCCGTGACTGCCCGCACCCGCCTGGCCGCGTTGATCGCGGTGACGCTCGGCGCTACCGCGCCGGCCCTGGCCCAGCCCGGCCCCGACGGCGAGGGCGCGATCACCTCCGAGGGCGTCCAGCCCAAGCTGGCCGGCCGACCGATCGATCGCATCCAGTTCCGCGGCAACCGCAAGGTCGAGGCCGACGCGATCCTGGTCAACCTGCTGTCGAAGGTCGGCGGCACCCTCGATCCCGCCAAGATCCGCGACGACGTCCGGGCGATGTGGAAGATGGGCTTCTTCGCCGACGTCACCGTCGAGGTCGAGCTCGGCCCGGGCGGCGGCGCGATCCTGACCTTCGCGGTCAAGGAGAAGCCCTCGGTCCGCAAGATCCTGGTCGACGGCGCCAACGACCTCGGCCTCGAGAAGATCAACGAGCGGGTCGACCTCGAGCGCGACGCCATCCTCGACATCGGCAAGGTCAAGGAGAACCGCGACAAGATCGCGGAGCTGTACAACGAGAAGGGCTACTACCTGGCCACCGTCGAGTGGGAGGTCAAGCCGGTCAACGAGGCCGAGGTCGACGTCTGGTTCAAGGTCGACGAGCGCGCCAAGATCCAGATCCGCGGCGTCGACTTCATCGGCAACAAGGCGGTGTCGGACGACGAGCTGCGCAACTACATCGCGACCCGCAAGGGCGGGGCGCTGTCGTTCCTGTCGGAGTCCGGCACCTTCAACCAGACCGACTTCGAGCGCGACCTGATCATCATCACCGCGCACTACTGGGACAAGGGCTACGCCGCGGTCAAGCTCGGCACCCCGCGGCTCCAGCTCTCGCGCGACAAGCAGTACATGTACGTCGCGGTCCCGATCGACGAGGGCCCGGTCTTCCGCTACGGCTCGATCAAGTTCAAGGGCTCGCTCATCGGCGACGAGGCCCTGCACCGCAAGAAGCTGGCGGCCAGCGACGGCGACCAGTTCAGCCGGTCGGCCTTGATCGGCGACAAGGAGCGCCTCGAGGCCTACTACAAGGACCAGGGCTACGCCTACGCCTCGGTGGCCCCGCTGACCTTGCCCGACATGAAGAACCACACCATCGATCTGGTGTGGGAGGTCGAGAGCGGCAAGAAGGCCTACTTCGAGCGCATCAACATCCGCGGCAACTCCAAGACCCGCGACAAGGTGATCCGGCGCGAGATGAAGATCGCCGAGGGCGAGCTGTTCTCGTCGTCGAACCTCGACGAGAGCAAGCGCCGCATCACTGCGCTCGGCTTCTTCGAGGAGGTCAACGTCTCGACCGGCAAGGGCAGCTCGGACGAGCTGGTCGAGGTCAACGTCGAGGTCCGCGAGCGGCCGACCGGGACCTTCCAGATCGGCGCCGGCTTCTCATCGGTCGAGAACTTCATCGCCCAGGCCCAGATCTCCCAGAACAACCTGTTCGGCCGCGGCCAGACCCTGGCGCTTCAGGCCCAGCTCTCGAGCCTGCGTCAGCAGTTCTTGCTGCGGTTCGTCGAGCCGTACTTCCTCGACAGCCAGTGGCGCTTCGCCTTCGATCTGTACAACCAGAGCCGGGCGTTCTCGAACTTCTCGCGCAACGCCGGCGGCTTCAGCCTGACCTGGGGCTACCCGATCTCGTACGAGGCCTCGGCGTTTCTGACCTACAAGCTCGAGGACGTCGGCATCTCGACCGGGGCCTCGGGCTTCGCGACCCTGGGCGCGATCCGCCAGCCGATCTCGAACCAGCAGGTCGCCAACCTGTTCCGCGGCGGGGTCACCTCCTCGGTGCGCGCCTCGGTGCAGTGGGACTCGCGCAACAACCGCCTGTTCCCGACCGGTGGCTGGTACCACAACGCCTTCGTCGAGTACGCCTCGAAGTTCACCGGCTCCGAGAACGTGTTCTGGCGCTGGGGTGGCTTCGCCCGCCACTATCGCCACCTGTGGGGCCCGTTCGTCCTCCACACCAACGCCGAGATCGGCGTCACCACCTCGACCGATCCGCTGGGCGTGCCGATCAGCGAGCGCTACCTGATCGGCGGCATCTACGACGTCCGCGGGTTCAGCCCGCGGTCGCTGGGGCCGCTGCTCCAGACCGGCATCACCCCCGACGGCGGGCTGTCGCGGCTGCCGCTCGGCGGCAACATGCAGCTCATCTGGAACAGCGAGGTCGAGTTCTCGCTCATCAAGCGCCTGGCGATCTCGGGCGTGCTGTTCTTCGACATGGGCAACGCGTACAACCTCGAGCCGCGGTACTGCAGCGGCCTGTCGAGCGTGAGCGCGTCGGTGTCGCCCAAGTACGACCCGTGCTTCCGCTTCCCCGAGTCGGTCACCACCGGCCTACGCAAGTCGGTCGGCTTCGGCTTCCGGTGGTTCTCGCCGATCGGCCCGCTGCGCTTCGAGTGGGGCATCCCCCTCGACCGCCAGGACGGCGAGGAGCCCCTGGTGTTCGAGTTCACGATCGGGAATTTCCTGTAGCGATACATGAGGGTTTTTCGAAAAAACCCTCCCCTTTTCGGCGGTGCCGAAAAGGGAACCCCACCCGAAACGGCCCAGAGCGTGGCGCCTGGACCAGTGCGTGCTGCGGCGGTGGTAGTGGCGCGTGGGCCCGCCCGGATCGCGCGATGGGCCGGCGGTGGAGGCGCGGGCCCGTTCGGATCGCGGGCAGTCGCGAGCGCTCGTCCGGATCGCGGGCGGGGCGTGGGTGATGGGGCGGGCGGTGATGGGGTGGGCGGTGATGGGG